>DGQK01000036.1 GCA_002390745.1 Bacteroidetes bacterium UBA4416 | reverse complement strand
AGCGGCGCTTATCCTTCGCAGACGTTGACGATCCCAAGCTCATCGACCTCGCTGACGGCAGGCAACAGCAACCTCACCCTGAACCAGTCCGGCAATGCCTACACGATTACACCGGTAACTCCGAGCCTGAGCGTGACCGGCGGGACCTTAAGCGGCGCTTATCCTTCGCAGACGCTGACGATCCCAAGCTCATCGATCACCTTAGTACAAGGAAGCAATATCACACTTAACCAAAGCGGAAATAGCTATACCGTCAGCGCCTCTACAGCTTCACTGACGGCAGGGAACAGCAACATCACCCTGAACCAGTCCGGCAATGCTTACACGATCACACCGGTAACTCCGAGCCTGAATGTGACCGGGGGGACCTTAAGCGGCGCTTATCCTTCGCAAACGCTAACGATCCCGAGCTCATCGACAACATTGGTGCAGGGAGCGAATATCAGCCTGAGTCAAACCGGAAACACTTATACCATCAGTTCTCTTAGTCCGACGCTCACCGCCGGGTCGAATGTAACGATCACACCTGCCGGGCCAGCCAATGCTTATACCATCAGCACAGGAACAACTACTTATACAGGAACCGCAGGAGCGATTGACGTCACCGGAAATACGATCAATCTCATAGCGACAGGCGTTACAGCGGGCACTTATGGTTCGGCTGCTACCAATGCCGTTCCGGTATTTTCGGTAGACAATTTCGGCAGGCTCAGCAGTGCCACGCAATACACGCCGACCCTCCTGGGCGATGTTACCGGCAATCAGAACGCATCTGTTGTAGCCCGGATCAGAGGCATTTCCGTGTCGGCAACTGCGCCGACCAACGGGCAGGTATTACAGTACAACGGCTCTATCTGGGCGCCTACGGCTATTGCTATACCCTGGAGCCTGACCGGTAATGCCGGCACGACGGCTTCTCATTTTATAGGCACAACGGATAACCTTCCGTTCAGGGTCCGCACCAATAATACCGTAAGAGCAGTCTTCACCGAAATCGGGCAATTGCTGATAGGAAACGGCACAGGCTACAGCGTCAATTCAAAGCTCATTGTCGCAGACGGCCATATCGAAACTACGCAGACAACAGCGCCTGCAATTGCCGGAGCAGGAAGCCTGTTAGGGCTCACCGGAAGCTCGGCAACCCTGTCCTCAAACTCGACGGATGTTGCCGGAACCATAAGTATTTATACCGGACTCCTGGGAGGCGGGCCCAAAGGGATATATGCAACGGTTACCTTTAACAAGACTTATGACAATCCTCCGGTGATTATCCTGACGCCCCGCTCAGAGGACTCCGCAGGCCTGAGGGCGTATGTGACGGGTACTACTACTACAGGTTTTACACTGGCTTTTTCTACAGGCACTTCCAGCCAGTCCACCTATGAGTTCAATTACATGGTCCTGGCGAACTAGGTAGCATCTTGCGTTTTTGGAGGTGCGTAGCTGTATATGATGCCTTCGAGATAGCGTTTGTTTTTCCTGGTATAGAATGTGTCGAACCCATGCTCATCAAATACCTCTTTGAATTTCGGGTTGAGGTAAATGCAAAAGATGTTCCTCGGATACAGCCTCACACTTTCCAGGATATTGGCCAGTACTTTCTGAAGGACCTCTGCGCCGAAGGGGTTAAAGAAGTAAAATACCGAGGCGTCGGGAGGGATTTCGTAAGCCATGGCATCGCAAAAGGCAAAATGAATCTCGCTTTTGGGATTGGCTTTGCGGTAAACCTCCTTATTCTCATTTGCCACGGTAATCAGTTCCAGCGCAATATCGATCCCTATTAAATTAGTGAAGCCACATTGCTCCGCCACAAACAACGCCCGGCCTTTACCACAGCCATAGTCGATGAAAGGGAGCTGCTTTACTTCAGAAGGAAGGTTGCCGAAGACCGAGAACAGGATGTAATAGCTGGCACCCTGGTAGTGGTGGTTCTGTTCGGATTCGCCTGCGGCCAGCGTTAGGTTGGCCAGGTTTTCGATGCGGTGAGTGTTGATCCCGAGTTTCCGTTCATAGCTGTTCTCATATTTCAGCAGCCTGAAGGTGTTAACGAGGCCCCGGTACCATAAGGAACGAAAGAAATAATAGGTATACTGGAACAGCTTCATCGGACCAAATGTACTATCTTGTGCCGTAACTATTGATAATTTTGATAAAAAAAATTACCTTCATACCAATAAAGCGTTCTTATGGAAATTGATTTAGAAGCAGAAAAAAAGGAAATCCTTAACCGGTATAAAAACCTGATAAAAGCCTGTAAAAGGCGACTTGAGAAGGGAGATAAAGAGATCATCCGTAAAGCGTTTGAAGTAGCTGTAGAGGCGCATAAAGAGATGCGCCGTAAGTCGGGCGAGCCTTATATCTATCATCCCATTGCCGTTGCACAAATCTGCGCCGAGGAAATAGGCCTTGGCACCACATCCATTGTATGCGCGCTGCTGCACGATACGGTGGAAGATACGGAGATGACCGTGGAAGACGTGAAAGGCATGTTTGGCGAAAAGGTCGCGCAGATCATCGACGGATTGACGAAGATCTCCGGCGTGTTCGATCAAACCTCGTCTATACAGGCAGAGAACTTCCGGAAGATGCTGCTCACCCTGTCGGAAGATGTGCGCGTGATCCTCATCAAACTGGCCGACAGGCTGCACAATATGCGCACGCTCGACCACATGAAGCGCGACAAGCAAATGAAGATTGCCGGGGAAACGCTTTACCTCTATGCCCCTCTGGCGCACCGCCTGGGCCTCAACGCCATCAAATCAGAGCTGGAAGACCTCGGCCTTAAATACACCAATGAAGACTGGTTCAACGATATCTCGCGCCGTTTGGCGGAAACAGAGTCGGCCCGCAAAAAATTCATCAAAAACTTCATTGATCCTTTAAACGATATCCTCAAAGAGCAGGGCTTCAGGTTCAAGATCTTCGGACGTCCCAAATCCATTTATTCCATCTATAACAAGATCAAAAATAAAGGCGTTCCTTTCGACGAGATCTACGACCTGTTCGCTATCCGCATCATCATTGATACGCCGATGGACCGGGAGAAAGCGGACTGCTGGAAGATCTATTCCATTATCACCGATTTTTACCATCCGAATCCCGACAGGCTGCGCGACTGGATCTCGACGCCCAAAAGCAATGGTTACGAGAGTTTGCACACGACCGTGATGGGCCCTGAAGGTAAATGGGTGGAAGTGCAGATCAGAACAGTGCGAATGGATGAGCTGGCCGAAATGGGATATGCCGCTCACTGGAAATACAAAGACGCGGCTGCTGAAAAAGAAAGCAACCTCGAGAACTGGCTGAGGCGCATCCGCGAGCTGCTCGACAATCCGGATCCGAATGCGCTTGAGTTCATCGATGATTTTAAGCTCAACCTGTTTGCCGACGAGATCTTTGTGTTTACGCCGAAAGGAGAGATGCGAACCTTGCCGGCAACATCGACGGCCCTCGATTTTGCCTTCGAGATCCATACCAAAGTAGGGGAGCATTGCATTGGCGCCAAAGTCAACCACAAGCTTGTGCCGCTCAGCTACCAGCTGAAAAGCGGCGACCAGGTGGAAGTGCTCACCTCTGCCAAGCAGGTGCCGAAGGAAGACTGGATCGGCTATGTGGTAACGGCAAGGGCCAAGTCGAAAATAAAAAGCGCTCTCAAGGAAGCGCGCCGCAAGGTGGCGGAAGAAGGCAAAGAGCTGCTCGAGAAAAAATTCTATAAATGCAAACTCGATTATACCCTGCAAAATGTAAATGAGCTGATGGCTTTCCTGAAGCTGCCTTCTTCCGGGGAATTATTCTACCGCACGGCCGTTGGCAATGTGGATGTGAAGGAAATCAAAGAGTTTATAGACTTTAAACATCATCCCGAAAAATACAGGCCTAAGAAAAAGGAAAACAAGATCGAAGAGCTGGTAACCACCGTTCGCGGCAGCTCGGATATGCTAGTGATCGGCGACGACATGCAGAAGCTTGATTATGGCCTCTCACCATGCTGCAGCCCGATTCCGGGCGACGATGTGTTTGGCTTTGTGACGGTGAACGAAGGCATCAAGATCCACCGGGTGAATTGCCCGAACGCCGTGAAGCTCCTGTCAAACTACGCCTACAGGGTAGTGAAGGCAAAATGGAACAACGACCACCTGATCTCCTTCCTGGCGGGCATTAAGATCACCGGAACGGATGAGATCGGCCTGGTGAACAACATCACCAAAGTCATCTCAAGCCAGCTGAACATCAACATGCGCTCCATCAGCTTCGATACGGAAGACGGGATCTTTGAGGGAACCATCATGGTGTTTGTGCATGATGCCAAGCACCTGAACCATTTGATCAATAATCTGTTGAAAGTAAAAGGCGTCACCAGCGTCACCCGGATCGACAACAACTAACAGGAGAACACAGGAACATGACACAGGAAACAAAAGAAGCAGTAGAGAAAATCCTTACGGATTACCTGGAAAAAAATAAGCACCGCAAAACCTCCGAGCGTTTTGCCATTTTGAATGAGATCTATTCGCACGATGGGCACTTTGATATCGAAGGGCTTTACGTGATGATGAAGAATAAGAAATACCGCGTGAGCCGGGCCACACTGTACAACAACATTGAGCTCCTGCTGGATGCGGGCCTGGTGATCAAGCACCAGTTCGGGAAAAACCTGGCGCAGTTTGAAAAAGCCTACAAGTTCAAGCAGCACGACCACCTGATATGCAGCGATTGCGAAAAGGTATTTGAGTTCTGCGACCCGCGCATCATGCAGATCCAGAAAATGGCAGAAGATATGCTCAACTTCGATGTCTTTCACCATTCCCTGAATTTTTTTGCCAAATGCCGCACGCTCCAGGAGAAAGGCAGCTGTGAGCACAAGGCCATGAAAGGAAAGCTTCAATCTTAGCCTGTATAGGAATTTAGTTTTATATTTAGTAATTTAGCTAACCAATACAAGCTATTATGGTGTTCGATTATCACATTTCAGAAGAAAATAACTTCCAGGTCCTCAAGCTGAGCGGAGAATTGATCGACAAGCATCAGGCCATCGACCTGATGAAATCCATCGACAGCTTGCTGGATACCGATAAGAACAAATGGGCCATCGACCTGTCTGACCTGAAATACATGAACAGCAGCGGCCTCAACGTTCTGATCCAGATCCTTACCAGGACCCGCAATAAAGGCGGGGAGAGCGTGATCTTCAACGTGAGCAAAAAGGTAAACGAGCTGTTGGTGATCACCAAGCTCAATACGCTGTTCAAAGTGTCCGGCACCAAAGCCGAAGCCTTTGAAAAATTAGAAAAGTAGTTTACGATTCCCTTTCCTGTTTAATGTTGCCGGTTCGTCACAACGAGCGCGATTCAGTTATCCTTTTGTATTTCCTTCCCGCTACTCAAATCTCACTACTCTTCACTATTTTCCCGCGATCTTCCTGCAAGCCGCATACACCATGTTAAAGACATCTTCAAAACCCTGGTCGCCGCCGAAATAAGGATCAGGCACTTCCAGGTCTTCCCCAGGATACAGCTCATTGAGCAATAAATGCACTTTTTGCTTTTGCAGCTCGTTCGTAGCCAGGGCCAGCACATTACGCCTGTTGCTGTGATCCATCACAAAGATCCGGTCAAACACATCGAAATCGCTTACTTTGAATTGGCGGGCCCTTAGGGGCTTGAGGTCAACGCCATGTTGCGCCGCATTGCGGATGGTGCGCTTGTCGGGCGCCTCATCAATGTGGTAGTTGGAGGTTCCTGCGGAGTCCACCATCATGTCCAGCTGGTGCTCATCGATCAGCTTCAGCATGATGCCTTCTGCCAGCGGCGAACGGCAAATGTTTCCAAGGCACACCATTAAGATCTTTTCCATTTTTTAGTACGTTTTATTTTTACCACAACTTGTTCCGAACTTGATTCGGGGTAGGCACATAGAAGGTATAGAGAAAGGCGAGGACATCGTGTGACTTCGACCCGCCCCAGTCACCCGGATAGTATTCTCCTTTCTGATCTCCGAAATCTGCGTGATCTGCGGGAACCAGCTATTCCGCCGGAGGAACAAACTCGCTCTTCTCCGCATAAAAGGCGGCCTTGGTAAGCAAGGCTACAATATTCTCGGGAGTAAGCGGAGCCGCCTCCGTGGTGTATTTCAGGAACACGATGTTGTCCATAACGGCATAGGTCATTGCGCTCAGGCCGTAATTCTTTTGAAGCAGGTTCAGCAAAAAGCCTTCGCGGTTCTCTTCCGGGATTCCACAGAGCGGGCAAACGATCTGGAACAAATGTTGGTTCTCCTGTTCCCAAAGGTCTACCATAATATCAAACCGTCCTTTTTTTAAATTCCACTGCCCGGGCTGCTCTCCACGCACCTCTTCGGCATCCAGGCCCAGTGCGGCGACAGCCTCATCCACAGCCTTGTAATAGGTTTCTATCATGATTGTTGTACGATCTCGTTTAGTTTTTCGGTAAAAAATACCGCGCTCCGGTTGGTGAAGAATTTATTCTTGAATTGTCCCACCCATTGAATGCCTTTGATGGCATTGGTCAGGAAGAGCTCATCGCCATTGGTGAGCGTATGAACGGTGAGCGGCTGCTCGAAGACCAGGATCTTATGCTGTTTCGCAATCTCCAGCACCTGTTTGCGCATCACGCCATCCACGCAGCCATCGGCCACGGGCGATGTATAGAGCACGCCGTTCCTGATCACAAACACATTGGAGCTGATGGATTCGATGATGTTGCCATTGTCGTTGATCAGCAGGCATTCGTCCAGGCGCAGCGAAAGCTTCGTCAGTCCTGCCATCACATAAAGCAGCGAGCTGCCGGTTTTGATATTGGAAATTTTGTTGATTGGTTTTTTGATTTCCGCATACACATCCACCCACAGGCCCTTCTGGTTCAGCGTATAGCCTTTACTCTCCAGGGTTTCGCTTTCTATGAGGAAGGAGATGTCGTTGGTTTCCGGTGTATAGCGCCCGCCTTCATTGCGGAAAACCGTGAGCCGTATGCGCGCGTCGCCGCGGATCTCATTCTGCTTTATCAGCTCCGCGATGAGCAGTTCGATGTTGGCTGAGGTAAATTCGGCCGGTACATTCATGCGTAAGGTCGTCATGCCCAGCTTAATGCGTTTCACATGGTCGGCGATGAACATTGCCTTTCCGTTGCTCCACAAAATGCTTTCAAACAAAGAGTCGCCGTAATGGAAAGCCCTGTTGTTAAAGCTGAGAGAGGGCTCATATATGCTAATGATGTGCCCGTTGTATATGCAGTGCGTGTCAAGCATCGAATGGGCAAAGGTATGAAATTTAGAATAGAAGTGGCTTTAAAAACAGGTTTTAAACTATTTTAAGATAACTGCCGGTATGCGCCATCATTTGTCGCGGGAAATATCCAGGAGGGTGCTTGCCCAGCTGTCGGGCGAAATTGCCTGCGCCCGGGCATGAGAGTGCGCTCCCATTTCCAGCAGCTGTGCATCGCTTTGAGCAATTACCCGTTTAAGCTGCTCTTTGATGCTGCCCACATCGCCGGCTTTGAATACAAAGCCATTGACACCCTCTTTCAAAAAAGCACTGCGCGCTCCCACCGGCTCGCTGAGTAAGAGCGGAAAGCCCGAAGCGGCAAACTCATGTACGACCACGCCCCAGGGCTCGAAGCGGCTAGGCAAAACAAAAACGCCGGTTTGCGATGTGTAATTTCCAAGGTCTTTGGGCTGCACGAAGCCAAAATGCCTGATCTTTGGGTGCTGCGCGGGCTCCAGGTTGCCGGCGCCAAGGCACCACAGCTCCCAGTCGCAGGGCTGCTCCTGCTGAAGCTCTGTAAATGCCTGCCATAGTTCAGGGATGCCTTTAAAGTCGTAATAGCGGCCCACATACAAAAAGCGTTTCGGGAACAGGCTTTCTTTCTGTGACCTTTGGCTTTCGTACACATGATTGAAAAAACCGAGGTCGCAGCTGTAAAAGCCGGTATGGATATGATCGGGCCTGAATCCCAGTTTCAATGCATAGCTTCGTTGAATATCGCCGGGCACCCAGGCATGCGAAAAAATACGGAGCAGGGTGAAGCGGCTGAGTACCGTCGCCAGCCGTTGTTTAAGAGAGCCCGTCCAATGTGTGTCGCAGGTCATCACCGTCGGTATTTTTCTGAAATAGTCTTTGCTGATCTTCAGGTAATCCCGGTCGATCCAGCCGCTGCAGATAAGCACGTCGGGTTTCAGGGAGGCCACCAGCTCCTGCAATTGAGGCAGGCTGTAATCCTGTTTGGAATACAGACGGATGGCAGGATTTACATCAAACCTGAAAGGCGCTTCCTTATTCACCGGCCAACGGATGATGTGAACCTCACCATGCTCCGCCAGGCGGTTGCAGCAGGCCAGGAAATATTCGGCAATCTCGGTATACAGAAAAACAAAGGTCATCGCGGCTATATGACAAAGTAAGGTAATCTATTGAGAATAGACAATAAAAATTAAATTTTGGGTATTGAACGAATTTCACAAAATCAGGATCCGGAAAAAAACAGAGAATAGAAAATAAAATGATCTGACTGTTTAAAATTTTGGGCGTGCCCCTGATGGGTCAGGCTATCACTCCAATCTTTTACTGCCGCTTCGGCTCCGCTCAGCGTACGTATAAGGATTTCCGTTCTATCCTTCACGCGGGCCTGGCTCAAAGTATTGGGTGTATCATTTATGGGCAAATGATTTTGACATGGACGTGAAGGGTTTAGTTCCTTACTGTCACAACGCGTCGTGGCAGTAAGGACCGCAGCAATGTGGGGCCGCCCGACGCTCAAAATATCAAACGAAGAAGAAACGTAATACCATAAAAAAATCCATCTGCCTGCGCAGATGGATCAAAACTAAACGTGTAATAAGAAAAGATGAATTATTTCTTAGCGTAACGTGATTTGAATTTATCAATACGTCCTGCTGTATCCACCAGTACTTGTTTTCCTGTGTAAAAAGGATGAGAGGTCATAGAGATATCTAATTTCACCAATGGGTATTCGTTACCGTCTTCGTGTACGATTGTATCTTTGGTATCTGCACAAGACTTGGTTAAGAAACTATAGCCATTAGACATATCTTTGAATACGACTAATCTGTAGTTTTCAGGATGAATTTCTGCTTTCATGTTATATCGCGTTAATTAATTTCAAAAAATTTTGGAACGCAAAGATAATGAATTTTTGGATACCACAAGTAAAAAAGTGTAAAAAACAATATTATACCTCCGAAATCGTTATTAAAAACATAAATTTGCCTTCTCTGATGCCTGTGAAACCACTTTTTTTCCTTTTTGCCTGCCTGTCTATGGTTTTCCTGTCCTGTAAAAAAGACAAGACCCTGACAGACCCTTCCGCAAAAGTAAGCTTTTCGCAGGATTCCGTGCTCTTCGATACTGTTTTTACGACTATTGGCTCTACCACCCGGGCCATCCGCGTGATCAATAAGAATAACCAGAAGATCAATATTTCCTCGGTGTCCCTTGAGCAGGGCAATGCCTCCAATTTCTTTCTGAATGTGGACGGCGTCAAAGGCAGGCAGGTGAACGGCGTGGAGATCCTCGCCAACGACAGCATTTACATCTTTATCCAGGTCAATGTAAATCCTACCAGCCAAAATACGCCCCTGGTGATCCAGGATAAGATCCTCTTTAATGTAAACGGCAATATCCAATCGGTAGCCCTCGAAGCCTGGGGGCAGGATGCTTACTACCATTTTCCCGACCGCGCCATTCAATACAAAACGGGCTTTCTGCCTTATTCGCTTTTATCCTCTTCTACCAATACCACCGTAACCTGGAGCAACGATAAGCCGCACGTGATCTATGGCTGGCTCGTGGTAGATTCCACGCAAAAGCTGGTTATCAACCAGGGCGTTAAGGTATATATGCACAAAGGCGCGGGCCTGTGGGTATACCGCTTCGGCTGCCTGCAGGTAAACGGCGTGGCTGGCAACGAGGTCGTATTCCAGGGCGACAGGCGCGAAGGCGATTATTCGGACCAGCCCGGGCAGTGGGACAGGATCTGGATCAATGAGGGCCGCCTGGATAACCACATCAATTACGCCATCATCAAGAACAGCTACATTGGCCTGCAAACCGAAGTGATTGCAACCACGCAGCAGCCGGGCAGGCTGAAACTGACGAACACCGCGATAAAAAACTGCTCCAAATGGGGATTATATGCTGTCGCATACAATATCTGGGGCGCCAACAATACCATCAGTAACTGCAAGGAATATGTGGCCGCGCTTACCGTCGGAGGGAAATATACCTTTCTGCACAGCACCTTTGCCAACTATTTTGATAAGGAAGGCGGCAGGGGAGGGCAGGTCTGTGTGCACATCGACAATTACACAGGCTCCACGCCCAATAACCTCGACAGCGCTTACTTCGGCAACTGTATCATCGACGGAAGCCAGGCTAATGAGCTGGAGCTGGATATGAAAGCGGGCGCTAACGCCAGGTACGAGTTCGATAACAGCCTCCTGAAAACAGCGGTGATCGCCGCAACCAACTCTACTAACAATGTGTTTAACAAAGCCAGTGATTTCCGGAGTGTTTCCAACTACGATTTCAGGCTCAACAGTGGCTCCAAAGCCCGCGGTATCGGCGATCCGGCTATACTGCTGATCAACCCTGCCGTTCTGAACACCGATCTGAAAGGCGATTCGCGCACCTCGGGTGCTGTAGATGCGGGCGCCAACCAGTACACGCCTTAGTATTTGGAGTCTGGCATTTATTTTGTTAAGTTTGTTTCTGAACCCTTAAAACAAGACTTTATGAAGCATATCATTACTTTCGTTTTATTTGCCGCTCCGTTTGTGGTAAGCGCCCAGGAGCAGCCCTCATCCAAGCGATCAGGCACGCCTCCTACAACTGAAAAATCCATTTCGGAAAAAGGAGTATCGCCTACGAAAAGCAGGGCTGTCACAACCAAGAAAACAACGGCAACGGAATCTCCGGCTCCGGCCAACGAAACCAAAACAACGCCTATTGGTACGTCGACAGCAACTACCAACGAAAAACCGAAAGACTAATTTTTTTGCATTCTGACTGATAAGATCACCGGATTCCTGATTGGGTCCGGTGATTTTATGTGGAGCCGTGCGAGCGCCTGATTTTGCGCTCCCGGATATTAAAAAGCTCTACCACCAGGGCAAAGGCCAGGGCGAGGTAAGCGTAATTCTTGTTAATGTGCCAGTGCTCTTTTTCAGGCACTGTGGTATTATAGCAATCTACCAGGCTTTCTGCCACTAAAATGCCGCCGATTACCAGCAGGAAAACAAGGGCGATCATTTTGATGCCTGGATTTTTAGCGATGAACCCGGCAACTTTACCAGAAAATACAATCATCAGTAACATGGAAATGGTGACTGCCGATACCATGATGAGGATAATGCCCGACAGTCCCACCGCGGCCAGGATACTGTCAAAAGAAAAGACGAAATCGATGATCACGATCTGGATGATCACTGCCCTGAAGCTGTCATTGAGCTTTTTCCCCGGCGCATCTGTTCTGTTGCGCTTATAAAGTTTATCCATCAGTTCCTTCCATGTTTTTATCAGCAGGAATACGCCACCGGCAAAGAGCACCAGGCTTTTGCCGGTTATGCCATAAGGGCCCACATAAAAGAAAGGATGTTTGAGCCCCGCAATGGAGCCGATGCAGAACAGCATGGAGGCCCTTACCACCAGGGCCAGGAGCAGGCCAATGGTACGCGCACGTGGCTGTAACTTTTTGGGCAGGCGGTTCACTGCCAGCGAGATAAAAATGATATTATCTATTCCCAGCACAATTTCCAGGAGGCTCAGGGTGAGCAGAGACATGAGTCCGTGAAGCGAAAATAATTGCGAAAATTCGTTTGACCAGTGATGCATAAACCTTAAAAAGTACTTTTTAGGGTTCCCTCAAATCTGTTGCCTGAAAATAATCTCACTGATTATCAATGAGTTTATTTATTTTTTAGTACTATGTGTTGCAAGGTACTAAATAATTCACGTATCTTTGTGTCACCTAATAATGATTAAAGCATAGTACTGTTTATTCTATTTGTTAAGAAGCACTGCAGGCCAAATTAGCAAAGAAGCAGAAAAGTAAAAGGCCGGATTCGCGAACCGGAAATTGACCAGGACGCTTAAACGATGAACAGAAAACGTATAATAACACACTCAAAAACAACAATTATGAAAACGAAGGACAACACCGGCAAACATACAAAGGGTGGCCTGTTTTTAAAAAAAGGCTTGCTCGCCATGCTTTCAGGGATCTTAATCGGTACATCGGCCATGGCAGCTCCTGCGGGAGAAAAGCCAATGGGCGCAGACGCAGAGTCGGCATCGCGCACTATTAAGGAAAGCATCAAATTTCCGAATCTTAATACCTACAATGTTTCCGAGGCCAGGGTAAACGTTGTGTTTACAGTGGATGAGGCCGGCCGGGTAAACCTGGTTGTAGCCAATACCGAAAACCAGGGGCTGAGGAAATTCATCGAGGAGCAATTTCTGACCCTGAGCCTTAAGCAGCTCAAAGCCAATAACGCATACAGCATTCAGTTTAATTTTAAAACACTATAAATATGGTAAACTCAGAGAACACAAAAGCGCAGATGCGCAAAGGTGTTCTGGAACTCTGCATACTATCCATACTTTCTCAGGGCGATGCCTATCCGACAGAGATCATTGAGAAGTTGAAGGAAACAAAGTTAGTAGTAGTCGAAGGAACACTCTATCCGCTTTTAACACGATTGAAAAACACAGGTTTGCTGACCTACCGCTGGGAAGAGAGCACCTCCGGGCCACCGCGTAAATACTATATGCTCACCGAAATAGGGGTAACTTACCTCAAGGAGCTTCAGCTCTCGTGGGCAGAGCTGGTGGACGCCGTCAATAAAACGATACAACCAAAGAATTAAACCTATTTTTAATAAACGAGACTATGAATAAAACAGTAACTATAAATATCAGCGGTATTATTTTTCATATAGAAGAAGATGCTTATGAGAAATTAAGCAAATACCTCGCTGCCATCAAAAGCTTGTTCAACAAGGCGGATGGTGGAAATGAAATCATGAGCGACATTGAGTCGCGCATTGCCGAAATGCTTCAGGGAAAAACAAGCACGGTGAAACAGGTGGTACTGATGAGTGATGTGGATTACGTGATTGATAACATGGGCAAGCCGGAAGAATTTGTATCGGAAGCTATGGGTTCCGGGGATACGGACGCAGAGGTAGGGAATTCAGGGGAAGAGCCTGTTAAGAGGCGTTTGTTCCGTGATGGCGACAATAAAGTCATTGGCGGCGTGTGCTCAGGGATTGGCCATTACTTTGGCTTCGACCCGGTATGGCTGCGCATTGCCTTATTATTATTGTTCTTTTTTGGCGGTACAGGAATCCTGTTATACCTGATCTTATGGATCGCTATTCCTGAAGCCAAAACCACCGCCGACAAGCTGATGATGAAAGGGGAGAAGGCGGATATCAATAACATCTCCAAAGCCGTAAAGGAAGAGGCGGAGCAGCTTAAAAAAAGGATGGAAAAATACGGAAAGGATTTCCGTGATCTTTCAGACAGAGCTGCTCCGCGCAACGCTGCCGAAAAGGCAATTGATTTCATGGGGGATGTGCTGACAAATATAGGCCGTGTGCTGTTTAAGATACTCGGAGTGCTGATGGTGATTATTGGCCTGATCTTTTTCCTTGGGCTGTTCAGCTCTATCTTTGGGGTGTCCTTTATGACCTCTAATGTAGAAGGCAGCGAGTGGATTGACATGGTTCTGCTCGATGGAAAAGATTTTTACATCGGACTGATCGGGATTGCTATTTTCGTTGGAACGCCCATCGTGATGATGATATACGGTGGTGTGAAGATCCTCTTCAAAGTGCGCTATTCCAATCGCTGGGTCAATCTTTCGGCAGGCATTCTCTGGCTGGTTGGCTTTGTCATGCTTATCTATGTAGGAACACGCACAAGCCAGGACTTTAACAAAGTGGCTAAGCTCAGGGAAAACATAGCTGTTCAGCAAAACGATACTCTGGTGTTGAAGATGAATGAGTTGAGTATCAATTATGGTGAGCTGGAAGTAAGCGATGAAAAGGAAGAAGGAGAACGGAATTACTACCATGGTCACAGAAATGGGTATATGATCGGGAAGCATGACAATACGAAATACCTGTTGGGCAACGCGAGCTTAAATGTGATCAAATCCCAAAACGGCACTACTGACCTGGTGATCGTGAAAGAAGCCAGGGGTAACAGCAAGGACATGGCCCGCCTGAGGGCAAAGCACATTGTATACAATGTTGTTCAGCAAAACAATGAGATCATTTTCGATGACCTCTTCAGGGTAAACAGCCTCGATAAGTTCAGAAAACAGGATGTGACCGCGATCCTCAGGATCCCGGTGGGGAAGGTGATCTACCTTGATAAATCCCTGGAAAGCCTGATCTACGATATCGAGAATGTAACCAATACCTATGACGGGGATATGGTGGGTCGCCGCTGGAAAATGACCGAAGCAGGCCTGGTGTGTGTGGATTGTGAAGGCCTGATCTCGGTAAGCGACCACTATAACGGAAAAGATGATGACAGCGATGCCGACAAGGAACTCAACATTAATGTGAATGGTGTGAACATCAACGCCAAAGATGCCAGCATTAAAGTGGACAGCAATGGCGTGAACATCAACTCCAAAGAATCCAAAGTCGTTATCGACAAGCACGGCGTGCACGTAAATACCGCAAAAGATAAATAAAATGATTTTTTAATTGAACAACGGCTTTTAACGGAATCATTTTGAGCATCCCGGGCCTTATGGCCCGGGATGCTTTTTTTTAAACTTAAATCCGTATGTTTTTTGTATTTTTGAATTGCTAACACTAAACCAAGCTCTATGAAAAAAATAATTACGACGTTATTTCTGGCAATGGGTGCTTTTGCTTTCGGGCAGACACAAATTGCAAATGCCGGTTTCGAAAACTGGGATAATGCTGGTTCTCCTACGGAGGAGCCTACCAGCTTCAACTCAAACAAAACCGGTACAGGCTTAGCCAGCTCCGGCCCTCAGACCTGTTCCCGTGCTACCAGTCCACATTCCGGAAGCTATTGCGTAAGGGTGGAAACCAAATATTTTATTATCGCTACTGTCAACGGAAATGTGACCTCGGGTGTGGTGGAAGCTCCTTCTTCCAATAAATCCGAAGGGTTCTTAAGCGCTACTTCGGCCAACGGCGCCCGCATTCCATTAACCGGCCGCCCGGACAGCCTGGTAGGATGGTACAAGTATACACAGGCCACCGGAGGAACGGGTGCTTCCGCTGAACAGGGAAAAGTGCGTGTCATCCTGCACACAGGCGATTACTACGATCCTGAAACACCTTATAACTCGAATCACCCGAATATGTCTGCCAACAAGATCGGTGATGCGTTATACGTGACGCCGGCTGCAAACCAGGCAACCTGGAAGCGCTTTTCGGTTCCCTTCAATTATGTGAGCTCAAGTACACCGGCTTATGTGATGGTGAATATTACCTCGTCCAATAATCAGCTCACAGTAGCACCCAATATGAGCAGCACTGGCAGTATTATGTTTGTGGATGACCTCGAGCTGATCTATAATCCGGTAGCGAACTTCAATGCGCCTGCAACGATCTGTCCCGGCACTGTCGCTACCTTTAGCGATCAGTCGACGGCAACCCCGACGGCATGGAACTGGTCTTTCCCGGGAGCTACACCTTCCAGCTCTTCTTCACAAAATCCCGGTGTAACTTATGCAGCGGGTGGAACGTATTCTGTAACCCTTACAGCGACCTATCCTTCGGGAACCGTAGCGGTTACCAAAACAGTGAGTGTAAATGCCGCTCCGGTTGTCAGCGTGAATTCTCCGACCATTTGTGCCGGGCAAACAGCCACGCTTACTGCCACTGGTACTTCTGCATATTCATGGAATACAGGTGCGACTACCGCAACTGTAGCTGTGAGCCCTTCCTCTACAACCCAATATACTGTAACCGGAACCGATGCTTTGGGTTGCAGCGCGAAAAAAACGGCGACGGTTACGATCTCTGCGAGCAACCTGATGGTGAACGCGGCAACGATCTGCTCCGGTGGAACGGTATCCCTGGTAGTTTCGGGGGCCAACACCTATACCTGGACCAGCCCGGCTTCCAACTCACCGACTATTACGGTGAGCCCAACCACCACCACCAACTACAGTGTATCGGGAACCAATGCCCTCGGCTGTGTGCATAGCACTACCACTTCGGTAACCATCACCTCTTCGCCGACCGTTTCTATAAACAGTGCAACAATATGCTCCGGTAATACAGCGACCTTAACGGCCAGCGGGGCTTCCTCTTATACCTGGACTTCTCCGGTATCCAACAGCGCCGTGATCATGGTTTCACCTACGTCGAATACCACGTATACTGTTGCTGCTTCAGCAGCCGGTTGTGCAGGAACCTACACGGCTACATCTGTAGTTGTTGTAAATCCAACTCCCGTGGTAAGTTTGGCTGCTATTACGAGTACGCCTTGTGCCGGTAATGCTGCAATTGCGCTTAACGGAACTCCTTCCGGTGGTAGCTATTCAGGAGCCGGGGTTGCCTCAGGCTCATTCACTCCTGCATCGGCAGGATCATTTACTGTAACCTATACTTACACTAACACCAGCGGCTGCTCTGCCAGCGATTCAAAAGTCATTACTGTCGATGCCTGTACCGGTATCGAGGAATTACAGTCTGCTGCTGTAAAGCTTTACCCGAATCCTGTACAGGACGTCCTGCACATCAATGTCAACAACACTGAGCTGAAAACGGTGGACGTGTATGATATGGCCGGTAAAAAAGTATTGTCTTTAACGTCTTCTGAAGCGGTGATTACGATTGACAGCCACGGGCTTACTTCCGGTATCTATACCGTAAGGATTCAATCGACCAATTCCAAAGCGGCCATCGCGCGCTTCCTGAAAGACTAATCCACTCCTTTTCAACATCCCTCGCGACACGTCGTGAGGGATGTTTCTTTTTGATCTTAGTATCCAGGTTTCCATTAGTGTTGCCCCGGAGCATTGCAAAAGCGACGCCACCGGTAAATTAAAAAAAACAGAACCCCTCTATGANNATCAGGTTATGTCTGACCGCGCTGGTATTTATTACCGGGAACGCTTTATTTTCACAATCTACAGGCATTCTCAAAGGCGTGGTGACCGACGCCAGCACCAAAGAAACATTACCCGGCGCTACCATTCAGCTTGTGAAAGACATGTCGAAAGGCACAGCGACCGACATCGACGGAAAATATTATTTCGAAGTGGATACCGGTTACCAGCAGATCATCTGCGGCTACATCGGCCTGGGGAGCGATACTGTAAAAGTATACATAGGTTCCAACATGGTGGTTGAGCGAAATTTTAAATTGAAGCCGATTGCCAAATTGCTGGAAACAGTGGTCGTTTCTTCCGGTAAGTTTGAACAGAAGCTGGAGGAGCTGACCGTATCGATGGAAGTACTCAGGCCAAACCTCATTAATAATAAAAACACCACCAGTGTGGAAACGGCCCTGGAGCAGGTTCCCGGATTGAGCATCATTGACAATGATCCGCAGATCCGCGGAGGAAGCGGTTTTACCTTTGGTGTGGGAAGCCGTGTGGCCATTGTGGTAGACGGGATTCCTTTGCTGAGCGGCGATGCCGGCAGGCCGGAGTGGAGCTATATTCCGGTAGAGAATATCGAGCAGATTGAGATCATCAAAGGAGCCTCTTCCGTATTGTATGGCTCATCGGCTCTCAACGGTGTCATCAATGTGCGTACCGCTTACCCGAGAGCCAAGCCCAAAACCGTTGTGAATTATTCTTTAGGAAACTATAGCCTGCCGGAAGCACCTGCCGAAAACTGGTACAACAAATCCATTCCCGGATTCACCAACCTTAATTTTATGCATTCCCGGATCATTAAATCAAACCTTGATTTCACGATCGGTGGCAATTTTAATATGGACCAGGGCTACATCGGCCCGGCGCCTGCAGGAAATTACATGCCCCCGGCCATTAAAGCCGCCTTAAAAATTGCAGACACCATACCGGTATTTTCTAACGAGGACATGCTCAAAAAACGTGGCCGCATTAACTTTAACTTACGCTACCGCGCTAAAAAAATTCCGGGCCTGAGCTTCGGCGTCAACGGAAATGCAATGTACAATAAAACGAATATGGTCTTTGCCTGGCTTGATGATTCCCTGGGCTTATACAGGGGCTATCCGGGAGCTGTATTCCTGCAGACACAAAACTTATACAATATCGATCCTTTTATTAAGTACACAACGGGCAATGGTATCAGCCATAGCCTGGTAACGCGTATTTTTCATTCCGATAACCAGATCTCCAATAACCTTTCCAATAACGGCACGATGCTATATGGTGAATACCAGTTGCAGCGCGTTTTCAAAAGCATCGACCTGACCTTTACCGGCGGTGTTGTGGGGAATCAGTCTACGTCGCACGCTTCCCTGTATGCCTCGAGTGGTACGCCAAATAATAAGATCACGAATGCGTCGGGCTATGTACAGCTCGATAAAAAATTCTGGAGGGTGCTCAACCTTTCCGGTGGCTTCCGTTATGAGTATTTCAAAATGAATACTCAGCAAAGTGTGGTGGCGCCTATCTTCCGTGCAGGGGCAAGCCTGCAGGTGATGAAAGGAACGTTTGTGCGCACATCCTACGGGCAGGGCTTTCGTTATCCAACCATTACCGAGCGCTATATCGCCACCAAGGCCGGTATCTTCGGTGTGTTCCCGAATCCTGACCTGAAACCTGAAACGAGTAATAGCTTTGAGCTGGGACTGAAGCAGGGCTTTAAGTTCGGAAAATTCGCGGGCTACCTGGATATTGCAGGCTTCTACCAGAAATACCATAATACCATCGAGTACCTGTTTGGTGTATGGGACCCGGATGTAAGTCTTGTTGGCTTTAAATTTTTAAATACAGGCGATTCCAGGGTGCGCGGTGTGGATATTTCCCTGGCGGCTACTACTCCCGAAAGCAACAAAAAATTCGGAGTGACGACGTTGCTGGGCTATACCTATATCGAGCCGGTTTCCTTAACACCCGACAGCGTGTACGCGAGAGATAAATCGCTGGGCGGATTCGGGCAGGACCTGAGTTACAAAACAGCGAGTATGGACACGACGGATAATATTCTGAAATACCGCTTCAAGCACATGGTGAAAGGTGATATTGAATTCAAGATCTTTCGTTTCGGCATAGGCTTCAGCTACCGAGGCTACAGCAAAATGAATAATATCGACAGGGCTTTCCAGGACGTGGAGGTGCTTACGAGCAGCGGACCTTATTTCAACCAGATCAAAGCAGTTAATTACTGGAGAACGCATACCTGGATCCAGGTCTTTGATGCACGTATCAGTTATACGATCAACAAGAAACAGAAAGTATCCATTGTTTGCAACAACCTTTTAAATACGGCGTATTCGTTGAGGCCGCTTAAGATCGAGTCGCCGCGTACAACTTCTATTCAATATGTTCTGACGTTTTAAAAGCAACTTACATGAAGTCACTGCGAAACGGGCTTTGGATGGCACTGAGCCTATATCTGGCGGCCTGCTCCAGCGTCAGCTTCGACAGTGCTATGCCGCGGCAGAGCGCTGTTCTGAAAGGTTTTCCTCCCGGAATGGCCGGCAAGTTCCAACTGATGGATAAAGTAGTAGGATATCAAGAGCGTTTTTACAACAGCTTATATTATAAGCAGCTTCCGACCCTGGATTCTTTCAGCATGATTGAAGCGTACATCATTATCGAAGATCAACTGGTATATGACATTGTCGACATACGCTCGTATTATAAAACGCCTGATGCTGACACAGCCAGACTGAATGAGAAGCACCGTCGTGCCGAACCTTATCCTGAGGGATCTTACATTGTATACAAAGAAGTGTTGTGCGATACATTGCTGAATTTACATAAAAAGGATGAGCTGAAGTTTTACAACAAGGCCTGGTACCTCAATCATATGTTGGGTAATGATGATGAACCACGGGATATCAGTTGGGAAATTCTGCAGGTGATGATGGAAAACAAAGATGAATTTACGATCGGGCACACTGATGAACGCGACAAAAGGAAGCTGCGCCGTTTTACCATATCGTCGGCTGGTAATCTGTTTCCGTTGGTGAGTATGAGCGACGCCCGGTTTTACAAATTCGTCAAAAGAGGCGGCTTCAGGGCAAAGTACCGATTCAAAAGAATGTAACTGGCAGCAGATTTGAATAGCGATAATAAACAATGGTTATGAAAACGTGGCGCTTTACCTTCCTGCTTATGGTATTATCCGGAACTGCTCTTTTCGCGCAGGATACAATTCCCGATGTAGATCCGGGCTACAGGCCTGCCGGGAGATTTTATACGGGAGGGTTTATCTCCCCCGACCTCTCTTACAGTACTATTCCAAGAAGCAACAGCGGCTTTCCTGCCATTAAAAATTACCAGTCGGATTATGATATATCCAAATTTTCGGTAACGGTTGGCCTTGAGGGCATGTACCAGATCAACCAAAACCTGGCCTTGACGCTCGGCGTGCAATACAGCGGCAAGGGCGGTAAAACCAAAGAGATCGAGTATGGCGCATCACCGGTTGACAGTGATCCTGTTTCCATGTATTATGTCTATGATTACCGTTACATCGATGTGCCGCTTCGCCTCGACGTTTACTTTACCCGCAGGAAAGTATCGCCGTTTATAACGGCAGGAGCTTCGGGCTGTTTTTTCATTAACCAACGCACCAGTGTTTTTGGTATCGATAAGAATGACAATGCGATAGAGATGTCGTCTTCCTCTACTTCTGGCTTCTCCGCTTTTACGCCGCAACTCCAGGTAGGGGCCGGTATCGATATCGCACTTAAATACTCCCGCATCCGCATCTTTCCTATCTACAGGCTTGCACTTACAGATACAAAGCTTGCGCAAACTTATGCCTATTCCACAGGGACCGTCAATGGTAAATTGTATTCCATAGGCCTGGGCATCAATTGTTTTTTAAGGCATTAAAACGGGCTATCACTGATGAAGGAGCGCCGGACGAAATGTCCGGCGCTTTTTCTGCATTCCCGGCACAAAGCTGATCTGAGCCTTTTGGTCCTCCGGGCTTTAATTTCGGGACTTGGTAATTAGTGTGCATTATTTTTCTATTTTTGTTAAACACTGTTTTGGCTTATGCAACTTTTAGGGAATAATTTTCATGCTTTCCGCGAGTTCTTCAGCCATTACCTGCCGGTAAAAAATCCGGTGCTTATCCTGGCGCTTACCTTGCTGATTATCCTGTTTGCGCCGCTCATCCTGAAACGCTTTCGTATTCCGGGTATCATTGGCCTCATCATTGCGGGGGTTATCATCGGGCCCAATACCCTCCATATTATTGAGAAATCGACGAGCTTCGAGCTTTTCAGTAAAACAGGCCTGCTGTACATCATGTTCCTGGCGGGCCTTGAGATCGATATGCAGGAATACAAGCAGAACAGGGCCAAGAGCCTGGTGTTTGGCGCCTTCACGTTTTTCATCCCGATCTTTATCGGTTACCTTGTCTGCATTTACCTGTTTGGTTTTACCCTGTGGCCGGCTTTGTTGCTGGCCAGCATGTTCTCTACCCACACCCTGCTGAGCTACCCTATTGTGAGCAATATGGGCATTGTGAAAAACAGGGCCGTGCAGGTGTCTTTTGGGGGAACCATCATTACCGACAGTGCGGTGCTCATTCTCCTGGGCGTTATTACCAATGTCGTCGACGGAGAGATCGACGCCATGTTCTGGCTTCGGCTGGTGCTTTCCTTAGGGCTCTTATGTTTTTCGGTGCTGTACCTTTTGCCCAAGGTCAGCCGTTGGTTCTTCCGTAACCTCGAGGGGCAGGGCAGTTCCCAGTACATCTATGTACTGGCTACGGTGTTCATCTCCGGTTTCTTTTCCGAGCTGGCTGGTGTCGAGCCTATCATCGGTGCTTTCCTGGCGGGCCTGGCGCTCAACCGGGTCATCCCGCATAACTCGGTGCTGATGAACCGGATCATTTTTATCGGCAATACCTTATTCATTCCCTTCTTCCTCATCAGCGCCGGCATGCTCGTCGATTTCAGGGTGTTCTTCACAGGCACAGGCGCCCTGGTATTTGCAGGCATCCTCAGCCTCACCGCCCTGGTAACCAAGTGGCTGGCCGCGCAGGCAACAGGCTTAGTGTATAAATATACCAAGTACGAAAAGCGTGTGATGTTCGGGCTTAGTGCCTCGCATGCCGCTGCCACGCTGGCGGTGATCAAGGTAGGCTATGATATCAGGCTCTTCGATCAGAATGTGATCAACGGAACCATCATCCTGATCCTCATCAGCTGCATGGTAAGCTCTTTTGTGACGGAGAGGGCTGCCAGGAAAATTGCCATGACGGAGAAGGAAACATCTAAAAAGATCATCGACCGCACGGAACGCATCCTCATTCCGGTGAGCAATCCCGAAAATATTGCACGCCTCATCGACCTGGCTTTGCTCATCAAGGATTCTAAATCTCCCGAGCCCATTTATCCTTTGTCGATTGTAGAAGAGAATGCCGAAGCGGATGAGAAGATCAACGTGGTGAAAAAAGTGATCGACGGTGTGGTAGAACAGATCTCTTCAGGCGATAAAAAAGTACAGGTGCTCAAAAAAGTAGACCTGAGTATTGTCGATGGCGTGGCGCGAACAGCCAAGGCCTACAGCATCTCCGACATCCTGATCAGCTGGAAAGCCCAACAGGCAAACTCCAATATTATTTTCGGGAACATTGCCGATAACCTCCTGGTGAAGACCCGCCAATCAGTCATTATCTCCAAGATCATCCAGCCGCTCAATACCTATAACCGCATTGTGGTGATCCTTACTCCCAATGCCGAGCTGGAAAACGGGTTCAACCTGGTGGTGAAAAAAATGAATGCCCTGATGAAGCAGCTGGGTAACCAAACAATTGTATACGGGCAACCCAAAACCATTGAAACCTTTGCATCACTGATCCAGGATAAGAAAAAAGAGTTTTACAGTTACCAGCTGGTAACGGACTATGAGGACCTGCAGATCACCGATCAGGTAAAGGAGGATGACCTCTTTTTATTCCTGAGCAGCCGCAAGCAAACCGTATCTTACGATTTCCATGTGGACAATATGCCTAAGATCCTGAATAAAAATAACGAGTTCACCAGCTTCGTGGTGTTCTATCCCGAATCGCAGAAATCGCTGAGCGACTCACAGATTACGGAAATGACAGTGCCTGCGATCCAGGAGAACATCGAAAAAGTGATCCAGCTGAAGGATAAGATCGCAGGGATCTTTAAAGGTGATGCTAACTAAAAAACAAGAGCATCATTCCGATACCTTGTCAGGCTTCTTCTTTTGCGTCGATGCCTCTTAAAAACTTTATGAAAATTAGTTCTCAGTTCTGTGAGGCGGATATCTCTTATCTTTCCCGGCACGATGGCGATTCAGCAAGAAAGGGGAATAGGAAAAACTGAAATGATTGCCTGCGCTCAATGGTGTGAGCTTCTCTGGCTCCGATCCCGGTGATGCGGCCTCGCAATCGTATGCATGATTCCGTAGCCCGAAAACCTGGATCTGCAAGGGACAAAGATCACAACTGTGCCGGCAACTATGCGGCCGGCCCGATGTTGGCCTGAAAGCCGCTTGCGCGCTTTTAATTTTCTTTACATCCCGAACCACACAAATTTCCGTATCTTACACCTGCTTTATGAGAGGTGTTCTGTATCTGTTCCTGTTTTGTGTATTGGCTCTGGCGTCCGGGGCGCAGTCTTTTGTTGTCAGTGGAAAGATTACCGATCCAAAACAGGAAGCTCTGCCTTTTGCTTCGGTGCTGGTGAAAGGCACCAACCTGGGCACCAATGCCAATGCCGACGGCTTCTATACCCTGAAGCTCCCGGCAGGCAGCTATCAGCTGATCTTCCAGTATGTTGGCTACCGCAAGCGAACGGAAAGCGTGCTCGTGGAAGGGAATACCACCAGCAATGTGAGCCTGAGCCCGGAGAGCTACGAGCTGAAAGAAGTGGTGGTGAAAGATGGCGAAGACCCGGCCTATGCTGTGATCCGGCAGGCCATCAAAAAAAGGAAAGGCTACCTGAACGAGGTGAAATCCTTCTCCTGCAAAGCCTATATCAAAGGCTTGCAGCGCCTGAAAACCTATCCCGAAAAAATGGCAAAGCTCATCAACAAGATCGCCAGTCCCGGAAACCAGATCGACTCTTCCTTGTTGGGCGTGATCTACCTGAGCGAGAGTGAGTCGAGATACCATTTTCGCAAGCCTTCCGATGAAAAGGAAATCATGTACTCAAGCCGCGTCAGTGGTAATAACAAGGCGTTCAGCTTCAATCAGGTAAGCGATCTGAAATTCAATGTATATGAAAACCTGGTGAGCCTGGGAAATCTGAGCGACCGGCCTTTCATTTCGCCGATCAACCAGAATGCCTTTTTATCTTACCGCTATAAATTGCTGGGAACGACTTTCGAAGACGGGAAGATGCTGAACAAGATCCAGGTCATCCCGAAACGCGCGACAGATCCCTGTTTCAACGGCGTTATCTACATCCAGGAAAATACATGGCGCGTGCATAGCGTGGATTTATATGTGACCAAAGAGTCGAAAATAAAATTTGTCGATACCCTCAAGTTCACGCAGCTCAACTCCCCGGTGAATGATACGATCTGGATGCCTGCGAGCTTCAACATGATGTTCAGCTTTAAGATCATGGGTTTCGAGGGCGACGGTTATTTCAACGTCGTGTGTTCCGAGTACGACATGCACCCGGTATTCGCCAGGGATTTTTTTAAGAACGAAGTCCTGGTGATCGAGGAAGGCTCCAATAAAAAAGATTCTGCCTATTGGAAAAGCGCGAGGCCTGTACCGCTCACGGAAGAGGAAAAAACCGACTATGTCAGAAAAGACAGTATTGCTGTGATTGAGAACTCCGACCGCTATAAGGATAGTCTCGACCATATCGGGAACCGCTTCAAAACCTCGGACCTGGTGCTGGGTTACAGTTATACCAAAACCAAACGGGAATTCAGCCTCATCACTTCCGGCCTGTTGAACTCAGGCCTTCAATACAATACCGTAGAAGGGATCAATGCTTCCGCCGGTATCAACATGGAAAAACGCTATGAAGATAAGCGGAAGCATGTGATTGCGGCGAGCACGCGCTACGGTTTTTCCAATTACCTGTGGAGTGGGGCAGCGAGCTGGCAGTATTTCAACAACCCCAAAACTTTTGAGTCCTTTCGCATCAGGGTCGGCTCCACGGCAACGCAGTTCAACGGCGAAGAAGGCATCAACTCTACCGTAAACTCTGCGTATACGCTCCTGCTCAACGACAATTACATGAAGCTGTATAAGAAAAGCTATGCGGCTTTTTCTTACCGGCGCGAGCTCATCAACGGGCTCATCCTCAACTTTAACACCGAATATGCCGAACGCTCTGCACTGAAAAATACGGCCAATGAGCTTTGGATCGACGACCGCAAAAAACTCTTTACCAGCAATGATCCGCTGCACCCGAATACTGATGACTCCAGCTTCTCGGTCAACAATGCCTTTGTGGTGGAACTTGGCTTCTCTATCCGTTTCAAGCAGAAATATGATACACGGCCTTATGAGAAAGTGATTGTAGGCAGCAAGTACCCGATCATCAACATTGCCTATACCAAAGCCATTCCGGGATTAAATACTGTGATCGATTACGACCTGCTCAGGATCAGCATCAACGACCGCATCCGGCTGGGCCTGGTCGGGCGTTTCAACTACCGCCTCAAAGCCGGCTATTTCCTTAACACGAGGCGCATGGAATTTATGGATTACAAGCATTTTGAAGGCAATCAAACCGTTTACCTCAGTACCGATTACCTGAATTCCTACAAGCTCCTGCCGTATTACACCTACAGCACCAAAAACTGGTATGCTGAGGCCCATGCCGAGCATCACTTCAATGGTTTTATTTTTAATAAAATTCCCCTGCTGAAAAAAACACGCTGGCAGGAAGTAGTAGGAGGCCATGCGTTGTTCAGCGATAAGCTCAGCCAGTACTACGAGGTCAATTTCGGGATAGAACGCATCTTCCAGATCCTGCGGGTGGATTATGTGATGGGCTACGGCCCGGGAAACAGCTTCAAACAGGGCGTGGTGGCCAGCCTGAGGCTGAGGTTTTAAGGTGCTTGCTGAAGCACATCTGAGGCATAGACAAGAACATCCGGAAGTAGCCAGAATCGCGTTTTTGAAAATCGGATGCCTGGTCTGATCCGATCCAGCTGCCTGATCTGTGTTCCCGCATGAAAGATCAATTTTGTGAAACAACGTTAAGCCCTTCTTCGTTTTGATTAATTTGCTAAATTTGTGATCCTCTGTGAAAACAGCCCTCAACATAGCAATGCTCGGCCTGGTGTCCTTGTGGCTCTTTAGCTGCAAAGCGCGTTTTTCGCTCAGTGGCTCGACCATTCCTGAGGAAGCGAAGTCCGTGTCGGTTGCTTTTTTCACAAACAATACCACGCTTGGGAAGCCAAGCATGAGCCAAAAATTTACGGAGAAGCTGCGCGATGTGGTATCGTCGCAGACCAGCCTGGCCCTGGTGAAACAGAATGGCGACCTGCAATTTGAAGGGCAGATCACGGATTATAACATTGCACCGGTAGCTATTCAGAGCACGGATGCCGCTGCCCTCAACCGGATGACAGTAACCGTGAATGTAAAGTACATCAACAAATTCGACGCCACCAAAAACTTTGAGCAGGCTTTCACCCGCTTTACGGATTACGACTCCAAGTCAAACCTCTCGTCGGTGGAAGACGGGCTGCTCGACGAGGTGAACCGCCAGCTGACGGAAGATATTTTTAATAAAGCCTTCAACAACTGGTAATGCTCAAAGCACAGTTCATAGACATCATCCGGGAGCCCCGTCACCTGGATTCGGCACAGGTAGCCGAACTGGAAAGCATCGTGCAGGAGTATCCCTTTTTTGAAAGCGCCCATTTGCTATATACCAAAGGCCTGCGCCAGTACAATGCCCTCAATTATTCAAGGCAACTGCGCAAAACAGCCATTGTTGCCAATAGCAGGGCAGTGCTGTATGAGCTCCTGCATCCCAAAGAAATGACACAGCAGCCGGTGGGCAAAGCTGCGGAGTCCGTCCCGGATCCGGTTGTAGAAGCCCTGGTGCAGGAAACGCCGGAGGCAGAGCTGCAAAACACAACGGAAGCGGAAGTGCAAACCGTGAAGCCGAACCCGGTAAGCATCACCAACGACGACATTAAGGTGGTATATATTACTACCGTTCCCAAAACAACGGAAACCCTTCCCCAAAAGGAAGAGAAATCCCTCGTCCAGGAGGAGCCGCTGAAGGATCAGAAGACCGAAGTGCTGAATGAAGAGCAGGCCCTGAGCAAAGAGGCTGCCAGCCAGGAAGAGATTGCGATTCTCCAAACTATAGAGAATGAAACCGAGGTGCCGGCCGAAGAGCAACTGAACCGGAGCATCGGGCAGGAGATCAGCCGTGGCATCATCCAATCGTATGTAGAAACCGAAATCCTGAAAACTCCGGAGCTGGAGAAAGAGGAGGGCCCCAAACCTTTATCCTTTACCGATTGGCTCAACAGGGTAAAAACAGAAGCAGGGACCATTTCCAGGACGGAGGTGAAATTGCCTGAAACAACGGAGAAAAACCTTCCAAAAGAAGAAAAACTGCCAAAAACAGAGAGAAAAACCTCTGGGTTTGAGCAGAAAAAGAATATTATTGACAAAATCATTGATTCCGATCCGGGCCGCATCAAGCTGGGGAGCAACAAATTTTTTACGCCCGCCACGGATGCCAAGCAAAGCCTGCTCGAAAATGAGCACCTGGTAACAGAAACCCTGGCCAAAATTTATGCCCTCCAGGGAAATATTTCCAAGGCAATTCGTGCTTATGAAATATTAAGTTTGAAATTTCCACAAAAAAGTGTTTACTTTGCATCCCTGATCGAAAAACTAAAAAAATAAAATAACATAACTATGCAAGCTTTTTTAACTGTCGCTATTATCATTGTCTGTGTATTACTGATTCTCGTTGTATTGATCCAGAACTCTAAAGGTGGAGGGATCTCCAGTAACTTTACAGCCGCTAACCAGATCATGGGCGCACGCCGCGGTACGGATTTCATTGAAAAAACAACCTGGACCCTGGCCATCCTGTTATTGGTGATGAGCCTGCTCTCTACACCTAAAAAAGGCTCGTCGGGCGATGCAGATACGACTGAATCGGCAACTCAAAAGAAATTACAGGAATTGGGTGGGGTGCAGCCAACTGCACCGGCTCAACAGCCAGCTGCACAACCGGCAGCTCCGGCTCAGCAACCGGCTAAGTAATCAAATCACATAAAGTATTTAAAAGCAGGGCATGGTGTCCTGCTTTTTTGGTTTAATGATGCGGAGCAGGAAGCCCGGGGATTCCGGGAACCGCGTCTGGCTTTAGCTACAAACATGACAGCTGCCTCAGGCGGCAGAAAGCGCTAAAAGTGCCTGGATATTACGATGAAGAAACGGAGGAGTGCGACACCATGAAATAGTCCGCAAGGGTGAACACGCAATCGCTTGTCATTCCCTTTTTTGCCAATCTGAAAGCAAAACAGCTGGGCTTTCTAATGAATTGATACCTGAAGTGTAATACCACCTGTCGTTTATGCCGCCATGCCTGGTATGCTAAGGCGCCTGGTACTCGCGGCATTGATATGCAGGACAATCTGCTCAAGACATAGCCTGATCGTTGAAAAGAAAAGGCAGCGGCGGTGCACCTGAAATCCTGCACGCCTGAGGCCTCCGGCCATTATAGCAGACCTGAGCGCTGGCTGTGATAAACAGAATTCTCCGGGACTTAAAATAGAAAGACCCTGTAGTTCTGCTACAGGGTCTTTCCATAAATTAATAAACGTTTCGTTTTACAACCTGAACGTTACACCCAGGTTCAGCGAGCTGAAAGTGGTGTAGCCTGCTTCTAAGGCGAAAGCGAATTTAGGAGCTACATAATACCTGGCACCAACAACGCCACATGGCCTTACATCAAAATCACTCTGCGTTTGTGATTCATAGTAATAGTATCCATAGTAATCATAGTAATAATTATAGTAAGCGCGGTCTCTTGTGAGGGATTGGTAAGTGAAATTAATACCCAGGCCTGCATATACGTCAAGTTTTTCTACAGGGATGAGTTTGTTGAAGTGGTAGTAGCCCATGAATGCGGCACCTGTTCCCCAGGCTCTGTCGCGGTAAGAGCGTGGGCCGCTGTCATACCTCCAGCTTTTGGTAGCACCCTGTAAGATCACTCCCAATCCTACCTCGTCACGGATCGGAAATTCATATTTCAGCATCACCGGGCCAATGCCGATGTGGCGTGTGCGGCCATTGTATAATACGCTTCCCGCAACACCATAGCCGGTATAGAGCCAGTTAGGAACACCATAACCAAGAGATAATAAGTGGTCGCCTTTACCATACGAACCGCTGTTACGGCTATTGTAAGGGGTTCGGTAAAATTCGCGTCCGGATTGAGAAAAAGCATCGAAGCTTATCAGGGTGAAAAAAAGCAACGTTATCCCTAGCGCTGTCTTTAAATTGATCATTGGTTTCATAAGAATTAAGGTTTTGAAACTGGTAAATAAATTTTCATGCCAAAGAAAAGAAATAAATCAGATCGTTCTCCGGCGGCCTCGTTTTATTTTAAAATCAGTTTCATCATGTGTTGTTGGTTCTTTGTTGCAACAACAATAAAATAGACTCCTTCGGGCCCATTGAGCCTGTAATGCTTCTGGCTGCTTTGTTCTACGGCCACTTCGTGCCCGAGCACATCGTAGGCTTTCACCTGAAGGATCACGTCGTCGGAGATCACCTCGAACAAACCGTCTGAAGGATTAGGAAACAGGCTGAGGGCCGGGGAATAAGCTCGCGAAACATTACCGGTAGCCAGGGAGCAGCTGCCTTGCACTAAATAGCGGCTTTTGGAGGCTGGATTGCTTTTAAGGCCATAGCCCGGATTGTTAATGATATCATTTCCATAGCTCGTCAGATTCGAGAAACTTCCTGTCGATGAAAGTTGACGGTTAGGGCAGCCATCGTGATCCCACACCCAGGCCAGCCAGTTGATCGATTTGGTTTTGCAGTAGTTCAGGAGAGGCCTGTAATTGAGTGTGTACTGGCACATGGTCGCGTCGTCCTGCTCATTGGCTATTTCCCCAAGTATAAACGGAATATTGGAAGCCTGCACCGCATTGAGCTTTCCGGCCATTTGCAGGCTGTCGTTGCCGGCGTAGGCATACCAGTAGGCATGGGCGCTGAAAATAAGGTTGTGCTTCGGGTCGTGTGTGATGAGAGCGGCGGCTGTTCCGGAAGTGATAAAAGCATCCGAATTGGTCCCGCAGTCGGGCGCATCGATCATGAGCGGAAAGTCGAATCCGGCTGTGTTCCTCAGGTTGGTGATAATGGTTTCGTAAGTGCTTTTGTATGAGGCGAGTGCTGTTGTAGGATTAGAGGTCCAGTTAACCTGCAAAGCCTCGTTGGCAATGTTTACGATCAGGCTGTGTTTGTATTTTTGAAGGATGGGTAACACGCTGCTACTCGTCCACCAGGCAGCACCTGCAATAAGACTTGTGGAATTATTTCCACAAGTAAAGTCATGAAGTTCCAGGATAGGGATCATATCGTAGCGGATGCATTTACTGATAGCGCTGTCGAGCGCTGTATAGTTGGTATATACAGGAGCATTGGGATTATTCTGGTACCAGGAAATCCTTACCGCATTGGCGCCGCTTAGGGCGATCTGGTCCATTTTGAGGTCGCTCAGCGTATAGCCCCAGTTATAAGGGGCGTAATTGACACCCTTCAGGCTTAAGGTATCGTTGCAGGGGCCAAGGATGTATTTCCCGGAGGTATGAATGTAGTTTTGACTCTGTGCGGTGGTTATGCCCGCTGCGGCAATCATAAAATATAAGTATATTTTTTTCATGGTTTTTTATGTTTAAAGTGTGATAAGATAGGTTATTGTTTGTTGATTTTCAGAATCTTATTAAAATGCTTGGATTCCAGGTGAATGAAATAAATGCCCGGAGCCAGATCTTCAGGTATATGGATGTTCACTATCCCCTTATCAACCGATGTGTTTTCCTGCAGATCGGTGCTTACAGGACTTCCCTTAGTGTCAAGCAGCCTGATGGATACATTGCCTTCCGATATTGCCTCAGCGCGGATATTTACCAGGCCGGCAACCGGGTTGGGGTATACGAATATGGTGGAAGGGTCGTTGTTTAGAAGAGGGATTCCTGTGCTTGTTCCTGGTTTGCAAGAACCGCCGTCGCAGAAGTAACCCGTAGGGCAGGCGTTACCGCAGGCGCCGCAATGGTTGGCGTCCGTATTCAAATCAATACAAGTCCCGTTACAATCCACAGAGCCGCCCGGGCAGGTACTACAAATACCACCAATACAAACCTTGCCCGGAGGGCAGGCATTGCCGCAAGCGCCGCAATGGTTAGCATCCGTGTTCAGGTCGACGCAAACGCCGCCACAATTGACAAAGCCTGCGGGACACGAGCAAACGCCGCCAATGCATACTTTACCCGGCGGACAGGTGTTTCCGCAGGAGCCGCAGTGATTGGCGTCCGAGGTCAGGTCCACGCATGTGCTGCCACAAAGCGTTTGTCCTGTCGGGCATTGTGCATAAGCATTTAAGGAAAGAATGAGGAAGGCGATAATGCCTGATAATGTTTTCACGGGAATTATATTTATATCACAAAGTTAGGGTATGTATTGCTCCGGCTCAATCACCAATATTGGTGATTTTGTGCTACCCATATTTTGATAACTTTGAAACGCTAATCCTTGCTTTTGAAACGCACGCTACATATCTTTTTCATACTCCTGGTCTGCAGGAATAGTTCAGCGCAACGTTCTGACATGGCGTTTGTATTTGCCAATCCTGTTTTTCAGAATTACACAATGAAAAACGGCCTTGTATCCAATTACTGTTATGATGTGTTGCAGGATAAGCGAGGCTACATCTGGGTGGCCACCCTGAATGGCCTGTGCAGGTTCAATGGCAACAGGTGGCAGGCTTATCAGCAGCAAAGTGCAAAGTCCGCTTACCGCTTGCCCGGCAACTGGGTGATGGATATTGACGAGGACAGGCAGGGACAGATCATGATCAATACTGACCGTGGGATGGCTTCTTATCAGGCACAAGGGGATTCTATCAGGCAGCTTCCTGCGCCGATCAAAGGCTGGGGAAAGATCCTGTGTCTGGGCAACCGCGTATTGGTATCTTCCTGGTCGGGTATCGACCAATACCGTTCCGAAGGAGGCTCTATCGTGTATGAAACACATTATGCCGGATCGGAAAATAACTCGTTTATGTGCCTGTATGCCGGGAATGGCCCTCAAGCATGGGCTTGCCCTGAAGATAACCCATCCCTGATGGAAATAGATACTGAAACCAGGAAAATGACGCATCATAAAAGCATCACCATAGAAGGAATCCCACGGCCGCTTGTCATTAACTCCATCGCTGCATTTAGCAGCGATACCCTTTTGCTCAGTACCAAGATTGAAGGGGTTTTAAAATACTGTTTAAGAAACAACCGCGCCATCCGCTTTCTGAAAGAGGTACTGAATCCGGGCGATGAGTTCAGCTGCTCGCTCGTCTATGAGCTCCAGGGCCGCCGGTTTTTATTAGCCGGAACAAAGAGTAAAGGCTTGTGTTGTGTGGATTTGGAAGGCCATCATGTGTTCTGGTACAGGCACGATCAAAATGACCCGGGCAGCCTTTTATCGGATCATATCACGGCGATCGTCCCCGACAACAACGAGGGCCTGTGGATAGCCACGAGCAAGGGCCTGAGCTTTTTTCACCCCTCTCTGCAAAAGAACAAACATTATTATTTCTATAACAATGGCGTGATGCCGCCGGGCATTTTGATCAACGCGGTATATAAGCTAAATGAGTCGGAGTTTTTAGTAGGCACCGATCAGGATGGCTTGTTTCTCCATCACGGTGTCACGAAGGAAACCAGCCGCATCCCTCTTATTGCAGGGCACTCTCTTAAAATTACGTCGTTTGCCCGCATGGGCCGGTATGAAATTGCTGTTGGGACCAATCAGGGGCTTTTTGCTTACAATACGATGAGTCGTTCGGCAATACGCATGCTGATAGATGGAAGGCCTTTCCTGCACAGCCTTTTTGCCCTGAGGATCCTTGAAGGCGGGAAGCTCGGCCTGTGCACGGGCAAAGGCGCAGCGATCTGCGATCCGGAGCGGAAGACCTTGATCTATTCGGAAATAACCGCGGACAGCAGCGAGCAGAAGTATTGCAAAGATGTGTTTTTGAAAGGCGATGAGCTATGGGTGCTCCGCTTGTTCAATGGATATGAAAAACACACGATTTCCACCGGCAAGGTCGTGTCCCTCACGCCCAAAGAGCTGGCAGGGAAGCCGATCGACTACCATGGCTTTTCGGCCTCTCCGGGGACGCTGTTTGTTGCTACTTCGGCCGGTATCATCATGCAAGGCCTGGCAGGCGGAAGCAGGGCGCAGCTTCTGAAAACATCGCAAGGGCTGGAGGGCGATGCGATCGAGAATGTCCTTTATTTTCGTGATGGGGTTTTATATTATACTACACCCGAAGGCCTGTACAGGTACTTCACCGGCCAGGAAAAGAGCAACCGGGTGGCAAGCTACGAAAATTACCCTCAAAAGTGGTTCAACCAGCTAAGCCTGTCGGCCGACAGCCTGCTGATCTACACGGTTTCCGATTACTTCATGATCAATAATCCTTTTTTTAATTTCAAAAATAAGCTGGCACCACGGTGTTATATAGAGCAGGTTGAGATCAACGGAAAACCTCTGACACGCCTAAAAGACACCCTCGTATGTAAGCACCACGAGAACAACATCACCATCCGCCTGGCCGGGCTGGTGTATCCCGAATCCGAAAAAAACACCTGGTATTACCGCATTGATAAGGCCGACACGGCATTAAGAACGGCCCCCAACGGGGAGATCGTCCTGAGCAACCTGCCCCCCGACACCTACGGGGTAAACATGTATGCGGTTAATAATGAAGGCACCTGGTCGCCGAAGGCAACCTTATGGCTGGTGATAGAGAAACCTTTCTATAATACCTGGTGGTTCTACGGCATTCTGGTGCTACTTCTTCTGTTGGGCATTTACCTGCCTTTTATGTACAGAAAAGCGCAACGCGACCGTTTGATTAAAATCAGGAACCAGATCTCGCGCGACCTTCATGACGAGCTTGGCTCCAATGTGAGCAGCATTCATATCATGGCAAATATGCTGCTCCACAAGCAAAAAAACGATGACGACCAGGCTCTGCGCAACATTTCCAGTTACTCCGTGCAGATCGGGGATACCATTAATGACATTATCTGGAACATCAATCCTAAATTTGATTCCGTAGACGAGCTGATCAAAAAGATGGTGCGCTACGCCTCGGGATCGCTCGACGCCGCGCGGATCAATTACAAGGTGCAGGTGCCTGACACGCTTGCCGATACGGAGATCGATAATAATTTGAAATACCACATATACCTTCTTTTTAAGGAGGCTGTAAACAACGCCGCGAAACATTCGGAGGCAAGCCTGGTAAGCATCGCCATAGATTTTACTGACCGCGTTTTTTCCTTTTCCGTAAAGGATGATGGAATTGGATTTAATGCCGGGGAAACCGAAAAAGGAAACGGACTCTATAATATGAAATCGAGGGCAAAAGAAATCAAAGCGGTATTTACGATCACATCTGCCCTTCATGAAGGCACACATATCCACTTAACCATCAAACTGAAATGATCACACTCCTCATCTTCGAAGACAGGCAAAACCTGCGCGATTCGCTAAAGCTGCTGGTGGAAACGGAAGAGCGCATTAAGCTGCTGGCGATGTACCCCAATTGCCGGCAGGCCGATAAGCACATCATGACCCACAAGCCTGATGTGGTGCTCATGGACATCGATATGCCCGAGGTCAACGGTATCGAGGGCGTTAAAATGATCAAAGCGGTCAGCCCCGATACACAGATCATCATGCTTACGGTGTTCGATGATGATGAAAAGATCTTTGAGTCCATCAAAGCCGGAGCAGACGGCTACCTGTTGAAAAAATCGATTGCGGTAGAGCTCATTAGCGCAATCTACAATGCTTCCGCGGGCGGTTCCTCTATCAGCCCCGGTGTTGCTACCAAAGTTCTGAATGCATTCCGGCAGAAAAGCAACCAGCAAAAGCGTGAAACGTTCAGCCTCAGCAAACGCGAGCAGGAAGTGCTGGAGCTGCTCACGAAGGGTTACTCCTATAAAAAAATAGCGGCGGATCTGTTTGTATCTATTGATACGATAGGCTCTCATATCAAAAACATATACACCAAGCTACAGGTCAATTCTGCCCCCGAAGCAGTAGCCAAAGCGTTGAAATATAAGATAGTGGATACTTAATCCCGCAGCCTGATGAGGGCAAACACCGAATAGTTGAGCATGTCCATGTAGTTGGCATCCACGCCTTCGCTGGCAAGCGTTTTCCCTTTGTTATCTTCGATCTGCTTCACGCGGAAAATCTTCATCAGGATGAGGTCGGTGAGCGAGCTCAGGCGCATGTCCCTCCAGGCTTCGCCATAGTCGTGGTTCTTATCCTCCATGAGCTGCTTGGTTTGCGCAGCATATTTAGTATAAAGCGTTTCCACCTCCGCAAAAGGGAGTTCCATCCTGGAATCATCTTTCAGCTCGAGCTGGATCAGTGAAATGATGCAGTAGTTAACAATGCCGATATATTCGCCCCTGATATCGTCGCCCACTTTTTGCGTTCCCTTTTCCTCGATGCTTTTGATGCGTTGCGCCTTAATGAAGATCTGGTCGGTGAGGGACGTGGGGCGGAGGTTACGCCAAGCTGTGCCATAGTCCTTCATTTTTTTCAAAAAAAGATCTTTGCACAAATTGATGGCTGCGTCGTATTGTTGAGATGTATTGTTCATATCTTTAGCTGCGCTAATTTATATAAACTATATAAACATGTACGAATCTTATTTAACAAACGGCAAACAATTGAGCTTTGACCAGGCACAGGTCATGGCCGTGATCAACCTGACACCCGACAGCTTTTACGACGGAGGCAAATTTTCTTCGGTGGCGGATGTGCTCCGGGATGCGGAAATGAAGATTCAGGAAGGGGCCACTATCCTCGACCTTGGCGCTGCATCTTCGCGTCCGGGAGCTTCGGAAGTGAGCGCAGCCGGGGAGATCGAACGCCTGAAGGAGCCATTACGGGAATTGCGCACACATTTTCCGCATGTGTTTATTTCGGTAGATACCTATAGGGCAGAGGTTGCCGATTTTGCCATTAACTCGGGCGCAGACATCATCAACGATATTTCGGGCGGGAACCTGGACCCCGCCATGCTGCCCCTGGTAGCGAAAAGCCAGGTCGTTTACGTGCTAATGCACATGCAGGGAACACCTCAAACCATGCAGCACAACCCACATTATACGGATGTGGTGGCTGAGGTGGGAAATTTTTTCCGTGAAAAAATAGAGATCTGCGAGCGCCTCGGCATTCATAAGCTCATTACAGACCCGGGCTTCGGTTTTGGAAAATCGCTGGAGCACAACTACCAGTTGCTGAAACACCTGAAAGCCATCGCGGATCTCGGTTACCCTGTTTTATCAGGGATTTCCCGTAAGGCCATGGTGAATAAGGTGCTTCATACATCGCCGGTGACGGCCCTTACCGGTACCACGGTGCTCAATACCCTGGCGCTGAATAACGGGGCAAGGATCATCCGTGTGCACGATGTGAAAGAGGCACGGCAGGCGGTAGAGCTTCTGGAATTTTACAATTCGGTTGGATAGAAAACACAGATTGTTGAGGTAATGAGGCGGGTGGTGTAGAAATAAATCCCGATATGATTTTAACAAGTCCTCATCGTTTTGCCCTAAAATCAGGGCTTTAGGAGAGGAAGGAGAACTGGCATAACATTCTTGTAAGAGGAGTCATCTTGTAAAATGTTTCACACAATTCTCAAATCATGAAAAAAAAATCTACTCTTAAATCTCTCGGCATGGCGGCAGCACTGATGATGTGCTCCGCAGCATCTTATGCCGCAACAATCACAGCCACTGTTTCCGGCAACTGGTCAAACGCTGCCACCTGGAGTGGTGGGACACCGGGCACCAGCATCACCGTCGACAATGTTGTCATTCCTTCAGGTATTACAGTTACCCTGGATGCGGATGTCCAGTTTTCAGGTCTGCTGTCTTCTTTAAGCGTCAACGGCTCTCTCAACAGCACCACCAGCAACAGCCTTACCATCACATCGTTTTCCAATTTGTCGGGAAGCGGAGCACTTAATCTGCGTTACCTGGAGCTGGGTGCTGCCGGTGGGATGAGCTTCAGCGGAACGGCTACCGTTTACCGCTTTGTAACTTCGGCTACCAGCCTTAACCTTGCTTCGCAGATTACTCTCATGGATACCCTGCACCTAAAAGCAGGCAGTCTTTCCCTGGGAACAGGTTCCAACCTCATGCTAAGCAGCAATTCCAATATCAAGGTGGAGGATGGCTCTATCAGCACCGGTGGCGGTTTGTTCACCGGCACCAACTCGTATAACGTGCTTTATGTCGGTAGCTCCAAAACAACAGGTATAGAGATGAATGGTGCAGGGTTCAACGATTTCAAGGTGCAGTTGTCGGGAAGCAACCAAAACCTGAGCTTAGGCAGCAATACGACTGTGAACGGTACCCTGAGCCACATGATGGGCAACCTGGTATTGAACGGCAAAACGCTCACCATCAAAGGAAACTATACAACAGCCAACAACGGCGGCATCTCCGGCTCGGCAAGCTCTAACCTCGTGATTCAGACATCTTCGGCCTTGTCTGCGGCGCTGTCTTTCAACTCCGGCTCCAGGACATTGAATAACTTCGAGATCAATATCGCTTCGGGTGGAAACGCCGACCTGGCAACTGACCTTGCCATCAGCGGTGACCTGAAACTGACGAAAGGAAATCTGAACATCGTAAGCAGTTCGAGCCTGACAATGAACGCCGGATCCGGCATTATCCGCAGCGAAGGCGCGATCGCTACCTCAAGCGGAATGTTCAACGGAACAGCTTCTTACAATGTAACTTACATGGATGCTTCCAAAACTTCCGGCATGGAACTGACCGGTGCAGGACTTAACAATGTGACGCTTCAAATGAACAATGCCAACGATAGCATCAGGATCAATGCAAACACCACCATCAATGGCATGCTGAATCTAAATAAAGGCTCTTTTAACCTTAATGGAAAAACGCTTAGCCTGAAGGGAACGTTCTCCTCATCGGCCAACGGTTGGTTGCAGGCTAATGGCGGAAGCTCTAACCTGATCATCAACACTACCGGAAATTTAGGCGATACGCTGATGTTTGCTTCTAACATGAACCGCCTGAACAACCTGACCATCAACACAGGGAATGCCACTAACGCGATGATTGGTTCTGCGCTCTATGTAGAAACCATTACCCTCACCAATGGCGGGATCACCATTTATGATAACGACCTGACGGTAAATGCTACAGGCTCTATCTCCGGCTATAGCAGCAGCAAATATGTGCAGATCAACGGCACTGGCTCACTGGTGATGAATGTCAATTCTCCCTCGGCTTATGTGATGTTCCCGATTGGTACAGCCACGAGCCTGGGCGCAGCTTATGTGCAGCGCAACTCCGGTTCGGGCATGATTGGAGTAAGCACCCGCAATGGAGTATGGACAATGGGTACCAGCGGTAATAACAACGCCTTAACCGAAAGCGTGGTGAACCGTACCTGGAACGTGAAATCGGTAAGCAGTGCGAGCGTCGACCTGAACCTGAAGCTGGAATGGGCAACAGGCATGGAGGTAAACGGCTTTAACCGCAACCAGGCCTATATTAGTCATTATTCAAATTCAACCTGGGATATACAGACAGCCACAACGGCATCTGTGGTGGGCACCGGCCTGTACCAGATCTCCCGTTCCAATATTACGTCTTTAAGCCCTTTTGCAGTGGTTGACCAGAATGCCGAAGTGGGAATCGACGAACATGTACTGGCAACGGTAGGGGTTTCTCCGAATCCAACCAGCGACAAGTTAACGGTAACTCTGCCGGGTGCAGACCGCTTTACGGTAGAATTGTATGACGGTGCCGGTAACCTGGTGCTTTCGAAAGCCGTAAACGGTACGGAGTCGGGCAGCATTGACCTTACTTCTTTAGCCGGAGGGGTGTATTTTATGAAAGTATCTAATAACGACCAGCAACATGTGAAACGGGTTGTGAAGCTCTAGAATAGTCAATTACGGAAAAGAGGGCGCATTGAAGTGTGCCCTCTTTTTTGTTTATCGAAGTTTTTAACTAATTTTCAACACTGTAGCAACTTATTCCAAAAAATGTAAATATTTGTTATGAACTTAAAAATTATATTATGTCTGAAGAGATAGAAAGAACAGAAAGAGAAGATTTGTTTTCAAAAGCAGTGAAGGCCGGAAAGCGCACGTATTTTTTTGATGTAAAATCTACACGTGGGAATGACTATTACCTGACGATTACCGAAAGCAAAAAACGCTTTGGAACAGATGGTAAATTCACTTACGAAAAGCATAAAATATTTTTGTACAAAGAAGATTTTGAGAAATTCATGGAAGGGCTCAATGAGTCCATTGAAGTGATCAAGCAAAATGCGCCTCCAATCGTAGAAAGGGAAGAGCGCACACACACGCCTTCCGACGAAGTGAGCTTCGAGGATTTGGGGAACTAGAATTTCATTATCGATATACATTGAGCAGTTATATAATTTATTTTATGTAACTGCTTTTTTATTTACTAAGGAATGAGCACAAGGCAGTTAAGCTTTCTCGTATTTGTTTTTTTTCATGCAGTTTTGTTTTCGCAGGGAAATGCTGTTTTAAAAGAAAAGGCGCGGCTTGAAATGGAAAAAGAAAATTATTCTCAGGCCATTAAATTATATACGGCATTAATTCAGACAGATCCGTTCGATTACAGCAATTTTCAGAACAGGGCACTGTGTTACCAGCATAAAAATCAATATGATAAGTCTATTTCCGATTGTGATAAAGCGTTGGCGTTAAATCTGAATATGGCAAATAAGCATTATACGTTATGGATCAAAGGCGTTGCTTATTATTCGCTGAGAAATTGGGTGGAGGCTCTCCGGAATATAGATTCCTGTTCGGTTTATTACTATGAAAATCCCGAAGTGATTGGAGCTAAAGCGGCTGTTTTATATGAGTTAAAGCAATATATACGAGTTATCAGAGAGTGTAATAGCATCTTAGAGATGCCGGAAGTAAGCAGGCAAGATTCGATCATAACATACAGTATGCTTGGATTTTCTTATTTAAGGCTTGATAGTCTTCCGTGGTCTGTACGGTACGCGGATAAGCTTTTTAAAATGGACCCTTTGTCAGATTCTTACCTATATTTGAAAGCAGCAATATACAATACCCAGGATAGCACGCAAAAAGCGGCGGATTGTTACAGTGCAATCATCAGATCAGATAGTTCTGATGCTCATGCGTATTATTGCAGAGGTACCATGTTCAATTCACTTGAGTTTTATACTCTTGCTATTAAAGACCTGAAGAAGTCCCTTGCGATGTCTGAAAACGATTTGTATAACGGGAATTACCAACTTGGTAATTCTTATTATGGCTTGAAAAAATATGAAACCGCAATCAGCTACTATAATAAATGTTTGAAAATTAAGCCAGAATCCTCTGATATTCATAATCAAATAGGCTGGATGTATTTCCTTTCGCGAAAATATCAGGAGGGCCTTGTGTATGTTGATAAGGCCTTAAAGTTTGATGACAAAAATTCAAATGCTTACGATACGAGGGGAGCTATTTTTTACCGATTGGGCAAATATGACCAGGCTATTAAAGACTTTGAACAGGTTTTAGAAATAGACTCTTTATGCCTAAACTCTTATTATTTCCGGGCGCTGTGTTACATCGGGAAGCATGAGCCTGTAAAAGCCTGCTCGGACCTTACAAGCTTGCGAAATCTGACCAGGGTGAAGCCCTACATTTTGCCCGAGGGAGAAAAGCCGGTTGAGGAACTTACGGCTCAGGTCTGTGGCAAGGAGTAGTAAACAGTCACGTGTTTTGGTTTTCAGCTATTTATAATGAAGATAAATTAGACGAATGCCTGCAATCTTTTTGTGAAATTATACCCTAAAAAAGGTATTAATTTCTTAAATTCGTAGCGCAAATCCGGTGCTTATTTCCGGATTTGGCGCAAAACCTCTATATTGAACGAATTAAACCCAATCAACACTTAATCCTATGGCTTTTGACATTGAAATGATTAAACAGGTGTATGCAAATATGCCTGCGCGTATCGAAGCGGCACGCAAAGCACTTGGTCGCCCATTAACGCTTGCTGAAAAAATCCTGTATTCTCACCTCGATGCTCATACCGAGCTGAAGGATTATCCGCGTGGAAGTTCGTACGTGGATTTCAACCCGGACAGGGTAGCCATGCAGGATGCTACGGCGCAGATGGCCTTGCTACAGTTCATGCAGGCCGGAAGGCCTAAGGTGGCGGTGCCGTCTACAGTACACTGCGATCACCTGATCACCGCCAAGGTAGGTGCTGAAAAGGATCTGGCTGTAGCTACTACGGAGAGCAAAGAGGTATTTGATTTCCTGGCTTCTGTGTCCAATAAATACGGTATCGGCTTCTGGAAGCCGGGTGCAGGGATCATTCACCAGGTGGTGCTTGAAAACTACGCCTTTCCGGGCGGTATGATGATCGGTACCGACTCACACACGGTAAATGCCGGTGGCTTGGGGATGGTAGCGATTGGTGTCGGCGGGGCCGATGCCTGCGACGTGATGGCCGGATTGCCATGGGAGCTTAAAATGCCGAAACTGATCGGTATTAAGCTGACGGGTAAGCTCAATGGCTGGACAAGTGCAAAAGACGTGATCTTAAAAGTAGCCGGAATCCTGACGGTGAAAGGCGGAACCGATAAAATTATCGAATATTTTGGCGAAGGTGCTGTCAGTCTGAGCTGTACAGGTAAAGGTACTATTTGTAACATGGGTGCCGAAGTAGGCGCAACGACTTCTACCTTTGGGTACGACGAAAGCATGAGCCGCTACCTGAAAGCAACCGGCCGTGCCGACGTGGCTGAGCTGGCAGATAGCATCAAAGAACATTTAACCGGCGATAAGGAAGTATATGCTGATCCTTCCAAATACTTTGATGAAGTGATCGAGATCAACTTATCGGAGCTGGAGCCGCATGTGAACGGGCCGTTCACGCCGGATCTGGCAACACCGATCTCTAAATTGAAAGAAGTGGCTACCGCGAACGGCTGGCCTCTGAAAATTGAAGCGGGCCTGATCGGCTCCTGCACCAACTCTTCCTACGAAGATATTTCGCGTGCGGTATCCTTGGCGAAACAGGTGGCTTCCAAAAACCTGAAATCCAAAGCGGAGTTCATGATCAACCCGGGATCGGAGCAGATCCGCTACACCATTGAGCGCGACGGCTTCCTGGATGTGTTCAACAGCGTAGGAGCAACGGTATTTACCAATGCCTGCGGTCCTTGCATCGGTATGTGGGACAGGGTTGGCGCTGAGAAAAAAGAAAAAAATACCATCATCCACTCCTTCAACCGTAACTTCGCCAAACGTGCGGATGGTAACCCGAACACTTATGCGTTCGTGGCTTCTCCGGAACTGGTTGCAGCGATGGCCATTGCCGGTGACCTGACATTTAACCCGCTGAAAGATACCCTGACCAATGAAAAAGGCGAGCAGGTGAAACTGGATGAACCTACAGGATACGAATTACCTCCTAAAGGTTTTGACGTGGAAGATGCCGGATACCAGGCTCCTGCCGAAGACGGAAGCAAGGTTACGGTATTGGTAAACCCGGAATCCAACCGCTTACAGTTACTGGACCCATTCGCAGCCTGGGAAGGTGTTGATCTGAAAGGATTGAAATTGCTGATCAAAGCCAAAGGAAAATGTACCACGGACCACATCTCTATGGCAGGCCCATGGTTGAAGTTCCGCGGACACCTCGATAACATTTCCAACAACATGCTCATTGGCGCCGTCAACGCCTACAACGAAAAAACCGATTCGGTAAAAAACCAGCTGACCGGCGAATACGAAGGCGTGCCTCAGGTGCAGCGCCAGTACAAAGCCAAAGGCATTGGCAGTATTGTGGTAGGTGATGAGAACTACGGTGAAGGTTCTTCCCGCGAGCACGCGGCGATGGAGCCACGCCACTTAGGCGTTCGCGCGGTATTGGTGAAATCATTTGCCCGTATCCACGAAACCAACCTGAAAAAACAAGGGATGCTGGCGATCACGTTTGTGAACAACGCCGACTACGATAAAATCAAAGAAGACGATGTGATCGACATCACGGGTCTGACAACGTTTGCACCGGGTAAAAACCTCATGCTGACCCTGCACCATGCCGACGGCACACAGGAAAGCTTTGAAGTGAAACACAGCTACAATGCTCAGCAGATCGAATGGTTCAAAGCCGGCGGCGCGCTGAACATCATCCGTGCGAGTGTGAAAGCATAATCTGGCAACGGCTATATTAATTCTAAAATCCCTCACGGCACATCGTGAGGGATTTTTTATTTTAGGTGTATCCGGTGTTAGGTTTGTATTTTAGAGAATATTAGTTTTATCTTTATAAAACTATCCCCCTTCTGATGATACGACCGTATATGCGATTTTGTTTAGTACTGGTATTTTTTGTGATCAGCATAGTTTCTGTGTCGCAGGCAGATTCTGTGCAAGTGCTCCGTAAAAGGACCGCCCATGCTGTTTCCTCCGATGAGCGGAAGTTTTCCATCGCCCTTCGCGGGAAGCTCTTCGGTTTTTTCATCATTGAAGACACCTACTTTTCGACTGCGACGATTGGCGCAGAATTTCTGATGAAAGGGCGGCATAGCCTTGGCGTTGATTTTACTTACTTCGGCTGGCAATACCAGGACGACGATAACGAAGAAAATCCCCTATACAACGCCTTTGAAAGAAAAACATACCTCTACCTGGATTATAAGTACAAAGTTTTCGCTTACAAAAGTTTTGATTTTTACTTCAACCTATATGATAAAATAGGAAAGTACCATGTGTGGAATGAAGGGATTGCGGAGGGATACACCTTTTGGGAAAAGCCATTCCTGAACGATAAGGAAGATGGAAGCTTTAACCAGGTGGGACTGGGCCTGGGCGTTAAAAAATATACGGAAGACGGCCGTTTTTACTTAGACCTGAGCGCAAATGTAGGGAAGCTGTTTACCAACAGTAACACGGTTACTTATAACGACAGTCTGCATGAGCTGGATAGGCAATACGATGTGAGGAAAGACCGTAATATTTTTTATATGAGGCTAAATCTTGGCTATAAGCTTTTTGTGAAAAAATAATCTCTGAACCTTCCTGCATGTCCCGCTTAAAAAGAATAGCTCCGTTTGTGATAAGCCTCCAATTGATGTTAAATGGCCTGGCCCAGCGCAGCCCGACGGTGGTTTTCAACTTCGACAGCACGAAGGTGTTTGTAACGTATGCGGATCTGGAGCCTGTGCTTAAAAAAAGAAACCGGGATTTCAGGCAGGCAAGCACCAAAGCCGTTAAGAACGATACCATCCTGCTGGACGGGCATACATTGCGGATGGGTAAGTATTACGATACGCTGGCCATTGAACTGCATGATGAGCTGTTTCTTCTCCTGGATCAGAAGATCGGAAAGGTGCTGTATAAAGGCGAACCGGTGAGGGCCTTTGAAACCAAAAAAGTAAGAACGGCAAAGTATGGGAAAAAATATTTTGTCGGAGTTTATTATTATGACGCGGATACAAAGAAACACGTGCTGACACGCACGTTATATTTACGAACTAACTTCACGCCTTTTCCGGATTTTTAAATAACAAGACGATGATGATCAGCTACTGCGAAAAATGTCAAAACAACATTCCAAATCCCTTGCTGAATCCTACGGATAGAAACGACTTATTGGCTTTTGTACGGGCTAATAAGCCGCTGCAAGCGATGGCTTTGCTAAAAGAAAAGGAGTACATGAATTTATACGATTCAAAAGTATTTGTGACTCATCTTTCCGAAACCTATGGTAAATGCCATAAGTGTAACTACGACCAGTTGAAGCATGAATATGAGGTTTGCCCGAAGTGCAGAGCATTGAATATTAATTGGGAATAGAGGATAAAAGAGTTCTGGGGGTATATGAAAGAGAAAAGAATCCGGGTATTTTACCGCGCGGAAATGTGTCCCCCGCTGTTAGGCGAGGGCAGCGAGTCGAAAAGCCCGCTGAAGCCGAAGCTCCTGCTGGAGTTTATCGAAAAGCAAGGTTTGTTGCCGCACTTCAGGCTGGAAGAACATTTTTTGCCTTTCGCGAATGAGGAGTTTTACCTGGCACATACACAGACGTATGTCGATGGTTTTTTTGAAGGAAGGGAGCCTTATGCCAGCGGCGACGGCTTGTTGGGAATTGACTGGAGCAGGGACTATGCCGAGAGTACACGCTATACCAATGCGAGCCTGTATCAGGCCATTCGTGCTTCTGTTGATTTTCCTGAAACGCTGTGCCTGAGCCCTACCTCCGGCTTCCACCATGCGGTGCCCGAAAGAGGCGCTTTATTCTGTGCGTTTTCGGGGCAGGTGATTGCAGCGGTAAAATTATACAGGGAATCGGGGCTGAGCGGCGCTTTCATCGATCTCGACGGGCATTTCGGAAACAGCATCGACGACAGCAGGACTTTTGTGAAAGATCTGGAACGAGCTGTTCCCAAAGGCTGCAATATCAACATCAAAACAAAGCACGGAGTATACCTCGAAGACCTGAAACTCAGGCTTCTCATTCTGCAGGAGCTTTTCCTGGAAGAAAAAATTCATTATGTGGTATTTTGCCATGGCGCCGACAGCCATGAGGACGATGATATCGGGCACCAGCTCACCACAGCCGAATGGCTGGAATGCGCTGTACTGTTTTCGGATTTTGTTAAAAAGACAGAAAGCCTTTCCGGTCGCCCGGTGCCGGTTTCCATGGCTTTGTTCGGCGGCTACAGGAACGATGATTACGATTGTGTGTTATCTTTGCATACGGCCAGCCTGATGAAAGTTCTGAATGGATTATCGGGTTTAGAGAAGGAGTATGATCCTGTGGTTAGTAAAAATAAAAGAAAGAGCGGGGTTTGAGTATTCCGTAAAATGAAAAAAGCCATCAATCTATGAGTAATAAGCGGGCACATACCATTCCGGAAGACTATACCGAATTCCTGTACTGGCTGAAAGAAAAAACGGAGGCGGCGTGGAGCGAAAAACCTAAAGAAGGAGAAGCGCCTCGCTGGATTAGCGGTGCCAGGTGGATTGGGATGACCGATGAAGAGATCGATGGCGTAGAGAAAACATACGGTATCCGTTTTATGGAGGAGCACCGGCAATTCCTGAAAATTCTGCATGCCATCGATAGGAAAGAGATCAGCGAGTATGAGGACGAAGGCATGATTTATAAAAGTGAATCTCCTTTTTATTACAATTGGCTTAAAGATGACAAAGATCTTAAAAAGATGCTGGATTGGCCGTACCGGGAAATGTTGAGGGATGTTTTAGGGGTGAATGGTGTATGGCTGAGCTCCTGGGGTGAGAAAGTAGAATCGGAAGAAGAAAAGACCCGGATTTTTGCAGAATGGTTTCATAAAATACCAAAGTTGCTTCCCTTAACGTCGCACCGTTTCCTGGTAAGTGATGAAGCGCTTGTTCACCGACCGGTTTTGTCGGTGTGGGGCTCCGATACTATCGTATATGCCTGGAGCCTGAAGCATTTCCTGTTGAACGAGTTCAGCGGAGAGCTTGACCTGATGGACGCTCTGTGCGATGAGAATGGTAATATATGTAGTATGGAGTATGGTGAGGAATTGGGGGAGCTCAATGAAAGGGAGTATGAATGGTCGAAGCATAAAGAAGTGCCTTTTCTAAAAGAAATGATGTCGTACTGGAATTAGGGCTATGGCTGCAATCTTGACAGATCCTTCAAAGAACCGCCTGGTGCGGCTGAAATACGATAACGAGCGCTTTCCCGGTCTTGAATGGAATGTATTCCTGAAAAACTGCGGCGTGAATTTCTATACTAACCGGAATGATGCACTCTGGTATTCCATCCGGGGCAGAGGCTTTATCATCTGGATCGCCTCTTCACATGCGCGTTCCGAAGAAGGTAAGACCGTTTGGTACACCGATCTGGAGATCAATAAACATGCGCCGGAAGAAGGCATGCAGGCTTTGCAGGAGCTGGTGGATGGCGCAATGGCCAAATTTGATAAGATGCGTGTGGAGTACCTGACAGATTAACAACAGAACAATGACTATCTCTTTAAAAAACTTTATCCTCAGCGGTAACTTCGGGCCTGTTTATATCGGCATGCCTATCGATGAGCTTAAGCAGCATCTTGGAGAGCCAGGTGATAGCCATGATTCGGGCGCCGGCGCCGGCATTTTATTTTATAATGGCTTTGAGTTTTATTACTACACAGATACCGGGACTGTGCATGGCATTCAGAATGATAACCTCCTTTACGAAGGCCCCGACCGGAAAAGTGATGGCCTGTACTATTTTGAAGACACGATCCTGGTCGATACCTGGTTTATTGAATTCGGAAAGCCACTGAGCTATAAGCAGGTGAAAGAAAACCTGGAACGGGAGGACATCTTTTTTGAAGAATGTGAAAAAGACGCTTATGATGAGCTGAGGTTTTCCAGCGGGGTACGATTGGATTTCGGGAACTGGAAGGATGATGACGGAAGGCAGATCATTGATCGGGACGAGGCCGCTCTCAATGGCATCCGGTATTTTATATATTAAGCAAACAGAACATGAACTTTAGAAACGCTAGCCCGGAAGACCTGTCCGCCATGAAGGCCCTGTACAGGGATACCATTCTCACGGTTTGCCGCAACGATTATACGGAGGCACAGGTCACCATCTGGAGCTCTTCGGCCGGCAAGGAAGAGCGCTGGCTCGATATGGTCGTCAACCAGTTTGTATTGCTGGCTGAAATGGATGAGGTGCTGGTGGGTTTCGGAACCCTTAAAAATCATAACTACATCGACTTCTTTTACGTCCATAAAGATTTCCAGGGAATGGGCATCGCCCGCGAATTATTGAACCGCCTGTTGCAGGAAGCCGGCAGGCATGGCGAAAAGCTCATCACCTCCGATATCAGCATCACGGCAAAACCTTTTTTCAGAAAACAGGGGTTTAGAGTAGTAGCGGAACAGAAAAATATCAGGGAAGATGAGGTCCTCATCAATTATAAAATGATGAAGTATTTGCCCGGCCCGGACCTGGATCCGGAAATAAAGTCTGTGTATGTGATAGAGGACACATTCAACATAACAGGCAGAGGCTTAGTACTTGCAGGCCGGATCGTTGAAGGCAATATCGCTGTGTTTGAAGAGGATCACATCGAATTTATGGCCCAGAACCGGCTCAGGCGCCGGAAGATAAAAGGCATACCCATGTTTAGCGGATCTCATGCGAATTTCTCTAAAGTCGGCCTGCTCATCCAATGCGAAAACAAAGATGAAATAGAGGAGCTCCGTGCCTGGCGGCCATTCAATGAGATCGCACGCATTTATGATGCAAACGCTAATCCCTCGTGATCAGGAGATGCCGCAGGCTAAGGACATCGCCTTTCCGGGAAATCAATTGGATAAAATGAAAGCCATACTGGGTTTCAAACACCTCCGAAATTTCTCCGGTCTTTAAGCTGTAGGCTACTTTTTCAAATTCGGGAACCATCATCCCCGGAACCACGTTATTGTACTGTCCGCCATTGGCAGAGGATCCCGGATCTTCGCTGTAGAGCTGTGCGATCGAAGCCATGCTTTCCCCTTTCAGCACACGCTGCCGGTAGTATTCGCAGAGCTTCTTAGCGTCTTTTTTAAAACCGGACATTCCGTCAGCCACCGCAGAAATCGGATCAACAGGTCCGGAAAAGGCCACCATGAAGGGCAGGAGGAAGATCAGGTATTTCATCGTTGTCAATTTATGAGAGTCGTTTTCCAAAGATAAGATATAATTCGAAAACTTCATCCGTTCATGAGCTCTGTCAATACTCCAATCTCAATCCGCTCCTACAACTCATGCTGTCCCTTTCACCAAGTCATAAAGGCGTTTTGCCAAGTATTGCTTTTTAAACGGAAGCAGCGGTGCTAGTTTAGAGGAAACAATCTAAAGCGAGCGCCATGAAAATCCTTTCTTTCTTGATGAGCACGATCATCCTGCCCATCGCCTCGGTTGCACAGTATAATGCCGACAACCTGAAAATCCGGGAAGCCGTTTCCTTTACTTACAAAAACCTGCGCCTGTACCCGGTCTTTGCCAACCAGGTGTTCCTCGATGAGCATAAGGACATCAGTAAATACACTCCGCTCCAGAAAGCGGTGGCCGAGAAAAAAATCACGGTGACCGAAATCGGCTCTGCCGCACATGCCAATGTAGCGAATGAGCATGCGCGGAGCAATACCCTGGTCGGTCAGAGCTCCGGCGGCAGCGGCACTGTCAATACCCTCTTTATCGAAAACACCTCCAATGATACCATCATGATCATGGCCGGCGAAGTGGTGAAAGGCGGGAAGCAGGACCGGGTGCTGGCGCAGGACATGGTGCTGCTTCCTCATAGCGGACGGAAGGACATTGCGGTGTTTTGCGTGGAGCACGGCCGCTGGCAATACAGCGAAGAGTCGCAGAAGGCAAACCATACCTTTTACGGCTATTCCAACGTATCGACGATGAGTGTGCGCAAGGCAGCCGTTGTGGAAAAAGACCAGCAGAAAGTGTGGCAGAACGTAGCAGAGGTTACTGCGAAAAATTCCGCCAGCAGCCAATCAGGAAGCTATACGGCCCTCGATACCTCAAAGAAATACAATGAGGAGCTCAAGGCGTATCTCAGCTTTTTTAATTCAAAGCTAAAAGCGGAGCCCAATGTGATTGGTGTGGTAGCCTGTACCGGCAACAAAGTCATCGGTTGCGATATGTTCGCCACGCCCGGCATGTTTCAGCAATACTTCGATAACCTCATGAGCTCTTATTCCACCGAGGCTATTTCCAATGGGACAGAAGCCACAACCAGCTATCAGACGGTACAGTCTTACCTCGATAAGATCCTGCTGGATGAAAGCACTCAGGAGAGTGACGTGGAAAAGAACGGCACCATCCTCAAAAGCAGGGGCAAAAAGCTGCACCTCGCTACCTTCTGATTGATCCCCGGCGGGAAACCGCCATGCCAAAACCTACGATTCAAACAGCCATTTAATTAAAACTACATACAATCATGAAACGAACAACCACACTTCTCCATCTTGCCCTACTGCTTCTTTCTCCTGTAATCCATGCTCAGCTGAGCGGAAACAGTGTGTATGGAAAAAATTATAACGAAAACTACCCGGCAGAAAGAAACCGGCATTCAAAGATGACCTATTTAACGGATTCCACATGTGCGATTGAGGCGGATGTGCTGCTAAATGTGATCGCAGACGCCTATGTAGTAACATTCGGTGTGAGCGAGGAAGCGGCAACGGTTAAAGAATGCAGCGAAAACATCGAAAAACGGATCGCAGGCTTCGTTTCGGAGTTAAATAAAATGGGATATCCCGATAGCTACATTGATATGACCACTCAGAACAAAGTGTTTGCCTATACAACCAACGGCAATGTTGCGGAACAATACCTGAAAGGATTTGAGATAAAAAAGAATGTGATCATCAGGCTGAAAAGCATCAAAGCGCTGGACAAGCTGGTTATTGCGGCTTCCAACTACCAGATCTATGATTTGGTGAAAGTGGACTACATTGTTACGGATATGGGAAAAGTATATGGCCAGCTGTTTCAGGCGGCAACGGAAATAATCAATCAAAAGAAAGCGCTGTACCTGGGGATCACCAATATCCGGCTTGCTCCTAACGCACAGATCTATGGAGAACAGTTTTACAGTTATTACCCGGATCAGCTCTATAAAACCTATACAGCTTATGAAAGTAGTGAGGTCTACTCCAATTACAACAATTACGTCAGGAAAGATCTTAGAAAATCAGCCACTTTTTATTACGATAAAATAAATTATTCCGGCTTTGATAAAGTCATCAATCCAACCGTTACAGAGCCGGCTGTTGAATTTGTGCTTAACCTGCAGATCAAATACCAAATCGAAAAAAATAAAAAATGATGATGGCCGGCGCTGTGCCTTATTCCTGTTTGCTGCGGTTAAGTCATTGTTGATAACTAGAGCTTCCTGATGAGTGCCGCGCATGACGGTAGTTTTATCTTTATCATTAAAATTAAACCTCCCATGTGTCGCCAAACATCTATCTTATTGACAGGCTTTCTGTGCTTAGGCATAGTTCTGCTCAACAGTTCCTGTGCCGGGGAAGAGAAAAAAGTAAAGGAAGAGCAGATTGCTGCGCCTGATCTCACGGAAACGTCGTCGGGCCCTGATTCCATGCTCAATTCGGTGCAGGGTAATATGGCCCTTAGCCAGATTCCTTCCACACCCAATGCGGTGATCCTGACGGGAATGCCGGAACACCGACTGGTGACGGTTTATAAAGATAAGCCTTCACGGAATGCTTCCGGCGACCGCAGCTGGTTTTATAAAGGCGCTTACGACGATGATGTGTCTTCGCAGGAAGAGCATTTTATGCCGGGCATCGATATCCTTTACGGCTACCACTTGCTCAACATCGCCCACTACGACCTTGCAAGCAGCCGGCTGAATTTTATGTTCAAGAATCCCGCTCTCATCAAAACCCTCTACTACCCATCTGTGGAGCAGGACTCGCTGAATAAAAAACCGGTGAACCGCAATTATTACCTGGTATCGGTTTATGATGAAGATACGAATAAAGATACACTTATCAACCGCAAAGATCTCCGACGCTTCTACCTGTTCGACTCATCGGCCACCGTGCGAACACAGCTGATCCCGCCCGATTACTCGGTGATCCGCTCACAGTACGATGCGCAGAACGATGTGATGTACCTCTACGCAAGTTTTGATGCCAATAAGAACGGCACACGCGATAAGGGTGAGCCGGTGTGCATCTTCTGGTTCAGCCTGGCATCGCCGCAAAAAGCAAAACGCTTGTATTGATCAACAGGAGCTACTGAGAACCGGCAGATGAAACTATTGGCAGCCATACTGGGAAGCATTAACGGATTGTACATGCTGATCGACGGGATCTATGTTCTGGTCAACGGAAAATACATCGGCCCTGAAAAGCCCGGTCCCTGGGCCGGCCTGTTTGCTAAGCTCGGCGTGGATGTGTTTAAACTGGGTCCTGTGTTTATCCTTTTCGGCCTGGCCTGGCTTGGCTGGATCGCAACCCTGTGGAGCGGGCAACCTGCGGCATGGCTGTCCGGCATCCTGATCTCCTTACTAACGCTCTGGTACTTGCCTGTCGGAACGCTGTTCTCCGTCGTCATTCTGGTGGCCTTGATGCTTATGCGTCACAAAGGCCAGCTTTAAATTTTGTTTGCTCACATCTATTTAAAACACATGCTTTCATTATCCAATCACAACAACGAAGACGTACCGCAATGGGCCGGCTTCTTTACCCGGGAAGAGTACAACGCTTTTTTGAACGAGCTTGCCGGGTATTTTCAGGACAAAGGCTTTAGCCCGGTGCTCGATGGCTCTGTCATTAAAATAGAAGGTGAGGAGTTCGGCGCGCAGAAGCTGGGCCTCACTAATGTCGCACAGGTATGCAAACAGCGGGAGCCTGCGTATTATAAAGAGGCAATCGCCTCACACTTCGGGGCAATGGAAAGGGGAGAGCTATTCAGGAAGGAGTTTGAGAAGAACGCCGGTACCTACGAGAAGGTGAAGTCCTATATCGGTGTGCGGCTTTATCCACAGCATTATATAGACAATCTTCCCAAAGGCATTTTTATCGGAAAGCCTTTTGCCGGCGATATGTATGCGATGCTCATCTTCGATATGCCCGATACCATTACCAACATTAAGCCGGAGCAGGCAGAACAATGGAGCAAAACCTTTGACGATCTTTTCGAAGTCGCGGTCCGGAATACAAAAGCGAATAACCCGGTGGAGATTTCTTCCTTTGATTTCGGTGAATTGCAGATCTGGTTTGCAGAAGCCGATCATTTCTTTGTGCCCAATATCCTGTTTGAGCTGGACGACAGGCCTGACCTCGTCGGTGAGTATGGGGCCCTGGTTGGCGTGCCGCACCGTCATGCAGCCCTCATTTACCCGATCAACAACATAGAGATCATTAAGGCAGTTAATAACCTTATTCCCGCCATTCATGGCATGCATCGCGAAGGCCCGGGCTCGCTGAGCCCATCCCTGATGTGGTACCACCGCGGGAAATTCATTGAGCTTCCCTATGAGCTCGATGAGAAGAGCCTGAAATTCACGCCACCCCCATCGTTTGTTGAACTCCTGAACGACCTCGCTGATAAAGGATAAATGCCTGTGACAGTATCAAACACATACCGGCTCTTTATCGTACTCATGTTGCTGGGTCTGATCCTTTCCGGCATCGCTCCGCACGATTACTTTACCTGGATACTGGAAGTCATTCCGGCCGTCATTGCCCTCATCATCCTCATGCTGACGCGCAGTACCTTTCCGATGTCGGAGATGGCCTATACCCTTATTCTGCTGCATGCCTGGGTGCTGTACATTGGCGGACACTATACCTATGCCGAAGTGCCCTTGTTCGATTGGATCAAAGACCTCCTGCACCAGGATAGGAACAATTACGATAAAGTAGGGCATTTCATCCAGGGCTTTGTTCCCGCCATCATCACCCGCGAATTGCTGATCAGGAAGCAGGTTGTAAGTAAAAAAGGCTGGCTCTTTTTTTTAAGCACCTGCGTATGCCTTGCCATCAGCGCGGTGTATGAGCTCATCGAAGCGTTGGTAGCCATCATGACCGGAGAGTCTGCCGATGCCTTTTTAGGAACGCAGGGTTATGTATGGGATACGCAAACCGATATGCTCTGCGCGCTCATCGGTGCGCTGTGTGCTCTGAGCTTCCTGTCGCCATGGCACGACCGCTCCATCGGAAAGCTGAATAAAACATCATAAAGGCAGCATGTTTGGCTTGCCTTCCGGAAGTCAGGCTTCTATAGCGAATGTTCTTTATGTCATGTTCTACTCCTACGGAGCATAGAAGAAGTCCTGTAGGTACTTAACATTCATAATGTCTTGCTCCTACGGAGCAAAATCCATGATCGTATGAAGCCCGGCTTTTCTCAGTAGCAGTCAAAGATCAAAAATGTCTGGCTACGCTGTAGCATAAAACCTTTTAAGGCTTCCTGTGTGTCATGTTCTACTCCTACGGAGCATAGAAGAAGTCCTGTAAGAACTTAACATTAATAATGTCTTGCTTCTACGGTGAAGCAAAGAAGTCCCGTAGGGACTTAACATTATTAACCGCAAGGCAACTCAAGGCTCAGCTTGCGCCGTAGGAGCAAAACATCAGAAATGTTTGGCTACGCTGTAGCCATAAAACCTTTTCAGAATTCCTGTGTGTTATGTTCTGCTCTTACGGATAGTGAAGAAGTCCCGTAGGGACTTAACATCATTAACCACAGACAACTCAACCGCTTAGCTTGCCCCGTAGGAGCAAAACATTGTGTTCTTCTTACCATTCACAGGATATACCACATAAAAAAAGAGGTTACTGAATGTAACCTCTTTTTTTATCCGTTTCAAGGGCTGCTTATTCAATCACCAGTTTTTTGGTGAGCACCTGAGCATTGCTGTTTACCGAAATAAAATAGATGCCTTTGGCCACATCACCGAGAGGTATGCTGATCTGGTGATGGCCGGCCTGCAGGTAAGAGCTTTCGCCTGTTTTAACTAGGCGCCCCAACACATCTTTTAGTTCCACGCTGATGTTTTTGTCATCGACGAGATCAAACTCTATCGTTACCAGGTTTGAAGCCGGATTCGGGAAGAGCTGGATATTGGAAACCAATGGAATCTCTGCAATTCCCGTCAGGCTGGTCAGGTTGATATCGTCGAGGTAAAAATTATTGGACATGCCGTACTCTGCCGTGAACCTGAACTTAAACATCACGTTGGGCTCTGTTGTCAAGCCCGCTAAAGGCACATTATCCTGGTAAAATTGAGATGGAGTCGGCACAAAATTCCCCCCCGTTTTCAGGGCGCTTACACCCACGTTGCCGGTTTTCACATTCCGGTTGAGGCGTGTCGACCAGGTTGCGCCGCAATTGGTTGAGAATAGTACGCTGAACACATCCGAAGAAGCGTGCGTGGATGTATCTCTTTCGGCGCCGGCCCATTTCATCGTCAGGGCCACGCCCGGCATAGCGGCAAAATTATAGGTTGGCGAGTACAGCTCCACGCTGGTTCCGGCTTCAATGTTTTGGTCTACCTTCGCTGATTTGGATCCGGAAGCACTGGCTGCGGATGTTTGCTGCCAGTTCGAGCTGAAAGAGGCCAGATTTCTCACAGACCATGTCGCGTTCGGGATCGCACCTGTTTCAAAGCCCTCCTGCAGGCTTGCCGTTTGCGGCGTACTCACCACAGTTATGTAATTCACCTTCGTTTCCGAAGTGCTGCCGTTGGCATTGGATGCCGTGAGCATAACAGAATAGGTGCCCGGAGCACTATAGCTCACCGTTGGGTTTTGCACGCTGGAGGTAGAAGGCGTGCCCCCCGGAAATGTCCAGCTCCAGGAAGTAGGAGCGGAGATATTGCTGATGTCGCTGTAGTTAACTGTTTGATTTACGCACACCACCTGTTTGTTGGAGCTGAAATCGGCTTTCGGGGCGCAATTCGCTACCGGGGTGATGCCGGTGAAGCTCAGGTTGGAAGGCGAGGAGAGGTTGTTTCTTCCCACGATGCCATTATTGATCGCATTGGTCATGCGCGTTGCCTGTCCCGGGGTAAACATCACCGAACAGTAGGAGTAATCCATGTAGTTCTGATAATTCTCATAAATGCCGGGATTGCAATCATCCGAAGCCGCCTGCGACGGGCAGCTCGTAAAGCCTTTGGTAATCGGTGTGTCGCTAACCTGGTCGTTGCCGCATGCCACTCCCGGGTTATTGGTATTGCCCCACACATGCTGTAAGTTGAACCAGTGTCCGACTTCATGCGTCAATGCCCTTGATTTACCAACCGAAGACGTACCAATGCTCCCTACATAATTGGAGAGGATCAGGATGGCATCCATATCATCGCTCGGACTAAGGCTTCCCGGATAGTAGGCATAGCCTGCTGCACCGCTGGCGATGCTCCTTACCACGTATATGTTCAGGTACTTTTGCGAATCCCAGGTATACAGGTAATCGCTGGCTTGCCCGGTCCATGAGGCCGTGTTGGCATCGTAGTAGCGGTTAATGCCGCTGGTGCAGTTTCCGTTAGGATCTTTTTTTGCCAGTTGAAATGCGAAATGCACATCGCCGATCAGGTTCTTAAAAGGAGTGATCACGACATTGGTGTCGGCGTTTTGCCTGTTAAAGTCCCGGTTGAAGATCGCGATCTGGTCGTTGATCTGGGCATCGCTGATGTTCTCAACGCCATATTGGTGCAGCACGTGAAAAACAACAGGGATCGTATACGTTGCAGCAGCTGTTCGCTGTTGGGGCTGGTTTTGCTGTGAGTTGGCCTGGGCCTGGTAAGCATCAAAACGCTGTTTGAGCTCCGGATGGTTCAAAAAGTGCTTTTCCATCGCTTCAACAGATCCGCACCAGTTCGGGCGCATAGCCTCCTGTTGGGAAAAAGCGCCTTTCGAAAGGCCGAGTGCCAGGCAGGCAGTGGTAATCAATGTTCTCATGTGTGAGGAGTGTAAAATTATAGATTTCTAAAATACTTATTATAGATTTGATCACATAATATATACCGTTAATTTTGTAGTGAAAAAGTCCTGATTCTTTTAATTTTACCATTAAATCCTTGAAAAATGACAGCCGACCTGAGAAGTGATACCGTAACAAAGCCTACGGCAGCCATGCTGGACGCAATGATGACCGCCGGAGTGGGGGACGATGTGTACGGTGAGGATCCTACGGTGATTGCTTTGGAAGAACGCACCGCTAACTTATTCGGTAAAGAAGCAGCCTTGTTTTGTCCGAGCGGAACGATGACCAATCAAATCGCTATCAAATGCCATACGCAGCCCGGCGACGAACTCATCGCAGAAAGCAACTCGCATATCTATCATTACGAAGGCGGAGGCATTGCATTCAACTCATCGGTGCAGGCGCGGCTGGTAGAAGGCGACAGGGGAAGGCTAGGCGCTTCGCAGATCGAGGCTTGCGTGAATGCCTCATACGACTGGCTCGCACGCACATCATTAGTGTCTCTCGAAAATACGGTCAACAAAGCCGGCGGAAGCTATTACAGCCTTGCTGCAATGAAACAGATCCGGGAGCTGTGCGAAGCAAAGCAGCTTCCTCTGCATCTTGATGGAGCAAGAATCTTCAATGCCATGGCAGAAGCAGGTTACGGGGCTTCAGAGGTAGGGCGGCAATTCGACTCTATTTCCGTATGTTTCAGTAAGGGACTGGGCGCACCGGTCGGCTCGATCCTGCTGGGAACACAGGCCTTCGTGAAAAAAGCCAGGCGCGTGCGCAAGGTGATGGGCGGCGGCATGCGGCAGGCGGGCTTCCTGGCGGCTGCTGCGTTGTATGCACTCGATCATCATGTGGAGCGTTTGAAAGAAGATCACGAGCGCGCCAGGCAAATGGGGGCAGCGCTGGCGGCCATGCCTTACGTGAAGGAAGTACTGCCTGTAGATACCAACATTGTGATCTTTCATCTGGAAAACATGACGGCAGCGGAGTTCGAAGAGAGATTAAAGCCATACAATATCAAAGTATCAGCCTTTGGCAAACACACCGTCCGCCTTGTGACACACCTCGATTTCAGCGATGAGATGCTGGATCATACCATCGACGTTTTCAGGCATAAGATCTGAAGCTGATCACAGGATCATTGCGCATTTCCAAAAAGTACAGAGCAGATGACACTCACGCCACGTTATGATTAAGAGGCAGGTCTTATCACGTCAAGGCGGATAGTTTTATCGGTTTTTTTCTAAAAAAAAAAAGGCAGAGAAGCAACAGATAAATCGGTTGAACATCAGCATCCGGCCTGTGTATTTTTTTCCTCATCGTTGTTGTGCAGGTTCACTGTTGTGATAACATCATTGTTTTTGTGTGATTTCAGAATCTGTTAGTCCTTCAATGTGAGCGTTTTAGTTTTCCCTTACGTAATCTTGCGCAATCATAGGCTCTCCTGTAAATTCCAGTAATTATACGGGTGCGCCGCACCTTGTAAATGTTATACATTTGGTCGTAACCAATAAAAACCTAATGTCATGAAAAAAACACACTTACTCAGTTTGGCATTGGCGTGTATACTATCTCTGCCACAGATAGTGCTCGGCCAAAAGGTGACCAGGGACGAATGGCGCAAGCAGATTCAGGCCCAGGAAGCAATCATCAATGACTATGTGGACAAGAAGCTCAACGGCAAAAATCAGGAAAGCCTGTTGAAGCAATTCGAGTCAACCATAGGTCATACCAATGAGGTTAAAGCGACGGATCTTCCGAAGATGCTGAATGCTTATCTCAGGAATCATTACAGGGAGGCTTACTTCAGAGAGAATCCCCGCATGCTCTCCATCTACAACCCGGGAAGAGTAGAACTGGCCAGCACGACTCATAATGCGGCGGCACCTGCCAACGTTCAGTCTGTAGCCTGTTTTAACGGGGACTTTGAGAGCGATCCTACGCTCGCTAACTATACCGGCTTCAGAGGGCCTATCTATAGCGGCGGCGAGTGCTCTTTTATTCCTGCTACATCGGTGGCTTACACGCCGATCGCACTCGGCTCTCCGCTCGAGTATGAGCTTACCAACAATTTGCCTGATCCTTTGATCCCGGGCCTGAACCAAACCAATAACGGTTCGGCGCATGCCGTGAGGCTCAACGGCCCCGGCCCTTGCCCTCCGGGCGCCGGCGTCAACATGCTTCAGCGTTCGTTCACCACACCAACATCAGGCTTGTACCAGATCAGCTTCTCGTATGCACTGGTTATGGAGAATCCGAAGTACCATCAAAATGCACAGCCATTCTTTGTGGCGCGTGTACTGGATGGATCAGGCACCGAAGTGGGCTCCAGGATCTGCCGCGTAGCAGACCTCACCAATCCTATTTACAATATCACAGGCTATGTGCCTAATCCGTCAGGCTGCGGCACAACCGACTCGCTGGTATGGCGCGACTGGACCTGTGCAACCATCCAGTTCCAGGGCGATCCTGCCCAGACCTACAGCATCGAATTTTTTGCGGTGGACTGTGCGGCAGGCGGACACTTTGGCTATGCGTATGTGGATGATATCTGCGCGAGCGAATGCTGTCCTAAATTCTTCATGCGCGATTGCTGCGATATGCATGGCGGGCAACACTCCGGTGGAGCTACCGGCCGTCAGTCGGCTGAAGCCGTTGCCGGTAATAAGCTCGTTGAAAAAATCCTGGCGGATTATAACACCCGTATGGCGTTGAAGTACAACTTCGCTGCCAACAGGGCTGCGGCTGCTATTGATCCATGCTGCAATCCTTGCGCGTATCCGAACGATCCGTATCCGGTATTCATCATGGATGAGTTCAACACCCTCATCTCTTCTACAAGTTACAGCATCAGCTGGAGCCACGATCCGGGCAATACATCAGCCTATGCGTTCATTCTGCCTAACCAGCAAACCATCATTACGGTAAAAGGCCCGGGCAATTGTGTATGGACCGATACCCTCAAGCTGAATTGTTGCAGCGATACCATCACCATTACGCCGTTCTGCACATGGGATCCATGCGAATATCCTACCAGTCCGTTTGCCGTTAGGGTAAAAGATCAGAACGGAAATACGCTGACTTCCGCAGGCGGTTATACCTTCCAGTGGTTCTACACAGGTGGCTCTTCTACCGGCGATGCGATTACAGCAACTCTTGCCAATTACCCGATCATCGTGAAAGTGAAATATCCTAACGGATGTGAGTATACCGATACGCTCAATATCAGCTGCTGCAAGGCCGAAACACCGAAAGACCTGAAATGTAGCCAGGTAACCGCAGGCAGTCTTCTCTCTTGGGCAACAGTGCCTGGTGCAACCTATCAGCTGGTGATCACAACCAATGATCCTACCTGCTGTCGCCAGGGTGTCACTGCTACGTATGTATTCAATACCGCTGCTACCAGCACCGTGATTCCGCTGTCGTTTGCCGATTGCTTCTCATGGTATGTGATTTCCATATGTCCTGATGGCAGCAAGTCCAGAGCGAGTGCAAAAATGTGCTCCTGTTCACCACCTTCCTGCAACCCGACCACACCGATCAATTTGAAATGCTCGCCGGTAACCGCAGGCAGCCTCATCTCGTGGGATCCTGTTCCGGGCACTACCTATAAAGTGATTATCACTGCAAACGATCCTGCCTGCTGCCACAATGGCCTGGCGCCGGTAACCACCAGCTTTATAATCTCGGCTACCAGTACGGTAATCCCGACCTCATATGCCGGCTGTTTCTCCTTCCAGATAATCGCCGTATGTCCTGACGGAACACAATCGGCTGCGAGCGTAAAAGCATGCTCATGCTCTCCGCCTCCATGTGTAGCCAATACACCTGAAAACCTGAAATGTACTCAGATTACAAGCGGTAGCCAGATCTCATGGGATCCTGTGCCGGGTGCAACGTACCAGGTGGTGATCAATGTAAACGATCCTGCCTGCTGTCCTCAGGGACAACCTCAGTCAACCATTGTCTGGAATGTGGTGTCTACCGGAACCATCGTTCCGACGACTGTAGCAGGCTGCTTCTCCTGGTATGTGATCGCTATCTGCCCTGATGGTTCACATTCAGCTGCAAGCACTAAAATCTGCTCCTGCTCTCCGGTGTCATGTACGCCGAAAGTGCCTTCAGGATTGAAGTGTAGCCAGGTAGCAGGCGGAAGCCTGCTTTCGTGGAATCCGGTGCCGGGCGCAACCTATAAACTGATCCTGAACTTCAATGATCCGGCTTGCTGCCATACAGGCATTCCACCGACAGGCATGATGTATAACATTGCGACTACCTCGACCGTGATTCCAACGTCGATGGGCTGCTTCTCATGGGAGGTGATCTCTGTTTGTCCTGACGGCTCACAATCTGCATCAAGCGGAAGAGTTTGCTCCTGCTCTCCACAGGTTTCCTGTGTTGCCAAAACACCGATTAACCTGAAATGCAGCCCGCTTTTAAGTGGAAGCCAGATCTCATGGGATCCTGTACCGGGCGCAACCTATAAAGTGATCATCAATGTCAATGATCAGGCTTGCTGCCATACAAACCAGCTAGGCTACTCCATAGCATGGAACGTGGCTACTACCAGCACGGTAGTTCCGACATCGGTTGCCGGTTGCTTCTCATGGTATGTGATCGCTGTATGCCCTGACGGTTCACAATCTCCGGCAAGCATCAAAGTATGTTCCTGTTCGCCGGTTATTGTCGCTCAGTGCCAGGATCCTTACAGCCTCAAGTGCGCTATCGTTCAAAACCAAACACAGCTCTCATGGATTGGCGGAGGTCTTGCTACAGGCTACGAAGTGGAACTCACTTACGATGATCCTGCCTGCTGCCGCTCGACAAACCTTCCTACTCAACAACGCTTCACCGTATCCGGAACATCACTCATGGTTCCATTCGGGTTCTGGAGATGCTTCTCATGGAGGGTAAGGGCCGTATGTCCTGGAGGATATTCCAACTGGGTAGATGGTGGCTGTAATTGTGCATCTGTCATTATTGCCAACCCGACTTCAAGGCAAGGCAACTCTGACGGAAACGGCAGCGGCGACGGCACTGCGGCTTTAGGCAACGACATCCGCGTGGAAGCTGTACCGAACCCGGCATCCGACTTTGTGGTCTTCAACCTCTACGGTGCAGAAAAACTTCTGAACCAGGCCCTTGAGATCACCATCCATGATGTCACAGGCCGTGAAGTATTGCGCAAAACAGTAGATTCCGAAGCTAACGTGAAATGCGATGTGAATACATTATCATCAGGTATGTATATCTACAAGCTGATCAGCAAAGGAGAATTATTCTATAGCGGAAAAATTATCATTGACAGAAAATAGATAATCCGGCTACTTTGTTTAAAGAGGCTGACCATGATCATGGTCAGCCTCTTTGATTTAGGAAAAAGTAAAAGGCCTGTATTCATTCCTTTCTTCATCGGTCCGGATAATCCACGTAAAATTACGTGATTTCAGTGTTTCTCCAAAATTCCAGTAATTATACGGGTGCGTTCGGTACAGTGAGATTGTATTTTTGGTTTAAACCAATAAAACCTAATGTTATGAAAATTAAGTACTCAAAGCTAAGCATGGTGCTTGGCTGTATGCTGTGGATCTCCGGCACAGTGTATGGCCAAAAGCTTACCAGAGATGAATGGCGGAAGCAGATTCAGGCACAGGAAACAACGATTAACGCTTATGTGGACAAGCAGCTCAACGGTGCAGACCGCGAAAGCCTGCTGAAGCAATTCTATGCCAACATAGAAAGCCACAAGGACGAAATCAAAGCAACCTCTCTCCCGACGCTGTTGAACAATTACCTGAGAGATCATTTCAGGTCAAAGTACTTGAAAGAAAACCCGGCGGCGGCGGCGATCTACAATCCCGGCAGGGTAGATCTGAAGTCGGAAACATCATCGAATGCAGCTCCTGCAGCCAACATTCATTCTGTTGCCTGCTTCAATGGCGATTTTGAAAGCGATCCTTCCCTGTCGAGTTATTCGGGATTCAGGGGACCATTGTATTACGGTGGTGAGTGTTCCTTTGTTCCGGCAACTTCGGTAGCATATACGCCTGTCGGGCTCTTTTCTTCCCCGGATGAGTTTCAGTTGACAAATAACGTGTCGGATCCTCTGATCCCGGCCCTCAAGCAAACCAACAACGGCTCGGCGCATGCGATGAGGATCAACGGATCGGCTCCATGCCCTCCGAGCTATGGTGTCAACATGCTTCAACGATCCTTTGTAACGCCAACCACAGGCTTATACCAGATCAGTTTCTCGTATGCGCTTGTTATGGAAAATCCGAAGTACCATCCAAATGCACAGCCATTCTTCGTGGCGCGTGTACTGGATGGATCAGGCACCGAAGTAGGCTCCAGGATCTGCCGAGTTGCCGATCTGACCAATCCCATCTACAACATCACAGGCTATATGCCTAATCCAAACGGATGCGGTACCACGGATTCCCTGGTATGGCGCGACTGGACCTGTGCATCCATCCAATTCCAGGGCGACCCTACACAGACTTACAGCATCGAGTTTTTTGGTGTAGACTGTGGCTATGGCGGACACTTTGGTTATGCGTATGTGGATGATATCTGCGCAAGCGAGTGCTGTCCTAAATTCTTTATGCGCGATTGCTGCGACATGCATGGTGGAAGCTCATCCGGTGCAACCGCCCGCTCTGCGGCTAATGCAGGTAACAAACTCGTTGAGAAAATCCTGGCGGAGTATAATACGCGTATGGCCCTGAAATACAACTTCGCAGCCAACAGGGCTGCAGCTGCTATTGATCCATGCTGCAACCCTTGCGCGTATCCAAACGATCCGTATCCGGTATTCATCATGGATGAGTTCAACAACCTGATCTCTTCTACCGATTATATTATTTCCTGGAGCCACGATCCGGGCAATACATCTGCCTATGCGTACATTCTGCCGAACCAGCAAACCATCATTACGGTAAAAGGCCCGGGCAATTGTGTATGGACCGATACCCTCAAACTGAACTGCTGCAGCGATACCATCAAAATTACACCGTTCTGCACATGGGATCCTTGCAAATACCCAAGCAGCCCTTTCCCAGTGAGAGTATTGGATCAGAATGGCACAACGCTGACGAGCTCAGCCGGCTATACGTTCTTCTGGCAATACGGCGGAAACACATCCACAGGCGATGCAATTACCGCTAATCTGTCTGACTTCCCGGTAATCGTGACCGTAAAATATCCAAACGGCTGCGAGTATACCGATACCTTAGAGATGAACTGTTGTACAGCCGATATACCGAAAAATCCTCGTTGTAAAGAGGCTACAAATGGTAGCTACCTGGTATGGGATCCGGTTCCGGGTACGCATTACCAGGTTGTCTTCACCATTGGAGATCCTGATTGCTGCGGTCCGTTCGGGCAACATCCTTACAACGTTACCTGGGATGTAAACGGAACCGATACACTGGTGCCGAGTACATTTGCCAACTGCTATTCATGGTATGTGGTATCCATTTGCCCTGACGGAAGCAAATCACAGCCAAGCGACAAAGTATGTTCCTGCAATCCGGTCATTCGCTGCGATCCTAAAGAACCGGATAATCTGAAATGTGATATGCTCCGTGCAGGTAGCCATATCTCATGGGATCCTGTAATGAATGCAACGTATAAAGTGATCATCACCAAAAACGATCCTGACTGCTGCAACTCTCCAAGTCCAGGATTAACAACCGTGTGGTATGTCAGCGGAACGGATACAATTGTTCCTGCTACAATGGGTTGCTTCTCATGGTATGTGATTTCTGTATGCCCTGATGGCAGCGAGTCTGTGCCAAGCAAGAAAAAATGTTCATGCTCTCCGATCATTCCATGTGATGCCAAGCAGCCTCAGAACCTGAAATGCGAAATGCTTCGCAATGCCAGCCAGCTTTCATGGGATCCTGTGCCGAATGCATACTACCAGGTAGTCATCAACATCAACGACCCTGCATGCTGCCGTACAGGCAACCCTGGCTTCACCATGGTGTGGGATGTATACGGAACCGATACCATTGTTCCAACCTCTATCGCAGGATGCTTCTCATGGTATGTGGTTTCTATATGTCCTGATGGCAGCATCTCCGAGAAGAGTGAGCTGATGTGCTCATGCTCTCCGGTAATATCCAACCTCTGCGATGATCCGTATAAGCTGAAATGCTCTGCTGATCAGTCCGGTGTGAAATTAGGCTGGGCGATTCCGGCGGGAGCATCCGGTTATGAGCTTGAAATCACCTACAACGATCCTAACTGCTGCATCACATCGGCTGCTCCGAATGTGGTACTGATTGGTCTTTCTACAAACAGCTATTTTGTTCCTTACGGTTCATGGAAGTGCTTCTCATGGAGAGTAAGAGCGAAATGCAGTGCAGGCGGATACTCCAACTGGGTATACGGTGGCTGCAACTGTCCTGTCCTCTCATCTTCTGCAAGCTCTACGTCAAGGCAGGGTAGCTCAGACGGGCAAGGTACAGGATCGATCACAGGTAAAAACGTAAGCCTGGAAGTTGTACCTAATCCGGCATCCGACTATGTGGATTTCAACCTGCACGGTATCGAAAACGCACAACTCCAGGCACTGGAAATATCTATCCATGATGTAACCGGTCGTGAGGTATTGCGCAAATCTGTAAATGCTGATGCGAAAGTGAAATTCGATGTCACTTCTTTGTCAACCGGTATGTATATCTACAAACTTACCAGCAAAGGAGAAGTATTCCACAGCGGAAAAATTATGATCGAAAGAAAATAAAAATCTGCGTTGTTCCGATTAAAAGGGCTGATCACACCGTGATCAGCCCTTTTTTTTATGCTGCATGGTTGATGTTCGGGTTTAGTGAGAAGGTGGTGATGCCTGTATACCGTGTGGCCCCGCATGTATGCGATAGCTGCTTGATGCAGTACCGGTTAGCAGGGTCGTTCTAATATTTGCTCTCCCTCGTGGACAGTCCCATATAAACGAAACAGAATGATGATCGGAGAGTTGTACTGTTGCGATTCATGCCGTTTCGTGAAAAGTTAATGTTTGGCTCCTACGGAGCCAATGTATTCCCTTCGATGCCTGAGTTAATCATATTTGTTTCTCCACAGCAATACAGCTGCATGTATGATACGCTTGTTCTCTTTAGCCCCCTAGGGGCTTAATGTTAATAGAAAATTGTGACAAATAGTTTTAGCGTGCCGCAGGTACGCGATATTGTTCTATACAGTCTAAAAAGACATGTTGCTCCTACGGCGCAATGTGCAGTAGCTATTGGTTTTGGGAGTAATAGGTTGTATTTGATGGACTAAATGTTTGGCTCCTACGGAGCCAGGAGAATACCCCTGCCTTTTTTTAATGATGTCTTGCTCCTACGGAGCAATGGTAATAGGCATTTATGTGCTTTTATAGCCCCGTAAAGGTTTAACATTAATAAACTTGCTTGAGTTAATCATATTTGTTTCTCCACAGCAATACAGCTGCATGTATGATACGCTTGTTCTCTTTAGCCCCCTAGGGGCTTAACATTAATAAAAAGGATGTGTAACATGTACAGGTGTGCGTCACGACGCGTCGTGACCCAATGTTGTTCTATGATCGTAAGCGGGTCTAAAACTTCACCTGCAGTTTCACATTGAGCTGCCTCCGGGTGAGGTAGTTGGGGATTGCATACTGGCGGCCCGTCACATCCGTCACCCAGGTATAGGAAACGGTGTTGTTGATCTGTAAGAGGTTGAACACCTCGATGCTGATGAAGGCCGCTTTCATGAAATGAAAAGGATGCGTATTGGGCAATGGTTTTTCCTCCTTTACGATCTGGTAGGCAAATCCTATGTCCACCCGCCTGTATGGCGGCATCCGCGCAGTTTGTTTCCAGCGCACGTGGTCTGGCGGTCCAAAGGGAAGGCCGGATCCGAATTGCAGGTTCAGGTACATTTTGCAGGAAGGTAGTTTGGGGATATAATCCTGGAAGAACATGCCAAAGGTAAAGAGCTGATCGGTAGGGCGCGGAATGTAGCCCGGATATTTGACTGTACTGTCTACCGCAACGTTATTGAAGGTGAATCCCTTGACGATGGTATCACCGTCCGAGTTATAGTAGGTTACCTGCCTGTCGTCGGAGATGTTCTCGTAGGATCTCAGAATGCCCAGGGTGAGCCAGGATTCGATGCCCTTGATAAACTCGCCGTTGAGGCGGATATCGGCGCCGGTGGTGTAGCCCACAGAATTGTTCTTCGCAAAATACCGGATGCGCGTATTGTCGATCTCGTAAGGAATCAGGTCTTTCATGTCCTTATAGTAACCGGCCACAATGACTTTGAAAGGACGGCGGAACATGCGGAAATTATAGTCGGCCGACAGGAGGTAGTGTATGGATTGCTGAGCCCTGATATCAGGGTTGAGCTGCCCGCTGAAATCACGCATCTCTCTGTAGAAAGGTGGCTGGTAGTAGTAGCCGTATGAAGCCCTGAAGAGGATGTCGCGCCTCCAATGCGGTTTATAGGATAAGGTCAGGCGCGGCGAAACTACTGTTTGTGAATTGTAGCTCCAGTAGTTGGCCCTCAAGCCTCCGGTAAATACAATGCTGGAGGAATCTTTCAACAGTTTGTTGTAGATGTATTGCATATAGCCCATCACGCGGTTGCTTTCCAGGTCGATCTTCGACTTCACCACGTCCTGCAGGTTGATCTCGTTGGCATTATAGGGTGTGATATAGTCCGAGGAATCCACCATTTTCCATTCGCTCAGTTTGTCGTGGATGATCTCATGCTGCAGGCGCGCGCCCCACAAGAGCTCGCTGTGCCGCCCGATCTCGCGGGTCCCTTTATGCTCAATGTTCAATACGGTTGCTTCAATGGCGTTGCGCCCGTTGTTGATGTAGGTGCCGATGCCGCGGTTGAAGGCCACCTGCCCGAACGTTTCCTTGCTGAAATCAGCTTCCAGCTGATCAATATAATATTGCCCCTGTACGGTGAAGTTCTCTTCCTCTTTGGTGTTGTAGGCCGAAGTGATGAGCTTTAACTTGGTGCGGCGGTTGGGCCGGAAGGTCGTGGAAAGCCCGCCCATATAGGTGTTGTACTGTGTCACCTCGCGGCCGTCGAAATACACGGTGAACTTCACGGCGTCCTTGATGGTACCGAAGGTGGTTTCACGGTTGGCCGGGATCACCAGGTACTGGTTATTGGAAACATTCCCTAAAAATTCGATGCTCCATTTCTGGTTCAGCGTAAATGTCAAAAACGTTTGTACATCATAAAACCGCGGGCGGTATTCGCCTTTGGTATCGAGGCCTTTCAGCAGGTAAGAGTTGGATTTGTAGCGTGAGCCGATGCTCCAGGCCACCACCCTGTTTTTGGAAACACCTTCCAGGTGCAGGCTTCCGCCCAATAGGCTTCCGCTCACGGTACCTCCGAACTTCAAAGGCTTGCGGTAGGTAATGTCCAGCACCGACGACATTTTATCGCCGTATTTGGCTTCGAAGCCTCCCGCCGAGAAATTGATATTGCTTACCATATCAGGGTTTGCAAAGCTCAGGCCCTCCTGCTGTCCGCTACGGGCCAGGAAGGGGCGGTACACCTCAATGTCATTCACATATACCAGATTCTCGTCGAAGTTACCACCGCGCACCGAATAGCCGCTGCTCAACTCATTGTTGCTGCTCACGCCAAGCTGCGTCTTCAAAATGCCCTCGATCCCTCCGTTAGGGTTGGGGATCGCAAATACATTCCTTGGGTCGATGGTGGTCATCTCCACGTTCCTGTTCTTCTCAACGATCACATCCACCGCAATCGTATTCTTCACAACAAGCTGTGGGTTCAGGCTCATGATCTCTCCTGGTTTCAGGTAGACGCGCCTGTTGAACTGGATATAGCTGATGTTGTAAAACGCGACGGTGAGGTTCTGTTCCGCCGGAATTTCAAGCGCGTAGCGCCCGTTTGCATCCGTGGTGGTGGTCTTCGAGCCGTCTTCGAGCACGGCCACCTGCGTATAGGGAATGCCATTGCCGTCCTCGTCTTTCACCGTTCCTGAAATTGTCGCAGTTTGCCCCTGGGCCAGGACGGCGCTCCATACGATCAGTAAGGTATAAACAGCTCTTAGTAACACTTTGGCAAAAACGGCATTAAGCTGCAAATATTGTAAAAAGAAATGGAATTTTAGCGAATTATTCCGCTATGGAACGATGAATCCGGAACATCCAAACCCGTACTTCAACTACCTTACCAGCGTAATAAAACCATGCAGCGTTTTTTGTGAGCCCGTTATATCCGTCACGGAGGCAATGTAAAAATAAGTACCGTCGCTGCAAGGCTTGTTGCTATACATATTCCATCCGTTCCAGCCGTTCTCCGTTCCGCGGAACTCAGCCATCTTCAGTCCCCATCGGTCCCAGATCTCGCAATACACATCGGTGATGCCGCTGCCCCTTAAAAAGAAAAACTCATTGCTGCCGTCGCCGTTCGGCGTAAACACATTGGGAGGCGTAATGCTGCACTGCACGATGTCCACGGCGATACTGTCGCTCACGCGGCAGTTGCCATTGGCAGTTGTCACCTTATAAATACCGCTTTGGGACACGCTGATGTTGGAAGTGGTAGCTCCGTTGCTCCACAGGTATACCGGGTAATTGCTGGAACTCAGCAGCACCAGCGGTGCCTCGTCGCAGGCAGTGGTATCGTTGCTGACTTTCAGTACCGGGTATTCCAGCACCTCTACCAGCTGTGTGGCTGTTGGCCCCTGGCAGAACGCATTTTTTACAGAGACGCTGTAAATGCCGGCATTGGCAAGGGTTGCGGGAAGGGTAAGGGGATTTTGTGTCGACTGGAAACCGTTAGGACCAAGCCATTTTACCGGATACGAAGAAACAGGGCTAAAGCCAAGATGGATCTGATCGCCTGCGCAGGCCGGAGAGTTGGAAGAGATCTGCGGTAACGGCGGAACGTCCAGCACCGTTACATGCAGGGTACTCGCGGCGCTCACACAGCCCAGTTGCGAAGAACTCACCGTGTAGGTGCCTGATTGCGAAGGCTGGGCAGGCGCAAAGATCAGCGAATCGTTGACAACCGAAAAGCCGTTTGGCCCCAGCCAGGTATAGCTGCTTTGCGGATCGGCAGGATTCACGATGGCCTGGTACCTTGTATTGGCACAGATACTGTCCGTTCCCGATAAAAGCGGTGCGAGCGTATTCACAACCGTAATGCCTACCGTAGAAGTAGCGCTGGTACAGCCGAATCCGGAAAGGTACAGGGAATACGTTCCGGTGCTGCCGGTGCCCGCCTGTGGGATCACCACGCTGTTGCTTGTTACGCTATTGACTCCCGGTCCTGCCCAGGTATAGGTGGCGCCATTCACAAGAGGCGCAAGGATCTTCAGCGTATCGCCGGAGCATACACTGCTGTCTGCCAGGAGCGTGGGAGCAATGGAGGTATTATAGATATAAGCCGTTACAGGAACTCCTGTGCTGTGGCATCCCGCTGTGTTTACCGAGGCCGCATAATACGTTAGCTGAGTGCTTACAGGGCCGGTGACATAAGGGTTTGCTGTATGGATCACGGGGCCGCCAATGGGATTAGTATACCAGTCGATCGCATAGCCCGAAGGAGTAACGGATAAGCTGGCAGGTTGTCCTAAGCAGACGGTATCGTTGACGGGTAGGGTCGGAGGGCTTACTGCGGAGTTAAGGGCAACGTTGANNAGTGCACCCGTGACTGTCTTTCACCTCAAGAGTATAATTGCCGGGGTCGTGGGTTGTCAGGCTCTGGGAGGAGGCATTCACCGGGAGCCAGCTGTAGGAACTCATGCCCGATGGACCGCCGTTCAGGATTACCGAATCAAAGGGGCAAAGGGTATTTGAGCCTACGACCGAAATGTTAGCGCTTGGGTTGGAGCTCGTCACCGTGAAAGACAATACCTGGGTAACGCCACACATGGTAACATTGCAGGAATACACGCCCGGGTTCGTAACCACTTTGGTGGCCCCGCTGCCGAAGATGGGAGCGGCCCAGAAGATCATCGAGGAATCGGTGGTCACAACGTGCAGGTTCACCGGTTGGTTATTGCAGATCACACCGCCCGGAGACCCTACGAGGTAAGGAGAGCTGTATTGCCGTACCTCTACCGGGCTCGTGGTAAAGCGGCAGCCGGTATTGTCGGTGACCACGCAATAATAAAAGCCGCTGGCCCTCGTATAAATGTGCTGGCTGTTGCCGGGAATAATGCCGCCGGGGCCATGCCACTCGTAGATGGTAGCGCCCGCAAGGTTTACTTCGAGCTTCACGGAATCATTCGGGCATATGAGGGCGCTGTACGGATTAGGGCTGATGAAAGGATTGGGTTTTACAGCAACGGTTGTATACGTTGAAACCACATTGGTGCAGCCCGAAACCGTGTCTTTCAGCTGTAATAAAAACTGGGGAGATCCCGGGGCGTAGAGCCAGACAGGGGGAGAAACTGTATACGTTGTATTCGGCGACACATTGCTTACGCTTGGCGAAAGCAGCGTGGAATCTCCCGGACAAATGAAGCCCCCACCGGAAACACTCACAGATCCCGATGGAGAAGGCAAAAGATCAATATGCACATGTCCCGTAAAATAAATAGTATCCTTTGTGCATTTGTTATTGATCACGTAAGCAATCGTATAGGTATAGTTCCCGGCAGTAGTCGCTTTCACACTGGTGCTGAGGTTGCAGGGCGGTGAGGACATGACCGTAAATCCCGGTGAAGCGGATACCACGTAGCTTGCCGCAAAATTCATACAGTTGTAAGGATAATTCATCTGCGGATTCGAGGTACTGTCGCAGATCACCTGTAAGCCGTAGGCACCCTGGCAGGCGACCACCGAATCATTCTTTTGCTTGGGAGTAAAAGGAGGAACAGGCAGATCGATGTCAATGAGAATTGCATTGGAGCTTTTGCAATTATACTGATTGGCAACCGTAAAGGTATAGACACCCGGCTGATCGATAATGGCAACCGAATCGTGCGTGGAAATGTAAGGCCCCGACCAGCCGTAGGAAGTGGAGTTCTGCACATGCCCTCCCGTAAGCGTAATGGTATGCGTGCCGCAGAGCTCAAGGTCCGTGGTTGTTGGAGGCTGAAGAATATTCTCACCTTCGCTGTCGGTAATAACAGGCGCCGGAGGGCTTGGGTAAACCAGGACATAAACGCTCGCCGTGCTGCTGTAGCAGCCATCCATGGTCGTCACGCTCAGGGTGTTGAGGCCGGTAGTGGAAGCCACAATGCCAGGAGAAGTTTCGTTGGGATTATTGTTCCAGATATAGGTATGCTCAGGGCCGATGCTATTTCCGCCGGCATGTGTATTCGGCTCGGCTCCGATGCCCGCGCCGGTGCAGGACTTGATGGTGTCGCGGCATACCGGGACGGCTTCGGCCAGGTCAACGATGCAACTGCCTGCGAACCCCAGGTCGCAGATGCTGCCCGATCGGGTATAGTAATCATAAGGATTACGGGTCAGGTCCATCCCTTTGAATATGAACAGGTCCGAATAGCCGTTTACCTGAAGAACGGTGTAGTCCTTGTAATTATTGGGTGCCGAGCAATAGGAGGGAGGTTGTGTGGAGCTATAGTTGCTTGAAGGAACATTGATCGTTGTTAAAAATCCGTTAGTGACTGGCAGTCCCAGGCTCGTTTCGTAGCTGCCTGCCATAACAGGCTCATTGGTGCCGGCAATGATCAGGCCGTTAGCCTTGTCGCTGTTTGGTCCGCCGTAATGCCGGAACCATTGGCGGGTTCCGGCGTTGGTGTATTTGGTAATAAAGAGATCCTTGAAGCCTATACTGTTGAATACGCCTGCTCCGTAAGCGTCCGAGTATTCCTTCATCGTGCATCCGAATTCGCCGAACAGGTAGGGATCCTGCTGCGCATCGAGCGCCACCCGCCGTCCGGATACATAGCTGGTGCTCGATTCCGATTTTCCCCAGATAAAGGCGCCATTGTTATCTACTTTTAGCAGGAATGCTTTGTTGCTGTAGATGCCGCTGACAAAGCTGTTGCCAGACGGGCTGAAATACGTCATCGTTCCCTGGAAATCGCCGGCCACGTAGAGCTTGTCGGTATTGTCTATGGCCAGGCTATTGGAAATGCATAAGATCCCGGCCATCTTCCGGAACCATTGTTCCTGCCCGGTTGCATTGTATTTTACCAGGAAGGCGGCATTCATGATCGTGTTGGCATAGGTGTTCTGAAAGGTGATCGTGTCGGAGAATTGCCCGCACACATAAACGTTATTGGAAGCATCTGTCACAATATCCAGCCCGCGGTCATCGTATTTCGCCTTGCCCTGTTTCACCCAGCTGACAAGTCCTCCGGGAGTATACTTGGCAATAAATACATCCGACGATGATAGCCCCGTGATGGGGTTTACCGCGCTCGTTAATACGGTGCTGCCGAAGCTGGCAGCGCCCTGGAATTGGCCGGTCACAACCGGGTTTCCGGCATTATCAATGGTAATGGCATTTCCCTGTTCCGATAAGCTGCCGCCGAAAGAGCTGGCCCATAAAAAATTACCGCCCGCATCCAGCTTGGCAACAAAACCATCCTGCGAGCCACTCACCGAGTTGAGGGTGATGGAGCCGAAGGTGGCGCTGCCGTAGTAAAAGCCGGTGATATAAATATTCCCCGATGCGTCGGCTGCCACCGACAGCGCTTTGTCTGATCCGATGCCGCCGGCTTTTTTTGCCCATACGACCTGGCCCGCTGCCGTGGACTTTAAAATAAACATATCGGAAACGCCGGAGCCTGAGGGGTTGAGGGTAATGCTGCCGGAGAAGACGGTTTGCCCTGAGAAATAGCCGGCAGAGATCATATTGCCGCTGTTGTCATGGCAGATGTCCATGGCTTCATCTTCTTTAATGCTTCCGGCACCATACACCCAGAAATTCTGTGCGCCCAGGGCGAAATGTACGAGGAACAGAATAAATGCAATGAGTAGCCGCATGCAAGGAGCAATTTTATTCTAAGTTAAGATATTTACATGGAAGTTTGAAATCTAATTAAAAAGACATTACATGTTCAACTAGTAAAAAGTGAACGTAAAGACCTTTTAAATTTTACTTATCCCTATAGATTAGCCCGGGAAACCTTGTGTATACAGGCCTGCAAGCAACAGGAACAGAATGGTTGTAACGGAATGAACCTCATATGTGACTAATTTCATCCCAAGTTAGGGAACTTATTCCGGTATCCGAAGCTCCATTGAGTAAATCACATCTAATGCCGCTATTCTGGCAGGATCATAGCGATAACAGGTGACGCTGAACCGAAAGCATTTACGTAAAAAAGGATTAGAAGCCATCTCAAAAATAGGTTTTAGACTATTTGCGCAGGATTTTCCATTCAGGCGAGGCTCTTTTCGAAGCTCATACTCTTGCAGTCTGGGCTGGAAAAGAAACGAAGCATGAATGGAAAAGACACGCAAAGAGGCAACAGGTATTTATGAGATGGCTTCTACTTGATCTTCAGCTTGCCCTTTCGCCAGGCATCGATGAACTGCGCCCAGGCCACAGGATTGAGAAGGCTGACGCTCGGGTATTGGCCGGCCTGGTATAGCCGCGTATATTGCTGCTGCATGCGTACACGGTAATTGGATGCGGCATCCATGGAGCCGCCTTTGATGGATTCCCGGATGTCCTCATTATCCATGTTCTTGTAAGCCCGCTCAATGTCGCTGTCGCTGAGGTCGAGGTTAAGGATGGCGCGCTTGAATTGCTCCTTGCTCGGCCATGGATAAACGCTGACAGAAGGCAGTTGGATGGTGTCTTTCGTGAGGATCTGGATAATGGAATAATGCTTTCCCGAAAGCGTGTCCGACAGGTCATACACCTTGCTCTTATGGTTTACGGAAAAAAACTGCATTTCATCGCCCGGCCTTGCCACCAGGGTGAAAAAACCGTAGAAATCGCTGACAGTGCCATGCCTGGTTCCTTTGAGCATAATAGACACGAAAGGGAGAGGTTGTAAGCTGTCGTCGAGCACCACACCCGAAATCTGCAGGTATTTCTCAGGAGCCGGCTCCTTGTCTGTTTTGGTTTGGGCGAATAATGAGGCCGAGCAAAGCACTAAAAAAATATACAGAGCGTGTTTCATCTAAATGAGGGTATGAAGTAAAAATACACTTTTTTTAATACACGGTTTATAATCCTAAACATAAATTAACAAAGCTATTCGGGCCTGCTCACTGCAGGCTTTGGCCGGTTCATCCATTTGTCCAGTTTCCATACCAGCCAGGAAGAGCCGATGCCGAGCAGGGCTCCGGTGAGCACATCACTTGGGTAGTGCGCTCCCAGGCGCATGCGTGAATAGCCTACTGTACCGGCATACAGATAGCAGGGAACAGCCACATACCATTTTTTGGTAGCTAGTGTGGCAGAGGTGGCCAGCGAAAAGGCATAAGAAGTATGTCCCGATGGAAACGAGTAGGGGCCTGTGGAAGTGCGCTTGATCACAAGGGCAGGATAAGTTTCATAAGGCCTGGGCCTGTTGACGCCATATTTCAGGCCGGTTGTGATCAGTGTATTCACGCCAAGGCCGATGCCCGTTTTGATGGCACTGCGTTGCAGGTCTTTGTTCCCGGTAGCAAGGCCGGTGATGAGCATCGTGCCCGGAACGGCAACCATAGCGGGATATACGGAGGATGAGGTATAGTCCATGCCTTTATCCCATTGCGGATAATTGCGGGCATTGATATCGGTGAGCAGATCGATATCGGCATTCTGTGCGCTGGCACAGAAAACGCTGCAGGCAAAGACAAAGCGGATGATTGCTTTCAATTTAGCCGGCGTGGAGTTTGGTGATCAGCAGGGCCATCACTGGTAAGGCAATAAAAAAGATAAGGTACAGCAGGAGTGCCAGGATCTTTCCGAAGGCAGACATGTCTTTGACAAAAGGGGTTTTGAGCACGGCAATCACATGCTGGATCAGGCTGCCCTCTACCGGGCTGTATTGGTGCAGGCCTGCTGTTACGCCGGCGTAGCGCTTGCTGAAGGATAGGATGATGGCGTCGCGGATGGTCCAGTAATGCGCATCGGGAAGGTCATTGTAATCCGTGATGTAGTTAATGTTCTCCTGCTTCAGGAATTCGCGGATGCGGTGATTTTTGATCTCCATAATCATGTCGAAGATCAGCGAAGCAGGAATGATCAGGAGCAGGATGCTTTGGGCCATGATCGCCAGCAGCAGGGTGCAGATAATGGAAATGGAGGAGAACACGAGGCGAAGGATGTGGTTCTGGTTCAGGAACAGGGTTTCCAGCAGGCGGCCGCCGTCCAGCGGGATAAAAGGCAGAAGGTTGATGGCATTGAGGTACAGGAAGATATTGCCGAGCATCTCGAGTTTTTCGTTAGGATGCGAAGCGTTGTACAGCAGGAGCAGAAAGCCAATGATAATGCCGGGCACAGGGCCCGCGAGGATGATGACGGCCATCTGCCATTGCGATACCACCGCTTTCTTTCCGCTTACATAAGCGCCGAGCAGGGGCAGGATAAATAATTTGACGTTGGTGTATTTGAAGGCTTTCATGGCAAAGAAGTGCCCGAACTCATGGATGAGCAAAACTACCAGCACGGCGGCAATGTACATCAGGTCTTTCGAGAAAATGGCAAAAAACAGGAAGCCGTAGATGACCAGGCTGATCAGCGATTTACGGATCCAGTTTTGCTTGTCCTGCACTAACACCGGCTTGGGGAGAATAGCGGGGCGACTTGGTTGTTCTTCTGTATCAAAATTTTCCACGGCCCTAATTTACAGTTTTTTAATGAGACCCGGTTTTCGAAAGGCGATAGCCGCATCGAAAAGCGTTGGTCGAATTAATCCCGCAGTCTTGCGGGATCTTTCAGTTGTGGAAGCGGACCCGGTTTTCGAAAGGCGATAGCCGCATCGAAAAGCGTTGGTCGAAATTAATACGGAAGGGCGATGTCATGATTTAAACAACGGATCAGAAGGGATTTGAAGAGGTGCATAAATGTTTGGCTCCTGGAGGAGCCAGTGTGTTTTAGCCAGATGTTTGTTAATGATGTTTGGCTCCTACGGAGCAAGTTGGACATTAGTTTGACGCAAGCCCGCGCCAGGGATATGAAGGGTTTAGTTCTTTTTAGGGCGCCGCCTCTTCGCCCTAAAAAAACCGCAGCGAAGCGGAGCCCGGAATAGCCCCCCGGGCGCCCGAATCAAAATGTCATTTAATATAAAGACTGTATTTTAAGTTTTTCAGTCTCATTATTTATTTCAATGGATAATAGCTTTTAGTAAAAAAAAGATATATTTGGATTATCTATCATTTAACATTAATTAATAAGAACCTTATATGTCTGTTTGGAGAATAAAGCCTGTGTCTGCCTTTGAGGCCGATATGAAAAAAAGTGATTTGAAACGCGTATTAACCAAATGGGGCCTCACGTCGCTGGGCATCGGTGCGATCATCGGTGGGGGCATCTTTACACTGACCGGTATTGCCGCTCACGATTATGCGGGGCCGGCGCTGGCACTTTCTTTTGTGATCGCGGGTATAGGCTGTTTATTTGCCTCTTTGTGTTATGCAGAGTTTGCTTCTGTGTTGCCTGTGGAGGGATCAGCGTATGCTTATGCTTACGGCACTGTGGGTGAGCTGTTTGCCTGGTTCATTGGTTGGAATTTGATCCTCGAATACATGATGGGCGCCACCACCGTGGCCGTAGCCTGGAGCGGCTACTTTGTGAAGTTGCTGCACCTGTTCCGGGTTGATGTGCCGATCTGGTTATGCAATGACCTGACAACGGCCATCGAAAAAAGCAAAGATCTGGGGCTTGACCCACCGTCTTTTGCCTTCAACCTGCCGGCTTTATTGATTACATGGCTGGTAACGTATATTCTGGTGAAAGGCATTAAGGAGGCAGCTAATACAAACAATGTTATTGTGATCGTGAAAATTGCCGTGGTACTGTTTGTGATCATTGTAGGTGCTTTCTATATTAAAACGCAAAACTGGTCGCCCTTTATTCCGGATCCGGTTGCGGCGCTCGATGCCAACGGCGTAGCTACCGGCAAGTTCAACTTCGGTTTCGGAGGCGTACTCACCGCTGCTACCATTGTATTCTTTGCCTACATTGGCTTCGATGCCGTTTCCACCCAGGCGGGGGAGGCCATCAATCCAAAGAAAGATGTCCCTTTTGCCATTATTGCTTCCCTGATAATTTGCACCGTATTGTATATTCTGGTGTCGCTGGTATTAACCGGTATGGTAAAATACGACCAGCTCGATAAAGCGGCGCCTGTAGCTTCGGCTTTCTCCGGCATCGGCCTTACCTGGGCGGTGTTTATCATTACGTTGGCGGCAACGGCCGGCCTCACCTCGGTGATGCTGGTGATGATGCTCGGCCAAACGAGGATCTTCCTGGGCATGGCCAAAGACGGGCTTCTGCCAAAAGGCCTGTTCGGAACCCTGCATGCTAAATTTAAAACACCTTACAAGAGCACCATCCTGGTAGGCCTGGTAGTTTCGGTAGTGGCAGCTTTAACACCCATCGACAAAGTAAGTGAAATGTGCAGCATGGGCACCCTGCTGGCTTTTGCCATGGTATGCGTGGCGGTGATGATCCTGCGCTACAAAAAACCGGAGCTGGAACGCCCTTACAAAACACCGGCGGTGTACCTGGTAGGCACCCTGGGCGTGGCCTTCAATATTTTCCTGATGTGCTTTGTGCGCAAAGATACCTGGATCGCTTTCATCATCTGGGGAACACTGGGTATCCTGGTGTATTTCCTGTACAGCAAGCGCAACTCCAATCTGGAGAAAAAGGAGCTGTAACAGCCCTGCATTCTGCATCCCCGTTGGCAGCGGGGCATATCCGGAATTTTATGGGCCAGTGATTTTTTGCGTACTTTAGTGTATACCGCAACCTAACGATTAGTTCATTATGAAAAGATCCCTCAACCTCTTAGATACCACGCTCCTGGTGGCTGGTTCCATGATCGGTTCGGGGATCTTTATTGTGAGCTCCGATATGGCCCGTTCCCTGGGCTCTGCAGGCTGGCTCCTGGTAGCCTGGATCCTGTCGGGAGTGATTACGTTATTTGCTGCGCTCAGCTATGGAGAGCTGGCAGGGATGATGCCGCAGGCCGGAGGGCAATTCGTGTACCTCAAAAAAGCATTCGGTGACCTTACGGCCTTTGTGTATGGCTGGACGGTGTTCCTCGTGATCCAAACGGGCGTGATTGCCGCTGTGGCGGTGGCCTTTGCTAAATTTACCGGTGTGTTCATCCCTTTTTTCGAGGAAGGCCGTGTCATTCTTCCCCTGGGGCCCATAAACATTACCAGTGCGCAGCTGCTGGCCATCTTTATCATCGCCCTGCTCACCTTCATCAACAGCCGCGGCATCGAGAACGGTAAAGCCATTCAGCGCATCTTCACCTCGGCCAAGCTCATTGCCTTATTTACCCTTATTATTGTCGGGATCTATTACGGATTCCAAAGCCACGTGTTTTCGGATAATATGGCTACTGCCTGGGATGCAAAGCGGGAGCTGCCTATTCTTAAGAACGGAAGCCCTGTCGGGACGTTTTCTGAAGATATTTCCGGGTTGACCCTGGCAACGGTGTTGGGTGTAGCCATGATAGGCTCTTTATTCAGCAGTGATGCCTGGAACAATGTGACTTTTATTGCGGGCGAAGTGGAAAACCCGAAAAAGAATATCCCTTTGGGATTGTTCTTCGGGGTGTGCATCGTGACGGTGATCTATGTGCTGGCCAATGTGGCTTATTTGTGCTTATTGCCTTTGGCGGGAGCACCGGGCACGGATGATGTGATGCAGCAGGGCATCATGTACGCTCAGTACGACCGGGTAGGAGCGGCTGCCTTATCTACCATTTTTGGAGACGTTGCCAAATACATGATGGCGGCGCTGATCATGGTATCTACCTTTGGCTGCAACAATGGCCTGATCTTATCCGGCTCGCGTTTATTCCAGTCGATGGCCGGGGAAGGCCTGTTCTTTAAAAAAGCGGCAAAGCTTAATAAATTCCAGGTGCCTTCCAATGCGCTGATTTTTCAGGCCATCTGGGCCTCCGTTCTTTGTTTAAGCGGCTCATACGGCGATCTGCTCGATTACTGCACCTTCTCCTCACTGGTGTTTTATATCATTACCATTGCCGGCTTATTTGTGCTGCGAAGGAAAATGCCCGATGCCGAGCGTCCTTACAAAGCCTTCGGCTATCCCGTCATTCCGGCTTTATACATCATCATCACGGGCCTCATCTGCATTGATCTGCTTGTTTATAAAACGTTCAATACAGGCATGGGCCTGCTCATTATCGCATTAGGTGTTCCGGTTTATTTTTTATTTAAACGAAACAACCATGCTCATAACCCGGTTTAGGAACTGGCTGGCAGGCTTTTTTTATTTCAACAAACAGGAGCGTAACGGCATCTTTCTGCTGTGCATGATCCTTGGTCTGGCAATCCTGTTCAGGCTGATCCTTCCCGGACTGCTGGATGGGCAACACCCGGTAAAAAGTATGGCACCTGAGCCAGAGGCTCCTGCTGTGAGCGGGAAGCAGGACACGACTATCCGGTACTCAAATCCTGAAATGCCAGGTACTACGAGGCATCGGCAGGTAGAGCGTTTTGTATTTAACCCCAATACCCTGTCGGCAGAAGATGCGAAGGCATTGGGTTTCTCCGAAAAGTTGAGCGCAACGCTGATCAACTTCCGTAACAAAGGAGGTAAATTCTATAAAGCGGAGGATTTGAAAAAGCTGTATGGCATGTCGCCCGGGCTTTACGCGGCGCTCGAATCCTATATTCTGATCCCGGACCGTAAAAACGCTTTTCGTCGCGATACGGTGTACCCCCGGCAAAGCTATCCGAAAAGGGTTTTTCCCAAAAGCATGCTCGAGCTTAACTCGGCCGATAGCCTGGCTATTGTTTACCTGAAAGGCATCGGCCCGGGTTTTACGAAGCGTATCCTCAAGTACCGCACTCTTCTCGGGGGATTTCACTCGGTAGAGCAATTGAAAGAAGTGTATGGCATGAACGATAGTACCTTTGCGATCCTGGCATCACAAATCAGTATTGACAAGAGCCAGCTTACCAAAATTCCCATCAATGCCATTGATCTTCAATCCCTCAGAAAACACCCCTATTTTAATTTCCAGATGGCCCAGGCAATCATCAATTACAGGAGCAAGCACGGTAAGCTAACGCAGGCGGATCTTTTGGGGCTTGGTGTGATCCCCGCAGAGAAACAGGCTTTGATTCTGCCTTATATGCAGTATTGATGCTTGAATGGTGATCTCAGGTCACGAGTGTTCCAGGATATACAGCGTGTCTGAAATTTTGCGTGCGAAGGCAGGATCACTTTTCTCGAAATGAAAAAACGCCTCTTCCAGCATTTCCTGTTTGGCGTCGATCCAGTCTCTCAGCATCCAGCAATCGCGCTCGTGGTAATTTTTATAACTGAAGTCAATGAAGTTCCGGAAGTTTTCGCTGTGTATCTCAACGCTGAAGGCATTCAGCAGAACGTGTGTATCTCCCAATAATCCATAGAGCCGGTTGATCGTATCGAGGTCAAACGAAAAGGTATTGGCAAATCCCTTCCACCAATTCAGCAGATAGGCCACAATAATTTCCTGCTCGTCTGCCGGCCATGTGCGCCACTTACCATAGCTGAGCTTATCCATGAGGAGTCTGGCATCGAAATTATCGCGTCCCGATACATAAAGCTCCATAAGGCGGGGCAGGTAATATTTAAAATCTTCTGCTGTTCCCCAGGTAGTCATGGCCTTGAAGGCGTAACGCGAAAGCTCATGGTCGCCCAGTTGCCGCAAAGGCTTTGAGCGGAGAAGGCGGAGATGCCCGTCAGACACACAGCAGGGGCAGCCCTCCATACGGGCCGGAAAGGGATAGCGGCTGAAGATGCGGTAAAGCTGTTCTATAAGTTCATCTTCCTTGGTTTCCATTCGATTATAAAATTACGCATTTAGATCTGTGGAAATTAATGTGGGTGTATTTTAGATTTTATCCTTGTTAGTGTGCTGAGCGTAGTCGAAGCATCACCATGAGGATTGCTGTCAGTGAGAACACCCATAGCTGCAGAAATAGAGATTGACGATGAGTCCTGAATCCCGCGCCAGGGATCGCCGCAGAAATCCTTTTGCCCTTGTCAGGCTCCTTTCAGAACGAAATTCGTGACCGGAAAAAGATTGAAGCAAAGAGCCCGCCCGGCGCCCAAAAGAATCGGATAAGACAATCGCCCGAAAGACCGTCTTTGATTCTGTTTTAATCCTTTTTTTGGCTTGGTACATTCTTATTAAAACTGTATTTTTACGCGTATGTACAGGCTCCTGGCATTCTTCTGGAAATACAATTTACCCAGATGGTCAATTCTGATCATTGATTTGATTGTCTGTATCTTTTCGCTGACCCTGGCCTTTTTTCTGCGCTTCAATTTTAAATCCATTCCACCCGAAGACCTGAAAAACCTTCCCTATGATTATGCCCTGGTGGTGGTCGTGCGACTCGTTTCATTTATCATTTCCAAAACGTATAAAGGCGTGGTGCGCTATACCGGATCAAGCGATGCCATGCGCATCTTCAAAGTCGTGGTTTCGGGTAGCTTTGTCATCTTCCTGGTGAACATGATTACGCTCTACACCCTTGGTTATTTTGTGATCCCGACCGCCATCATTGTTATCGACGCGTTAGTAACCCTGTTCCTGATGATCAGCTCGAGGCTGGCGGTAAAAGCCGTTTACTTTGAGAATAAAAATCCCGAAAAAGAAAAGATCCAGGTGATCATCTACGGAGCCGGCGAATCGGGGATCATTACGAAACGCACGCTCGACCGCGATGCCGCCATCCGCTACAAGGTCGTGGGTTTTATCGACGACGACGAGAAGAAGAAAGGGCGCAGCCTCGAAGGGGTCTTTGTGTATCCCGTTGCAAAGCTTGGCGATCTCATCAAAGAGAACCATGTGGATTCGGTGATCATCAGCATCCAGAACCTCACGCCCTCCAAGAAGAACGAGATCATCGAGGACTGCCTGCAATACGGCGTCAGAGTGCTGAACGTGCCGCCTGTGGCCAAATGGATCAACGGGGAGCTGAGCTTCAACCAGATCAAAAGCATTAACATCGAGGAGCTGCTGGAGCGCGACCCCATCAAGCTGGATAACCGGCTCATCAACGAGCAGCTCAATCACAAAACGATTTTGATTACAGGTGCAGCCGGTTCCATTGGAAGCGAGCTGGCAAGGCAGTGTGCCAAATTCAGCCCTTCGCTGTTGATTTTGCTTGACCAGGCGGAAAGCCCCTTGCACGAGCTCGACCTGGAGTTCAGCGAAAAGGCCATTTCCTGCAAATATGAAGTGGTGATCGCAGACATTCGCAATACGGAAAGGATGCGAAATGTATTCAACACCTTTAAGCCGGATCTCGTGTTTCATGCGGCGGCATATAAGCATGTGCCCATGATGGAAAACAACCCTTCGGAGTCTATTTATACCAATATTCTCGGAACCCGTATTGTGGCCGACCTCGCCGTGGAGTTTCATGTAGGCAAGTTTGTGATGATCTCTACCGACAAAGCCGTGAACCCCACCAATGTGATGGGGGCCTCGAAGCGCATCGCGGAAATATACATCCAAAGCCTCGGAAAAAACTCCGCTACCAAATTCATCACAACGCGTTTTGGCAATGTGCTCGGCTCAAATGGCTCGGTGATCCCACGCTTCAAAAAACAGATCGAGCAGGGTGGACCGGTGACGATCACGCACCCGGAGATCACCCGCTTCTTTATGACCATTCCGGAAGCCTGCCAGCTGGTGCTGGAAGCCGGATGCATGGGCAAGGGCGGTGAGATCTTTTTGTTCGATATGGGCAAGTCGGTGAAGATCGTAGACCTCGCCCGGAAGATGATCCGCCTGTCGGGCTTAAAAGAAGATACGGATATTAAGATTACTTATACCGGCTTGCGCCCCGGAGAAAAACTCTATGAGGAATTATTGTCCAGCTCGGAAAACGCCCTGCCCACGCACCATCGGCAGATCCTGGTTGGAAAAGTGCGGGAATACGAGTTTAAAGAAGTCCAGGCCTTTATTACAGAGCTCATCCAGCTCTTCAAAACGCAGGACAACGAACGCATCGTTTCCAAAATGAAAGATATTGTTCCGGAGTTTCTCAGCAATAATTCCGTGTTTGAAACGCTTGATAAAGATTAAAACAGGTAACAATGTGTTTTGGATATTTTGTCAGGCGGAGAAGAAAAATGTTGAAATTTCCATGGTGGCTTCGAGAGCCTCAGCCACCAACCGTTGACTTCGGGAGCCTCAGCCACCAACCGTTGACTTCGGGAGCCTCGGCCACCAACCGTTGACTGAGGCTCTCGAAGTCAACGATAGCATATCCTTCATTAAAAAAAAATACACAACCCATCAGAATGAAAAAAATCCTTGTCCTTTTACTCCTTTCCCAATTTGCATTCGCTCAAAAAAAATCAGGGGCCGGCGCAGAGCTTAAACAACCGAAGCTGGTAGTGGGCATTGTAGTAGACCAGATGCGCCACGATTACATTTACCGTTACTGGACTAAATACGGAAACGGCGGTTTTAAAAAGCTGATCAACGAAGGCTATTTTTTCAGGAACGCGCATTACAACTATGTGCCTACCTATACCGGCCCCGGCCATGCCTCCATTTATACGGGCACCAGCCCGGCCACCCATGGTATTATTTCCAACGATTGGTTTAATAAAGAAACCGGTCAGATGATTTACTGCACCGATGACAAGGCAGTGACGCCGGTGGGCACGCAAAGCAAAGCCGGACTGATGTCGCCGAAAAACATGCTGGTAACCACGATTGGCGATGAGCTGAAACTCGCCACCGGCCAGCATGCCAAAGTGTTTGGCATTTCACTGAAAGACCGTAGCTCTATTTTACCGGCGGGTCATAGCGCCAATGCCGCATTTTGGTTTGATGGCAGCATCGGCAAATTTATTTCGAGTTCGCATTATGTCAACGAGCTTCCTGCCTGGCTCAACGAATTCAATAACCGGCAGCTGGCCCGCGAATACCTTCTGAAAGGCTGGAACACGCTGTATCCTTTAAACACTTACGATGAAAGCATCGCCGATAAAAACAATTATGAAAAGGCGCCAAATAAAAAAGACACGGCCATTTTTCCTTACGAGTACAGCAGGCAACTCGCCGCAAATGATTATGAGATTTTAAAATCGACGCCGCATGGGAATACTATCACCAAAGACCTCGCCATTGCCTGCCTGAAGGCCGAAAACCTTGGGAAAGGCAAATACACCGATATGCTTTGCGTCAGTTTCTCATCTACCGATTACGTAGGCCACTATTACGGGCCACGCAGTGTGGAGGTAGAAGATGTATACCTGCGCCTCGACAAAGACCTTGAGGAATTGCTGAACACCCTCGATGAGACCGTAGGAAAGGAAAACTACATGATCTTTCTCACCGCCGATCACGGGGCCTGCGATGTGCCCGCACACCTGAAAGACCTGAAGATCCCTGGCGGGTACATCAATGAGGAAGAGCTTTCAAAGATGCTCAAGGCCTATTGCCAGTCCGTGTTTGGCGATAGCCTGATTTTGAAGATGGTGAACCAGCAGGTGTTTCTGAATGAGAGTAAGCTGGCTGCTCTGAAATTAGACAAAACCCAGGTAGAGCATAAGCTTGCCGATTACCTCTTAGGCATCAAAGGTGTGGCGGAAGCGTATCCTTCCGATGTATTGAGGTATGAGAGCTTTACCGACAACTCTTTCAAATACCTGATCCAGAAAGGCTATAACCATGTGCGGAGCGGCAACGTGGCATTTTCCTATAATCCGGCCTGGATGGAATACATGAGCAAAGGCACCACACATGGCGCTTCCTACAGCTACGATACACACGTGCCCGTGATTTTTTACGGCGCCGGGATCCCCAAAGGCAGCTCGGTGAAAAAAGTCAATGTGGTGGACATTGCTCCAACCGTTTCCATGATGCTGCACATGTCGTTTCCCAACGGAACTACCGGAAAACCACTGGAGGACTTATTTTCTAAGTAAATATGGCTGGACCTGCTTACAACACGATAGCTTCCGGGCAGGGACTTAAACCCCGGCTCAGGGTGACTGTGTCTGTGATCAATGACCTGTCTACCGATCAACGGGTGGCGCGAAGCTGTGATGTATTGACCGAACTCGGTTATGAGGTATTGCTTGTAGGGCGGAAACAAAGAAGCTCGCAGCCATTGGCTCCTCGTGCCTACGCCTGTAAGCGCATGAAGCTGCTCTTCGAGCAAGGCCCTCAGTTCTATTTCTTTTTCAATCTGCGATTGTTCTTTGTGTTGTTATTTCGCAAAGCCGATCTCCTGCTGGCCAACGACCTCGATACCCTCGGACCGAATTACCTCGTCTCAAAGCTGAAAGGCATTCCGCTGATATACGACAGCCACGAAATTTTCTGCGAGGTTCCGGAGTTGCAGGCCAATCCGGCAAAGAAGAAGATCTGGGAGCGCCTTGAAGAACGCATTGTGCCGAAGTTAACGTATGCGATTACCGTGAACGAAAGCATCGCCGCTTATTTTAGAGAAAAATACAACGTGCCTTTCATCGCGGTGAGGAATATTCCCGACTACCGTAAACCCGATCATTTGAAAAGCAGGAAAGACCTGAGCCTTCCGGAAGACAGGAAGATCATCATCCTCCAGGGCGCGGGGATCAACGTGCAGCGCGGCGCCGAAGAACTGGTGGAGGCCTTCCGCTACCTCGATCGCCGGTACCTCTTATTGATTATCGGAAGTGGGGATGTGATTGCACAACTCAAAGAACAGGTACAGCGTTTTGAATTAACACATCAGGTCCTGTTTATAGACAAAATGCCGGCGCGTGAGCTCAGGCAATACACCCTGAATGCCGACCTTGGAGTAACGATCGATAAAGATACCAACCTGAACTACCATTTTAGCCTGCCGAATAAAGTATTTGATTACATCCATGCCGGAATTCCGGTGCTGGCTTCCCGTTTGCCGGAAATAGAGCGCCTGGTGACTCACTACAACATTGGCACATTTATTGAAAATCATGAGCCGGAGCATATTGCCAGCCAGATCGAAGCCTTTCTGAATTCGGAGGCTTATACGCAGTGCAGGAATAATACGCAACAGGCCGCTTTACAAAATAACTGGCCGCAGGAAAAACAGAAACTGATCACCTTGTTCAATGAAGTCCGTCATCTATAGCCTCATCCTCTTTTGCCTCCTGGCTCCTGCATCCCGGGCGCAGCCCACGTTCCGTAGCATCGATACTCTGCTGATGAAAAACTTCGAGGCCGTCAGCCTTAAAGACTCCGCCTATTACCTTTCCCTGCTAAATCTGCCCGCGATCAGCCAGGGCAAAAAGCTGAAAAACAAATCAGATAGCCTGAAGCTTTTAAAGCCCTTCACCGATGCGTTTTCCGATATGTCGAAGGAGCTCCGCGACTTTGCCGGCAGCGACGACATCGAAGTGAAATACGAGAGCTACACCTCTGCCAATACGGCTTATTATGATAGCAAGGTCAAAGGCAAAATCATGGTCCAGGTCAGCTTGCTCATCAACAATACCTTTACGGTCAAAGTTCCTTTCTTCCTCATGGGCAATGATGGAGTGTATACCATTGAGCAGCCCATGCTGGTGATGTTTGCGGAGTAGCTTAGGCTCGGCTCTGCTACCTATTTATTTTCGACTCTCTATGGCAGGCCGTCCGGACGGGATCTGAGTTATCTATTTGATTTCTCTCGTATCAGCCGGATACCGTTAGGTTTTTAGTTACAAAATGGAGTATATCATTCATTCGATAGTTGATCGTAGTCGAAACTCCGGGTCATAAAAAGCCTATTTTCTTTCCCCGATCTGTTGCCTCCACATCGCATAGTAAAGGCCTTTCTCCGCCAGGAGGTCATCGTGTTTTCCTTCCTCGATGATTTTTCCCTGCTCCAGAACGTAGATTTTATCCGCATGCATAATGGTCGACAAACGGTGCGCAATCAGCACCGTGATCTGGTTTTGTTTGGAGGAAATATCTCGGATGGTTTTGGTGATCTCTTCTTCTGTAATCGAGTCGAGCGCAGAAGTGGCTTCATCGAAAATGAGCAAATTCGGGTTTCTTAAGAGGGCGCGCGCAATGGACAAGCGCTGTTTTTCGCCGCCGCTGAGCTTAATGCCGCCTTCGCCAATGGTGGTGTAAATACCATCTGCCGCGCGGTTCAGCAACGGATTGCAGGCGGCCTTCGTCAGTACCTCGATCACTTCTTCGTCGGTGGCGTTCGGCTTGGTAAACAATAAATTGTCTTTGATGGTACCGCTAAACAGTTGCGAATCCTGCGATACCAGGCCCAGTTGGCGGCGCAGCTCGGTGAGGTTAATGTCTGTGGATTCGATATTGTTGTAAAGTACTTTTCCGATATTCGGTTTGTATAAGCCCAGTAATAATTTTACCAACGTGGTTTTTCCGCTGCCGCTCGGCCCCACAAAGGCAACCGTTTCACCGCTGTTGATGTGGATATTGATGTTCTGTACCGCGTAACCGTTCTTCTCGTTATGTCCGAAAGAAACGTTTTCGTAATGCACATCTTTGATGTCGCCCAGTTTGGAAGGAGATTCGGGAACTTCCTCTGACGGTGAGTTGACAAGCTTTGCAAAATTGTCCATGCTCACCTTGGTTTCGTTATATACGGCAATCATGTTGCCTAGCTCCTGCAATGGGTTGAAGATAAAGAAGGAGAAGAACATCAGCGTAATGAGGTCGCCCACTTTAATGATGCCGTCGAACACGAAGCAATAGAGGCAGAAAATGAGCGCACTGCGCACCAGGTGCACCGTGGTGCCTTGTATAAAGCTCAGAGAACGCACAAAGCGTACTTTCTTCAGCTCAAGGCCCAGAATTTTCAGCGTGGTGGCATTCAGGCGTTTCTCTTCCTGCTCGATCAGGCCGAGGCTTTTCACCAGCTCAATATTGCGCAGCGATTCGGTAGTAGCACCGGCCAGGGCTGTGGTTTCGCCCAGGATTTCTTTCGAGATCTTTTTGATCTTCTTGCCCAGGAAAGAGCTTACAACAGCAATGATCGGTACCGTACATAAGTATAGAGGCCCCAGCAGCCAGTGAATGTTGATGGCATAAACGAACACGAAGATGATGCCGATGATGGACTGGAATATCAGCGAGATGAAGAGGTTCACGAATTTTTCCGTATCCGATTTCACCTTCTGGAGCTTGCCGAGGGTTTCGCCGCTGCGCTGATCTTCAAAATCTTTATACGGTAGCGATAAGGCCTTTTTGATGCCGTCGGTATACATCTGTGCGCCGGTACGCTGAATGATGATGTTGGTGAAATAATCCTGGAAATTTTTGGCCACGCGCGACATAAAGGCCGCTCCGATCGAGAGCCCGATAAACACGATCAGGTTACTCATAAATTCGGACAGTGAAGCACCCACGCGCCAGTAATAGCCACTGTCGTCAGTATGCGCTTCTCCGAATTTATTGATGAGTTTCCCGGTAATAATAGAATCGCAAAGAGAAAAACACTGGTTGATGGCCGCCAGGACCAGGGCTAAAAAGAGGAGGTTTTTATGTTGCTTGAGATAAGAATAAAGGATTTTCATAGGAAATAGAGAGCAAAAATATGAATGATGTGCTGAAAACACCAAAATTACAGTTATTGTTCAAACCGCTGGTGAAATTTGAATTAATAATGGGCGGTGGATAACTAAATCCTTCTTCACTTGATACATGCCCGTCAAAGCTTTACATTTACCTGATGAGTTTTGGAATCTGCTCTCTGAGTATTGTCCCTTGCCGGAAGGAACCTGCCAGCACCAGTGAAATGGTAACGCAGCTCCTGTTCGGCGAAACCTATGAAGTGGTTGAGGACAGGGAAGACTGGCTTTCTATCGTCACTTCCTACGACCGCTATCCCTGCTGGATCAGCGCGAAGCAACACACGCCGCTCTCCGCCGCCGGTTTTAAGGACTACGAAGGCAGCAGGCTAAGCTCCGAGCTCATCCAGGTTATCAGCAACCAGGATACCCATTCCGTATTTCCGCTCACCATTGGCGCCGTTCTGCCCGGCATAAAGGATCAGGTGTGCCTCGTCGGCGGGCATCGTTTTCTATTTGAAGGGCAGCTCACCAACACCGACGCACAAAAACAGGTGAAAGACCTGATCGATACGGCTTACCTCTTTCTGAATGCCCCTTACCTTTGGGGAGGCCGCAGCCCTTTCGGCATCGACTGCTCCGGCTTTGTACAGCTGGTATACAAGCTCAACGGCTATAAGCTGCCACGCGATGCCAGCCAGCAGGTAGAGTTCGGCTCACCCCTCAGCTTTGTGGAAGAAGCGGAGCCGGGCGACCTCGCCTTTTTTGATAACGACCTGGGAAACATCGTTCATGTGGGTATAGTCCTTGATAATCAGCAAATTATTCATGCCAGCGGAAGCGTTCGTGTCGATAAGTTCGATCATTATGGCATTTTCCATTCCGACACCAAAAAGTACTCGCACATGCTCCGGGTCATCAAAAAAATCATATAATTTTATTACTTTTGCAGCTCAAAAAAATACAACGCCTTAATTCGTAATTTACAAATTCAATAATTGATATGAAAGATATCTTCGAGAAGATCAAGCAAAACATGGGGCCGATCGGCGAGCACTCCAAAGAATCACACGGCTACTTTACCTTTCCAAAGCTGGAAGGCGACGTGGGGCCACACATGAATTTCAGGGGCAAGTCGCTGTTGAACTGGAGCTTAAACAACTACCTGGGGCTGGCAAATCACCCCGAAGTAAGGCAAGCCGATGCGGAAGGAGCCGCTAAATTCGGCCTCGCCCTGCCAATGGGCGCCCGGATGATGAGCGGAAACTCCGACCTGCACGAGGAGCTCGAAAAAGGCCTGTCGAAGCTGGTTCAGAAAGAAGACACCATCCTGTGCAACTTCGGTTACCAGGCCATGGTATCAGCGATCGACTCCCTCGTAGACAGAAGGGACGTGATCGTTTACGATGCAGAAAGCCACGCCTGTATCCTCGACGGTGTGCGCCTGCACATGGGCAAGCGTTTTGTATTCAAGCACAACGACATCGAAGATTGCGAAAAACAGCTGGAGCGTGCTAAAAAACTGGTGGAAACAACAGGAGGCGGTATCCTCGTGATCACGGAAGGTGTATTCGGGATGCGCGGCACACAAGGCAAACTGAAAGAACTCGTTGAGCTGAAGAAAAAATATAATTTCCGCTTATTTGTGGACGATGCGCACGGCATCGGCACCATGGGGCCTAACGGCGGTGGAACAGGGGAGCAGCAAGGCTGCCAGGATGGTGTGGATGTGTACTTCGGGACATTCGCCAAGTCATTCGCCCTCATCGGTGGCTTTATCAGCTCTACCAAAGAGATCATTACTTACCTGCGCTATAACATGCGTTCGCAGATCTTCGCGAAATCCCTGCCGATGCCTTTGGTATACGGCTTGCTGAAACGCCTGGAATTGTTAAATAAACATCCCGAATACCGCACCAAATTATGGGAGATCGCCAATGCCCTTCAGAAAGGCCTGGTGGATGCCGGTTTCGATATCGGGATCACCAATACCATGGTAACACCGGTATACATGCGCGGCTCTATTCCCGAAGCTACCAACATGGTCATCGACCTGCGCGAGAACTTCGGCATCTTCTGCTCTATGGTGGTTTACCCGGTAATCCCTAAAGGCATGATCATTCTGCGTTTGATCCCTACAGCAACACACACGCTGGAAGACGTAAAATATACCGTGGAGAGCTTCTCGAAAATCAAAGACAAATTATACGGTGGAGAATATGCAGCGGATAAGATCCGTGAAGGCTTCTCGCAGGCACTGTAACCATATGGTCCCATCTGTAAAAACCCACTGCAATTGCGGTGGGTTTTTTCGTTAATAGCTTAAAAGATTCGGCGGCCGGATAAGAAAGTATGATTACATTTATGTTCAGATTCAGTCACCTTGGAGATCATCACATTTTTAAAGGAATTTGGCCTGTCGGATTCAGAGATCAGCCTCCTGGCTCCTTTGGGGAAGGAAGTCGTTGTTCCTGCCAACCAACTGCTGTTTGGGGCCGACAGGGTTTTCAACGAGTTTTGGTTTATCCGGCAGGGCATTCTGCGCGCCTACCGGATCATTGATGGCAATGACTTTACCTACGCCTTTTTTCTGCCCGGAGATATTGCGGTAGATTACGAAAGCTACCTGAAAGGCACAGAAAGCAATCATTTTTTTGAGTCGCTTTCCGAAACCGTATACCTGAAGTTTGATAAGAAGAAAGTAGAAGCCCTGTACGAAGATCATCCCAGGATCGAGCGTATTGCCAGGGCCATGGCCGAAAAAGCCTATCTGCGGGCTGTCGGGCGCTTAAAGGAATTTCAGACGGATAGCCTTGAAAGCCGCTATCTGCACCTGATCTCACAAAACGTGGAACTCTTCAAAACAGCCCCTCTGCAGCATATCGCCTCTTTCTTAGGCGCCAAGCCCCAGAGTTTAAGCCGTGTGCGGGCCAGGCTGGCCAATAAGATCTATTAGCGAGACTTGTTTTTGCAAATGAATGCAGCAAAAAGCGCTCGTCGGACAATCCCGCCGAATGGCAGAAGGTATAAATCCCAGCATTTTAAAATTCATAGCTTATCCTGAGGCATCATTCCTGTGATTAATTCACATAGGTGAATTTACAGGCTTTAGCTTAGGTCTACCTTTGTCTCATAAATGATGATGAGATGAAAAACAGTAAACCAGGTATCACCCTGTTTCTTTTTCTGCAAAGCCTGCTTCCCCTGGGAGCCATGGCGCAGAAAGCTCCGACCCTGGCGGAGCTGATCGACAGTGCGTTGGTATACGACCATCGCTTCGAAAACAAACAGCTGGAGATCGAATCAACGAAGATCGATCAGCAGCGTCTGCAGGATGCCTATCTGCCCAGGCTTGACCTGTCCGGAAAAGCAGGCTATATGCTCAGTGCGTTTGATCTTGCCACCCCGGGCTTTACGGTGCCGGCCCTGCATCTTGGCCTCCCTGCCGGTGAGAACAGGTACACGCTTAGCTCAGGGATCGTAAGCGTTGGCGCCAATGCTTCGGCCTTGATCTATTCGGGAGGGAAAGTAACGAACCTGAAAAAAGCCGTGGGCGAGAAAGTAAAGGCCCAGACCGTTATGCTTGAAAAAGACAGGCAGGAGATCATTAGCCAGATGCTGATAGCCTACGACCAGCTTGCCTTATTGAAAGAAGTGAGGCTGGTGCTGCGGGAAGGCGAAAAACGCCTGGCGGAAAATAAGCGCACCGCGGATAAAGCCTTCTCCTATGGGCTAATCACCGCTTATGAGCGCCAAAAAATTACCCTGGCGCAAGCACAGCTCGATGCCAGGATAAAAGAATACGAGGGCAAGCGCGGCCTGGTGCTGTTGCAGCTGCATAGCCTCACGTCTATCGATACAACAAGGCTGGCTTTGCTGGATGCAGACCTGGAGGCCTATCAATCGGTGGAAATGAACAGCAGCATTTCAAACCGCTCTGAGCTCAGCGCCTTAGAGTCGGCCATTAAAGGAAACCAGTATAAGGTAAAAGCCGCCACTTCATGGTGGAAGCCCAAAGTGATGGCCTCTACATCGGTCGGCTATTTCGGATTATTGGGCGGCCATTTATCGAGCCGCGATCCGATGCTGATCTCTGGTCAGCGCCTCTCACAAACCATTCCTGATCTCAACGTTCTGCCGATGTTCAGTGTCGGACTGGGTTTCAAATGGGATATTTTCGACGGGCGGGAAGGCATTCACGAAGTGCAGAAGGCAAAGCTCGAATTGAAAATGGCCGAAAATGATAAAAAAGAGGCGGAGGAAAAACTGACCTTGAACATGGCAAAAGCGAAGATGGAATATGCTATCGCCAATGAGCAGCTGACGGTAAAGCTTAGCGCAAAAGAAATAGCAGCAAATGCGGTGAAGCAGGCCGGCAGCGAATTCCGGGAAGGCCTGATCAAGCCTGCCCAGCTGCTGGAAGCGGAATCGGACCTGCAAAATGCTTCCCTGGAACTTGCCCAGGCCGTATTTAACCAGCGCAGAGCCGCAGCCGAGCTCCTGAAAGCAAGCGGAAGTTTAACACCGGCCGCTTTTAAATAACACATAAATCAGCCTTATCACTAACAGATTAACCCCCATTCATTATGAAAACCACATACAGCTTGTTCCTCCTCATTGCAATAACCATCGGCATGGCCGGCTGCCAGGGCAAAGCCCCAAGGCCCCAGGAGGGAAAAATAAAACGGGAAACCATTTCCTTTACCCCCAAAGTTACCGGCCGCATCCTGAAGATCTATGTTGCGGAAGGCGATCTGGTGAATAAAGGAGATACCCTGGCCATGCTTGACGTGCCGGAGGTCAACGCAAAAATGGTACAGGCGCATGGCGTTGTGAAAGCCACTTCGGCCCAGCATTTAATGGCCAGTAACGGCGCGACGCCGAACCAGCTCAGGCAGCTCAGGGCCAAATATGCCGCCGCCACAGAGCAGTATGCCTTTGCGCAGAAATCATACGGACGGGCCAGGGCCATGTTCCGGGACAGCCTCATGGCACCGCAGGCCTATGATGAGATCGTGGCAAAATACCAGGCAGCCAAAGCACAGGCCGATGCCGTAGCCGCGGAGCTGAACGAAGCAGAAAAAGGGGTGAGGTTCGAAACCAAAGATGCCACCCTGGGACAGCAGGAGCAGGCTATGGGCGTATTGGAAGAGGTAGAGGTTGCCTATTCGGAACGCTACATCATTGCCACGAACCAAATGCAGGTAGAAACCATTTCTCTGCATGAAGGAGAGCTCGCCACAGCTGGCTACGCTTTATTTAATGGTTATATCCCTTCTACCACCTATTTCCGTTATACCATTCCGGAAAGTAAAATTGCTGCTTTTAAACCCGGGGACAAGGTAAGCAGCGAAGTGTCTTACACAAAAGAAACTTTCGGTGGAAAGATCACGTTTATCAGGCAGCTCGCCCGCTACGCCGACATCACAGCGGCTTATCCCGATTACGAAATGGAAGAAGCCGTTTATGAAATTAAGGTTGTTCCGGATGATGCCTCCAGAGCAGAGCATTTACTGGTAAACGCAACAGCCATTCTTAAATAGCAATCATGAAAACACGCCGTCATTTCCTTCAACTCGTCAAACGGGAATTTTCCCTGTTTCTCAAAAACGCCACGCTGCGCTCCGTCTTCATCCTGGCTCCTGTGATCTATGCCCTCCTGTTTGCCTTTGTGTACAAGGAAGGTAAGGTGACACACCTGCCGGTGATTGTCGTTGACAAGGATAACTCGCCGATGAGTAACCAGGTCATCGAAATGCTCCGGGATAATGAAGGACTAGCCATTAAAAAAGTAGCTTACGAAAGCACCGACCTTAAAAAAGAGCTCATCCGCCAGAATGCCTCGGCCCTGGTGCTGATCCCCGAGCGCTTTGAAGCAGATATGCTTCAGAAAAAATACCCCGAGATCGTCACCTATATCAATACATCCAATTTACTGACGGCTAACTTTTCCAGCAAGGCTATCCAAAGCACCCTGGGCACTTTCAGCGCAGGCGTTGAGATCAAGTCCCTGCAACGCAAGGGCATGCCGGCCTCCCAGGCAGCCACACAGTACGAGCCCTTTAAGGCAAATTACATCAGGCTGTACAATGAAACTGGCAACTACTTTACTTTTATGTGGCCGGCGATGCTGGCAGTGATCCTCCAGCAGGTGATCCTCCTGGCCATGGCGGTAAGCTTTGCGCAGGAATTCGAAAAACACACGTTTGCAAAAGCATTCCTGGGCCATACGCGTACGACCTTCGGCGCCATCCTCGTGAAAGTGATGCCCGTATGGATACTCTCAATAGCTCATGTGGCCCTGTTTTACATCTTTCACAAGATCTTCCGGGCGCCGTTGCCGCAGCACATCTTTAATTTTGCAGTCATCAGCTCCTTATTCGTGATGTCGGTCAGTTTCCTTGGTACACTCCTGAGCATCCTTATTCCGGACTCGCTTCGTGCCACCCAGGTTCTGATGGTGATTTCCACGCCGGGTTTCATCATCGGTGGATTTACCTGGCCTTCTGCCTCCATGCCTCTTGCTATCCGGTACCTGGCGGACATCCTGCCGTTGACCCCTTTCCTCCAGGCCTTCAGGATTCTGTTGATCCAGGGCGGGGAGTTGGGCGATACAATGCCCTACATCCTGCACCTGTTATGCCTTGTCGTTATTTTCGCAGTCCTCAGCATCATCGCCCTCAGGCTCAAAGTCAGGAAAGAATTAAAAAAACATCCGTCGGCGCCGGAACCGCAACAGCAAGCCACAGCCTGAGGCGCCGGTAAATTTTAAGCCAAACGAAGCGCTTGTCATATTTTTGAATTATGTTTGAGCCTTCAATGGCTCGCACAGCTCCTTACATCAATATACACACGCACCACGCCTCAACAGGTGATGGTGTGTTTGTGTTCAACAACCGCTTCGGCAACGATCCGCTTTATTATACGGATTCCCTCTTCTCGGTCGGGGTTCATCCCTGGGATGCTACGTTGCCGGATGCTTCATCCCTCGCAGGTTTGGAGGAGCTGCTCCGGCATCCCAATTGTTTTGCGATCGGAGAGTGCGGCCTCGACAAATTGCGCGGCCCGGATCTTAGCGTGCAGAAAGGTGTGTTCGAAATGCAGCTGGAGCTTGCGCAGAAGTATTCAAGGCCCGTCATCATCCATTGCGTCAGGGCTTTTGACGAGCTGATGGAACTGGCAAAGCCTTATGCCGGGAAGGTGCCATTGGTCATACATGGTTTCAGCAAATCCGCGCAAATGGCGGCGCAGCTCATCGCCAAAGGGTTTTACCTTTCGCTTAATCCGGTCCTGTTCGGGAGAACCGATTTCGATCACAGGCTTATTCCGCCCGGGCGCCTGTTCCTGGAAACCGATACACGTGAAGACCTTTCTATCGCGGAGGTCTACCAGGCCGCCGCCAGATGGTTTAATATCAGTGAGGATGAGCTAAAAGACAGAATAAATGGTAATTTTGAAGCTTTGAAACTGAAATAGCAGAACATGGACGACAAACACTGGATGCAACGGACGCGCCTTTTGGTGGGAGATAAAGGCATTGACAGATTACAAAATGCCCACGTATTGGTGGTGGGGCTTGGCGGAGTAGGCTCGTATGCGGCAGAAGCTCTGTGCAGGGCTGGCATTGGCACGTTAACGATCGTTGACGGCGATGTGGTGGATCCTACCAACAGGAACAGGCAATTGCAGGCAATGGCCACTACTCACGGGCAAAGCAAGGCCAGGCTCATGGAAGACCGCCTCATACAGATCAACCCCCAGGTGAAGCTCAACGTTATTGCCGAATTCCAGGACCCTGAAAAAATGATCGCCCTGCTCAACGAGAAAAAATTCGATTATGTGATCGATGCCATCGATAGTATTACGCCTAAGATCAATCTCATTAAATCCTGCATCACGCAAAAGATAAACATCGTTTCCTCGATGGGCGCCGGCGGCAAAATGGACCCCACGCAATTGAGGGTGGTAGATATTTCGGAAACCCACCATTGCCCAATGGCTTATTATATGAGAAAGCGGCTGAGAAGGGAAGGGATCAGGAAAGGATTGAAGGCTGTATTTTCCACCGAGCTGCCGCTGAGAGACAGTATTATGAAAACCGACGGATCGAACTTCAAAAAATCGGCTTACGGAACGATTTCCTATATTCCGGCTGTATTCGGAATGACCTGCGCCTCAGTGGTGATAAGGGATCTGGTAGATTGGAAAGAGGTAAAGTCGTAATGTAAACATTTAGGTTTAAGGCAGGCCCGTATGTGTAATAATTTTAACTAATTTTTTGTTTTTACATGAATTAATCGTTAGGTTTGCCCGTATTATTACTTATTTTTTTAAAAAAATAGCCCAAAAAATGAAGAAACCGTTACTTAACACCGCCCTTTTATCAATGATTGTAGGTGTTGGTGTTGCCCAAACACAAATTAACCCTTGCATCACTTACAAGATGCAGGATTATTATAGCAAAACGATCCCGGGTTACAAGGAAAAGCTGGACGCTGTCAATGCAAAAACAGCCCAGGAATTTGAAGCCTACAAGCAGGCCCTGGCTACTCAGAATAACCAGGCTAGCCGCTCATCTGCTTTGCCTGCGACCTATCAATTCACCGTGCCTGTAGTTTTCCACGTTCTTCATACCAATGGGCCTGAAAATGTGGCTGATGCGATGTGTATTTCGGCTTTAGACCAGGTAAACAGGGATTATGGAAGGTTAGGAACAGACATCGCCGGCATCGATCCGTTGTATGAGCCGCTGTATGTGGATTCCAGGATGAAATTTGTATTGGCTAAAAAAGACCCATACGGCAACTGCACCAGCGGTATCGTGCACCATTATGACGTGAATACCAAATGGGGCCGCGACCTGAGCGGGTATAAATACAGCGCGATCGGTACTTACAACTGGTCACCTAGCCGTTACCTCAATATTTATATTGTAGACGATATCGCGTCTTCGGGACCCGGCCAAACCATTGGTTACACCTTTTTACCGGGCACGTCGCCTAATCACGGTTCTGACGCTATTGTGTATAACCGCAATTTCTTAACCGGTAACAGCGGCTGTGGCGATCCATGGGCACGTTCCCTAAGCCACGAGATTGGCCACTGGTTCGGCCTGAGCCACACATTCGGTTCTACCAACGAGCCTGGAGTTGTATGTGGTAACGACGATATTGCCGATACGCCTCCAACCTCAGGTTTCTTCAGCACCTGCCCGCCTTACCTTACCCTCAGCGATTCGTGCAGCATTGGCCACCGCCCGAATATGAATAACATCATGGATTATTCCGGTGTTCCGAAAATGTTTACACAGGGCCAGACCGATAAAGTACGTTTCACCGCTCAGAGCACTACAGCGAATAGAAATAATGTGGTTGATACGGCTAACCTGGTGTTTACAGGTATTTTAAGCATGACCACGACTGTTATTACCAACACGGTAACGGGCAGGAACGATACTATCCGCACCTATGGCTCTGCACCGGCAAGCGTATGTGCGCCGATCGCCGATTTTTATGCAACCAAAGCCAAGGTTTGCAACGGCCAGGCCATCGTGTATAACAGCACCACTTTCAACAATACCACGGGCTTATCCTATGCCTGGACCTTCGAGGGCGGCGCTCCTGCTACTTCTACCTTATCAACCCCTTCTGTAACTTACGCGGTACCGGGCAATTATTCGACAACCCTCACCGTGACCAATGCAGCCGGAACCAGCACCAAAGTGAGAACGCCTTTCCCTTCGGTAGACTGGCATGTCGATCAAACGGTTTTCCCGGCATCGGAAGGTTTTGAGACATCAGCTCTCACAGGTTATCTGCCTGCCGGTTGGAGAGCCATTAATCCCGACTATGGTACACTGACCTGGCAATATGGAAATTACGGGTCCAATTCCTCCAAATGCATCATGTTGCCAAATGCAGATGCGTCCGCAAGTTCTATGTTTACGGGTTCCAATGTCGATATGCTGGAAACCGGTCAGTATAACTTCAGCAATACGACTAACCTGAACATCTCTTTCGATTATTCTTATGCCAGGAAAACCGGTGTTACGGGCGATCTGTTCAAAGTGGAATATTCTACCGATTGCGGTGGTACATGGAATAATATGCCCGGCACTCCTACAACCACGCTGATGGCAACATCAACAGGAAGTATTGTGAATGCTCCTTACATCCCTTATTCACAGGCCAAGTGGAAAACCTTTACGTATCAGGCTTCTTCCATGACCATCCTGAACAACAAGCCGGATGTGAAATTCCGTTTTACCTTCACGAACGCTCCAAGCGGCAACGCTCAGAACTTCTACCTGGATAACTTCAACATTGCCGGCACAGTGGGCCTGGAAGAGCTCGAAAACACCATCGGCTTAAACATTTATCCGAATCCTACCACTTCCTCTTCCATCATGGAATTTACCTCCCCGGTAGATGCCAGGGCAACGGTAAATGTAGTTGATGTGACGGGACGTCTGGTGGAACATGCTGATTTCTCAGCACCTGCGGGAACGGCAACACGCTATTCCGTAAACAAAAACGCGATCCTTACTTCCGGGATCTACTTTGTGACCCTGAGCCTGAACGACCAGAAAATTACCAAAAAACTCGTGATCGAATAAAAACATCATAACTCTGTCATGCTTAAAAGCCTTTCATAACAATGAAAGGCTTTTTTTGTGTTCATCAGAAAAATTGATTATATTTGTTTCTAAGTAAATCCCCAATTTATTTATTTAAATATTATTTACACATGAACAAAGTGTTACTTAGTGCAATAGCGGCTTGTTTGTTTGGTACGGTTAGTTACGGACAAAGCCAACATGTAACTTGCGGCTCAGATGAGGCCAAAGCATATTTTATCAAGAACCTTCCTGGTTACAAACAACAGCTTGAAGCAGCAGAGCAGCAAAATGCAATGGCTTTCCAGGCTTACCTGAACCAGATGCCGGCTCAAAGAGCGGCCAATTCAACGCTTACCACGTATACCATCCCGGTGGTATTCCACGTATTGCATACCAATGGCCCCGAGAACGTATCGGATGCCGCTTGTATTGCAGCCCTGGACAATGTTAATAAAGATTATGCCAGGGGAAAAGGGGATACTGTGAACATTGACCCGCTGTATGAGCCACTGTATGTGAACTCACGTATTAAGTTTGTGCTCGCCAAAAAAGACCCATACGGAAACTGTACAAACGGTATCGTGCACCATTACGATGAGAATACCGTTTGGAAACAAAGCGATCTGTACAACTACAAATACACAACCGTAGGCACTTATAACTGGGCGCCTTCCAGATACCTCAATGTGTATGTGGTATCGACAATCGTTGGTGATATCCAGGCTGGTTTGTCCATCGGAGGCTATACCTATAAACCGGGGACAGCACCCAATTATGGCTCCGATGCGATTGTATTGTCACTCGGCTTATTGCTGGATCCTGCTTCCAAAGGTCTGAGCCATGAGATTGGCCACTGGCTGGGCCTGAGCCACGTATTCGATGGAAATAACGGATTTGACCTCGTGACAGGTATCGGTAAACGATGCGGTAACGACGATATTGCCGATACCCCTAAAACACCGGGCTTTGTCAGCAAATGTTATCCTTACCTGACCCTGAGCGATTCCTGCGATGCAGGAAAACGTCCGAACATCCATAACATCATGGATTACGCCAGCTGCCCGATCATGTTCACTCAGGGCCAAACGGATAAAATGCGTTTCACCCTGGGCTCCAGTACAGCTAACAGGAACTACCTGGTAAGCAACAGGAACCTCGCGATTGTTGGTTACCTCAACGAAACGTATACGGTAAACCCAACCAATACAAACGATACGGTGTTTGCCTATACGGTAGCGCCAAATACCACCTGCGGGCCTGTTGCCGATTTCTATGCTAACAGGGCCAGCTCCTGCCAGGGCCAGGCAGTCCTGTACAACAGCACCTCTTTCAATAATACCACCGGCTTGTCCTATGCCTGGACCTTTGAAGGCGGTGCTCCTGCAACCTCTACACTGGCTACGCCTTCTGTGACTTATGCGGTTCCGGGCAACTATTCAACCACACTTACCGTAACCAATGCTGCCGGAACAAGCACCAAGGTCAGAAGTCCGTTCCCGTCTGTGGGATGGCATGTCGAGCAGGTGTCTTATCCTGCCAGCGAAGGATTTGAAACCGCTTCAGTGAGTGCGATGCCTGCGGGTTGGATGATCATCAATAAAAACTACGGGACGCTTACCTGGCAAACCGCCAACTACGGCTCCAACTCGTCAAAATGTATGGTATTGCCTAATGCTAATTATAACAATATGAGCTCTCCCGGCGACATAGACATCTTGGAAACCAGTCAGTACAATCTTTCCAATGTCAGCAACATTACAGTATCCTATGATTACTCCTATGCCCGCAAGGCAGGTGGTACCGGTGATGCATTCACCTTTGAGTATTCAACGGATTGCGGTGGAAACTGGACCACGATCGGCTCAACACCATCTACAGCTGCTATGTCGGCGATTGGCGGAACGCTGAGCGCTCCGTATGTGCCTTACGACCAATCGAAGTGGGTAACCAAAACCTACGTTCCATCGGCCCTCACCGGAATTGTGAACAAGCCTGATGTTAAATTCCGTTTTGTATTCACGAATACATCGATGGCTAACGCTCAAAACCTTTACCTGGATAACTTTAATATTTCCGGTACCGTTGGCTTGTCGGAACTGGCAAACACCATCGGCCTCAGCATTTACCCGAACCCAACGTCTTCATCTTCCACTCTCGAGTTCAACTCGCCGGTAGATGGCAAGGCCATTGTTTCCGTATTTGATGTGACCGGAAGGGTAGTGGAAGAGGCCAGCTTTGCTGCAACTGCCGGTAACCTCACCAAATACCAGGTAAACAGGAACAGCAGCCTGAGATCCGGTGTATACTTCATTAGTCTGGACCTCAACGGACAAAAAGTAACTAAAAAACTGATCGTGGAATAAGCATTCAGCAATCAGCTCTTTGTTTTCAAAAAAGGTCGCCACCATCCCGTGGCGACCTTTTTTGCTTAAAAACCTTCCTGAAATTATAAAAACCAGTATATTTGCGGCTCTCAAACTGAGTCACGAAACAAAAAGCCCTGATTTAAATGAAATTTTTACGTTTTTACATTTTATACCGCTTGCAGATCATCATTGCTCTTGTTGTACTGGGAGTGCTGGCGCACCTTTACCTGGATCCTGTTACAGCATGGATCTGTTACGTGCTGGCCGCTTTTTCACTGGTGCTGTACTTCCTTATCGGCACCATGCGCCTGGTGCAGGAGGCTGTTCAGGAAGGGGATGTCGACAGGGCCATGCTCTATATGAATAAGATCAAATTTCCACGGTTATTGTTTAAGCCTGTGCGTTCAGGCTACTATATTCTGCAAAGTAACCTGTCGATGGCAACCAACGACCTGGATAAGGCAGAAGCCAATATCCGTAAAAGCCTGAAAATAAAATCGAAAATTGCCGGCGACATGGAAGGTTCTAACCTCATGCAGCTGGGCTTTATCGAGCTGAAAAAAGGGAATACCAAACAGGCGCGCCTGCACCTCATGGAAGCGGTAAAGGCCGGAATCCCTGACAAAGACAGCATGGCGGCAGCATACCTGCAATTGTGCAATATTGAAGCGCAGCGTATGCAATACAAACTTGCCAAGCAGTATTTTAAAAAGGCAAAGGATCAGAAACCTAAATCGGAAGAGATACTGGGGCAGATGAGGACCATGGAAAAGCAGATCAACCGCATGCCGGGTTAATTATAAAAAGCACTTGTACAAAGCCTGAACAGATGACCTTGTTCAGGCTTTTTTGTTTGCCGGGAAGAAGGAGGAAAGGGATTTTTCGCCCCGGCAACGGGGGATTTCCCCCTGGCGCATCATTGCAGGATTGGGTAGTTTTGTGTAATCAATTTAAACCATTCTTATGAACGCAACTGCAAAGTATCCGGGCTATCGGCTAAAACTAAACCTGATCGCTGCGATGGCTCTGTTTACAAGCCTGTCAATGGCTCAAACTCCTCGGCTTCACTACAAAGGATCTAACAGCAAAGTGAAGGCTGCTGTGGCCGAAGCGAACAGGATCCTGAGCGATCCTGAATTTTATAGAAAAGTAGAGGCTTGTCAAACATTCGGCAATACGACCTACAGCGGCACAGCCATTTCCGGAGAGATGCAGCGCATCGGGCAAATTGAAGTGGATGACTACTGGAATCCATTATCCAAAGCCAATGCCGGTACGGTATCCGTGATCAGCATGAATACAGCGAAACTGAAACGTTCCCATGCCTCTATCGTCAATACCCTGATCCATGAGTCGGTACATGCCACAGACTGGAACACCAATGCGGCATGGGATTACACGCATGATGGCAACAGCCCCGCCGGGCAGGGGAATACAGCGCCCTGGGTGATCGGTGCCATCGGTGAAGGCTTTGTTAACTGATGGTTACAGCCCTTTTGGATAACAGATGAAATACTTCGTTACCCGCTTGCTCAGCATTTTGATGTTGAGCTGGTCGGAAGCTTTTGCTACATCCATCAGGGAGCCATCGTTGTAAAGGATGTTGATCTTGAACTCGGTGGCATTGTAGGCGCTGTTGTTCACGCTTTCTGTAAACACGAAGTACGCCGCTTCCTTTTTGCTGAACTTATAGGTTTTCATCACCTTTTCCAGCCAGGCATTTTTCTCCGCTTCGCTCACCTTTTTGTTTTGCAGCTGGATCTTGAACAAATGGCGCTCGATCATGTTGCGGCAAAGCAGCGAGAGCACCTTGTCGTCGTGGCTCATCCAGGCTTTGATGCTGGCCATGATGTCGTAGTCGTCGAGGAGTACAAACTGTCGCAGCAGTTCGGGATTGCTGATGAAATCTTTTTTAGAGTAATTATGCTTTAAGAACAGTGAGAGGGCAGGGGTGGCAAACAGCTCGCTACCGCTTAGCGACAGCTCTTTGGCGCGTTTCAGGATATTAACCAGCAGCTTTTCGGCGCTCAGCACGGTTTTATGCAGGTATACCTGCCAGTACATGAGGCGGCGGGCAATAAGGAATTTCTCAACGCTGTAAATGCCCTTGGCTTCTATAACAAGGTTCCCGTCTACCACGGCCAGCATTTTAATGATGCGGTCGGTGCTGATCACTCCTTCCGATACGCCGGTAAAAAAGCTGTCGCGCTTCAGGTAGTCGAGGCGGTCCACATCCAACTGGCTGGACACCAGCTGGTGCAGGAACTTCTTCGGGTATTCGTCTTTGAAGATCCTGATCGCCAGGCTCAGCTTTCCTTTAAACGTTTTGTTGAGCTCATCCATCAGCATGGTGGAAAGCACTTCATGGTGCACGCCTTTGACGATGGTGTGCTCCAGGGCATGTGAAAAAGGGCCATGCCCGATATCGTGCAGCAGGATCGCGATCACGGCAGCACGGCACTCCTCATCGGTGATCTTCACATTTTTGGATTTCAGCACCTGCAAAGCTTCTGTCATCAGGTGCATGGCACCGATGGCATGATGGAACCGCGTATGCAGGGCGCCCGGGTACACCAGGTTGGTGAGGCCCAATTGCTTGATCCTGCGGAGGCGTTGAAAAATGGGATGGTTGATGAGGTCGTATACCAGCTCGTCGGGCAGAGTAACAAAACCGTAAATAGGATCGTTGATGATCTTTCGTTTGTTTGCAATCATAAATCGGGCTTAGCCTGTAAATGCTAATTCAGGCAAATTTACAGTTTTTAAGCTCTTATCGGCGGATTAAAAAATGACGTGAATCCTGTCATAAAATCCTTATTTTTGTTGCCTCAATACCAGAACCACATGCCAAAAATATCAGCCAAGGCACATGATATGCCTTCTTCCCCCATCCGCAAGCTCGTTCCCTATGCGGAAGCGGCCAAAAAACAAGGAACTAAAATTTACCACCTCAATATCGGACAGCCCGACATCGAAACTCCGGAGTCCTTTCTCAATGCAGTAAAAACGGCTGATATCAAAGTGCTGGAGTACAGCCACAGCGCCGGGAACGAAAGCTACCGGAAAAAGCTCTGCGGCTATTACAAATCCTATAACATCAACATCGATCATACCGAAGTCATCATTACCTGCGGCGGCTCCGAAGCCATTGAGATTGCCATGATGACCTGCTTTAATGCCGGAGATGAAGTCATCATTCCCGAGCCATTTTACGCCAATTACAACGGCTTTTCGCGGGCAGCAGATGTTACCGTCGTACCGGTGACGAGCCACATCGAGAACGGCTTTGCCCTGCCGCCGATCGGCGATTTCGAAAAGCTGATCACTCCGAAAACCAAAGGCATTATGATCTGCAATCCCGGAAACCCAACCGGCTACCTCTATACCAAAGAGGAGCTGATGGCTCTGCGCGACCTCGTGAAAAAACATGACCTGTATTTGCTGAGCGATGAAGTGTACCGAGAGTTTTGTTACGATGGGAAAGAGTATGTGTCGGTGATGCACCTCGACGGCATCGAAAACAATGTGATCCTGCTCGATTCCATTTCCAAGCGTTACAGCGCCTGCGGTGCCCGCATCGGTGCTATGATCAGCAAAAACAAGGAGGTGATGGCTGCCGCTATGAAATTTGCGCAGGCGCGCTTATCGCCACCAAGCTATGGGCAGATAGGGGCGGAGGCTGCCCTGGATACGCCTCAGTCTTATTTTGATGGGGTGAAAACAGAATACATTTCGCGCCGGGATTTCCTGATCGAGGAGCTGAATAAAATCGACGGCGTATTTTGCCCGAAACCAAGCGGAGCCTTTTATTGCATTGCCCGCCTGCCTATCGATAATTCAGATACCTTTTGCCAGTGGTTGCTGGAATCGTTTTCTCATAACGGGCAAACGGTGATGATGGCTCCCGCCACCGGCTTCTATTCTACTCCTGGAGCAGGTACCAACGAAGTACGCCTGGCTTATGTGCTGAATAAGGAAGACCTGAAAAATGCCATGCTTTGCCTGAAAGAAGCCCTGAAAGTATATCCGGGCAAAACGAACTAAGCTTAAGACCTCTTTTACAAACCCGTCAGGATTCCGCACGCCGGCACAAGTCCTGGCGGGTTTGTGCTTTTTACCCCTGGCTCCTCAGGGTAGTACCTTTCAGTACACAGGTATATAACGATTGGATCCACAGGATTTGCAATTCTGGTACCGCAGGATTGCAAATCCTGCGGAGCAATATCTGTACCTTCGGATGAGCAGCCATGCACCCTTCGGTACACAGGCATGTACCCTTATGGATATAGGCATGTACCCTCATGGATATGGGTATGCACCCTTCGGTACACAGGCATGTACCCTTATGGATATAGGCATGTACCCTCATGGATATGGGTATGTATCCTTCGGTATATAGACATGTACCCTTCGGTATATAGACATGTACCCTTCGGTATATAGGCATGTACCCTTCGGTATATAGACATGTACCCCTCGGTATATAGACATGTACCCCTCGGTACATTGGCATGTACCCTTC
>DGQK01000012.1 GCA_002390745.1 Bacteroidetes bacterium UBA4416 | reverse complement strand
CACGCGCTGGCGCATGCCGCCCGAGAAGCGGTGCGGATATTCATGGAAGCGCGACTTCGCCGCGGGGATGCGGACCTTCTCCAGCAGGCGGATGGTCTCGGCCTCGGCCTCCGAACGCGACAGGCCGCGATGCAGGATCAGCGCTTCCGCGATCTGGAAGCCGATGGTCAGCACCGGGTTCAGCGAGGTCATCGGCTCCTGGAAGATCATCGCGATCTCGTTGCCACGGAAAGACCTCATTTCCTTAGGATCCAGGTTCCGGAGATTTACCGTTCCTTTCTCCTTAGAGTGGTAAAGGATCTCGCCGCCCGACACATAGCCCGGAGGATTGGGAATAAGCTGCATGATGGAAAGAGAGGTCACTGATTTTCCGGAGCCGCTCTCGCCCACTATGCCGATGGTTTCGCCTTTGTGCAGGGTAAACGACACATCATTCACCGCCTTCATCAGCTCCCCATCCGACTTAAACTCCGTAACGAGGTTCTTTACCTCCAACAAGATCTCTTTTTCCATAATTGTATGACGAATATAATAATTCGCCTTTCAAAACAAAGCACATTGGTTGGACAAAAGCTTCTGTTTATCGATTTTTCTCAGGACATCATCTCTTCTGCGCTTTATTCGCCGGGGCCGCAGGGGAACAAACTAGGGCTTGTAAAACAGCCATTTGCCGATCTCCCGCCAGCTGGCCTTTTTGCCATACAGGAGGATACCGGTACGGTAAATCCTGCCGGCGAGCCAGGTAAAGAACAGGAAACCGATGATGAGTGAAACCATCGACAGCAACAGCTCCCAGGCCGGCACGTCAAATGGCAGGCGCACCATCATCACAATGGGCGACGTGAGCGGAAAGATCGAGAAGAACTGAGCCATCGAGCTGTCGGGATCCGTGGCTACCGTTTGGGCAATGACGAAGCTGGCGATCAGCGGTACCGTGACGGGCAGAATGAACTGCTGCGTGTCTGCCTCACTGTCCACCGCCGAGCCGATACCGGCAAAGAGCGCTGCATACAGCAAATAGCCGAACAGGAAATAAAAACCAAAGCATAGCAGCAATTTGGTGATATTGATGTTTTGAAATTCGTTGATCAGCTCGATCACCTCGTTCGGCGATTTCACCTTCTGCATTTTATCCATTCCCGCACTCAGATCATTTTTCATCACCTTTTCGACCTGTGCATTCTGCTTGGCGGTATCGGCGATCTGGTCTTTGAACAGTACGTTCATTGTTACCGTCTGGATGGTGATTGTGAGCACGATCCACAGGATAAACTGGGTAAGCCCGACCAGGGCAATCCCGATGATCTTACCCAGCATCAGCTGGAAAGGCTTCACGGAGGAGAAGATCACCTCCACAATGCGGTTGGTCTTTTCTTCGATCACACCACGCATCACCTGAGAGCCGTAAAGGAAGATCATAAAATAAATGATAAAGGCACACACAAAGCCAACGATCATATTGGTTCCCGTATTGGTTTTTTCATCCTTGCCGTTCTCTGTCACTTTGATGGTAAGCATCTCCACGGGGCGGCGCGCCTTGTCGATCTTGGAAACATCGATGCTGTCGCCCTGAAGCCTGTAATCGAACAGGATGTTTTCCATGGCATTGGTAATGTATTGCTCGGTGCTCATGCCCGGCTGCTTTTTGTAATACAGGAGGGGCGTGGTCTTTTCGCCGTTGATCGGATCGCCGTTGATCTCCATGATCAGGTCGAATGGCCCGTCTTTCAGCTTGGCTTTGGCGCTTTGAAGCGATTCTGCCCCGTAGGTGAACTTGATGGTCTTGGAGTTGGGCAGCTGGTTGATGAATAAGCCGCTGTGATCCAGCACCAGGATCTGGTGATCGGTCTTGTCGCGCAGGGCAAGCCATACAGGCACAATAAACACACCGGCCATCAACAGAGGACCGAGAATGGTCATCAGCAGGAATGATCTTTTCCTGACCCTTGAAAAATATTCTCTTTGTATGATTAAAAAAAGCTTGTTCATATGAATGCAATAGTTGAAACGTTAGGATCTATTCTGTAAAAGAGCTTTGGGTATTGGCCGCTTGCTTCTGTTCTACAACCGAGATGAAAATATCATTCATGGAAGGGATCACCTCATGGAAAGACAGGATCTCACCCGAATTCAGGACCGCCTGCAACAGGTCGTTGGGCTTGTTCTGGCGGAGCAGCTTCAGGGTCACGGTATGCACATGATCTTCCGATTTCTTTTCCAGGAACTCCGCAGCGGCCCACACCGCATTGGTAAAGCCCATCAGGTTGCCCCTGAACGTGATCGTATAAATACTGCTGCTGTATTGCTTCCGGATCTCTTTCACGGAGCCGTCGAGCAGCTTTTGCGATTTGTTGATGAGGGCGATGTTATCGCAGAGCTCCTCCACGCTTCCCATGTTATGCGTCGAAAAAATAATGGTGGCGCCTTTCTCTCTCAGCTCCAGGATCTCCTTTTTGATGAGCTGAGCATTGATAGGATCGAAGCCGCTGAAAGGCTCGTCGAGGATCAGGAGCTTAGGCTCGTGCAGCACGGTGACAATGAACTGCACTTTTTGCTGCATCCCTTTGCTGAGCTCTTCTATCTTTTTGTCCCACCAGCTTTCGATCTCAAATTTCCGGAACCATTCCTTCAGTTTGGCTTTGGCATCGTTCTTCTTGAGGCCTTTGAGCTGCGCCAGGTACATCACCTGCTCTCCCACCGACATTTTCTTGTACAAGCCGCGTTCTTCCGGCAAGTAGCCGATCATCTCGACATGCCTGGGCGCCAGTTTCTCGCCATTGAAGAACACCTCGCCCTGGTCGGGCCCGGTGATCTGGTTGATGATGCGGATGAGAGAGGTTTTACCCGCTCCGTTAGGTCCCAGCAAGCCAAAGATCTTCTGCGGCTCTATCGCCAGGCTCACATCGCTTAGCGCGGTATGGTTGGCATACTGCTTATGAATGTGCTTTACTTCTAAAATAGGGTTCATAGTATATTCTGACAAACGAATGTAACGAATAATTCCGCATCCTGAAGGGTAAATGCCGGCAACGGTCATTTTCGGGGAAGAGCGAGCTCCCGGCCTGACCGAAGCCGCCCTATTCCACGTAAAAGGCCAGGCCTTTGAGGTATTCCCCTTCCGGGAAATTAGGGGTAATGACATGATCGGCCGGCTGCGACAGGGTATGCAGCAGTTTCATGTTCCGGCGCGACTCGATGGCAGCGGCCGTAACGGTATTGTAGAACAATTTTTTATCGATGACGCCCGAGCAGGAAAAAGTAAAGAGGATGCCCCCTTTTTTAATATTCTGCAAGGCCATCTGGTTGAGGCGCTTATAGCCTATCACGGCATTATGGGAGACATCACGGCTCTTGGCAAAGGCCGGCGGATCCAGGATGATGATGTCGTAATTTTTTCCGTGGTCTTTCAGGTAATCGAAAGTATCCACAGCAAAGCCCTCATGATTGGCAATCCCGTTGAGCACCGCGTTTTTGTTACAAAGCTCGATGGCCTTCGCGCTGGAATCGACCGAATGCACCACCTCGCAGCCCGCATGGCCTGCATACATCGAAAAACCTCCCGTATAGGAAAAGGTATTCAATACACGCTTACCTTTGCTGTATGAGCCCAGCAGGGAGCGGTTTTCACGTTGATCAATGAAAAACCCGGTTTTCTGCCCGGCAATAAAGTCGATGTAAAATTTAACGCCGTTCTCCAGCACCACCAGCTCTTCGTCGCAGCTCCCGTAGAGGTACTCGTTGCTAAGGCCTGCGGCATAATTGGCAGGGAGCGTCTCCGAGCTTTTATCATAAACCGAGCGCAGCTGCGGCCCGTAAACATGCTTCAGGGCTTCTGCAATATCCGTGCGGCACAAATGCATGCCGATGCTGTGAGCCTGGAACACCACGTGACCGGCATAGTAATCCATAATGAGGCCCGGAGCGCCATCGCCTTCACCAAATACGAGGCGGTAGACATTGGTTTGCGGATTGCCTTCCAGGTTAAGGAATTTGCGGTAATCATAAGCGCGTTGGATCTTCTTGACCCAAAAATCCACATTGATCTTTTGTTTGCTGAAAGAGATGATCCTCCCGGTGATGCTGCCTTTCTGGTATTGAGCCATTCCCAGGAACTGCTGTTTGGCGGAATAAACCTCCATGATGTCGCCGTCCTTCAGGGAAGGATCCTGTTGCTTGACGGCTCCGGAAAAAATCCAGGGGTGAAAACGCAATACCGGCAGTTCTTTGCCGTTCTGTAGGGTCATGTGTGGGTAATCGCTCATCCTGCAAAGGTATCTTATTATTGGGTTTTATTAGCGTTTTACAAGCTAAAATTTTAAGTAAATTAGCGCCTTATCACCAAACAGCAAACACAGCAACAACAGATTATGACGACTTCAGAGATACGCTTCAAAGTAACCGTGGATGAAAACCAGCTACCGCATAAAATCGAGTGGGAAGCCCCCGATGCCAATGAAGGCAGCTCCTGCCGCAGCATCATGCTGGCCCTGTGGGACGAAAAAGAGAACAATACCATGCGCATCGACCTCTGGACAAAAGACATGAGCGTGGATGAGATGAAGAAATTCTTCCACCAGAATATTGTCACACTCACCGACACCTACCTGCGTGCCACCAACGATGAGGCTACCGTAAAAGACATCCGTGAATACATGAGCGGCCTCGGAAGGCGCATGGGTGTATTAGCGGAATAAACACACGGTATTGAGGATCTCTTCCCTGATAGCAGCCCTGGTATTCTGCATGTTCTGCCACGCGCAGGATAAGGCCTACGACATCCATAAAACCTTCCCGGTGGAACAAGTGCAGGCCGACATCGACTACGCCGCCCGCTACCTCCTGAAATTCCATCCCGACCCTTACCGCTACTTTCCCGAAGATTCGCTGCGCGCGTTTATCACTGCCACCAAGGCAAAGATCACGAAACCCCTCAACGAGATGCAGGTGCGCTTTTACGTCAAGCAGATCGTTGCGAAAATCGGATGCGGACATACGGATGCCGCAGCTTCCAAAGCCTATGTTAAAACCGTGGCAAAGCTCAGCAGGCCGGTGATGCCGCTCAACACGTACCTGCTCGACGATGGGCGCCTCATGGTGATCAACAACCTCTCGGCTGATTCGGCGATCGTTGCAGGCGACGAGATTACCAGCATCGACGGGCACCCCACGGATACGATCCTGAAAACCATTTTTTCCGTGATCACCTCCGATGGCCGCAATGAAACATGCAAGAAACGCGGCATCAAATACGAATGGTTCAAATATTATTATTCATTTTGCTATGGTTTCAAATCTTCCTACAACCTCAGCGTGAAGCACAGCAACGGAAGCCTCTACACATCGAAGCTGGAGGCCATTTCCTCGCTGAAGGACACCCTGATCCTGCCGAAACAGGATTCTGTTACTCCCCTGCATCAAACCAAGACCTGCCGCTACAGCATCCTGGAGGCGGGCAAGCCTGTGGCTGTGATCGATGTCAACAGCTTTGGCGGAAAACACTGGAACCGCTTTTTCAGAAGAACATTCAGGGACATCAGGCGCAGGGGCATTGAGCATGTGGTGATCGACCTTCGGGATAACGGCGGCGGTAAGATCAACAACGGGCTTAAACTCATGTCTTACCTCATTCCCAAAACCGTCAAAGTACCCTTCGACCGCAAGCCAAACCTCATCCCCTTCAACGGCAGGCTGAAAATGGATATCGGCACGCGCATCACTCCGCTGCTCTTCACCTTCTTCCTGCCGGAAATCCCTAAAAAAGGACGGTTGAGGCATTTCTTCTTCGGTTTTCCCAAACAGAGGAACGGCTTTCGCGGCACTACCTATGTGCTGGTCAACGGAAAGTCGTTTTCCATGAGCTGCATCGCTGCTGCTTATTTGAAGCACAAGGCTCAGGCAGTGATCATAGGTGATGAAACCGGCGGCAACGTGGCCGGAAGCAATGCCATCCTCACCGGATCACTGTTCTTACCGAACACACATGTGAAAATTTTCGTACCGGTTTACCATATCTACCACGACATCGACGTTGAAAACACCGGGCATGGGCTCATGCCCGATTACCGCACCATTTACGGTAAGCAGGATATCCTGGAAGGATCGGACCTGGATATGAAAAAAGTAAAGGAGCTGGTGAAGTAATACACCCGGCTCCGGACTTGCCCGCGCCACTGATTGCAGCAGGCAGGTGGTATGCCGCTCAACCTGGTGAAGCAGGTATATGATTAGCCGATGCTGTTCCGCACCCGCTGGCTGAAATCCCTCAACGCCTGATTAAACGGCGTGTTGTTCTGCTCCATTTTTTCTTTGATATAGATCGAAGCCAGGATGTGCGTGAGCTGTTCTCCCTCATCATCACCCCCGATCTCAATCGAGGGTTTTTGCTCTTCCATCAAAGCCGCTTCCGCCTCCTGTAATTGGGGCAGACTATAGCTTTCTACTAATTTTTTTATCGCCGGTATTTTCATAATAGAGTACGTATGGAATAACGCATTACTTCCTCAGGTCGTCAATCATTTTCTGTAAATAATCCTCTTTGCTGGTAGCCGCTCCTTCCAGGAGAACCCCGTTTTTAAACGCTGCGATAAAAGGCAGGTTATCTACACCACCCAGTTTACGGGCGTTTTCATTCTCTTCGGCATTCACTTCCAGGAATAGCACATCCGCATTATGCTCATCATTGGCATGGCGTTTAAACTTAGGGGCAAATAATTTGCAGGAGCCGCACCAATCGGCGAAAAATTTCACAACGACTTTGTCATTCGATTTGATCAGGCTCTCGAAATCGCTATCTGTACTGGTCTGTAACATGGCTGTTCGGTTTTTTTAGGAATATGGCTTGTATATAGTACAAAAGTAACAATTTCTCCCATTAAAAGTTTGGAAAGCCGAAGCATAAAAAATCCCCGTTACAGCAAGGTGTAACGGGGATCTGATGATAAAGCGGGAAATATTATTTCGTCACAACCACTTTCTCTCTCACAGCGTTTCCGCTTAAGAAATACATACCCTGAGCCAGCTTGCTCACGTTGTATGAGAAATTATTCTGAAGGTTCAGCTCAACCACTTCCACTACCTGGCCTAATTCGTTGGCGATAGTAATCGTCATTTGCTTGCTGCCTTTGATCATGAAGTCGCCGTTGTTAGGGTTCGGATACACAACGATACCTGCACCGCCGGACGTTAAGGATTCGATACCTGTACACGTGTTCACCACAACCTGGATCGTGCTGGTGCCCACACAGCCATTGGCTGTGCCCGAAACAATATACACATTCGTTGAAGTTGGCGCGAAAGGCACGTTATTCGTCACACCGTTGGTCCAGGTATACGTGGTAGCACCAAAGCCTGTCAGGGTTACGTTAGAACCTGCACAAATAGACGTAGAAGATGCGACTGCCGAAACGGTTGGCGTGTTTGAAACCACAACGGTAACAACTGCTGTATTGGTACAGCCTGCGCTTGTACCTGTCACAGTATATACGGCGGATGTTGTAGGAGCAAACGGAATACCATTGGTAACACCGCCTGTCCAGGCATAAGAAGTAGCACCTGATCCGGAAAGGGTCACGTTGTTTCCGGCACACACGTTGGTAGACGTTGCTGTAGCCGATACGTTAGGCAGGCTGTTTACCGTTACAGTAACCACTGCTGTATTTGAGCACGAACCGGCAGAACCCGTTACAGTATACGTTTGTGTAGAAGACGGCGTGAAAGCCACGTTGTCGGTCACACCACCTGTCCAGGCATAAGAAGTAGCACCGCCACCATTCAGGGTAACTGTCTGCCCCTGGCAAACCGCGTTAGAAGAAGCGTTTGCCGTTACATTCAGTGAAGATACCACGGTAATGGTCGCTACTGCTGTAGCCGTACATCCGTTGGCAGCCGTACCGGTTACTGTATACGTGTTGGTAGAAGACGGAGAGAACGGAACGTTGTTTGCGATGCCGCCTGACCATACATAGGTAGAAGCTCCGCCGCCATTCAGGGTAACGTTGGAACCGTTGCAGCTGGTTGCTGAAGCAGGGCTTGCCGTAACATTCGGAGCGGAGTTCACCACTACGGTTACTACCGCGGTGTTGGTGCAAGGGCCGCTGGCACCTGTTACTGTATATGTTTTGGTTACAGACGGAGAAAACGGTGTACCGTTTATAACACCATCGGTCCACAGGTAAGACGTAGCGCCGCCACCGGTGAGGGTTACCTGGGCACCAGGGCAGATAGCCGCTGTCGTTGTATTAGCTGTTACATTTGGAGTCGGGTTTACCGTTACGTTGGCAACTGCGGTAGCAGTACAGCCATTGGCAGCAGTACCTGTTACGGTATAGCTTCCTGAGGCAGAAGGCGAGAAAGCAACACCGTTGGAGATACCGCCTGTCCAGGCATAAGAAGCAGCGCCGCTACCGGAGAAAGTCACGTTGGCACCGCTGCAGATCACCGCAGAAGCAGGATTTGAAGACACCACAGGAGCAGCATTGACAGCTACCGTTACCACAGCCGTATTAGAGCAGCTTCCGGTAGTTCCGGTTACGGTATACGTTTGGGTAGAAGACGGAGCAAATGCAACACCGTTGGTCACACCACCCGTCCAGGCATAAGAAGTTGCGCCCGTACCGGTTAACGTTACGCTTTGTCCCTGGCAAATGGTGTTTGCCGTGGCATTAGCGCCTACAGTAGGGCCGCTGGTAACATTCACGGTTACAGCCGCCGTATTGGTGCAGGCACCTAAGGTACCGGTTACCGTATACGTTTGAGAAGCGGATGGAGCAAACGCAACGCCGTTGGTTACACCGCCCGTCCAGGCATAAGAAGAAGCGGAACCGCTACCGGTTAAGGTAACCATGCCACCTGTACAAACAGACGTAGAGCTAGCATTTGCCGTTACAGTAGGCTTAGGATTTACAGTAATGGTAATCACCGCAGAGTTTGTGCAGGTACCTGTACCGCCAATCACAGTATATGTTTGGGTAGCAGAAGGCACAAAAGCAACACCGTTGGTCACACCACCCGTCCAGGTATACGTAGAGGCACCGGAACCTGATAAGGTAATGCTTGTGCCCTGGCAGATATTATTAGCCGTTGTATTGGCAGTTACAGCCGGGCCTGTAGAGTTTACCACAACAGAAGCTACTGCGGTATTGGTACAACCGTTGGAAGCCGTACCCGTTACGGTATAGTTTTGAGAAGCGGATGGCGTGAAAGAAACACCATTAGTCACGCCGCCTGTCCAGGCATACGTATTAGCGCCACCACCATTCAGCACGATGCTTGTTCCGCTGCATACGGTGGTAGAAGAAGGGCTGGCTGTTACAGAAGGCCTTGGATTCACGGTAATGGTCTTTTCAGCTATTCTGAGGTTACCACAGGCATCAGCCACGATCATAGAAGTTGTATAGGTTCCGGCAGTGGCAAACGTAGCCGAAGCCGTAGTGCCGGTAGCCGTAGGGGTACCTACAGCACCAAAATCCCAATTATAAGTTCCGGATGTAGAGCCTGCGGCACTGAAGCTGAGAGGGCTGCCCACGCACACGCTGCTGGCAGAAGTAATGCTTGCTGTCATCGCTGCATTGGTCAGGAATGGATGGATGTATAAAGATACCGTTCCATTTGTGGACCAGGCATTGGCATTCGTAAAGTTATACCAGGTGCCACTGCTCTGCCTCTCCCAGGAGTCGCTGGTTGGCGACTGACCGATCTGGTTCGAGTAGATATTAAGCGTATCGCTCGGCCATGTCAGGGCACTGAAATCGACGCTCACGAAGAACTTTTTGGAAGCAGGAATGGTAATTGGCGTTGAGAAATAGATCAGGGAGTATGATCCTGTAGCCACATCCGCCATGATATCACCCATCGTAATACCTGTTGCAGTACCAATCTGTGCGCCCGGCGCATTGCTGGTACCATCATAGATCCTGATACCCACAAGCGCATTCGGGTTGGCGCTGTATGCCTCTGCAAAGCCCACGTATACCTGATTGATTTGCGTCAGAGTTGTAGCTGACAGGTTAAAGAACGTGGCTTTTTCCAGGTCACCGTAAATATTGGTTCCGGCAAGAAAGCCGTTTCCTGGGCCTACGTTATAGTTAGACAAGGTCCAGCCCGAAGGAGCCGGAAGATTCACCGACATACAGGTTCCTGTTACGGTAGTTGTTGGAGCGGGAAGAGGGCCCGAGCCTCTGCTTACGTCTGCAGAACTCCCGAAGGATTTTGGAAACAAAAGCTGCGAGGGCGTTCCCGAACTGGCCAGGTTAGATGTCCTGTTTTGCGCAAACCCGAAAGCAGCGGTCAACAAGCATAAACCAAGATTTAATACATGTTTTTTCATCGTTTTTTTGTAATTGTTTATCCGGCAAATATACCCCGATTCAGACTATTTCTGCTTACCGGTCGCAGAAAAAACCCGATTGGCCTCTTATTTTTTAACTTCCAGTAAAACTGCGAATATCAGATAGCCCAGTTCATGGATCCAAAGAGCCCCTCCAAAATTAGGCAATCACACACATGGATTTCCGCTTACTTAACAAACGTCTGCTTTTACTGAGCATCCGTTACTGCCCGGCGATTATTCGTTTTTTGGGGGAAAACGCTCAAAAGGTTAAACGGTACTGCGGGATTACGAAGAACTTCAGCTGGTAATCCGATTTGATGCTTTGGGTATTGAGGTCGTACTGCTGCTGAAAGATGTTATCGTGCCGCGTGACGTTCTGCACATCCACGCTGAGCTCATGCGTAAAGCGTTTGGTGTTGAGCTTATAGGATGGCTTGATGTCAATCCTGAAATACGGGTCGTACTGGTAATCGTAGGCATACCGCCCGTCGCGCACCTCGGTATGTGCTGCAATGGAAGCAGGCAGGTCGATCGGGACATAGCGCTTCCCGCCGGCATAGGTTATTTTGGTATCTACGGCAAAGGTATGCTTCTGCCCCACTTTAAATTCTTTTCCCCCCAGGGCATTGAACACATAATTGCCATTGAAAGCCGTATTGCGGTACACACCGTCGCTGGCCCTGTATTTACTTTCAAACACCGAAGCCGTCACCAGGAAATAATAGCCCCTGCTGTAGAATTTTTCCAGGGTCAGCTCAATGCCGTAATTATCGCCGGTGCCTTTGCTCACCAGACTGTCCACATTCGGGCTCGTAAAATCCGCTCCCAGGTTCACCGTACTGAAATAATCGGGTCGCGATCTCTCCGGAATGCTGTACAGGTACTGGTAATACACTTCTGCTTTGATGCGCATGCTATGGAAAAGGTTGACGTCGTAGGCGATCACGGCATGCGCCGCGCGTGTAAAGTCCAAATTCCGGTTGGTTTCCTGCACAACACCATTGCCCAGGTTGGCCGTGGCAAAATAAATGTATAAAGGCTGAACCTGGCTGTGAAGGCCTGCTCCGAAACTCAGCGATTGCTTTTTATTGAATTCGTATTTCAGGCCCAGCCGTGGCTCGGGAGCGCTGGAATGATTGAGCAGCAGGTATTGATAGGTAAAGCCCGTATTAGCCGAGAAGCGTTCACTGAAAGCGTGCTTCCATTGAATAAAGCCGCGCCCCAACAGGGTATTGCCCATGTAATTACGAAGCGTCACAAAGCCTGTACCATAGGTATCGATGCTGTCTACAAAGTTGGTGGTGTACAAATCGAGGTAAAAACCAGCATTCACAAAATTGCGCGCATTGAATTTCTTGTTGTAGGTGGTGTTCGCCGAGTACTTTAGGGTCGAGGAAATGTTCCGGTACTCGGGGCGCCTGGTTGCCGGGTGTACTGTGGTGTCCACGCGGTCGGCCGTAATGAGGTTGTACTGGTCGGAGATCCCGATATTGGTTTTGATGTAAGAGCTCGAACTCAGCAGGTAGGTGTGCGAAACGCCCGCAGCGCCGACATTCGATTTGAAATACGTATCGCGCCCGCTGAACCCGTACAGGTTATTCCCTTTCGATTGCAGGTCCTGCTTCAGGTCTACAAAGCTCAGGCCACCGATGCCCCATACCGAAAATTTGCCTGCTTTTTTGGTGGGCAGGTCTGCTTTGAAGGTAAGGTCCTGGTATTGCGGCACGGCATTGCCCGTTCCAAAATCCAACCCGATGTATTTAAAAACTGCCAGCGTGGAATAGCGGTAATTGATCATGAAAGAGCCGTTCTTCTTTTGCTTGCTGAAAGGCCCTTCGGCGCCCAGCTCAAAGCCATTGAAGCCAACCATGCCCAGGAACTCATATTTCTCGTTATTGCCCGAGCGCATTTTGAGATCGAATACGCCGGCAGTAGCATTGCCATAATCCGCCGGGAACGCGCCACTCAAAAAATCGGAATTGTCGAGGGTGTTGTTATTGAGGATGCTGATGGGGCCGCCCGAAGAGCCCAGGTTGCCAAAGTGGTTGGGGTTAGGGATGTCCAGGCCGTTCAGCCGCCATAAGATACCAAGCGGCGAGTTGCCCCGGATGATGATGTCGTTGCGGCTGTCGTTGGAGCCGCTCACACCGGCATAATTGGCTGCCATACGGGCAGGGTCGCCGCGGCTGCCCGCATAGCGGTTGGCCTCCTCGGTGCTGAACACGCGCGAGCTCACCGTGGCCATTTTATTGTTGGTCTTGGTTTTGTCTACCTCTTCCGTCACCGTTACTTCCTCTCCCTGTACAGCACTCTCCTCCATTTCCACGTTAAGCACGGTTTCCTTTCCACTGTTCAGGATCACCGTCTGGAATTTTTCCTTGTAAGAAATCAGGGAGATCTTTAATTGCTTTCTTCCCAGGGGAACGCGGTCGAGCCTGAACTTTCCGTTCCCGTCTGTTGTGGTGGCCTTCAGGGGCTCGGTGCCGGGAATGCTGATCACTGCCCCGGGCAGAGGGCTTTGCGTCTGTTTGTCGATCACCGTTCCGCGGATGGTTTGCGTGAGCTCTTCCTGTGCACAGAATACATGGCTGACAACAAGCAGAAAAAGAAGGATGATTTTTTGCATAAAAAATGACGCTGCAAATATACACAATCCGCATGTTTTGATGGGACACGTTGACGGAATTGTTTGATGAGGAGTTGTGGAACAGCCAGTCTGCCCGGGTGATTTTTGCTGCCCTTTACATTCACGCTGTGGCGCGGGTATCGGGAAGGCCCCGAACAGTTTTCATGAACACATTTAGGTGCAAAAAAATCAAAGAAGCAGATGGTTCACCCGGTGTGGCTGCATGCTGTGCTCTATATCTGTTAAGGCGTGGAAGAGGATACCGGGAGGATCTTCCCATTATAATACAGGTGCCCTTTCAATGCAAAATCAAAAATGTATTCCGCCATTTGCAAAGGCGATAAAGGCGCCACATAGCCCGGAAAGGCCTCTGCCAGCATCTCGGTTTGCACGGCTCCTATGGCAAGGCAGTTCACTGAAATATTCTTATCCTTTAATTCTTCAGCCAGGCACTCTGTAAGGCCCGCTACTGCTGCTTTTGAAGAACTGTAAGCCGTTAATCCCGGAAATTTTGCGCTACCCTGGAAACCGCCCATGCTGCTGATGTTGATCACATGCGAGCGTGTTTCCGTTCCCAACACCGGCAATAATTGCTGCGTGAGGTAATAGGGCGCAAACACATTGACCTTATACACGCGCTCCAGCTCTTCGTAGCTGATCGTTTCATAAGGCTTATTGACGAGGCTGCCTGCGTTGTGAATGATGATATCAATACTTTTCGTCCTGCTCCTGATAAAAGCCACGCTTTCTTTCATGCTCTCCACCGACGACAGATCCGTCGCCTGTACATGCAGATCCGCAGCATTCAAAGACTTCAGAGCTTCTGTATTTCGCGTCAGGCAGAATACGGTATGACCGTTATCGAGGAACTGACGGATCACTTCGAGGCCTATTCCCCTGCTGGCACCTGTTACAACAACATTCATACGCATGCTAGTAATTGACGACCTGTTCCACAATCTCTTTCGGCAACTGGCGCTCGCCGTACTGCTGGTTCCGGAGCTGCGGCTCGAAGCCTGCCTCCCTGATCGCGTCCTGAATGGTCTTATACGTAAACCGGTGAGGCGCGCCCGCTGCACTCACCACATTTTCTTCGATCATGATACTGCCGAAATCGTTGGCACCCCCATGCAGGCAGATCTGTGCCGTTTGTTTCCCTACCGTCAGCCAGGAAGCCTGGATGTTCTCGATATTGGGCAACATGATGCGGCTCAGGGCCAGCATGCGGATGTATTCGTCCGCGCTCACATTATTGGAAATGCCTTTGATGCGTTTCAGCAAGGTTCCGTCGTCCTGGAAAGGCCATGGGATAAAGGCCAGGAAGCCTTTGGCATGCTCCGGCTTTTCCGATTGCACCTCGCGTAGCCATACCAGGTGCTCGAAGCGTTCGTATACAGTTTCCACATGCCCGAACATCATCGTGGCCGAGGTAGTGATATTAAGCTGATGGGCAGCGCGCATGACGTCCAGCCATTCGCGGCCCGTACATTTTCCTTTGGAGATGAGGCGGCGCACACGGTCATTCAGGATCTCGGCTCCCGCTCCCGGCAGGCTGTCTAAACCGGCATCCACCAAGGCTTTCAGCACTTCGGTGTGTGTCGATTTTTCGAGCTTGGTGATATGGGCAATCTCCGGCGGCCCCAGTGAATGCAGTTTGATCTGGGGAAACAGGGATTTTAATTCTTTGAATAAATTCACATAAAAGCTAAGGCCCAGGTCCGGATGATGACCACCCTGCAAGAGGAGCTGATCGCCCCCGTATTTAATCGTCTCCTCGATCTTTCGCTTGTAAGTGTCGATATCGGTGATATAGGCCTCCTTGTGGCCGGGGATCCTGTAGAAATTGCAGAACTTGCAATTGGCGATGCANNCCGGTCGATCTGCCAGGTCACTTTATTGGAATGATGCTTTTTGACGTTGCGGATATTATTGGCCACAAACATCAGCTCGGATGTAGGTGCCTGTTCGTATAAAAACACACCTTCCTCGATGGTCAGGAACTCGAGGTTGTCAGCGCGCTTCAAAAGGGATTGAACATTCATGTGCAGGTGGTATTATTTTTTAAAAGTCGTATGACATAGCCACATTATCTTCCTAAGCGTTTGCCTTTGACAAAGATGGCTATTTCATATACTAAATTTTACGCTGTAAAGGTACTGTTTATCCACAGAAACAAAAAGCCCTTTTCTTTGTTCAAAACAGGGCGATTTACACATCTTTGTAACCAAATCCGGTTTTGACGTTATGAATACAAAACACCAGATATGCGCCTACTCTTACTTGTCTCCCTGCTGATCACGCTCTTCGCCGTGATCCCTTCTTCCGCCCAAACGCTCACTGCCAGCGTGTTTTTCGAAAGCAACCATAGCAGTTTATCCCCTGAGCAACAGGCAAAGCTCCTGACTTTTCTGAAAAGCCTCGATACGGCAAAGGTACCGCAGCTACGTGTGAGTGCTTACTGCGACGACAGAGGCAGCGATGCTTTCAACAGTGCACTCTCCCTGAAACGCGCCGGCTTTATAAAACAGGCCATCGGCACGGCATTCCCCGACATTACGGTGGAGGCGGAAGGCAAGGGCGAAATAGGCCTTACCAATACCGGCAATCCGGATACAGAACGAAGTCATAACCGCCGCGCAGAAATCAGAGCCGTGTATACAGCGAAACTCCAGACCCCCATACAGATCCCGCTTGAAAAACCACTTGTGATGGAAGAGCCGGCGACCGTTGAGAAGAAGGCTCCGATCATCTCCAATGAGCAGAAAGTAGGCGACAAGATCACGCTCGAAAATATTCTCTTTGCCGGCGGAAGGCACATCCTCCTTCCCGAATCATACGAAAGCCTTGAGAACCTGAAAAACGTATTGCTCGAGAAACAGAAATACCACATCATGATCCTGGGGCACATCTGCTGCATCCGGACCGGTGAAGACGGCATGGACTTCGATACGGGTATTAAAAACCTTTCGGTAGCGCGCGCCAAAGCAGTGTACAACTATCTTGTGCAAAACGGCGTGAGCCCCGACCGCCTTTCCTACAAAGGCATGCGCGCCAATTACCCGACCGGGAAAAGCGACCGCGAAGACCGCCGCGTGGAAATAGAGATCACAAAGATCGTGGAAAAGTGATCTGATAAGCAGGGAGCCTCAGGCGAGCTTCTGATAGGTTTGCCACCAGCGGTCCGGAATCTCGTTATTGACGGCCATTTCGTAATCTTTATAAGAACATGGCAGCAGGGTATGCCTTTCGAACTTAAGGCCTTTGGTAGGCGGATAAGGAATTTCCATCCACCAGCGATCGCTCTTCCGGCTTTTGAAAAAATTGATCTCGTATTTTTCATCCTGCAATACCACATGGAATTTCACATAATCGCTGCTGGTGCGCGACGGGAAGTCCTGCTTGCGGTTATAGAAACCATCCATAAAGCACCAGATCATCTGCGCTGCCAGATTCGATGTTTTCCCGTTGGTATCATACTCGGGATTGATCTCGTAAAGGCCAATCGACGAAAGCTTATCATTCATACCTGCATAGCGCATCATCTGGCAGGCCTCTTCGGAATAGAATCCATTGGGAGAGGCATTGGGGTTTGCCGGGGCATCGCTGTGTTTAATGGCGCTGATATCAAAGCTCAGCATATCGGCATGGCGGATGATCGGCTCTGACTCTTCAATGGCATCGCGCACCTGCCCCAGGCGGTAAGTATCGAAATACAAGCGGTTCATCATATTGAGCGAGGCCTGGTCAACGAGGTAGGTCTGATAGCCGATGTTGCTGTAGTTGAATAAATAATTGGGCTGGTGCAAAATGATCTTCCCGAGGTAAGCGGTACTGGTCATATCCTCTTCCGGGTTTCCAAGATCAAAAATGGAGTCCACGGCAACGATGTTGATCGTTTGCTCAAGCTTTTCGTAACCGAGGAACTGCGCGTACGTCAGGTCCTGGCTTCCGCCAAGGATGATGGGAATGATGTTATTCCGGATAAGAAACTCTACCGTTGATTTGAGGGCATAATACGTATCTTCCACATCATGCCCCGGCTGGATGTTCCCCAGGTCGGCAATATTCGGGCGAAAGCTTCCGGGATACAGCTTGTATAAATAGTTCCGGACACTGTCAGGAGCCAGCGCGCAGCCGGCATTCCCTTCAGCACGCCTGCCCTCGCAAACCCCTACAATAGCCATATCAACATCTTTCAGCTCCGGAAAATCCGAACCATCTGCATAGGCAGCAATGAAATGCCCCAGCTGGTTTTCTTTATAATCTGTAATGTTTACAGGCCTGAAAAAATGTTGTATATCACTCATGTTCTTTTTAAAGGAATTCTATCCATTAAATGTATTTATAAAGAAAGCGGCTCCCCGGTTTTTCCATCAAACTTATTAACCCTCCGGGGTTAGTACAAACGGAAATTCTGGCATCAAAACAAGGTGTTTCCGGAAATTTTTTCAGGCCAAAAACCGTTAAAATGCCATAATAGCAGGCGAAAGCGAACTGGTACGGCTCTTGATCTTAGGGGTACAGGATTGCAATCTGAACAAAAAAAACTAAAAACGAACAATGTATAACGCCTGTCAGAAAAGGCAAAAATAAAAAAACGACTATGTACACATTCACTAAAAACAACAGCGACAGAAACCACAACAGGTTTAATCAATTTCCAACATTCTTCGATGACGTGTTAACCAGGGAATTTTTTCATAACGGCAAACGTTCCGGGTTCAATACCATGCCATCTGTAAACATTAAAGAAACCGATACTTCTTTTGAACTGGAATTAGCAGCGCCCGGCCTTGAAAAGAAAAATTTCAAGCTGGAATTGAAGGAGGACAAATTAACGATCTCATCGGTATACGAAAATACCAGCGATGAAAAGAATGAAACCGAGGCTTACAGCAGAAGGGAATTCAACTACCACTCTTTCAGCAGATCCTTCGTATTGCCTGAAAAGCTGATCGACAAAGACACCATCACGGCAAGCTATGAGAACGGCATCTTAAAGGTAAACGTTCCGAAAAAAGAAAAAGCAACGGCTAATCAACTCAGGGAAATCCAAATTTCATAAGGTGGTTGAGGGGAAGGAAAAAGGCTGTCACAACACTGTGACAGCCTTTTATGTTTCCGGATGTTCCACTCCGCCAGGGAACTCAGCAATGCCCTGCTTGCCCGCGGATCACTGCGGTAGTATAATCGCAGTACACTTCCCAGCCCAGGGTTTCATATAGACTTTTTCCTTCTGCTGTTGCCACCAGAACGCCTTTCGTTCCGCCTTGTTCCAACGCAATGGCTTCCAGCTCTGTCATCACACGCGTTGCCAGGCCCAGGCGGCGGTGCTCTGCAATTGTTTCGATACGGTCATAAATAGCATAGCCATCTACCACTACCACCCGGCCAATAGATGCAAGCTCTTCGTTTTGCATGATCCTGATGACAGAAACAGCCGGACTTTTTTCTATTTCAAGCCTGTAGCCCCCGGGCAACAGAGGCCGCAAGGGATGCATGGGTTTGGCGCAAATCATCATGAAGCGCGGCGACTCAATCATCCAAGGTTCCGGCAGCCATGCTTTGACGCGCTCAGGCGCCGCGCAGATTTTCAAAAAAACGCATGGATCGTGGATTTCGCGGCACAGGGTTTTGAAGCCTTCATTAAGCTCTGCAAAAACATAACGCCTGACCTGATCCGGCCAGCCCGGATCGATCCGGAAAGCCCCATGATCCCTTACCGGAGCTGATACACCACGTGCCATGGCCCAGCCTTTTGCCCAGGCCTCTATCATGCCGGCCTTGCTATTATACGAACCAGCTTCATCCATCGTGATCAATTCAAACATGACACTAAATTAAGACATTGTATTAAAATAAACGGTGGCTTTAACTATGCAAAGCCACCGTTTTTAATGATATATATGATCTCTATGGTCCGTTGACTCCGGGTAGGAGCCGATGCTACCAGATGCTCACGCGTTTTTCTACAGGCCTGTACATGCCATCGCCGGGCTTCACGCCAAAAGCATCGTAAAACTCCGTCATATTGCTCAGCGGGCCAATCGCACGGAAATTACCGGGCGAGTGCGGGTTAGTGGCGATCATTTGCTTCAGATAAGCATCGCGCATCAATACTTTCCAGCCCTGCGCCCATGCCAGGAAGAAACGCTGCTCACCGGTATAGCCGGCAATAACAGGGGATGGCTTGCCGTGAAGGGATTTTTTATACGCATAGTAGGACATGGTCAATCCCCCGAGATCCGCAATATTCTCGCCTTGTGTCAACTCTCCGTTCACATGCAGGGTATCAATGGCATCGTAGCCGTTGAACTGATCTACTATGAGTTTGGTTTTACCTTTAAAATTCTTGTAATCGGTTTCCGTCCACCACATTTTCAGGTTCCCATCGGCATCAAACTGCGAGCCCTGGTCGTCGAAGCCATGCGTCAGCTCATGCCCGATCACAGAGCCCATCACTCCATAATTATAAGCGTCATCTGCTTTCGGATCAAAGAAAGGCACCTGCATGATCCCGGCCGGAAAGGCAATCTCATTGGAGGTTGGATTATAGTAGGCATTCACGGTTGGAGGTGTCATGCCCCACTCCATGCGGTCTACCGGTTTACCGATCTTAGCGATCATCCGTCTGAACTGAAATTCGCTGCCTGCTGAAATGTTTTTCCAGTACGACTCTCTGGTGATCGTCAACGGCGTATAATCGATCCACTTATCCGGGAAACCGATCTTACGGATGATCTTATCGAGTTTTTGCTGAGCCTGTTTCTTTGTTTCTTCGCTCATCCAGTCCCTTGTGTTGATGCGCTCGCGGTATGAAGCGATCAGGTTGTCGATCATCGTCTCCACGCGTTTTTTAGAATCGGCATTGAAATATTTCTCTACATACAGCTTGCCGAGCGCCTCACCCAATACCGCATCCGTGGTAGCCTGCACACGTTTATAGCGCGGCTTCATTTCTTTTTTGCCGGCCAGCGTTGTACCGTTGAATTTAAAGCTTTCGTTCACAAAGCAGGAAGACAGGTAAGGTGCGGCTTCCGCTACCAGCTTCCATTTCAGGAAAACTTTCCAATCCGCGATAGAGATCGAATCCATGACACTGTTCAGCTGCTTATAAAAATCAGGCTGATTGATGATGATCGTTTCCGGTGTTTTGATCCCAAGCGATGCGAAGTAGGTATTCCAATTGATCTTCGGATAAGCTTTAAATAATTCCTCTTTGGTAAATGGATTATACTGTTTTTGCGGGTCGCGTTGCTCCACAGCGTTCATGGCCCCTTCCGCGAGCCTGGTTTCAATACCCATCACGATAGCCGCTTTGGCTGTGGCATCGGCAGGCAGGTTCCCCATGCATTCAAACATCCTGGCAACGTGCTGCCGGTATTCGGTTTTAATGGCTTCGTATTTAGTTTCAAAATAAAAGTCTTTGTCAGGCAGGCCCATGCCTGTCTGGGTCAGGTAGCAGGCATTGGCATTGCTGTTCTTAAAATCGGAGTACACATAAAAGCCGATCATACCGCTCACCCCTTTTTTGTTGAGGCTGGCAGACACTTTCACTAATTCATCTTTCGTTTTGATGAGCTCAATGGCTGCCAGCTGGCTTTTGATAGGGTCCATGCCCTCTTTTTCCGCTTTCAGGGAATCCATGCCCGTCAGGTAAAAGTCCCTGATCTTTTGCACATTGCTGCCGGGGGCAGCCTTTGTGTTTTTGGAAATATCCGTCAGCAAGGATTTCAGGTTGCTGATATTCCCTTCATTGATCTCATTAAAACTTCCCCAGCTTCCGTCGCTGGCAGGTATTTGTTGTTTGGCCAGCCATTTGCCGTTGGCGTAGCGGTAAATATCATTGCGCGGACTCACCGATGAGTCGATGTAACTCAGATTGATACCCGGCGAAAGACTTTGTGAAAAAGCCTGCACGCCAATAAAAAGCAAAGAAGGGACAAGTAATGTTTTATGCATGATGTGTTTAGTTTCGATAAATATAACAGGAATTTACCAGCAAAGGGGGAGATTTTGATAAAACGCCGTATAGGGCTGATAAGCGGAATCAGCCGACAAAGATCTGAGGGGCCAGCCCTTCAATCAGGTGGTTCTCTTCTGCTTTTTTAAAGAGCAGCTCCACTGCCCCACGTCCGGTTTCACCAAGATCCACAGAAAACGAATTCACGTAAAGGGCAATGTGTTTCTTCATAACCTCCTCGTCCATTTCCTGGGCATGCGCTTTCACATACGCCATGCAGCTCTCCGGGTTGGCAAAGGCAAACTCCACACTACGCCGGATCAGGCTGTCGACCGTTCGTTGCAGCGCTTGATCCACAGACCTCTTTACCACAATGCCACCTAATGGGATGGGCGCATGGATGAGGCTTTCCCAGAATTCGCCCAGGTCAATGATCTTCTCAAGGCCCTTTTGCTCATAGGTAAACCGGTTCTCATGGATGAGCAGGCCGGCATCTGCCTGGTGCGACAGGACAGCGCCTTCAATATCGCTGAAGAGGGTCTCCTTCCTGTTAGTGGCCTTCGGGAAAGCCAGCGACAGCAGGAAATTAGCAGTTGTGTATTTTCCGGGAATGGCAATGCTTGCCGCATTGATGTCCTGAATGTCTGTTTTAGCATCTTTCACAAGCAGCGGACCACAGTTGAAGCCAAGGGCACTGCCGCTATTAAGCAAAGCATAATGATCCGTTAAATACAAAAACGCGTGATAGCTCAGCTTCGTAATATCAAGCTCCTGACGGAAAGCCCTGTTGTTCAAGGCTTCCACATCTTCCATCACCACCGAAAAATCAATGCCCTGCGTATCGATTTTCTTGTGTACGAGCGCATCAAAGATAAAACAATCGTTTGGGCAGGGAGAAAAACCGAGTGTGAAGTTCATGGGTATCAGTGGATAGGGGTTGGTGATTATTTTTTTTGTTGACTTCGAGAGCCTCAGTCAACAAACCGGTGGTTGAGGCTCTCGAAACCACCTTACAAATTTCACGATACTTACAAATGAGTTATCAATTCAATTAAAAAGTCATTCAGGTTTTTGATGGCCAGGGGCATCTGCCATTTGCTTTTATCACGTTTTTCAACATGGTTGGAGATGCTCCTGATCTGTAAAATATTCCGGGCAGCGGGGCAGGCGGCAAAAAACGCAGCCCCTTCCATGCTTTCAACATCCGGATGGTACAATTGTTTAACCCCGGCGATGGAATGCTCATTTCCATGCACCGTATTCACCGTAATACCTTTGACCTGCTTCAGGGAGGCCAATGCGTTAAACCTGTCGCTCAAGTGCCCGGAAAAACGATGTGTGCCGGGCAATCCCATTTGGTCGTATGTTAAAAAGCCTTCGCCGTCTTCTGCTCCCATCTCGCTCAGGACATCTTCCGTAACATGCACCAGGGTTCCGGGTGGCACCGACTTATCGAATGCGCCGCAAACACCGGCATTGATGATAAGATCATAGGCGCCGTTCCCGTAGCGCCCCATGGCACAGGCAGTATTTACCATACCGATCCCGGTGATCAGCACCCGAATGTCGTGGCTTTTCACCGCCTTGCCTGCTTGATTGATTCCCGGAGCGATTGAGGGTATCTGCAGATATTCCAGTAAGGGCTTAACCTCAAATTGGGTGGCAGATACGATCAGAATGTGCATTTATATTAGTATTTTTGCTGAGTTAAATTTACTATGATTTACATTACCCGCAAAGAACATTTTAATGCCGCTCACAAATTGTTTAATCCCGGCTGGAGCGAGGAACAGAACGAGGCCGTTTTTGGAAAATGCGCCAACAAGAACTGGCATGGGCATAACTACGAGCTGTTTGTGACAGTAAAAGGAGAGATCAATCCGGACACCGGTTTTGTGGTCAACTTAAAAGAGCTCAGCACGCTCATCCGCCGTGATGTGACGGATGTGCTCGACCATAAGAACCTCAACCTCGACGTAGCCGGCATGCCGGTTATGCCTTCCACGGAGAATGTGGCGATCTTTATCTGGGACATTCTCCAGAAAAAGATCAAAGACATGGGAGCTACGCTGCACTGCATCAAGCTTTACGAAACCGACAGCAACTACGTGGAATATTTCGGGGAATAGAAAACCATATGGCTGCGCCGTTGTTATTTTAAAAATTGTTTTATGCTGAACGAAGAATTTGAACATGAGCTTAACGGCTACAAGAAAATAGACCAGTACAATGATAAACTGGTAGAATCTATTTCAGATATGTATAAAAACATCCTGGACGATGTGGGAGAGGACCCGCATCGTGAAGGATTGGTAAAAACACCGGTGAGGGCCGCCAAAGCCATGCAGTTCCTCACCCAGGGCTACGACCTCAACCCTGCCGAAGTGTTACGTTCAGCCATGTTCAAGGAAGATTACAGCCAGATGGTGATTGTGAAGGACATTGAAGTATACAGCCTCTGCGAGCATCACCTTCTGCCTTTTTTCGGGAAAGCCCATATTGCCTATATTCCCAACGGCCACATTGTAGGTCTGAGCAAGCTCCCGCGCGTGGTGGATGCCTTTGCCCGCCGCTTGCAGGTACAGGAGCGCCTCACCAACGAGATCCGCGACTGCATCCAGGACACCCTTCAGCCACTCGGCGTGGCCGTGGTGATGGAATGCTCGCACCTCTGCATGCAAATGCGCGGTGTGCAAAAGCAGAATAGCGTGACCACCACCTCCGCCTTTACCGGCGAGTTCATGAAAGACCCTACCCGCAAGGAGTTCATCAGCCTCATCAGCACCAGGCTGCATTAGGATTCTCATTTCCTTTCATTGAAACATACCTTAAAGGGGATTCGGAGCTTCCGGATAGTATCCGCATACCTGATCAAATCCGTTCACCTGCTTATCAAAGTACAAAGAGACAGTAAGTTTTACTTCTCCGATACAGGCGCCATATTGTTTTTGCCCCTCGAAGGCGACGACAGGTAAAAGTGCCAGAGGATCATGCTCGCGACGGTCCTGTATGGTTGCCATTGAGCGGCCACCGCAACAACCTCTTCCTTTGGCGTGACAGGCGCCAGGTGTTTGATCCGCTTAAGCGCGTTCACCGCCGCGAGGTCTCCGGCAGGAAATACGTCAGCGCGTTGCAGCACAAACATCAGGTAAACATCCGCCGTCCAGTTGCCGATGCCTTTCAGCGAGGTGAGCTCTGCTCTGACCTCATCGTCAGACAAGGTTTCCAGGTTTTCAAGAAGTAATTTCTTTTTCAGGATCGCTTCCGCCAGGCCTCTGATATAGCCTGTTTTCTGGCGACTCACATAGCAGGCCCGCATCTCTTCATCATTCAGCCTCAGAACCTTTCGCGGGCTCAGCCCTTTGGTCTTTTCCTGTAACTTTTTTAGAGAAGCCAGGGCCGAAGCCAGTGACACCTGCTGCTCGAGGATGATGTGCACCAGTGTTGCGAAGCTGTTGGGCCTTGTCCACATGGGTGGATAGCCGTAAGCGCGGATGATGTGCAAGAGGTCCTGATCCCCTTTCGCAAGCTGATCGCAGATTTTCTTAAAGCTATCTTTTGAAAATGTTTTAGACATCCTGCTGCTGATCCCAGAGATTTAACTGAAGGTTCGGGTCTTCCAGCCTCAGCAAATAGTCCTTCGTGCCAATACCTCCTGCAAAGCCTGTGAGAACGCCGGAAGATCCGATCACGCGGTGGCAGGGCACAATGATGGGAACCGGATTTTTGTTCAGCGCGCCTCCCACAGCCCTCACGGCTTTCAGATCGCCGAGCTGCCTGGCCAGGTCGCCGTAACTTTTTGTTTGACCGAAAGGAATATCCCTCAACGCCTCCCACACCTTCTTCTGAAAGCCGGTTCCAATGAGGTCCAGCGGAAGATCGAACGTCCTTCGCTTCTTTTCAAAATACGCATTCAGCTGCCGCTCCGTTTCCATCAGCAAGGCATGCCCCGGGCTTTCTTTCAGTTCGTGCAACCGGATCCTGAACACATCTCCGGCATTCCACGCTACCGCGGCAAGCCCTTTGCGGCTGGCAACAAGCCTGAGCGGACCCGTCGGAGAATCCACGTCTTTGTAAAAATAATCGTCTGAAATAAATTCTTCCACGTCACAACGTTTTGGTTTCAAGGCCAATATTGAACAGGGCATCGATGCAGCTCAGGCCAGGCACAAAGGTGGAACCGATGGAGAATACCTGGTAGTGAGGCGTTAGGGCTTCTTCTGAAAAATGCGGCAAGGCTCTCAGGTCTTTCAAGCCCTCCGGCTTCGGATCGTAACGCTCCGTGAAACGGATTTCCTTCTTCACGCGGAGGATATGCAATATAGACTTTAGCAAAGCCGTGTTATAATCCATCAGGAACTCAAAACGCTGCTCGTAGAAAGGCCTCAGATCATCCTCAAAAAACTCGAAATAGGGGGAGCCTTTATAGGCGCTGGTGATCGTCCGCCAATGCTGCTGCTGCCAGTTTTCCGCATAGGAAATGCGCTTCCGGGAAATGATTTCCTTATCGGCATGTTTTCCGAGCGGGATCGACAAGGATAAGGTTCCGTTGGCTGTCAGGATCTCGCAGCGGCTGCGGTAACTTTGCTTTACAAAATACTCCTGCGCCTCCAGCAACACGTCATCCGCCCGGAGCACTTCCCGGAGATAGGCTAAGGACGGCAGGTAAGCCGTTGTCAACAAAACGGAATTCCTGCTCATTAATGAATGCGTTTAAAGATGCGGTCGCAGCGAACACCGGTATGGTACAGCTTATCGCTCGAATAAATGACGCGCGTAGCTTTGCCGATGATGTGGTCTTCCGGCACGAAGCCCCAGTGGCGGCTGTCCTGTGAGTTGTGGCGGTTATCGCCCATCATGAAATAATAATTCTGCTGAATCACGTAGGAAGGCGAAAAGTCCCCGTTGATGAATACGGAGTCGTGCTTCAGCTCAAGGGTATTCCCTTCGTACACACTGATGATGCGCTCAAAGAAACACAGGTTCATCGAATCCAGCCGCACGGTGTCGCCTTTGGCGGGGATTCTGACAGGGCCGTAGTAATCCACATTCCATTTGTAGTGGCTGTTGAAGGGAAACACAAACTCATCCCACATTTCCCTGGCTTCGGTGCTCTTCTCGATGCTGGTAATGAAGGTCTTGCTAAGCAGTGTATCCGCCAGTGCATCGGTGAGTGTAAACGAATAGTCGTTATTATCGGAGATCCTGCCCCCTTCCCGGAGCTGGTAATGTTCAATAAAAGCGGAATCCAGCAGCCTGGCCGATTTGATGTGGTAATTGTACTGCAGCAGGGTTTCGTCGTCGGTAGCCTCGTTATTTACGTATACGGAGCCTTTTTCGATCCGGAAACTATCTCCGGGCAGCGCCACGCAGCGCTTCACAAAATAAGAGCGGTGATCTACCGGATATTCGTTTTCCTGGGGGTAGTTGAACACCACCACGTCGTTCCGCTCCACATCCGGGCTTCCGAAGAGGCGGAGATAAGGCAGCTCGATGAGGGTGGAATAGTATTTTTGGTTCACGAACGGAAGGCTCAGCAGGGTTTTGGGAAGCCGGGGGCCGTAGGAAAGCTTGTTGATGAACATGAAATCGCCCGTGAGCAGGCCTTTTTCCATAGAAGGCGAGCTTACCGGTGAGATCTCGAAAAAGAAGGTACGCAAAAACAACACGCACAGGAACGAGATGCCAATGGCTTTGGCCCATTCTACCAGTACCTGCCTGTGTTTCAGAAATCGGTTCACCATACCTTTCAAAGATAACCAAAAAAGGCAAGCGGCTTTAGGAGCCGTTAAATTATAGGTAAAATTGTTGAGGCGCGGCATCCGTTAATTTCTTTTTGGGCGCCCGGGCGGGTCATTCCGGGCTACACGTTGTTCCGGTTTTTTTAGGGCGAAAGTACTTCGACAGGCTCAGTAACCAAGGCAGCGCCCTAAAAAGAACCAAGCCCTTCATGCCCCTGGCGCAGAAAGCCACTGCTCATTACACAAACCCTGTAGCGAACCTGCATGAGGGATGCAAGCGGAAATCTCCTGTCCCGAACTGCTTTCGGGACAGGAATTGAAGCGGGCAGCCCGACCCTTCCGCCTGTTCTTTGCGGAAGGGACATGCCCAACAAGATCCTTTGTTCGTTTTTGAAAATACCGTGCAAAAAAAATCCTTCCACTGGAAGATGGAAGGATCTGAAGCAATTTAAAAAGTTTAACCCTTAATTATACCCTAGTCAATTGCTTTATTTTTTAATTAGTTGAGGCTTATTGCCGGAATTTTTCCTTCGTTGATAAGCATTTGTGTTTTTTTCTTATGGTCTTCGAAGCTCCCGAACGCCAGGGCATCCAGCATCTCCATCCTCGACATGTTCGGATTTCCGAATTGCTTGCGGATATCTTCCGAGCAACGGTCTACGTATTTCTCAAAGCGGTTTGGAGCCCAGAGGTAGTCTTTTTTTACCATCTCCTTCTCGATCTTAAACTCTTCCGGCAAACCTCCCTCGATTTTTGATTTGATCTCCAGGCCCTCATAGGACTTAGGCAGCTGGCGGTTATCAAACAAAAACGGTTTAGAGATCATAATCACATGTTTCTTACGTTTTGGATCTATCATGGATAAACCCTCAATTCTTAATCCCTTTTTTTTGAGGGAACCGAATTTTGACTCGAAGCTTTTTAAAATCTCAAACATGGTTGTGCTGTTACAGTTATTAACAAAGGTACGGTGATAAATGCCAATAACGGAACTTATTAGACGAATACCGCTTTTCGACGCACCCAAAATATGTTGAAAATCGGTTTCTTACCTGTTGATTAGGTGTTAAAAACAGGTTAATTAATTTTTAATTCACTGATTATCAAAAGATAACAAGCCCATTTGGGAATGTGCAAAAAAGCCGTTTCAGGGAAGTTTATCAACAATTTGGCAAAGCCGAATTATCGTTGAACGGCCTTTCTAAAGCGCGAAATCTCCAAAAACTATACAGATTCAGAAGCTGGAGGCTTTCACCGTTTTAGACCCAAAATCGAGGATGGCATCGATGAAGTGATAAGGTTTATACCCATTGATGGCTGCCTGGTGATAGATGCAGGTAGCCGGTGTCATCCCCGGAAGTGAATTGACCTCGATAAAGATCACCTCCACATGCTCGGGGTCGAAGATCCTCACAAAGGCATCGATACGGCAATAGCCCATGATATTGAGCACCCTCGCTGCGGCACCCAACGTTTCTTTCACCTTATCGGAGATCTGCTGGCGCTCTTTGCTGTCTCTTGAATAGCGGGCCGGCGTAATGTTCTGCCCCTGCCCCGCCAGGAATTTTTCCTCGAGGCTCAGGATATCGCCCTCCGCCAGCGCCTCCGAGGCTTCAAACACTTCGTAATCAATGCCTCCGCTGGCGTTGAGCTTCGTGAGCATGCCACCGGTAATTTCCAGAAAGTGCTTCGCGCCATTCTTCCCGATCAGCTCTTCTACCAGGATGACCTGCTTCTGCGGGAATTCTTCCTTAGGCTTGATGTGCAGGATCTCTGCTGCTTTCGGATCAAAGGCGTCCGATGTGCGAAAGATGAGCGTAGCAAAGGCCTCGAACTCTTCAAAATTTTTGATCTTTTTCACAGCGCTGCTGCAACCGTCATCTACAGGCTTTGCAATAAGCGGATACTGATAGTCCTTGGTGAGTGTTTGCTTAATCGCTTCCCGGTTATTTTTCCAATCGTCTTCCGTTACCAGGCAGTGCTTCGCTACCAGGAAACCGTTCTGCAAAAGGATCTCATTTGTCCTGTATTTATCAATGGTAATGGAAGAACTTTCCTTACCCGAGCCGTTATAGGTTAGCCCTACTTTTTCCAGCTGCTCCTGCACAGCGCCATCCTCACCCGGCCTGCCATGCAGGGCAATAAAGACCTGTTCTACGGCCTGCGCCAGTTGAGTATAGTCCAGTTTTTTGGGTGCGAGCAAATTATCCGGCGAGCCGTATTTTCCAGTAATGGTGCTGCACTCTTCAATGATGGCTTGAATGGCAGGATGGATCTTCCAGTGGTCGATCTTATCCTTAATATCATCGGCATTATCTTTCAGCAAGGCATTGACAGGGATCTGGTACATGAGGTGATGATCGTGATTGCCTGTAAGAAAAACAGGAATTGGCGCATACTTCTCGGAAGAGGCCAGCTTTTCAAAAATATTCCTGCCGCTTTCTACCGAGATGTGTCTTTCGGAAGAATACCCGCCAAGGATCACTGCTACAGGGATTTTGTTGCTGGCTGCATTTTTCTCGTTTTGCAAAAAGTGATCGAGCCTGTGCAGCAAGGGTTCATACAAGGCTGCGCCCTTGCTGTTGTGGATGCGCTTGCTCAGGGAGGTACGGATGATGTAAGTGAGGAACTGCGAAGGTGTTAAGCCGATCTCCGCGGCCTGGTGGAAGAAGAACGAAGAAGGCATCATGCCCGACGTGGTATTCGGATCGTTGAGGTACACTTTTCCGTCATTCCCTAAAAAGCCGTCGATGCGCGCATACACGTCGAAGCTCAATTCTGAAAATAAGCGCTCGCATTCTTTACGTATGGCTTCGATCTGCTCATCGCTGGCTTCAATCGGCGTGATCTTCCTCGACAGTCCCGGCAGGTATTTGCTGCGGTAGTCGAACAACTCCTTGCCTTTGCGGATCTCTGTTGGCGGCAGCGCAATCACCTTATTATTGGAATCCGTGTCTTCCAGAACGATACAGGAAAATTCCTTGCCCTCAATGAATCCTTCCACAATCACGGTGCTTTCACCGTCCATCGCTTCCAGCACAAAACCTTCGGTATGATCGCAGTTCTCATCGAGGTAAGCGATGAGCTCATAGGGATTGTAAAATTTGATCTGCCCTTTATCTTCTTTGAAAGATAAAGCCGTATTGACGAACAAAGGCATACCAATGCCTTCGCGAATATCAGAGAGTATACGCACCTGCTCGATCTTTTCTTTGGCAGATGATCTTTTCCATTCGGCTGAATCAAGCCATTTGGTAAAAAAGGCTTTCTCTACCGCCGACATAAAGCCCTGATTACTATCTTCATTAAAGATAGATATCCCGATTGAAGAACCCTGATTGGCAGGTTTGATCACCATCGGAAAACCGATCTCCTGTTTCGCTTTTTCCCAAAGGCCTTTGGTATTTCCGGAGATCCAGTCGCTGCGGTCAATCGTGAAATACCTGGGGCTGTTGAAGCCGGCATTTACCATCAGCCGTTTTTGCACGCTTTTATCAATGCCGATCGCGCTCGGCAAAATACCGCTTCCGGAATACGGAATATGCAGGTATTCCAGCAAGCCCTGGATACGGCCGTCTTCGCCATAAGGCCCGTGCAGTGCCAAAAAGGCAAAATCGATCATAGAAGCCAGCTGGCTCAGCTCTACTTTTTTACCGATCTCTGCAATGAGCTCATCCTGCTCCGGAACGCTCAACGCGCCCAGGTTTTCGGCATAGTACTGAAAATCGGTATTGGACGCCGGAATGAATTCTACCGGCGGATAAAAATCGCGGATCGTTCCCTTGTACACAAAGTTCCAGTCGAGCAGCACGATGTTCCCGAAGGAATCCACAAAAAGAGGGATGGCTTCAAACACAGACTTGTTAAGGTTATCGTACACAGTCCTGCCGCCTGCAAAAGAGATTTCACGTTCTTTTGAACGCCCGCCGAACAAGATCCCGATTTTTAGTTTTGACATGGGTATCGCAAAATTTGATGAATGAATTGGATTAATGGATATAACCACTAAGCAGCTTTAAAGTTAGCACACTCCTCAAAAAAACAGGAAAGACAGGAAATAAACTATGAACCAAAGATTGTTAAATACATCAGGCTTCCACGCGGCTAGAAGCACTCCCCAATTGTAAAGTAAAAGCCCTTGTTGTAGGCATCGGAGTAACCATAATCTATCCGCAGGTTGAGCTTTTCCTTTTCCAGGATCGAAAGCCTGAGCCCGCCCCCAAAGCTGTACTTGACAGAGCCGCTATTGATATTACGCGGCTTGCCATACACATCGCCGAAACCGCCAAATACGCAGGCACTGAACCTCCAGAAGATGGGCGCCCGGTATTCTGCGATCACCGAATACATCGAATTGTCGCGGTAGCGGCCCTGGTAAAAGCCCCGGAGGTTTCCCGCCCCGCCCAGCGTTGCCATCGAGCGGAAAGGTGTTTGCCCGAAGGTGTAATAGTTGTAGAGCTGACAGGCAATAACATGATCCCTGAACACGCGTTTAAACAGGCGCGCCTCAAGGGTCCATTTGTTGAAAGAATAATCGGAAACAAACCCTTTATTGTAGGTCGTAAACTGGGTTTGCAGGAAAACGCCCTTTGTTGGCCAGAAGGTGGAATTGCGGGTATCATAGCTGGCGCTAAGGCCAAGCCCCAACACGTTGTAATTGGATTTCCCATAAAAAAACGTGGAGTCCATCAAACTTCCTTCGCCATACCGTACCTTAAAAATATTCTGAAAGTCTTCCAGTACGCCGAAAAACAAATGCCTGGAAAATTTTCGCTTGATGTGCGTGCTGATATTGAAATTCTCGAAGACATACTTTTCCTCGGACTCATTCCGGCTGTACTGACCTATACCCCAGAATTTATCGGGGAAATAGCTGTGCGTGGTATTGAAATACAGGATATAGCGCTCTTTCGGAAAATAGATGGTAGCATCAACCGACTGGATGTTCTGCTGACGTTCGGAAAAGATACCGATCACCTGCACCATCGACACACGCGTGAGGGTATCGCGCCGTTCCGTCGTTTTAAAAGACAAAGACCCCGAGAGTCCGTAAGCCCAGCCGGTTTCCGGCGTCCGGAACAGGGTCGGGATCACCAGGTAGTTGACCTTACGCGTGGTATCGGGCCTTAGCTGTGCGGAAAACAGCAGCGGAAGAAACAGGATCAGTATGAGGAGTTTTAGAGGCATTTATTCATGTTCAAGCCCTTTGGGCTTGTGGTGGCTGAGATTACTCTTTATTCATATTCAAGCCCTTCGGGCTTGGATTGGACGCTTCTAATCCTGTTGAGTTTCCAAATTTACACTAATTTGCTTCTGAAAAAACTCAGCAGCTGATAGGTGATCAGCGCATCCATCTCGCAGTAGTCTATCAACTGTTCCCTGGCGCTTTCCGCTTCTATCGCATTTTGAGTACCAAGTCCTTCGTACATGTACATGGCAACAATGCCCGACTGCACATCCAGCTTATCGAAACCAGCTTCCTGATTCACCACCGGCGCAATGCTCTTGAGGCTGAAATTTCCTTTCATATCGGGATGGTAATAATTTCCTTTGCGGATCGGCTCCGCCAGATCGATGATCTTTGATTTCAGCCGGGCAATGTCTTTGGCATATTCCGGATACAGCTCTGCCAGCTGGTTCAGCACCGACTCTTCCAGGGCTTTATCAAACATCAGCACTGTAGCAAAAGCGTTTGTTGCTTCCAGGATCTGCTCCAGGAACACCTTTCTCAGATCGTCTTCAAAGGGCTTGAAATAGCTATAGCGCTTTAGCTTTCCTTCTTCTTCATATACCATCGAAAAGAGAAATGGAATTTGCTGAAAAGGCTTTGTTCCCTGGTAAAACGGCACCGCCGGCATCCATACTTCAATATCGAGGCTACAATAAGGGCTTTTGATCCCTGAGATAAACGCGTCGATCTCCTTCACATCGGCCTGTTCTTTCTGTTCGATCACTGCCTTCACCTGTACTTTGACTTCCTTATGCTCTATCGTATTCAAATCGATCTCATCGATACGGCGGATATTATTATCATACAACTCGAACATGGCCTGCTTGGTGAGTTTCCCAAGCGACATTACCGAATTGGGATCTCCGGTATTTTTCCAGCATGTGCCGAGGAAGTCGCACTCGTAGGGCTGAAAACAGTGGGTGCCGATTTTGATGTCCGGAATTTTGTTCTGCTCAAGCGTTAACCTTGCCACCTGTGTTTTATGCTCAAAGTAGCTGAGGTTTTTTACAGCATCTTTCAACACCGGAGTTTTCTTGAAAAGCCCTGTGATATCAAGCTCTCCGGCGAGCACATATGTTGAGTTGAGGGTCAGCAGATGGAAGTCTGCCAGCTGGGGCAGGCAGTTCTTGATCACATAATACTGGAAGCAGGCATCTTTCACATAGGTCTCGGTGATCTTCAACGAGCTCTTGACCTCATAAGCCGTCCAGGCATTGTCTTTTTTATGAAGGATATCCACCATCACCAGCAGGTCGTTATGAATGAACGTGGCCTCGTAAATGGTATCGGCGCCACCTTCGATGAGCTCCCGGGTACGCTGTGCAAACAGCTGCTGGTCGCGCTTCTCACCGGCAGTGACATCGGTGCCTCCCGGAAAGAGTTGCTGTGCAAGGATTCCTACATCCGTGCCCCGTTTGAAGATCAGCTGCTTTTCCTTCGACAGGGAATCCCGCAGGTAAGGGTGACTCCTATAGAGGTAGAAGTGCTTGAGGCACTGCTCCGCCTTGATGAAAGCCGATTTACTGATAAGTGCGCTCATAGACATTTGGTAACACTGTCCCAAAGCAGCCGGGAGGACCTGTCCCAGGAATACATGGCCTTTCTCGCTTTTCCTTTTTCGATCAGCTGGCTGCGGAGGGAGGCGTCGCGATACACACGCTCCATGCCATTGGCAATGCTGCTTACGTCAAAAGGATCGACCATGAGCGCTGCATCACCTGCAATTTCAGGCATGCTGGTGGTATTGCTGCTGATTACCGGCACCCCGGATTCAAAGGCTTCCACGATCGGAATCCCGAACCCTTCGAAATAGGGCACAAACGCCAGTGCAAATGCCGAGGCCATGATCTTTTCCAGCACGGGCTGCTGCTGACGGCCCACAAAAAGAATATCCTGCCTGTAGGCCGACTTACCGATCACCCGTTTCAAATCGCCCTCGCCCGCATACACGGCGCCCACGAGAAGCAACTTCATATCCGAGCCTGTTTGCTTTTTGAAAAGATCAAATGCCTGTACGAGGCGATTAAGATTTTTACGCGGACTCTGGGAACCTACAAATAAAAAATAAGGTTTGCTCTCCGAGTACTGCCTGCGCACGGCCTCCTGCTCCGCCTCCGCAAGGGGCTTAAAGCCTTCGTTGATGCCGTTGTATACAACGTCGATCTTTGCCGGATCGATGGCATAATGCGTGGAGATGTCCTGCCTGCTGTATTCCGAAACGGTGGCGATTCGGGTAGCAACTTTAGCGTATTTCGGAAAAAAATAATTATAGTAACGGCTTGTCAGCGATTTCAGATCTTCGGGATTGTGCAAAAAATTAATGTCGTGGATCACCGGCACCTGTTTGCATGTGGCGCCGGGCGACAAAAATCCGTCGGGTGATAAAAACAGATCCGGCTTCATGCGGTTCAGCAGGTTTCTGACGGCGATATGAAACCAGGCGTAATATAAAAACGGGTGCCGGGCCTGGGGGCCAAGCACCAGGGGCGTGATGTTATCTGAGAACACAAAATGATCGCTGAAATCCCTATCGAAGAGAAACACAAAATGAACATCAGGGTTCTGCTGCGTGATGCGTTTCAGTGTTTGATAACTAAACCACCCGATCCCATCCAGCTTATCTTCGATTAATAACCGGGTATTGACAACTACTTGCAAGGCATTAATTTTCCTGCAAAATAAGGGATTTTTCAACATAAAAAACGGTTTTTCATCTAAATTTATGGTTTCCACAGCGCTTTCCATACAGCGCGCTTTTTAACGTTCGTTGTGAGCGCCACCTGTGGCTATAAGCTGATTTTTTATACATTAGCCTGTTAGCAAGCTATGTCAACGATCAAGGAAAAATTCGCGCACCAATCCTTATATACCAAGATCATTCTGGCGTTCCTGTTTGGCTGTATCGTCATGCTATTTTCCTGGCTCATTGCGAGGGTGGTGTTCAGGGAAACCTTTCTCACCATCGAAAAGATCGGCCATCCGGACCCGAAGCTTCGCATCGTTAATTCGCTGCTGATACGCGTCCACAACCTCGACCAGGTGCAACGGCTCAACATCATTCAGAATGGAAAAAATGCCCAGGCGTCCCTCATCAACGATTCCAAAAACATCATTCTGTCGCTCGACTCCCTGCAAATGCTTTATGCCGGAGACAGCCTGCAGGTAAGGCGCCTGGAGCGCATGAAAGACGTTTTGCTTCAACGGGACCGGCTTTTTCTTAAGTACCTGGAGTTTCATGAGGATCTGATTCATAACAAATCTTTTTCCAGCAACATGCGCCAGCTTTCGGATTACATCTCGCAAAGCATGAAACGCAAGGACAGCAGCATTGTGACGATGAAGCGCAAAATCACGACCACAACGCAGGAGCTCCCGAAAGAAGAAGTTGCCCCGAAAAAGCAGGAGTCTTTTTTCAAGCGCCTGTTCTCCCGGAAAAAATCCGGAGCAAAGCCAAATGCCGGTGGCAGGCAGCAAATTACCGAAGATGTGATCACCACCACCGATACACTGGCTGTAGCACAACGCGACAGCTTCATCAAAGACATGGAGTCGGCTATTGGCACGATCGAAAAAGACCAGTACAGCAAAGGCTCCCGGCTCATCAATCACGAGATGAAGCTGGCGAATGCCAGTAATACGTTCATCAATGAGCTTCAACTCATTCTTTACCAGATCCAGCAGGAAGAGATCAGCTCCCTGCAGGCCAATACCCGGCAGCTCAGCGACGTATTCAGCAGTGCGTTTAACCGCGTCGGCCTTATCCTGCTTGTTTTCATGATCCTCACCATCTGCCTGATCTACCTGATGTTCTCGGACCTCTCGCAAAGCAACCGCCACCGCCTGGAGCTTACCGAAGCCAAAGAGAAAGCTCAGTATATGGAAAAGGTGAAGGAGCGCTTTCTCGCCAACATGAGCCACGAGATCAGAACACCCCTTCAATCCATCATAGGCTATTCGGAGCAGCTGAAAAGCATGGAGACATCGGGCAAGGACTATGCAGAGGCTATTTACCGTTCTTCGGGATACCTGCTCCAGATCGTCAACGAAATCCTGGATTACAGCCGCATCAGCTCCGGGAAATTCAGGTTCGAAAGCGCAGGGTTCAGCATGGAGGAAGTACTCGCCGAGATAGCCGACACCATTGAGAGCCAGGCCGAGCAACAACAGATCCAGTTTAAATTCAAGAGCGATATCCCGACGGGGATCCTTCACAAAGGCGACAGCTTCCGCCTGAAGCAGATCCTGTATAACCTGCTGAACAATGCCGTGAAGTTTACGGAAAATGGAGAGGTAAGCTTTACGGTAAGCTCTGTGAGCGATGCAAAAAAAACGCAGTTCGTTTTCGAGATCAAAGACACGGGCATTGGGATGGATGAGCAGCAGATGAAACATATTTTCAATCCGTTTGAGCAGGCCAGCGAAAGCACACAGCGCCACTTCGGCGGCACAGGATTAGGGCTCAGCATCACCAAAACCCTGGTCGATATGCAGCGTGGGCAAATCGGGGTACAAAGTAAAAAGGGAGAAGGCACCACATTTACTGTAACGCTCGGATACCTGAAAGCTGCCATACAGGAAGCCGGCGTGGAAGAGAGAACGGCAACAGAGATCTTATCGTTTGCAGGGAAAGTACTGATTGTAGACGACGATGAGCTGATCCTGCAACTCTGCTCGCTGATCTTAAACAAGCATGGCATCGACCATGTATGCTTCCAATCGGCAGAGGAGCTGCTGAGCAAACCTTTCGATCCTTCCATCAGGCTCGCCCTGATCGATATCCGCATGCCGGAGATGAGCGGCATCGAACTTTGCAAGAGGCTCAGGCAGAAAGCCCCTGCGGGCACAGGTTTCGTAGCGCTCACGGCCGAAGTATTGCCCGATGAGATCGAGCGCATCCTGAGCCAGGGCTTCGACAGGATCCTGCTTAAACCCTTCCGCGAAACAGACCTGCTGCTTACGCTCGTGAACAAGGAGCCAGGCACGACTCAGCGGGCGGCAGGCAGCGATGCTTTCGACCTCAGCACGCTCCGCCACATGTGCGGAAACGACGAACGCGAGCTACGGAATATTCTCCTGCTGATGCACCGGGAAACTGAGAAAGACCTCCTGCTCCTGAAAACACTTTCGGCAAGCAACAACGTCAGGGAACTGAAAGAGTTGTTTCACAAGCTGGCTGCCAGAACCGGGCAGGCCGGCGCAACAGCCCTCTCGGCGGCGTTCAGGGCCTGGGAGCAGCAGCTGGGAACGGACAAGGGATTTACGAAGCAGGAAATGAATTACCTCATCTCGGCGCTCGGGCAGTTTGCAGAAAGGCTACAGGAGGCCATGCAGGCTTAAGCTTCGATGCCATAGCGCGCAATCTTCATGTAAAGGGTCTTTCGGTCGATGTTGAGGATTCCGGCGGCTTTGGACTTGTTGTACTTCACCTCTTTCAGTGTTTTAATGATCAGCTCCTTTTCGTTGGCTTCATTCATCGCCCGCAATTCCTTTTCCTGCTTCACCGGCGCCACGGGTGTCTGGCGCATTTCCTCAGGGATATTGTCTGTTTCGATGAAAGGCCCTTTGGCCAGCAACACAGCCCGCTTGACGGTGTTCTTCAGCTCCCGGAGGTTGCCGGGCCACTTATATGTTCTGAAGATAGCCATGGCCTCAGGCGATACTCCTTCTATTGATTTCGACAGCTCCTTGTTTGATTGCCGGATAAAATGATCGATGAACAGCGGCAGGTCTTCTCCCCTGTTCCTTAAGGCCGGCACCCGGATGCTGAACTCGTTGACGCGGTGGTACAGATCCTCGCGGAAAGAGCCATTCCTCACATTAGTGATGAGGTCTTCGTTGGTAGCGGTGATAATGCGCACGTCTACCTTGATGGGCTTGTTGCCGCCCACCGGCTGAATGATGCGCTCCTGGATAGCCCTCAGCAATTTAACCTGCACCGGATAAGTCAGGTTTCCGACTTCATCCAGAAAGATCGTGCCACCGGAAGCCATCTCAAACTCACCTTTCTTATCGTTGATCGCTCCGGTAAAAGCTCCCTTGATGTGTCCGAATAATTCGCTCGATGCAAGCTCCTCCGACAAGGCACCGCAATCGATGGCAACAAAAGGCCCGTCGGCTCTAGTGCTGAGGCGATGGATGCTTCGGGCGATATTCTCTTTTCCGGTGCCGCTTTCCCCCAGGATCAACACCGTCATATTCGTTGGTGCAATCAGCTCGATGTGCCTCATCAGCTCTTCGGAAGCTTCGCTCTCTCCTTTGACGAAGCTTGGCAAAAAGGTATCTTTCTGCCCCTCTGCCGAAACGTGTGACGCCTCAGCATGCTTGTCCTGCAAGGCTTCGGAGATCACCATCAGCAATTCCTCGGGATTCACCGGCTTCGTAATGTAATTGCGGGCTCCCATGTTGATGGCTTTAACGGCAGTGCGGATATCATGAAAGCCTGTCATCATGACGATGGGAACCTTCATGCCTGCCTCTGTCATCTCCCGGATGAGTTCGAAGCCCGTACCGTCGGGTAAATGGTAGTCCAGCAGTATCAGGCCGTATGGTTCTTTATGAACAGCAGCCGAGCCTTCCTTCAAACTTGGCACGGTATGCACTTCGTATTTCTTTCTTCCAAGGAAATTTTCTATGATCTGTGAGAATGCCGGATCATCTTCTATAAGCAGGATACGTATCATGGTAGCGGAACGTCTTACAAGTTTAAGAATAAATACAAACAAGGGAAAGCCGGACAGTATCCGGCTTTCCCAAAAAAACAAAAAAGGTATGCTTATTTTAAAAGAGTGCCTTTTTCGTCAAACTTTAGCGTTTTGGTTTCGCTTTTCTCATTTGCTACAGCTACTTCATAGTGTGAAGCCGTTGCTGATTTTACAAGAGCTGCGCTCCGAACAGACCATCCTTTGTACTCATCGGCAGCCAGTGTTTTTTTGATCGGCTCAGGGAGCTCCTCGGGTTTTACTGCGGTTTTTTCGTCATCATTCAATACGCTCACAGCCGTAGTGGAAACTGTATTTGACGCGTAAACTGTGTGTGCTGTAGCAGCGAGACCGAGGCAGAATGCCATTGCAACTAATTTTTTCATGATTCGTTTTTGGGTTTTATAAGGTTAATTTTATTCTGCGGCTATTCATGCCAAAGCTGTACCAGCCGCGAGCGAAGACATTAAATCACTAAAAATCAGAAACTTAAACTCACAGCCTGTCAAATTATTTGTTGACATATTCAACAGTCTGTAGGGCAGGGTCAACAGCTGCTAAAAAAATATGTGTTGATATTGCTATATTTACTACCGGTTATGCTCCGACCAACACTCATGTCATTAATTTGAATTTATGCACGCCGGAAGACGTTTCACATTAGCGCAGGTGATTTACTGGACCCGCAGAGACCTCTATGCCTTTGCTGTGATAGCCTGTATTCCAACTGCCCTCTATTACTTTTTAGATATCAAATGGCTGGTGATTCCCTGGGTAGCCATTGCGCTCATCGGTACCGCCGCCGCCTTCCTCGTGGGTTTCAAAAACACACAAACCTACAACCGCCTATGGGAAGCTCGGCAAATTTGGGGGAGCATCATCAACACCAGCAGGGCCTGGGGCATTTTAGTGAAAGATACTGTGAACGCCGATCCGAAAGAGATCCGGACACTGATCTACCGCCACTTTGCCTGGCTGACAGCCCTGCGCTACCAGATGCGGGAAAAACGCGTGTGGGAAAATATGGAGCTGAAAAGCAATGTGGAATATGCCCGCTTTTATAACGTTCCGGAGCGCGAAACCCCCTTGGAAGAAGAGCTGAAAAAATACCTGACGGAAGAGGAGCGCCTGTATGTCTTAGGTAAAAAGAACCGCGCTACCCAAATCATCAGCCTGCAATCGAGGCAACTGAAGGCGCTTAAAGATTCGGGCCGCTTAAGCGACCTGGACTTCATTGAGCTGGAGCGCACGCTGACCGTGCTTTACGAGCAGCAGGGAAAATCCGAGCGCATCAAAAACTTCCCTTACCCGCGGCAGTTCGCTACCATCAACCAGATGTTTGTGCGCCTCTTCATCGGCATGCTGCCTTTCGGCATCCTGCAGGAATTTGCCAAGCTTACGAAGGATCTCGGCGAGGGCTTTATCTGGGTTACGGTACCGTGCTCGCTTATCGTTGGCTGGGTATTTCATGTGATGGAGCGTATCGGCGAGTCTACGGAAAATCCCTTTGAAGGCGGTGCCAACGATGTACCTATCTCCAACATCAGCCGTACCATCGAGATCGATCTTCGCGAAATGCTGGATGAAACGGATATCCCACCGGCCCTGACACCGGTCAACGATATTTTATTATAACATTAACTATTCCCTGCTATGCAATCACAAACGAAAACCGCGGAAGACTATCTCAAAGAAATACCTTCCGAAAGGCTGGAAGCCTTTGCCAACCTAAGAAATACCATCCTGAAGAACATTCCAAAAGGCTTCGAGGAATGCATGAGCTATGGCATGATCGGTTATGTGGTCCCGCACAAACTCTACCCGGCTGGTTACCATTGCGACCCCAAAATCCCTTTGCCTTTTGTGAGCATCGCTTCCCAGAAAAATTTCATTGCCCTCTACCACATGGGTATTTATGCAGACGCGGATCTGCTGGCCTGGTTTGTAAATGAATATCCCAAGCACTGCAAAACGAAACTCGATATGGGAAAAAGCTGTATCCGCTTTAAAAAACCCGATGACATTCCTTTCAAGCTGATTGGGGAGCTGTTGAAAAAAATCACCGTGAAAGACTGGATTGCGCGCTATGAATCCGTTCTCAATGGCCCGCGCCCGGAGAGAAAAAAATGATCCCTGCTATTCGAATTCCACAAAGCTTCCGCTGCGCCGGATCTTAAAATCATTTTTTTCGTCGGATTTGATGCACAGCGCTTCGCCCGCATTTGCTTCCGGTGCAGGCTGCACAGCAACCTGGCTTTCATGGAACGATCTTGCCATCCTGTCGGAAGCAATACCCCAATAGCCTGTCAGAACGCCGAGTCCAAGAATTAATAGAATGATGCCGTACCCTTTCATTGTCATAGATGAAACCTGTAACAATATTACAACAGCACGACAGAGAAAACAATGGGCATTTCTGCCTGATTTTCGATAGGTAATACTACCTATACGAGTACCAGGGGAACTTTTACTTTATGCCTCACACTCTCCACGGTGGTCCCGAACAACAGGTCTTTGAACGTCGTATGCCCGTGTGTGCCCATCACAATGAGATCGGCATCCTTCACCAACTCGGGGATCACTGTTCTCGGATTGCCAAAGCCCAGCTCCGATGTGCATTGATAGCCCCGTTCGAGCAGCTGGTTTTCATAGGCCATCAGATTTACCGTATCCTCGTTGCGTTCGTTGTCACCGCTTTGCTCTCCGTAAATGACAGCAGTGGTACTTTCGAGCACATGCACCAGTTTATAGGATACGCCTTTGCCTCCCAGCTGTAGCGCGCGGTTGATGGCCTTGTGATCGCTGCTGCTGAAATCGACCGGGATAGCGATAAGCTTGTACGGCTTAGGCTCGTCGAAAACAATCCTGGCAAAGCTCCCATGAAACTGCGAGGGCTTTCCCTGTTTCGATTTTTTAAATAAAGGCTCGAAGGTGATGAACAGGAGTATGCCCAGGCACAAGCCCATAAAGGGAATTACAAAAATCCCCACCAGGAAAGGCGATTCGGAAGTCAGGAGCCAGTCCTTCACCTTGAAGAAGATCAGCTGGCAGTTTAAAAACACGATCACTGATACGGCCAGCCAGGAAGCGATATTTTGCCACAAAGGAATCGCAAATTCGCCCATGCGCTTTTTGCTGCTCACGAAATGAATGAGGGGAATGATCGCGAAGCCTAACTGCAGGCTCAGGATCACCTGGCTCAATACCAGGAGGTCGCCTGTTTTTTCTTCTCCCAGGTAATAGATGGTGAGGAAGGCCGGTACAATGGCAATCAACCGCGTGAGCAGGCGCCTGATCCATGGCTGCAGGCGCAGGTTCAGGTAACCTTCCATAATGATCTGCCCGGCCAGCGTACCCGTCACCGTTGAGCTCTGGCCCGCTGCGATCAGCGCCAGCGCAAACAGGAAAGGCGCCAGCGTGCTTCCCAGCATCGGCGTAAGCATACGGTGCGCGTCCTGTATCTCCTTCACTTCCACCCCCGTATTAAAAAAGGTGCTGGCCGCAATGATGAGAATGGCGGCATTGACAAAGAGCGCCAGGTTGAGGGCTACTGCGCTGTCCACGATATTGAAGCGGATGGCTTTTTTGACTTCTGTGGCCGTTCGGTCGAACTGGCGCGTCTGCACCAGCGACGAATGCAGGTACAGGTTGTGCGGCATCACCGTGGCGCCGATGATCCCAATGGCCACATATAAGGCATCTTCATTGCGGATGCCGGGTATCAGCCCTTTGGAGATCTCGACCACATCGGGTTTCGCGATGATGAGCTGAATGAGGAACGAAACGCCTATGATGCCTACCAGCGATATGATAAATGCTTCGAGTTTGCGGATCCCGGCATTGAGGAGGAACAATAGAATAAAGCTATCGAGCACGGTAATGCAGACACCCGTGAGAATAGAGACCGAAGGAAACATCAGGTGGATGCCGATGGCCATACCCACCACTTCCGCGAGATCGCAGGCCGCAATGGCAATTTCTGCCAGGATGTACAGGAAGAAGTTCACAAACCTGGAATAGTGATCCTTGGAAGCCTGCGCCAGATCGCGCCCTGAAACAATTCCAAGCCGCACACAATGGCTTTGGAGGAGGAGGGCGATCAGATTGCTCATGACCAGCACCCAGATCAGGCTATAGCCGAATTTGCTGCCACCTTCGATGTCGGTGGCCCAGTTGCCGGGGTCCATATAGCCCACACTGATCATGTAGGCCGGCCCCAGGAAAGCGAAAAGCTTCCGGAAACCTCCTTTGCCTGAAGTGCGGACAGAACCATGCACTTCGCCCAATGATCTGTGCGGGTTATTTTCCATAGAGCGGTTTTACTAAAATGCAGGATGCGATCTGCGGGCTGAAAAATTCGGAATGGGTGTTATTGATTTTCACCTTACAGGAAGCATCGTAGGCATTAACGGACTCAATATAGATTGTCGCTCCCAGATGCAGGTCCAGTGAATCGAGGTATTGCAGAAAACGGTCTTCGTGGTTGGCAACGCCGCAAAACACACCGCTTTGCTTTTTCCCCATGGTATTCAAAGGTACGGCATTGCTGTGGCTCATATTGCCGTGCTTATCGGGAATGGCATCACCGTGCGGATCGAATTTCGGGTGCCCTAAAAAGTCGTCGAGCCTTGCGATAAGTTCATCGCTGTGGATATGCTCCAGCTGCTCGGCAATCACATGCACCTCGTCCCATTTGAAATGCAGCTTGCTCACCAGGAACACCTCCCAAAGGCGGTGCTTGCGGATGATGTCGAGGGCAATTTTTTCTCCTTTGGCCGTGAGCCGCACCCCGTAGTATTTTTTATAGGTCACGATTTTCTTTTCCGCCAGGCGTTTGATCATGTCCGTTACCGTGGCAGGTTGCGTCTGAAGGCGCTCCGCAATGTCATTGGTAGCCACTGCCTCTGCGCGGGTCAGCTCCTGAACTTTGAAGATGGCCTTGATGTAATTTTGCTCCGTGTGCGACAAAGGCGTGTTTTCCACGGAACAAATATATTAATTTTATCAATCAAAACAAATTTTTAGACAGGTCTAAAAAATGAAAACGGCAAAATTAGTCGGAAGGGCGAAGCTTTTGGCTCCGCCCTTTTGCAAACCGGCTGTATGTGTCATGATGCCCGCCTATGGCTTACATCCATTTGCTGAGGAATGTATTGAACTCACTTTTGAGAGGAGCAAACAGCTTTTCAAAGGCCTGCATTTCCTCCCTGGCCAGGGTATGATCCTCTGTCTTACGGTGTTCGATGGCTGTTGAGTTTTTATTGATCTCTTTTTCCAGGGAATCGTTACTCAGGTTAATGTTATGCTTTAGCTCATCGAGGTGTTGCTTTTGGATGATGAATTGGTTTTGGAAATGCTCCACCTGTTTCATCACTTCCTCTGAAGAATTTTTTGAAGCAATCTCATCCAGACGGCCTTCCATGATTTTGATCTCGTCGCGATAGAATGCAACATTATTGGCCCATTCCTGATTCTCGGAATGCTGCGTGTAGATTTTTTCTGTTTTCATTGTGACTTGGGTTTTTAGTTTAACAAAATTCCTGCAAGCAACCGTCATTATGAATGAGGAATGTCAATGCGCGGGATGATGTTTGTCAGAGCTCCGGATACCGCTGCTTGCGCGGCTGGGATGACCTGCTTGTTATTCGGGCTACCGGCAGCAGCTTTACCCGGATAAACCAGGACGGGATGCAAAACTGATAAGAATCAGGTTAGCTGATGAGGCTCCTCATTGTTACCCGCAAGCCGGCGCCATAATTTTGAACGGCGAACAGCATTTTGCAAAACTCTTATCAATAACGATGAACCAGCACTAAAAAAAATTTCATCCCGGCACTGTTCGCAGGCATTTTCAGCAACGCTAAATTCTTCGGTGGGAGCTGGCTGCAGGGGAAATCCGGCCACTATTTCAACTCTAAATCCCAACATACCATGAAAACAATCATCGCAGGAACAGATTTTACACCATCGTCGTTAAACGCCTGTAAATATGCAGCATTTATGGCTGAAAAGCTCCACTGTAAACTTACCGTATTCAATTTATTCGAAGCGCCGCTTGTACATTACAATGTGGGGCTTTACGGCATTTCTTACGCGGCAATAGAGGAAAACAGCCAGGCCAAAACCCTTAAGGTGGTTGAACAGCTCAAAAAGCTATTCCCCAGGCTGGAAATAACGATGTTCATATCCAATGGGGGCTTTAAAAAAGAGCTGAAGGATTTTATTGCAGCGCACCATGTACAGGCGGCTGTCATGGGCCTTGACGCCAAAACCCGTATCTCCAAATTCATCTATGGCAGCGAAGGGGTGAACATTGCCGGAAAAATTGATGCCCCGGTATTTATTGTACCAGAGCAATTTAAGATGCACAAACTTTCCAGAGTGCTTCTGGCTGTTGACAATACAGAAAAACTAGGCAAAACTTCATTGAAAGGTTTTGAGAAATTTCTCATCGCGTCCGGGGCAGACGTGCGGCTGCTGCATGTACGAACGGAGGATGAACTACTCGAACCGGCGATTACATCGGTTAAACTTAACGGCAAAAAGGTCCCGATACACGTGGTCAGCGCAAGTGATATCCAGGAGGGTGTCCGGAAATTCAGTAAAACGGAAAGCATAGACCTGGTTACTATCGTGAGCAAAAAACACTCGGCCTTCTATAATTTCTTTGTGGAATCGAACACCAAAAAAGTGGCATTCAGCGCCAAGGTCCCTGTTTTAGCTATCCATGAATAAAGGACTTCACTCTGTTTCTTTATATATTGAAACCCGGTTAACACATTCATCGTAAGACGTTCAACATGCAACCGGACCATTTAGCTCTCTTTATCCTGCTAGCCGTACTGGCAGAAGTAGCCGGCACTGTCGGTGGCTTTGGCTCATCGCTGCTTTTTGTCCCGATCGCCGGGTTTTTTCTCGATTTCCATTCTGTGCTTGGCATCACGGCACTGTTTCACCTGGCAAGCAATATCTCAAAAATTGCCTTGTTCAGAAAGGGATTCGACAAGAAGCTCATGATCACGATGGGAATTCCGGCCATCGTGTTTGTTCTGCTGGGCGCTTACCTTAGCAAATGGTTTGACAGCCGGCTGCTCGAACTGACCCTTGCCGTGTTTTTGATCCTGATAAGCGCGCTGCTGTTCATATTCAAGAAATTCGTTATCAGACCCACGCGTGCCAATTCGATTGGCGGAGGGGCTTTGTCCGGGTTTACAGCAGGCCTTTTAGGGACGGGTGGTGCCATACGCGGACTAACACTTGCCGCCTTTAATCTCAAAAAAGATGTGTTCATTGCAACCTCGGCAATAATCGATCTGGGCATTGATTTCAGCCGTGGCCTTGTTTATTGGTCTAACGGCTATATCCACCGCGATGACCTTTACCTCGTTCCTATACTTGTGCTCGTTGGTATTACAGGTACTTACCTCGGAAAAAAGATCCTCAACCGCTTCTCGGAAGCTATGTTCAAATCAACTGTTCTAGTATTGATCTTCATCACCGGGCTCATTACCCTCTCCAAACATTTTTCCGGCTGACCAATGGGCACCTGGACGGCGCGAAGACCGAAGCGTTAACGATGCCAAACCTCTAAGCCGGAAAAAGCGCAGTGCGCATTGAAGTTGTGCAAAAAAATTGAAGTAACGTAAAAAAGGCGCAGCCCTTGCAGAACCGGATGTTACTTTCTCAGCTCGAAATTGCTGCCAAGGTATACCTTGCGCACCATTTCATCATTGGCGAGATCTTCCGCGCTTCCCGATTTGATGACTTCGCCCGCATAGAGCAGATAGGTCCTGTCTGTGATATTCAGGGTTTCGTGTACGTTATGATCGGTGATGAGGATACCGATGTTTTTGTCTTTGAGCTTGCGCACCACACTCTGGATATCTTCCACGGCAATGGGATCTACCCCTGCAAAAGGCTCGTCGAGGAGAATGAATTTAGGGTCGGTGGCGAGGGCCCGGGCAATCTCCGTGCGGCGCCTTTCTCCGCCGGAGAGCTGATCGCCCAGGTTTTTGCGCACATGGTGCAGGGCAAACTCGTCGAGGAGGCTTTCTACTTTATGAGCCTGTTCCGCTTTGGTAAGCTTCGTCATTTCGAGCACGGCTCGCAGGTTATCCTCAATGCTCAGCTTCCGGAATACGGATGCTTCCTGTGGCAGGTAGCCCACGCCCAGCTGGGCACGCTTATACATGGGTTCCTGGGTAATGTCTTTATCGTCGAGATAGATCTTCCCGGAATTGGGCTTCACCATGCCTACGATCATGTAGAAGGAAGTGGTTTTACCGGCGCCATTCGGCCCAAGCAATCCCACGATCTCTCCCTGCCGTACCTGCACACTCACATTGTTGGCCACGGTGCGGCTTTTGTATTTCTTAACGAGGTTTTCTGAACGAAGGATCATGGCAATAATAAGCGATCAAATATAGGCAAACTAATGCCAAAGAAATGATAAATTTTGTGAACCTTTCGCATCAGAATGTTAACTGAAAGCCTGCTTTCACTCCAATATTATTAGATGCTTTCGGATTCTGATAGGTAGCCCTGTACAGGAAGTCGACCCTGAATACTTTGAAAATATTTTCAATACCTGCCGTCAGCTCTATGTAAGGATCGGTACCTAAGGCATGGAGGGTCGACGGGAAGATCAGGGTGCTGCGGTTACGGTCATTGACGCTGCCCCATAAGGCTTTCCCTGTAACAACCTCACGCCATTTCAGTTTTTTGATGAGCGGAACTTTGTTGAACAGTAGGCCTTCGAAATGGTGAAAGACACCCACGGAGGCGTACTGGTCGCTGGCAAATTCGTAGTACTTCATCATGTTATAGGCCATGTAATCGTAAATGTAGGTCTCGTTGCCACCATGCAGCTCCATGAGGGGATAAGGCACAGCGCCGAAGATCTTGCCGACTTCACCGATATAATCCGTGTAGCCGAGCAACGAGATCAGGCGGATCCTGTCACTGATGTTCAGCACCACCTTCTGGTAGTTGTATTCCCCGCGGAAAGCATTCTGCAGGGATTTGGAATAGTTGAACTGAAACACGGGAAATTTGGTACCGAGGCTGATGCGCGTAAAATCGCCGCTGATGAATTTTTCCTTATAGGCAAAACGGACATTCAACCGGGCCTCGGTATTACGGATACTTTCCTTGGTGCGGATGCTTCCGTCGTTTGCATAGTAGCGGTAGCTGTTGGCAATGAGCGATGTGATGGTTCGCCCGATAAGCGTCACGCGGGAGGTCAGTCCCTCCACCCACTCGCGCTCGTACCATGCATAGGTTTGATCCACGCGTGTAAGGTTGGTCAGCGGGTTGGTACGGAACAGGGAGGCAAAGATATTATCCTGCGAAAAGCCATTCTGGCTTTGCCCCAGGATCTCGTAATCGCTTTTATAGGTCATACCCACCAACTGCCGGTGGGGCTTTTTGGTGATGAAGGTTTTGAAGCCAACACTGTACTTGAATTTCTCATCCTTGAATCCGTAGGCTACATAGCCCTGCAGCTCATACCAGCGACTGAACTTACTGCTGGTGCGTCCGCCGAACCTGGTACGCAGACCTTCCACCCTGTTGTAGCTCACGAGGTTGAAATAAGGCCCTATCTCGAAGTTGTTGACCACTTTGTAGCCGGAAACGAAAATGGTAAAGATATCGACCCAGGTTTTGTAGACAGGCAATGTCTTGATGGTGTCGATCATTTTATAGATCTTCTTTTCCCGGTAGGAAAGGCTGTCGTGGCGGTGCTGATCCCAGAAGGCATCGCTCTTTTTCATCGCCGAATCCTCCACCACGATCTTGTCGCCAAACTCGTAGAATTTGGTCTCTTTCGGTTGGTTGATCACAAAGTCGGTGTAGGAGGTTGTCTTTCTTCCGTAAACACCCACCTGGTTTTTGTACATGGAGAAATCGATCACGAGCCTATCTTTGCTGAGCATCCAGGTGCTGTCGATGCGCGAAAATTCCTGCACCACATTGGCAGCATTGATGAAGTTGATGTTGGCGTCTTTCGGAATGCTCATCTCCAGCCGCTTCACCGCCCAGGTGGTATCGGCAATCCACATGTTGCCGCTAAAGCAAAGCTCGTTCGGCCGTTTGGACTTAAAGCGGATCTGGTAGCAGCGCGTGCTGCCGATGAAGAGGCTGTCTTCAAGGTAATACTTGTAATAGAAAAAGCCGTTATCGGAGATCGGACTTACAAAATCCTTTCCGAACACCAGAATATTATTATCGTAGATATTAATGTTTTGGTACATGTCGCCCATCACCGAGGTAATGCTCGTGTTCTCGATTCCGGTGATCTTGCTGGCTTTGATCACCTCTTTCTTCAGGTCGGGATTGCTCCGGAAATACAGGTCGGAGAGGGACTCGGTGATAAAAATCGGCAGGGACGGCTTTTCTCCTGAGTTGAGGCTGTCCACATTATCGAAAACAAACTGAATGGGCTTGAAGATCTTGCGCTCCCGCATTTCTTTGGGAATGCGGTTGAGATCGAATTCCACTTTGTTGTAGGTTTCGTACTGGTAGGCATCGAGGCGGCGCTTGTTATTGTATTTTTTATTGGCGATCACATTCCGGATAATGCGGTGTGCGGGGTTCTCCCCGGCTTTCACCACCACCTCCAGCAGGTTGACGCCCTGCAACACCATCGGCAGGTTCACCGTTTGGTTTTCGCCCCGCCTGAGGGGACGCGAAATTTTGAGGTAGCCAACATAGCTAGCCACGATGGAGTCGCCGGTAGCTGTCGTGGTTATGGAATAATTGCCGTCGAAATCGGTAGTAGCGCCCACTGTGGTGCCTTTGATGATCACAGGCACGAAGGGCAAGGGTTCCCTGGATTCCGAATCAAACACTTTTCCGCTAATGGTGTAAGACTGGCCAAAGCCTGAAAACCCTGCTAAAAAAAGTAAGATGCTACACAGTAGGTAAAGCTTTCTGCCCATTCGGATAAATAAGCCTAAATATAATCATTCGCTCCTAATTCATAAGCGATCCCGGAAAAATTTTAACCTTTCGGGAATTCCCACACGGTAAATTTCATTCCATGTTTTCAAGTCCTTCCGGTGGTGATCCATTGTGCCATTGGGGCGGGCGTACAGGCAGAAAGCCGTCAGGCTTTTCGTTCCAATCTTTTTGCCCGAAGGGGCGGCGCAAAGACAAGCAGGCTGTTATGAATTTTGACCGCTATTTCACGGATATTTAGTATACTTACATCATCAAATTATGGGGAAATACGATGCAGTTGTTATAGGGAGCGGGCTCGGCGGCTTATGCACGGCTTACATTCTTGCCAAAGAAGGAATGAAGGTGTGTGTGCTGGAAAAAAACAGGCAGATCGGCGGCTCCTTACAGATCTATAGCCGCGACAAGGCGATCTTTGACACAGGGGTCCACTATATCGGCGGGCTGGACAAGGGCCAGAACCTGAACCAGTATTTCACTTACTTCGGACTGATGAAAGACCTCAAGCTTCAAAAGCTTGACCAGGACGGCTACGACATCATTTCGTTCACCGGCGACGAGCGCCTTTATCCGCATGCGCAGGGATACGACAATTTTGTGGAGAAGCTGGCAGCTATTTTTCCGCACCAGCGGGAGGAGCTTAAGACCTATATTTCAAAAGTAAAGGAAGTGTGCGCAGGCTTCCCGCTTTTCAACCTGTCGCCCGAAAAAAAAGAGCTTGCCAATGCCTGGTACCTGGAGATCGATTCCAAAACAGCTATCAATTCTATTTTTTCGGATCCCAAGCTACAGCAGGTGATCAGCGGCAGCAACATGCTTTATGCCGGCCTCGAAGGCCGTACGCCTTTTTATGTGCATGCCCTGGTGGTAAACTCCTATATCGAGAGCTCTTACCGCTGCATCGACGGCAGCTCGCAGATTGCGCGCATCATGACCAACAATATCCGCAGCATGGGCGGTGAAGTTTTTAACTACAGCGAAGCCATCCGCTTTCATTTCAATGGGAGCGAGATCAAGGCGGTAGAACTGAGTAATGGGGAGTTTGTAGAGGGGCGGCTCTTTATTTCGGGCATCGACCTCTCGCGCACCATCGACATGGTGGAAGGGCACCAGCTCAGGCCTGCTTACAAGCACCGCATCCAATCGCTGGAGAATACGGTATCATCGTTTTTGCTGAACGTGGTAACGAAGCCGCAAAGCATGCCACACCTTAACCACAACATTTACCATTGTACTCAGCCTGATATCTGGTCGGGACCTAATTACACAGGAAACACCTGGCCCGAAACGGTAGCCATGTTCGGGACGACCTCTTCGAAGCATCCCGGCTATACCGAAAATTTTTCGGCCATGGCTTACATGCGCTACGACGAGTGTGCGAAATGGATAGACACGAAAAATGTGATCCCGAACCATATATCTTATCGTGGCGATGATTACGAGCTGTTCAAATTTGAAAAGGCAGAAAAGCTGCTCGACGTACTCGAAGAGCGGATGCCGGGGATAAGGTCAAAGATCCAGTCGTATACCTGCGCTACGCCCATCACTTACAGGGATTACATCGGTTCGCGCGACGGAACGCTTTACGGCGTGATCAAGGATTACCGCGATCCCCTGAAATCGTTCATCACCCCACGCACCAAGATCCCAAATTTATTCCTGACGGGTCAGAGCCTGAACCTGCATGGCGTGATGGGCGTAACGGTAAGCGCCGCCGTGACCTGCAGCGAAATTTTCGGACACCCGTATTTAATTAATAAGATCAGGAACAGTTGAGAGAACAATGTCTGTTGTATCCTGTACCTTGGTACCTTGTCTATTGTTCAGAATACATACAGACAAAATAAACAATAGACATTGAACAATAGACAACAGATATCAGATACCTGACACTAAAAACTTTCCATAAAAAAACATCATCGTAACATGCTTAGCTTAACACCAAAAGAACTTCCCGTACCCGATCTTCACCAGTATTTACTGGGCGCTGTTGGCCCCCGCCCTATCTGCTTTGCAAGCACCGTGGATAAGGACGGCAATCACAACCTCGCTCCCTTCAGCTTTTTCAATGTCTTCTCCGCAAAGCCTCCCATCGCCATTTTCTCCCCGAACCTGAGCGGCAAAACGGGCAAAGCCAAGGACACTCACCTCAACATCAAAGAGGTTCCGGAATGCGTGATCAATATTGTGAACTACAGCATGGTGCAGCAGATGAGCCTGGCAAGCAGCCCCTACCCGAAAGGGACGAGTGAGTTTGTGAAAGCCGGGTTCACGCCGCTGGCCTCGGAGCTCGTGAAGCCGATGCGGGTGAAGGAAAGCCCTGTGCAACTGGAATGCAAGGTATTTGAGCTGAGGGAAATTGAAAACTGCAACCTCGTATTTTGTGAGGTGGTGAAGATCCACATCGATGAAGCGGTACTCGACGCGAACAAAAAGATCGACCAGCAAAAAATAGACCTCGTGGCCCGCATGGGCGGCAACTGGTACTGCCGCGCGCACGGCGATGCCTTATTTGAAATTGAAAAACCGATCACCACAATAGGCGTAGGCGTGGATGCCATTCCGGCTGCGATAAGAAACAGCGATGTGCTTACGGGCAATAATCTCGGACAACTCGGTAACCTGGAGATCCTGCCGACGGCAGAGGAGATTGCCGCTTATAAACAAACACTGACCGCGGCCTTTGCCAGCGACACGGAAAAACACCGCTATGCGAAAACCTTACTGGATGCAGGAAAGGTGAAAGACGCCTGGTGTGTGCTATTGTAACAAAAACGATGCATCATGAAACCGGTTTCCTTTCAAACCCATATCGATAAGCTGGATTACCTGAAAACCTTTTACCTGGAGATCCCGGTAAACGTCGTGAAGAAGCTTGGCGGCTTTACTGCCAAAGCACGCCTCTTTTGCGAGGTGAATCACACGGTTCGCTTCCAATGCGGGCTGATGGCTCTTGGTGAAGGGAAAGCTTACATCAGCATCAACAGCAAGCGCATGAAAGAAGCGGGCGCCAGCTATGGCGACACGGTGCAGGTGACCCTGAGCGAGGATAACAGCGAATATGGCGTGGAGGTTCCGGAAGAGCTGGCAGAATTGTTCAGGCAGGATGCAGAGGGAAAAAAGCGCTTCGAGCTACTGACGCCAGGGAAAAGACGCTACATCCTCAATTATGTGGCTACCGTGAAAAACCCACAGCTACGGATCGACAGGGCCTTTCTCCTGATCAGCAATCTCAAAAAACTGCCTATAGGCAAGGAAAGCTTCCGTGAAATGCTTGGAAAGTAAGCATCCCGACCTTTTTCATTTTCCGGGCATGTCATCGCATCAGGCTGTCTTTTAATGGCATAACTTTAGGATACGCTTCTTAATAACAGGAACGATGAAAACATGTTACTTCGCCTTATTGGCTCTTCTGGCGGCGGCTATACAGTCGCAAAGCCCTGGCCTGATGAGAACAGGGAAGCTGGTGAGAGAATAGCTTGTGGCTTCTACTTCCCTCAGCCACCGCGTTGAAGTTCGCTCAACGACGATCCGTTGACACATCTCTCTGCCACTGTTGGTGTTCTCACCAACAGCAACCCTTGTTGATGAGAACACCAACAAGGGCAAAAAAAACGTTTCTCTCAACGACGATCCGTTGACACATCTCTGGCCACTGTTGGTGTTCTCACCAACAGCAACCCTTGTTGATGAGAACACCAACAAAGGCAAAAGCGGGAATACCAGCAAGGGCAAAAAAAAAGAGGATGATTCGCATCATCCTCTTCTTTATGACATCCATCCGGATCAATTCTCTACCGGCAGGTAGCTGTAGTTTTTGCTGTACTCCAGCATCTGGTTCATGAAATTGGTTGGGTATTCTACTTTCACATCAGTGATTTTCCCTTCTACCATTACAGGAATCAGCTTAGGCTGGATGAAACCCTGGTAAGGCGCCATGCCCAGCTTTTTATAACGTTCCAGCACTTCCTTGTGCAAGGCAGGATCCACTTTCACACCGTAATTCTCGATCAGGTCGCGGCCGGCTTTGTAATCGCCCTGCGATTTGATACGCTGGATCTCTTTCAGCAGGTCGCCAAACAAGGAGCGCAGTTTCAGGTAATCGTTCACCACGAAATAGGTTTTGCCTTTTTCCACTTTTTTCTCGATCACATTTCCTGCTTTGCCTTTTTCATACACCCAGGCGGCTACCATCTGGCGGTTGCGCATATGCGCTTCCTCGATGTTGTCCCCCAGCTTCAAACGGGAGAGCTGCACCATCAGTCCTTTGGTGATGTATTCGTCGTAGGCAGCCTTGCCATAGTCCAGAGAAGGCATCACTCCTAAGTCCACGAGCTTCTGATCCATTAAATAGTACAGCGCTACCAGGTCGGCTCTTCCTTCCTCTAAGGCAGAAGCATAATTTTTCAGCGTTTCATGCGGCTGCCCGACACCGTTTTCTATCTGCCCGCTCGCATGGCCGATCACTTCGTGCATATCCGTGTGAAGCTTATCCGCCAGGCCCGCATAGGCCAGTACATTTTTCCGGATCGCATCGTTGTAATAAAACTCATTGACCACGCTGCCACCTGCCGCCTGATCGTAGGCTTCCACAATATTTCCAAGGTTCACGGATTTGGAACCGTGTGTTTCCCTGATCCATTCGTTGTTCGGAAGGTTAATCCCAATCGGGGTGCTGGGCGCTGCATCTCCGCTTTCCATCACCGCGTTGATCACCTTGGCAGAAATCCCTTTTACATTTTTCTTTTTATGCTCAGGAAACAGGGTTGAATTGTCCTCGAACCATTGCGCATTGGCTCCAATGGTAGCAATGCGTTTCGAGGCTTCAAAGTCTTTCACGGAAACCACCGATTCGAAAGAGCCTTTTTTGCCCAATGGGTCCTCGTATACTTCGATAAAGCCGTTCACCACGTCGATAGCGCTGTTTGAATCCTTGACCCAGGCGATGTTGTACTCATCAAAATCTTTTAAGGATCCGCTTCTATAAAATATGATCAGCTTTTGCAGGGCTTCTTTCTGTTCGGCGTTCTCTGCCACTGTTACTGCCTTTTCCAGCCAGTATACGATCTTCTCAATAGCCTGCGTATACATGCCGCCGACTTTCCATGTTTTCTCTACCAATTCACCGTTTTCCTTTACCAGTTTGCTGTTCAGGCCAAGCATCACAGGTGTTTTGCTGTTCCTATCCGTCAGTTTTTCATAAAAGGCAATGGCTTCCTGTTGGTTTACGCCTTCGTAGAAGTTAACCGCAGAATTTGTCACCAGGTCTTTACTGGGATCAAGGTTCACTTTTTTAGAAGCGATCTTCGGATCGAAGATGATGGGCGTGAGGCGTGCAATAAAGTCTTTTTTGGTTTCTCCTCCTCTCACGGGTAGTGATTTGATGTCTACTGCATTTACCAGCTCCGAAAAATAGCCTTCGGAAAATTCGGGCAGGATCTTGTCGCTGCTATAGTGATGGTGGATTCCGCGGCTGAACCAAACGCGCTTGGCATACACCAGGAATTTCTTATAGTTTGCCGCGTTCACATCGCCCTTGTAGCTGTTGACGATGGCGTCAATGGTTTTACGAATCGTCAGATTGTATTTGTAATTCTGGTCCCAGGCAATATCGCGCCCACACAAGGCAGCCTCCGACAGGTAATACAGCAACTCTTTTTGTTTCAGAGTCAGCTGGTCGAAGCCCGGTATTTCGTAGCGCAGGATGCGCAGGTCGGCGAACTGCTCGCTGACATAATCAAATGCTTTAGGTTTATCAGCCATAGCGGAATTTTTTTTAAGCTTGTTGTTTGCCTCATCGGCGCTGACCTGTGCCGAGCCTGCGTTGCTCAATGCAAGCATGGCAGTAAGCGGAAGAATAAAAAGTTTTGTTGAGTCCATGTGTGTATTTTAGTTGTACAAGAATAGTATTTTTAAACCTGTTTTCCAAGGTATTTCTATGATCATTTACCCGGCAAACTATGCCTACCTGCATGGAAAAAAATGTAATTTTATTGCAAAGGACTCCGGGTATGACAAGCAGCTTCGACATCAAACAATCGCTTTCGGGAATTTACCATTTTTCCAATGAGGAACTTCATCTCTTTACCAGCAAACTAAACTACAGGAAGCTTAAAAAGAAAGGCATTCTTTTACAGGAAGGTCAGATATGCAGCGACATCAGCTTTATACAAAGCGGCAGCCTGCGTGTTTTCCGCAACAGCGGCGAGGCTGAACTGACAATGAACTTCTTTACAGAGGGGGATTGGGTAGCTGATCCTGAAAGCCTTCTGACGCAACAGCCTTCTCAACATGTGATCATCGCCACCGAAGATTCGGAGATCGCCTCGATAAGCTTAACAGATATTCACCGGCTGATGGATACCCACCCCTGTTTCCGTATGCTCAATGCCCTGATTGCGGGTTTCAGTATTTCTTCAGCGCATCTCTCGAGTCTTTATTCCAAAAGTCCGGACGAAAGGTACCAGGAGCTCTTAAAGAAACATCCCCAATGGATCAATCGCTTTCCACAAATGCAAATAGCCTCATACCTGGGCATGACACCCGAAACCCTCAGCAGGGTAAGGGCCAGGATCGGCTCATTTTCTTGATTGCAATCAAGCGGGATAACCGAAAATAAACGACACCTTTGCTTCAAAAAAAACATGCTGACAGAAATCCATCCGAAACTACCCATGCGCGACAAAGCCCTTACCAGGAGGTACTACATCACCACCCTGGGCTTCACAGAATTTGGAAGTGCCGATACTGAAGGCTACCTCATGGTAGAAAAAGACCGGGTTCAGATTCATTTCTTTGAGTTCAAAGCGCTCGATCCTGCTGAAAACTATGGGCAGGTGTACATCCGGACTGATAACATCGAAGCCTTGTACCAGTGGATGATCAACCAGGGCATACCGATTCATCCTTCGGGCCACCTGCAAACAAAGCCATGGGGACAGAAAGAGTTTTCGCTACTCGACCCGGACAATAATTTACTAACTTTCGGACAGACCATTTGATTAACGGAACGAACTCTGCAACACCGTATCCTGCACCAATCAGATTCTTGACTATATTTGCAGGCAATGGGCAATAGACTTATCATCGCCGCAGCGTTTGTTGCATTGACGGTTACGGCACCGGGCCAAAGTATCCGGCGCGCACTGCTTCGCACCAATGCCTGTGTGTATAAGCAACGGGTATACGTGTATGGCTATGAGCAGCGTCAGGAGCGCCTGCTGTTCCGCTGCTTTTCCTACAACAGCCTTTTAATGCCCAAAGACAGTGCTGAATTCGACCTCGGCAGGCATACCGAGGGGCAATACCTCGATATCAGCAGCGACACCCTGCACGATGTGCTCAACTTTTATTTCCAGCTGGCCGATCAAAAGAACAGGGTATCCTTATGCCGGCTCGACAGCACTTTAAAAACGATTTGTACAGCCCATGATGTTGATGCCAACCATATCAATTCGATCACAGCTTTTGAGGACGGGAACTACCGCTACAGGCAGAGCCTGTATGTGATTTCCACCACCGGAGACAGCACGGGAAAACAATTTTACCTGTCGCGCTACGACCTGAAAGCGATGGACAGGCCTTTTGAATACAGTACAAAATGGCAGTATGCTTTTGAACGCAGTCATATTCAGCGGGCCAGCATTATTGCAGCTGATTCGGCACAGGTTATTCTTTATGCGCATGTAATCGACGGCTTAAAAAAAGGACAATGGATTTTGCGTGTGAATGCCCGCAGCGGCGCATTGATCAAAGGCACGAAACTGGGGCCTAAGGGCGACAACAGGCATTACCTGTACTCCGCAGCCCTTTACCATCCGGAAGACAAAAGCCTTGATGTGGCCGGCAGCATTTATCCCTCCGCCATGATCGACTTCAAAAAAGCCACGGCAGATTTTAAAATGCTTTCTGCATCGCACCAGTTGTTTGTGCTGCATATCGACAGCCTCGGAGAAGTCACCTCCCGTTTCGAAAAAGCCCTGCCCCTACCCCTGGCCGGCGCAAAAGCCGGAACAGGGGGAACGCCCCTGCATTTCAGGATCGGGGAATTGGGAATGCAGGGCGATAAACACCTGGTGATCCGCGGAGACCTTTACGAACAAAAACAAGCCAATGTCATGAGCTACTACAGCTCCTGGCAGATGAAGCTGGCCCCTGCCGAAGAGGGCTATAGCGTCAGCACAGCAACGGTATATCCACTTCCCAGGCTTATACCCAACCTTATCGGCACAACACCAGGCAATACCTACGGCAGGATTTTCCTGAACTCGGTTTCCGATTATGATCAGTTTGAATATGCCACACCACGCAACCCGGTCCTGCTCTACAGCGGCCTGGATGCAAACAATGCGCCTCTCCTCATCCTTCGCAGCGTAAATATCCTGAGCGGACAGAGGACTTACATGCTGGTTGCGAACGGCAAAAAAGGTGCGGAGGCCAGGCCCTTGTTCAGCACAGTTAAAAACCAGGCTTCGAACCTGTTCGTCCTGGAAAAGCGCTTCATCAGCTTTGTCAGCGATCCCGGAAACACGGGCTATACGCTGAAAATAAACACCCTTTGATGGCTCAATGCCTTTCTGCTGCTGAATGCCTCAATACTGACACCACAAGAATGCGGACATTGCAACAATGACCCTCCCTATATGCTTGTTTGTCGGGCAAAATTCTTACTTTAGTTGCAACTTTAAAAAACAAAAAACACATGAAAACATCTTTCAAAACAAGCTTAGCCGTCGTGGCTTTTACCTTTATTTCCAGTATCGCCTCTGCGCAATACAGCATGGATAGCGACGGAAAAACGATCCGTAACTCCAGCAACTCTTCTGTAGGGCGCATCGACAGCGATGGGAAAACCATCCGCAATTCCAGCAACAGCTCGGTAGGGCATGTCGACAGCGACGGAAAAACGATCCGAAACTCCAGCAATTCGGCTGTGCTGAAAGTAGACGGCAACGACATCCGCAATTCCAGCAACAGCACCATTGCTAAAATGAGCGATGTGACCAGCGCCATCAAAGGTGCTAAACCTGAAGCTGTGTATGTGGCTTTATGGTGGTTTATTGTGAAAGGCAATAAATAACAGAATCCCGATTCCTTGCAAAAAGCCGTCACGACAAGTCGTGACGGCTTTTTTTGTGAGGAAAATTGCGAATCTTTAACCACTGACTTCGAGAGCCTCAGTCAGCGGTTGGTGGCTGAGGCTCTCGAAGCCACCATACATAATCAGAACAGCCTAAATCCCGAGCACCGTGCTTTGCTTATGCTGGAGCATGTGAGGCGGGATCACCGCCATGATGCTCTGCCGGAGGGAATGAATGAGCGTAACTTTCAGAAACTCACGATGAGTAACCAGGCTGATCTCCCGTACGGGAATCGGATTCTTAAAGGAACGAAGGCGTTTTTTTTGTGCGCCGGTCATATTATGGGTGGCAAGCTCAGGAATGATCGTCATTCCGAAACTGGTGTCGACCATATTCTTCAGGGTTTCGATGCTCCCGGCATTGTAGTGAAACTGCTCCTCCGCTTCTTTTTGCTTTTTAAGGGAGCAGAAATTCAGGATCTGGGCACGCATGCAATGTCCTTCTTCCAGAAGCCAGAGCCGGTTGATGTCTATATCTTTGGATAACACAAATTGCTTATCGAATCCTTTTTCCCTGTTCCCTACATACAGGTAATAGCTTTCGTAGAAAAGCACCTGCTCATGCAGACTATGCTCGTGCAGGGGTGTAGCCAGGATAGCCGCATCGAGGTCGCCGCTCTTCAGCTTATGCAGGATCACATCGGTGGTAAATTCATTGATGATGAGTTTCACCAGTGGAAAGTCCCTGAGAAAATGTTTCAGGAAGAGCGGCAGCAGGTAAGGTGCCAGGGTGGGGATAATACCAATGCGCAGTTCCCCATGCACGATGCCTTTCTCGTCATCAATCAGCTCCTTCAGTTTCGCAGACTCCGCCAGGATCTTTCTGGCCTGTGCCACGATCTTTTCGCCGATGGCCGTTGTTTTCACGGGTTGGCGGCTCCGGTCGAAGATCCTGACGCCAAGCTCGTCCTCGAGCTTTTTCACCATCATGCTAAGCGTTGCCTGAGTTACAAAACAGGCTTCGGAGGCTTTCACAAAATTTTGTAACTTGTGTACAGCAATGATGTATTCCAGTTGTTGAAAGTTCATATAGATAAAATCTATACAAATATAAAAAATATCAGTTTTATTGAATCGATTAAATGATCTACTTTTACAAAAAGATAGTTCAGGGGTCGGCCAAACATAACAAGGTTTTATTTGTNNTTTGTCTTACCAGTTAAACTTTAATTTTTACCACTATGAAAACAACACGCATTGGATTAAACAAGGACAAGAGCGAGGCGCTGGCTAAAAAGCTGAACGGGCTCCTGGCAAATTACCAGGTACTGTATATGAATGTCAGGGGCTTTCACTGGAACATCAAAGGCAGCAACTTTTTTGAGCTCCACCTGAAATTCGAGGAGATCTACAACAACCTTCAGCTAAAGATCGACGAGATCGCGGAACGCATCCTCACCCTGGGCTCAACGCCTTTGCACAGCTACAGCGATTACCTGAAGAAATCGGAGATCAAAGAAAAAACCAATTCCACCGACGGCAAAAAATCGCTGGCCGAGGTATTGAGCGCCCTGGAGGTGATTATCTCCCTGCAACGCGAGATCCTTGCCTTATCATCCGACGCGGAAGACGAAGGCACGAACGCCCTGATGAGCGACTACATCCGCGAGCAGGAAAAACTGACCTGGATGTACGCTTCGTATTTAAACCAATAAACCTTTTAAGACATGGAAACACCTCAACACCCGCAACAGGCGCCCTGCTGCATGAGAACATGCCGCAGCGCCGAGCAGCCCATTGAAAAGCCGATCCTGAAATCCATTCAGCAAAAAGAACCGCTTGCTGCCAAAACAGAAACGAATACCAATGTATTCGGCATTTTCGAAGACCTGCTTTTTTATTACTAACCCACATAAATCTACACCATGGAAAAGAAAAAACTGACAACTGCTTCGGGTATTCCGTATTACGAGAATGAGAATTCGATGAGCGTTGGCCCGAGAGGCCCATTGCTGCTACAGGATTTTATCCTGCACGAAAAAATGGCACACTTCAACCGCGAACGTATTCCGGAAAGGGTGGTTCATGCCAAAGGCACCGGTGCTTTCGGCACCTTCACCGTCACACATGATATCACGAAGTACACCAAAGCGAAATTGTTCAGTAAGGTTGGGAACGCCTGTAAGATCCTGATCCGTTTTTCCACGGTGGGCGGGGAGAAAGGAAGCGCCGACAGCGAGCGCGACCCGCGCGGCTTTGCTTTGAAATTTTACACGGAAGACGGCAACTGGGACCTGGTGGGAAACAATACGCCTGTATTTTTCGTGAAAGATCCGAAGAAGTTCAGCGACTTTATCCACACTCAAAAACGCGACCCTAAAACGAACCTGAAAAGCCCTACCATGATGTGGGATTTCTGGAGCCTGAATCCTGAAAGCCTTCACCAGGTGCTGATCCTGATGAGCGACCGCGGCACGCCTTATTCATACAGGCACATGCATGGCTTTGGAAGCCACACGTTCTCCATGATCAATAAGGACAACGAATCGGTATGGGTAAAATTTCATTTCCTGACTCAAACGGGCATTAAAAACTTTACAGGGCAGGAAGCCAATGAGATGCGCGGCATTGACCCGGACCATGCACAGCGCGACCTTGTGGAAGCGATTGAGCGCAAGGAGTTTCCGAAATGGGACATGAAGATCCAGGTGATGACGCATGAGCAGGCCAAAGCCTTTCCGTTCAACCCATTCGACCTCACCAAAGTATGGCCGCATGCCGACTTCCCATTGATCGATGTAGGCACGTTTGAGCTGAACGAGATTCCCAAAAATTATTTTGCACAGGTGGAGCAGGCTGCTTTTGCGCCGGCGCATGTGGTAGACGGCATCAGCTATTCGCCCGATAAAATGTTACAGGGGCGCCTGCTGTCGTACCCGGATGCGCACCGCTACCGCCTGGGCGCCAACTACGAGCAGATCCCGGTAAATAAATGCCCGTACATGACCAATAATTATGAGCGCGACGGACTGATGCGTGTGGATGGCAACGGGGAAGACGCACCCAACTATTTCCCGAACAGCTTCGATAACATTGAGGCGGATGCCAGCTACAAACAACCGGCCATGGACCTGGAAAGCCATATTGCCGATTGGTATGACCGCAACAGCCCGGGAGACAACGACCATTATACGCAGCCGGGCATCTTATACCGTAAGGTGATGAATGATGAGCAAAAGAAACATACGGTGACCAATATCGTCAATGCCATGAAAGGCATCAGCGGTGAGAAAAAAGCAGACATCATCAACCGCCAGCTTTGCCACTGGTTCAGAGCCGACATTGGCCTGGGAATGGCCATTGCAAAAGGCCTTGGCATTAGTGTTGATGAAAACATGATGAAGCATTAACATGCATTGCAACAAATTCAACTTATAAATCATTAAAAAAACTATTATGAAAAGAACAGCAAAAGCACATTGGGCAGGAAACCTGAAAGAAGGCAAAGGCCACATCAGCTCGCAGAGCGGTATTTTAGATAACACGAATTACAGCTTCAAGACGCGTTTTGAGGAAGGTGTGAAAGGCACCAATCCGGAAGAGCTGCTGGCAGCTGCACATGCCGGCTGTTATACCATGGCGGTAAGTGCGATTCTTGCCGAAAAAGGATTAAGCGCTAAAAGCCTGGACACGGAAGCCATCCTCACGATGGAAGGCCTGACGATTACCGGCATTCACTTAGTGATCACGGGAAGCGTGGACGGCATTGATGCCAAAGGTTTTGAGGAGGTGACCAAGAATGCAGAAAAAAACTGCGTGATCTCCAAAGCGCTGAGCGTAGCCATCACATCAGAAGCAAAGCTCGTATAAGCGGCCCGGTATTTTTAGGTTTGAAGCCGGAACCCTGTACAGCGTGTTCCCGGAGTATAAAAGGCAGTTCTCCCGAACTGCCTTTTTCATTGACTGATTTTCCTGTTGACGAAACGCTGCTCCTGTACCCTGTCGTATTCTTTTTCGTAACCGGGATGCTCGGTGTTCATGAGCCTGTCCCAAAAGCGCAGGTACAAGCCGTAGTTGCCTTTGAATTTGCTATGATGAAAGTTGTGAAAGACAGAGGTATTGAAGATCTTGAACAACACCGTGTGCCGGAACCAACGCGGCATAATTTCATAGCCGAGATGGCCATACACATTGATCACAAAGGACGAGAGCATGAATAAGGCTATACCCAGCGGATGCATCGGGATCAGCCAGACGATGGGCAGCAGTACCAACGCTTCGGCAAAAGATTCCAGGATATGAAACGAGTAAGAGGTCCAGGGCGAGGGATTGGTGCTTTTGTGATGCAGGGCGTGCGTGAGTGCAAACAGCTTCGGGTGGTGAAGCGCCCGGTGCATCCAGTAAAAATAAGTGTCGTGCACGAGCAGGGCGAGCACGACGCTCAGAGGCAGGTACCAGGCCGGATAATCCGTGAGATGGTCGTAAACCCTGGTATAGTGGCGAAAGGGCGTGAACAGGATCAGGGAGCCCATCAGGGTGAAGACGAGTGTGCTTTGAAGGGAATGCCGGATTTCGCGCAGGAAATCTTTCCGGCCGGCACGGCGCTGTTGAATCTTCAGATGCCCTGTTTGTTTGTACAGCAGCACGTAAAACAACAGGAAGGGGATTCCGGCCACCACTATATAACGCAGGAGCGTAGCGCCCAGGATGAGCATCGTTCCATGTATCGGGTCCTCTTTCATGTTCGCTGGCCTTCGTGAATTCCTGATTAAAGTTAAATGAAATTCCGGATATCCGGAAAGCCGCTCCGCTACCTGCATCGTTCCTTCAGTATAACAGTGCATCTAAATTAGATACATGCTGTATTATTTTTTAAAACAGCCTCAACCGGATCGTTTAGTTTAAAAACGGCAACTTTGCTTCAATGGCTAAAGTTAAGATCCATATCGGGAAGAAGATCCGGGAAGTGCTGGATCAGACTCCGCTTAGTGTTGTCGACTTTGCTAAAAGTATTAACCTGAGCCGGAACAGCGCTTATAAGATATTCGAAAAGGAAACCATTGATACGGGACAGCTGCAAGCCATCGGCCATGTCCTGAATTACGATTTTTTCAGCTATTACGAACAAACCTTGTCAAGCCCGGTAAAAGAAGCGAAAGCGGAATTTGGCTACGCCACCAAATCGGAAGTGGCGGATCTGGCGCATCTCATCCTAAAGCTGACCAGGGCTATTGAGCGCATCGAGGAACAACTGCCTAAAAAGAAAGCGGCTAAAAAGAAATACGAAAAGAAAAGCGGCTGAGCCCGGCGTTTCAATGGACAACATTATCAGCGATTGCTTTACCAGGGCGCTCGTGCCCCGGAAACGCGCTATTTCAAATCCACACTAATCAGCGATTGCTTTACGGGAGTCCCGCCGGGGCTTGCAGCATAAACAAGGCCCAGTCCCTTTTTATAGTACCACAATCCTGTAACTGTAGCATTGCCAATCATTTCAGAAATTTCGAGCAAACCGGTATACGTGCATTTGGAGGTCGTTATTGTCGCCGACAAATTACTTACTCTCCGCGAGGTCGATGTGTTTGTGGCCCATGTCTGGTTCAGAACAGGATTTCCGGGGATCTCAAGGTATTCCGTTCCCCAGCCATCATAGCAGTAAATATCATTCGTTGCAGGATCGGTTCGGTAATACATCGTGAGGATCCTATCCTTCACTTTGGCATACCTGAGTGAATTAATGGTAACAAAGCCAACCACGCGTGGAGAAGGCGCATCATTCTGATCGACGCCATTCACCTTATAGTCGTAATTCCAGGCATTCAATGAATCCAGGGGCAAGTAAGTGTTTGTGCCTTTACCGTAGCACACCATATTTACGGTGCCCGAACCTGTATTTACAGATAATGGAGGCTCTACCTCAGCCTTTTTCTTATTGCATGCATAAAACATTCCTGAAACAAGGCATGCGCTAAAAAGGACTTTCGAAAATAACTTCATAAGATAATACTTCAAAAATAATACATGAAAACACTCTATGTTACGCTCCAACGCTGGACAGTAGCTTACGCAGACACAATGTTATTTTAAGTCAGTTCATACGTCAAATTGCCGATCTTGTCCAGCTCATTCATCAGGTCGGTGCTTACCGCAATTTTCTGCGACTTGGAAAAGAGCTTCACGCTGATGTTTTCAGCCGGGTCTTCCACAAAAAATTCCACGCTGCATTTGCCCTGCGAGGCATTGAAGATCGTTTCGATATTACCGATCATCTCTTCATTGATGGCGCTGATGTCCATCTTCAGCTTCATCGATGAGAAGATATTTTCCTTCACATTCTCCAGCAACTCGATCTTCTGGATCTTAAGCTCCAGGCTTCCGGGCTGGTTGTAGCGCTCCTGGATCTTGGCTTTCACGTATACGAAAAGCGAGTTCACCATGAATTTATTATACTCCACAAAATCTTTTCCAAACAGCATGATCTCTACGGAGCCCTGATAATCCTCGATGATGAGCTTTCCGAAGGCATTTCCTGTTTTACTCATCCGTTGTTCCGAACCGGTGATGACGCCGCCAAAGGTCACGTCCTTGCCTTTGAATGGCTCCAGGCCGGCTTTCAGCTGAGCGCAGTTAGCGCTGCACTTATGCTCGATGATGAGCTTATACGGATCGAGCGGGTGCCCGGAGATGAAGAAGCCTACGACTTCTTTTTCCCTGGCCAGCTCTTCCAGCTTGCCCCAGGGCTCTACTTTGGATGGAAGCTGCGGCTCTGTAATTTCCACGGCATCGTCGCCACCAAAGAGGCTGGCCTGCGAGGTATCGTTGCCAAGGCTCATCTGGTTGCTGTACTTGATCATGCGATCGGTGAGCGTGGTACCATCCATCAGGTCGACGGTAAAGAACATGGCGCGGTGCACGCCCTCAAAGGCATCAAAAGCTCCGGCCAGTGCCAGTCCCTCGATGGACTTTTTATTGATCGCTTTGCTGTCGAGGCGTTTTGCCAGATCGAATACCGATGTGAATTTACCGTTGGCGTTCCGCTCCTCGATGATCGCATTTACGGTGTTCTCGCCTACTCCTTTGATAGCGCCCATGCCGAAGCGAATGTCGCTGCCTCCTTCGATAACGCTGAATTTAGCAAAGCCTTCGTTCACATCCGGCCCGAGCACTTTAATGCCCATACGTTTGCATTCTTCCATGAAGAACGATATTTTCTCAATACTTCCGGAATGGTTCAACACAGAAGCCATGAACTCCGAAGGGTAATGCGCCTTGATGTATGCCGTTTGAAAAGCCACATAGGCATAGCAGGTCGAGTGCGACTTGTTGAAGGCGTAACTCGCAAAGGCTTCCCAGTCTTTCCACACTTTTTCGGCAACCACGGTATCATGGCCATTGGCCTTGCAGTTGTCGATGAATTTGCCTTTCATTTTATCCAGTGTGGCCCTGTCTTTTTTACCCATCGCCTTACGCAGGGTATCGGCATCGCCCTTGGTAAAGTTGGCCAGCTTCTGCGACAAACGCATAACCTGCTCCTGGTATACGGTAATGCCATACGTTTCTCCCAGGTACTCATCCATGCCTTCGAGGTCGAACTGCACTTCTTCCCTGCCGTGCTTACGGTTGATGTAGTTAGGAATGTATGCCAGCGGCCCCGGGCGGTACAAGGCGTTCATCGCGATCAGGTCGTTGAATGAATCGGGCTTAAGCTCTTTCAGCGACTTTTGCATCCCGGCACTTTCATACTGGAACACGCCATTGGTTTCGCCGCGCTGAAATAATTCATAGGTTTTTTTATCGTCGAGCGGGATCGCGTCAATGTCGATATCGATGCCATGGTTCTGCTTCACAAAGCGCAGCGCATCTTTGATGATCGTTAAGGTCCTCAAACCGAGGAAGTCCATCTTTAGCAAACCTGCGCTTTCCGCCACGGAGTTATCGAACTGCGTGACGAGCATGTCGCTGTCCTTGGCTTTGGTTACGGGCACGAACTTCACCATATCGTCGGGAGTGATGATCACCCCACAGGCGTGGATCCCCGTATTGCGCAGGCAGCCTTCGAGCTCATAGGCCTGCTTCAGCACATCGGCCTCCGGTGTTTTCTCTTCGGCCAGCTTCCTGAAGTTGTGCGACTGCTCTACCACCTCGCGTTTATCGCGAATTTTATCTAAATATTTTTCATCAATGCCCCCGGGTTTCAACAGGGCTTTCAGTTCGGCATCGAGACTGTCGGGAAATGATTTCGCCAAACGGTCGGCATCCGGCAACGGAAGGTCAAGCACCCGCGCTGTATCGCGGATCGCGGACTTCCCGCCCATCGTACCGTAAGTAATGATCTGCGCTACCTGGTTGAAGCCGTATTTATCGATCACATATTTGATCACGCTGTCGCGGCCCTCGTCGTCGAAGTCGATATCAATATCGGGCATGCTGATACGGTCTGGGTTCAGGAACCTTTCGAAGAGGAGATCGAACTTGATCGGATCCACATTGGTGATCCATAAGCAATAGGCAATCGCGGAGCCGGCAGCCGATCCACGACCCGGCCCAACGGACACGCCCATTTCGCGCGCTTTGGAAATAAAGTCCGCCACAATGAGGAAGTAACCCGGGTAGCCCATCCGCTCGATGGTAGCCAGTTCAAACTCAATGCGCTCTTTGGTTTCGGGAGGCATATCGGGATAACGCTTGTGCGCGCCCTGCCAGGTGAGATGCGACATGTAGATGAACTGTTCTGCGATCACCCGCATCTCTGCCTTTTGGGCTTCGATGGCTTCTTCCGATAACTTCTTGTCGATCCAGCTTTGCTCTTTTAAAGCGATGATGCGCTGGTGCGATGCCTGGATCTCCGCTTCATTGGTTTCGATGAAGGAGGCAGCGATCTCGAACTTCGGCAATAAGATATCGCGGCCGAGCTTGAACTGCTCGATCTTGGACACGATCTCCTGCGTGGTTTCAATGGCTTCCGGCATATCAGCAAAGAGCTCGATCATTTCCTTCGGCGATTTAAAATAAAACTCCTTGTTCTGCATTCCATAGCGGAATCCCCGGCCACGGCCTACCGGCGTTGCTTTCTTTTCTCCGTCTTTCACACATAGCAGGATGTCGTGTGCGTCGTATCCGTTCTTATCCAGGTAGTAGTTGCTGTTGGCTGCAAAATATTTGACATTATGCTTCGCCGCAAATTTCAACAGGACCTCGTTCACGTGATTCTCATCCGGCAGGTTGTGGCGGTTCAGCTCCACATAAAAATCGTCGCCGAATTGCTCTTTGTACCAAACGAAGGCTTCCTCTGCCTGATCTTCGCCCACATTCAGGATCAGATTCGGGATTTCGGCAGAGAGGGAGCCTGTGGTGGCGATCAGCCCTTCCTTGTATTTTACCAGCAGGTCCTTATCGATGCGCGGCACATAGTAAAAGCCGTCGATGAGGCCCGTAGAGCTCAGCTTCGAGAGGTTCTGATACCCTAACCTGCTCTTCGCGATCAGCACCTGGGTGAATCCGTTATCCTGCTTGCTTTTATCTTTATGATCCTTGCAGATGTATAACTCGCAACCGATCACACATTTGATCTCGTTTTTTTTCTCCCCCTGCTTCTCGCCTTTGTCAATGGCCTCATTGTGTGCCTTGATCCCTTTGTTCTGCTTGTCGATAGACTGCCAGAAGAGGAAGGCTCCGTACATGTTTCCATGATCGGTGAGCGCTACAGCCGGCATGTTATACTCCGCTGCTTTTTTGACGAGGTCGGCTACATCGGCGGTAGACTGGAGCACAGAGAATTGGGTATGGTTGTGGAGGTGGGCGTATTGCAGGTTCGCGATCGCTGTTGAGCTGATCTGCGTTTCTGTTTTCTGCCCTCCGGTCCCTGCTTTCTGATTTTTGCGCTCTTTCCAGGCTTGCTCGTGCTGGTACAGCGCCGACAGATCGGGAGCCTGGTAATTGATGAGAGGCAGATCGGCAACCGTTAGCTCTGCTACGCGTGTGATCCCTCTTTTAATGATCTCAAAAAACACCTTGCCGGTTGCAAGGACGTCAAAGGCCGCGTTGTGCGCTTCTTCGAACGTAGCGTTGAATAATTTGCCGTAGAGCTCCGTTAAGGTCGGCCATTTGAACTTTCCGCCGCGTCCGCCGGGAATAGCGCAGAACTCCGTGGTCTGGTCGTTCTTGGTATCGATAGGCGGCTTCGCGGTCAGCACATTTTCCATGCCGCAGCGCAGGAGCTCCGCCCCTACAATGTTGTAATCGAACTCGATGTTGTGCCCGCAAAGGTATTTTGCCTGGCTTACCGCATCGACAAATTCCTGCAACACAGCTTTCAGGTCCTGCCCTTCCTCGAGGGCGCGCTCATTGGTGATCCCGTGAATCTGAACCGCATTAAAAGGAATGGTGTAGCCTTCGGGCTTCACGATGATGGAATTGCTGTTGATCAGGTTCCCTTTGGCATCGTGCAGCTGCCAGGCAACCTGCACCATCCGCGGCCAGTTATCAAAATCGGTTAAGGGTGCATTATAATTGCGTGGTAAACCGGTTGTTTCTGTATCAAATATTAAGAACATATCCTTGTAAAAAAGTGATTAGTGTTTGGTGATTAGTGGGCCTTGTTTTCGAGGGCCTTCCGGATCCCGATGAGCTCATTTTTTATATCCACCAACAATTGTGAGTCGTTTAAGTTCGAAGAGGAAATTCCCTGGCCCACCGGGTTTGCAGAGGCATAGCCGTGTTTTTCACGGATTATTTTTTCGCGTTGCTGCAGGATCTCTGTTTTGAATTGCTCTGCGTGATTGATCCCCAACATGCTCATCATGTTCTGATTATGATGGCCGCCACCGCCACCGGCCGTTTCGATGCGGATGAGTGTGAGCCCGAAATACCTGAGCACAGGCCCGCCGACAAAAGACAGGTCCTGGATGTTTTCGAGCGGGATCGTTTTTTCGATATGGATAATAAGCCCTTTGGAAAATTTCAGATTTTTGTTGGTAATCCGGCATGAAAGGGTTTTGAAATATTTCCCGCTCAACCACTGCCCTACCCCAAGAACCCAGAACGGGACGAGCAGGATGCCGATAACCGTGCTGAACAGGAACACCAGAACCACGAAAAAAATATAGGTTTTTACCCTGGGACTGAAACTCGCTTCATTCAAAATTACTTCTTCTGTCATAACCCTTTAAAGTTACGAAATAAGAAAAATGGCGAGGGCAGGCTGTTAATATCTGCTCAGAAATTACGGATGAATGCTATCCAGGGTATGAACCCGCGACAGGGATGCACAGGGTTTAGCCCCGCAGCCCGCCTGCTCTTTGCGGGCGGGGAGGCCGAAGCGAAGCGGAGCCCGGAGCAGCCCGGCCGAAGGGTCGCCCACATAAGCTGCTCATTTTCAAAAATCAAAAAACCACACAATAAATTAAACTATTGATTTGCAGCAAATTAAAAATAATTTTAAGCCTAATTATCAAATACATAATTTTCTTATGTATCTTTGTCTTAAGTATTTATTATAAGATCATGATCTATTCTTCAGAACTCATTAAAGGCACGTTGAAAACCATTGTACTCAAGTTGTTGGCCGACAATAAAAAAATGTACGGCTACGAGATCACGCAAAGGGTCAAAGAGCTCACCTTCGACAGGATCCAGATCACGGAAGGCGCGCTGTATCCAACCTTGCATGCACTCGAAAGCGACGGGCTGGTAACCACCGAAACAGAATATATCGGGAAGCGTGTGCGGAAATATTACAGCCTGAGCCCGAGCGGCAAAAACAAAACCAAAGAGAAAGTGAGCGAGCTTGCCGACTTTATGGAAACGATGAAGTTTTTACTGGACATCAAACCGAAAACTGCTTAAAACATTTCGGGTTTCATGTTTCGGTTGCTGATATGTAAAAACACATAAGCACCCAAAATCAGAAATCCGGAACACCTGACCTGAAATAGTAACATACCATGTACCGCATCAGTGAGCAACAGATAGATTTTATTCTCAACGACATCAGTGCACGTGGCGTTGAGATGGAAAGCCTGCAGCAAAACCTATTGGATCATATCTGTTGCATCATTGAACATGATCTCGAAGAGAACGGAGACTTCGAGAGCTTCTATCAAAAAACCGTCAAAACATTTTACAAGGATGCCTTGTGGGAGATTGAAGAAGAAACCCTCCAATTACTAACGTTTAAAAATTATTACACGATGAAAAAAACAATGATCGTCAGTGGAACGTTTTCTGCTGCAGCCATGAGTCTTGGCATCTTTTTCAAATTTATGCACTGGCCGGGGGCAAGCGCCCTGATCATCCTGGGGATAGCTGTTTCCAGCCTGATATTTATCCCGCTCCTGTTTACGCTCAGGGTCAAAGAAAAACAAAACATCAAAGATAAGCTGATCCTTGGCATAGGAACTTTTGCAGGGATTCTCATCAGCCTCGCAATTTTATTTAAAGTGATGCACTGGCCGGGAGCCAACCTGATGGGGACGGTTTTCGTGGCCCTGATGGTGCTGGTATACATTCCTGTGTATTTCTTTTCAGGAATTAAAAATCCTGAATCAAAAATAAATACCATCGTCAGCACCATCATCATGATCATGGGTTGCGGCCTCTTCCTGACGCTGGTAAACAGCAGACCCTACATCCAGGACAATGCCAACGAGGTGACGAACCAGGACTTGCAGGAAAGTTACGCTGCCATGAGCGAACAAACGCGGCAGCTGTCGCTCACCTCCTGTATGGCGCCACCACCAAAGGATGACAAACTCAACGAGGCCTGTAACGCAGCCTGCGACAGGATAGAAGCTTTGAAAATATCACTTATTAATTCTTCCGAGGACATCCAGGTAAAAACCGTCAACTACAAAGAGCTTGGAAAGCTTGATAATTATAACGATCCAACCATTGTCCTGTTCGGAAGCCTGGACGATCATCCTGTTCCGGGTGCCGACCTGAAAGTGCTCCGTGAGCGACTGCAGACGATCAATCTTCTGATGAAAGAGAAATTAAATACGCCGGTGAGCCTGATCGACCTATCGGACAAAAAGAACCTGAAATCGGGTGTAACTCAATCCTGGGAGATCCACCATTTTTACTGCACGCCCCTGGCAAATGTGCTGAGAAATCTCACACAGCTCCAGATCAATATCCGCTTTATACAGCTTATGAATAAGCGCTCCCCGGACATGCTACAGACCATCAAGTTTGTTCCTCCTGTAGATTCGGCTATGTCATAATCTGGCCTATCAATATCCATAAAGATCTGTCATATTTTCCGTGACAGATCTTTACAAACGTTTTTCCTAACCTTCTCAACCGGCTGATGTGCCCGGCCTGGAATGACCATGCCATCTGCTAAAAAAGAAATACAACTCAATTTATGATGGCACTTAAAGAATCAACAAGCCACTTTGGAGCGAAAGCGCTGGCATGGCTTCCGGTTATCCTGCTGATAGCTCTTGCGGCCTGGATCCGTTACACGATCATTTCCCCGGGGAATTATTTACTGATTGGAGGCGACGGCCCCTATTACCCGTTACAGGTACGGAGCCTCCTCGAACACCATCAGCTCGCTTACCCGGATATGCCCCTGCTGTTCATCGTGCAGGCGGCTCTGGCGGCTGTATTGAATTTTTTTCATGCGGCTTCTTACCAGGATTGCATCATCCTCGCGGTGAAAGCAACAGACGTGATCCTACCTCCCCTGGCTGCTATCCCTGTTTTCCTCATTGCAAAAGAGCTGCGCGCAACCGGCAACAGGCCCGGCGTATTAAGCTATCTCGTGGTAGCCTTTGCCGTGATTAACCTTAGCATGATCGGCGCTTTTGCAAACGGCTTACAAAAAAATGCCGTGGCCGTGATCTGGGTATTTCTGTACGTATACTATATGATCCGGCTTATCAAATACTCCCGGAAAAAAGATGCGTTCTATGCGGGAACGGTGTTGCTGCTTTGTGCACTCACACATTTCGGGAGTTGCGCCCTGCTGATCTTCCTGAGCCTGCTTAGCGGAATTTCATGGCTACTCTACAACAGGCAGGCACTCCGTTCTTTACACTGGAAAAAATACACGCTCTTCCTGGCTGCCTTCCTGCTTGCTATGACGGTGATTGCGATGTACGACAGCGGGCGCTTTCAGAGGCTGATGACCATTCCCTTCAAGGTTTTCGAATTTCCGGTATTCCTGCTGATGCTGAACGGTTATGGCCTCGAAAATTTCCTGAGCCCGATCCACTTGCTGCTGACCAATTTCCTGGCCTTGCTGGCCCTGATCCTGATCCTGGCGAACCGGAAAAAAACGGATAAAGATCAAAAGTTGATCGCCTTTGCGATGATCGCTGCGGCCTTTTTTCTGGCCTCTCCGCTCATTGGCCTTGAATGGACCAACCGGCTCTACATCATCAGCTACATTCCTATCGTGATCGTGTACCTGATCGTGTTCAACATGGCGATCTCCAAATGGATAAAGGCTATTCCGGCTACTATTTTCATGTTGTATGTGATTACCTGTGTCATGGGCAGGCAGGCCAACAGGGATTGCATCACAGCAGAATCCTACGACGAGTTTGTGCGGATCAAAGACCGGGTAAAATTCGACTCGAAGGATGCCATCATCGGCAGGCAGGATCTGCGAATCCTTGGGAGTTGGGAGTTCGGCACCAAATCGGTGGTTGAGTATTTATTCAGGAAAGAGGATTTTGACAAGTACCATGCAGTGTACGTGATCAGGCAATTGAAGGGAAGCAATTTTCCTCCGGGCCGTTTTCGGGGAGATGCGCGCGTTCCGGATAATGCGGTAAACGTATATGCCGGAATATGCTTCGAGCTTTACCGCCTCAACAGCGGCGAGGGCTGGAAGCGCGGAAAAGGCAAGGCTTCCAAAGCACATGGCGTGATTCTCGCGCTTACAACGCATTACATGATCCTTCAGAACGACCAGGGCTTTCACCGAACGGTGGAGCTGACGGATCACACGATTCTCGAAACACCTTTGCAACGTGGAAAGTCCGTGGAAGTCTGGGGAAACTGGAAACCTTTTAGCTTAAATGTGGTGGCCGAATCAGTCAGCGAATTGCAGTAGATATGATCAATTCTGTTTTAAGTAAAAGGGATGGGAACAGACCAATGCCTGAGCAACGTTGGAACATGAAGCAGGTTTGATAGTCCTGGATGAATGTTGGTAATCCGGATCCCTTTCTTTAAACAAAAAAACCGCCACGCCATGTGGCGGTTTTTTCATGAAACTGCTTATCATGCGCTTCAGACTAACAGCGGTTATTGGCCCGTTCGCCAAGACGCATCATGAGCATAGGGAATGACAAAGGGAAAACTAATTAAGAACAACTCCGATACAATCATGCCTGGAGGCAGGCCTAGTCAGTCGAAGTCTCAAGTTTTTAATTTTCAACCCTATTCTGTTATAGAATAATTATAAACTGGTCCAGGTGGTTAAACCCTGTTGGGTAAACTTAAAGGATTGCACGCGGCCACCGAGGTTCTCAATGGCTTTGGCCACTTTTACTTTCGTAACGGCCGGGCAATAGAAGAACATAAAGCCCCCGCCGCCTGCGCCGGAGATCTTGCCACCCGTAGCGCCTGTTGTAATAGCCGTGGTATACACATTATCGATCAGTTCGTTACTGATCGAGTGGGCCATTTGCTTCTTGTTGGTCCAGCCGAAGTGAAGGATCTCCCCTATTTTACCAAGCTCCCCGCGCAATAAACTGTCTTTCATCTGTTGGGCCTGCTCCTTGAGGTTATGCATGGCATCCACTGATTTTTCATTTTTATCTTTCACATTCTTCACCTGCTCGTTGATAATGGTAGCCGACAAGCGTTGTGTAGCGGTAAAGTACAAGAGGAGGTTGAATTCCAGTTCGTACAGGATCTCGTCTTTGAGCTGCAAGGGATTGACGATCACCTGGTCGTTGGCCAGGAATTCCATGAAATTGACGCCTCCGAATGTAGCGGCATACTGATCCTGCTTGCCGCCACTCATGTTCAGATCCATGCGCTCAATTTCATAAGCGAGATGAGCAATGTCATATTTACCAAGCGGCAGCTTCAGCCACTCCATGAATGCGCCAATCAGCGACACAACGATGGTAGAGGATGTCCCAAGACCGGATCCCTGCGGTGCTTCAATAAAAGACGTGAGGCGGAAGGATAAGGGCTGCAGGTCGTATTTTTTGATGATGCGGTTATACACACCGATAAATAATTCAAAACCTTCTACAAGCTCCAGCTCTTTTTGGGAGCTTAGCTTAATGTGTTTCTCCGTGCCATCGATGCAGAACTCAATAGTACCATCGTTCAATGGCTCGAGGCTGGCGTAGGCATAAAGGTCGATGGTGGCGTTGAGAATAGCGCCTCCGTATAAATCGCTGTAGGGCGATACATCCGTTCCGCCGCCGGCTAATCCTATCCTTAAAGGGGCTTTGCTTCGTATGATCATGGCAGTTGCTTATATACCCTTCTATTCTCGCGACATGTCGTGACAGGGCAATACTAAAGATTATAATTTTTTATAAAGATCCACGACTTCATCCACAAAGATCTTCCAGTCGTATTTTTGTTTTTCGTTTTTCATGCCTTCTGTAAAGGCTTCCATCCGGCTGTTGGAGAAATAATCCGAGATGGCTCCTGCAATGGCCTTCCCGTTTGGCTCTACCACATAGCCTGCTGTTTTATTCGGTATAATTTCTCCAAGGCCACCGACATTGGTTACCAGCGTGGGTACTTCAAAATGAAAGGACACCTGCGTGACACCGCTTTGTGTGGCGTCCCTGTACGGAAGCGCTACCAGGTCAGCAGCAGAAAAATACAGCTTCACATCTTCATTGGCGATGAAGTTCCCGTGAAGGATCACCTGCTCTTCGATACCATATTCTTTGATCAGATCGAGGTAGGGCTGCCGGTCTTCATAAAACTCACCGGCAATCACCAGCTTAATTCCTGGCCTTGACTTCAGCTCACCGAAAGCCTGCAACAACATATCCAGGCCTTTGTATTTCCGGATGAGTCCGAAGAAAAGCACCAGGGATGCATCTTCCGGAAGGCCCAGGGCCCTGCGTGCTGCCGCCTTCTCAAGCTTTTCTCCAAAAGAGGTATACAAGGGATGCAAAAGGTATTTCCGGTTCGGCGTCGTTGTAAACTCTTCCAGGTCTTTCATCACGGCTTTGCTCATCGTCACAAAACCATCACAGCCCTTGATGAAATAATTGGCCAGCTGTCGCTTTGCCGGAAATTTTTCATGGGGGATCACGTTATCGGTAATGGCCAACACTTTAATTCCTTTTTTCCGTACCAGGCGCGCAATGCAACCCAGGGCCGGCGCCATAAAGGGGATCCAGAAGCGGAACACAATAAAATCCGGTTTCTGTGCTTTGATGAAACGGGCAGTTTTGAACCAGGAAAAAGGATTCACTGAATTGATGAGCGTATGGATCTTAATATCCTTTGGCGCATTTCCACTGGCATCGTATTGCGTTGTTCCCGGAAATAAAAAGCCGGGGTATTGCAGGCTGTAAGAAATAATCTCACAGTGGTGCCCCTGCCCGATGAACGCCTTGCAGAACAGCTCATCAAAGGTTGCGAGACCACCCCTGAGCGGATATGCAGGCCCTATGATCATTACCTTTGCCACAGCCTATTTCTTACCTACTACTAATTCTATAAGGTCCTTTTCCTGCAAATAGGTATTGGCGAGTGCCATCAGCTCTTGCGGCGTTACCGTTTTCACCGCTTCAAAGTAGCGGTCGAAGTAATCGTAACCGAGCCCAAACTCCCAGATGGCTTTGAACTTATCCGCCAGGGCATACGGACCGTCCACGCTTCGCAGGAACTGGCCCAGCACGTAGTTGCGTACGGTTTCCAGCTCTTCGGCATCTACCGGTTCTTCGCGCAGCAATTTTATTTCCTTGTAAATTTCTTCCAGAGTATTGTTGGTCACGTCCGCTCCCACTTCCGTAGAAATGAAAAAGTAACCGCTGTTTACCAGCGAGGACAGGCCGCTGCCAATGCCGTAGGTATAGCCTTTGTCTTCACGGATATTGGTCATCAGGCGCGAACCGAAATAGCCGCCTAAGATGGTATTGAGCACCTGGAACTTAAAATAATCCGGATCTTTTTTATTGAAGAGGACCCTGCCCACACGCACAGCCGATTGGATAGCATCGGGCTTTTCAATGAAATGCTGCCGTTGCGATGTTGTTTCAGGCGCTATCAATGCTTTTTCCACCGGCTGGATCTCGCCCCAGGTGGCTTGTCCCACAAAGCGGTTGAGGATGTCCAGCAGGTTATCCGGCAGCTTGCCCGAGGCCACAATGGTGCAGTTCGACGAATGGTAATGCGATCTGTAAAAGGCCTTCACCTGGTCGAGCGTCAGTCGGTCGAAATCTTCGGTCTTCACGTCACGCCCGTAAGGATGATCTTCGCCAAACAGCAATTCCGTAAAGCGGCGGCGAGCCAGCACATTCACCTTTTGTGAATTAACCAGGTGCTTTTGTTTTTTGTTGGACAGGTAAATATCAAACTCATCTTTCGGAAAAGTAGGGTATTTCAGGATCTCTTCCACAAAATGCAGGCTCTGGTCGAGGTATTTGTTCAGGCTGAACAGTGCCAGCGTTGCGTAATCCTGGTCGACAGCGCATTCAAAAAAAGAGCCGTAGAAGTCGATCCCGTCGGAGATCTGATTGGCCGTATAGCTTTTCGTCCCTGTTTCCAGCAGGTTATTGGCTGCCGAAGCCACCAGGGTCTGGTCCTGGTAGTACATGCCCGCCTTAAAAATAAATTCTATCTTGGTAAGCTCCTGGGAGCCGCTGCTGACAGTGTATACACTGATTCCATTGTCCAGCCGGTGGTGTTCAGCCTGCTGTATGGCTATCTTATCGATCGTTTTAAATGCGGGTGCCTCTTTTCTGTTTAATGTCATGGTTTAAATTTACAGAAATTAGCCGAATAAACTACCTCCCTGTGGGCTACCGTCCGCTCTTTCATTTTTTTATCCGTTCTGCTCAACACAAGCGCCGTTCCAGTAATAAATTGACATTAAAGAGGATGCCATTTGATGGTGATGAGTTTAATGTCACAATTCCTTTTTGGGCGCCTGCCGGGCTTTACGCTACAATCTGCGCGCGCAGAACAGGCGCGCAGGATTTCCGCTGCAATCCCTGGCGCAGGGCCTGCCTCCGCCAACAGCCTCTATCGCCTGAAGCAGGAGCAGGCATGGCGATCCGGAAAAACAAAAATCCGGTCGCATACACAACCGGATTCTGCTTTATTCTCCTTTGTAATTCGTCTTTTTCATTGGAGAATGATACCCACATTTATTTTATTCACTAACACATCTCTTATCAAACCAGCTTAATGTCTTTTTCATCCATCGGATCCAGCGCTGCGCTCTTCACGTCTACATGCACCTCCACCGTATATTCCGATTTTTCGGCGTTGGCAAAAGCAGCCATAGAGCCTAAAGCGCCCATGGCTCCTCCTTTTTCGCGCAGATCATCGCTATTGGATTTAATGAGCTTAAAATTGAGATCAAAAGGAATTTCCTTGGTCTCTCCCGGCCTGATGGTAAAGCTTACCGGCATTTTCAGCTCACCTAAAGTGAACTCCTTGGTGGTTTTATCATCACCCCTGCCGGTGGTGTATTCTTCTTTCAGGGAGATCTCGATCTCCGTTACCTCCTGCTCGCTTTTGGTCGTGAGGATCACTTTCCCGCTGATACGCTCCGATGCCTTGGATACCTGGCCGGGAACCTCCAAAACCACTTTAACGCCACCGATGCCTAATTTGCTTTTGATTGTCTGAAATAATCCCATAACTGTTGTTGTTTTTTCACTGATCCTGCTTTGTTGCAGCAACATCACAAAACTAAAGAGAATTTCAGGCTTCCTTTTCGCCAATGTACATCCGTAGGGAAACAATGATTATTCGTTGCAAAACAGCAGAAATCTGTCAAAGAGAAGCCTCCGGCAGATACCGGAATCCCCTTTAAAGATCAAAGCCCGGAAAGGTAGTTGATCAGCTGATCCTTTTTACGGGTGGAAACAGGGATACTCTTGTCGTTGACCGTCACCAGGAAACCGCCGTCTGTTCTGTCGTAACGGCTGATATGCTGCATATTGACCAGGAAAGACTGGTGCACCCTCAGGAATGTGTCTTCGGGAAGCATCTCTTCATATTCGCCAAGCGACCTTGACACCAGGATCTTTTTACCGTTCAGCAAATGAAAGTTCGTGTAATTGCGGTCGGCCTCGCAGTATACAATGTCTGAAATATTAACGACGTGAATGCTGTCCGAAGTTTTGAGGGTAATTTTTTTGATGCCCTGCGACATGCTTTCCATGTTCTTCATCAGCACATCCATCCGCTCGGATAGTTTTCCGGCATTTATTTTTTCCCTGGCTGATGCCACGGCTGCCGACAGCTCGTCGGGATCAACGGGTTTTAGAATATAGTCGAGCGCGGAAACCTTAAATGCTTTGATGGCAAACTCCTCGCTGCCTGTTACGAAAATAACATTGATTTTTTTATCGCCAATGGCTTTAATGACGTCAAAGCCGTTTCCGTCCTGCAGTTCAACATCCAGGAATACAAGGTCGGGGCTCCGTTCAGAGATCTGATCGATGGCAGATGATACGGAGTCTGCCTCGTATACTGAACTTATCTCCGGGCAATAGAGTTTTATTACTTCCCGAACAGCTTCCCTCGCCCTTTTTTCATCATCAACAATCAATGCACGTATCATAAGTCGAATGTAAATCGACCCCAAAGGTACAGATTATAAAGGGATTGAAAAAGTAATTAAGGTGCCTTTCGGTTCCACAGGACTGATCTCGAAACGGATCTTCCTGAGTTTACGCTTATTGAGCAGCTCAAGGCGCTCTTTGGTAATGATGGTCGCCAAAGATGTATGCTTATCGCCTTTAGCGGCGGCGGGCGCATCCACAGCGGGTGCAGAAATACCCACACCGTTGTCTTTGACGCTCACAATGAGGAAGTTATTCTCTTTCCGGAATTCCACATCCACAAAGCCTTTGTAGTCAATGTTTTTCAGCCCGTGCTCCAGGGCATTTTCAATAGAGGGCTGCGTCAGCATTGGCGGGATGAGCGTTGTTTCAAGATCTATGTCTTCGGGTACCCGGATGGTGTAATCAAACTTATTTTCGAAGCGCAGCTGTTGCAGCTTCAGGTAATTATCGAGCCACTGGACCTCCCTCGAAAGCGTGATGTATTCCTCGCGCGAGTTCTCCAGGATGGCCCGCACCAGTTTCGCAAAAGCCGCAAGGTACTTACCCGACTCCTTCGGCTCGTTCTTATAGATAAAGCTCTGAATAGCCGTCAGTGAATTGAAGATGAAATGTGGGTTCATCTGGCTCCGTAGCAGGCGCTGTTCGAGCTTCATGGTTTTCTGGCGGGTGATGATCCGGTTTTGCCGGAGGAACATAAAGGAAAAAGCCACTACAGCAAGGATCAGGGCACCCATGCCATACAGCACATAGCCTCTCCTCGAAAGCTCCAGCTGCTGGATCTCGTTCTTTTGGGTCAGGACCACGTTCTCCTGCTCTTTCTTCTCCGCCTCGTAGCCATACTGCTTGCGCATGCTGGCGCTCTTTGTCTCCTCATTGAGAAGGCTGTCGGTCAGGTTCATGTACTGCTCATGCATGAGCAAAGCATTCTTATAGTCTTTCTTTTTTTTGTAGATCCGGTAAAGGACGTCCGACGCCTGCCGCACGTTGCCCATCACCTTCAGCGCCTTCGAGATGTTAAAGCTTTTGAGCGCCAACGCTTCGGCATGCGGAATATCATCGATGAGCAGGTAGAGGCTCGCCATGCTGCGCATATTGTTTGCCTGCAATTGCCGGTAGTTGTTCTCTTCGGCAATCTTCAGGGATTGCTCATAATAGCTCATCGTCTTGTTGAACGTCGCCTGGACCGTGTCCTGGGGATATTGATGCGTTTTCAGATAAAAAAAGCAACGGTGATAGGTGCCTGCAAGCCCGTAAAGATCGCGGGCATAGAAGCGCAAAAAATTATGTTGCTTGTTGTGCTGCAAAGCTGAATTGTAATAGAGCAACACTTTGGAACGATAGGACATGACGGAATCCATGCTGGCGTTTTTTTCGAGGAGCGTAAAAAAGTCGTCCCGGTAAATCGTGGCAATGTTGGTGATGGACTCACTGATGAATTCATTGTCTTTGAGTTCGCGGGCAAGTTTAAGGCACCTGAAATAATAAGCCCTGGCCTTATCCTTTTGTCCCTGCGCATATAATAAGGCAGCGATATTGTAAGTACTGTTAAGGATGCCTTTCTTATCGCTTATCTTTTCATGCAGCGCCAGCGATTCGTAATAATAATCAAGGGCTTTGATCACATCCCCTTTCTGATAGTAGATCGCTCCGATATTAAGCAGGCCGTTGGCGGCGCCTTTGATCTCACCGATGCTCTGATCGATGCGGATACTTTTTAAAAAATAAATGAGGGCGGAATCCATGTTTCCTTTTTCAGTCAGCACATACCCCAACAGGTTATAGCAGCTGCTAAGGCCGCTCTTATAGCCTGTTTTTTCGGAAAGCAATTCTGCCTTTCTGCAATAGCGCAGGGAGGTATCCATATTGCTCACCGCATAGATATCCCCGATCTGGATCATCGCCAATACTTTGGCGGTGTCGTGGCTATTCGAATTGACGACGCGGTGCAGGGAATCCAGCTGCCGATAGGTTTCGGGAGGAAAGTCCTGCGCAGCCGCAGGTTGCGTTGAAAGCAAAAGAAAGTTTAAAAAAGCAACTGCAATAAAGGAACGAAGAGAAAGGAACATGGTGGATCGAAACAAATGATAAAATAAAGACTTCCGGCAGAAAGCGGCATTCACTCTATCGAATCTTTCAGGTTGAGTAGTTTGGTTTTGATCTGCTTCAGCTTATCAATCACCTCAGCTTTTACCTGATCGGATTCTTTAAGACCGCCTTTGAGTTTATCTTTAGCTCCCTGCAGCGTATAGCCTTTCTCTTTCACGAAATGAAAGATGAGCTTGAAGTTCTCTATGTCTTTTTTGGTAAAGAGGCGGTTGCCTTTTTTATTTTTGGAAGGAGAGATCACATCGAATTCTTTCTCCCAAAAACGGATCAACGAGGTGTTCACATCGAACATCGCCGCCACTTCCCCAATGGAATAAAATAATTTTTCGGTTTCTTTTTCCTCTGATACTGCCATCATTCAAAAGTAAAGAACTATTGTGTGGGATCATGAAAACTTTTTCAACAAAAAAGGACTGGAATTAACATTAAAAGTACCGAGTAATTTGTAGTGAGATGTGAGATTTGATTCTTTCTCACTACTCAAATCTCATTACTCATATCTCATGCCTCCCTACTCAAATCTCACTACCTGTGTCTCATGCCTACCTATCGCCTGTTTTTTTCTCACTCACAACCTCAAAAGGGATCGTCAGCGTTTCCCCGGTATTATCGGAAACCGTGAGGAGGTGTTTCCCTTTGGCGGGTGCTACCCCCAGCTGGTGGATTTCCTTTGTGGTACCAATCAGCACGCCATCGAGGTGCCAGAAAACCACATTGGAAGGATTGCGGTGCGCAATCTCCAATACCGTTTTACCCTGCTCGCCGCTGAGCTCGTAAGGAATATAGATCACGGTGCCGGGCTTTGGATAGATCATTTCCATTGAGCGCTCTATCGCCGGCTCACAGCCCGGTTTGTAGGGTGGTAATGTTTTGTAGGACGGATTTTTGATCTTATAGTAATATTCCAGAGTGGGTGGAAGCACGAACCAGGGCAGGGATCTCATTTCGAGGGGCGATGCACACTGATCTGTAACACGGTACCGGCCGGAAGCATCTGTGTGAATGAGCTGGTGGTACTTACAGATGAGAGCGGCATGGCTTTGCTTCGGTATCCATTCTTTTCTGAGATCGGGGCAATGCGGCGACGGCAGGCAGCCACTTTGTGTACAAACGCTCACCTGCCGCAAATCAGAAGCCGGCATGCCGAACCAGTCTGATTTCGGCAGCACACCAAAAATTTCGAACAGGACCGGCGCGGCCGCAGAGATTCCCGTCAGTCCCGGACGTCCCTCGCCGTCGGCATTCCCGATCCATACGCCTACCACATAGCGACCGGTAATGCCTATGGCCCAGCCATCGCGGAAGCCAAAGCTGGTGCCTGTTTTCCAGGCGATCTTCTGCGCATTGCCCAGGCGTTTCCAGCTGGCGTCGATGTCGGGGCGGCCCACTTCTGCCATCGCTTCAAAAGTAAGCCATATCGCCGAAGCCGAGATCAGCGGATCGGCCGACTTTTCTCTGCCGGGCCTGCCCTCAGCCTGCTCCAGGTAATGCGGCTTTTTCCAATCCGAGGCAAGGTAAGTATGCGAACCGTTATAGCGGTTCAGGGTCTTTGCCATCGCGGCATAGGCGCTGCACATATCCCACAGTTTCGACTCGCCGCCGCCGAGGATAAGCGACAGGCCGTAGTTGTCGGCAGGGCGGTTCATAGAGCTCAGGCCCAGCTGCCTCAGGCGGTCCAGGAATTTCTGAATTCCGTATTCCTGCAAAAGCTTCACGGCCGGAATGTTGAGGCTGCGGGCGAGCGCCTGCTTTGCCGGCACTGCACCATCATAGGTAAAATCAAAGTTCTGCGGAACATAACCGGAGATCTGTGTCGGGATATCAGGCACCAGCACATTTGGCATCAGCTGCCCATCGTTGAGCATAAAGCCATAGAGGTAAGGCTTTAAAAGACTTCCCGTACTGCGGTCAGCCATAATCACGTCCACATCTTCGCCATGCGGCTCACGGTCTTTCAACGGCGTATTACCAATGTAGGATAGTACCTCGTTGCTATTCACATCGAGTACCAGGGCGCAGAGGTTATGCACCTCATTCTGTTTCAGGCGCTCGCCGTGCCTGGAAACAATCTCCAGCAGCCTTTCCTGGAGCTCCGGATCGATGGTGGTATTAAACTGGTTTTGCCCAGGCGTTTCCTTCAGGGCTCTGTTCAGCAGGTGCCTTGCTTTGTTGGGCAGTGGGTAAGGCTTCTCCGGCAGAGGCTCGCGTAGCGATAGCTCATAGGTTTCCCGGTCGAAGTAATGCAGGCTGTATAACTTGTAGAGAAGGCGGTCGCGCTTTTGCTTCAGCTTTCCGGAGTTCCGCCCGGGGTAAATGATGGATGGAGAATTCGGCAGCACCGCCAGGGTGGCGCATTCCGCCCAGGAAAGCTGTGCAAGGTCGCGCCCGAAATACCGCCAGGCGGCAGCTTCCACTCCTACCACATTGGTACCGAAAGGCGCATGTGCAGCATACAAACTCAGTATATCGGCTTTTGAATGTGTGAGCTCCAGGCGAAGCGCCATCACCAGCTCCAGGAGTTTTCCGGCATAGGTCCGCTTTTGATTTTTGCGGATGAGCCTTGCTACCTGCATGGTTATGGTGCTTCCGCCGCTCACAATCTTCCCCGCTTTGCTGTTCTGCCGGAAGGCGCGCCACACAGAAACAGGATTGACACCCGGGTGCTCCATAAAATACTGATCTTCGAACATCAGCAGGCTGCAATTGAATTTTGGGTTCGTACTCCCGGCCCCCGGAAAGCGCCACTGCCCGTCGGCCGCAATCTTCGCAGATAACAGGCCGCCCTTTTTATCATTCAATACAACCGAATAGGAATCGGAAAACAGGGGGTCGGGAAGGCAGCATAAAAAGCCCAATGCCATTGCCAATAGCAGCACCCCTAAAAGCAGTTTCTTTTTATGTGACCATAGAGAATGCACCGGAAGTATTTTGGAAGGCTAAATGTAATTAATATTCTGCGGAGAATACAGAATACAGCAAGAAGCTGAATAACGCCGGCTATTTCATTTCTACAGGTTGTGATGCCTCAGCTATCTAAATCCGGGCGTGCCGGCCACGACGCGTTGTGGCTGTCAGGTTTTCACGACGATCGCTCACGCGGCACCGGCTCAAAACCCGAACCATAACATTCACCGGAAAAATCAATTTAAACCATGCTCTCTCTTACGTTTAAAGAGAGCATCGTCCAAAGTCATGAATTTGAGATAGACTTCGAATCCACCCATGCCCTTGCTGACCTGGCTGTATCTGGAAATATTGTAATCATAGGAAACACCAATGGCATATTTTCCCATGTCGAGGTTTACCTGTGGCACAATGGCATCATTGAACCTGTAATACAGGCCCACGTTCAGGCCTGCTTCTGTTTTGTTGCCGGTGAGCTTGGTGCCGTTCTTAAACCGGAAGCGCAGGTGTGTGCCCGCAATGATCTCCATAGCAGAAGCCTGCTGCAAATACACGAGGCTGGGCAGCAGCGACAGTTTGGTATTCCTGATATCGATGCGAGCCTGCACATTGCCCACAAAGCGCATGGGCACACGGTACACCGAACCGGTGCTGAAACGCTGGACCGGCCTGTTGATATGATGTACCGCCGCTCCGATCTTCAGGCTGAAAATGTCATCCCGGGTCATATCGCTTGTAGCCGAAGAATACTCGTAGTTGACGCCCGCGCCCACATCCGAATTCACAAAGGAGATGTAATTCACGGTTTCGCCTGTGGCCAGTGATTGATCGATCTCCTTCCCATTGTACTGGTTGCCATAGGTCAGCGCTGAATAGGTCGCGCTGTTCTGGTTGAGGCCAAGGTAAATCCCCCCTGCAATTTTACTGTTCTTACTGGCCTTTACAATCGCGTTGGCATGAAGTTGCGCCTGCGTGGTCCCGATCTTCGCCACGCCGGCCCTGTCGTTGAAGATAAACAAACCCAATCCTGCATAGGCCTTATTCTTCCTTACTTTAAGCGCATTGCCATCGATGCTGAGAGCCATGGTCTGATAGGCATTTCCCATCGAGGCCCATTGGTTCCTGTAGTTGGCCACAGCCCGGAAATAGCCGTTGAAAAAACCGGCATTGGCAGGATTAAGCCACAAGGGCGATTCCTGGATCTGGGAAAAGTGAATATCCTGGGCTGACGCGGCAAACGTGCACAACATCAGCAGATATGAGAAATAGGTTTTCATAGGCGTGATGTTTGAGAGTTATCGCAACAAGGTCACATTCCCCTTCGCGCGTTTTTTATCGCCTTCTAAACTGGTAAATTTGATCAGGTAGGCATACACGCCGGTGTGCGCCGGTGTGCCATTGAAGTTTCCATCCCAGCCTCTAGAGAGATCGTTGGTACTGAACACAAGCTGCCCCCAGCGGTTCCAGATCTCAATGGAGATATCCGTGGCGCGCAGACCGCCCAGCGCAAAGAGCACATCGTTGTTGCCATCGCCATTAGGCGTAAAGGCCGTAGGAAACATCACATCGGTATCGCCTTCTTTCAGGATCTCCTCAATCTTTTTTTCTTTGGCCTTGTAATGGGCTATCACCGTATCCGCTTGTGTGAAGTTGATCGTTACCGTATCGCGCGTGGTGGAAGGCGAAGGTGTATGCCGCTTAAATTCCCAGTGATCGAATTCATAATTAGCGGCGTCCAGCTCCCGCTGCTCAAAACTCATGCTCACTCCCCCGAAGTAATTTCCCCTCCACACGTAATTGGGCAGCCAGATGCTGTTGAGCTTCACTTCGCCTTTGCCGGCAGGGAGCACGTTTACGGCAATCTGGTAGGGCCCGGTCACATGATAGCAGTCTTTTATCTTCTGCTCAATGAAAGAGCAACGCTGAGTGATCTTGCTTTGCAGCGTATCCATATTCTTATTCCACTGGGCGAGCGTGGAGCCGCTGCCCCATTTGGCAACGTGGCGCGGCATTTCGGGTGTGAGGATACTTTTGAAATAATAGAACTGATCCAGGATGCTGTCGCATTTCAGGGCTGTATTCAGGAGATCGGCGTAGCGGTTGATGTACATGGATTTAAAAGCCGGGTTAGCCATCAGCTTTTCCAACATATCGGGATGGCCTTTATTGGGCCCTGCATTATGAAACGTGCTTTCGTAAGCGCAGGGATCGGCCTCCATGCCTGTTGTCGGGATCCCCGAAAAATTCTCGCCGAGGTCATACACATTATCCATGTCCCAGTTCCAGTAGCGCCATTTCTTTTTATCACCCAGCTTCGCCCGGCCCCTCCACCAGGCGGTATTCCAGTTGATGAAATCGGAGTTCACCACATAGGAGTTGTAGATCATATAATCAATGAGGCTTTTAAAATTGAGCTTGCTATCTACATAAGCATAGGCTGTTGCATTCGTCATCGGGTTGGCCATTACATAATTGTAGAGGTTCACCCAGCCGGTGTCGCTGCCATCCCTGATCTGCAGGCTTCCCCAGTAGGCAAGGTTGTCGATACTATCTTTCGGCTGATCGTAATAGTAATCCGTGTAATCGGTTTCAAAGGCCTCCCGCAGCTCATAAATGCCCCAGTATTGGCCATTGACAAAGGTAATGACATGTTTATTCCGACGACCGTCGATCTCCAGCTCTTTGCGGAAGCAATAGCTCTGCACGAAAGCGTCGCGCATGTGGCAGGCTACGCCGGGCTTATCGCCGGGAAAGTTATCAGAGGCCGCCGCCTTCAGGATCACATGCTGAAATTCCTTGCGCTTGCTCTTCCCCATTTTCCAATCGGTAAAGAATTTATGCAGCAGGGCGTAATTGTAACCGTAATCATCTTTGGTCTCAAAATCGATCCCGCGCTGGTCGTAGGCCCAGGAGTCGTTCCCGTGCTTGTTGGAGAGGCCGTAGGTTTCGGTAATAAAAGTGCTGTTGTCGAAATACTCGAAATGGGTGGGCGGGTTGTTTTGCGTTCCGTTCATCAACTGGTTGAGCTTGGCGCCCCCGCTGATAGACACTACGCCATACTGCGCGTTGATGTTTTCATTTATAAAATACGTATTGGTTTCCATGAAGCCTGGCAGGATGCTGGCATTGCTGCTCACCGCATAGGCCCTGACAACTGTTGTGGACGTCGTACTCACAGGCGTGGCCGCATAAACCGCAGACGAGGTGGTGGGCTCTGAGCCATCGGTGGTGTAATATACCGTAAGGCCGGAAGAAGGCGGAACCGAAATGGAAATGCTTTGCCCTGAGCTGTAAAATCCGGGGCCCGGGCTTAGCAGGGGTGTTGGCGCATAGCCGTCATAGGCCGTGCCGGTATTGGAAGCATTGGGGGTCGGTGCGGTGTACACTTTCCAGGTAGCGGAACCATCAGGGCTGCGGCCGCGTGAATGCCTGGCCTGCGTTTTTCTCAGGCGAAGCGTATCCACAACCGTGGATCCATTCATGAGTATGATCCAGTCGCCCTTACACTGGGTAAGCTTAAAATTGGTGTGGATGTGCCCTGCGGCGTTGGAAGGATCGCCTTTACCGCTGCACCATATCCTCAGGAAGCCTCCGCCCGGGATAGTGGTCCCGGAAGGAAATGCATATTTTACAATATCATTGGGGTCATCGCTCATGTTCCAGCCACCGATGTTGGCAGCGGATGAGCCCGCATTGTATAGTTCTACCCAGTCGGGCGAGCTGCCTGTATTATCGGTAAAGACTGTCCCGGTGGTAAGCGTGGAGTTGGAAACCGAATACTCATTGATCTTTACCTGACCTCTGGCCGGCAGAATAAACAAGAGGAGGAGAAGCGGAAGCAGGATCTTAGTCATTCTGTAACTATTTGGTATTGTTAAATATACAATTATAATATGTTAAAAAAGCTTATTATTTCTGTCCAAAATTGGAGTTTTAAACTTCTTTGTCCAAAAGGGGTTTTAATTATGGCAAACAGCCACTTTAATGAGTAAATTTGCATTTCTAAAATTATGAGCGACAAAATTGAACACGAATGTGGTGTAGCACTGATCCGGCTACTGAAACCATTGGCTTTTTACAAGGAAAAATACGGGAGCAGCAGGTATGGTTTGCATAAAATGTACCAGCTGATGGATAAGATGATCAACCGCGGGCAAGACGGCGCGGGTGTGGCTACCGTGAAGCTGGATATGGAGCCTGGCACAACCTACATTGACCGTTTACGCTCTATCGAGCCAAAGGCTACTCAGGATATTTTCTCGCAGATCAACGACCTTTACATCAATGCGAAGCAAAAAAATCCGGAAAACTACAATGACATCGAGTGGCAGAAAAAAAACATTCCATTCATGGGTGAGTTGATCCTGGGGCATCTGCGCTATGGAACTTACGGTGGCAATAATATCCAGAGCTGCCATCCATTCAGAAGGCAAAATAACTGGATGGCCCGCAACCTCCTGGTAGCAGGCAACTTCAACCTTACCAACGTGGACGAACTGCTGGGGCACCTGATCGAGCTGGGCCAGCATCCAACTGTGAAAGCCGATACGGTAACGGTGATGGAAAAGATCGGGCATTTCCTCGATAAGGAAAATGATCGCCTCTTTAAAATGTTCAAGGAAAAAGGACTGAATAATTATGAGATCTCCAAGGAGATTCAAAAGCATATTGATGTAACTTCCATCCTGGTGGAGAGTAGCAAAAAATGGGACGGCGGCTATGTGATGGCGGGCATGATGGGGCACGGTGATGCCTTTGTGCTGAGAGACCCAAGTGGGATCCGTCCTGCCTATGTATACAAGGATGATGAAGTGCTTGTGGTAGCCAGCGAACGGCCGGTGATCCAGACGGTGTTTAACGTAAAGATTTCCGATGTGCAGGAATTAAAGCCGGGACACGCGGCTATCATTAAAAAAGACGGAACCTACACCGAACAACAAATTATTGAGCCTTTGGAGAAAAAGGCCTGCTCTTTCGAGCGGATCTATTTCAGCCGGGGCAACGATGCGGATATTTACAGGGAACGCCAGCAACTGGGGCGCTACCTGGTGCCTCAGGTGCTGAAGGCAATCGACTATGACCTTGACAATACGGTATTCAGCTATATCCCCAACACCGCGGAAATTGCGTTCGGTGGGTTGGTGGAAGGTATTGATGAACATATCAATAAATCCAAAGCGACGGAGATCCTGAAAATGGGAGCTAACGTTTCGGAGCCTGCCCTCAGCAAGATCCTGGCCAGGCATCCGCGCATTCACAAGGTGATCCTGAAAGATGCCAAGCAGCGTACGTTTATTACGGACGATGAAAGTCGCGACAGCCTGGTGAACCTGGTGTACGATATTACTTACGAAACGGTAAAGAAAGACATTGATACCCTGGTTATTTTAGATGACAGTATTGTACGCGGAACAACCTTGAAGCAAAGTATTCTCCGTATCCTCGACCGCTTAAATCCTAAGAAGATCATCATCATTTCTTCGGCGCCGCAAATCCGCTATCCTGACTGCTACGGGATCGATATGGCGATCATTGGAAAATTTGTGGCATTTGATGCGGCAATTTCCCTGATCAAAGAAACCGGTAAGGAAGGATTGCTCAACAATCTGTACGAAAAGGCAAAAGCAGAATTGCTAAAACCCAAGGAAGAACAGATCAACATCGTGAAGGAAGTGTACCGCACTTTCACAAACGAAGAAATCTCACAGAAGATCGCCGAACTCATCCGCCCGGCCGATCTGAAAGCGGAGCTGCAAATTATTTACCAGACCATTGAAGGCCTGCACCAATCCTGCCCGCATAACCTCGGCGACTGGTACTTCACCGGCAACTACCCTACTCCCGGCGGAAATAAGGTATCTAACAAAGCCTTTGTGAATTACATGGAAGGAAAAAACGAAAGGGCTTATTGAGAAGACACCACCTCCTTAACTAAAAAACCCCATCAGGATATCTCTTGATGGGGTTTCTGATTTCTTATATTATTTACTTCTTCTCGAAAAACAACTCCACCTGTTCGCATATATAGCCTACTTCTTCTATATTGAGCTCATGGTAGAGGGGAAACCTGATCAGGCAATCGGTGTAATGATCGGACCATAGCAGGTCTGATTGGTTATTGTTTTCGTAAAAGCGGCTTTTGTTCAGAGACAAGAAATGAAAGGCGGAGCTGATGCCTTTGCTTTTCAGAAAGGCAATCAGTGGCTGCCTTTTTGCGGCCTCTGCAAGCACCATATAAAAGATGTGTCCGTTGTGGGACGCATCATCCGGAATCTGTGGGCGTTTCAGATAGCCTTTCCGTTCTGACTCCTGCAGACCGACGAAATAGGTATTCCAGAGCAGCAGCCTTTTCTCCTGGATCGGACGAAGCTGTTCGAGTTGTGCATAGAGGAAAGCAGCGGTGATCTCGGAAGGCATAAAGGAAGAGCCGATATCAACCCACTCGTATTTTTTCACTTCACCTCTGACAAAGGCCTGGCGGTTGGTTCCTTTTTCGCTGATGATTTCCGCGCGTTGCAAAAACTGTTCGTCATTGATCGCCAGTAGTCCACCCTCGCCGGAGATGACATTTTTGGTTTCGTGAAACGAGAAGGCGGCCAAATGCCCAATAGAGCCTAAAGGGCGACCTTTATAATAACTGTCGATGGACTGCGCGGCATCTTCCACTACAAAGATCCCGTGCTTAGCCGCTATCGCCATGATGCGGTCCATATCGCAGGCAATACCGGCATAGTGCATCGCTACAATGGCTTTGGTCTTTGGGGTGATCAGCGCTTCAAGTGCAGCTGCATCCATGTTGGGGTTTCCGGCATTGCTGTCGGCAAATACAATGCTGGCGCCGCGCAGGACAAAGGCATTGACGGTAGACACAAAGGTATAGGCGGGAGCAATGACTTCATCGCCTGCCTGTATATCCAGGAGGATTGCCGCCATCTCCAGAGCATCAGTGCAGGAGGTCGTGAGAAAGGCTTTTCTGATCCCATAATGCTGCTCAAAATAGGCCGTGCATTTTTTAGTAAACACACCTTCTCCCGATAGCTTGCCAGAGGCGGTTACTTCGGCGATGTAGCGAAGCTCCTGCCCGGTGATGTATGGTTTATTGAAGGGGATCATATACATTCGTTACCGGAACTTAAACTTAAGGATATTTATCAGCCTGAAGTACCGTTCCCAAAGCGCTTTCTCGGTTTTAAAATCCTCATGTTTTCTGGTTGGCTGAGCCATTAAGCCATCGAATTCCGACTCGCTCAATCCTAACTTTTTAAGCACATACTGTTTTTCCTGTGCTAATTCAACCTCATTCTCATACAAGGGTTTCTTAAGCTCTTCCTTTGCCTGCTCTTTAGTGATCTGGCCACTGCAAATCAGGTTTGACAGATGCGCTTTCCGCTTATCGATTCCGAAACGAACCGGCAGGATGTAAGCCTGGTAAAATTTCGTAAAAATAGATTCGTAGTGTTTGCCTCCATAATCGCGCCAGGAAAGCTTTTCAGAAATTAATTCTTTGGCTTGCGCTTTATTGTAGGCGATATAATTTAATACCTGAATGGATTCCAATTTCAGAAACCAATGGTAGTAAAGCTTCCTATAAAAACTAAGGTATGGAAATGTTCTGACCGGTTTGCCATTTCCGAATTTCGCATAAATATCCGATATATTGGCCCAATCCAATTTATCGAAAACCCATCCTTTTGGCATGATCGCTTCCGTTGCGTAGTTAAATCCACTTATGGTATAACGCAATTTATAGTCCTTAGCGATTTTGTATATGGTAGCTGCAATCGCATGGTCCGTTAATGCCTCTATGTCCACCACGCCTGCCCTGATATAAGCCAGCTGGAGCTCTTTGAATTCTTCCCAATTGATGACATGTGTCTTCAATTCCAACCCCAGCTTCCCGCAAATATTGGTGATATTGGCAGTTGCGAGTTCGCTGTTCCAACCGTTATCAAAATGTACAACTAATGGCCGCAGTCCTTCCTGTTTAACCCAATAGGCAAGGTAAGTGCTATCAACTCCGCCACTAACTCCCAGGATGCAATCGTAAGATTTATTTTTTCCTTCCTGCTTGATGACTGCAATCTTATCAGAAAGCCATTTTTTACGTTGCTCTGCAGTTCCTAACTTCGATGTGACAGAATCATAGTACCGGCAGTAGTTGCAAATTCCATGCTCATCAAAATTTATATTCGATACATCTCTGGCATTGAGTACACATCTCCGGCATTCCATCGTTTCTTTACTCTCTATAGTTAACATCTGTCAGTACTTTCCGAGGTTTGGGTTAAAGCTGTTGTTTGTTATACGAATGCAGGCACCGTTTCAAAATGCCCGCAATTTATGTTTATGCAGTTCAAAATCTTCATAGAAACTTGCCCTATTAAGTTTAATCCGAGGCTTATCTAGAGGATTTTCGTCATACCCAAGCAACTCCGAAACTCCTGCATTTACAAGAGCCTGCACGTAATCACTACAAAGATCCAGATCCAATGAATAATTTTGACATGCATACTTCGACCCATCGTATAAGGTTGTTGAATAAACCGAAACATGGTGTGTACATTTACTCAGCAGAAACTCCGTATTGCAATCCAGGACTTTGACGTTCTTCAAATTCAGGATCGGCTCATAATCCTGACTTTTCTCTGAAGGATGAAGTTTGACAACGATGACATACCCGGCATATCGCAATTCAAGGTCAGCAGAAAGCCACAGGATATAGCGAATAAAATGTTCGTGGAGAAAGGTTTGAGTTGTAACCAGGATAAAAGGACGTTCCGCAATGAATTCATAAAAGGCATTTTCCTGCTCCCTGCTGATATAGGTATTGATGTATTGGTATTGTCCCAATACTTCCACCTGCTCTTTTCTAAATTCATATCCCGAATTCAGAATGCCTGACCAATAAGGGGAATATGTAAAGATTTTATCCGGGAATAACGCACGGCCGGCGATGAATTCCACCGGTTTTGGAAAAACATAAAAAATATCTTCTTTTGCTATCAGCCCATGTTGCAACTCGATGGAACGAATTCCCAATCTCTTCAAGGCAAGCAACATGCCCTCCCTATGGTAATGCTGATCAAACAAACACGCCTTCAAGGTTGTTTCCGACAGAATCTGCTTCCAGATCCTGTATTGCGAAAAAAAAATTCCAAACGCTGTTGCAATATTGCCAAGCTCGGCGGAACTAAAATACTTTTTGGTTACGATATGATCATAGAGGTTTTTAAGTGCGGCTTTCAGAGTAAGGTCTTCTGCATCAAGATCAGTGTATTTAAGAGCTTCTAGATCCTGAACGCCAGGAGCGTCTTTAAAGACCACAGGTTTCTGATAGATCACCGAAACAGCCTGATCACCAAGCTCCTGCCTGATTCTTTCGAAATAAAACGAAACATGCCGGCTCCCGCTATCATAGGCAGTTCTCCCATTGTCGAATAGCAGGTAAGTAGCTTTTTTTTGTTTTAATGATCTTGAAATTTCTTTAGCTTTCAGGTAATGTTTCGCCTGCCGCATTCTTTGCAAAAACAAACGTAAGCGCAGCTGCCAGGGGAATTGGAAGATGGTAGTATCCCGGATCCCTTTTTCCGAATAATTCACCTTCAGCCCATCCAGCACGATTTTCAAAGCGTTAAAGTCCAAACAATCGAAGGTATGCATATCTTTTACCCTTGAGTAAAAGGATTCTTTGAATTTATCGAATGACAGACTCATAGATTAGACTTTACAAGAATTCCTTTGCTTTCCAGAATTCTAATATCTTCTGAAAAAAGAGAAATATCACAATTTCTAAGCTCGGCAATATCAATCAGATCTGTATTTCCGTCAGCAAAAGAAAGCAGGTGCATCCGGTTATGTATTTTGTCGCGCGCATCGGTCGGATTTACCGACGAAGGATAGAGCCCGCGTTTGCCGAGCTGCGGCTCACCATATGGAATTGTATTTCTATAGATATCATTAAGCTCCATAGCCTTCACAAAGCCAAAATAAGTTTCCACGGTTTGGGCCATGGCATCAAACGAAATGAAATCCTTGTTATCGAGCGAAGTATGGTATTCTGCATAGCGCTGGTACATGCTACGCGTCAGTGAGCCTACCGGAAGGTTGAAGCCGGGCGAACAATATTGCCTTTCGTCGCTCCCTCCTACGCTGAAAGGAATTACTTCGTAAGGAACTTCCTGGTATTTGAGCACATGCTTTGCCACACGATCGGCCAGTGAGTTGATCTGTTTTGATTGTTTGTATACAAATGCACCCTTATCCCCACAACAGGTTAGCACATAGCCTGCTACCAGCTTCTCCTTAAGCTGCCTGCCATGAGCATGAAGGTAAGCAATGACGCCTATCGTTTCGGGGGCAAACAAAAAACGGTAGGTATATTTTCTTTTAGGGAGTTCTGCTATTTTTTTATACAGAAATGCCTGCACGAGTGGGCCCGAGAGTTCGTTATTAGCCATGCTTGGATGGCACAAATACGTTGAAAACAATACTTCCTTATCGGAGTCGCCGCGAAGGATGCACTCACCATACGTGAGGCTGCCGGGAGCCAGCGAGCTGTTTATCACTACCTGGTAGTCGCCTTCAGTGAGATTTTTATAATCATTGTAACTGATACAAAACCCCCATGTTTCCTTATAATAGCTTGTTATATAAGGAACGGCATCAGGCAATTCTTCGATGTAATGCAAATGTTTACGGAGATCATCCAACGAAATAATCTTATTTACCGGTACAGAATAATTAATAACGTGCAGATTATTTTTTCTGAAATCACATATCTTTTTCCCATCCGGAGCTATAATGAATGCATCGGAGATATTCCATTCGTTGGGAATCGTCCAATCAAAAACAGAGGTGCCTGTTGGGACCTCGGTAAGCTTGAGCGGCAGCAACTCGTTAATAATCTCCAGGGAACGGCGTAGTCCGTCGCCAGTGATACTGCGACAGATGGGCCAAAGACGGTCAAAATAATTTTCTAATTCGTTTTGCATAATAAAAAAACTTATCCGAGATGGCATTCAGACCGCTTATCCCACGGATCGGCCTTTGCGGAGCCCCGGAAAAATCTACCCATACCTTCGAAAGCTTTACTTTATAGATATCAAAATCATGCGCAGGTGCTTCATTCCAATAGCCGAATGATTTAAGGTATGTATAATACTGATTAAAACCGATATCTGACATAGTCAGTATCGGGGCTTTTTTTGCTCCAGCCGTAATGGATGTCGGTGACAGTATTCTCAGGTAAACGGGGTGCTCTTTTTTTGCTTTGACAATATGTTTATCCTTGTAATATATGTGCCACATTTTGGAGTGATCCGTATACAACACGCTATTCCTGTAGTAATTAAAGGGGCCTTCGTTGATGGGGGCCAAAGCATGTTTTGTAGCATGAATGCAGGTGCTGGGAATCCATGACCTGAACTCCTGTGTAAGCATGCCGCTGCTGATATCATAAAAAGTATGCCAATCATCGTGGTATACATCGAAATCGAGCAAGGAAGCTTGCTCCAGGATGGTCGGAGAAATGATATCATCGTCGTCGAGCTTAACAATGTAATCCGACGATTCCAGGTACTCGCATACATCCCTGCGCCCGTAGATTTCTGCCAGCTTCTCCGGAACGACTTCTCTTGAGGAAGCATCCAACTTTACTGTTTTAATGTTCTGCTGCTCCGATTCCTCTTCACCGATGAGCAGAACCTTCCAGTTACGATAGGTCTGCCCGCGGAGCGCTTCGAGGTAAAGCCCGAACAAATCTTTGCGCAAGGGAGATTGTACCGCGGAAGGAGTTTTATGGGTGATGAAGAGGAATTGTTTCATTAATCAAACATGTTCCATTTAAGTACTTCATCTTCCTTGATGGCTTTGAGGGATTTTTTGCCAAGCAGACTTGTATAGAACTTAGCGCTGATGCCGTGTGCCGGGCGCTTCCAAGTGAGATCGGCTTCTTCAATAATTTTTCCTTCGGCAATATCTCTGGATGCCACCAGACTTCTTCTCGCATTTTTGCGTGCAGGCTCCTCTGCTTCCAGAGCTTCGAGTTTAAAAGAACCCAAAAGCTGCTGCGTAAACTTCCAGCGACGCCAAAATTCTTTCAGATCATTTTTGTCCATCGCGTGATAATGATCATTACCCGGCAACGTTTTGTCATGCGTAAAGTGTTTTTCAATCACTGCCGCTCCCAGTAGCACCGAAGAATGAATTACCTCCATTTCTTGTGGCAATGTATGATCACTATAACCAGGAACATGCTTAGGGAATTGCTTTTTCAAATCCCAGATCATACCGAGATTTGCATTTTCATTAGGTGTGGGATAATTCAGGACACAATGCATCAGGCAAAGTTTATTTCCGGCTTTTTCTATAATATTAACGGCCTCCTGTACTTCCCATAAATGAGATGCGCCTGTAGACAGAATAATTGGTTTTCCGAAGGAACACTGTAGCTCAATAAAGTTAAAATTAGTGATATCAGAAGAAGAGATCTTGAACACAGGCATCAGGTCATTCAGAAATTTCGCACTTTCTACATCAAAAGGGGTGCTCATAAATTCGATCCCTGCTTTATCGCAATACACCTTCAGTTCCTCATATTCTTTCTTCCAGAATTTATCGTATTTCTTAAACAATTCGTGCTGGCTCCTGGTGGGCTCTTTGGAAATATCCCAGTAGTAAGGGCTATCCTTACTTGCAATGGTGTCTGCCCTATATGTTTGGAATTTGATTGCCTGCGCTCCTCCTTCGGCTGCCTCATCTATAAGCCGTTTGGCAAGCTCCATTGACCCTTCGTGGTTGACACCTGCTTCCGCGATCACATAAGGTGCAGTAATCCTATCGGGCGTGTAATTATTCAAAAAATTAATCAGTTTGCTCATCTTTGTGTAAGTTAATTATCATTTCAAAATTATTTAATCCTCGGTAACTTCCTCGCTATTCGCTCATTGATCTTTACCAGGCTGTCCATCCGCCTTCCACGAGCATATTGTTGCCGGTAACATAGCTGGAGGCATCGCTTAGCAGATAAATGAGCGCCGGTGCCACTTCGTGGTTGTAGCTCATCCGTTCCATCGGGCTGAAATTTGAAAAGTTTTTTTCAAACTGCTCTTCGTGATTATTCCACACGCCGTGCGGGGTGATCATATTAACGCGTACACCTTTTGCCGCCCAATAAGAGGAAAGGTATTGAGATAATGCATCGATACCGCCCTTGCTTGCTGAGTAAGCTGCCGGGCAGCCCATCTTCGTTCCTTTGTATAAGTTCTGATTAGGCGCTACCACACTGTATGTGGAAGGGATATTGACAATGGAGCCGGATCTTTGCTCTGCCATATAAGAACCAATTACCTGACATAAAAGAAAGGTCCCTTTCAGATTCACCTCAACCACTTTATCCCAGTTCTCTTCGCTGACATTTTCAAAAGGTTCAAATATCAGGTGAGTTTTATTCTGATGTCCTGTTACCAAGCCATCTATTCTCCCGAATTCTGCTAATGCTGCTTCTTTCAATTTCAGGACAGAGTCTTTATTTTCGACTTCCACTTCCAGGCCGAGGCATTTTACACCATTGCGCTTTTCAAGGTCTTCGGCAAACACAGCCGGCTTTGCCAGGGCAATATCTGCCGCTACCACATGACCGCCGAACTGAGCCACTGCTTCACAAAAAGCGCGGCCTATCAGCCCACAGGCGCCTGAAATAACAATAACCTTTCCTTTCAGGTCGAACTTTTCCCTGAAATTAATCTGTGTTGCATCTGTTGTTCTTATCATCGCATTCAATTAAATAATTTTCCGGAATACAGGTTTAATCGCCTCTCCTATGAGGTATTTTTCATAGCCCTCTTCAAGCCCTTTTTTATAAAGCGAACAGGCCTCGTCCATTGCATTCAATATATAGTTTACATCACTTTCGCTATGCGAAAAATGCGGGCAAAAAATTCCCTGGAACAGAACACCCCGCTTTATCATTTCCTGGTGAAACAAGGTTCTCAGGCCGAAGGAGTTGTTCCCATCTTTATCGAAATAGCCAAGAGAAGCGTGCCAGTTGAATTGCAGGTTCCTGATCGAATTGCTCAGTCCATGACTATTGAAAATCTGTTTTGATCCGTCGATGAATTTTTGTCCCATGCTTTGATTGTGACCAATCACATCGTGTTTTTTAAATTCATCGATCGTAGCCAGTGCTGCTGCGATGCTGGAAGTTTCGCCACCATGCGTGGTACTGATCAAAAACAGCTTCTCGGCGCCTGTCTTCCGAATCCCACCCAGTTCCATTACTTCTTTTTTTCCCGTAAGGCAGCAAAATGAAAAGCCATTCGCGATACCTTTTCCCCAGGTGGTCATATCGGGCACTACATTGTATTTTTTCATGGAACCCGGAAAATCAGTTTTATAACCTGTAATCATTTCGTCCATGACCCAGAGTGCCCCATGCTGATGTGCCAGCTCAATGGCATTTTTCAGAAAATCCGGTTCCAGGGCATTCATTTTTTCCGGCTCGGAGATGACGCAGGCGATTTGGCCCGGATGCTTTTCAAACAGTTCTCTGAGCGATTGAAGATCATCTGCTTTAAAGGTAATCGTGAGGTTGCTGATCGCATTTGGAATCCCGCTTTTCACATCCGTGCTTCCGATAAACCAGTCATCATAGGAATAAAAAGGATGTTCGGCCGGCCTGGCTACCAGCGTTCGACCTGTGTAGGCTCTTGCCAGCTTTACAGCGGCCGTTGTCACTACAGACCCGTTCTTGGCAAATTTGATCATATCATGTCCGGGAATATTAGCCAGGAATTTCTCAGCAATTTCCATTTCCAACACAGAAGGCCTCGAAAAGTTATTGCCCCGCTTCAGCTCTGCGGCAACCCGCTCTATGACCGGCTCGTATGCATGGCCAAGACTTATGGATGCCAACCCCCCCAGGCATTCAATATATTCATTTCCATCCGGATCCCAGACATGACTGCCTTTTCCATGTGTAATAGCTGCCGGCGAAAGGATCGGGAATTGATCATCTCCTTTGCTGTATGTATGCGCACCGCCGGGTATCAGGTCGTGAATGCGCTTCCTGTATGCATCTGACTTTGAAAAATTTGTAATTTCTTTCATGTTATTTCCTGGTCATTTTGAATTGATTTATGATAGCCTGAATTGATCATACTGTCTTTGTTTAGCTGTAGGATTTCAGGCCTCCGCTGCAAAAGGGAAACGACTTCGTTCATCCCAAAACCGTTAATGGAATCGAAGCTGGAAAAAACAGCTTCGGCCATTTTATAGTCGTTTTCGGAATCCACCGAAAGCTTGTACTGATAATCTGCATTGTACTTTTTCCAACCGCAGCTGAACTTCCCAGAGTTTTTGATATATGGCGTAACGTGCTCGCGCTCGGAAAGCAACTTTGCCTCTTTCCAGGCCGTTTCCAGGGCTTCGAAAGAGAATACCTCTACATCAAACCCGTCTTCCAGCACATCAGGCTCATGATTGCTATTCGAAAAATAATCCTTACCGGACTTCAGATATTCACCAATCACAAAATCAATGACCGTATGATGATGTAAGGGACAATCGGATGTTATACGAATTACATTGGTCGGTGCATGAGCTTTAGCTGCCTGGTAGTAACGGTCCAACACATCCCAATCACTTCCCCGCGAGTACTGTATCGCGCGATCTTTGCAGAATTGCTCGATCGCATCATCCTCCGGATTAACGGTAGTGGCAATAACGATCTTATCTACGAGGCGGGCATCGCGAATGCGCATCTGCTGCAACTCCAGCAATGGAATACCCTTTATCTTTTTAAGAACTTTCCCGGGGAGCCTTGTCGAGCCCATTCGGGCCTGAATAATCAGCAGATTCATAATAACTCTTCTTTAAAGATTCCCATCAGGTACTTGTCATAATATAAGCCTTCTACAGCTACGTGTTTTCTCAAAGTACCTTCCAGTTGAAAACCCAGCTTTTCATAAAGCCTTTTGGCATTCGGGTTATTCCCATAAACTGCAAGGTAAATTTTACGAAGCCCCATTGCTCCGAAGCCATAGTTCAATGCCAGTTTGCAGGCTTCATAACCTATTCCCTTTCCCCAGTATGCTTTGTTTCCTATCAACAGTCCAAGCTCGGAAACACGGGCTTTTTCATCATAAAAATCCAATTTCACATTGCCGATGTGCGTTCCTGATTGCCGATCACAAATAGCAAAAAATGCAACCGAGGGATTGTTGATACGCGAGCTGACATAATCCCGCAGATTTTCCATTGTATAGCCTGAAGTTGCGATACCCTGCATAACTTCTGCATCCTGCAGCCAGGAAAGATAAGTGTCATTCACATCAGCCAGGTTTAAAAACCTAAGAAAAACAGTACTTCCTTGCAAAAGCTCTTCGTTATTCCGCATGCTTATCGTCAAGGCGTTTTTTATACTTTTTCATTTCGCCTTCATTCTTGGTGAGATTATGGTCATGCATTCTATAACGGTATAAAGGCAGAATGATATTATAAATAGAATGTTTTTTCAAGAACCTTATTCTGAGATCTTCCTCTTCCCGGGCTCTGAAACCTTCGTCATACAAGCCGACATCAAATAAAAGATCTTTACGAAACATAATCCCGCAGGCGATCGGCTTTTCTTCGCAATTCACATGTTCGAGATGATTTCCCCGCTCATCTACCAGGTAATAATCTACCGACACTGCATCCAGAGCATTATTCTCAGATAAAAATGTTTTTTCTATAAGCAGCAGATCACGCTGGATGTAATCATCTGCATCGAGAAATACCACGAATTGCCCGAGCGCTTTTTTCAAAGCAAAATTCCGGGCTGCGGCCAATCCCACATTCTGCTCCATATTAAAGACCCGCACTTGCTCCTGGTAATTCTCAAGGATCTTTGAGGTATTATCGGTACTGCAATCATTCACAACAATGATCTCGTACTGATTTTCTGACAACGACTGATCAAGACAGCTCCTGATAGCCCTCTCAATATATTTCTCGTAGTTGTAGGCGGTTATAATTATTGAAACCATCGTTATGACATTACCTGTTGATAGATCTGTTTTAATTTAAGAATTTCGTTCTCTTCACAAAAACGTTTTGCATTTGCGTCATTGTTTTTTTTAATACGACTTATATCGTCGACCGACAGCTTTAGTATAGAAGAAGCCAGATCATTTTCTGTATAAGCATCAAGAATGATACCTGTATCATATTGCCTTGTAAATGCTCCTATTTCTGAGAGCGGCCCAAAAACGGTTACCAGCCTGGCCTGTATGTATTGAAAGTACTTATTGGGAAGCGCATTGTCATTATTAAAATTATTGGCTGACATCAAATGTACACCGATATCAAATTGGTTGAGAAATCTGGAAACCACATTCAGGCTCACTGCCGGATGAAGAAAGATACGATGAGCCGATGCCGATTTTTGCAGGACCCTTTTCAGTTCTTCTGATTGATTGGCTATTAGCAAATGTAGTTCATAAGCGGATGGAAGCAAATCCATGGCTTGTATGATTTCTTTTACTTTTCTGCTCGGGCCATACATCCCTGAATAAGCGAGACGAATCTTTCCGGGATTGGTTACGGACGGTTCCACAGGCACGTAGGGTGGCGCATTAAGAATAACGTCAAAGGGCTTCTTGTATTCGCTCTCATAGCGCCTGGCGATATTGGTGCTCACCGTCATGCAGGAATCTGCCCTGGAAATATAGCGTTTGTGTAAATAATTTATCAGTGGCTGATTATAATGGCGCCAAAATTCATTTTCAGCATATTCCTCCGCGTGATACTCGTGCGCGTCGTAAACAAGCTTCGTTCTTTTCCCGGAAATTGCCGCGGCCAATGGCAGCGTATTCAAATCGTTTGCAATAATGAGCTCCACATGACGCAATTGACGCAGCCGGATAAAATCATAGAGCCTTTTCAGATCCCAATACCGTAGCAGGTATAGCTTTCGGAAAAGTTTAAAACGAAGGAAATTTAAAAGTTTGGCGGGTAGAAATAACAACCACTTCCATTGCACTTGCTTCGCAGTTGTATTTAAGCTGTTCCAAAAATGCGATTCGCTGATCTTCATAAATTTTTGTTCCGTACCGATTGCGGAGACACCAGCCGTAAACACCTCATAACTCTCCTTCAAGGCCTCATAATGCTTGATCACGCGCGGGTCATCGGCCAGTGCGGTATAACAAATAATCAGACAACGCTTTTTCATTGAGGACGCCTGATTATTTTGAAGCGATAAAAGAACTGGAATAAAACGATAAGACTGATCCGTTCAAAAATTTTCATTTTTTTCGGAGAATCTGTTTCCTGGCCATATGCCGCATGAGGCACCTCTTTTAGAGCCATCAGCGCATCAAACTCAGGTAGTGTAAATCCGAATTTTTTACACACATATTGCTTATCCTCCATTTGAAGCTCTGCCGGATAAGGCTCTTCCTTCATTTGCTCCAGAGCCTGTTCCCGGGTAAGCTCCCCGTTAAGAATAAGGTTGGAAAGATGAGCCTTGCGCTTGTCGATATTGAATTTCTTTGGAAGAATATATCCCTGGTAAAAGCGCGTCCAGATGGATTCATAATGCTTTCCACCATAATCCTGCCAGTCCAGTTCCGCCATCAGCCTTTTTTTAACTTCCGCCTTTTTATAGTTCAGATGGTTCAACAGGGCCACCAGATTAATCTGGTAATAATTTTTGTAGATATGATGCCTGTAATATCCCAGGTAAGGGAATTTTTTTAGTGTTTTTGGATTTCCATGCTTTCTGATGATGTTCCTGAAATTCACCGCATCGAATTTTCGCTCATAGCTCCAATCCCGCGGTAATACACCTTCGGTAGCCAGGTTGTAACCCGACAGAATGGTTTTTATTTTATATTTCTTTGCGATGTCGAAGAGCACGGCAAAAATGAGCATGTCAGTCGGCACTTCCATATCCAGCACTGAAGCCTTGATATAAGACTTTTGCGCATCCTTGAACAATTCCCAGTCAATCACGTAAGTATAAAGATCAAAACCAAGCCTGCTCACTATGTTCTCAATATTCTTTACCGCCAGCTCGCTGTTCCAGCCATTGTCAAAATGTACCACCAGTGGACGAAGCCCCTGTTCCTTGGCAATGATCGCCAGATACGAGCTGTCCACACCGCCACTCAGACCGAGTATGCAATCGTATTGTTTACCCTCGCCTAGTTTTTTGATCCGCTGAATCTCTTTAGTGAAACGTTCGCGTTTGATCTCATCAGACACATAAAGCACATCCTTCGCATCTTCATCGAATTTATGGCAGAAGTTGCAAACCCCATTCTGATCGAAGCTAATCAGTTTCGAGGTCGTATCCAGGATGCATTTTGTGCAAATTGTTTGTTTCATTCGTAGTTCTTAAAGTAATAAATAACCATTCAGTATATTCCAGAGTTGTTGGGCTTCCGATACACTGAACCGCTCGCCGGATTTAAACCGGTCATCTGCAAACGCGATGATTTCAGTGGCGTTCCAATAAGGGCTTTGCTTAAATTTCTGTGAATGTAAGGCATCCAGCAACAACTCTTTCAGCTCATGGCTGAACCAATAGTCCAAAGGAGCGCCAAGACCTATTTTTAACGTACGGGTGCGGATTGACTCCGGCATTTTTTGTTTCATGGCATCGCGGAGGATGCGTTTGGTATAGCCATGGCCAACCTTAGACTTGGTTGGCAGTGAAAACAAAAAGCTTACCAACCTGTAATCCATAAAGGGCATCCGGATTTCGATGCCATTGAACATAGCGCCACGATCAAAATCGCGCATATTGTAGGGAATATCCGTCAGGTGGAAATCCAGGGCCAATTCCCGGTCATCGCGATTCATTTTATTAAAGTTATATGGGCGATCCGATAAGGAGCTTAATGTTACCTCTCCAATATCTTTGTACCATGAAGAAGAGCGAAAGGCATTATTGAATAAGGCCTGTTCCGGTGAAAACCGTTGCTTCAAGCGCTTAAGTGCTTTAACCAATGCAGGCTGAGCATGGAGCCGTTTTTCAAAATCAGCAATGTACTTGCCGCGTTTTACAGTGATCTCTTTTTCATGCGCCCGGCGTTCTCCGGGAAGCGTATTCAGGTACGTATTTAAAATATCATCGCTGTATTCACTATCTCCGCTTGTTTCGGCCGTATAGTACACTTCTTTTACAGAAGCTACATAGCCGAAAAGCAATTCATCCGCCCCGTGTCCATCCATTGATACCACAATGCCATTATCATGCATAGCTTTATAAATATCAGACACTACCGTAATCGGCGTGTTTGTGATCGCGTCCATCCGGCGCGTGTAGTTCACCACATCCTGCGCCAGGTTTTTATAATCGGGTGGCACGTACACCGGGGGAACGCCAATGTAGTTGATCACTTCATCCGCGTATTTTTTTTCATCGACCGGCGTATCCGGAAATATGCCTACAAATGCTTTCTGCCAGTTATCGGAAATCCTTTCTTTATTATCGTTTCCGGACATCAGGTGGTGGAGCATACAATAGACCGAAGAGGAATCCATCCCTCCACTTAAGGCCGAAGCGATAGGAACATCACTTCGCATACGGATACGGCAGGCATCCTTGAATAATTCATAGAACTGCTCCACCTGTTCCTCGTAACGCTGCGGCGGTTTGACAAGGTGCTCGTAGGTATGCCACCAGCGTTCCTGTTTAATATGATTACTATTTTTATCAAAACGGATCAGGTGACCCGGCAGCAGCTGGAATACATTATCATAAATTGTATACCCCATAGCTTCTACCGTTGCCATATCCTGCATCGCATACACAAAGTTCCGGTCGCTGATGCGCGGCGCCCGATCCTTTAAATACTTGAAAGCGATTGTTTCCGAAGCAAAGGCCAGCTCTTTTCCGGGAATAAAAGAATAGAACAAAGGCTTGACGCCAAAGCGATCGCGTGACAATAATAACTTTCTCTCTGCCTTATCCCAGATCCCGATGGCCCACATCCCATTGAACTTATGAAAACACTCGTCCTTCCATTGATGATAAGCTGCCAGGATTACTTCCGTATCACTGGTGGTTTTAAAGGTATATCCGAGACCCTGCAGTTCTTTCCGGATCTCGATAAAGTTATATACCTCACCGTTGTAAGTAATACAATACCTGTCGTCAATGCCATACATCGGCTGTTTACCTCCCTCACTCAGATCGAGAATCGAAAGCCGGCGATGCCCTAATGCCAGCTGACCATCATCCAAAAGCTCGTATCCCGATCCATCCGGCCCCCGGTGACGCAGGCTATCCGTAAACGTCTTTATCTCTTCCAGATTGACATTTCCATTCAACCGGTATATTCCTGCTATGCCGCACATAATTGATTAACCACTTTTAAAAGTTCCTGCTCATTTTTTACAGAATCATAATCCCTCGCTGCACGCTCGCAATTCTGTTTCGCCCGGTTGATCTTCTCTACGTCCAGCTCTTTAAACACCGACAGGCAATCTGCTGTATCATAGGACGGCGACACATAGCCGATTTCATACGCCTCTACCAGTTCTTTCATTTCGGGGTTAGGTGTGATCATTACACAAAGCCTTGCCTGAATATATTCAAACAATTTGTTCGGAAGGCAGTATTTATAATTGAAAATATCTTCGCCAAGAAAGAACAGCCCGATATCGTACCGGCTGATTTCTTTTACTATATCAGGCGTCGGCACCGGTTCCCTGAACTTAAGGTTCTTTACATGGCTGTAATTGACTTTCAGCTCTTCAAGGTAATCCTTACTGGTAGGGACCAACATCATATCCATCGAAAAACAGGAAGGCAGTTGCGAAAACACTTCGATCATTTGTTCCAGTTTTCGTTCCGGCATGGCCCCACCGTGATGGATAATCCTGATCGCACCGGGGTCGGCTTCCCTGAAAGGAATGGCCGTGTATGGTTTACTGTTATAAAGCAAAAAGCAGCTTGCATCAAAATTCCGTTCATACTCTTTTTGAATATGATGTGAAACGGTAAGCCACAGGTTGATCTTTGATCTATATTTATTAAGCAAAAAGTCAACAACGGGTTTTTCGTAACGCATCCATACCGGATTATTATCAAACTCAAGCGGGTAATACTCATGGCAGTTGAATACCAGCCGGGCGTCATAAAGCTCCGATAAACGCGAAGCCAACTCCAGGCTGTTCGGGTGGTGTCCGATGACAAGATCATAACGCTGTCCTTTCAAAACGTCGAAGTCGTCAGGTGAAAAAAAATAACCTTTGAGTTTCCGGAAGAGTTTCAAATATACTTTTTCCAGCAGGCTTCCAAATTTCCTGATAAGTATAGGTTTGTTGTGGTGAAAGGTTATTTTCAAGGGTTGAGGAACTACCTGCTGCAACTGAATGAACTTCACCTCCTTATTTTCTTTGAGGCCCGAATAGCCGGCAGTGGTTATAGAAAAATCGTTTTTCAGCGCACTCACTACCTTTAGCAGCCTGGGTTCGGAGGCATGATGAGAATAACATATAATGAGTGCCTGTTTCTTCACGGTTTAAAATAACCAACATTAAGCACGGCAAACTCCTGGTCTTTGGTAAGCTCTGCTTTTGCGTTAAGGATCCTGTCTTTGACAAGATCCGACTTGAAGTCGTTGATCTGTTCCTTCATTACAGGATGCTCCATCCATTTTTTCTGCGGTGGTTCATAGCCGATCTTGTCTTTACGCCAGGTGATTTCATCCGGCAATGTACCTTCCATAGATTTACGGAGCACATATTTACTCCATCCATCATTTACCTTATAGGCAGACGGAAGCGAAAAAATAAACTGTACCAATTCGTGATTGAGAAATGGCAAACGAACTTCACGGGAATGAGCCATAGAGTTCCTATCCGAAAATCGAAGCAAATCCTCCAGGTTGTTTACAAAGAAACTATGCTTTAAATGGTCATTCAGATTAAGGAACGTTCCATCCATCCGATAGGTGTCTTTTTCATTGAACTGATTAAGAAAACCTTCATTGAATAATGCTTCCTGCCTGATACGGGAATAGCTCCTGGTATCGATGGTCTTGTATTTCGCCGGATTGATAACCCGGTAAACCGGCCTCACAAGATCCTTTAGCAAATCTTTCACCGCCTTGCTTTTTCGGAATTCGCCGATGCCTTTATATTCATCTGCCACGAACCTCGCATGCATTCCAAGCAGCTTACTTCGCTGGTTTTCGAAAGAAGGGTCCCCGGCAAGCTGGAGCTCTTTTAAAAAGGTGTTGAAATAAAATTCATATCCTGCAAGTGATTCATCCGCTCCCTGACCATCGAGCAGAACCGTCACTCCTTTTTCTTTAGCCAGCTTCATTACAGTATACTGTGCATAAATACTCGCCGATGGAAAAGGTTCCTCCTGGTGATAACATAGGCTCTTGAAATCCGCCAGAAATCCTGCCTCATCCGGCCAAACATAATTGGCATTGATGCCTGTTTTTTCGATCACATAATCAATGTATTTTCCCTCATCCTTGTCGAAGTCGGAAAAACGTGCGGAAAAACTATTCTGCGACAGATGTTTTCCTTTTGTGAGCTCATTGATCCCGCAAACGATGGAAGAACTATCCAGGCCTCCGGATAAGCTGGAGCCTACCGGCACATCACTTCTAAGACGACGGCTGATCGACTGGTAAAACAGTGCTTTGAATTTGTCACAGGCATCTCCGAAACTGATCTCTGTGTCTATATTCCGACTGTCGATTGTCCAGTACTGCTTTTTCAGAAGCGCGCCGCTCTCCTGGATAATCAGATAGTGAGCCTGCTCCAGCCGTTGGATGCCGCTATAAAATGTTTTCGATCGGTCAGCAGGATCAGAAATGATATAGTGGTCGTTCAGGTAATTAAACATCATCCGGGAATCCATTTCTTTTGAAATACCCAATGCGAAAAGCGCTTTCATTTCTGATGCAAAGGCAAAACGCTTTCCTTTCTCGTAATGGTAAAAAAATGGTTTCTCACCGAAACGGTCCCGGGCGCAAAACAGAATTTTTTCCTTTTTGTCCCAGATCACAAAAGCGAACATCCCATCCAGATCTTCCAGGCATTTTTCTTTTTTCAGATCATATAAGGCCATCAACACTTCCGTATCGCTGTCCGACTTAAATGCATAGCCTTTTGCAAGAAGCTGTTCTTTTAGTTCAACGTAATTATAAATTTCGCCGTTAAACACAATGGTGTAACGTTGTTCGCCGTAATGCATCGGCTGCTTCCCATTTTCGCTCAGGTCGATAATAGACAGCCTACGGTGTGCCAAGCCCACGGAAGCCGTTTCATTCAACCATTGTCCCTCACCGTCAGGTCCACGGTGACGGATAGCGTCAGTCATGCGCTTCAGCTCGTCATACCTTACAAGGTCGCGTTCAAATTTATAGATACCCGCAATTCCGCACATGTATTTTTACTATATTCCTTTAAGCTTGCACATCAAAGCCAGAAAAGAAGTTTTCCATTTAAAATTCCTTAAGTGATAAAAAACGATGTTCCTCCAAGAACTGGCCTTAAAGCGGTACATTTCCAAACGAGCTTTCCCTAACAAATCCAATTTTTCATGAAATGTTAACGACCTAAGTTCTGAAATAATCTGAAAAGGGTACATGCTGTGAATCTCTCTCCAATTGGGCCGAAAACCGTAACTAAGGTATCTGGTGTTCATCTGTTCGTCTGTTTCCTTTCTTCCCAGATCTCTGAGATAGTATATGATAGACGAACAGGCATAGAATTTTCCGAAGGAAGCGGCTTTAAGAAACAAATTCAGATCTCCGCCGTTAATATCCAGAAAAGATTTCCTCAATACATCACGCTTATATAATCCATGTGTAGCAGCTCCAAAATTGCAATTCCTGATAATTTTCAGAAACTGCTCTGACTGTGAGCCGTCTGTCACATCGAAATCATCCTGTTCAAATGAGTCAATTAGCTTATCCTGAACAATAGTACCTTGGAAAGGATATACCGCTATAGCATCCGGCTTGTCCTCAAACACTTTCATGGCCTGCTCTATATAATTGCCCGACAGCTGATCGTGCCCGCCAAGCCACATGAAATAATCCGCATGGCCCGACACGAGCAGAAAATTAAAATTAAAAAAAGGTCCTAAATTTTTTGGATGACGAAATACCCTGATCTTAGAATTTGAGGCGATCAGGTCTTCAATAACAGACAATGACTTGTCTGTTGAGCCATTATCGGAAATCAGAATCTCAATATTGGGATAGCTCTGATTTAATGCCGATAGCAACGTGCTTCTTATAAATAAAGCTTCATTGTATAAGGGAATACCTATAGTAACAATGGGCCGGTTCATTATTTAATCCGTTTGATATAAGCGCTCGGCCAATAAGTCACACGTTCGCTGATCTGCCCTTCATTAAATGGGAACTTCGGCTCTACAATAATGAAATCAGGATTCTCCTGAACGAAATCTTCCGCGGCTTTCTTAGGATTGTTTGTAGCCCAATCCGGGGCGGATCTTGGTGCTCCTACAACGTATTCCATAATACCATCTGTTGCAACTATATACGAACCAATACTTACAAAATTGGAATACATCTTGAGCTCGTTCAGAACATGCTCATAACTGTGATTAGAGTCTAACAACACAAGCACCGTATCGTTTTCTTTCACATGTTTGCCAACCTGGCTTACGATATCGGCATCAATGGAACTCCCTTCTATCATGCTGATATAAGGGCTTAGAAAATGAGACTCAATGGCCTCACGGTTATGCGGTCGGATCTCAATATCCACGCCCACAATTTTCCCTTTTTCTATGGCTTTACAGAGCGAGGCATAAAATATCAGGGAACCTCCGTGGGCGATGCCTGTTTCAATAATTACATCCGGCTTAATGTCAAAAATCACTTCCTGGATCCTGATCATGTCTTCAGGCAGCTGAATCACCGGGCGCCCCATCCATGCGAAGGAATAGACATATTTAGTATCCCAGCCACTCCTGATCCAAACATCAGAAATAATTTTAAAGGCTTCCGGACTTCCTATATCGTATCGCTTTCCATCCTTTATTACAAGGTTATTCGCTTCGTCAATTTGAATCATGTTATCTGTTTTTTATATTGTTTTATTAAACTCTGGATATGATTTAATACATCACGGCTTTTATAGCCAAATTCTGTTTTTATTCTATCAGTATCAATGTCGGGAAATTTCAGATTCTCCTTGACCTCTCCCTGCACAAAGTCGAACTCTATCCATTTTTTCATTTCCCCGATCAGGTCCTGGTTGCTGGTAGAAGAATTACTTGCCAGGTTATAGATTCTTTCGCGGCCACCCAGGATTACAGTATACATCAGCTCAAGAAGGTCTTCTATCAGAATATAATTTTTAGAGGCGTTAAGCTGAGAGTTCAATTTCATCCGCCCATGACCTACTGCTTCCTTGATGACAGAGAATAAGAAATTATCGGAACTGAAATCATTTCCGATGACGTTAGACAGCCTGGCTACCCTGATGTTTTTGTTATCCATTGCCAGGCAGACAGACTCTCCCATCAGCTTAGACAAATTGTAAAGATCGCTCATCATGAGCGGATTTACGGCTAAAGTGCTTGTTTCCCGGGCTTCAGAAACTCCGCTATATACACGCGTTGAAGATAGGTACAGAAAAGATTCGAATTGTGCGTTTTCCAATACTTCCAACAGTTTCGTTACATGCGCATGAACCGTTTCAAGAGGCCTGCTTCTGAAATCAGCAGTTAACCCGATCGCATAGACAACGTGTCCTAAATCCTCTCCTTTGTGAAACTGGTAGTGCTTTTCTGGAGTAAATACATCAATGCCTTTTTGCTCTATAAAGTGCTTAAAATGTGAGCCTATAAAACCTGTCGCTCCTAAAACGGTGAATTTCATTTACGCGATTTTATTTTTTTCGCCGGCGTTCCTGCATAAACAGCGTACGGCTCCGTATCGCCGGTAACAACGGATCCTGCTGCAATCACACAGCCTTTTCTGATTGTGGCCCCATCGAGGACAGTCACGTTGGCCCCTATCCAGACGTCATCCTCAATCGTAATCCCGCCCCTCGAAGCTTGGAATCCCTGCAAACGGATTGGAATAGATGTATTGGAGAATTCGTGATTGGCTGGAACCAGATTGCAGTTTGGTCCGATCAATACATTGCTTCCAATTAAGATACCGTTACCCGAATACAACACGCAGCCCGAATTAAGATACACATGCTCACCAATCTCGATATGTCCGGATCCTCCCACGTGCTTTATTTTCACAAAGTCATCTATCACCGAATGAGCACCAATCACCGTATTGGTTCCTCTGTTTGAAACCTCAATCGACGACAGGGCGCTAATTTTGGAAGATGCGTGAAAAAAATTTGCCACTATTTAATCTCCAAAGCAGGAATTGCCGTTACAAAACTGCCGCCCCATTCGTGGATATAAGCAAGTTGTTTGTAAATTTCCTCCTTGATGTTCCATGGAAAGATAATGATGTAATCAGGCTTTCTGTTTTTCAGATGCGCTTCATCCACAACGGGAATATGGCTTCCGGGCAGAAATTTTCCCTGCTTGCTGGCGGCCAAGTCTACTACAAACTCGATGTAATCGTTTTTGACGCCGCAAAAGTTAAGCAGCGTATTGCCTTTGGCAGCTGCGCCGTATGCAGCAACTGTTTTCCGGTCTTTCTTCGCTTGGATTAAAAAGCTGAGGAAGTCGAGCTTTACCTTTGCTACTTTTTCATCAAACCCGTTGTAGGTTTCCAGTTTTGTAATGCCTGCCTCATGCTCTTTTTTCAGCAATTGCTGCACTGTGCTTCGCAGCTCTAAACCTTCATAGCCTGCATGCTTCGCAAAGATCCTCAGAGAGCCCCCATGTGTCGGAATTTCTTCTACGTGAAACATCTCCAGGCCTGCCTTTTCAAAAATAGTCTTTACGGTACTGAAGGACAGATAGGAAAAATGCTCGTGGTAAATGGTATCAAACTGGTTGTTATCGATCAGCATCAGCACATGCGGAAACTCCATGGTCACAATGCCATTGGGCTTAAGGGCTATTTTTAAGCCTTTTACAAAATCGTTGATGTCAGGCACATGTGCGAGCACGTTATTCCCGAGGATGAGCTCCGCCTGCTCACCGGCTTTTACCAGGTCCAATGCGGTTTGCTCTCCGAAAAATACTTCTTTGGTGGTGATGCCTTTTTCCCTAGCGACTTTCGCTGTGGAGGCGGTTGGCTCGATCCCTAAAACCGGAACTCCTGCCTGCTTGAAATACTGTAGGAGATAGCCGTCATTTGAGGCGATTTCGATCACCAGCGATTGCTGGTTGATCCCGAATTCGGACATCATCTTTTCCGTGTAGCGCCTAGAATGATCCAGCCAGCTTTTGGAGGTTGATGAAAAATACGCATACTGGCTGTCAAAAATCTCTGTAGCCTTTTTGTATTCATCGACCTGCACTAAAAAACAGGCTTCGCAAACAAAAATTTTGAGAGGATAATAGTGCTCCGATTCATTCAATTGCTCTGCTGATAAATATGCATTGGAGGGAGGTGAGTTTCCCAAATCAATGAACACATGGTGTAATTCGTTTTTGCAATGCCTACAATTCATAGTTCTATGCCATTAAAATTAGTGTCTAATACTTCGTAACTCCGATCTTTTTCCGACATCATCGAGACCGGCAAGGGCAATTGGATGTTCACCTGCGGATCATTGTAGAGAATGCCGCGGTCGGCTTCTTTGTGATAGACGGCGGTATGATGGTAAATTAATTCTGTATGATCTTCCAGGGTCTGGAAGCCATGTGCTGTACCTTTCGGTAAAAAAATCAGTTGCCGGTTTTTGGCACTCAATTCCACTGCTATCCATTTCATGAAAGTGGGAGAGCCTTTTCTCAGGTCCAGTACAAAATCCATCAAGCTCCCTGAAATACAACGGATCAGTTTATCCTCGCAGTAGGGCGCATTCTGAAAGTGCATTCCCCTGAAAGTTCCTTTCTTTGAATTGAAGGAATGATTGATTTGCACAAACTGCAAATCTTTCCCAATTTCATGCTTAAACTCCTCGTTGCAAAATACCCTCGCAAACCATCCCCGCTCGTCGGAAAGCGGCTCCGGACTAACCAGGTAACAACCACCTATTCTTGTTTCGCTAAATTGCATCAATCTGTTCTAAATAATCAGCGATCTGGTGTTGCGTCACCGTTCTTTTATCACCACGGTCCGTATACCATTCTATTGTTTTTCGTATCGCTTCGCCAGCATTATATTGTGGTTTCCAACCCAGGTGAGACTGCGCCAGATCAATATTCAGTTTTAAAATTCCGGCTTCATGCAGGTCGTCGGTTTTGAGGACTTCATAACTGCCTTTTCCAAATACATCCGTCGCAATCTTAATCAATTCCGCAACACTTAAATGATCATTCTGCTTTGGCCCGAAATTATAAGCATCATGTACCTGCTCATAGTCAGCCTCCATGCTTAAACCTAATTTCAGATAGCCCACAAGCGGCTCTATGACATGTTGCCAGGGTCTTATGGCCTGCGGATGTCTGATGTTAAGTGTTTGATCGCTTTCGAAAGCCCTGATGAGATCCGGGATAATCCGGTCTTTGGAAAAATCACCGCCGCCAATCACATTACCTGCGCGCGCGGTAACAACAGATTTCTGATGTTCATGGTACCTGTCCCTGTTAAAAAAAGAGCTCCGGTAGGATTCTACAAGCAATTCAGCACAGGCTTTGCTCGTGCTGTAAGGGTCGTAGCCGCCTAACGCATCTGTTTCTTTATAGGCAAGGCTGGTTTCTTTATTCTTATAAACCTTATCGGTGGTAACCACCACCACCTGGCATTTATTCCTTAATAACCTTACGGCATCGAGGAGATAGGCTGTTCCCTGCACATTTACATCAAAAGTTTCCGAAGGAATGGCATATGACAGACGTACCAGGGGTTGCGCTGCCAGATGAAAAATATAATCGGGTTCAAAGGCCAACACTTCTTTTTCGAGTAAATATCGATCCCTGATATCATGAATAACATTTTCCTCACAAAAATCTTCTGCCCGGATGGTATTGAATATGGCATTCTCCTGTTCCGGCTCCAAGGCATAGCCTTTTACGCGTGCGCCTAAATGGTGCAACAGCGCCAACAGCCAGGTTCCCTTAAAGCCTGTATGACCGGTAAGCAACACCTTTTTCCCTTTATATAAATTCAGTCCGCTCATCTCCTACCAGATTTTCCATTTGGCCGTACTTGCCTTCCATAGCTCCTCGAGCTCAATCTTATCTCTCAGGGCATCCATGCACTTCCAGAACCCATGGTGTTTGTACGCAACCAGCTCGCCATGTTTTGTCAGCTTTTCCATCGGCTCATCTTCCCACATTACGAAGTCGGAATTTTCTGGCAAAAACGCAAACACCCTTGGATTCAAAACAAAGAAACCTGCATTAATCCATTTGCCGTCGCCTTTAGGCTTTTCCCGGAAGCTAAGCACATTGTCCGCTTTATCCAGATCCATGCCCCCAAAGCGCGCTTCTGGCTGAACGGCTGTTACAGTCGCTATTTTTCCATGCGATTTGTGAAAGCCAATCAGCTTTTCAATATCAATGTCTGCTACGCCGTCGCCGTATGTTAACAAAAAATCTTCATTGCCCACATACTGCTGAATACGCTTCAAGCGGCCGGCTGTCTTCGTTTCCAGGCCTGTATCCACCAACGTCACCTTAAACGATTCCGAATTGGTATAATGCACATCTATTTTATTATTGGCCAACTCAATGGTCATGTCGGAATTATGCATGAAATAATGCATAAAATATTCCTTAATGTAATAGCCCTTATAGCCCAGACATATGATAAAATCATTAAAGCCATAATGGCTGTATATCTTCATGATATGCCAAAGGATTGGCTTACCCCCAATCTCTACCATAGGTTTAGGTCTTAGATCTGTTTCTTCGGATAAGCGTGTTCCCAGACCGCCTGCAAAAATGACAACTTTCATGTTTTGTGTATTTGCTTTTTTAAATCCCTCTCACCTGATAACATTTCTTAATCAGACAATAAGGTTGTTTCCCAGTTCAACTGAGGCCTTACAACCCCCGGTAATCTTTGATTATAACTTGTATTCCTTTTGCTGATATCTTCTATCACTTCTACCTGCAAGACATTTTCGGCATAAAAATGAACGTTCACATTCGGCTTCATCGTTGTAAGCGCCAGGCCAAAAACATAACGTCCGTCATTTAGCAAATCAGCAGGAATCCATACAACAGACCTATACTTTCCTTTTTTAGACAAATACTCCAGCTCATTTTCGACACTCACAAAGGCATACTCTTCGCTGCCGTTGAATACATGGAGATTAGGAATAGGCCAATGCCCCTCCTGCAATACTTCATACTCAAATTCAATCCCTACTTTCTGGTCTCTCAGCATATGATCGATTGTTAGGCCTTTATCATCGGTAACCCTTGCCGATATAATCCTTGCAACGGAATCTCCGGGAGCTACCGAAGGGTCCCATACTTTACAGGATTCGGCATTGCTTTCGTTGGAAAGATAGGTTTCCACAATTTTAGCCGTATCGCCTATGGAATACACTGTGCCGTTTTTCAGATATACGCATCGGGTACAGAGGCTATTCACAGCGCTCATATTGTGGCTTACAAACAGCACTGTACGACCGTTTCCGCTCACATCTTTCATCTTCCCTAAGCATTTTTTCTGAAATTCAGCATCGCCCACCGCCAATACTTCGTCAACAATAAGGATTTCCGGCTCAAGGTGAGCCGCTACTGCAAAAGCCAGACGCACATACATGCCGGATGAGTAGCGTTTTACCGGTGTGTCGATGTAGCGCTCTACGCCACTGAAATCAACAATCTCATCAAACTTGTTCCTGATCTCTGCTTTTGTCATCCCTAAAATGGCACCATTCAGAAAAACATTTTCACGTCCCGTCAAATCCGGGTGAAAGCCTGTTCCTACTTCCAGGAGGCTGGCGATGCGCCCTTTGATTTTGTACTCGCCCATGGTGGGTGCCGTGGTGCGCGAAAGGATCTTCAACAGAGTTGATTTTCCGGCGCCGTTCTTTCCAATAATACCAATGACCTCTCCTTTATTGACTGAAAAATTAATATCCTTCAAAGCCCAGACGTAGTCCGAGCTCCCTTTCTTTGTCCGGTCGTTGGTATCACCAATAATCAGGAAGGGATCTTCTTTACCACGAAAAGCATACCACCAGCGCTTAAAATCATCAGACAATGTGGTGGTGCCAACCTGACCGAGCCGGTATTGCTTCCCTAAATTTGAAATTTCGATAACCTTGTTGCTCATCCCTAAACCGAGTCCATAAATGATTTTTCAGTACGGTTAAAAATAACCACAGAAATAATAAGAAAAATAAACGTCACCAACAGAACAAATGACAAATAATACCACGAAAATAAACCATGGCCTGTTAAGGAATATTTGATGGCCTCCATGCAGCTTACAACGGGATTGTACATGAGAATATTCTGTACTTTTTCCGAATACATCGATACCGGGAACACAACGCAGCTGGCAAACATTAGTAGCTGCACAGCGAAGGTTAGCAGGAAGGTAAAATCGCGGTACTTGGTTGTAAACGAAGAAAAAAGAATACCGAGGCTCAAGCTGAATACACCGAGAATCAACAGGTATGCCGGAAGAAGCGCCAGCGTCCACTGCGGGTGAAGCTGATCGGTGGTAAAATAATAATACAGGTAAAAGGCCATCAGCAACAGGATCTGAAGCCCAAGCTTGATAAGGCTTGAGATGACCACTGAAAAAGGCATCACTAATCTTGGGAAATACACTTTTCCGAATACTGCCGAATTGCTGATAAAGGTGCCAGATGTTTTATTTAGGCAGTCGGCAAAATAGTTCCAGAATGTTTGACCCATGATGTAAAACAAAATAGGCGGAATACCATCTGTACTAAGCTTAGCACTTGTGCTAAAGGTAAAGGTATAAATGGCTGTTGTAAAAAGCGGCTGCACAAACATCCACAAAGGCCCAAGAACCGTTTGCTTGTATATTGCCGTGAAATCGCGCTTGACCATGAGCATAATCAAATCCTTATATGCCCATACTTCCGCCAAATTAAGTGTAAACAACGAGGACTTCGGTTTTACAACCAGGTCCCAGTGTTCCTCATCCGGTTCTGTTTTCATGTCAGCCATTATTCTTTTATCACTAATTCCCTGTTCGGAAAATTAATTAACACCCCCATGCCTTTTTTACTGTACACCGCCATGCTTCCAATAGCAGCTGCATTGGCATTGGTGTCGTATAATACTTTTTTGAGATCGGCAGTGCTACCGCAACCACCGCAGGCAATCACCGGGATATCAACATGATTAAGTATCTGCCCCGTCGCTTCGTAATCGTAGCCTTCCCAGGTGCCGTCGTTATCCACGCTGTACAACATCAGCTCCCCCACGCCGAGATCGTTTGCAAGGTATGACGCGTAATCCAGCAGGTTCTGTTTTATTTTATGTCCCGCATAGGAGTAAGGACTCTTAGATCCGAATAGTGGTTTTTTGAAATCGATGCAAGCCACTACAGCCTGTGCACCATAATGCGCCACCACTTTTTTGATCACTTCCGGATTCTCCTGGATGAGCGAGTTCACTACCACTTTTTCGACACCCAGCGTGTAGAGCTTTGTAAAATCATCGAAGGTTTTCACACCGCCGCCGTAAGCAAAGGGCATAAAGGCTTCGCTGGCCATATCGGCAATCTTGTCGAAGTTGGGCTTTCGCTTTTGCTTCGTGGCATTGATGTCGATCAGGATCAGTTCATCCACTTCCTTGTCGTTATATATTTTGATGGCATTAATGGGATCGCCGATATAGGATGGATTTTTGAACTTCACCGTTTTCACCAGTCCGTTTCCATCGTAAAGTAAGCAGGGTATGATGCGTTTGAGAGCCATTATAATTTCGCGAAATTTTCGAGCACCTTCATTCCGAACTTCAGGCTTTTCTCGGGATGGAACTGGGCGCCGTAAATATTATCTTTATGAACCATGCAGGTAAACTCTTGTCCAAACTTAGAAGTGGCCAATGACTGGTTTTCGTCGAAGCATTTCACATAGTACGAATGCACGAAATAAAACCGCTTGCGGCTTTCTTTATCCACCAGCTTATTTTCGCGCTTTACGCTGATATAATCCCAGCCCATGTGCGGCACTTTAAGCTTCAGGGCCGGATCCGGATTAAACTTCAGCGTTTCCGCATCTATCCATCCCAGCCCGGGCTTTTCACCTTCGTCGCTACGCCTTGTAAGAAGCTGCATTCCCAGGCAGATGCCAAGGATCGGTGTTTTTTCTTCCAGCACTTTTTTATTAAGCACCGGAACCAGGCCCGATTGCTCCAGATGGCTCATACCCGCATCAAAAGCTCCGACACCGGGCAATAGAAGTTTGTCTGCCGCAGCAATATCCTCAATCTTACCGGAAATTTTCACGTCGCTGATACCTATTTTCCTGAACATATTGAACACAGATGCCAGGTTACCGATGCCGTAATCTATAATAACAATCATTGTTTAGTTTGCTTTTGTGGGGCTTTTCCGGATTTTCAGAATCTGCTTTGGCACTTTCACTTTAATGGACTGGCGGATGCTATCCAACTCTATCTGCACGTACTCCTCGTTCTGGATTTGCACCACCTTCCCCATAAGCCCCTTCAGATGCCCCTGGCTGATCTCCACCTCGTCGTTAAGCCTGAACGTTCCTGCTTCATCCGACACATCAAAGCCCGTGAGCTCGATGGATTTTAAAATGTCGATTTCCTTTTGTGGGATCACTGCCTCTTTCCCTTCAAACTTGATAAATCCCATCACTGCCGGATTACTCAGGATCTTCTCCTTATCCATCAGATCAGCTTTTACGAACACATAGCCGCTGATCATGGGAAACTCCACCCACTTCTTGCGATCACTCCACTGCTGTAGCCTTTTTACGACAGGAGAATAGGCATGGATGTTTTTCTCCAGAAGCTTTTGAACCACTTTTTTCTCATGCCTCACATTCACATATACCACATACCAGTTCATTAAAAAACAGCTTCGCCAGCTCAGTCACAGCTGAGAACATGAAAAATCCCGAAACGATGCTCCGTTTCAGGATTTGCCGTAACCATATCCATAGCCATAACCGTATCCGTAGCCATAGCCGTATTTAGAATAATAGTATTTGTTCTTCCGACGCTTTATACCATTCAATACTAAATATACATTTTTAAGCGAGTTGTCTTTTACCAGTTTATGGAAAAGATTTAACACTTGCCTGTTAGCGTATTTGGTATTCAGTACAAAAATAGTAATGTCGGAATACTGCATCAGGTAAGAGGCATCAGACAAAAGGCCTGCCGGAGGCGTATCCACAAGTACATAGTCGTAATGTTCTCTGGCAAAATCAATGACCTCCTTTAGTTTTTCCGATAAGATGAGCTCCGAAGGGTTCGGTGGGATCGGACCGGAAAGGATGGTATGAAGGTTTTTAATCCTGGTTTCCGCCACTATTTCGGGCAGCGTATGGCTTCCCATGATATAGGTGCTTATGCCTTTTTCGGCGTTCATCTCCAGTGCTTTCTGGATCCGTGGCTTATGAAGGTCGAGCTCCAGCATGATCACCCGCTTGCCACCTTTGGCCAGGATCGCGCCTATATTGATCGTCGTGAAAGTCTTCCCTTCACCCGGAGCATTCGATGTAAACAGTATTACCTTCTTATCAGAATTCAGAAACACATACTGAAGGTTTGTACGCAGTGTCCGAAAGGCTTCTGAAATATAGCTGGTTGGCTTATCTTCCACAACAAGTCCCTTGTCGGAAACTTCTTTCTGGAAAGGCAAGTCACCGATCACAGGCAGGAAGGTTTTTTCCTTAAGCTCGTCCACCGTCTGGATTGTTGTGAAAAACAAGGTCCGAAGCAGAATGATCACAATGGAAATCGCTAAACCAGCAGTAATGTATGAAGAAATAATTTTCGGTTTATCAGGACTGACAACCCCCAGGTTTCTCGGGCTATCAATCACCTTAATTTCGGGCACAATAGAGGCGCGTGAAATTTTTGTATTGGCTCTCTTTTCGAGGAGGAAATTGTAGAGCTCTTCATTCACTACCACTTTTCGCTGAATGTTCAGCACATTTTGCTGCTTTTTAGGAATACCTTTGACATCTGAAATATAACTGGTGATCTGTCCATTGACGTTCTCAACCACCTTATAGGTCGCATTACGTGTATTATCGAGGTACACCAGGATATTTTGCTTCAGCCTTTTGATATTTTGCTTGATCTCGATGATATTGGGATTGTTCTCTTTTGAGAAACCAAGGGCCTGGTTCAGCTTGATCTGCGAACTATAAAGTTCCCCGACCGATGAGATCAAAAACGGATCATTGTCCACAATAAACACGTTCGGAGGCAAAAACTGCGGGTCCTTATCTTCTATGATATAATGTTCAAGATCATTGATGGCATCAATTTTCAATTTGAGCTTCGATTTTTGCGCATCGTATTCCGAAAGCTTTTTGAGGAAGTCCCCCTTCTCCCATTCGAGGTCCAGAATTGCTTCCCGTTTTTTGTAATCCTGCATGGTATCCTCCACTTCTTTCAGGGAGTTGCTTACCTCTTCGAGCTGCTTATCGATATACATGATCGTACGTTCATTAATATCAAAGCGTGAATTCAGGGATTTATTGATATACAGTTTGGAAAGCGTATCCAGGATAAGCACCGCCCTTTCAGGAATAATATCATTCATCGTCAGCACAAGGATATTGGTATAATCCGGGTTCTGAACATCCAGGTTGGTCTGAAAGCTATGCACGAGGTTCTCCAGGTCATGGATAACGATCTCGTACTTCAGACTCTTTAACTCTTCAAAAGTATTGCGGGTGAAATTGCTGCTTCGGCTGATAGCGATATTGAAATCCACATCCACAAAATTTTCATTGAATTTACCGGTCCTTGTCTCTTCCAACCCGTTCTTCAGGTACTTCAGCTCATAGCTGTCATAATCAATGATCTCTACCCGAAGGATATTCTCCTTCAGAGCCGGATTGATCGAATTAACCGTTACCTCAAACGGGACGCCGCTGAATTGCTCTGTCGTTCTCACCCTACCGACCAGGAAATAGGAAACTTCCAGCTTATCTTTCAGCTTCGCAATGGTTTCCTTCATGAGGTCAAACGACTTGAGAATTCTGATCTCGTTGGAATTGTCAATATAGGTTTGTGTGGTAAAGTTATTGTCAGTGATCAGGTTATTTTTATAATAAGTATCGTTGGTTTTTAACAGTTCGACTGAAGCCTGATAAATACTCGTCAGTTTATAGACATAAAAATAGCCAATGAGATAAAAAACAGGAGTAATGAGCAACGGAACATACCAGTTTTTGGATATTATTCTCCAAATTACTTTTAAGTCGTTAATATTAACAGCAATACTGCTTTTTTTTTGCTCCACGGAGTTTTTATAGATTACAAATATAAATATTTGGCATGATTTTTACACTACAATTGCCGATCCAATTTATTTTATTTACATTTACCGTTTAAATTACCAAAACAATAATGAACGCAAAATTTATTTTATCGGCTGTCTTTATCATAGGCTTTAGTTCATTATGTTTAGCAGCTCCTCCACCGCCTTCAGGAGGTCCGGGATGCTGGCCGCCGCCCTGCGTTCCTATTGATGGAGGAATATCATTACTGATTGCAGCAGGAGCCTTGTATGGAGGTAAAACATTATACGACAAACGAAAACGAAAAAACTCAGTTTTATAACTTTCCCCGCTTTTTGCGGGGTTTTTTGTGCATGTACAGCAAGCTCAGATCACATAGTTTTGCATACTTTATTGTTAAGGCCTCCTTACTTTATACATCCTGCTATCTTATTTATGAGTTTGTTATAAAGCGCTATACCACCATCGACCAGCTCTTTATCAGGCTGATCCTGAATTGCTGCAAGGGCATCCTCGATCTTTTCGGCTTTCAGACCTTTGCCAGTAAAGAGGTCAACGACTTTCAGGTATTCGGTATCGACGGTTCAAACGGTGTGTGGATCGGAGGCCCCTGCAATGGCGTTACGCTCATGTTTCTCTTCGCTATTTTCATCCTTGCATATCCCGGAAATAAAAAAGCCAAACTCTGGTATATCCCCGCAGGCATCCTGGCAGTCTACCTCATTAACATTATCCGGATCGTCGCCCTTGCCCTTATTGCCTATTATTCTCCACAATACCTCGATTTTAACCATACCTACACCTTTACCTTTATTGCCTACAGCGCCGTATTCGGCCTGTGGATGCTATGGGTAAAACGGTTCGCCCATGTTGAAGACAGTGAAGCCGGCAGTTAAGTACATCCTCTTTATTTCCCTGTTTGCCCTTCTCGGATTCAGCAGGGAGTTTCTGTTTGTCAACATCAACAACCAGCTTTACAAATTATACTATGGCCATTCGTCACTGCCATTGCCCGACTCGCTGAGCTTTATTGCCGGCATCGACTACAGCACGCTCTATTATTCGAAATTTGCGCTGACCATTGTGTTCTACCTCGCATACATGGCCACAACATTAGTGGCGGTCAGGCTCGCTGTAAACGACAAAAAAATTACCCGATGGACTATTTATATCTATCTTTTATTGCTAATTTTAGCAGCATTATCCATGTTTTACAACTACCTGGCAAATAACAGGATTGATGGAGACGAATATACATTCAGCCGTTGGTTGCTTGGTATTGCCCAATCACCGCTGGTCGCATTTTTCATGATAGCTTCAGCAACGTTATACAGGAAATTTCAAACAGAAAAAGACACTAACCACTAATACCTTATGAAAAAAGACACTGCTATTTTTAAACTGATCAAAGAAGAGAAAGAGCGCCAGACACGTGGCGTAGAGCTTATTGCCAGCGAGAACTATGTGAGCGACCAGGTGATGAAAGCGATGGGCAGTGTGCTCACCAACAAATATGCAGAAGGATTGCCCGGAAAACGCTATTATGGTGGCTGCGAAGTTGTTGATAAAGTGGAGCAGCTTGCCATTGACCGTGCCAAGGAACTCTTTGGCGCTGCTTGGGTCAATGTGCAACCTCACTCCGGTGCACAGGCCAATGCCGCTGTGATGCTGGCCTGCCTGAAACCGGGCGACACCATTCTGGGCTTTAACCTGTCGCATGGCGGTCATTTAACGCATGGCTCCCCGGTCAATTTCTCCGGAAAGCTTTACCGTGCAACCTTCTACGGCGTAGAAGAAAAAACAGGACGGATCAATTACGACACGCTGGAGGATACAGCCAAAAAAGAAAAACCGAAAATGATCATCTGCGGCGCCTCTGCTTACTCCAGGGATTGGGATTACGAACGCCTGAGAAAAATCGCCGACAAAGTAGGGGCCATTCTCCTGGCCGATATCTCTCACCCGTCGGGCCTTATTGCCAAAGGTATTCTGAACGACCCCTTACCGCACTGCCACATTGTAACAACAACAACTCACAAAACCCTGCGCGGGCCGAGGGGTGGCATGATCATGATGGGCAAAGATTTCGAAAATCCGATGGGAGAAAAAACACCAAAAGGAGAACTAAAAATGATGAGCGCCTGCCTCGATATGGGCGTTTTTCCCGGCACCCAGGGAGGTCCTCTGGAACATGTCATTGCCGCCAAAGCAGTCGCTTACGGCGAGTGCCTGAGCGACGAATATATGCACTACTGCGTACAGGTTATCAAAAACGCACAAACGATGGCAAAAGCCCTTATAGAGAAAGGCTATAAAATCATCTCCGGCGGAACCGACAACCATTGTATGCTGATTGATCTGAGAAGCAAAAACCTGACCGGCAAGGAAGCGGAGAAAGCCCTGGGAGAAGCGGATATCACGGTAAACAAGAATATGGTCCCTTTCGACGATAAATCTCCGTTCATAACCTCTGGCATCAGGATCGGCTCGCCGGCTATCACCAGTCGCGGGTTAAAGGAAAAAGACTGTCTGAAAATAGTAGAATTCATTGATGCTGCTTTACGTCATAAAGACAATGCCAAAGAACTGGCGAAGGTCAGATCGAAAGTTAATACCATGATGGAAAAATTCCCTTTATTTAAAGACTAATCATCACATCTTTTACGAAAAAAGTCCTCCTGGCCGGGAGGACTTTTTTTATGCTTTCAATTCCTGCAATCTGTTGCTCTCCATAAAAGGCCGATACAAGCCATAAAAAAACCTCCCGGATGGGAGGCTTTTTTTATGTATGAACTCTTCAGGAGATTAGAAATGCCATAAGTCATGCTCCCACTTGAAGATGTCGTTTTTGATACGGTCAGATTCCAGCAGGGCATCAATTCCTTTTGAATAGTTCTCAATAGAACGGTCGTATACGTTGGTTTCTTTGATCGCCCTGGAAGAGAACTGCCTTTTCCAGAATATATCTTCAAATGTCCGGCGCTCAGCGTCGTTCTTCCAATTGTATACTTCGTGCTTGGCAAAGAACGGACGGCATGCCGGGAAGTAAGTGTAGAAAATAGGATATTCACCTAAATCCTCCTTCTTAGGCTTCAGTACGTTGAAACCCATAGAAAGGATACGTACTTCCAGCACCGATTTCTGCTTGTCGAAGAACCAGTCTTCTTTTAGTTCCAAAGAAGTAAAGTTTTCGAAGATCCAGGTTGAATCCACGATACCGGGTTTCTTAACCATAACCGAGTTACCATTGGAATCAAACTCCTCAACATCCGCAGAGTCTTCCTGCAATACAATCATTGACCTGATATTAGACAGTTCCAGCGGCTCTAAAAACTCCTCGTCTTTAAACGCGATGATCTGCCCGGATAACACATACTTTGTGATAAGCTGCATTAAAGAAATTCTGCTTACAACCTGCTCTTTTGGGTAGTATAACTGCTGATTTTGTTTCTCCCGCATATCGATCTTTCTCCACACGCGCTTTTCCCATGATACATCAGCCTCCCGGAGGTGAGTGTAAGGAATGTAACGCCTGTTGATAGAGTTTTCCTTATCATAGATCCCGTCCCTGTAGTCGCCTGGCTGGAACACGCTCTGCTGCGACTTCATAGAGAAACCTGTGAGAAGTAAAACCGATAAAAACAACATATTTTTAAAAGTTCCCATGATTTCAGTTTTTATTGTAACAAAATTTTAATTTAATAAGAGCTTACTTCGTAACCTTAATACCGCAGGTTACAGAGTTGGTTTTCCCATCCGGGCCTTTTACTTTGGCGTCGATGTATACTTTGGTTCCTACATCGGCACCTTTCAGGATCGCCTGAGCATCGGCTGCCAGGTTATTGCCGTTGCCGGAAGCCTGTGCCAGTTTGCCTTTTGCTTTACCTGTTACCTCGTAAGAGATAACGATGAAGTTAGCCTGGAACTCGAAGCCATTGGCACCGGCACCCAAACCGCTCACTAAAGCAATTTCACCTTTTTTCAATTCCTGTGGAGCAAATTTGCCACCTACTTTTAATTCAGGTTTTGGTAAAGGTTTCACTTTGAATACCGATGTACCTTGTGGCTTATTCGTTCCGTCCACTTTAGCAGAAACGCTGATTGTACAGGTTCCAGGTGTGGTGAAAGTACCTTCGAATTTACCGCCTCCTTTAGGGACCAGTTTGGCGCCGCCACCGCTGGCGGATACGCTCAGATTAGCAGGTGCTACACCAGCAGCCTGAACCATGATCGGGTTTATCACACCCACATAAAATACTTTCATTTGTTCCGCCGATACAGCCGCTGCCGGAGCTGCTACAGTATAAGCTGATTCGAATGGATAATACTTAAATGTTCCGTCAGGATTTTTGTATTTAATAACGCCATTGTATTTTTTATCACCTTCGCCGCTTGCACCAACTTCGTAAACACCTTCACCGTTTACCAAAGGCACTAAACCGGAACCTTTGTTACCGGCAGCTGCCTGTGCAGAGTCAACACCCAAAATGATCTCCATATCGCCCTGGCCTAATTTAGAAGAAGATGCTGCCAAAAAGATGTTAGCCTGGTATTTGGTTCCTGACTGTACGTAAGAACTTGGAGCCACAACACGTGCCACAATGTGGTCGAATTTGATGGCCAGCTTGCCGCTTGCTCCGGAGAACACCTGCAGGATCTCAGCCTCTACGTTCTTTAAATCAGACTGGAATTTGTTCAGGTTGGTATAAACCGCTGCTAAAGGTAAATGGTAGAAGTTATCCATTTCCCAGTTAAACTCGATACCATCCTCTTTACGCTTACTGTCCACCGGTTTGATGGAAGCCAGCTTCTTTTTCAGGCCTTCGTAATCTGCCTGTAATAAGTGCTGGCCTTCTGTTTTCTGCATCTGGTCAAGCATCGCGATTAGCTTATCGTGCAGGCCGGTCATTTTATCTCTCAATTCAGAGGCTGTGTTCGCGCCCTTTTTAGGCGTTTTTGGTTCGGACCCGATCAATACCGTTGTCGGCATATCGTAATCGTCCATTTTTTCAGTTCTGCGAAGATTCAGGGTATCTGCGATCTTGATGTTTTTCAGTCCCTCTGTTTCATTCACCACATGAGTTCTCAGGTCGCCAATGTATTTGTATACATCATCGATCATTTTCTGTGCCTCAACCGCTCTTTCGAAGTAAGGTTTTGCTCCCGGGTTACCTTCGATAGTGGTACGGAAAGCCTCAGTGACCAGCTTATTGTTTGTTTGCAAGTTGTCTCTTGTTTTCTCCAGACTTTCATTTACAGAAAGGTATCCCTGTAAAATTTGTTTGGACACGTTCATCGCCAGAAGAGCTGTCAGTACGAGGTACATCATACCAATCATCTTCTGCCTAGGTGTTTCTTTACCGCCTCCCATAGTGCTATAATACTTTTTTTAAATGAATTTGAGTTTTTTAATAGCCCGGCAATGATCGTATGAGATCATTGCCCGGGCATGAATTGGTTTTGACAGGATCTTACTTGTTGAAGTTCATAGCGCTTAACATGTTACCATAGATGGTGTTAAGGGCTGTCAGGTTGTTTGACAACTGAGACATTTCCTGCCTGTATTTTTTAGTGTCATCTACTGAGTCATGTAAGTTTTTCATTAACTCGTTCAATCCACCGTAGAATTTCTCAGTAGCTTCTAAGTGCCCGCGGGAACCTTGCAATTGCAGTTCATAAGTAGCATTTAAAGCAGATAAGTTTTTAGAAACGCTGTTTAAAGACTCACCGATAGAATGACCTGCGTCATTTGACTCAGCCAGGCTGGAGATAGATTCAGCTGCTTTGCTGTATGTGTCCGCTAAATGAGATACATTTTTTGAAGCAGATTTAACGCTGTCTACATAATCATTGGTAGCAACAGTTGCATTGCTGATGTCGCCGATTTTTGAAGCGCTGTCGCTTAATGAACGCATACCGCTACCTAAGCTTTCGATCAGCTCAGGGCCGATTTTAGCTTCTGCAAGCATCGCATCTAACTGGTTGGAGATAGGTAATCCTTTTGCTGACTCTTCGTGTGCATCTTCATGCCCGCCCATACCGCTTAATTCAGGGTATGCCAACGACCAATCATACTCTTCATGGGGAATATCAATACCGAATAAAATAAATAACAATGCTTCAGTTCCAAGCCCCGCAATCAACGCCACGGATGCACCAGGCCAGTGCATGATCTTAAATAACGCCCCAACGATTACGATAGAAGCACCAAAGCATGATGCTAAGTGTAAGTACTTTTTAAATCCGGTTACTTTAGGTAATTTGCTCATAGCTCTTTTGTTGTTTGTTTAGTTAGTGAATTGTTTTGTTGTTTGTGTGTTTGTGTTTGTGTGGTATTTGCTGTGTTTGTTTAGCTCTTATTTAGATCTCGTCATTCTTATCCCTGCCCAGGTAAGTCATCACGTTCCTGAAGCCGATATAACATTTGGCGGTATCCTGGTATTCGTAAGTCCTGGCGCTGGTTTGCAGGTAATAGCCCACATCTTTCCATGAACCGCCGCGGATCACTTTACGCTTCAATACATTGGCGTCCTTATCCTGAGCTTCGTACACATAATCCGGGTTGAGATCGTGAGCAAAATCGTAAGCCGATTCATCAAAGGCGTTGCTTGTCCATTCCGCTACGTTACCAGCCATGCAATATAAACCGTAATCGTTAGGGTTGTAAGAGTAAATGTATACAGAGTGGAAACCACCGTCATCGATATAAGAACCGCGCATTGGTTTAAAGTTTCCTAAGAAGCAACCTCTGGCGTTACGGATGTAAGGGCCGCCCCATGGGTATGGAGAAAGGTCATTGCCACCGCGGGCTGCGTATTCCCACTCAGACTCAGTTGGTAAACGGAAGTCATTCACAATAGACTGACCGATGCCGATGAGGAAATTGTTCAATAAGTTGGAGCGCCAGATGCTGAAAGCGCGTGCTTGTTTCCAGGTAACACCTACTACAGGATAATCGTCGTAAGCCGGATGCCAGAAATACATATTGGTCATAGGCTCATTGAATGAATAGGTGAAGTCGTGCACCCAGGCCAGGGTATCAGGATATACATTGATTACGTCTTTGAGGATGAACACGGAACGGTCAACACCTTTACGCTCTCTCGGAACGTAGTTGCCCTGCCCTACAGATACCTGGTCATCTACATTATAAGTACCAAGGGTTTTAGGATCTTTACCAGGATCGCCTACCGGTGTGGAAGGAGTACCCGGAGTTCCGTTCACACCATCATTGAGGTGAACACCGTTAATATAATCTGCTTTTTTGTACTCGTGTGCAGCATCCTGAACATCCGGAGATTTCTGAGGCAGGAAGCGGTTGCTTTTCGCAGAAGCCAAACGGATATCTATCCTGTAATACTCATAATTCAATTTACGGGTATCGATCTCTTTACGGTTGTAGAAACGCTCTCCTTCAGGTAAGTACAAAGGCTGAAGATCCAAACGGTAATCCTCATCATCACTTTCCCAGTTGATTTTCTCGTTCCAGTTGATGTATGGATCCTGGAGGTTGTTATCTCCTTTATATACAGGCCACATTTCCAGGAACTCATCCTGTGAAATCTGGTAATCTTCTGCATTACCGTTGGAACCGAATGCTAATAGCTTGCGGGCGATAGAGTCGCGCACCCAATACACGAACTGACGGTATTCATTATTGGAGATCTCGGAGTCATCAATGTAAAATGCCTGAACGGACACCATTTTTGATTTTGAGGTATGAGCCATGGTGATTTCTTCATCACTCGGGCCCATATGGTAGCTTCCCATTGGTATGTACAACGTGCCATACGGATCAGGCTGATACCACTTCTCTCTTCCCTGTACGCCGATTAACTCTCCCATACGCTTGTTACAACCGGTAACAACTGCGATAAATGAAGCTAATACAATCAGTTTTTTCATAGTGCTTGTGTTTAATTTGTCGCTCCTAAGCCGCGGCTCACTTGCTTTTGTTGTTTATAATCCCAAACCCTTTTTTTAGTGACACTTAACTTTATCAACAACTTATTAACAGGTCCTGAAATAAGTTTGTAAGGGACTTAAACGTGCTTTTTTTAAAAAGGTTACAATTTTTAATCTAACTGCCTTGTGTTTTGGTAGCTGGTTACTTTAGTTTTAGGTTTTGGCATGAAGCAGTAGCCTAACATGATCTCGTGTGTACCGGCGCTGTAGCCTTTGATTTTAGAAGTAGTCACATCATACGAGTAACCTACTTTTAAGCTCTTGTTAGGCAGGAAGCGGGCACCAACCATTGGCGCGATGGCATCCTGCATACGGTAAGATACACCAAACCAGAATGTGTTTTTATATAAGTAGGTTAAGTTCACATCCAGCTGTGTAGAGGCCGCATCGGTTTTCACTTTGATGTTAGGTTGGATGGCGTGATCAGGATTAGGCAAAGCAAATGTATAGCCAGCCATTAAGTAGTAGTGACGGGCCAGAGAGTATTTCACTTTGCTGCCCGCGCTGATATCCTGTGCTGTTAAGTGGGTTGAAGAGATCCCCACATACATTTTATTAGGAATGGTATAGTAAGCGCCGAAACCGAGGTCATAGGTCAGTGCGTTTAAGTTAGGGTTTGTATTCGAAGGGTTTCCGTAAGTATAGCCCGGGATTGCATTATCCGGACTGCCCGGACCATCCGGAGTAATCCAGTTACCATTAAATTGCTGCTGCAGGATACCACCGTCGATACCCACACCTAACATACCGGCACCAAGAGGCTTGTTCCAGGCTAAAGCCAGGCGCGCAAAGAGGGTCTTACTGAAACCGATCTGATCATTCATTACGTTCAAACCAATACCCAAAGGCAGGCTTCCGACAGGCATATCGATGCTGATGAGCCCTGTTTTAGGAGCTCCCGGAAAATTTACCCACTGCTGGCGGTACAGAACATTGGCACAGATAGCCTGGCTTGTTCCTGCATAACCCGGGTTATAGATCAATTTATTATGCATAAATTGGGTAAATTGAGGATCCTGCTGAGCGAAGGAAACGCTGGTAAATGCTGCCAAAGCAACAGTTAAAGTTGTAAAGATTTTCTTCATGTTGACCAGTTTAGTTTTGTTTTTGTTAAGTATCGTTAAATACCTAGGGGACTAAATTATGATAATTTTAATTCAAATCAAAGTTTTTGAACTTTTTTTTGTTAAAAACCTTGTGTATGATTTTTTCACAATAATGGTCAAAAAAATAAAAAATAAAGCTAATATGCCGATTTATTGTCAATTTTGTAACCCTGAACCCGGCTATGTTATTTTTCGGTAAAAACTCCGGGATACCAGCACGTATTTTTGAACCGGTCTGACCATGATTGCTTCCGTTTTTCATAAGGGTAAAGATTATAAAATCGATCTTTACCAACCCATCGATATTTCCATTCCGCTCAGCGACCATGCCGACTGCGTGAGTGCCTGGTATGTGAAGCCCATGAAGCTTGAACCGGTGCAAAACGGCGACTGGATCGGCGACGTGAACAAAGGCGGCTCCGTGAATTTCCGGAATATTATTTTCAACCCGCATGGCAACGGCACACACACCGAATGCGTGGGGCACATCAGCAAGGAATTCGTCACGATCAACCAATGCCTGAAACGTTTTATGTTCCTGGCGGAAGTGGTCACGATCCTTCCGAAAGAATTGGAGAACGGCGACTTCGTGATCACGCGCCGGCATTTCGAGGATGCCCTGGAAGGACGAAAACCGGAAGCCATCGTGATCCGCACACTCTCCAACGGATTGAACAAATTAACGACGCAATATTCCAATACCAACCCGCCTTATGTGCAGAAAGAAGCGATCCTTTTCCTGAACGACATCGGCGTGGAGCATCTGCTGATCGATATGCCCAGCATCGACCGCGAAATGGATGAGGGAAAGCTCCTTGCCCATCATGCTTTCTGGCAGTACCCCGAAAACACGCAGTTTCATAAAACCATCACGGAATTTATTTATGTGAACAACGAGGTCATCGATGGCACTTACATTTTGAACTTACAGATTGCCAGCTTCGAGAACGACGCAAGCCCCAGCAAACCGGTATTGTATAAGATTTTTTAAAAAAGACAGAAGGGACAGATTAAAAAAGACGGAAGGGACTTAAGGGAGTGAAGGGGAATGTAGGGACTTAAGGAAATGAAGGGACAGAATGGAGTGAAGGGACTCAGGAGATTGAAGGGACTTAGGAGAGTGAAAGGATCGAACAGCAGAGATACAAAGAAGGCGCAGGGTGCGCCAGGAAAAAGAAGCATTCATAAAAGACTAAAACCCCGCGGCCAGTGCGATATAGCCAGTGGCTCCGCGGTTAGAAAAGATAAAGAATCATGAAGTTATACCTTCCATACAGCGATAGCTTAACGGAGTACAAACGTTTTAAAACGCATGAAGTGAAATGCGGTGCCCTGGGCATCGGCGGCAACAATCCGATCCGCCTGCAAAGCATGACCACTACCGACACGATGGATACCAAAGCCACGGTAGCACAGAGTATCCGGATGATCGAGGCGGGCTGTGAACTGGTGAGGATTACCGCTCCCAGCATCAACGAGGCGAAGAATTTAGAGAACATCAAAAAAGAACTGGCGGCTGCGGGCTACCATACGCCCCTGGTGGCCGATATCCACTTCACGCCGAATGCGGCTGAGTATGCGGCGCGCATCATCGAAAAGGTGAGGGTGAACCCCGGCAACTACGCCGATAAGAAAAAGTTTGAGGAGATCGATTATACGGATGCCGCATACGAGCAGGAGCTGGAACGGATCCGGCAGCGCTTCACGCCCCTGGTAAAGATTTGCAAGGAGTACGGTACGGCGATGCGCATCGGCACCAACCACGGTTCTTTGAGCGACCGCATCATGAGCCGCTATGGCGATACGCCTTTGGGTATGGTGGAATCGGCTTTCGAATTCCTGCGGATCTGCGAAGACCTGAACTACCATAACATTGTGATCTCGATGAAGGCCAGCAATACACAGGTAATGGTGCAGGCTTACCGCCTGCTGGTACAGAAAATGATGGAAAGCAACCGCAGCTATCCCCTGCATTTAGGTGTTACCGAAGCAGGCGACGGGGAAGACGGAAGGATCAAATCGGCCGTAGGCATCGGCACCCTGCTTGAAGATGGTTTGGGTGATACGGTACGCGTTTCCCTGACCGAAGAGCCTGAATTTGAAATCCCGGTAGCAAAGGCACTGGTAGACCGTTATCTGAAACGCACACCGCACGAGGCCATCGAACCTTTGAAGCAGGAGGGCGAAAAAATAGCTTTGCCTTATAATCCTTACGAATACCAACGGCGTGACAGCATTGCGGTGATCAATACCGGCGGGCATCATGTGCCGCGCGTAATCGGCGACCTGAGCGAGCGGGAGCAGATCACGCCGGCATCGTTTTTCCCTTTGGGCTACAATTATTCTGTGCCGCTTGACAAATGGAATATCAACGACCTGGCCTGCGATTTTATTTATGTAGGAAATCATACGATTGATTTCGACATCCCGGGAACACTGGGCATCATTTATAATTCGGATACCTGGATAGACCTGGAGAACCCGGTGAGGCAATATCCTTTATTTTTCGGCGACGAGTATTTCCGCAGCGAAAAAGTGCATCCTGAACTGAATTTTGTAGCGGTGACGAAACATATCCTTAGTCCTGATTTTTTGTCGGCGATCAAAGGAAACGGCAATGTGGTGCTGGTGGTGGAAACGCTCAATAAACACGCGATGGCGGAGCTCCGGAGGATTTTCGTGACGCTGGCAGAACAGGATGTGAAATTGCCGGTGATCATTCAGCGGTCGTTTGCCAATATCAGCGAACAGGATTTTCAGCTGGGCGCTTCTACCGAAGCCGGTGCCTTGTTCCTCGACGGCCTGGGCGACGGCCTCTGGCTGAAGCAAACGAATTGCACAAGCGCACAAGTAGCCAACTCCACGGCTTTTGGCATTTTACAGGCCACGCGCACGCGCATCAGCAAAACGGAATATATTTCCTGCCCGAGCTGCGGGCGCACACTCTTCGACCTGCAGGAAACCACTCAGAAGATCAGGGAGCGTACCGACCATCTGAAAGGGATCAAGATCGGGATCATGGGCTGTATTGTGAACGGCCCGGGAGAAATGGCGGATGCCGATTACGGCTATGTGGGCGTGGGCGTAGACAAGATCTCCCTTTACAAAGGCAAGGAGGTGGTAAAGAAAAATGTGCCGAGCGATCATGCGGTGGACGAGCTCATCGACCTGATCAAAGAGCATGGCGACTGGGTGGAAAAAGCGTAATGAAAAGGGCGGCAGCATGCCCTGAACGGATGTTTAATTTTAATACCTCATGAGCTTTGTACAGCCCGATCGCCCATAATTCCTTCAGTTCTGTTTTCCTGAGCTGGCTGAGCTTTACGCCCACCAGCGACCAGTCGGACCTGATCGCTATGCTGTCCGATTTCATCTCGAACCAGAACCAGCGCGAGATCATGGTGATCAAGGGGTATGCCGGTACAGGCAAAACGAATATGATTGCGGCGCTTTCCAAAACGCTGCCGAGTTTCAAATGGCGGAGTGTGTTGCTGGCGCCGACGGGCCGCGCTGCCAAGGTACTTTCGAACTACTCGCAGAGACCGGCGTTCACCATTCACAAAAAGATCTTCCGGAAGATGCCGACGCATGACGGCGGCGTGACCTTTACGCTGGGCGAGAACCTGCACCGCCATACGATCTTTATCGTGGATGAGGCTTCGATGATCGGCATGGACAATCCGGATTCGGGATCGGTGTATGGCAGCCTGCTCGAAAGCCTCTTTGAATATGTGTTCCAGGGGGATAATTGCAAGCTGATCCTGGTAGGCGACACGGCACAGCTGCCGCCGGTGGGAAGCAGCGAAAGCCCGGCCCTGAACATTGAGTATTTAAGGGCATCTTACAGCCTGAGTATTAAACATATTGAGCTCAGGCAGGTAGCCAGGCAACAGGATGCGAGCGGCATTCTGAAAAATGCGACGCATTTGCGCAATTGCATTGCGCAGGAGAGCGCGGAGTTCCCAAAGCTTCGCACCTATGCGGATGTGATCCGCCTGAGCGGCGATGAGCTGGAAGATGCGCTGAACAATGCTTACAGCAAGTATGGCTTCAACGATGTGCTGATCGTGACGCGCAGCAACAAACGCGCAAATTTATTCAACCAGGCAGTGCGTAACCGCGTGCGTTACATGGACGACGACCTCTGCGGCGGCGACCTGATGATGGTAGTAAAGAACAATTATTTCTGGCTGGATGACAAGTCGGAAGCGGGATTCATTGCCAATGGCGACAGCCTGCAAATCAAAAAGATCACGAACAGGCGCGAACTCTATGGTTTTCATTTTGCCGAATGCGTGGTGGAGCTTTGCGATTACCAAAATTCTCCGGAGATCACGCTTAATTTATTGCTGGATGCCATCAGCACGGATACATCGGCGCTCACGAAAGAGCAGCAGCAATTTTTATTTGAAGCCGTGATGGAGGATGTGGCTGATGTGCCCATCAAATCGGCGAGAATGTCTTACCTGAAGAACAGTCCTTATTTCAACGCGCTGCAGGTAAAATTCAACTATGCGGTGACCTGCCACAAGGCACAGGGCGGACAATGGCCCTGCGTGTTCATCGACCAGGGCTACCTGACGAAGGAGATGCTGAACGTGGAGTTTATCCGTTGGCTGTATACGGCCTTCACCCGCGCTTCGGAGAAGGTGTACCTGATGAATTTCTCGGATGAGTTTTTTGAGTAGTGCTTTAAACGCCACGGAAGCGGAGGGTTTTCACCACGGAGAGGCAGAGAAACGGAGGAACATGAAAGCGCAAAGGAGCGCGGAGAGGTAAGAGGGAATTTTTCCGGTATTTTGAGAAGGGAAATGCTCTTGCACAACAAAGGGCTTTTCAATTTGCTAAGGGCTAAACACTATATGCAAACAGCAGCCCTGAAAGGCTTGAATAGCCTGTCTCCGGGCACAATCCTTATCCTTCCGGACCTCTAAAACCTGTAAGGGATACGCGGCAGAAATAAGCCCTAGCCCTGATTGCAGCGGCATCCTTTTGGCGGCTTTTTGTGCCGCCAAAAGATAGAGCGGAAAGCAGGAAAAAGCTCCGAATTATTGTCAGGCTTTCGTTTCAAATTGTGTATATTCGCAGGATAAATTTGAAGCAACAGGATGACAACTCTTACAAAGAAAATCCAGATGGTTGACCTGAAAGGTCAGTACGAAAAAATAAAAGCTGAAGTGGATGCGGGCATACAGGAAGTGATCAACAGCACGGCCTTTATCAACGGTCCTGCCGTAAAAGAATTTCAGGCTGACCTTGAAGCTTACCTGGGGGTAAAGCACGTGATTCCGTGTGCCAACGGTACGGACGCGCTACAGATTGCGATGATGGCGCTTGGCCTGAAGCCGGGCGACGAGGTGATCACCGCAAGCTTTACCTATGTAGCTACTGCGGAAGTGATCGGCCTCCTGGGCCTGACGCCTGTGCTGGTGGATGTTTATCCTGACACGTTCGATATTGATGTAGAGGCGATCGAGAAGGCTATTACGCCTAAAACGAAAGCGATTGTCCCGGTGCATTTGTTCGGACAGTGTGCAGACATGGAACGCATCATGGCTGTGGCAAAAAAACATAACTTATTTGTGATCGAGGATGTGGCCCAGGCTATTGGCGCGGACTACACCTTCTCCGACGGTAAAAAGGCGAAAGCGGGCACGATCGGTACGATCGGCTGCACGTCATTTTTTCCAAGCAAAAATTTAGGGTGCTACGGCGACGGCGGTGCGATCTACACAAACGATGACTCTCTGGCAAAGCAGCTGCGCATGGTGGCGCACCACGGACAAAGCGTGCAGTACGTGCATGATGTACTGGGCGTGAACTCCCGCCTGGACACGATACAGGCGGTGGTATTGAAGGCAAAATTAAAGCACCTCGATGAGTATGCTGCTGCCCGGAATAAAGCAGCTGCGTATTACGATAAGGCCCTGGCCAATCATCCGAAATTGAAAACCCCGGTAAGGGCGAAAAACTCCAGCCACGTGTTTCACCAATATACCTTGCAACTGAACGGCGTTGACCGGACGAAGCTAAGGGAACAGCTTTCGGAACGCGGCATCCCGGCCATGATCTACTACCCTATTCCATTGCATGAGCAGAACGCTTACAAAAGCGAACGCTTCAAAAAGGGCGATTTCCCGGTGACGGAAAAGCTATGCGCGACGGTATTATCCTTGCCGATGCACACGGAGATGGATGAAGACACCCTGAAATACATCACCGATAACCTGATAGAATTAGTTGGATAGAAAGATGGTGCCTGCACGAATGTACAGCATCAACTCCCTCATCAGATGATCACATTAATTTAGTAAGTTAGAATATGAAAATAGCAATTGTAGGAACAGGTTATGTAGGGCTGGTAACAGGCACCTGCTTTAGTGAAGTTGGCGTGGATGTAACCTGTGTAGACATCGACCAGAAAAAGATCGACAATTTAAATAAAGGCATTTTACCGATCTACGAGCCTGGCCTTGACGAGATGGTAACGCGCAATGTTCAGAAGAAACGTCTGCATTTCTCGACTTCTCTGAAAGACAGCATCGAGGGTGCGGAGGTCGTATTTATTGCCGTGGGTACGCCACCGGATGAGGACGGCTCTGCCGACCTGAAATATGTGCTGGCTGTAGCAGCGGGCATTGGCGAGCATATGCAGCAGCCGCTTGTGGTGGTTACGAAGAGCACGGTACCCGTAAGCACTGCCGAAAAGGTGAGAAAGGCTTTGCAGGAGCAGCTGGATAAGCGCTCATCGAAGCTGGACTTTTACGTGGCCTCTAATCCGGAGTTTCTGAAGGAGGGAGCGGCGATCGAGGACTTTATGAAGCCCGACCGCATTGTGGTGGGCGTTGACCGTCCGGAAGCGGAAGAGCTGATGCGCAAATTGTATAAGCCTTTCCTGATGAACGGGCATCCTATTTTCTTTATGGATATTCCTTCAGCGGAGATGACGAAGTATGCAGCCAACGCCATGCTGGCGACTAAGATCAGCTTCATGAACGATATTGCCAACCTGTGCGAGATCATGGGTGCGGACGTGAACATGGTGCGTAAAGGGATTGGCAGCGATGCGCGGATAGGCACCAAGTTTATTTACCCGGGTGTAGGCTACGGCGGAAGCTGTTTTCCGAAAGATGTGAAAGCACTGATCAAAACGGCGAAAGAGAACAGCTACACCATGCGCATTTTAAATGCGGTGGAAGAAGTGAATGAGAACCAGAAAGAGGTGTTGTTCTCGAAAGTGACATCGCATTTCAAAGGCGACCTGCAAGGTAAGACTTTTGCTCTCTGGGGACTGTCCTTCAAACCGAAAACCGACGATATGCGCGAGGCGCCTTCGCTGGTGATCATCGATAAGCTGGTGAATGCCGGCGCAAAGGTGGTGGCCTACGATCCTGTGGCCATGCATGAGGCGGAGCGTATGATCGGCAATAAGATTACCTATGCTACCGACATGTACGATACGCTGAACGGCGCCGACGGTTTGCTGATTGTGACCGAATGGCCGGAGTTCCGTGTGCCTGACTTTAAGGAGGTGAATAAGCGCATGAAAGCGAAGGCGATCTTCGATGGCCGGAATATCTTCGACCACCAGGACATGAAAAAACTAGGCTACGATTATTACTGTATTGGCATCAACACCACAAACTAAATTATGCAAAAAAGACTATTGATTACCGGTGCGGCAGGATTTTTAGGATCGCACCTCTGCGACCGCTTTATTAAAGAGGGCATGCATGTAATAGCGATGGACAATCTCATTACGGGCGACCTGAAAAACATCGAGCACCTCTTCAAGCTGCCTCAGTTTGAATTCTATCATCATGATGTGAGCAAGTTCATCCATGTACCGGGCAACATCGATTATATTTTGCATTTCGCCTCTCCGGCCAGCCCGATCGACTACTTAAAAATTCCGATCCAGACGCTGAAGGTGTCTTCTTTGGGAACTCATAACGTTCTGGGCCTTGCCCGTGTAAAAAAAGCGCGCGTGCTGGTAGCTTCCACCAGCGAAGTGTACGGCGATCCCTTTGTACATCCGCAAACGGAAGAGTACTGGGGCAATGTGAACCCGGTGGGCCCGCGCGGCTGCTACGATGAAGCCAAACGCTTCATGGAGGCGCTGACGATGGCCTACCACGATACGCACGGCCTCGAAACACGCATTGTCCGTATCTTCAACACTTACGGCCCTCGCATGCGACTCAACGACGGTCGCGTACTGCCTGCATTCATCGGGCAGGCTCTTCGCGGCGAAGACCTGACCATGTTCGGCGATGGCAGCCAGACACGCAGCTTCTGTTTTGTGGATGACCTTGTGGAAGGCATCTACCGCCTGCTGATGAGCGATTATCACCTACCGGTGAATATCGGCAACCCGGATGAGATCACGATCAAAGATTTCGCGGAAGAGATCCTGAAGCTTACAGGATCCAACCAGAAACTGATCTCCCTGCCTTTGCCGAAAGATGATCCGAAGCAGCGGCGCCCGGACATCAGCAAAGCCAAAGCCATCCTGGGCTGGGAGCCGAAAGTGAACCGCGCCGAAGGCCTCAGGATTACCTATGATTATTTTAAAACGCTGAGCAAGGATGAGCTCAATAAAACCGAGCACCGTAACTTAGAGGTACTCAACAAATAATTTGATCCGTCATTACAACATAACCGTTAAAGGAAAAGTACAGCGTGTGGCTTACCGCTTCTGGACCCAGGCTACCGCGATGAAACATAACCTCACCGGCTTTGTAAGGAACCTGCACAACGGCGATGTATACATGGAGGTGGAAGGAGAAGAGGCTGATATCAATACGCTGATCGACCTGTGCTATGTAGGTTCTCCAAGATCCGAAGTAAAGGAAGTGAATGCGGTGGAAAGCGAGCTGAAAGATTTTGAAACCTTCGAAGTGATTAAGTAGGGCATCGCTCTTATGCTTAACTAACAGGAAAGGGAACAGTGACCGGCTTTGAATAAAGCGAAAACGGATTTACGGGATGTGTGTGTTTTTTTGTACCTTTCTCTTAAATAAGCGACCATGTACCGATCCGGCCTGAACATCGTTTTCACAACTGCCCTGCTTTTTCTGTTTGCTTTAGCAGGCTGCAAAAAGAAAAACACACCGTCTTCTTCCAACACGGGCTCATCTACGACAAGAGGCACTACCGGCGGAAGCACAACGACTACCGGAGGCAGCACCACAGGGGGAAATACGTCTATAGATCACAAAGACTCCCTGACGGGGACACGATGGGTATTATATCAATACAGAGATGAATACACGACCACACCGCTCCCACGAACCGACACCCTCCTCTTCGTCAATGCGGATACTTACACCTGGAACGGACTGCAACAGACGTATTCTCTCAAAACACAGGACAACATTTATAACAAATACGTCTTCACACTCAATAACACGCCTTTTGGAACGCTGAGAGGATTGATTCCACTCACCATGAAGCAATATGGAGAGGTGATCAACGAACCATTCTCGCAAAGCGCTGTCAGCAGCCCGCAAACGTTTTTCATGTGGTTCAGGAAAATCAATTAAGCAGTGAGCGCAACTAATTGCTTACTCACCCCAACCGATCCATAAAGCCGGATGTGTTTCCGGAACTTATGATTTCTTAAACAGTTGAATGATCTTGCGCAAAGGCTTCATGTAAAGCGTCAGGGGATTTGGCCTGAGCCCGTTGATCTTCCAGGCTTTCCGGTCTTCCTGGTTGGCGCGGATCCTGTTCTTCAGCGATACATTGCTCTTCCCTCCTACCCGCATTTTAATAATGAACTCCGGCAGGTAAGCCAGCCTGATCCGGTGCTTGTGAATGAAGCGCAGCATGAGCTCATAGTCGGCTGACGATACCAGGCTCAGGTTAAAGCTTCCGAATTTTTCATAACATGCTTTCGTGGCAAAAAATGTAGGATGCGGCGGCATCCAGCCCTTCAGGAACATGCCATGCCTGTAAGGCCCCGATTTCCATTTACGGAAAATAACAGAGGTATCGTTCTTATCCACGTAATACAAATCGGCATAGGCAGCATCTGCGCCCTGTTCGGAAATGGTCCTGGCGATCTTTTCAATCACATCCTTCCCGGTATAAAAATCATCGCTGTGGATTATACCGATCACATCACCCGTAGCCATCCTGATCCCTTTGTTCAGGGCATCGTAGAGGCCCTGGTCTTTTTCAGAAATCACTTTTGAGATCCTCTCGCGGTATGCATCGATGATCGACAGGGTCTTGTCCGTTGATCCGCCATCAACGATGATGTACTCGATATCAGCATAAGTCTGGCTCACCACCGACTCTATCGTGTCCGCCAGTGTGGCTTCACTGTTATAAGTAATGGTTATGACAGAGATCTTCAATGCCTTATTGTGTGAGTGAGTGTGCAAAATAGATCAGTGACCTGAAATTAAAATCAATACGTTCGTCTGCTTTCGTCTCCGGGCTGATGTACACCGTTTTCATTCCGGCATTTCTTCCGAATTCCATGTCGCTGAGGCTATCGCCAACGATGAGCGATTTTTCAAAATCGATGTGCGGAAAATCCTGCTTAGCCTGCAAAGCCATACCGATCCCGGGTTTGCGGGTAGGATGATTTTCGGCAGCCAGGTAAGGCGAATGGTAAATTTTATCGATCCGGCCTTTCATAAATGTAATTTCGTACATCATGTTCCGATGGATGAGCTCGAGGTCTTCTGGAAGAATGATCTTCTTGCCGATGCTTTGCTGGTTCGTCACAATGACGATCGTTCCAAATATGCCGTCGAGGATCCTTAAGGCATTTAAGGCCCCATCCAGGAACTCAAATTCTGTTGAATGTTTGACGTAATCATTCTCCAGTTTTTTATTGATGACGCCGTCCCTGTCGAGGAACAAGGTCCAGCTTTTATCGATGTGCAAATCTTTTAACGTCATATCTTTCTGTGCTTGTTATGTTCGTCTCCTCCGGGGTCGTAGCAGCCTGTTTGCTTCTTTTATTCGTGTTGGACTGCGTTGCAGTCCTTGATGCTATTACACCGCGGCGCTCTCCTGTTGTTTTAAGATCAGCTGATGTACTTAAACTCTTTAAACTCATCCTGTGCCCGCCGGTAATCTTCGGGGATACCGATATCGATGAAATAGCCTTCGTGCTCAAAGCCGCAAAGCTTGATTTCCGAAATCCTCGTTTCAAAGAAATCTTTCTCAATTGAGAACGTTTTATTGGCCGGTGTATTCTCTAAAAAGGTTTTCCGGTTTAGGAGGTATACACCGCCATTGATCAGGCCGGGTTTCTCGACGCTGTCTTTTTCCTTAAAAGCGTCGATGCGCTGATCCTTCCCGAGGCTGATGGTTCCATAGCGGGCGGCGTTGCTCACTTTCCTGAGCGCCAGGGCACCGGCAGGCCCAAAGCTTTTATACTGGGCGGCATACACCTTCAGATCCACATCAAAAAAAGAATCGCCGTTCAATACCAGGATCTCCTCCGTAGCGCATTGCTCCATCGCCAGCCGGATGCCGCCACCGGTTCCGAGAGGTGCTTCTTCTACCGCATAGGACACACGGACTCCTTCAAATCTGTCTTTATAACGGTCTGAGACCTTATGCGCCAGGTAGCCGGTAGACAGCACCACGTGGTTGATGCCATATTGTTTCAGGTATAAAAAAATGTAATCGAGAAAAGGCCTTCCATTCACCGGCGCCATCGGTTTAGGCACGTCGCTCACAACGGTTTGCAGGCGCGTACCAAATCCACCGGCCAGTATAATCGCTTCCGTCATCAGAAAATCAGGGCTTCGGGAATAATTCCATCTCTACCAGCTCACAGATGGTATGCCCCAGGATCATGTGGCATTCCTGGATGCGTGGCGTGTCTTTCGACGGGATGTTCACCAGGTATTTAGCAAGGCCTTTCATTTTCCCGCCGGTTTCGCCGGTGAAGGCTACGGTAACCATCCCGGTTTCGTTGGCCACTTCCAGGGCTTTGATCACATTGGCCGAATTCCCGCTGGTGGAAAGGCCGATCAGAACATCGCCTTTTCTCCCCATCGCTCTTACCAGGCGGCTAAAGATCACATCATAGCTATAGTCGTTGGCCACAGCCGTGGTATAGCTGGTATTCACGTGCAGCGCTTCGCTGAACAAAGGAGGCCTGTCGTAATAGAAGCGACCGCTGAGCTCCGCTGCCAGGTGCTGGGCATCCGCAGCCGATCCGCCGTTGCCGGCCCAGAGCACTTTTCCGTCGTTCCGGTAGCAGGTTACCATATCCTGAACAATTTGTTGAACAGTATTCAGGATCGCATCATTGGAAAGCAGGGATGTTTTCAGATCGATGGATGCCTGGAGGCGTGATTTAAGCAGTTGTATCATGTGAATTAATAATGTTTAAAATTAGTAAATTGTTACCTGAAAATCGTCGTAGAGCAGATTATTTTTGCCCCGGTTCCAGATAAAGATTTTGAGCTCCGATCCACCTTCAGGAAGCCGGGGAAGAACGTATAAAAAGGTATGTTCCTGCCAGCCTTCCTCCCGGATTTTTTTACTGAGATCTTCCGCTTCAAAATAAAGCGTTTTCCCACTAACCTCCGCACTCACGCACATCAACAAGTCCTTCATATCTTTGTGGCCTTCAAGATGACAACTTACTTTCATCAGGTGGTTTGACTTTTCCAAGGCAATATTATTTTTAACCTTAAATGTAAAGCTGTACTCCTGGTTACTATCCAACAGATGTATTATTCGGGCGCTTGTCACCTGGTACCGTTTGAAATCTTCTTCACTGCTTATATCCAAAGTACGCTTCTCCTGATCATGAAACAGTGCCGGCTTTTTATCAAGTTCAAAAAATGTCGTTTCCGTAACATTTGCCTGTGCAGCAACAGCTTTTTTATACACGCTGATCCGTCCGTTTCCACCTGCTTTTAAAAGCTTGTGAATGATTTTCGGATCATGTGCATACACTTTAGAGATCATCGCCTCATCGTCTGCTACAATATAATCGTAAGGCCATTGAAGTGCGGTTGCAATTTTTGCACTGTCGGGCTCTATGATGACGAAGCCTTTACGTTTAAGAAGAATAAACGCATTATTGCTCCCATCATTGCCGAATACCAGTAAGCGCGCTTCTTTCGGAATGTTCAACGAATCCAGCAAGTGAGAAGCGTTGTTATAATTATCTGCCGTAGAGCTTTCCCCGGCATCAAACAAGGCGATACGCTCGCGGAGCTTTTCCCGACTGAACAGGAATACCGGCACAAATACCAACAAGGACAAAGCCCCCCAAAGGCGCGCGCGCGGAATAGAAAGCTCCGGCCATTTCGCCACAAAAAACAGGAACAGCCCGATGATCGGCAGATAAAAGGTATCGAGGAAATAATAATCATGGTTCATGAACTGGTAACACATGAGGATGTAATACAAGCCACAGCCACCAAGCAGAATAATCATCAAAAACAGAAATTGTCGTTCCAGGGCCGTCATATTCTTCCGGTTCCTGATAGTCGTATAACCAGCTACCAGGGCCGCTACTGCAAAAATCAGGCAGGCCAGGATATTGAAATACTGGAAGCCCCAGCGTTTCAAGGCCGTTTTGGTAAAGTCAGTAAAGTCGCTGAAAGAGGTTGCGGGAATAATGTAATTGAGAAATAAGGAACCATAGTGCTCACGCAGGTAACCATTGTACAGGTAATAGCCAACGATACTGCCCAAAGCCATTAAAAAGCCCAGAAATTTATATCCTTCCAGCCGCTTGTTCTTCAGGACATAAAACGCCTCAAAGCATCCGATTGCAACGAGCAGGATCGCAAAAGGAAGGCGTGCCAGGGCGGCCAGCGTGACGAAGAAGAGGCAGAGGTAAAAATAGTTTCGCCGGTCCGTTTTCAGAAAATACACGAAACAGTAAAGCCCGATCATGGCATTGGCCAGGGAAGGAATGGTGGGCAAAAAGCCGGCCTGGTAATAAAGGAACACGGGCGAACTGAGGGCAAAAAGCACTACGAACAAGCCTCTGCTGAGACCGGGCCTAAACAAAGCCGCCAGCTTATATAAAAAATACAGGCCCACGATGGAATACAGCAGCACATACAGCCTGAAACACCAGGGTGCTGTAGACTGTGCAATCCGCATCACCAAAGAAACCGCATAATCATGGATAGGGAAATCCACGGAGGTGATCGTCGTTTCCCTTGGCACCATAAATTCGCCCGGGAACTGATTATTCATTACATAAGTTTGCGGATGAAAAAAATCACCGCCGTTATCGATAAAGCCCAGCGCCAGGGCATAACGGTCGCATTGCGCCCAAGAATGGATGTATCGCGGAAACTCGTTGAGTGTTTTAAGCTGAATCAAAAAACTGATAAGGCCAACGACACTCAGAGCGATGTATTTATGCAGCGGCCTCGGCAAAACGATTGCTTATAAAAATTTGAGGCGATACACGCAGCGGAAATACTGCTCGGAAGGGACGGTAATGATGCCTTCTTTCTCCTCGAGCGCACCGCTTGCATGATCGGAGTCTGCAATGCCATACCAGGGCTCCAGGCAAAGGAACTGCGATGTTCCGGGCTTTGTCCAGATCCCAAAGAAGGGCCAGTCCTCGCAGCTCATCTCCACGCCGCGTCCGCTCCGGGTAGACGATAACCTGAGCTCGCGGACCTGGGCATGCTTCAGCACCAGGGCATCTTTTTCAAAGAGAGAGGCATTTAAATGCAGCTTGTGGTCCGACAGGTGAAGGACTTTTGTTTCGTCAGCTATCAGGCCATCATGCAGCTTGTTGACCGTGAGGGCATTCATGCCATTAAATTGCAGCTCATAGTCCTCAAAGGTTTCATGCGCCTGCAAGGGGACATTGAAAGCCGGATGCGCTCCCAGCGACATATACAGGATTTTGTGGTCAGGGTTGAATACCGAATAGGAAATGTTCAGAGTATCTCCTTCCAGGAAATAAGAGATCTGTAAACTGAAATGAAAGGGATAGATGCAGAGCGTTTCTTCGTTGGCTGTAAGCTCAAACGAAAGCCGGTCGGTGGTTTCCTCGATACAGATAAACTCCAGGTCTCGGGCAAAGCCATGCTGCGGCAGTGCATACTGATTTCCTCCGTAGCTGAATTGCCCCTTACGAAGCTTGCCTACAACCGGGAACAGGTTCGGCGCATGCCTGGCCCAGAGCCCGGGATCTGCCTGCCAGATGTATTCCAGCTGGTCCGCTTTAGCTTTCACGGAGCACAATTCTGCCCCGAGGCTGTTCACCTTCAGCTCCAGCTGCTGATTTGAAAGGCTGTACTGCATGGGTATTTAAAAGGACATAACGCCTTCTATCTTCGCTGCTTTTTCGTAAATGGCAATGATCTCGTCAACGCTCATCACCACTTGCTTGACCGTAATGCTAAGGTAGTTTCCCTTCGCAGATTCCTTTTGTACAATCTCGGCATCGTTGTCGAAAATCGCCTCCACCATTGCAATGGTACGGTTTTCCGCCTTGATGATAAATTTAAACATATAGACGTATGGAAAGGTTGTTACCGTTTCCTCCAGTTTTTTTCTTAGCTCGTCAAAAATCCCTTCTGCCATGTTGTTATTTGAAATAATGATTATAAATTAAAACGACACCAAACACGATGAGGGCTGTGCCGGTGATGTAGTTCACAATGTTCATCACCTTATCGGTAAGGTAATGTTTGATCTTTCCTGACAATTTCACTTTGAATAATTCCACGCCCAGCACGGAGGTCAGTACCAGGACAAAGAACACCAGCATTTTGACCATGGAGTTATCAACCGTTTTATTCGTCACCGTTACGTTGGTAAGCCAGAGCAACCATACGGAAGGATTGAAAAGGTTGAGGAAAAAACCTTTCAGCACCATGAGGCGCGGACTTGGCAGCTGGTTTTGAATATCGATGGTTTCTTCTGTTTTCACCTCGTGCTTTTTGAAAAAGAAAAAGCCGAAGACAATGAGGATCCCGCCGCCGATGGTGGCAAAAGCAGTTTGCGCATTCTTCGAATCCAGCAGGTTCGACATCCCGAAATACACAAGAAGGCATACGAGGATACACACAAAAAGATCGCTGAGCACTACTCCCAGTGCCAGAAAGGAACCCGTATGGTAGCCAAATTTAATGCCTGTATTGATCAGCGCAAAGAATGCCGGACCAAACGAGAATGTCAGGAGGAGGATCAGAATAAGGGCCTGGTATATTAAACTTAGGATCAAAACGATTTTTTATAAGTTGAAATAAACGCCTGCCAGTCTTTTAATAAATCGCCTTTCAGCACACGTGGGAATTTATGGGCAGAGCCCAGCTTTCCTTTAGTCGCCATGAAATCGATGAACGCATCATCCGGCAGGACTTTCACATACACATCCTTCAGGGCCGAGGTACGCTCCACCCTGTAGTCGTCATTGATCTCCTTCAGGTGAAAATCCAGGCGCTGCTTGATGTCTTCTTCCGATGCGGCTTTGTTGGAACCTACATACCATTGGTGGGCAAACAGGGTGCCATGCGGCACACCCGCTACCGCAAACTCATTCAGCTCGATCTTCAGGTCGTCGGCCGTGAGCTTGATGGCGCGGCTCATGTTCTCCACCGACAGGTGCTCTCCGCAAAGGCTCAGGTAATGCTTGGTTCGCCCGGTGATCACGATCTCAGCGTGCTCCAGGTTGGTAAAGCGTATGGTATCGCCGATCAGGTAGCGCCAGGCGCCTGCACAGGTCGACATCAGCAGGGCATAGTCTTTCCCCAGCTCCACATCTTTAATGGAAAGCGCTTTGGCCTGCGGATTAATATTTCCATCGGCGTCAAAATTTTCCTCGGTGAAAGGAACGAATTCAAAAAAGATCCCGTTGTCCAGGAGCATGCGCATCCCTTGCTCAGGATTGGGCCTTTCCTGGTAGGCAATCAGGCCTTCCGATGCCAGATAGGTATCGGAAAACACCAGCGGGAAGGCGGTTAATTTATTAATGCTTTTGCGGTAAGGCTCGATGGAGACGCCGGCATGCACATAGGCGCGCAGGTTTGGCCAGATATCATGAATGGTTTTTACCTTGTAATGCTCGATGATGCGCTCCATCAGGATCTGCACCCAGGCAGGAACACCTACAATGATCCCGATGTCCCAGTCTTTCGCATTCTTCACGATCTCCGTCAGCTTGGTTTCCCAATCCTTATAGCGAGAAATGGCTTTCCCGGGCTTGTAAAAGTGCTGGAACCAGATAGGGATATTGGCAGCCGTGATGCCGCTGAGATCGCCGGCGTAATGCGTGCCGTTGAAATCAAGCATGGTGCTTCCACCGATCGCCAGCATGCCTTTCTGAAAATGCTCGTTTGGAAAATCGTAATGCGCCTGTGCCAGGATCTGCCTTACACTGCCTTTCTTAAAAGCCTTGAGCATCTCTTTCGTGACAGGAATGTATTTGCTCGCCGCTTCGGAAGTACCCGAGCTCAGGGCGAAATATTTAATGTGATTGGGCCAGCACACGTATGGCTCCCCGCGCAAAGCCCGGAACCACCATTGTTTATACATGCTGCTGTAATCATGGATCTGAACCGTCTGCTGAAATCCTTCCACCATGTTCTTAGAGCCGAGCAGCCTCCCAAAATGGTAATGCTCGCCGAAGGCCGTGTATTGCGCTTTGGTCAGCAATTTTTTCAACACCTTAGCCTGCTGCGCATAAAAGTTGGTTCGTTTGGGGATCTTCCCGCGCGTGTCAACTACTGTTTTTAATATAGAACCAAGTAATGCCATTTTCTTCAATTAGAGATTTGATGAGTTGTTGAGCCGGAGAATGAATATGACCTTATTAACTCTCCGATTCAATCGTTCTCTCTTTCAACAACTATTTAAGGTATCTGAAATCGTGATTGTTTTTAATATTCTTAAGCGACGCCACAATGAGCTTGATCACATCTTCCACGTCATCCTTATGAACGCTTTCCACAGTGGTATGCATGTAACGCAGCGGGAGCGAGATGAGCGCACTGGCCACACCCTCGTTGCTATAGGCAAACGCATCCGTATCGGTACCCGTGCTCCTGCTGGCTGCCTGGCGCTGGAAGCCGATCTTTTCTTTCGTGGCGCTGTCGATGATGAGCTTCAATAAATTATTCTGCACCGCCGGGCCGTAGGATACAACAGGGCCTTTGCCGCAGGCCAGGTCGCCGCTCACGATCTTGCTCATCATCGGCGTTTGCGTATCGTGGCACACATCGGTAATGATGGCGGCATGAGGCTTGATGCGGTGGGCGATCATTTCCGCGCCGCGGAGGCCGATCTCTTCCTGAACCGCATTTACGATATATAAGCCGTAAGGCAGTTTCGTTTTGCTCTCTTTCAGCAGGCGCGCTACCTCGGCGATCATAAAGCCGCCAATGCGGTTATCGAGGGCACGGCCAACGAAATAGCGGTCATTCAATACCATGAACTCATCGTCGTAGGTCACCACGCAACCCACATGTACACCGAGGTCTTCCACCTCTTTGTCGCTCTTGCAGCCCAGGTCGAGAAAAATATTTTTCAGCGTGGGCGTTTCTTCGCGCGCGGCATCGCGCACGTGGATCGCCGGCCAGCCGAACACCGCTTTCACGATGCCCTTGTCCGTGTGGATATTCACGCGCTTGGAAGGGGCGATCTGGTGATCGCTGCCGCCGTTCTTGCGCAGGTAGATAAATCCGTCCTTGGTAATGTAATGCACGAACCAGGAAATCTCATCGGCATGCGCTTCGATCACCACTTTGTATGGCGCCTCCGGGTTGACGACACCAACCACTGTTCCGTAAGTATCTACAAAATAATCGTCGATATATGGCTTGATATAGCTCAGCCACATCTTCTGGCCTTCGCTTTCGAAGCCGGTAGGAGACGGGTTGTTCAGGTAGTTTTTCAGGAATGTAAGGGAACTTTCGGGAAAGAAACTTTTCTCTTTCTTAGTCGCTTTTTTTGCCATACAATTACGTTTATATAAGCTTTAAATATATAAAAAACTATCAGAACGGATGGCAAAAAAAAGCACAAAAAAATAATGCCGGACTCATAATTTATTTGTATTATTTTTCTATTGGTTTAATCCTCTATATTTGCTGCCTGTATGGAGAACTCTGTGGTTGAAATATATACCGATGGCGCTTGCAGCGGAAATCCGGGTCCCGGCGGCTACGGCATTGTGATGAAATATAAGTCGCAACGCAAGGAAATGGCGCAGGGCTTCGTCAAAACCACCAATAACCGCATGGAGCTCATGAGCGTGATCGTGGCGATAGAAAGCCTGAAAAAAGAAGGTCTGCACATCATCGTATACTCCGACAGCAAATATGTGGTGGATGCCATCAACAAAAACTGGGTATTCGGCTGGATCAAGAAAGGCTTTGCCGGAAAAGCCAATCCCGACCTGTGGAAACGGCTCCTCAGGGCATTGAGCAAGCACATCGTGAAATTTGTATGGGTAAAGGGGCATGCCAGCAATGTAGAGAACAACCGCTGCGACGAGCTTGCCGTGATGGCCAGCAGAAGCCCCAACCGCCTGATAGACGAGGGCTACGAGCTTTCCAGGAAAGCCGGCGGACTTGGTTTATCCTGAGAAATCCTTGCCAAACCTGCCCTTAAAACCTATCAGGCTAAACAATTACAAGCGCTTCGCAAAAGCGACCACATGCCCGTCGGGATCGGCAACATAAGCCACCCGGTCTCCCCAGTCGCGGTCCATTGCAGGGCTTATAGGGATGGCCCCGCAGTCGAGCGCATGCTTATAAGCGGCTTCCACATCCTCCACAAACAGGTACAGCTCGCAGCGTGGAATACCTGATGCCTCGTTCGGATGAGGCAATGCAGGGCTGATAATTTTTGCAATGCCTCCTTCCGGCATCAGCCCAAGCTTAACGCCCTGCCTCAGTTCGAACTCCGTCATTCCGGGCACATTCAGCACCGGCGGCATCCCAAGCAGGTTCTCATAAAAGCCGCTGCTCCTGTACTGATCAGACACGTAGAATATAATCTGTAATTGCTCGTACATCGTTTAAAACCTTAAAAAACCGTCCAGCTGGTGGCCGATCACCTTAAGTGTCTCTTCATCTTTGATGCCATGCCCGTCCATCAGCGTATCCACGCGGCTAATGGGCAGCTTATTGTGATAGACATTTACTTTCAGGTAATTGAGGATATTGGTAAGATGCTCCATACCCCTTAAATTTCCTGCCCTTCCGGAAGATACTCCCACCAGGCAGGCTTTATTGTCGGTCCAGAGGCGCGGGGGAATGGCTTCCAGGAATACTTTTAAAATGCCGGCAAAACTGCCGTTATATTCAGGGCTGACGAATACAAATTTATGCTGGTGGACAATGTCTTTATCGATGATCTGCTGGAATGCTTCCGAACGCCTGCCATACAGATCGGTATTGATGAAATCGGAAGGGAGCTCTTTTAAGCTAAGGTAATTGACGGTTTCTCCTTTCTCCTTCAGAACAGCTTCGTAATGCCTGGCTATTTTTTCTGTGTGACTGTCTTCCCTGTTGGTGCCGGATATTACTGTAATTGAACTCATTATATTATTAACATTTTGGCGAAGTTATGAATTTTACTGTTAAAAACTAAAAACAGAGAAAACCTTCAAATAGCTTATTTTTACGTGTTATATTAAGTACATTTTATTTGAATTCTAATCCATGAACATTACGTACTATGGCCATTCCTGTTTTGGGGTTGAGATCGCAGGAAAACATTTACTTTTTGATCCTTTCATCACTCCTAACGAATTAGCAAAACACATTGATGCCAACACCGTGAAAGCGGATTACATCCTCATCACGCACGGGCATGAAGACCATGTGGCGGATGCGGTATCAATTGCCAAACGGACAGGAGCGACTGTTGTATGCAACTGGGAAATCCACGTATGGCTTCAGAAACAGGGCGTGAGCAATACGCACCCGATGAACATCGGAGGAAAAAAAGGTTTTGACTTCGGCTCCGTGAAATGCGTGAACGCCGTGCATAGCAGCGGCCTGCCCGACGGCTCCTATGGCGGGCATCCGATGGGATTTGTGATCGAGAGCTCTGAAAAGAATTTTTACTATGCCGGCGATACGGCGCTGACCTACGATATGAAGCTGATCGGCAACTACCGCTCTGTCGACTTCGCCTTTCTGCCCATCGGCGATAATTTCACGATGGGTATCGACAATGCGATCATTGCCACGGACTTTATCAACTGCGGCGACATCATCGGGATGCATTACGATACCTTCGGATTCATCAAGATCGATCAGGAAGAGGCGAAATATAAATTCAGGCGCGCCGGCAGAAGCCTGACGCTCCTGGCCATTGGAGAAACCCTTGTAAAATAAGCAGGATTGCGGAAACAGATATAAACGAACGACAAGAATCATGGGAAAAATCATAGCAATAGCGAATCAGAAAGGTGGAGTTGGGAAAACAACGTCTGCCATCAATTTAGCAGCGTCACTGGCTGTTCTGGAATATAAAACCCTGCTGGTAGACGGCGACCCTCAGGCGAATGCCACCTCCGGCGTGGGCATCGAGCCCAAGAGCGTTACCAAGGGTCTGTACGAGTGCATCATCAACAATACGCATCCCAAAGAGGTGATCCTGGAAACGGAAACGCCTAACCTTTACCTGCTGCCAACGAATACCGACCTCGTGGCGATCGAGCTGGAGATCGTGAACCTGCCCGACAGGGACTACATGATGAAAGCGGCCCTTGACAAGATCAAAAACGATTACGACTTCATCATCATCGATTGCTGCCCGTCGCTGGGCCTTACGGTTATCAACTCCCTGGCGGCTTCCGACAGTGTGATCATCCCGGTGCAATGCGAATACTTCGCGCTCGAGGGAATGGGCAAGCTCCTCCAGACGATCAAGCTGGTGCAGGCGCACATCAATACCAACCTCGATATCGAAGGGGTTCTTCTCACGATGTACGATCCGCGCTTAAAGCTGGCCAACCAGGTGGTGGAAGAAGTGAAGATGCATTTCCAGAACATGGTATTCCAGACCATCGTGCAGCGTAACATCAAGCTGGCGGAAGCGCCAAGCCACGGCAAGACCATCATCATGCACGATGCCGTCGGAAAAGGTTCGGTGAACTACCTGAACCTGGCTCGCGAGATCCTGCAACGCAATGGCCTGACAAAGATCAGCGACGAAGACCGCACCATGACCTTTACACAGGAAGAATCTGAATTCAACGAAGGCTAATAAGAGAAGGAGTGAATAGTGATAAGTGCTTAGAAAGCAATCACTAATCACTTTCCACTAAATAACTAATCACTATCACATGAGCACAAACAAGAAACCGGCATTAGGAAGAGGATTAAGCGCATTATTAGAGAATGCCAAAACGGATATTACCACCAAGCAATCCGGCGAAGGCGCCCCGATCGTGGGCTCCATCGCGGTGATCAAGGTCAAAGATATTGAAACCAACCCGTTTCAGCCACGTACCAATTTTGAGGAGATCGCCCTGCAGGAGCTGTCGGAATCGATCAAGCAGCATGGCATCATCCAGCCGATCACCGTCCGTAAGCTGGGCTACGACAAGTACCAGCTGATCTCGGGGGAACGCCGCTTCAGGGCGACGCAGCTTGCGGGCTTAACGGAAATACCGGCCTACATCCGTGTAGCCAATGACCAGGCTATGCTGGAGATGGGACTCATCGAGAACATCCAACGGGAAGACCTCGACCCGATTGAAATCTCCCTGAGCTATAAACGCCTGATCGATGAATGCAATATTACCCAGGAACAGCTCAGCGAGAAGGTAAACAAGCAACGCAGTACGGTGACTAACTTTTTAAGGTTATTGAAACTGCCTGCCGTCATTCAGAAAGCGGTGCGCGATAAGGAAATTTCCATGGGTCATGCCCGCGCCTTGCTGAGCATCGAAAACGAAGACAAACAACTGGCGATTTATGCGATGGCCGTTGAGAACGAGTTATCGGTACGCCAGGTAGAGGATCTGGCACGTGGAGAAAAAATGGCCTTCAAGCCAAAAACCACCCGTGTAGAAAAACCGCTGACGATTGAAGATAAACAGATCGCCAAAAAACTGGAGAAGATCTTCAGCAAATCATTCGACTTCAAACGCAACGCCAAAGGCGCCGGCACGATCTCTCTGAGCTTCAGCAACGACACGGAGCTGGAGCACATCCTGTCTTTTTTTGACATTAATTAACTAACCGTTAGTCACAGGAAACCGGGATCACCGGTTTCCTGTTTCTATTTTTGATCCGGTGATGCGTTTCATTCTATATAGCCTTTTATGCGTGGTGTTGTGTTCTCAGGGTCTTCTGGCTCAGACTAAAGATTCTACCAACTACAATAACGAGCCTATGGAGAATATCAATACGATCCCGGGCAAAAAAGATACGCTCAAAAGTGCTTCGCAAAAGCCCGATTCGTTAAGGGCCAAAAGAGAGGTGAGAAAAGCCATCTATGGCAAGGCGCGCACGGCAGCTATTTTAAGCGCTGTTGTGCCGGGGGCGGGCCAGGCCTACAATCAGCAATACTGGAAAATGCCCCTGGTGTATGCCGCTATCGGAGGCCTTGGGTACTGGGCTTACAACAACAATAAACGGTACAAGTCCTATAGCAATTCGCTCAGGGCCATGTACGACGACGACCCCAATACCCTCAGCGCTTATCCCTTGTACACAGCCGATCAGATCATTGTGCAAAAGAACCAATACAAAAAATCCAGGGACCTCGCCCTGATCCTCTGCGGTGTGGCTTATGCCCTTAATGTCATTGACGCGAATGTTTCTGCCCACCTCAAAACCTTTGATGTGAGCGACGACCTGAGCTTACAATTCAAACCCTGGTACAATCTTGGATATCAAAATAATTTTCAAACAGGCTTAAGTATCAAACTAACATTCAAATAATTTTACCGCTAAGAAGCTCAGTGATTTTCTCTGCGGTCCCGGTACTCCGGAACTCCGCAATCGCTGCGGTTAAACCAACAAACCATGAACATAGCACTATCCGGATACGGCAAAATGGGCAAAGAGATCGAAGCCATTGCTTTGCAACGAGGCCATACGATCGTTCTGAAAACAGGCAGGGCCAACGCGGCTTCTATCACGGCGGAAGACTTCCGGAAAGCCGATGTGGTGATCGAGTTCAGCACCCCTGATACAGTTACTGCAAACATCCGGAAATGCCTGGAGGCGCAGGTGCCGGTGGTCGTGGGGACGACAGGCTGGTACGATACCTTTGAAACCATTGCCGAGGAGTGCCTGCAAAAAGACGGCGCCCTCTTTCATGCCACCAATTTCAGCCTGGGCGTGAACCTTTTCATGAAAGTGAACAGCTACCTGGCGGAGCTCATGAACAAATACGACAGCTACGACGTGGAGATGGAAGAGATCCATCACATCCATAAGCTGGACAAGCCCAGCGGCACCGCCATCACCCTGGCCAGGCAGGTGATCGAACACATCGACCGCAAAAAAAACTGGAGCATCAGCGATCGCCATCCCGAAACGCTTTTCATTAAGGACCTGCGCGAGGGCGAAGTGCCCGGCACCCACATCATCAAATACACATCGGAGATCGACGATATTGAGATTATGCACAAGGCGCATAACCGCAAAGGCTTCGCACTGGGCGCGGTGATCGCCGCCGAATATATTATCGGGAAAAAAGGTATATTTACCATGCAGGACTTAATGACATCCTGAAACGAACAGTGGAAATCAAACAGCTTAACATACAGAATTACAAATCAATTGAAAAGGTTGAATTACACAATCTCAATCCTTTTTCTGTATTGGTTGGGCCGAATGCTTCGGGTAAATCTAATATATTTGAAGCCATTGAGTTTTTGAATATCTGTAATAAGGTATCAAACTTCAATGAAGCTATGAGACTATTTGGTAAGCCGGAAGATTTTTTAAACAAAAAAATAGACTCTAAACATAAAATAAGTTTAAGCTGCAAAATAAGTAGAAATATTTGTCCAGAAATTGATATAGATTTCAATATTAAAGACGGCATGCTTTCATTTGGAAGTAGTGCACGAGATGGAGAAAGTTTCTATTTTAATGATGGGACTAATCCGATATTTAAAAATATATCAAATCATTTCAATTTAAGCGAAATAGAAGTTTCAGAACTTAAACACTTCTACAACTTCACTCGCCTCTTCATCAATAATCCAAAAATTAAACGTAACAACTACATTGATGATTTGAAGCTAAACGCTGATGCCAGTAACCTGGAATCTGTTCTGAAACGCGTCCTTAAAAACGAAGATAAGCGTTCTGCCATCCTTGAGGAGTTAAGCTTACTGATCCCGGGATTTGAAAATATCGAGATCCGGAGCGATGAGATCAGTGGAACGGATAGTTTACTCATTTTTGAAAAAGGTTCCGATAAGCCTTTTACGAAACACCTGATATCAGACGGAACTTATAACATTATTGCGCTTTTAACGGCGGTTTACCAGTCGGATGAGCCTCAGTTCTTATGCATCGAAGAGCCGGAAAACGGATTGAATCCTTTTGTGGCAAGGGAATTTGTGAGAATTTTCCGTTCCGCCTGCGAAGACTACGGCCATTTTATATGGATCAATACCCATTCACAATCCATTTTATCGGAATTAGATCAGAAAGAAGTCATCATTGTCGAAAAAATAAACGGTGGAACAACAGCCCGGCAAATCAATGATATTGACCTGAAAGGATTAAAAATAGATGAGGCCTTATTCACCAATGTCTTAGGAGGAGGAACGCCGTGGTAAAGTTTGGATTTATTGTAGAGGGTAATACTGAGAAGATACTTTTCAGGTCCGAGGCTTTTTCAAATTACATGAAGTCCTTAAAAATTGACTTTATCCCTGAAATCATCGATGCCAAAGGAAACGGCAAGCTATTACCGCATTATATTTCAGAATTTACCGACATCTTAAAGGACAAAGGCGCGACAAAAGTGTTTATTATCTCCGATCTGGAAACCAATCCTTGCGTCACAAAAACCAAAGAGAGGATAAAACCCGGCGAAATTCATCAATGCGTTATCAGTAAAAAAACAATCGAATCCTGGTTTCTGGCCGATACTGCTGCCATGCGAAATTATCTAGGTTCTTCTGATTATGTATGCGAAAATCCTGAAGAAATAGAAGATCCTTTTGAGGAAATAAAAAAGCAACGCTTATTATTCAAAAACAAAGGTGTTAGCGATAAAAAAATTCTGGTCAGAACCATTTTGGGATCAGGCTTTTCTTTTGAGAATGTCGTAGCCAATTCCAATTGTTCCAGCGCTCAATACTTTCATCAAAAACTCATTCAACATTCAACAACTATATAACTCTCCAATTCAACAAAATTTTCTATGGGCAATATCATTTTTTTAATCCTTGTGCTGATCTCTTTCGCAGGACTGTATAAAATCTTTGAAAAAGCAGGCATGCCGGGCTGGAAAGGCCTGATTCCCGTCTATAATTTCTGGGAGCTGGGCAAGCTCATCAACCGCCCCAAATGGTGGGGACTGATCATGATCGTACCGGGCGTGAACCTGATCATGTACGGTGTGTACGGCTTCCAGCTGGCGCGGGCCTTTAAGAAAAGGCAGGATAAGGACCTTGTTGTAGCAGCGCTGATGCCTTACCTCTATTTTGCTTACCTGGGCTTTAGCAAGGAAACCAAATATTTCGGTGTGAGCGACATCAAATCGGAATCGTCTTTCATCAAGAACTGGGCTGATCCTATTATTTTTGCTGTTGTGGCGGCAAGCATCATCCGCGGCTTTTTCTTCGAGGCCTTCACGATCCCGACTTCTTCCCTGGAAAAATCGCTGATGGTTGGTGACTTTTTATTTGTGAATAAACTCTGCTACGGCGCCAAAGTGCCGCAAACGCCCATTGCTTTTCCGTTTGCACACCATACATTGCCTTTCACGGAAAGCACCAAATCGTATGTGGAGTGGATCAAGATCCCTTACATGCGCCTGCCGGGCTACTCCAAGCCTACCAACGGCGAGATCGTTGTATTCAACTACCCTGATGGAGATACCGTGGCTGTTGGGCTGCAGAGCATGAGCTATTACCAGCTTGTGAGGGAAATTGCCCGCCAGAACCGCGAGCAGGACGGCGGACGCAACCCGGATTCTTACTACCAGAACATGGCCTGGAACATGGTGAATGGCCCGGGAAAACCGTTTGGCGACATCGTGGCAAGGCCGCCGGACAAACGCGAGCACTATGTCAAACGCTGTGTGGCCATTGCCGGCGACAAACTCGAAATCAAAGACGGAGATGTATACATCAACGATAAAAAACAGGCCATGCCCGAGCATGCACAGCACCGCTACATCGTTGCCACCAAAGACCCGATCTTCGGACAGAACGGAACCAACAAGAAAGGAGAGCCCGTGCTGAATTCCGCATTGCTTGAAGACTATGATATTTATGTGACCGAGGCAGCGAAAATCGAAACGCCTGAGCGCATAGACACCAACTACTACGACCTCAACATGCCGCTGGACGTGGCCAACAAGATCAAACAGCTTCCGGGCGTTTATTATATCAAGGAAAAAATCGAGCCTAAGGGCTACCGCGATGAGCGCATCTTCCCGCACAACCGCAGCTATGCCTGGAACAATGATAACTTCGGTCCGTTTACCCTGCCTAAGGAAGGCATGACGGTGAAGATCGACACGGGAAATATCTGCCTGTACGATAAGATCCTCAGCACCTACGACGATGGCATTCACCACATCACGGTGTCGGGCAACAACGTTCTATACGATGGCAAGCCGATTACGTCTTACACCTTCAAACAGGATTATTACTGGATGATGGGTGACAACCGCCACAACTCTGCCGACAGCCGCAGCTGGGGCGTGGTGCCGTTCGACCACGTTGTGGGAAGGCCGGTATTTGTATGGTTCAGCATGAAAGACCCGAATAACAATCCGCTTACGGGTTCTTCGGTGCTCGGCTCGCTCACCAAAAACTCGCACGACGGCAAATTCCGCTGGGAGCGTTTTATGTGCTATGTAGGCGAAAACGGCCTCGTATCCTGGAAGATCCCGGTGCTGATCATTGTTGTGGCTGCCATCGGCTACAATTACTGGAGCAAGAAACGTAAAAAAGAAAAAAAGAAAACAGCCTGAGATGCATAATCCGGAGATCCTGCTCGAGCTGGTGAAAGTAAAGATGCCTTTTGGAAAATACGAAGGCAGGATCCTGGCAGACCTTCCTGTGTCCTACCTCGAATGGTTTCTCCGCAAGGGCGGTTTCCCTCCGGGAAAGCTGGGCATGCAGCTGGCCACCGTGTATGAGATCAAATCCAATGGCCTGGACTATTTGCTGGAACCGCTGAGGAAGATGTAGTTCGTCCCCTCATTACAAACGTAACGAAAGCCATCTCATGGATTGTGAGATTGACTTGCCGTTCCTCACTGCAAGGACCGGGCAGCTAAAAAATTTAACGTATCTTTGCCGAAAATCAACGGCATGGCAAGTTTCAAAGACCTTAACCTCAGCAAACCTTTATTAAACGCCTTAAGCGATATCGGTTTCGAAAATCCGACCCCTATCCAGGAAAAGTCATTTCCGATCATCATGTCGGGAAGAGATGCTGTGGGAATTGCCCAGACAGGCACCGGGAAAACCTTTGCGTACTTACTGCCTATCCTTCGCCAGCTCAGCTATTCGGAGCAGCGCTCTCCGCGTGTGCTGATCGTTGTTCCTACCCGCGAACTGGTGGTACAGGTGGTGAGCGAGATCGAAAAGCTCAGCAAATACATGCGCGTGCGCTACCTCGGCGTGTACGGCGCGTCCAACATCAACATTCAGAAACAGCAGGTATACGACGGACTCGATGTGCTGGTGGCCACTCCCGGACGGCTGGTGGACCTGACCTTAAGCAGAACCTTGCAACTGAGCAGCATTCAAAAGCTGGTGATCGACGAAGTGGATGAAATGCTGAACCTGGGATTTCGCCCCCAGCTGATCAAGATCCTGGAATTACTTCCGGAACGGCGCCAGAACCTCATGTTCTCTGCCACGCTCAATGAGGATGTGGAGATGATGATCGAGAATTATTTCAAAAAGCCGGAGTACATTGAGCTCATCAGCCGTGGAACGCCATTGGATAAGATCATTCAACAAGCCTACCACGTGCCCAACTTTTATACCAAGGTCAATTTACTGGAATTTTTATTACAAACCGAAAAGGACTTCACCAAAGTACTGCTCTTTGTGAAGAACAAAAAAATTGCCGACGATATTTACAAAGAGCTGGAATCAGAATTTTCGGAGGACATTGGCGTGATCCACTCCAATAAATCGCAGCCGCAGCGTTTCAGTGCCGTGAAGCAATTCGATGAAGGCTCGCACCGCATGCTGATTGCCACAGATGTGATTGCCCGCGGCCTGGACCTGAAAGATGTCACGCATGTCATCAATTTCGATATGCCGGTAAAAGATCCGAATGTTTATATTCATCGCATCGGCCGTACAGGCCGCGCCGATAAAACCGGCATTGCCATCAGCTTCATTACCAAAGCCGAGCAGGCTATGCAGAAGGAAGTGGAAACATTGATGAATAAAAAGATCCAGCTGCTCGACCTTCCGGAGGATGTGGAGATCACGGAAAACCTCACACAGGATGAAAAGCCCGTGAAGCGCGATAAGAGCCTGAAGAAAATTCCGAAGATCGCAACACCAAGCGGTGCTTTCCACGAGAAAAAAGAAAAGAACAAAAAGGAGAACAAAGGCGGAAAACGCCGCCAGGAGAACCTCAAACGAATTGCTGATAAACGCAACAGGGCGAAGAGCTCGAATAAATAATACCGTGATGCTCAGCAAGCTGAACATCACGGTGCCACACGGCCTAATAAATGATTAATTTCCCGTTCTGGGTTTCCTTCGTGGACGGGAAGAACAGCCTGTAAAAATAAACGGCTTTGGCGTAATCGCTCAGATCCACTTCGGAGCGTCCGCCACGCAATAGCTCCCGGTGCATCAGCCTGCCGGCTGCGTTATAGATCTCCAGAGTCGCTCCTTCCTCCATCGCATCCGGTAAGGTAATGCTGAAATGTCCGTCGTTGGGATTCGGATAAACACGGGCCAGAGCACGGCTGTCTGGTGTTTCCTCTATGGCCAGGGGATTGGGATTGACAACCGTCACCCGTTTCGAAAGATAAGTTTGGCAATTAGCCCCGCCTGCGCTAAGGCTAACGGTATACGTACCTGCAAGGCTGTAAGAATGAGCGGCCGGGCTCTGCATGTTCACTAAAGGACTGCCGTCTCCAAAATTCCAGGAATAACTGGACGTGCCGGTAGAATGATTCGTGATTTTGAGGCTGTCATGAGTACCCGCAAAAATAGTATCCCGGTCAACAACAAAGGCCGCAACAATCCGGGGAGCATCATTTACCTGCACCGTGCCGGTGATCACTCCACAGGCGCTTGCCGGATCCGTGATACTCACGGAATACACACCTGCCGCCAGGTTGGACGCAGTGTCGGCTGTCATGGAATTATAGGTTGTTCTGATCACCGTATTGGAGCTGTCGTGCCACACATAGTCCCAGGGACCTGAGCCATTTCCTTTGGCAATCGCTTTGCCTGTATTTGAATGGGAGCAGGTAGTGGCGATGGCCGTCGTTTCGATTGGTTTTCCCATATGCAGCAAAAACCTGGCAGCCACAGTTGTATCCGCGATATTGTACACATAGGAAGCTGTTGTCCTGAGGTCGGTCATGGCTCCTGTAAGCAGGTCTTCGAGGATGATACAAAAGCCCGGAGGCATGTGGTTCATGGTATCACCGGTGATCGTGTACGTGCCTGTGGCGCCCACCGTCGTTTTTACAGGAACCGATATGGCGCCGGTCAATAAAGGAAAGCTGTTGATAGACATATCCTTGCCCGTGGAATCCGCCGAACTTAAGCTCGGCACCTGCGGATTATCACTCACATATTTCCTGGCATCCATGTCGGCATCGTAATAGTTCGTCGCATTCGCATCAAAACGGATATAAGCCTCGTCTTCATAGCCATTTCCGAAGAGTTTCAAATTCATGTAATAGCCTGCTGCCTGCGTGTTTGTGCGGTAAACCGACTGATCTGCCGCTGTTTTAACGTTTTCATTACAGGATAGAACAGGTCCGGGTGCATTTGCCTGGATAAAGAAACCCTGCGAGGAAGGAATGATACTGGTTCCTCCATTGGTGCCTACACCGGCTACCCAGCTTGAATATTGCTGTAGCTGAGCATTCCAGGTATAAATGGCATTATTGATATTTGTCTTTGTCCATGAAGGCGAGGTCCAATCAATAGAAGAGGGATACGGATTACCGACCATCACATAACCGTCGTCCACCGGGCCGGTGCTCGGCGTATAGGTTACAGAGAATGTCTGCGCAAACTTAACCGGCGGCCCTGTAACATCAACGGTAAGAGGCGTAGGCCCGATGTAACACCAATAACCTGTACCCGATGTTATAGGGTTACTGATATCCGTAGCGGGCACATTGCCCAGGGTGTAGCTGCCTGCTACCGATTCGTTATAGCTATAAACCGATATGAAGGGAAATGTAGGATAGGCCGAGCCTGAGAATCCGCTCATGATAAAATTATCCGCCCACTCATTGAGGGTTCTGCCCGAAACAGGCGCACACAGGCTGCGCCAGCCGGTAGTAGCAGACGACAAGTAACGCTGCATGGTAATATTGCCGTTTATATCCCCTAGGATAGGCGCAATGCGCGCCGTGCCTGAAGCATCTGACAACAAGGTGAAATCATAGCCTGTTGTGGTCAGGATTCCGGAAGACACGGTAAGCGTTCCTTTCAGTGTCTGGCTCGCACTCAGCTTGGCGCCTGAAGCATTTGCCAGGGTCAGGTTTTCGAAATTGGTCACCGAGCTACCACCCACAGTCTGCTGGGAAGACCCGTTCAAGGTAAGGGTACCTGTTGTATTGGCATTGATAAATCCTCCGTTCGGAGCGCTGTTCAGCCAGTTACCCTGCAGGCTGATGCTTCCGTCATTATCAATGCTCCCGTCATTAACAAGCGTGGTATTGGTAATATGGCCATTGGCTCCGGTAACAGTAATAAAAGCGCCGGCTTTTACCACAATCTGGTTTCCTCTATTGACTATTCCCTGTGCCCGGAGAAGCAATGAGCCAAAGGTCAATATAAATATGATCAGGAATTTCATTTCTGTATGATTAAATAATCCGCAACTATTATTGGATGACGGTGACATCAAAGCTCATATTACCGATGCTCTTCAGGGTGATATCCGCGTTTGTAAAAGCAATCGTCACTGTATTAGCGGAGCTTACCCTGGCCCAGGCAATGTTTATACTCGCAGGCAATGCTGACCTCGGGCTCACGAGAACTGTCCCATTCACCGCAGCACCTGTTACCGTTACTGTTATCTGACGGGTAGAGGTATAATTGAACAAGGTATTGTCATTAACCGAGACATTGTTTTTAATAACGCCCGCCAAAACGGTACCGGCGGTACCCAGTTTAAAGTTTCCGCTCACATCCAGTTTGGCCTGCGGAGCGCTTGTGCCCACACCGATCAATTCGTTGGAGGTAATCCTGAGGGCTTCGTTGGCAGGCGCCGTTCCGCCCACCAGAAAGATCATGCTTTTCGCCGTATTATTATTTACCAGGTAAAAATCCTGGCCCGACGAGAGAAGATAGCCGTCGTTTGCAGCTCCGGTTTGTATGGGGTTTCCGCTTTGGTAAACATATCCCGAACCGTTGATGCCCATGTCGATAAAGTTAGTTGTTTCCGTTCCGTTGTTGGCTGTCGCCACGACATCAGAACTTGCCTGATTGCCCGACGACATATTCCGGATATTGGTTTGCATATAACTATTAATGCTTCCTTTTGCATATATGGCGTTCACGGAATTGGTAACTCCCATATCCACTACCAGCTTTTCTGGATTAAGGGCATCGAATGCAGAGGTGCCTATCGCTACATTTCCCTTGGGACTTACCACGTTCAACGGCGTTCCCGCGGCATTTCTCCATTCGGTCAGGTTAGCGCTTTGCGTGGCCGAGTTCGGTTGAATGGCCAGCGGAATGCTCTGATCACGGGCGGCTTTAACCAGCACGCCTGTTCCGCCGCTACCAGCCGAAAAAGCTATCGGTCCGGCCGTTTGCCTGTCGCCGGTAAGCACGGTCCCCCAATACGATCCCATCTGAAGGTTCCGTCCGCCTCCGCCCTGCCAGAAAATATCACCCCCGTCTCCGCCGATCCTGAAATCTCCCGAGCCGCCGGTATTTGAAAACAATAATTGAGACACGGCTCCTACTCTTCTGATCTCAATCGTGTCTTTTACCGTTAAGCGGCTGGACGGATTAGGCAGGCCGACCCCGACAAAACCCGAGTTATAGAATATGCCATTGGAAGCCGTTTGCCATTGAACTGCTCCGGACGACAGGATGGTCCAGGCGGTGCCATTGTAAAAATAGAAGCCTGTGCTACCGTCCGTCTGATAAACCAGCAGGCCCGTAGCGGGATTGACAATGGCTGTGCGCTGAGCCTGCGTGAGGCGTGGGGTAAGCATTCCTTTGCTTGTAGAATACACATCGAGTACAGCTGATGCCGCCGGTGTATTCGGCACATCACTTATTCCTGTATTTTGGGAAAAAGCCTGTACACTGATAAATAACGTAAAAATGACAGTAAATTTTTTCATGATAATTTATATTACTGCGGTGTGATTAATAATCATGCCATGAATGTGAATATTTCCTAAAAAACGGCAACACTAACTATTTTATCGGCAAAGCGGATATTATAATAGCTTAATCGCTTTTTTGCTTTTTGTATCAATTCAGGTCATGCCCACCATTCAAAATACCAGAATTTATAGAGAGGGGGGCAGAGCACCAGTTGTCATAAGACGTTATGAATCAGGAAAATAAAAAGGGATCTCCGTAACTTTCACACAATTGATATTTCGCAGTCGGCTATCAGACAGGGATTCCAATTCAAATAATAATAACGCAGTATAACGGTTTGCGTACTGCCTATGAAATCAAAAAAACACGAAACTAAAAAAGGGTCATCCTACAGTCTGCTGATCGCATTCAAAAAAATTTCGTATTTCGAATATTGTCATGTTGTTAAAAAAGGCTTATGATCCTATTTCCTGCACAGGCTTATCCGAACTATGTTCACGGCCAACAACAGGCAGCCTACCGGAATGTCTGTATATACATCATATCCGGGCAACCAACACAACATCAAAAACAGCATCCGTAGAATATTTTCAGATATTTATCGGAACAATAGATCGGTTAACTCCATTCTCCCTCTCCATTTACGGAATTTATTTTATTCACCGTTAACAAACAGAAGCTCTGAACGCCTTTATCATAAAGGGACTCAGAGCATGCTATAAAAAATGAAAGTTCATGCTCAAAGACTGAATTGAAAATGTTAAATATCGTGCTTATTGTTAAAAAAGAAGCATTCATCAGGATAGTAGCCGCTATTCAACTAAAATGGCACGATTGTTATTAAGGCTTGATTCAAAATGCGTAAAACAAATTAATCATTTAACTCTACAAAAAATCATTATGAAAAAACTAGTGGCACTATTGCTTATCGGCACGTTGCACATGGGGGCACAAACAAAGGAGAAAAAAATTGGTATCCAGCTCGGTGGCGGTATTAACCAATCATACAGCGACCTGGGCAATGGTTTCTTCAATTTCGACAAGGCCCTTTATGGATTCGGGAAACTAAACCTGGGATTGTACCTGAACAAAAGCTTTGATTTGAATCTGGGAGGAACCTACGGCGAAACGGGCTATTACACAAACGACCCATTAGCATTGAACATGCTGGGCCGCATGGGACAGGGACAACTTGCTTTAAAATATAAATTCGCCAATGGCTATATGCTGAAAGAAACCAGCATCATTCAACCGTATCTGTATGTTGGTGGCGGCGCTTCTCACATTACAGACGTACCGGGAGAAACAACCACCCGGATTAAAAACGGAACTTTTGCTACAGGGAATGCCGGCGCAGGCTTCAATATTATGCTGACAAAGAATGTATACCTTACCTATAATATGGGTTACATCTGGCATAATACCGACCAGCTTGATTTCATTACCAAAGCATCCAACGAGCAGCACCTTCAACACTCTCTTACTATTGGCTTCAACATAGGAAAACCGAAAGATGATGACAAAGACGGTATTCCGAATAAACTTGATAAATGCCCTGGAACGCCGGAGGGTGTTTCCGTTGACCTCAGCGGATGCCCGTTGGATAAGGACAAGGACGGCATTGCCGATTACCAGGACAAATGCCCTGACGTAGCAGGCGTTGCAAACTTAAACGGATGTCCTGATAAAGATAATGACGGTATTACCGACGCTGAAGATCAGTGCCCTGACGTAGCGGGTATTGCCGCGTTGAAAGGATGCCCGGATGCTGATGGTGACGGAGTAACCGACGCGAAAGATAAATGCCCTAATGAGAAAGGCCTTGCCAGCCTCGATGGCTGCCCTGACAGCGATGGCGACGGTATTGCAGACAAAGACGATGCCTGCCCTACCATTAAAGGTCTTGCCGCATTCAACGGGTGTGTAGATACAGATGGCGACGGTATTGCCGACAACCTCGATGCCTGCCCTAAAGTAGCAGGAACTGCTGCCAACAAAGGATGCCCTGAAGTGAAGAACGAAGTGAAACAACTCTTCGAAAAAGCCCTGACAGGTATCCAGTTCGAAAGCGGTAAGGACGTGATCAAAAAATCATCATATGGAATCTTAGACCAGGTGGTAAAAGTGATGGTCGAAAATCCTGAATACAAATTAAAAATTTCAGGCCACACGGATAATGCCGGCGACGACGCGAAGAACATGGAATTGTCTCAGAAAAGAGCGGATGCCGTTTCTAAATACTTAACCTCGAAAGGCGTTAGTCCTTCAAGGATCGTTAGCTCCAAAGGGTATGGCGAAACCATGCCGATCGCCGATAACAAAACGGCTGCGGGCAAAGCTAAAAACAGGCGTGTGGAATTTGTAGTGGAGTTCTAATTCTTCCGCACATCATTACAAAAAGCCCCGGCAGACGATCTGCCGGGGCTTTTTTTGTATAAAACAACCCTGTATGTTCCTGCACTGTATGCTGCGGAGGGTACAATTAGTGCGCCTCCAACCAGTCAGCGCCTACACCCATGCCAACTTCTACAGGCACTTTCAGAGGCAGAGCCTCCTGCATGTGTTTCTCGATCACCGGCTTGATGATGTCCAGCTCCGGCTTGTACACATCAAACACCAACTCATCATGCACCTGCAATACCATGCGCGATTTCAGGTTCATGGCTTTGAGCTCTTTATGGATATTGATCATCGCGATCTTGATCATATCGGCTGCAGAGCCCTGGATCGGTGCATTGATGGCATTTCGCTCGGCATAAGACCGCACCGTTTGGTTGGCGGATGTAATATCCTTAAGCCAGCGCTTCCGCCCTTTGAGCGTTTGCACATACCCATGCTCGCGCGCAAATTCGATCTCCGAGCTCATGTAATTGCGGATGGCCGTGTATTGTGTAAAGTAATTATCGATCAGCTGCTTGGCCTCAGCCCTCGGAATGTTCAGGTTGTCGGCCAGGCCGAAAGCGCCCTGCCCGTAGATGATCCCGAAGTTTACGCTTTTGGCCTTATAGCGCATTTCCTTGGTTACTTCCGCTTCGTCCACGCCGTACACTTTGGCAGCCGTAGCCGTGTGAATGTCTTTGCCTGAGATAAAGGCATCACACATATTCGGGTCGCCGCTGATGGAAGCCACAATGCGCAACTCGATCTGCGAATAATCCGCACTTAACAGCACGTGTTCCTTATCGCGCGGAATAAAAGCCTTACGGATCTGCCGGCCCCTCTCTGTCCGGATCGGGATGTTCTGCAGGTTCGGGTTATCGCTGCTTAAGCGGCCCGTAACCGCTACAACCTGGTTGAAGCTGGTGTGCAGGCGTTTGGTTTTCTCATTCACCAGCAAAGGCAAGGTATCCACATAGGTGGATTTCAATTTCACCAGCTCACGGTAATCCAGGATCTTCGCCACGATCGGGTGCTTGCCCTCCAGCTTGGAAAGGACATCTTCGCCTGTAGCATACTGTCCTGTTTTTGTTTTCTTAGGTTTCTCAATAATTTTGAGGTAATCGAACAGGATCTCTCCTACTTGCTTGGGCGAAGAGATATTAAATTTAGTACCCGCGAGCTGCTGGATCTCTGCATCTACCTTGCTGATGTCTTCCTGCAACTGCGCCGAAAGTTCTTTCAGCACATTCACATCGAGGTTGATCCCTTCACGCTCCATACCGGCCAGCGCTTCGATCAACGGAATTTCCACTTCATGAAATAACGCTTCTGTTTCCGTTTCTTTCAGCTTTGGCTCAAAGGCATGTTTCAACTTCAGGGTTATGTCCGCATCTTCGGCCGCGTAATCCTTGATCACATTGAACTCCACAGAGCGCATGGTTTGCTGCTCCTTCCCTTTTTTGCCAATCAGCGTTTCGATGCTGATCGGTGAATAGCCAAGGTAGGTTTCTGCCAGCACATTCATGTTATGCCTCATCTCCGGCATAAAAAGGAAATGCGCCACCATCGTATCCCATAATTTGTTATGGATATCGATACCGTAGTTCTTCAAGATCTGAAAATCGTATTTGATGTTCTGCCCGATGAGTGTTTTCGTACCATCCGAAAATAACGGTCTGAACCTGTCGGCCAGCTTCTGCGCCTCCACCTGATCTTCCGGAAACGGCAGGTAGTAAGCCTCTCCGGGCTTCACTGCAAAGGACATCCCCACTAACTCCGCCAGTAACGGATCGAGCCCGGTTGTTTCTGTATCGAAACAAAACTCGGTGCTTGCATTCAGCACAGACAGCAAACTCTCAATGGATTCCGGCGTATCGCACAGAATATAATTCGGATTCAGGTCGGCGATGGTTTTGTAGGACCTGGCAGCTTCGGCCTCTATATTTTCCTCACTGAACAGGTCGCCGGTGCCCGTATTGAAGAGATCAGGCTGCTCCGCCTTCGCAGGTTTTGTTTCTTTTGTTTTCCCTGAGTTGGCAAATAATTCTTTCCCTCCGCCGATATCCTCACCCAATACTTTTTGAGCAATACCTCTGAACTCCAGCTCAATGAACAGCTCACGCAGCACATCTTTATTGCAGGCTTTGCAAACAAGCTCTTCCTCGTTGAATTCGATCGGCACATCCAGGATAATCGTGGCCAGCCACTTCGACTGAATCGCTTTATCCTTATTCATCTCTACTTTTTCCTTCAGCTTGCCTTTCAGTTTATCGGTATTCTCCAGCAGGTTTTCGATCGTTCCGAAATCCTTAACGAGCTGAATGGCGGTCTTCTCTCCCACTCCCGGAATTCCCGGAATGTTATCTACCTTGTCGCCCATCAGCCCTAAAATATCGATGAGCTGGGAAACGTGTGTGATCTCCCATTTCTTGCAGATCTCCTCCACCCCTAATATCTCCGCACCATTTCCTAAACGCGCCGGCTTATAGATGAACGTGTTCTCATCCACCAGCTGACCGTAATCCTTATCAGGCGTCATCATATACGTTGTAAAGCCTTTCTGCTCGGCGATCTTCGCCAGCGTACCAATGGCGTCATCCGCCTCGTAGCCCGGCACACCGATGATGGGAATATTAAAGCCTTTGATCAGGTCGGTGATGAGCGGAATGGAAATCCTCAGGTCTTCCGGCATTTCCTCGCGGTTGGCCTTATAATCCGAAAAATCGGTGTGCCTCACTGTTGGCCCTTCCATATCAAATACCACCGCAATGTGGCTTGGCTTTTCTTTGGTCAGGATCTCCAGCAGGGTATTCGTGAAACCGAATACCGCCGAGGTATTCAGCCCTTTGGAAGTAACCCGCGGGTTGCTGCTAAACGCAAAATACGCCCTGTAGATGAGGGCATAGGCATCGAGCAGGAATAATTTTTTTGGAGTGTCTTTTGTGATCATCGTGTTATCGTATTTATGACATTAAAAAAGGATTGCATCCATCCTAACGATGAGCAGCCTCTTCTGTCCCTTAAGTCTAATGCTTCCCTATGTGTTTTTATAAAGGAAATTTAATCTCGTAAAGCGTTGGCCAGAGTTTTCCGGTAACCATGATCCTGTTACTGACCGAATCGTAAGCAATGCCGTTTGTTTCCAGTGAGGTTGGGTTCTTGGCCTTACTTTCCATCAGGAGGGAGCTCAGGTCGATCCTGCCAACCACATCTCCCGTATTGGGATCGATCTTCACCACACTGCTCGTCATCCAGATATTCGCATAAATGTAGCCTTTGATGTATTCCAGCTCGTTCAGGTTCTCCGTCACTCTTCCGCTTTCAGCTACATCCAGGGTTTTGGTCACGGCAAAGCTCACCGGGTCGAGGAAATACAGATAGCTTGTGCCATCGCTCATGATAAGGCTTTTGCCATCAGTCGTGAGGCCCCAGCCTTCGCGGTTGGTGTAGGTAAACTTCCCGATATTCTGAAATGTTTTCCCATCGTAAATAAAGCCGGTTTGATTTTTATAGGTCAGCTGGTACACCTTTCCATTCAGGAATACCGTTCCTTCACCGAAATACGTCGCTTTGTCGAGCTCCGCCTTCACGTCTATCCTGCCGGTCTTCAGGTCTACCGGCCCGAAAACAGATCTCGCCTGAGGTATATTGTCCGGAGAGCCCGTACTTTCATACAGCTTTCCTTCATGAAAATGAAGGCCTTCGGTAAAGGAGGTCACATCGTGCGGATATTGGCTCTCTACCGTAAATGCGATCTCAGGCACTTTCGGCGTTTCCACGCTTACGTCCACCGGCGGAGGCACCACGGCTTTGGGTTTTTCTTCTTCGCATCCCGTCAGCAGAGCCGCCAGCGATCCGACGGCCAGGCAGGCAATCGCCAGGTATTTTATCATTCTCATTCCAAAACTAATTTAAATTAAAGATTCCAGCTTGCGCCTTCTTTTCCGTCCTTCACCTGTATGTTTACTTCCGCCAGCTTGTTGCGGATCTCATCCGATGTCGCAAAGTCCTTGTTGGCTTTGGCTTTCGCACGAAGCTCCAGCACCAGCTTCATCACACCTTCCAGCGCCGTGTTGGCCTTTCCGCTTTCTTCCTCTTTCTTCAGGCCCATCACATCAAACACGAAATGCTGGTAGATGGCTTTCAGAAGATCCAGGTCGGCCTGCGTTAACTTCAGCTTCCCGTCGTTGGCAGAGTTGATCATGCGGATGGCTTCAAACAGGTGCGCAATGAGCACCGGCGTATTGAAATCATCGTTCATGGCATCGTAGCAGGCCCTTTCGAGCGCCGCTACATCTTCCGAAGAGCTATCCGATGCTTTCAGCGTTTGCAGCAACTTATAACTTTCCATCAGTCGGTGATACGCTTTTTCGGAAGCTTCCAGCGCCTCGTTGCTGAAATCAAGCGTGCTGCGGTAATGCGTCTGCATCATGAAAAACCTTACCGCCATTGGGCTGAAGCCCTTCTTCAGCAAAGGGTGATTGCCGGTGAATAACTCCATCGGCAAAAAGCTATTGCCCAGGGATTTGCTCATCTTCTGCCCGTTCACCGTCAGCATATTGGTATGGATCCAGTAGTTGGCCGGGCTTTTGCCGCAATAGGCCACGTTCTGTGCAATCTCGTTGGTATGGTGCGTCGCCTGGAGGTCCATGCCGCCTCCGTGAATATCAAATTGTTCTCCGAGGTATTTGGTGCTCATGGCCGAGCACTCAATGTGCCAACCCGGAAATCCTACGCCCCAGGGGCTCGGCCATTTCATCAGGTGCTCCTGCTTAGCTTTGATCCATAAGGCAAAATCGAGGCGCCCCCGCTTATCGCTTTGCCCGTCGAGGTCGCGTGTGTTCTCCAGAAGCTCGTCGAGCTTACGGCCCGTGAGGGCGGTGTAGTTGTTCGACCTGGCGTATTTCTCCACATCGAAATAGATCGTGCCGTTGCTTTCATAAGCCAGGCCGTTGTCCATGATCTTTTTGGCGATTTCCTGCTGCTCAATGATGTGACCCGTAGCCGTGGGCTCTATGCTTGGGGGCAGGGTATTGAACAGGTTCATGACATCCCGGAAACCTACGGTATAGGTCTGCACGATCTCCATCGGCTCCAGCTGTTGCAGCTTGGCTTTTTTCGATACCTTGTCCTCCCCTTCATCACCATCGCTTTCGAGGTGGCCGGCATCTGTAATGTTGCGTACATAGCGCACCTTGTAGCCTATATGGGTGAGGTAGCGGTAAATAATATCAAAAGACATAAAGGTACGGCAGTTCCCCAGATGCACATCAGCATATACCGTGGGACCGCACACATACATTCCGAGAAAAGGGGCGTTAATGGCTTTAAATTCTTCTTTCTTTCTGCTAAGTGTATTGTAGATAAACAGCTTTTCCATATCGTGAATAAGATTTTAAATTTAACAATAAAAAAAGACGGCACGAGGCCGTCTTTGCTAATTTTAATGATTTTTTTTGAATTAGTTTTCGATCGGGGCATCACCCACGTAGATTCCGTTTTTGTAAACAGAGATACGCTGTAAGATACCGTTCTCATCGTAGATGTAGTTTTTACCATCCATCAGGCGGTTGTCTTTGAAGATCCCGTCTTTAGTGATTTGCTTGTTTTTATTATAGGTAATGTTCGGGCCGTTCAATACCATCGGGCCTTTGCTGGTAGTGCCGTTCGGTTTTTCATCCGGTTTCAGCACCACTTTCGGACCTTCCACCTTTTCCACTGATTTCACGATCGGCTTTTTAGGCTCGTATTCTTTGATGGAAGCCACGTCGACATTGCCGTCGTTGAAGGTTTTCTCCGCTTTCAGGTCGCCGTTCTCATGGTACTCCTTAATAACGCCGGCTTCTTTACCGTTGACAAAGTTTCCTTCGATAGCCAGTTGGCCGTTCTCATAAAAATATTTGACAGGGCCTTCACGTTTTCCGCTGGTATTGAAGTTAAATTCGTGTTGAAGCTGGCCGTTTTCGTAGTATAACTTATAAGGGCCTGTCCAGCGGTTGTTTTTCCAGTTTCCTTCTTCGGAGATCTTTCCGTTCTCGTGGTACATGATGGCGTAACCATCGGGGCGGCCATTCTGGAAAGTCAGTTGGTTTTTGATGTTACCGTTGCAATAGTATTCAGACCATCTGCCTACTTTGCGGTTGTCGGCATATTTACCTTCTTCGGCTTTTTGTTCGGGTCCGAAACAGGATCCAGGCTTGTGTTTTCCTTTCAGTATCCATTTTCCCTGCTTTTTACCCAACGCGTCTATCAGGTTGATGGTATCTCCTTTAGGGCCCACTTCATAGGACTGAGATTGACCCTGACTGATCTGGTAGACCAAAAAAATCAGGATAAAATATGTTTTTTTCATAGGCGATAACTGTTTACTAAATTATGTAATCTGTCTTAACTCTACAGAAATTTTAGACAAACACAATAAAATGAACGATGATTTTTTCAAAAGTGTTAAATAAGGTAAAATTTACAGTTCATACGGATCGCTCCCGTAATTGTTACAGTCGTATTACACTTTTTGTGCCAGGTTTTTCAACATGTTATCAACCAATCCGCTGAGATTATACCGTTCCTTCCATCCCCAGTCTTTTTGGGCTTCGGAATCGTCGATGCTTTTCGGCCAGCTGTTGGCGATCTCCTGCCTGAAGTCGGGCTTGTAGCTTATTTTAAAGTCGGGAATGTGTTTTTGGATTTCGGCGGCAATTTCTTTGGGAGTGAAGCTGATGCCGGCCAGGTTGTAGCTTCCCCTGATTTTAATCTGATCTGCAGGGGCATGCATGATCTCGATGGTGGCCCGGATGGCATCTTCCATGTGCATCATTGGCAGGGCCGTATCTTCCGAAAGGAAGCATTCGTAGCTTTTATGCCTGAGCGCCTCATGGAAAATATGAACGGCATAATCCGTCGTTCCTCCACCGGGAGCCGATTTCCAGCCAATCAGGCCCGGATAGCGAAGACTTCTTACATCCACGCCGTGCTTATGGTAGTACCACTCGCACCAACGCTCTCCCGCCTGCTTGCTGATGCCGTAAACTGTAGACGGCTCCATGACGGTATATTGCGGGGTATCGATCCAGGGGGTCGTGGGGCCGAATACGGCAATAGAGCTTGGCCAGTATACTTTGGCAATGTGCTTTTCCCTGGCCAGCTCCAGCACATTGAAGAGCCCTTCCATGTTCAGCTTCCAGGCAAACATCGGATTTTGCTCGCCGGTAGCCGACAACAAGGCTGCCAGCAGGTATACATGTGCAATATCATGCTTCTTCACCACATTAAGCAGGGCTGCTTTGTCCAGCACGTCCAGCTTTTCGAAAGGGTTATTGTCCAATGCCGGAATGGGCTTCAGATCTGCCGCTACCACATTGCTCGATCCATATAATAAACTCAGCTCCTGTGCCAGCTCTATTCCAATTTGCCCTCCGGCACCGATGATTAAAATTTTATCTTCTTTGTTGTACATGATTTTTGTCAGTTCCCGTTTTTTAGTTTTTCACTACCTTTGCAAACGTATAAATAATTTTTTGATTTGGGAACCGGCTCAGCGATAACCTTTCCCTGCAAAAAAAGAATAATAGTATAACCTGCAATTGTATCTATTATGTTTGTATTCCGGCCAGCTCTCAGAAGCTGCTGAATAGATTCATGTGGCTATAATGCAACTCATCCGACAGAGTACCATGAAAATGCCAGAATTAAGGAACAGAGTTAACAAAGAGATCCTCAAAGAACGCCTTGCTGCAGAAGCTGTGGAACGCGTGACCCTTTCGTTTTACAAATATGTGAAGATTGATGAGCCTAAGGCTTTACGCGACCATTTCTTCATGTCGTGGTCAGCTCTCAACTGCTTTGGCCGCATCTACATTGCCCACGAGGGCATCAATGCCCAGATGAGCGTACCGAAGATGCACTGGGATGAATTTGTGAATCAGCTATACAGCGATGAGCGTTTTACCAATGTTCCCTTCAAGATCGCAGTGGACGGCAATGGAAAGTCTTTTTACAAGCTTACGATCAAGGTGAAGGATAAAGTGGTGGCAGACGGGATTTCCGATCCGGGATTCGACCCGTCCAATACCGGCACTTACCTTGATGCGCAGGGCTTCAACGCCGCCATCGAAGACCCCGACACCATTGTGGTGGATATGCGCAACCACTACGAAAGCGAAGTGGGCCGTTTCGACAATGCTTTTTGCCCCGACGCCGATACCTTCCGCGAGGAATTACCCTTAGTGGTTGATCACCTCAAAGGACAGGAAGATAAAAAAGTAATTATGTATTGCACCGGCGGCATACGCTGCGAGAAGGCCAGTGCTTACCTGAAGCATAAAGGCTTCAAGGATGTGAATCACCTGAAAGGCGGCATCATTCAATACGCCAAAGAGGTAAAGGAGCAAGGGCTGGAGAGCAAATTCAGGGGTGTGAACTTCGTGTTTGACGAGCGGATCGGCGAGCGCATCACACCGGATGTGCTTTCGAGCTGCCACCAGTGCGGAAAACCCTGCGACACCCATGTGAACTGCAAGAACGACGATTGCCACCTGCTGTTTATCCAGTGTGATGAGTGTGCCTCCAAAATGCAGGGGTGCTGTACGCCGAAATGCATGGAGATAGCTGCGCTGCCGCTTGAGGAACAAAAGGCGCTGAGAAAAGGAAAGCTGAAAAGCGATGCCGAAAATCTTTCGGTATACAAAAGCCGCCTGAGGCCGAACCTGGCGGAAATGATAAAAAAACAAAATAACCAAAGGGCGTAAAACAGAATAGTTCTATCTTTAATGAATAGAAAGCAGCAGGAATCAGCTATGAAAAAAAGCATCATCCTATTAACCGGCCTGGTTTGCGTCCTCTTTTTTTTCCAGGGGTGTAAGAAACTGAAAAAATATACCGACTTCGACGTCAACTATTCGACGGATTTTGTGATCCCTGCTTCCGGCGGACTCATCAACCTGCCTATCAACATCGCTACTCCCGAAACAACCACGAATACCGAAGGCACTTATGAAAACGAGGACACAGAAGCCAAACTGGTGGATGAAGTAACGATGACCCGACTCAACCTGGTGATCAATTCGCCGCAAAATGCGAGCTTTGATTTCCTGGCTAACATCGAGGTATACCTTTCTGCCGCCGGCCAGCCTGAGGTGCTGGTGGCTTCTAAATACAGCATCCCGCAAACGGGGCTCAGGAGCCTGGAACTGGACACACACAACGAAAACCTCAAAGCATACCTGGAAGAAAGCGCGTTTAAGATCCGCGTCAAAACTACCCTGCGCCAAACGCTGACCTATGACGTGTCGATGACCGCCAACGAAACCTTTCATGTGAAAGCCAAACTTAAAAACCTATTTAAAAAATAATCCACTGAACTATGCCACTCTACCACCACTTAGGGAATATTCCTCAAAAACGCCACACGATTTTTAAATCGCCGCAGGGAAATTTTTATTACGAACAGCTGTTTGGAACCGAAGGCTTCCATGGCTTTTCATCGCTGCTCTACCATACACACCGGCCTACCCAGGTGAAGGAGATCATTAAAAGCTATGATGTTTCGCCGAAAGCGGCCATCGATAAAAACATCAAAGCATTGTTGTTAAAAGGTTTCGAAGTGAAACCAGCCGACGATTTCCTGGATAGCCGAAAAACCATGCTGTTCAACAGCGACTGCTACATCGGTCTGGCGGCACCGAAACAAAGCATGAAAACGTATTTCTATAAAAATGCGGATTGCGATGAAATGCTGTTCATTCACAAAGGAAGCGGCACGCTGCGCACGTTTATGGGAAATATTCCTTTTGAGTACGGCGATTACCTGGTTATTCCCCGGGGCATGATCTACCAGATGGAATTTGACACTACGGACAACCGCATTTTTTATGTGGAAACACCGCACCCGCTGTATACACCGAAACGTTACAAAAATGCGAGCGGCCAGCACCTGGAGCACTCTCCGTTCTGCGAGCGCGATTTCAAACTGCCATCGCAACTCGAAACCTATGACGAAAAAGGAGATTTCCTTATAAAGATCAAAAAGGAGGGAATGATCCACGAGGTAGTATATGCCACGCATCCTTTTGATGTGGTTGGCTGGGACGGCTATAATTTTCCCTGGGCCTTTTCCATTCACAACTTTGAACCGATCACCGGGCGTGTGCACCAGCCGCCTCCCGTGCACCAGACCTTTGAAACACCTGCTTTCGTGGTGTGCTCTTTCTGCCCGCGCCTGTATGACTATCACCCGCTGGCCATCCCGGCTCCATACAACCACAGCAACATCGACAGCGACGAGGTGCTCTACTACGTGGACGGTGACTTTATGAGCCGCAACAACATCGAGCAGGGCCACATTACACTTCACCCGAAAGGGATCCCGCACGGACCTGCGCCGGGAGCAATGGAGCGCAGTATCGGACAAACGGTCACGCAAGAGCTGGCGGTGATGGTGGATACCTTCCGCCCGCTGAAAGTGACGGAAGATGCGATGAATATTGATGATGGTAAATATTATAAGAGCTGGACGGAATAAGGAAGCGCCAGGGATTGAAATGGAAATCTCCCGCCACGACCCTTCGTGGCGGGAATTGTAATGTAAAGCCCGCCCGGGCGCCCTGGTAAAAAGACAAAGGCCCTAAGCGCATTTATTATAATTGACATCTTTGAGCAATAATTGTTTATTAAAAAAATAAATCCGATATTCACATTTCAGTCTTACTGATCTGAACATCATGGAATCCAAACTTTTGAAAAACAAGTTAGAGCTTCGCGCCTTATACATGGCCATGTGGTCAGTTTCCTTTAATGGAATCATCGGATAATGTGTTTATCCTGTCCTTGTGTTGACTTCGACTCTGCTCAGTCAACGATAAAGAATTTTCAAAAATAATCACTGGCCGGTTATCTTAGCAGGATACATCGCCCTCTAAACAAATCATTATCATGGCAAAAGAAATTAAAAACGTAGAATACGGATTAGAAAAAATATTTGAAGGCGCGCAGGATTTCCTGCCTTTACTGGGAACGGATTATGTGGAATTTTATGTAGGAAACGCCAAGCAGGCGGCCCACTACTACAAAACGGCTTTCGGCTACCAGTCGTACGCTTACGCAGGTCTGGAAACAGGTATGACCGACCGCACATCTTATGTATTGAAACAGGACAAAATCCGCCTGGTGCTGACTACTGCTCTGAAAAGCGATTCGCTGATCGGGGAGCACGTGAAAAAGCATGGCGACGGGGTAAAGGTCATTGCCCTGTGGGTGGAAGATGCCCGCAGCGCCTACGAAGAGACAACAAAGCGCGGTGCGAAATCCTTCATGGAGCCTACGGTGGAAAAAGACGAGCATGGCGAAGTGGTGCGCTCAGGCATTTATACTTACGGTGAAACGGTGCACCTGTTTGTAGAGCGTAAAAACTATAAGGGTGTGTTTTTACCGGGTTTCAAAGAATGGAAGAGCGACTACAACCCGACACCGACCGGCCTGAAATTCATTGACCACATGGTGGGAAATGTGGGCTGGAACCAGATGAACGAAACGGTAAAATGGTACGAGGACGTGATGGGCTTTGTGAACTTCCTGTCTTTCGACGATAAGCAAATCACCACGGAATACTCTGCCCTGATGAGTAAGGTGATGAGCAACGGCAACGGCCGCATCAAGTTCCCGATCAACGAGCCTGCCGAAGGTAAAAAGAAATCGCAGATCGAAGAGTATATTGACTTTTACGAGGGTGCCGGTGTTCAGCACTTAGCTTTGGCTACCGACGATATCATCAAAACCGTAACTGAGCTGAAAGCACGCGGTGTTGAGTTCTTACCTCCTCCTCCTCAGGCGTATTACGACGATATTCCGAGAAGGCTTGGTGCTCACATGGACATTATGAAAGAAGACATTTCCAAATTACAGGAGCTATCGATCTTAGTGGATGCCGATGAGGAAGGGTATTTGCTGCAGATCTTCACCAAGCCTGTAGAAGATCGCCCGACCTTGTTCTATGAGATCATCCAGCGTATGGGTGCCAAAGGCTTTGGTGCCGGCAACTTCAAAGCGCTGTTTGAATCCATTGAAAGAGAGCAGGCTTTGAGAGGCACGCTGTAATTTATCGTATGCCCTCCGACTCCGCTGAGGGTGCAAATCAATAAAAAACTCCCGGAATGATCTTTCGGGAGTTTTTAGTATTACAGGCCATCTCCTCAAAATAGCAAGGACTTGCAAATCCGGATTTAAAAAAATAATTACATTTGATTAAAACATTCTATGAGCTTTGTCAAAAATCTGTTTGGTAAGAAAACCCAAAAACCGGCACCTTTATCCTATAGCGAATTCTGGACCTGGTTCGGGCAGCACGAGCAGACATTTCTGAAAGCGGTTCAAAACCGCGACGGCATTGAAAAAGAGTTCTTCGATCCGCTTTCGGCAAAGCTGGCTGAGATCAAAGAGGGCTACTTCTTTCTCACGGGCATGGCTGATCCACAAACTGCGGAATTGATCTTTACCCCGGATGGTATAATCAAGAACATTGTATTTGCCGAAGAGCTGGTGGCCGCCGCACCTGCTATCCCTCAATGGAAATTTACAGCCATGAAGCCCGGCGTCGACATCGATGACATCAGCATCAGGATGGCAGGCTATGATTTTCATAAGGACAACATGCACTTTTATTTCAGCAATGATCCGGGATGCCCTGATAATATTGACATTACGCTTGTTCATGATAATTTCAAAGAAGAGCAGAGAGCACCCATCACCAATGGCTGTTATATTTTCCTGGACAATTTCCTGGGCGAGCTGAATTTCGTGAACATGATCGACGTGTTGCGCGTCACCGGGCGAGACTCGATGGAAGCGGGGAAAGAGCTGGTGCCCATCGCCAAGCTGAAAGATTACCTGGTATGGCGTGAAAAAGAATTTATTGAAAAATACGAAGGCACCAGGCGGGAAACCAATGAAGATACTTATTCCATGCTACAGGCGGAGCTGGAAAGCGGGAATATGCTGATGGCTGTGATGAACATGAACCTCCTCAAATGGGACAGCAAAGCCTCTCATCCATGGATCATGGCTGTGGAAATTGAATACGACGGAAATGCCAGCGGCGGCCTGCCCGACAAAGAAACCCTTGCGCAGCTGGAAGAAATCGAAGAGGCAATATTGGAACAGCTAAAAGATGCTGACGGCTACCTGAATATCGGCAGGCAGACAGCGGAAAACACCAGATACATCTATTTTGCCTGCAAAGACTTCAGGAAACCTTCCAAAGTCCTGCATAGCCTGATACAGGAGTATTCAGGAAACCTGAAGATCGGCTACGAGATCTACAAGGATAAATATTGGAAATCGTTCGATCGCTTTTTTAAACAAAATTAGGTCCGGCGAAGTGTGGAAGTCCTTATACAGGTGCTGCCTGTTTTGAAAGGGTATTTGTTTTGAATAATAAACGCATATTTCAAAACCACGAACCATGAGGACTACAATCATCACACTCGCCACTACTCTGCTTTTAGGGTTGACGGCCAGCAGCTGCGACCGCGACGGTAATACGGGCAATGGGGCCAATGACCCGACGGACCGGTTTGAATCCGATAAAGTGAAAAAGAATGCCGATTTCTATGGCAGAAGCTCCCAGGAAGGGTCGGACTCTACAGCCACCCAAAGCTCTGAGCCAACTACTGTTGACACTACGGTTCTGAAAAACAGTCTGAACTAGTCAGGCTCTCTACACCGGATCGGCATCTACCTGCAAACGGTAAATGCTTTTTTTATTGTTGTATTGCAGCAGGTCGATTTCCTGTTTCAGTAAATTACGCACCTGCGTTGGAGAGTATTCCCGGTTTATTTTCAGGAGGATGCGTTTGTGGTACTGGTCCTTGATCTTTGCGACGAGCGGAAACTCAGGGCCCAGCATCATGCCGCCGAACAACGGTTTCAGTTGCCGCGCCAGCTGCTCCGCCAGATCATTTACCGTGGCTAGATCCTTTGAAACTACCGATAACTCTATCACACGGGTAAAGGGAGGATAATGGTACTGCTCCCGCTCCGGGATCTGCGATTGGTAAAATTGCAGGTAATTATCCGCCAGCACATGATTGATCACCTCATGTTCAGGCTGGTTAGTCTGGATGTATACCGTTCCTTTCTTCTGCTTCCGTCCGGCCCTGCCGCTCACCTGCACAATAAGCTGGTACGCTTTTTCGTAGGAGCGGAAATCCGGGAAGTTCAGCACACTGTCTACATTGAGCACTCCCACCACGCTCACATGATCGAAGTCCAGGCCCTTTGTCACCATCTGCGTGCCTACGAGGATATCAATATTTCCGAGTTCAAACTCATCGATGAGCTGCTTGTATGCATATTTGCTACGCGTCGTGTCGAGGTCCATGCGCGCCACCCTGGCCGTTGGGAAAAAGATCTCGATCTCTTCTTCTATTTTTTCGGTGCCAAAGCCTTTGTATTTCAGGTTATTGTTGCCGCAGGCCTGGCAGCTGGTAGGCGGCTGCATGGTATACCCGCAGTAATGGCAACTGAGCTTATTGGTTTGTTTGTGATAGATCAACGCCACATCGCAATGTGTGCAATGGGGGATCCAATGGCAGGCGCTACACTCCGTATAGGGCGCAAAACCGCGACGGTTCTGGAATAAGATCACCTGCTCTTTGCGGGCCAATGCTTCGGTAATGGCTGTGACAAGCTGGTGCGAAAAAATAGATTTGTTCTGTTGCTGCTGCGTTTCTTTTTTCAGATCGCAGATCACCATGTCTGGCAGAGCGGCATTACCAAAGCGCTGCGTAATGCGCACCAGGCCGAATTTATCGTGGAGGGCATTGTAATAGGTCTCAAAAGAAGGTGTGGCTGTTCCGAGCAGCACCTTTGCCTTGTGCAGGCCTGCCAGGTACATCGCTGCATCGCGGGCATGGTAGCGCGGCGCAGGATCCTGCTGCTTATACGAATTGTCGTGTTCCTCGTCGATCACGATCAGGCCCAGATTGGTAAATGGCAGGAATACGGCAGATCGCGTGCCCAGAATGATATTGAAATGCTTTCCGTCGATGCGGCCTGCTTTTTCGCGGATGATGGAGGTCCAGATCTCCACGCGCTCGTTCTCGCTAAACCTGGAATGGTAGATCCCGACCGAATCGCCGAAGACCGCGCGGATACGGTTAATAAGCTGAGTGGTGAGGGCAATCTCCGGCACCAGGTAGAGCACTTGTTTGCCTTCGGCGATGACGTTGCGGATCAGCTCCGAATAAATTTCCGTTTTGCCGCTACCCGTCACACCATGCAGCAAAACCGCCTGCTTGCTTTCAAATTGTTGCTCTATGTCTTTCACCGCCTGCTGCTGAATGGCATTCAGCGTTTTCATGGTCCGTTCTTTATGATCGAATAACAAGCGGCTGGTTTCGAGTTCTGTTTCTACCAGGATCTCTTTTTTCACCAGGCCTTTGATCACAGCTGTATCAACGGTTTTGAGCAGTAACGACTTTTTGATTAAACCCAGCTGCTTTGCTGTTTCTTCCGATTTCAGGAGGTGAAGCACCAGCAGTAGCACTTCCGCCTGCTTAAAGGCTTTTTTCTCCAGCGTATCCAGCACATCCTTCAACTGCAATTCATTTTTCAGCAATTCCGGATTCACACCGATGTAAGCCACCAGCTTAGGCTTGTATTTATCTTTTACCTCTTCGTAGATAACGACGGCGCCTTTTTTAATGAGCTTATTGATAAAGGCCTGCACGGTCTTAATGCCGAGCATGACACCTACGTCCTCGAAACTGAGTGAGGCGTTGGCCTGCAGAGCTTCCAGAACGTGATGCTCTTTTTCGGTGAAGTAATCGTAAGATATTTCCTCCAGGCTGAAGTTCGGATTAAGCGTCACATGCGAAGTACTGCTAAGCTTTAGCCCGCTCGGCAAAGCGGCATTCATTACATCTCCCGGGTTGCAAACGTAATAGTGCGAGATCCAATCCCAGAGCTTGAGCTGGGTTTCCGTAACAATCGGCTCCTCGTCAAGGATACTGTCGATGTATTTGGCAGTGTAGTCTTTGGGAGGCGTATGATGCACTTCATAAACAACGGCCGTATAAAATTTGGATTTGCCGAACTGGACGATCACGCGCTGTCCCCTGGCAATAACCTCATTCAGCTCTTTGGGAATGCGGTACGTGAATTTATTCGGCACCGAGAGCGGCACGATCACATCAATGAATATGGTATCGTTGTTTTCCATTCTTTTGTGGCTGCGCCATTGCCTTCTGCCGGCGGCCCGTGTGGCTGAAACTCCCGAAAATCTGCCGGATGTTAGCTGATTACCGCCGCCAGAAGTACCCCGGCTACCATGGAAGCAATTTTGGCAAGGTTGTACTTATGGTTTTCGCTGGTTTCAAACATGATGGCAGTGGAGATGTGTAAAAAGATCCCGATCACGATGCCGAAAGACAGCTTAAGGAAACCATCGTAATTCTGCACGCCAACGGAATTGAGCACATAGCTGATGAGGCATCCCAGTGGGGCCATGAGGGCAAAGCCCAGCAGCAGCAAAACCGTTTTCGTTCTGGAGGCATGGTGCTCCAGCAGCAAGGTTACAAAAGCAATGGCAATAGGGATATTATGCAGGGTGATGCCGAAAATGAGCGATTGCTGTGTCGATAGCACCGTATTGGCTGCTGTATCCGCGATCATACCGCTTTGGTAGATCGGCAAGCCTTCCAGCAGGGAATGCAGGTACAGGCCGGTGATCATCCCCAGGGGCAGGTGTTTTTTGCAGGAATCGCTGTGCGCATGCACATGCCCGTGCTCGATACCGGCACTGAAATATTCAATGATGATCTGGATGAAAAAGCCAACGAGGATAAACAGGCCGATGAGTTTTCCATCAGCTCCTTCGTAAGCCTCCGGCAGCAGGTGAGTCACCGAAATAGCAAAGAGGTAAGCCGCGCTGAAAGCCAGGAGAAAACGAAGGCTTCTGCCCCTGATCTTCAGCGACAGGAAGATCAGACCGGTAATGATCACCGGCAGGGAAAGTAAAAGAGTTAAAAGCCACAAGCTCATTGTTTCTGCATCACTAAAATTAAACGTGGGGAGCTTTCCGGATCGAAGCTCTGCAAGTGGTAATTGCCGAAGGTGTTCACGATCTTCAGGCGGCAATCTTTTGCGAGGTTCTCGAAGTAAGCCTTGTCAAACAACTTCACATGCTCCTCATAATGGAAGCTCTCTCCCTTATCTGTAAAGTCAATGTCTTTAATGATTGTATTCTGCTCGATCCGCTTGGAAATGGAAAAGGTAATCCCGTCCATCGTTTTCGTATCCTGAGGCACAATCATCTTCCTGACATATTCCTGGTTCAGGTAATCGAATACGAACAGGCCTCCCGGCTTCAGGGCTTTTTCCACCGCATCAAATACACGCAGGTCGTCTTCCCGCTTTTCGAAATAGCCGAAGCTGGTAAAAAGATTAAACACCACATCAAAATAGTTGGTCCGGAACAGTTTTCGCATATCGTGCTGGTAGAACTGCAGTGTGTCGTTCGCACTTTTGCCTGCTTCCTCAATGCTTTTCAGGGATAGGTCTGTGCCTTCCACAAAATAGCCTTTGGAGTTCAGGTAAATGCTATGCCTTCCTTTGCCGCAGCAAAGATCCCAACACACGGCATGGTCTTTTAGTTTAAGAAATCCCGTGATATTATCAATAAATAACGAGGCTTCTGAATAATCCCTGTTTTTATAGAGAATATGGTAGTAAGGCGTGTCAAACCACGATGAGAACCACTCTTTATGCATAGCTTGCAAAGGTACTAAAACAAAAACACCGAACTCCATTCGTCCGGTGTTTTTTTCATGCTTTCCTTGCGCCGGTTCAGGTGATATTTCACCTGAAACCCTGCAAAAATCGTATTGCCACGTGGCGGTTGCCGTTACCTGGCCATCACCTTCACATATTGGAACTTGCCGTATTTTTCGGTGTTCTGATAATCGCCTTCGTATACAGGGCCACGCACCTGGTAAATCACTTTGAAATCGATCTTAGAAGCATCCCCGCCTTTAGCAGCCACATCCGCTTTGATCTTCTCCTGAAGGTTTTCTGCCCTTGTTTTAGCCAGCTCGCGGTTGGATGAGTAAGCATGTGTAGGCACCTGTGAAGCGCTCGACATGATTTTCACCACCGGGTTGCACTCTTTGGTTTTAGCCACGATGGCGTCCATCAGGCTATTCCAGTCGGCAGCTTCATTGACTTCATTTTTATCGTAAGCAAAATAGTACGAATAGTTAACAGGGCTGCCACAGCCGGTGTTGGCTCCATTGAAGCTGGACCTTCCGTTGTTTCCGGATTTCGTGTTGCCGTCATTACCACTGTTATTATTGTTGTTATTATTATTGCTGTTGTTGTTGGAAGCAAGAGGCGTAACGTTGATCACCAGTGTTTTCTCGTACACTTTTTTGGCTGTCACATTCATCGTTGTAAAATACACTTTGTCCGATACGGTTCCGTTGTTCTCACCGAGCAGGTCATAGTTCACATCTTTCGACAGTTCGATGCCAGTGATCCGTCCTTTGGCGTCCGTTACACCTGTGTATTTGCTGCCATCATTTCCTGTTAAAGTCACATTGGTGTTTGCCAATGGCTTACGCCTGGCATTCACAGCCGTCACATTCAGGAACAGGTCAAAGGTTTTGGCCGGTTTCCCTTCGAGGTACAGCACCTGCGTAATCGATTTGCTGCCTTTAACACCTACCGTATTAAAGTTGCTCACTGCCGATTTCTTTCCGTTCGATTCGGCAACCACCGTATACAGCTTGTCAAAAGCCAAAGGCGTTCCGTCTTTTTTCCCTTTGGCATCCACTTCAAAACTGCTGTCAGCACCGCCTTTTTCCGTCAAGGTTACTTTTGCATTCGGCACCGGCTGCTTGTCTTTAGGATTGTTGAGCACAATAGTGTTCAGCACCACTCCTTTTTCTTTGACCTTCACTTTTCCTAACAGTGCCACAGGCTCGAGGTTGATCTCTTTTTTGATCTCCTGGTAGGTCACATCATTTGTCACGTAGAGGTCTTCATTATAGAACTCTTCGCCTTTGCTCTGGTAAGAGAAATTGTAGTTTTTGTTAGGAGGCAAAATGGTGGAGAAGGTACCGTTGGCTTTTGGCCTGTACCGGCCAATGATCTCGCCGGTTTCCTTGTTGGTTACCACAATTTCCAGATCGTCCGGGAGTTTTTCATTGTCGGCAGGAATAATAGAGCCTTTAAATAAAGCCAGCGGTTTTTCTTTCGCATCCGGAATGAACATCATGTAAATGTCTTTCTCCCCGAAGCCTCCTTCTTTGGAAGAAGAGAAGTAGCCGCGTTTGCCGTCCGGAGATGTTACAAAGAAAACATCGTCGCCCGTTGTATTGATCGGGTAACCCATATTCACGGGCTCCGAGAATTTTTTATCCTCTTCAATGATAGACACAAAAATATCGAATCCACCCATCGTTTTATGTCCGTTGGACGAGAAGATCAGCGTAATACCGTCGGGATGAATAAAAGGACCGTCCTCATCGTATTTGGTATTGATGGTTGGACCTACGTTTTGAGCAAGGCTCCATTTGCCATTCGGCAGTTTTACACAGCGGTAAATATCACGTCCGCCATAGCCGCCCGGCCTGTCGGATACAAAATACAGGGTGTTGTTATCCGCGCTTAAGCAGGCATGCGTTTCCCAGTATTTGCTATTTACATCCGAGCCGAATTGCTGTAAAGAGCTCCAGTCCTTGCCATCCCAGGTGCTGAAGAACACATCACCTCCGCCTTTGCCGATGTCCTGATACACAATAAGTGTCTGTCCGTCGGGCGTGAGGTTGATAGAAGCCTCATTTCCGCTGGTGTTGATGAACTCGCTCACAGGTTTTGGCTTCGACCAGATATTGTTGTCATCTTTATAAGCAACCACAATATCTTCATAGTATTGTCCGTCCGGTCCTTTCTCTCCACCGGTGGATGTGTTCCTGCGCGTAGTGTAAATGATCATCCGCTCGTCGGCGCTCAGCACCGGGCTGAAATCAGGATACTCGCTGTTAATGCTGTCTCCGAGGTTTTCCACTTTCACATTGATGGGGGCTGCCACCAGCTCCTTCGCATAAGCGGTCTGCATTTTCAGGAAAGCCACATCTTCTTTATTTTCTTTGTCCCTGGCATAATTCTTTTCAAAGTAATCATACTGAGCGTTGGCTTCATCGAATTTGTAATTGAGGTGAAGCGCTTTTCCGTAGAAGAGATAAGCCATTGGCGGAGCAGCTTTCTCGGAAGCATTGTCCGGGCTGTAATTTTTGGTAATGTTGGTGATGGATTTTGCCAGATACCTTTCTGCCAGGGATTTCTTGGTAGGAGAATTGAGGTAGCAATAGCCCACATTGTAGTTGATGTTGGCCGAAGAAGAATCGATCTTATAGGCCTGCAGGAAATTTTTCAGGGCCATATCGTAATTTTCCTCCATTAGCAGGAAAGTCCCTTCCTTGAAATAGTCGGAATAGCTTCCTGACGGCAGTTGAGCTTTCAACAGCTGGAAACCAAATAATATACCTATAATAATTAAGTAATATTTCTTCATAAAATTGTTTTAAACAAGTTAACAAAAATAATATAATTTAGATATATAGCACTATTTGGCCGATAAAAAAAATCCCGCCTGCCGGCGGGATTTTAACATTTTAAGAAGTTCGGGTAGTATCCCAGGCTTCGAGGTAATCAGCCACTTTACGGAGGAAGCTTCCACCAAGGGAACCGTCTACAACCCTGTGATCATAAGACAGGGAAAGGAACATGAAGTGCCTGATCGCAATCACATCGCCCTGCGGCGTTTCGATCACAGCCGGTTTCTTTTTAATAGAGCCTACCGCCAGGATCGCTACCTGCGGCTGGAGGATGATCGGTGTACCCATCACGTTACCAAAACTGCCGACATTGCTAATGGTAAATGTACCACCCTGGATCTCGTCCGGTGCCAGCTTATTGGCACGTGCCCTGGCAGCGAGGCCGTTCACATCTTTGGTAATGCCTACCAGGTTCTTGGTATCCGCATGTTTGATAACCGGCACAATTAAGTTGCCTGTCGGCAAAGCCGTAGCCATCCCGATATTGATATTCTTGCGCTTGATAATCTTGCTTCCTGTCTGGTCGACCGATACATTGATCATTGGGTAGTCTTTGATCGCTTTCACCACCGCCTCGATAAAAAGAGGAGTGAAGGTGATCTTTTCCCCTTCGCGTTTTTCAAATTCTTTTTTGATCTTATCTCTCCATTGAACGAGGTTCGTTACATCGGCCTCTACAAAAGAGGTGACGTGCGGCGACACATGCTTGCTCATTACCATATTGTCGGCAATCATTTTGCGCATGCGGTCCATCTCGATGATCTCATCGTCAGCACCTACCGATACAGCCGGGCGCTGCACCAGGATGGTATTGTCAGGCACGCCCACCGCGCCGCCTTTGGAAGCCGGAGCTGTTGCTGTGCTTTTCTCTTCTGTTTTAACAGCCGTTTGAGTAGCAGCCTGCTTGTTCCTGTTTGGTAGGTAAGCAAGGATATCTGCTTTGGTTACCCGGCCATCCTGGCCTGTACCCTTAATGGCATCAAGCTCCTGCAAGGAGATGCCTTCTTCTTTGGCGATGCTCTTGACGAGCGGGGAATAAAACTTATCCGATGCGGAATAATTATTAGGAGCAGCTGTTTCCGAAGATTTTGCAGGGGCCGACTCTGTCTCCTTCGCTGTTTCCTGCGCCGGAGCAGTGGTTTTAGGAGCTTCGCTCACCGCTGCATTGGCATCAGACGAAATGATGGCGATCACCGCTCCCACCTGCACTACATCATTTTCATTGAATAATTTCTTGATCAGCTTTCCTTCAAAGGGAGAAGGGATCTCGGAGTCAACTTTGTCGGTGGCAATCTCCAGAACCGTTTCATCAATCTTGATAGAATCCCCTTCATTCTTGGTCCATTTTATAATAGTTGCCTCCGCAACGCTTTCACCCATTTTGGGCATCGTTAATTCAAATTGTGCCATTTTTAATCAATAATGTAGATCGCAAAAATAAGGTAATATAGCTATTACACAAACTTAAATGACGCAAATATTGCAGATCGTGTACAAACGGGATAAAGCGTTGATAATTTCGGCCTTCGGGCCGTCAGGCCGCCGGGCTTAACGCTTCAGCCTTTTGCCCAGGGAACAGCCGGAAAGGACATCTCTTCAATCCCCGACGCGGCCCGTAAAATGTGGCATTGCTTCCGTTTTTTCAGTAAAATGCTCCCGGAACAGAGATAAAGGCCATTTTTTGCAGTGTCATGCCCATACAGCGCCTCGCGCTATGATCCTTACTGAGCCTGTCGCCGCAGGATCGCAGCTGCTGAGAAGCAAAGAAACGCGTGCCTGATGCTCGCAGCCGGTCATGCCGGAATTTAAATTTCTTTGGCGGATGGTACTGCCTGAAAGACGTTAGCTGGCTATCACTTCAATAAAGCCAAGCGACTCCGAGCGTTTCACGGTAAGCGACCTGGAATAATTGAGGATGGAATCAATCACTGAATTGGAAACATCAGGAATTTCAACGGGCATTACAGCCTGTTGCTTGTTCTCAGTGGTTTTTTGGGATGTAGAAACAAGAGTAGAAGTTTTATGCATAGAAATTGGTTAGAGTTTGGATAAAAAACGCAGCCCGAAGCTATTTATTGTATTCAAGGGCGCTTTTTTTACGAAAACCGCAACCGACAAGGGATTTAAGGAAGCTTTCATCTTTGCCTGTAGCTGCTCCTGGGCATGATGCGGCTCAGGAACTGCAGGCCTCTTGAAAAAGCAAATTTATAGAAGCCGACGCCATGGTCGGTCCCTACTTTCTCATAAATCCGCCGCCGGCTCTTTTCCATACCCCGTTTCGACATTCCTACCTCTGCGGCGATCTGCTCATTGGTTTTTCCTTCAAACAGCAAAGGCAGTATCTCCTTCTGCCGCTTTGTAAAGCGCCTTTTCTCCGCCAGGCGTGGGTGGATGTAAATGCCGCCATCCTTCACTTTCATGATCGCTTTTACAAGGATGCTGATGTCACCGGCAATTTCATCTTTGGGAATAAAGCCACGTGCACCGCGCGCCAGGTAATTTTCCACCAGCAGAAACTCGTCATGTAGGGTAAGGATCAGCACCTTCATTTCCGGAAAATCCCTCATCAGGTGGTTCATCGCCTCATTGCCATCCATTACAGGCATATCGAGATCGAGCAGAACAACATCCGGTCGTTTGGACTGCAACAACTTCAGGAGCATTTTACCATTCGAGGCTTCTCCTGCAATTTTAATGTTATACTGACACAGGTCGCCGATAATGGCTTTTCTGAGAAGTTCTTTATCTTCTGCAATGATAATTTCGATAGCCTTTTCCATAACAAAAAAACGATATAATAAAATTAAAGTAGCCGAACCAACTCAAAATGAAGGGTACAATCAGAACGGGGGGATATGCTTTAAAAATAGTTATTTTTTTGATACGTTTCAACAAAATAACGATCTATCTTTCCTTTTCCTAAATGCCGGTTACTGTAAATATTGCCGGCAAGACTTTTTTTTTACTTAATTTTGATTCATAACCTTAAAAAACTATGTCAGTTAAAACCATCGTGGCTGTGTTCCTGATCACAGCGCTCTCCATCGCGGGCCTTACCTATTACTCGTCGGCTTCTGCCAAAAACGACAGCCAGTTTATCAACCCGGCCTACAAAGAATACATTGCCGCTTATACTGCCGGCTACATTCCTGTAGAAAGCAAGGTCACTATTGTGTTGCAGGAGGAAACAGCCAAGGCCATAGAAGAAGGAAAAGAAACGGAAAACACCCTGTTTGAGTTCAGCCCTGCCATAGAAGGAACGCTGACCTGGCTCGATAAAAAAACCATCGAGTTCAAGCCCTCCCAAAGGCTCAGCAACAACCAGACCTACAAGGCAACGTTCCGCCTGGGGCAAGTGCTCGAAGTGAGCGAAGAACTTAAGAACTTTGACTTTGAATTTTCCACCCTCAGGCAGGCCATGGAGATCAGCATCGGCAATTACAAAACCGCCGGCAACACTATCCTGGAAATAGATGGCACACTGTCCACAGCCGATTATGCCGATAACCTCCTGGTAGAAAAAACCATGCAGGTAAGCCAGGGCGCTCAGAACCTCCAGGTGAGCTGGCTGCACGAGAATTCCACCACGCACCATTTCACAATCGGCAACGTGCAAAAGGGAAAAGGCAACCTTATCATTACCTATAACGGCGAGCCGATAGGCGCTTCCGAACAGGGAAAACAGGAAGTGGCGATCCCTAATACCAACGAATTCACCCTGCTCAATGTGCTCGTTAATAACGAACCCGACCAATACATCACCCTCCAGTTCTCCGATAAGATCGACCCGAGGCAAAACCTCGAAGGGCTGATCTCCATCAGCGGCCAAGTCGCTGTGGCCGATGCGATTTTTGACGAGAACGGCAATGAGATCATGCAAGCGCCGGTTACCGAAACCAAACTGACCTTTATGATCGAAAACAATGCGATCAAAATATACACTCCCGAGCGCTACACCGATACCCGCGACATCGTCATCAGCAATGGCCTGAAAAACAGCGATGGCAAACACTTAAAAGATGCCATCACCTACTCCGTTTTTTTCGAAGACCTCAAACCTGCGGTGAAGCTGGTAGGCAAAGGGGTGATCCTGCCAAGCTCCAACGGCTTGATCTTTCCTTTTGAAGCGGTGAACCTCAACGCAGTAGATGTGAGGATCACGCGCATCTACGAAAAAAACATCCTGCAATTCTTACAGGTCAACAACCTCGAAGGCAGCCAGGAGCTCCGCCGCGTGGGCAAGCTCGTTGTCAGGAAAAAAATAGCCCTGCAGCCGAACGGAAACCCGCCGCGCAACAAGTGGAACAAGTACTCCATCGACCTGTCTTCTCTCATCAAAGCAGAACCGGGTGCCTTATACAATATCCGCCTGAGCTATAACCGCAACTATTCTATTTACAATTGCGAGGGAGATACCTCTTCGCACGGCGACGATGATGTGTATACCGACACGGAAGCCGATAAGGATGAGAAGGATTGGGATTACTACAATTCCTACGACGATTATTACGATGATTATTACTACTACGATTATTCCGAACGGAACAATCCATGCTCCAAAGCATACTACAATAACAAGTCGGTAAACCGGAACATCCTGGCTACCAACATCGGCCTCATTGCCAAACGGGGAAATAACGGGCAGATCAACGTCTTTGCCTCCGACCTTATTTCGGCCAAACCCTTAGGCAATGTAAACATCGAAGCATACGACTACCAGCAGCAGAAGCTGAAACAGGTGACCACCAATACCGATGGGATCGCTGTTCTCGACAGCAAACAAAAGCCCTTTGTGCTGATTGCCAAGCGTGGGCAGGAGCGAACCTATTTAAAGCTCGACGATGGAAGCTCGCTCTCTTTAAGCTCTTTTGAGGTCGATGGCGATGTGGTACAAAAAGGCATCAAAGGCTTTATTTACGGGGAGCGTGGTGTATGGCGACCCGGCGACAGCTTGTACCTTTCCTTCATCCTCGAAAACAAAGAAAAAGAATTCCCGGAAAATTATCCGGCATCCCTGGAGCTCATCAACCCACAGGGGCAAATCGTCCAAAAGCTAACGCGCACAAAACATGTCGACGGCTTTTATAATTTCTCGACGCGTACCGAAAATGCGGCTCCTACAGGCGTGTACCTGGCAAAGGTAAAAGTAGGCGGCGCAGTGTTTACCAAAAACATCCGTATCGAAACGATCATGCCGAACCGCCTGAAAATAAACCTGGCCTACAACCGGGACATGATCTACAGCAGCGACCTCAGCCTCAATAGCCCCCTGGAGATCAAATGGCTGCATGGCGCTCCGGGTCGCAACCTCGAAGCGAAGATCGATGTATCGCTCTCGCAAACGGAAACGCAATTCAAAAACTACAAAGGCTACACCTTCGATAATCCGGCGCAGAATTTCTATTCGGAAACACAAACCATTTTCACGGGCCGCACCGACGATAATGGGATGATGACGGTAAATGCCCCTTTGAACGACACCAAAAATGCACCGGGCTTCCTGTCTGCCAACTTCACGATCAGGGCCTTTGAGGAAGGCGGGGCTTTCAGCACAGACCGCTTCAGCATCCCGGTGTCGCCGTTCACACATTATGTCGGCATCAAAGTACCGCAGCCCAAAGAGAACGACAGCTACCTGGAAACGGATATCAGCCATAAAGTAGAGATTGCCACGGTGGATGAGTTTGGAAAACCGGTATCGCGCAGCGGTATCGAAGTCAAAGTGTATAAGCTCGACTGGCGCTGGTGGTGGGACAATTACAACCAGGATCTTTCCTCTTACATCGGCAGCAATTATCATGAGCCGATCTATAGCGAACAACTCTCTTCTTCCAACGGCAAGGCGCAGTTCAACCTGCGCGTAAACCGCCCGGGCTGGGGCCGCTACCTGGTGTATGTAAAAGATACGGAAAGCGGGCACGCCACAGGCAAGATCGTTTTCATCGACTGGCCAAGCTGGGCAGGCAAATCGCCGAAAGGCAACGAAGGCAGCAATGTATTGACCATCAACACCGACAAAACGGAATACAAAGTCGGCGATAAAGCCAAACTCCTGATTCCAAGTCCATCGGGCGGAAAAGTACTGGTGAATATTGAGAATGGCAGCCGCACGCTGCTGAGCAAATGGATCGACACGAAAGAGGGAACCACAGAGTATGAGTTTACGGTAACCAAAGACATGACACCGAATATTTATGCCTTTGTACACCTCATCCAGCCACATGCACAAACGGCCAATGACCTGCCGATACGGCTTTATGGCGTGACTTCCCTTATGATTAAAGATGAGACTACCATCCTGAAGCCACAGATCGCCACCTCATCGGTATGGAAGCCGGAAAGCCAGGAAACCGTGAAAGTGAGCGAAGCCAGCGGCAAGGAAATGGCTTATACGCTGGCCGTTGTGGATGAAGGCTTGCTGGACATCACCCGCTTTAAAACCCCGGATCCATGGAAGGCCTTTTATGCCAAAGAAGCCCTGGGCGTGAAAACCTGGGACGTATATGACAATGTGATCGGCGCTTTTGGCAATGCCATGAGCCGCATTTTATCGATTGGCGGTGACGACGACGCCAACATGAAACCGGAAAACAGCGCCCAGCGCTTTAAGCCGATGGTGCGCTTCATCGGGCCTTTTCATCTGAAAAAAGGAGAAACAGCCACACACAAGATCGACATTCCGCAATATGTGGGATCCGTACGCGTGATGGTGATCGCAGGCTACAAAGGTGCTTACGGAAATGCCGAGAAAGCCGTTCCTGTGAGGAAACCACTGATGATCCTCTCAACCTTACCACGCGTGTTAGGCCCGGGCGAAGAGGTAGACCTCCCTGTAACAGTATTTGCCATGGAGAAGAAAGTAAAGGCGGCAACCGTTAGCATCTCCACCGATAAATTCATTCAGCCGGTGGGAGGCAGTTCGCAGACCGTTACCTTCAATGCCATCGGTGACAAGGTGGTGAATTTCCGCCTGAAGATCAAAGATGCACTGGGTGTGTCGAAAGTGAAGATCACCGCCAAGGGAGCAGGAGAAACCGCCTCGGAAACCATCGAGATCGCCGTGAGGGCCAACAACCCGGTGATCACCGATGCCGAAGAGTTCTTACTTACTTCTTCCAAAAATCTGAATACCACCTATGTGCCTGTGGGCATCAGCGGCACCAATAAGGCCTATGTGGAGCTCTCTACCTTACCGGCCATCAACCTGTCGCAGCGCCTGAACTACCTGGTGGAATACCCGCACGGATGCGTGGAGCAAACCACCTCATCGGTGTTTGCCGGATTGTATATCAACGACATCAGCGAGCTCAGCACCGCCCAAAAACAGTTCATCGATCGTGCTACCAAAGCCGCGATCAATCGCCTGAAACAATTCCAGACAGCCAGCGGCGGCTTATCCTACTGGCCGGGCCTGAACAATGCCGACGACTGGGGAACCAACTACGCAGGGCACTTCCTGCTGGAAGCGAAGCTGAAGGGCTATTCCCTGCCTTACGGCTTACTGGACAACTGGAAAAAATACCAGAAACAAAAAGCACAGAGTTATGTAAACAACCGTAATACGGCTTATTACGGCGAAGACCTCACGCAGGCTTACCGCCTCTACACCTTAGCACTGGCGGGAAGCCCGGAGCTGGGCGCCATGAACCGCCTGAAAGAGCGCTCAAGCCTGGCGCCGGAAGTGAAATGGCGACTGGCAGCGGCCTATGCCCTTGCCGGACAAACGGATGTGGCTAAGAAAATGGTCTTTAATATTCCGGCTAATTCGAAAGAGCAACCCGACTATTATTACACCTATGGCAGCCGTGAGCGCGACGATGCCATGATCCTGGAAACGATGACTCTGCTGAAAGACAATAACAATGCCTTCCTGAAAGTGAAATCCCTGGCGGTGAAACTGGGTGATAATGCTTACTGGATGAGCACGCAATCCACAGCCTATTGTTTAATGGCCATCAGCAAATATGCGAAACTCAATGGCAATAGCTCTGCCCTGGCGGCGGAAATAAAAGCCGGTAATGAAACGGTGAGCGTCAGCGATTTCAACAAAGCGAAATACAGGATCGTGGAACTGAAAAATCCGGATGCCCAGGCGGCAATTAAGGTAAGCGTGAAAGGCAGCGGCAACCTCTTTGTACGACTGGTAAAACAGGGCATTCCGAAAGCCGGTGAAGAAACGGACAAGTTCAGCAACCTCGAATTGCTGGTGAATTACAAAACCCTCAACGGCAACTCCATCGATGTGGCGAACCTGGAGCAAGGCACGGATTTCATGGCGGAAGTGAGCATCAAAAATCCGGGAGTACGCGGCATGTACCGCAACCTCGCGCTGTCGCAGATTTTCGCCAGCGGCTGGGAGATCCGTAACCAGCGCCTGGACAACATCACGTACCTGAAAGGAGATATCCCGACCTACCAGGACATCCGCGACGACCGTGTATACAGCTACTTCGATCTGGGTGTAGGCAGCGTGAAGACATTCAAGGTATTGCTGAATGCTTCCTATAAAGGGACATTCTACCTGCCTGGCGTGAGCTGCGAGGCCATGTACGACAACAGCATCTCGGCACATGTAGCAGGCAAATGGGTGACGGTAAGAAGACAAGGGGAAGTGCAATAGGAGAACAATATACGGAAGTTGGTTTTTGAAACGACACAGATAAACGACACATATAAGAAGGATCCAAGCTCATTGAAATTACCAACAAACATAATCCGGCATATTCACTTATTTCTGTTATTATTTATACCGTTTGCAGCTCTTGCCGACGGACAGGACGGCTTTGTGATCATCTGGGATAGCATTTTATTTGTGGTGGTTTTTGCGTTTTGGGCTGCGGTGGTTTTTCCTGTATTATACAGCCTTAATAAATCCCGCGCAAAAAAAATAAGCGGTCCAATCAAGCTGTTTACGATACTCGGCACCGCGTTAATCGCACTCTTTATATGGCTTATGATTAAGTCAGATCCGTATCCTTACGACGGACCGATAGATTCTATCATTTATAAAGAACAGAATGAACGCATGAAGCAGGCGGCAATGGACAACCTTATTAACGGATATCCTGACAGCACGATTGTAGAAACGATAGCTGCCCTAGATACCAGCCAAATCGGGATCTACATCTGGCTGAATCAAAAAAGCGTATTCGTGAGAAAGGACACACCGAAATTCGAGTCGCAACGGGAGAAAGATGCCTACACGATGGCGATCGTGCGTGGATGGAAAAAACAACAGTAAGAGGAAAGCTGGGCTGTATGCCCGGCAAATTAATAGGAGTGAAAGCGACGTAAATTTAAATGCTATTATTGATTAAGCCCGAAACCAAATGGAGCACAACCTGAAACCTGAAGAACGTGAATTGGTAAAGCTGGTACAGTACTTTAAAAAACGTGCCCAGGTCCTTATTACAGAGAATAAGCTGGAAGAGGATTACCGCCTGATGCTGGAGACCTGCGACAAGCTGACAGAGCAGCTCTATGCTCATGCCAGAAACCGCGACACGATTAACTCTGAACGCGAACAACTCCAGGGAATGATAAAAGACAATGCCAAGTGCCCTAAATGCCATAGTAATGAGATGCTGAAGGTGATTGGCTTCGACACGACACCTCAGGGCTGGAAAAGCAACAAGTATAAATGCCGGAAATGCAATATTGCCTTTGTATGGAACATGCCCAATAATCCCTGGGACATGATCCCCTACGTGGAAAAATTTATCAGCGATACGGAATCAAAGATGAATAGCCTCAATCCCTCTGATCCGGAACGTGAAGCTACCGCAGCGGGCTTAGAGGCTATGAAGGCCAATCTCGCCAGATTGAAACCGATTGTAGAAGCTTCGGATCTGGACCTGAAAGACCTGCGGGAACGGGAAGCACAGATGGCAGACATGGTGCATACATTCAAAAAGCACCTCCAGATTGAAAAGATCAGGATGGAGGATTGATCTTCGGGGCTTACACATGGCGAACAGAAAAATTCAGCTCCTAACTAAAAACATCTTTTTAATAATTATGAAACGCATCACCGTTTTTTGCGGCTCAAGCCCCGGAACCGAAAACATCTACGAAGCGCAGGCCTACGCATTAGGAAAAACATTTGCCCGGCTCGGGATCGGCCTGGTATACGGAGGCGCCAAAGTAGGCCTGATGGGCGCCGTGGCCAATGGCGTAATGGACCATAAGGGCGAAGCCATTGGCGTGTTGCCGCATTTCCTGGGCAGTAAGGAAATTGCGCATGAAGGCCTTACGGAATTGATCCTGGTAGACACCATGCATGAGCGGAAAACGAAAATGCATGAACTGTGCGACGGTGTGATCACCCTCCCGGGCGGCTTCGGAACCATGGAGGAGCTTTTCGAAATGCTGACCTGGGCACAGCTGGGACTACACCGGAAACCGATCGGGATCTTAAACCTCAATGGCTTTTACGATGAGCTGGTTTCTCTGATGCAAACGATGGTTCATAAAGGTTTCCTGAAACCCGTCAACCAGCAGATGCTGTTGGTGGATGATACCATCGACGGCCTGCTGGAAAAGATGCGCTCTTACACCGCACCGGAAGTCGCCAAATGGATAAAGAAAGAAGAGGAAACGTAATTCTTATAAGATTATATCTGAATAGCTGTTTTCAAATAATCACTGTTGTTTCAAACTACAAATTTTATCTACAACCACACCATCTCCAACTGTTCCCGAGCTTGTCTGACCATCTTTATTTGAACATGCTATCTGCGCATCGGACTTCTTTTGCTTTCCAAGATTCGTTCTTTCTTCACTGGCTTCTGACTTAATAAGACTACCATTGCTGGTTGTCCTTTTTGTTACTTGACATACGCAGGTGTAGCTTTTTTTGCAGGACGTAAATAACAAGCCGATTGTAGCTATCATTATGATTTTTTTCATTGTGTTCTTTTTTTAAACTTCATAAAAATACATTTTTTCAATAACAACAACTAATCATCAGCGTTCATCCGAAAACAGGGCAACAAAAAAACCAATCGCCCAAAAGAAATCAAAGTTTTATATCCAGGTAATGCCTGCCAACCTTTTACCGCTAAAAAATCAAGCGAAAAGGCCGGCTGGAACGCCTGAAATAAAAGCGCATTATTTATTACCTTTGGCCCATCATATGTTGGGCTATCCGGCCCCATCAACCTGAATACTGCAATACAATGAAACTCGATATTTTAGCCATAGGCATACATCCCGACGATGTTGAACTTTCCGCTTCAGGAACCTTATTAAAACATATTGCCCTCGGTAAAACAGCGGGCATCCTCGACCTTACGCGCGGCGAGCTGGGCTCCCGTGGCAGTGCAGCCTTAAGAACGGAAGAAGCCATGAGATCGGCAAAGATCCTGGGGCTGAGCATGCGCGAGCAACTTACCATGGCCGACGGATTTTTTGAAAACAACGAAAGCAACCAGAAACACATCATCCGCGTGATCCGTAACTACCGCCCGGAAATTGTACTTTGCAATGCCATCAGCGACCGCCATCCCGACCATGGGCGTGCAGCCAGGCTCGTATCCGACGCCTGCTTTTACAGCGGGCTCGTAAAAATAGAAACGCGGGGCGATGACCACCAATTACAAGCTGCCTGGCGCCCCAAAGTGGTATACCACTACATCCAGGACCGGTATCTGAAGCCGGACTTCGTGGTGGATATCACACCATACATGGATAAAAAGATGGAGAGCGTCATGGCCTACAGTTCGCAGTTTTACGATCCGAATTCCAAGGAGCCGGAAACGCCTATATCGAGCCGCGATTTTATGGAGAACATCAAAGCCAAAGCCATGATCTTCGGCCGCGATATCCAGGTGACTTACGCCGAAGGCTTCACCGTGGAAAGGCATATTGGTGTGGAGAACCTGTTTGATCTGAAGTAAATCCTGAGCGTCATTGCGAAGGCTCTGCCTGAAGCAATCTCACTATAGAGCAGATTGCTTCGCTGTGCCTGCAATGACGGTTACTCTCCTATTTGATCCCGAAGTACTGCGCCAGCGCTGCTAGTTGCGTGCTGTTGGACATAATGCTTTTCAGGGCATTGTTCTTGTCGAGGTTAAGCCTGGATTCCGCCACATTGAGGGCCGCCTGCGTGATGGCGTTATTTTTTAACTGATCGTATAAAGCTTTTTTATCTGTATAGTATTTGAGCAAGGTGGTATACACGCTTGATTTCTGGAGTGCCGTGAGCCCAAGCTTAGAGGCCATATTTTCGGCCAGTACGGTGGCTTCCTGCACCGGAAATATATCGGCGACCTGTTTCATAACTCCCTGCTGGCTGGCACAGGAAATAACACCCAGTGAACCCGCCAATGCAAGAATAAGGATAATGCTTTTCATGAAGTTTTAATAATGTTTAATGACACAGGTGGAAAGAGGACAATGTTACCATTACCTGGTATGTGGTAAATACGCTCCAAAGGTAGAAATAATCAGATCACTGAAAAAAATTTAACATTCCCCTGACCTTCGGAGAACCTCAGCTGCTTCAATCTTTTTCCCAACGGCGGCTTGGCCTTCCCTCCCGGCGTTCTACCTGCCAGTGCTCTTTTTCGGCGCGCTTCAGGAGCTTTAGCCTCAGCCGCTTGGGATAAAAGTTTTTGGCAATGATACCCGCCCGCGACCTCTTTCTGCAGATCCCCGCACTGCTCAGCACATCATAGGCCGCGGCGGCGCAACGCATTCCGAAAAAGGCATAGTCGTAAGGGGAAGCTTTCAGGTATTGCTGCTCAAGAGATTTGAACTGCTGCATCTGTACCGCGGTAACAGGGATAGTGATGCTTGTTATTTTTAACCGACCTGTATCGCCGCACCATACAAGGTTGCTATCGAGGCGGTAGCAGCCAACCACCCGCCGCTTATGGCTGAAGATATGCCACTGCCCTTTGCGGCGGCCGAAGCTAAACAGATCGTGGCCGATCTCCATATAAACGTGCCCGCCATGAATACCGCCGAAATAGCTCTTCTCAACGGATTTAAACGCCCGCCGGGGCTTTGAGCCATACACAAAATGGAGCTTTACCACGAGGCTGTCGCCTGCCAGCGAAATGGCGGCAGTGCTGAAGCAAAACAGAAAAAAGAAAAAAAGCCTGAACAGCATTACATAACGCGGAGGTTATCGAGCGTGTCTTTGGAATAAAAGAAATTGATGAAGTTTAACACCGAAAAATGAGGAACGGAATTACCGCTCCGGGAAATGTGCTGTGTTGCGCTATTTGCCGGCTTTTCAGCGACTGTTTTCGCAGAAGTTGCCTTTTCCGCAGTTTGCGCCTTTACAATCTGAGGATGCTTTACGCAATCCTTAGGCGGCTGTTGCTGCTTCGGCGCAGGCTGGCCCGCATGCACCTTAAACATACACGCGAATAAAAACACATAGAGGAACGCTAATGTCTTCATTTTAACAGTTTTGAATATATCAAATTTAAACTTATTTTTCAAATAAACAAATACCGGTTAAATAATGCTTATTAGTTCGCGCCTAGCCGATCTTGCTCCAGGAATGCCTGCTTTGCTGCATGCGCCGGAGGGTATCGAGCAGCAGGTGGTTTTCCGGCGCCTCCAATGCAGGATCTTCGTTCAGGATAGCCTGTGCTGCCGAGCGGGCCAGCTGCAGCACCTGCCCGTCGTGCACCAGGTCGGCGATCTTCAGGTCTAGCACCCCGCTCTGCTGTGTTCCGTCCAGGTCGCCCGGGCCTCTCAGCTTCAAATCCACCTCGCTGATCTCAAAGCCATCGTTGGTGCGCACCATCGTTTCCATGCGAAGCTTACTGTCTGCCCCCAGCTTATAGGAGGTCATTAAAATACAATAGGATTTTTCGGCGCCGCGCCCTACCCTGCCGCGTAGCTGGTGCAGCTGCGACAGACCGAAGCGCTCTGCACTTTCGATCACCATCACACTCGCATTCGGGATATTGACTCCCACCTCGATCACGGTGGTGGCTACCATGATCTGTGTTTCGTGCTTGATGAAGCGCTGCATCTCAAACTCCTTTTGCTGGGGCGTAAGCTTTCCGTGCACAATACTGATCTGGTATTCCGGCTGGGGGAAATCGCTGAGCAGGGCATCGTAGCCATTCTGCAGATTCTGGTAATCCATTTTTTCACTTTCCTGGATCAGCGGATATACAATGTAGACCTGCCTTCCCAGGGCAATCTCATTCTTCATAAATCCGATAAGCCTCAGGCGCTGGCTTTCCATAAAATGCATGGTGGTAATAGGCTTCCGGCCCGGAGGCAGCTCGTCGATCACCGAAGTATCAAGATCTCCATACAGTGTCATGGCCAGCGTGCGCGGAATAGGCGTGGCTGTCATGATAAGCACATGCGGCGGCTGTGTGTTCTTCTTATGCATTTTGGCCCGCTGCGCGACACCGAAGCGGTGCTGCTCATCGATCACTACAAGTCCCAGGTTTTTGAAAACAACCGCATCTTCGATCAGCGCGTGCGTTCCCACCAGGATATGTATCTCACCGGATTCCAGCTGCGCATGCAGTTCGCGGCGTGCTTTGGTTTTCGTGGAACCGGTCAGCAATACCACTTTGATACCCAGAGGTTCTACCAGGGAAGAAATGGTTTCGAAATGCTGCTTCGCCAGGATCTCAGTGGGCGCCATGAGGCAGGACTGAAAGCCATTATCCGCAGCCAGCAGCATGCTCAGCAAAGCCACCAGCGTTTTGCCGCTGCCAACATCTCCCTGTACCAGCCGGCTCATCTGCCGCCCCGAGCCCATGTCCACGCGGATCTCTTTCACCACGCGCTTTTGAGCATTGGTGAGCTGAAAAGGCAGATGATGGTTATAAAAATCATGAAAGATATCTCCTACTTTATTGAACACAAACCCTGCCGACACCTGGTGCCTGAGGTGGTTGCTCCGCAGCAGCTTCAGCTGAACGAAGAAGAGCTCTTCAAATTTGAGGCGGAAGCGCGCCTTGTCCAGCAAGATTTTGGAATCCGGAAAATGGATCTGGCGGAAAGCCTCCACACGCGGCATCAGGCTGAAATCGCTGATGAGGGAAGGCGTCAGTGTTTCGGGGATATTCTGCTCGTTGAGCTGCGACACCAGCGCCCTCATCGTTTTGCGGATACCTTCGCTGTCGAGGTTCCTGAATTTGAGTTTTTCCGTGCTGTTATAAACCGCCTGGAAAGCAGAAGCAGCCACAGGCACACCCGGCACTACCACTTCGATATCGGGATGCGGCATGTTGAAGCGCCCCATAAAAGAGGTTGCTTTGCCATACACAATATACTCCGTATTGGATTTCAGTTTTTCGGCCATCCATTTGGCGCCCTGGAACCATACGAGATCGATCGTTCCGGTGTTATCCCTGAATTTGGCCACCAGTCTTTTGGTGCGCTTATCCCCCACAAACTGGAGCTCCATGATGTGGCCACGCAGCTGGTAGGCGGTCGATTCTTCGCTCACCTCCCTCACCGACTGAAACTGTGTTTTATCCACATAGCGGAAGGGGTAGTAAGTTAAAAAATCGCGGTAGGTAAACAGGCCCAGTTCTTTTTGCAAAGCCTCTGCACGCGCCGTGCCGATACCTTTGAGGTATACCACGGAAATATCCAGAAATGAAGCCGGGCTGTTCATGCAAGGCAAATTTACTACACCCTGCCTGTTAATACAATTCTCACAGCCCGATTTGTCCACATTTATTCTGCTGTATTTTTACAGCTGTGAAAATTGCCGCCTTCATAGCGATGCTGTTCATCAGCCTGACGGTAAAAAGCCAGTTTCTGGATACCTTCAAGGTGCTGCTTCGTTCCAAACCCGGAATCGATGCGCGCCTGGAATCGCGCTACTCTTTTTTCAACCATACCGCCACCAAAGTATCGGGCGTGAGGCTCGGCCTTACCTTCAGGCGGAAACTACGGGTGGGCATAGGCTACAGCTGGCTCGACGGCGATGTCAGCGACCAGCTGAAGATCCAGGGACTGACCGGTGAGGTCAGCGTCGATAATTACCTGAAGTTTCACTACCTGTGCTACTACGCCGATTTTGTATTTTATAAGAGTAAGCGCTGGCAGCTGAGTGTACCCATACAGGCGGGCACAGGCCTGGCCTGGTTCCGCTACAGGTATAACGAGGAAACCGTCCGATCGAAAAAGCACTTTCTGCTCATTTATGAACCAGGCATGAGCCTGCAATTTAAGATCTTTACCTGGTGCGGGCTAGGGCTCGACATGGGCTACCGCTTTGCCCTGAAAAATACCGCGAATGTGGGGGAAAAGCTAAACTCCTTTACCTGTGCGCCAAAGCTGCTTATCTGGTTCGACCAGATCTTTTTCGAAGCGGCGCCGAAATCAAAGATCACCAAAAAGTACGGCCCGGCGTATTGGTGATACGGCTCAGGTAATTCTTAATTAAATCCTACATCATGTCCTCGTTCTTTTCAGACAGATCGGGCAGAAAGAATAAAATGAAGGTGGCAACAACCGGCAACAGGATGCCGATCAGGAACCATTTTTTAGGATTTCGTCCCAGGCGGTTGGCAAAGGTGGCCGTAATTAAAGGAATACTCAAGAGGGCTAAAAGTCCCATCGAGATAAACAGCGCAGCGCCCATAGTGCTTGAATTTTGATTCAAAATTAAGGAATAATCCATTATTTTAAACATAAAGAATACTGGTTCAGGGTATTGTGGCGTGCCCCTTCGGGTCGGGCCTTCGTGGCTCGCTTCCCGCAAGTGCTTCGAGTCACGACAAGTCGCGATCAGAACCTTGCGGGAGAGCTCAGACAGGCCACTCTGTCCCTCACGCAGGCCCCTCCTGTTCTATGGCCGATAAATGCTATAATTTATAGCAGCACCCTGTTTTTTAAATGTGTATTTTTACTGCGCATGAACGAGCATTTAGACGCCAGCGGCGAAAAACAAACCAGCACCGACAAGGATTACGAAAAGGCCCTGCGCCCCGTTGAGTTCAGCGATTTCAGCGGGCAGGAAAGCGTGGTGGACAATCTGCGTATTTTTGTGATGGCCGCCAAGCAACGGGAAGAAGCCCTGGACCACGTGCTCCTGCACGGCCCTCCGGGCCTGGGGAAAACGACGCTGGCCCATATCATCTCCAATGATCTTGGCGTGAACCTGAAAGTAACCAGCGGCCCGGTGCTTGATAAGCCGGGCGACCTGGCCGGCCTGCTCACGAATCTGGAACCCTACGACGTGCTGTTTGTGGATGAGATCCACCGCCTGAGCCCGATCGTGGAGGAATACCTGTATTCGGCAATGGAAGATTATAAGATCGACATCATGATCGATAGCGGCCCGAATGCGCGTACAGTACAGATCAAATTAAACCCTTTTACACTGGTAGGCGCTACCACACGCAGCGGCCTGCTCACGGCCCCGCTAAGGGCCCGCTTCGGAATTACCTCGCGCCTGAACTATTATAACAGCAAAGTGCTGACGGGCATCGTACAGCGCAGCTGCGAGATCCTGAATGTGGAAATCGCCGAAGAGGCAGCTTATGAAATTGCCCGGCGCAGCCGGGGGACACCGCGGATTGCCAATGCGCTCCTGCGCCGCGTGAGGGATTTCGCCCAGATCAAAGGCGACGGCACGATTACACTGGACATTGCCACCTACGGCCTCAAAGCGCTGAATGTAGATAAGGACGGTCTGGACGAAATGGACCACCGCATCCTCTCGGCCATCATCGATAAATTCAAAGGCGGGCCGGTAGGAATTACCACCATCAGCACAGCCGTGGGCGAAGAGTCGGGAACGATCGAAGAGGTCTATGAACCCTTCCTCATCCAGGAAGGCTACCTTGCCCGCACGCCACGTGGCCGCGAAGCTACCGAAAAGGCGTATAAGCACCTCGGAAAATCATTCAGGGGCAGGCTGGGCGGCTTGTTCGAAGACTAAGGAAGCATCTCTTATCTCTGCCGGCCGGCGACAGATGACTGGTGGCACCTGCTGAAGACAAGGATTTAAGGCTGTTCTTCTGAACTATCCAAAATAATCGTACCTTAGTATGGGCCTTTTTTAAACCCGGCATCATGAATAACACAAGCAAACTCATCGGCGCTTTCGCCATTGGTGCTTTGGCAGGTGTGGCTATTGCCAAACTGCTCGAAAGCGAACAGGGAAAAGAATTTGTAGAGAACGCCAAAGAGAAAGCGTCCTCAGCAGCGGAGGATATCAAAGCAAAAATAAAACAGCTGGAGCATGAGCTGGCCGGTCTGATGAATAACAGCGGCGGTAATTCCGAAGGCGATACGGTATAGTATGGAAAAAGAATCAGACTATTTTGACGAGACCTATGAGCTGGTCAAAAAATACACGGAGGAACGGCTGCTGCTGCTGAAGATCCAGGCTGCCAAAAAAACGGCGAAGATTACCAGCAAGGTAATTTTCATTTTCATTGCCGCCATATTGATGTTCTTTGTGGTGATGTTCCTGGGCCTGATGCTTTCGTATTATTTTGCAGAGAAGCTCAACAGTAATTTCTATGGCTTCAGCATTGTGGCAGGTATGTATTTCACCCTGCTGCTCTTGTTCATCATTTTGTACAAAGCTTATTTTTCGGGCCGTATCATGGACATGGTAGCGGATATATTTTTCGAGAACGACCCTAATGCGATTGACGACGATGACGAAGAGTAACTATTCCATAAACAACTACGCCGACCTCGAGCGCGAGGAGTTGCGCGTGAAAAAGCGCCTGAAGAAACAGGAGGAGCTCATCAGGCTGCAGTTGAAAACGCTGCCGGAGGAAGTGGTGACCGCCGGGATCACCAGGCTTATCAACGGCATCTTATCGGGAAACCTGTTCCAGCAGGCCGGCACAGTAGTGAGCCTTGTGAAAGGGCTGTTCCAAAAAAAAACGAGTAAGGAAGAAGAGCCGGAAAGCGGAGGCTTCATGGATATCCTGAAAAGTGTATTGAAGTCTAAATTTTCCGGCTAAGCCCTTTCTTTTTTCTTATCGTTTCATGTCTGCTGCTTCCAAACATACAGCCATCATCAAACAGGAAGCCAGGCGGCTGGGCTTTGATTTTTGCGGGATCTCCAAAGCGGAGTTCCTGGAAGAGGAAGCGCCGCGCCTCGAAAGCTGGCTGAAACAGAACAGGCACGGAAAGATGGAGTACATGGAAAACCATTTCGACAAACGCCTGGATCCGAGGCTGCTCGTGGAAGGTGCGAAGTCCGTTATATCCTTGCTTTACAACTACTACCCTTCCCAATCACAAAACCAGGATGCTCCCAAAATTTCCAAGTATGCCTATGGCCTCGATTACCATGAGGTGATCAAAGATAAGCTGAAAGAATTCCTGAACACACTGAAGGAGCAGATCGGCGATGTGAACGGACGCGCCTTCGTAGACAGCGCACCTGTGCTGGATAAAGCCTGGGCTAAAAAAAGCGGCCTGGGATGGATCGGCAAGAATGCCAACCTCATCAATAAACAGCAAGGCTCTTTCTTCTTTATTGCGGAGCTCATCATCGACCTGGAGCTTGAGTATGACGGCCCTGTTGCCGATTACTGCGGCACCTGCACACGCTGCATCGATGCATGCCCGACACAGGCCATCGTAGAACCTTTTGTTGTAGACGGCAGCAAATGCATCAGCTACTTTACCATTGAGCTGAAAGAGGCCATCCCCGGGGATTTTAAAAATAAGTTCGATAACTGGGCATTCGGCTGCGATGTATGCCAGGATGTGTGCCCCTGGAACAGATTCAGCATTCCTCACCAGGAGCCGAAGTTCACCAACACGAACGGCTTGCTGGATTATTCTGCCGAAGAGTGGTATGATATGACTGAAGAGGTATTCAGTAAGGTATTTAAAAACAGTGCTGTGAAACGTACCAAGTACAAGGGCCTGAAACGGAACCTGCAATTCATAAAACCACAGGGCTGATTTTCCGGAGATGCTGTTTCATCTCAAAGTCATTTCTTAGATGCTTTAAATATCTTATCGGATTCACGATCGTTGTTACTTTTTCAAAAAACGCCATACGATACACTCTGTAAACCCCTTGCCAGGCAAGCATTCCGGATATTTTTTTAAAAACATAAGCGGTCGTATTATTTTTTACTTACATTTGGAGCAACTTTAGGGGTGTCCTGCAAAAGGACTGAGATTATACCCGTTGAACCTGATACAGTTAGCACTGACGAAGGGAAAAGTAAGAAGGCAGTCTGCGCCATTCCTAAAGTATGCATTTACAGGAATGGAAATCACAGTAAACAATTCATCACAGGAAGTTACAGACCACAGCACGCTCTATGACCTCGTGCACGCGCGTTTAGGCGATAAACAAAAGGGCATTGCCGTGGCCGTGAACAATACCGTTATTCCCAAAGCTAATTGGGAAGGGCACCTCCTGAAATCCAATGACAGCATACTAATCATTAAAGCCACACAAGGAGGATAACCATGAGCACAGCAGAAAAAAACAATCCGGAAAAAACAATTTCGACCGGGGCTATTTCCGGATCCCGGAAAATTTATGTAGAAGGCGTACGTCACAACATCAAAGTGGCCATGCGTGAAATTACATTATCTCCTACTAGGCAGGCAAACGGGAAAACAGAGCACAACGCGCCTGTCACGGTATACGACACCGGGGGGCCTTTCACCGATGACCATGCGGTGATCGATATTAAAAAAGGCTTGCCGCGCATCAGGGAACAGTGGATCCTGGACAGGAACGACGTTGAGCGGCTTGACACCGTGAGTTCTGATTTCGGGAAAAACCGGAGGAACGACCCCTCACTGGATGCGCTTCGCTTCGAACATATCAGGCAGCCGCTGAAAGCCAAAGCGGGCGCTAACGTTTCGCAGCTGTACTATGCCAAACAAGGCATTGTAACAGCAGAAATGGAATACGTCGCCATCCGTGAAAATCAAAACAGCGATCTTCTGAAAACGCAGCTGAACGGCCAGTACGACACGCTTTCGCAGCAGCATGCGGGAGAAAGCTTCGGCGCAAAGCTACCGAAAGGGCTGATCACGCCGGAATTTGTGCGTGATGAAATTGCGGCAGGCCGCGCTATCATTCCCAATAACATCAACCACCCGGAGAGTGAACCGATGATCATCGGTCGGAATTTTTTAGTAAAGATAAATGCCAACATCGGAAACAGTGCGGTAAGCTCAAGCATTGAAGAGGAGGTAGAAAAAGCCGTATGGGCCTGCCGCTGGGGCGCAGATACGATCATGGACCTGTCGACAGGGAAGAACATTCATGAAACGAGGGAATGGATCATTCGTAATTCACCTGTTCCTATTGGCACCGTACCCATTTACCAGGCCCTGGAAAAAGTAAACGGCAAAGCGGAAGACCTTAGCTGGGAATTATTTAAAGACACCCTGATCGAACAGGCCGAGCAGGGCGTTTCCTACTTCACCATCCATGCGGGTGTTTTGTTGCGTTACATCCCCCTGACTGCAAAACGCATGACCGGGATTGTTTCACGCGGAGGCTCCATTATGGCCAAATGGTGCCTGGCCCATCATAAGGAAAATTTCCTATATACGCATTTCGAAGAGATCTGCGAGATCATGAAAGCCTACGATGTAGCCTTTTCACTCGGCGATGGCCTGCGGCCGGGATCTATCGCGGATGCCAACGACGCGGCGCAATTTGCAGAACTCGAAACGCTGGGCAAGCTGACAAAAATTGCCTGGAAGCATGATGTGCAGGTGATGATCGAAGGGCCCGGACATGTGCCGATGCACCTCATCAAAGAAAATATGGACAAGCAGCTGAAGGAATGCCACGAAGCACCTTTCTATACGCTCGGCCCGTTGACCACGGACATTGCACCGGGCTATGACCATATTACCTCGGCCATTGGAGCCGCCATGATCGGCTGGTTCGGCACAGCGATGCTATGCTATGTGACACCGAAAGAACATTTAGGCCTTCCGAATAAAAAGGATGTCAAGGACGGCGTGATCACGTATAAACTGGCAGCACACGCTGCCGACCTCGCCAAGGGGCATTTTGGCGCACAGTACCGCGATAATGCCCTGAGTAAAGCACGCTTTGAATTCAGGTGGGAAGACCAGTTCAACTTATCGTTGGATCCGGATACTGCCCGTGAATTCCATGATGAGACCCTGCCTGCCGATGGTGCTAAAATAGCGCATTTTTGCTCAATGTGCGGACCAAAATTCTGTTCGATGAAGATCACGCAGGAGATCAGGGAATTGGCTGCCAACGGCATGTTCGATAAATCGGAAGAGTTCAGGCAAAAGGGAAGCCAGATTTATTTATAATGCTTTTCGTCATTTCAAATCCAAAGCCTGTTGCCAACGAGGCGTCCCTCATCAACCGCTTATTTGATGAAGGCCTTCCTGTGATACATTTGCGTAAACCCGAAAGCTCCTTAAAAGAAGTAAGCGCGTTACTGAACGGCATCCATCCCCTGCACTACCCGAAAATAGCCCTGCACCAGCATCACAGCCTGGCGGGTGATTTCGGCATCAGCCGCCTGCACTACACGGAAGTGGCACGAAAAGCCCTGAGCGCGGAAGCACTATTGAAGCAAAAAACGAGGCACCTCCTGTCAACCTCTGTTCATTCTCTGGCAGACTACCAGGGCTTATCAGAACACTTTGACTATGCCTTCCTGAGCCCTGTATTCAACAGCATTTCAAAACCGGGATACCCGGCGCAGGCATTCAAGTTAAAAAAATCCGATAAGAAACCGTCTACCAGGCTTATTGCCCTCGGCGGAATTGATGAAAGCAATTGCCGGGAAGCTTATGAGATGGGCTACGATGGCATTGCCGTGCTGGGCGCTGTATGGAATACAGAAGATACGCTCAGCGCGTTTAAAACGATACACTGCAAATGCTATATAACCGGCCTATAGTACTCAGTATTGCAGGATTTGATCCCTGCGGCGGCGCCGGCGTTTTAGCCGATGCGAAGACATTTGAGCAGCACCGTTGCCTGGGAATGGCGATCAATACAGCTTACACCAACCAGGTAGAGGATCGCTTCATTTCTGTGAAATGGGCAAGTGCCAACGATATCATCACGCCGCTGCACAGCCTCATGGATCGCTACCCTGTTGCTGTTGTAAAGATCGGGATCATTGAGAACCTACAGGTGCTTGCCGATGTGATACAGGCATTGAAACAAAAGAACGAAACGCTGAAGATCATCTGGGACACGGTACTGGCAGCCTCCGATCAGTTTACATTGATGGAGCAGATGGACCCTCAACAATTGGAACGTGTTTTGAAGGAGCTTTACCTGATTACACCCAACAGACAGGAAGCCGTCAGGCTGGGCGGCCATCCGGATGACATGACCGCTGCGAAAGCTTTATCCGCTCATTGCCATGTGCTGCTCAAAGGCGGACACCGTGAACCCGAAAAGGGAACCGATTATTTATTCCAGGATCAGCAATGTTTCAACATAGAAGCAGGTGTTCCCTATTCCTTAAGTCCCAAACATGGCTCCGGATGTATTTTATCTTCGGCTATTGCAGCAAACCTGGCATTGGGCTACTCCCTGTATGAAGCCTGCCAACATGCAAAACACTATATAGAAACGGCCCTTAACAGTAACCCCACTTTATTAGCTTATCATGTTGCCTAAACTTCAATACATCTCCCAGGGAGCTACTCCTGTTATGCACCTGATGCACATCGAGTCCGCCCTGGATGCAGGTGTGAGCCTGGTTCAGCTACGCCTGAAGAACAGCTCCGATGAGCTCTACCTCGATCTTGCCCGAAGGGTAAGGACCTTGTGCAATACCTACGGGGCCAAGCTCATCATTAACGATCGTCCGCTTGTTGCACGAGACTGCGATGCCGATGCCCTGCACCTGGGACTGACAGACACGCCTGTTGCCGAAGCGAAAAACCTGGCACCAGGAATGCTCATTGGCGGAACAGCCAATACGTTTGAGCATGTGAAACAACGCTGTGCAGAACAGGTCGCCTACATCGGGCTTGGCCCATACTGCTTTACCAGCACCAAAGAAAAACTGAGCCCTGTGCTGGGCCTTGAGGGTTATCAAAGCATCATCACCAAGATGAAGGCAGAGAATCTTCACACACCTGTATATGCCATCGGTGGCATTGAGCTTAACGATATCGCCTCCATTGTAAACACGGGCGTGTATGGCATCGCCGTTTCGGGCCTTATCACCCGATCGTCCCGGAAAGAAAAACTCGTAAAAGAAATAAACCATATCCTATACCATGCTTAACATCGCCGGTCATCTGTTCTCGTCCCGCTTATTTTTAGGAAGCGGAAAATATGGCTCCAGCCAGGAAATGTATGAATCCATTATTGCATCAGGCACCGAAATGGTAACCGTTGCTCTGAAGAGAATTGATACGGATGCACCGGCCGATGATTTGCTGGACGCCCTAAAGAAAGCCAATGTCAGGCTATGGCCTAATACTTCGGGCGTGCGCAATGCAAAAGAAGCTGTATTTGCGGCTCAGCTGGCCAGGGAGGCGCTGGAAACAAACTGGATCAAACTGGAGATCCATCCCGACCCGCGCTATTTAATGCCGGATCCGATTGAAACCCTGAAGGCAACGGAAGAGCTGGCGAAGATGGGTTTTATTGTTCTTCCGTACATCCATGCAGATCCTGTATTGTGCAAACGCCTGGAAGATGCGGGAACTGCCGCCGTGATGCCTCTGGGCTCTCCTATAGGAAGCAACAAAGGACTGAAGACGGAAGATTTTTTAGAGATTATTATTGAACAAAGCAAGGTGCCTGTAATTGTTGATGCAGGCATCGGCTCACCATCGCATGCTGCCAAAGCGATGGAAATGGGTGCGGATGCTGTGCTGGTGAATACAGCCATTGCATCATCGAAGCAGAGCATGGAAATGGCAATAGCCTTTAAACATGCTGTTACCGCCGGACGGATCGCATACAGGGCTGGCTTACCGGGCATAAGGCATGCGGCTTCGGCCACGAGCCCATTGACGGACTTTTTAAATGGATAAGATGCGTTCCCGCAATTATCTCTCGCAGAGGTCCGCAGAAAAAAACACAATTAAAAACGTCGAACCCAGCGGGAATCCGCGAGAAAATACGCTCTCAAGGAGGCACAGAGAGAGGAAAACATAAACCAATGAGTTTCAAAAACATATTCGGCACCCGGAGCTGGGACGATCAAAAAAAGTCGATCTACTCTAAAACATCCGCTGATGTGGAGCGTGCGCTGGCATCTAAAAAACGGACGTCTGAAGATTTCAAAGCACTCCTATCTCCCGCGGCCGCAGGGTATCTCGAGCAGATGGCAAAGCTTAGTCATGAGCTAAGCATCAAACGCTTTGGAAAAACCATACAACTGTATGCGCCTTTGTATTTAAGCAACGAGTGCAACAACATCTGCACCTATTGCGGTTTCAGCCTGGGCAATAAGGTGAAACGCAAAACCTTAACTGACGAAGAGATTTTGCAGGAAGCGGCTTATCTGAAAAACCAGGGATTCAATCATATCCTATTAGTTACCGGAGAGGCCAACCACAGCGTGCATGCAGCTTATATCAGGCAGGCGGTTGATCTGCTTCGTGCGCAGTTCGCTACTATTTCCATTGAGGTGCAACCCCTGGAAACGGCCGAGTACAAAACGCTTCATGAAGCAGGCGCGCATTCGGTTCTTGTGTACCAGGAAACCTATCACCAGGAGGTTTACAAACAGTACCATCCGAAAGGAAAAAAATCCAACTTCGACTACAGGCTCGAAACGCCCGACCGTGTAGGCCAGGCCGGCATTCACAAGATCGGATTAGGGATTTTGTTGGGCCTGGAAGACTGGCGCGTGGATTCTCTGTTTTGTGCCCTGCACCTGGAATACCTGCAAAAAACTTACTGGCAAACCAGGTATTCCGTTTCCTTCCCACGCATGCGGCCTGCGGAAGGCATCATCGCTCCGAATGTGATCGTAACAGACAGGGAGCTGGTCCAGCTTTTATGCGCTTACCGGATTTTCCAGGAAGACATCGAATTATCGATCTCCACACGCGAATCAGAGCATCTGAGGAACCACATCATTCCTTTGGGCGCCACCAGCATGAGCGCAGGCTCCCGAACAAATCCCGGCGGCTACACCGTAGAGCCGGGCTCGCTCGAGCAGTTCGAGATCTGCGATGACAGGAGCCTTGAGGACATCAGCACCCTGATCAAAAAAGCCGGGTACGAGCCTGTATACAAAGACTGGGATAACCGTTTAAGCATATGCTAAGCAAAGAAGAATTTAAAAGATACCAAAAGCAGATCATGCTGGACGATATTGGCATTAACGGCCAGTTAAAGATCAAGAACAGCAAGGTAGTAGTTGTAGGGGCCGGAGGACTGGGCTGCCCCATCCTGCAATACCTCGTTGCCGCAGGCGTCGGAACGATCGGCATCGTTGATTTCGATGTTATTGAGGTGTCGAATCTGCACCGGCAGATATTGTACACACCAGATGATGCCGGAAAATTAAAAGCGGAAGTGGCCTTGCAAAAACTCTCCGCACAAAATCCTCACATAAAGGTCATTGCTTATCCCGAATTACTGAATGAGGAAAATGCGGAATCTTTGTTGGCCGGTTATGACCTTGTTGTTGACGGCTGCGACAATTTTGCGACGCGCTATACGGTGAATGACATGTGCGTGAAACTGAACAAGCCCTTGGTATACGGGAGCATTTTAGGCTATGAGGGACAACTGGCTGTGTTTAATCTTAAAGGAAGCTGGAATTTGCGGGATATATTCCCTGAGCCTCCTGCTCCGGAAGAGGTACCAAATTGCTCGGAGAATGGCGTTCTGGCCACCTTACCGGCAATTATCGGCAGCATGATGGCACACGAGGCTTTACAGGTGATCCTGGAAAGAAGCACCTTGCCTGGCACATTTCTGATCTACGATTCTCTTTCACATAGCTTTCAGGCCTTAAAACGCGGCTGACAGATCTGGTTAGCAGCTAGGGTTACTGTGCACCGTACCTGAAGCCCAGTGTACTCCGCCCTGAGCCATCGGTCGTAAAATGCTTCACGTCTTCCAGGGTCAGTGTGATCAGGTCTTCCGGCTTTCGCTCACCGGCAGGAATAGAAGCCATGCGCAGATTTTGTTTCATCACACATTCTCCAACGATCTGCCTGACGGTGCGCGCATTTCCAAAGAACTTGTCCTTACGCTCTACCAGCTCCTTAAAATGGTTACTGAGATGAGCCAGAGCTTCCTCGTTCGGAACAAGGCCTTCTTTCTTCAATAAATTCTTCGCGATGGTAATCAGCTGCTCCGGCTCATAATCGCTGAATGCGTATGTTTTATCAAAACGGGATTTGAGCCCCGGGTTCATCTCAATAAAATGGTGCATGTTTTCGGGATAGCCGGCAACGATCACTCCGAACTGCCCGCGCTTGTCTTCCATGCGCTTCAGGATCACCTCGATGGCTTCCTGCCCGAAGCCACTGCCTTCTGCTAAAGCGTAAGCCTCATCGATGAAAAGAATGCCTCCCATTGCGGCATCGATCCTCTCCTGTGTTTTAATAGCTGTCTGGCCGGTATATCCTGCAATCAGGCCTTCCCTATCTACTTCCACCACATGCCCTCTCTCCAGCAGTCCCAGCGATTTATAGATCCTGGCGATGATGCGCGCAAGTGTTGTTTTACCTGTGCCGGGATTTCCGGTAAAGACAGAATGCAGGGAGAATTTATTCACGACATCTTTTCCGATCTCGTTGTAGAAGCGGATCAGCTTCACCAGCTCATTCACATCCTGCTTAATGTTATCCAGTCCCACGAGCTCGTTGAGCTCTGCCAGCGCCATTTGCAGGTCTTTTTCATTCACCAGCAATTTGAGTTTTTTCTTCTCGTTGGCCAGGAATACGCTTTTGAGGTCAGCCAAAGTAATGGTCGAGAGGTCTTCCTTCGTCAATGCATCCATGTTTTCCGATTTCATGAGGCGAAGGCCCATATCCTGTTTGGCTTCTTCGATCACGCCATAAACGAAACGCGCATTACCAAAGCTGTTATCGCGCTTGCGGTAGGCTTCCGTAAGCTGTTCTCTCAGGTATTCCTGCGCTTCAAGAGCTACGGTGAGCTGCTTGTGCTCCGCCGCATATAAGGCTATCTGGTATAGCTCTTCAGGCAGATAGTCATCAAAATGAAAGTACTCGGAAAAGCGTGACTTCAATCCCGGGTTACTATCAATAAAGACATTCATTTCTTTTGGATAACCGGCTACCACGACCGCCAGGTCACCTGGCCCGTCGCTCATCTCTTTGATCAGGATCTCGATCACCTCTTTGCCGTAATCTTTGCTATCCTCACCCGAGCGCGCCAGCGAATAAGCTTCGTCAATGAACAAAATCCCACCGCGGGCCTCGTCGATCGCCTTTTTCACTTTTGGCGCTGTTTGCCCGATGTATTCTCCTACCAGCACCGAGCGATCCACTTCATACACATGCCCTTTGCTCAACAGTCCCATTTTCTGATAGATCTTGCCGAGCTTTTTCACAACCGTTGTCTTTCCGGTACCCGGGTTGCCGGTAAACACCGAGTGCAGCGAGATGGTGGAGCCGTCGTCGAAGCCTTTTTCTTTGCGGAGTTTGGTAAAATTCAGGTACGTGATGTTCTCATGAATGCTTTTTTTCACGCTTTCCAGGCCGATGAGCGCATCCACTTCTTTCAGCAATTCCTCCAGAGTTTTTTCGGGCGCTATAATCTTATTGCCTTCAATGGTATTGGAGCTTCCCGAATTGATAGCAATGGCCTGGTCGATGCTGCTGATGAGCGGCAACAGGCCTTCTTCTTCCTTGTCGCTGCAATCAAAAGACACGGCACCGATCAGGGCGTCCATAAAGACAATCTCAAGCGCATACTTATCATCTTTCCAGGAACCGGGCACATCGTTGCCCCAACCGAGGTCGAGCGTATAGCTGAAATCTTTTTTGTCGGCATCGATATAGCCGGTCTTCTTCTGATGCGCTTTATGCTGCCCGGAGTCATCCACGTAATTGAGAAAGATCTCGTAGTTGAAGGCCTGTGGTGTCGATACTTTTATGCGGATCTCCGCCCACACATACTGCGTGGTTTCTTTGTTAAAGGTTTTTAAATACTTACGCGAACGCTGGTTCCAGCCATCCACGTTTCCATGGTACAGCTTGACATGCTCGATCGAAAAATAAGGGTTTGCATTCTTGGTAACAAGGCCCACGTCCTCCACATAAAAGCGCTGCGAGCCAATGTTCACACCATCAATTGTAGCGACCCACTGATAAGTCCCTTTTTTCCAAAAAGTCCCTGCATTGGGAGTTCCCCAGCCATCGCGAACATAGACGATGTTATCCTCCTTGCTCACTCTCAGCTCTGAATCGAGTGTGCAGATGACCCGGTTACCTGTGGTCAGCACTTCCTCGCAAGTCACAACTGCTTTGGCCGTCCAGTCTTCTTCATCAAATAATTTATTATAGAGTGCCAACTCGAAGCGCAGATAGGTTGTTTCTGCTTTGTCAAAAATGGTGCGGTACCTTTTGGTGGAGTTCGCCATCCACTCATCGGATGAATAAGTAGAAAGGCTCTTGAATTTAAAACGTTTTTCCATGACCTGGCTGCGTTGATATGGTTAATTGTTCCTGAGGTGGAGCTGCCATTTCCAGGCAGTGAGCATCATGTCATCGAGGCTGTACTCCGGGTTCCAGTCCAATTCTCTTTTTGCGAAATCGTTGTTGGCGTAGATCTTTACGACATCGCCCGCGCGACGCGGCCCTACTTCATAGTTCAGCTTTTGCCCGCTTACCTTTTCGAAGGAGTGAATGGCCTCCAACACGCTTACCCCATTGCCTGTGCCGAGGTTGAACACCGAGCAGGCTTGTTTTTGTTTGTCCTCGATAAGGTAGTTCATTGCCCTCACATGAGCATCGGCAATATCGCTCACATGGATATAATCGCGGATACAGGATCCGTCGCGCGTATCATAGTCGCCGCCGAATACGGTGAGTTTAGGCAGAAGGCCTGCTGCTGTAAGCGTAATATATGGCACCAGGTTATCCGGCTTTGCATTGGAGAGCTCGCCGTTGAGTGCAGAGCTGTGAGCGCCTACCGGATTAAAGTAGCGAAGCAGCACCGCCTTAAAGGAATCCGCGCTTTTGATAAAATCGGAAACGATCTCTTCCCCCATTTGCTTGGTTTGTGCATAAGGCGATTCGGCTTTGGCAAAAGGCGTTTGCTCCGTTACGGGAAGCTTGTCCACATTGCCATACACGGAGCACGAGGAGGAAAAGATGAAATTGCGGATCTGCTTTTCACGGCAATACTTCAGCATATTGACCAGTGAGCCCAGGTTGTTTTGGTAATACATCAGCGGGTCGGCTACCGACTGGGGAACCGACTTAAAGGCAGCAAAGTGAATAACGCCTACAGGATTTTTCACCGAATTGAGCGCATATTCCAGAGCTTCGTAGTTGGTAATATCGACGTTAAAATTTTTGACCCTTTTCCCGGTAATGGCTTCGATCCGGTCGAAGGTATTTAAGGTGGAATTGGAATAATTATCGACCGAAACAACGTTGAAATCTGTTTTATTCAGCAGTTCGATGATCGTGTGAGATCCTATGTAGCCAGCCCCTCCGGTCACTATAATTGTTTGCATATCGGCATCAAAATTTGTGCTAATAAATATAAAAAAAAATTGCGGGATGGGGATTATTCCATTATTTTATTTTCATGGCCAAAGGGCTAGAAGCCATCTCAAAAATACCTGTTGCCTCTTTGCGCGCCTTTTCCATTCATGCTTCGTTCCTTTTCCAGCCCAGACTGCGAGAGTATGAGCTTCGAAAAGAGCCTCGCCTGAATGAAAAATCCTGCGCAAATAGCCTAAAACCTATTTGAGATGGCTTCTGGTGAAATGTGGATTCCCGGGGCTCCCGCAGGCCCGCCCCTTCAAAAACACCATTCCTTCACACGAAAGGAGAGCCGGCTTACGGTTATTTGAATTTATATCTATATTTTTACACCACCCATGCAGCCAAAATACCTGGATATTTTTGACCTTCTTTTGAGTCCTTTCTATTTCCTGCTGATCCTGTATATTGCCTACTACTATAAGAACACCAAAATCCGCATGCCCGGAAAAAGCCATTACCGCTATTTCCTGCCGGCTTTACTTTGCAAAATCATCGGAAGTATTGCGCTATGCCTTATCTACACCTACTATTACGATGGCGGAGACGCGATTAATTATTACGTATCGGCCAAAATGTTCTCGAATGTGATCCTGGAAGGCGATTTCGGAAAATTCTTTCAGATGATGGATTACAAGCACAACAACATCAATTATATTCTTTCGGCGGGGAATGTATATGGAACCCTCGAATTCAGCCCCAATGACTACTATGCGCTCTTCACGGTGATGCTTACGGTGCCGATCTGCGTGATAGCCTGCAAAAGCTTTGTGGTGACGGCCATGATCCTTTCCTCGCTCAGCTTTATCGGCCTGTGGAAACTTTACGAAGTATTCATCGACCAGTTTCCGGATCTCACCAGGCAATTCGCCTGGAGTATCTTTTTCATTCCTTCCGTTTTTTTCTGGGGTTCGGGGATACTCAAAGATACCTACACATTAAGCGCTGTGGGATTCTATGTTTGCGGCCTCTACAATTACTTCATCGCCAAGAACCGCAACATGCAATACCTCCTCATGATGGTCGGCTCCATCATCATTTTCATCTACATCAAACCTTATTTCTTTTTTGCGCTCATGCCCGGATCACTGATCTGGATATTCTTTAACCGCATCCGGAACATCAAGAATCCCTTGCTGGCTATCATGATCATTCCTATCCTGCTACTGGGCGCCATCGCGCTTGTACTCTTCGTGCTTCAGAATTTCGGGCAATACCTCGGCGAATACAACCTGGATAATGTATTGAATAAGGCCGTTAAAACCCAGCAGGATCTCATCCGGGATCAATACGGCGGCAACAGCTACAACATCGGCGAATTCGAACCGACCATACAAGGCGTGTTGATGAAAGCCCCCGCCGCATTGAACCTGGCGCTTTTCCGGCCTTTTCTTTGGGATGCACGCAACCCGGTGATGCTGCTTTCGGGGCTAGAAAACCTCTTCATGCTCGTATTCAGTCTTTATATCCTCATCCGCGTGAAATTTCTCACGCTCATCCGCTCGTTCTTCAGCCACCCGCTACTGATTTTCTCGATGCTTTTTTCCTTGTTCTTCGCTTTTTCAGTAGGCTTAACTACCGCCAACTACGGAGCGCTGGCCAGGCTCAAAATCCCTTACATTCCCTTTTATGTGGGCTCACTGTTTATTCTCTATTACCTGAACCGGAATAGCTTTGGCCGTAGATCGTCGCGTAAATGGCAGCCGCCAAACTATAATTCCGTTGCCCGACAGCCACAGCCCTGATCTTTTCACGGACCTGCGGTTCTTTCAGCAATGCATCGATGCGCTTCACGGCATTCAGGTATTCGGCAGCATCAAGCGACCTCAACACATAGCCGATCTGCTCGTCGTGAATGAGCTGGCTGTCGGTGGAGATATTGTCGGTGATCACCACCGGTAGCCCCATGGCCCAATATTCCCCATTCTTAATGGGTGTACAGTAGCGTTTGGTGGGCACAGGCTTTACCGGGCAAATGCCGAAGCTGCCCGCAGCCATGTAGGCAGGTACTTCGTGGTGTTGCACAAAGCGCTTTTCAACAGTGCCGGGAGCTAAGCCCGCGCGTTCGCAAAACTGTTTTATTTCCGCATCACTCTGGCTGGTCAGCAGCAGCACCTTAAACCTTTCTCCCCAGTACGAACGGGCCACTGCGAAAAAATCGAAAACTTCATCTGTCAGGTAAATATCCCCGAATTTCCCGGCATACACGCAAACGACCGACTCGCTGCTAAAGCCCGGTAACATTGGTACCGACACCTTCGCCGGGTCGAACAAACCAAGATTCACACAGGCCGGCTTAACAAAATACCGTTCTTTGATGATCCCGTACCTTTGCTGCGAATAGGGGATCATGCCGCTGGCAGCGCAGATCACTTCACCGGCCCTTGCCAGTTGCCATTTTTCGAGGCGGAACAGGGCACGGTAAGCCAGGCTGTTCCGCTTCCAGGTCCCCGTTTCGAGCATGCTTTCCGCGTGCGGCTCAAAGCTATCGAGCACCAGCGGCCGGCCGGTGAAACGCGACAGAAAATACGCGATGGCGCCGCCGGGTGTGCACCAGGCATGGACCACGCGGATGCGCTTCCGGAAAATAAACCGGATGAGATAAGCAAGAATACCTGCCAGTTTGAGAGCCATTCCCAAACCGAAAGGCTGGTAGGTGAAGTTAAGAAGCTCGATGCCATTGCCACGCAGGAGACGCTTCTTTTCTTCGCGGTCCTCTGCATTGTCTTCGAAACGTGGCGTGAGAGTCATCAGGTAGATGCTGCTCCCTTCCGGAAGAGACTTGCGGATGAGCTCCAGGTAAGGCAAAGTATAGGTATTGATGAGAGCATTTTTATAACTCCAATACGTCACCACAAGAATATGTTTTTGCACGCTCAAAGAAGGTGTTTAATGATGGCGTAACAACGCTTTTTAAAAATGAAGCAGGGGTTGTTGGCAAGGCTTCTCAAAAAATAGGTGAATGCCAGTGATTTGTTTCTTCCTGTCATTGCAATGTGCAATGCCGCATAAGAATAGATCCCGTTTAGAAAGAGGCGTTTATACAATGTCGAGCGACTGATCAATCCGCCCGGCTTCAATGCGCAGGAACGGAAGTGACGTAGCTTTTCCTCGAAGTCTGCAGCTTCGTGATTAAGAACGCTGCGCCCTTCGTGATTCATCATCACGATCGATTTGCCTGAAAAGCAGTACAGGCGGTTGTCGGCAATGACCCTGAGCCAGAGCTCCCAGTCTTCGAATAGCACCAGCTTTCGGTCGGGATTAAAATAATAACATTTAAATACATCCGTGGCGATCACTACCGAGCTACAGCCGAGGTAATTTCCGTAAATCAGTTTTTGAGGTTCGAAAAAACCATCGAGCCCGAAGGAATACAGGTGTGTATGATCGGGGTTCAGGATCCTGTAACCTGCAAATATAAAGAGAGGAGTGATGTCGTGCCTGGCAATGAAAGCCTGTATGGATTCCAGGTGGGTCGGATCCATGCGATCGTCGGAATCCAGGAAGATCAGGTACTTTCCAAGGGCACGGTCGGCTCCGTAATTACGCGCCACACCGCGCTCTTCATTTTGTTTGTAAAAATAACGGATGCGGCTGTCGTCTATGGCCATGACACGTTCCCTCGTATCATCGGTGCTACCGTCGTCCACCACCAGCACCTCAAACCGGCTATAGCTCTGCTCCAGCACGCTTTTCAGCGTTTCCTCCAGGATGCGTGCGCGGTTGTATGTAGGTATGACGATCGAAAATAACATCAGGCAGAACGGATCAGGCCAAATACAAAATTCGGAATAAATTTCAATCTATTCTGGTATTTCCGGTAATTATTTGATTTATAAAACGAGCTGTAATGTGTGCGGATAAAGTGGCTGATCTGTGTGCATTTCGCGCGGTCGCATTCGCGATAATAGGAATGATAACAAAGATTGAGATGAAGCAGGAATACGTCTTCCAGCTCCTGCCTGGTCAGCGTTACCGACACCGGGTAGGCATTTGCCGCCTGCTGTTCGGCAAGTCCGAGCCCGCACAAATAACCGAGGTAGGTTTCTCCTTCTGCAAAGGAGCAAAAGATATTGGCCACAACCTGGCTCCACTCTTTCACAAACGCCAGGTTGTGATTGGACTTCGATGATGCATGCAGCCGGTACCGGGCCAGCAGGCGATCGCTGCGCCTGATAGGAGCGCCACGCAGCAGCAGTTTGACAACGAGTTCGAAATCCATCGCGTAATGCAGGGTTTTATTGACCGGAAGAACGGCATCAAGGGCCTGGCGCCGGATAAATGATGACGGCTGCGGGAAACGCATGTACGGCAGGTATTCGTGCAGGCGGAGGTCATGGGAAAGACCGATCACCTGTGTGGCTGCGCCTTCGCCAAACAAGGTCGATTTGCCATGCAGGATACCGAGTGTGGGCTCGGCAACAAAGGCATCAGCCACATAGTGCAGGGTACCGGGCTCGTATACATCATCGCTGTTGAGCCAGGTGATAATGCTTCCGCTGGCTTTTGCAAAGCCTTTGTTGATCGCTTCGCTTTGGCCGCTATCGGGCTCGCTCACCCAATAAGCCAGGTGCTCCGAATAAGACCTGATGATCTCCGGCGAATTGTCCTTGCTGCCACCGTCGATCACAATCAGCTCCAGATTCTCATAGCGCTGCGAGATCAGGGAATCCAACGTTTCCTTTAAGAACTGCCCCTGGTTGAAGGACGGCACAATAACGGATATGACAGGGCTTGCACTCATTAAAATGTCTCCTGTATTTTAAAGCGTTCCAAGGTCACAGGCTGGCTCAGGTCGTGCAGCATATCAAGCGGCACCCGGCCATGAAACGAAGCCCACATCGTGTATGTACTCGGAGGCCCTGTGATATAATGGCAACGGGACAGGCTGTAGAGGTCCAGTAATTCGTGGCCCGGGCCGAAAGATACCCTGCTCCGGAGTGAAGCGAAACAGCCGGCATCAAGCGTTTCGTTGGAGCAGATGAGAAAGTGAATGGTACGATCCGAAAAAAAATGCTCAAGCTGGCGCATGCGCTCAGCGTAGGCTTGCGGCTCATAGTAATAGCGGCCATTCTCAAAGTTCCGGTAATCACCGCGCCGGATATGAATGCCGATCGTCAACTCTTGCCTGTTACCAAACGTCTTGTTCCACCAGGCATCGAGTGTGGCAGCATAGGGCGGTGCCGGCATAAAACAGTTCCGGATATATTCCTGGTGTTTAGAGAGCAGGTTGTTGCCGCGGTATTTCCAGCCTCGCACGAACAACAGCTTTGGCAGTTTGGTGCGCCAGATCGGATCATCCAGATCCTGAACCTCGTTCCAGTCGATGGCTTGCGAAGCCAGGAAGCTGTTCTTCACGCGAAGTTTTCCAAGAACACGCGCAAAAAGATGAATAGCCTGGTATCCTGCAATGGCGCCGGAATAGGCTGGCCCGGCGAAATAATGGCGGTAGGAGCGAAATGCGGGATTGTAAAGCCGTAATCCATGCTCACGGGCAAAGGTCAAAAAACCGGCATATACGATGAGTAAGTTACCAAGCTGCCCCGGCTTATCTGCTATTACAATCATACGCTGTGAAGTTACTGGCTTTATCCTGATTTACAAAAAAAAGCGGGCTGTTCCACTAAGCATCTTTACCTGTCGGCACCGTCAGAAACCGGGCTTTGAACCTCAGCAGGGGCTTTTCGAAGAAGCGGTAGCTGAGGATGCTGCACAGAATGCTCAATGCCAGAATGCATAATAACCCTGTATAAAACACAAGGGGTGAAGAAGGCAGATGAAAAGAAGCTTGTAGTTTCTGGAACAGCATCATGGCATACATGTGCAGGCAATAAAGGCCGTATGAGATAATTCCCAGGTAGTTCAGGAAACCCAGCCTGCCGAGCTTAAAAAAAGAATGCCTTGCAAAACACTGTTCGCCGATCACGAAGGCGAAGCCTAAAGAGAGGATGAGCCGCTCGCCAACGCGCATAGCCAGGCTTGCCTCCGACCAATCCCTGTACCAATACACCGCAGCGAACAATGCCAGGTATACCGAAACAATGAATGCCCGCGGGCAATCGCGGATAAAGCGAAATATGGCGGTTTGATACCGCGCACTGTAGGCCAGCAAGCCTCCGACAGCCAGGTCGGACATGACGCTAAACGTATGCAGGTAGAGCCTGGAAGCGTCGCCGGCATGCAGGCTTCTGTAAACCAGCGATGCCACGATGATACCAAGCAACAGATAGGGATATTGCCTGCGCCGCAACAACGACAGCAGCAGCGGCCATACCAGGTAAAACTGCTCTTCCACAGCAATCGACCACATCACGCCGAGGCTATCATTGCCGGCCCCGGTAAAGCCTGTAGCAATGCGGTCAAAATTATTGAGAAAGAACACATACCATAAGCCGTGATCCTTCAGATCAGTGAAGCTGCCATGCCCCGTGGCCAGCGGAAAAACAATGAAGCCGAGGAAGAGCACTGCGAAATACAGCGGCCAGATCCTCAGCACCCGGCGCAGGTAAAAATAGCCGATACGGATCGTTCCAAGCTCTTCTTTCTCCGTAAACAATAAGTAAGAGATCAGGAAGCCACTGATCACAAAGAACAAATTAACACCGAAATGACCTTCGCGGACGAAATGATCAAGGATGGCCCGTTCGAGCGGCTGAGCGGGCGTATAGGAAAGATATCCATACACATGGAAGAGGAAAACCGATCCAAAGGCCAGAGCCCTCAAAGCATCGAGGTTTTCGAAATATACCGGCTTCTGCTTCATCAATCGGACCGGCGCTTAACCAGTTTTTTCAACAGAGCGGATGGACTTTGCTTTGCAGCGCTTGCCCTGATGCCTTTCAGGCAGCTAAAGGCACGCCTTACCCACCACAATGCCACATTCTGGCTATCGGGCCGGATGCCGTAAGATGTCATCACGATCTGCTTGCAGGCCGTATAAGGAGCGATGTAAAACCTCCAGATCTTTTTAACGGTGATAAGGTGGTAATACATAAACTCCTCACCATTCCCAAGGTCAAACAGCTTCCCATCGCGGTACAGGTAGTTGACAGGCTGCGGATGTTCGCGGATGATATCTTTGAAATGAGCCCTGATCTCACCGGACGCTTCCGCCTGGCGAACGATGTCGTACATCGATGGGTAGCCCTCCCCTGGCCCGAAAGCATCGGGCGGACGTGGGATTCCGTCCCAGCGGTGCGAACATTCCTCAAAAGCATAATAGGTTTTCTCGTTGAGCAGCTCAATGATGCGTGGATTGCGTGCAAAGAGGTCGTTGCAAAGAGCCTGGTTACGCAACAGGGTAAAATGCCCCGCCGTCCACATGGCTTTGGATGTTACCACATCATACTCCTCCAGGAAACGGTCATTCAAAAAATGACGCAGGTCTCCCCAGATGATGTCCAGGTCGCACCAGCCCCAGAAATCGAAACCGGAAAGCTTGTCCCGGAAGAGCCGGCCAAAAAGCGGTTTCAGCTCATTGATCTTCCAGGCGCTCTGGAGCTTTACTTCCGTACCCAATGCGGAAGACGCCCATGCATTGAGCTCCGCGAGATTCATGCGCCAGTATTCGATGTTACCTTCCACACGGCTTTCCGCCAGCGTATCGTTGATCACCACAAAACGGATGCTGCTGTTTTGACGGCAGGTAGCCACGTAATAGCCGAAGTAGTCCGGCAGGGGGCCCATATAGCAGGTTATGAGGCAGATCTGCTGCATCAGCGACTGTAGTTAAGATTATGAAATAAGACGTCGGCCTGGAAGATAGGCTGCGCCAGGTGCATTTTGTGCGGGAAAGCCAGCAAGCCGTAATTGTTTTCACCCATAAACCGGGCGACATCATGGAATAAAGGTTGCCCTATGTGCCGCTCCACAAAGCTTACTTCCAGGATGATGTAGCGGCAATGCTTCATGCAATCCAGGGCATGCCTGAGCACTTCGAGCTCAAAGCCTTCTACATCCAGCTTCATGAGGTCCGGCAAAGGCAACTGCTGTTGTTTCACATAATCATCCAGTTTCACCATATCCACCATCACCTCGCCCGTTTTCTTCTCGTTCGGGAACATCTTCAACAGGTTGTCTGATACATCAAGAAAGCTCGACGAGTGACCGGAGCAATTGAATTTCTCGCGCCGGTTGTCGGAACCCACGCCTACCCGGTGAAGCTGCACACCGGCAATGGATGCGGTAGCTGCCCGGTAGCTCTCCTGGTAATCAGGAATGGGCTCGAAGGCATGCACAGCAGCCTTAGGCAGCAGGGCCTTCGCCAGGCGGGTCCAGGTACCTACGTTGGCGCCAAGATCGTAGATGGTTTGTATATGCCCTCCTGCTGCAGCCATCTCTATGAATTCCATCGACGTAATATGTGTCAGGCTCAGGTCCGATGCTACCGTGCCTTTCAGCCTGGCCAGGCGGCGTTTGTCGAAGGACCATTCAGCGATCCGCTCAACGAGCAGCCGGGGGTTATAAAGTAATTCTTTCCTCATGAGGTAGGGTTTGGTGTTTCTAAAAATAAATCCAGGTTACGCCGGAGCTCGGGAATATCGACCAGCAAATTAAAATTATTGGCAGCATCGCTCACGTGGGTGCTGTCGCAAAACTGGTAATAGTAGTTCACCGACAGCACATCAGCCAAGGCGTAGAACATGCAGTTCTCACCATCAAAGCGTTTGCGGAATTCGAACACGCTGGTGCCGGGCCGCATAAAATGGATGTGCGACAGCGCGGCACCGTGAATGCTCATCACATGCGATGCCCCGAATACCATACGCAACTGCTCTTCGAAGCTATGCTCCTCCATGCACACCGTTTTAAAACCAAGCGGTTTCAACACGGCCATCACCTCCTCTTCATTTTCCACGTAGCGCCGCGTCGCTTTTTTGCGACTGATGTATAAGCGCCCGCCAGAGGCATGAGCCGGGTTGAGGCGGAACCTGTTCCAGAAATAATCCCTGAGCTTCATCGCATTCACCGGGTGGTAATCGCCGCTTTGACCAATACTTCGCACAGCCACGAGCTGCCTCACCCATACATAACTGTCTTTGGGAAGGTATACGATCGCTTTGAAATCGAAGGCCCTTAATGTTTGCTCGTAAATGCTGCCTTTTTCCTCGAAATAATAAGGAGCTATCAATGTGTAGCGCTTCATCTCTTCCGTCACCTCCACCAGTTTTTTCAGTCCGTCGGACACCCAGTGAGCGAAGCCTTTCGGGCCGCTGTAATTGTCGAAGATGAGCAAATACGTTTCGCTCTGGTCGATTTTGAAGCGCTTGTGCCTTAGCAGTACATGCGCCAGGTAACGGCGCCGGTAGTGTTTGAAATCACTTTCGTAACAGGTGATATACTCTGCCTGCGATATACCGTTCTTATAGATGATGCCCTCGCTGGTGAGCAACACATGACGATAGTTCGCGACATCGGAGGCTTCTATCCGGCACCCGGGATCGGGGCCCCCGAAATAGGCCTCATCGCCCTTCCTGAAATTAGCGGGGAAATGACGTTTCACCTCAAAGGGCTCATATATCCTGCGGATCACGTTCATGGCTCACTCTGCTCTAAACCCCTGAACCAGGCTCTTTCGATGCTATACAAACGGTAGCAAAGAACCGGGTTGCCTTTTGATTTGATGTATGTTCTGAGTAGCAGGCTAAACTTCTGCAACAGTCCCTGTTTCACAAAGGAAGCCTTTTGTTCGGGAAACATTTCGCAAAGCGCCATACGGTAAGAGCCTGCAATCCCGAAATTCAAGGCCGACAGGTATTTCCGGTTCAGGCGTTTGGCAGGAATGACATGCTTTAGCTGAAGCGACGGCGAGGTGCCTGCCGCAAGCCCTGCTTTTACGGCGAGCCATACGATCTGCGAATCTTCGGCGCTTGCGAGAGACTGGCCTTTGCGGCCCGTGGCGGTGAGCGTGCCTGCCTGAAACTGCCGGATGTATTCCTGCAATACCTCTTGTTTCACCACCATCCCCGAGCCGGCCGGGTAATAGTCGGGCCAGCCCACCACGCAGCCGTACTGTGTATAAACCTTACTCTTTTGCTGAAAGAGCGGGGCGCAATGCATCCGGATCCACAACGGTGCTCCATCGGGATATTCCACTTCGATATGCCCCGGCCCCCACACAGCCACTTCGGAATGTTTTTCCAGCAGCTGCTTTAAAGCACCGAGATAGCCGGGCTCCAGGATGTTATCATCATCCACAAATACCACCACCCCGGCTTTCGCCAGCTTCACGCCGGCGATCCTGGCAAAGGCCAGTCCCTGCTGCTGCTCTGTGATGCAAACCAAACGGGCTGACCGGCTCTTCACCGCTTCCATGTCGCACACCGGCGATGCCGAGCGGTTGTCGACCAGGATCAGCTCATAATCATCCTTCGGAAAATCCTGCCCGAGAACCGAATCGAGTACCCGTTGCAGAAGATCCCCGTTGGGATTATAGGTGCATATCACCACTGAAAACAACACAGGCTATAGTTTAAAAGTTTGACAAAGCGTTTGATTGAATTGCTGTATTTCTTTGATGTAGTCCGGATCGCGCCTCTGCGGCGGATTCCCGATCACCTGCAGCATAGCTTCCGCCAGCTCCTTGTAATTATATGGATCAAAAAACGTCACTCCCGTATGGATCTGCTCGCGGTTCACACTTAAGCCGGAGGCGAGCACGTATTGCCCGAGCGCCTTGCAATCTTCGATCACAGTGCTCCATCCCTCGAAGGTGGATGGCTGGATCACCGCGAGGGCGCCGCTCATCAGGGCGATTTGCTCTTCCCTCTGGATGAAGCCGGTAAACACGCTGTGCGCCCCGAGCCCGTTATGACGGATAAACTGCTGCAGCTTACTGAACAGATCTTTGTCCCTGCTGCTTTTCTGCTTGCCTGTAAACACCACCTGAAAATCGCCGCGTTGCTGCAGGCATGTGATCATCGCCTTGAGCACATTCAGGTGATTCTTATGAGGCCAGAACTGGTTGGCAACGACAAAGTAGGGCTTCTCAATGCCATAGCGTTTTTTCAGGGCCTGTACATCGATGTGCTTGTACTCCGGCAAAAAGGAGGTAAAAGGCCAGATGTGTATATCGTTGACGTGTTTGGGATAGTAGCGCTCGTAATCCCTTCGCGAATCCTGGCTGCTCAGCACCAGGGCCAGAGGCTCCGACGACAGATCATCGAGGTACTGTTTGTGCCACTCCAGCTCCGAAGGCGTGAAGTACGTAGGCAGGTGGAACTCCTGGAAGTCGGGCTTCCAGACAATTTTATGTTTGACGTACTCGGCTTCCGGCCTGAAGTTGTACGGAAAAATAATATCGAGGTTTTTCGGAAAACCAGGATCGGTGAACGGAAGCAGGTTGCGTTTCAGAACCGGGCGCGACGCTTTGTTCACGATGCGCTTCATCACGTTCCGGTAAACATTTTTCAGTTTGTAAAACTCGATGAAGGGATAGTTCAGAGCTTTCAGCTCATCGACCGGCGAGTCGGGCAAATGCATGATCACCAGGCAGGGCTTGCGCTCATCGGGTGTCAGCAGCAGCGTTCTTACCAGGTTCTGTATATAAATAACAAAAGCCGGAAGAGTCGAATAGCTCTCGTAGTATAAGCCTATGCGTTTTCGTTGATCCATTGGTAATAGTGTTGAAGTCCTGTGTCGAGGCTTACAGAAGGTTTAAAGCCCAGTGCCTGCAGCGATGCGATGTCTGCTTTCCAGCAGCCCGGATCGCCTGCGCGCTCCTGCATGGTAAACGTAATGTCCTTTGCGGATCCCATCACCTGCCTCATGGTGTATGCCGCATCACGGATGGTCGTTTCTGTACCGCTTCCCATGTTATACACACAGGCATCGAACGATCCGCGGCTGACAATGAGGTCGAGGGCGTCGAGAAAATCGCTTATATAAATAAAATCGCGGGATTCATGCCCTGAGCCGAACAATTCGACAGCAGGGCCTTTCGATAAGAATTTATGATAGAGATCCCAGAAGAGCAGCTTGCGCTGGCCTTTGCCATACACCGAAAAAGGCCGGACGCTACAAGTAGGCAGCTGGTAACAATCATGGTATTCGCGGCAAAGCACTTCGGCCTGCAGCTTGTGCCATCCGTAAGGAGATAAGGGCCTGGCAACGGCATTTTCGGCCACAGGCAATGAAGTGGGGTTGCCGTAGACGGCGGCACTCGAAATGTGGATGAATTTGCATGCCGGGTTCAGTTTAAGCAGTGAAGCGAGGATGCGCGAAACAGCCAGCACATTGGCTTCGAAGTCGAGGTCGGGTTGGCTTATGGAAAGCTGCACACTGGCACTGCCGGCGGCGAAAATACAGACATCGGGCCGCTCATCGAGCATGTGATCGAGGGCATAGTTGAACGAAAGCACCTGCAAATAGCGGTAAGCGCCGTTGCCGGCCGCGATCTTATTGTCTACGCCTGTTACACGGAAGCCCTTGGTCACGTAATATGCCACGATATTACTACCGATAAAGCCTTCCGAACCTATGACGAGAATATTCATGTATCGCTTTGTGTTGTCGCTTATGTTGTATACTTAATTACCTGGGCGGGATTTCCGACCACGATGGCGTAGGGAGGCACATCTTTTGTTACCACGCTGCCCGCCCCTACAATAGCGCCTTGCCCGATCGTGACGCCTTTCCGGATAATGGCATTAAAGCCGATCCAGACGTCGTCGCCGATGACGATCTCCTCTGCCTTGAAATCCACTTCCTGCTGATAGCCTGTCAGCCGGATATGCTTATAATCCTCATGCCGGGCCTTCGAATCGAGCGGATGAGAGATATTGTCCTGGATATTGACGTTATGGGAGATCAGCACACGGTTGCCGATCGTGATCTTCCGCACCGACCAGATCCGGGTACCGGGCCCTACGAAACAATAATCCCCGATGGAAATTTCTCCACCGATGCTGAGGATGGAAAATATTGCGCTGTCTACCATCGTATATTCGCCGAACCGGATCTTCGAAGGGTCGTTCTGGCCATTCGCCATATCTACCTGCCGTATCATGAGACAGCTATCCGGAAAAGTAGCTTTGGTTTTTAATTCCTTCAACAGGTTCTCCTTGGCCTTTTCTGTTTGGTAATGCAGCAGGTAATCTCCCAGCCTCTGTACCAGGCCCGTCTTCAAAATAAGTTTTGTAAAAATACCAGCCATCGTTCTTACAGACTTTTCCAGTTACAATTCGGTATAATGCATCCCAGGTCGTAGCCCTCGTACTGGGCCAGCGTGCTGCCCGTTTCGGCGATCGTTACCGGGCAGATCGTTTCGGCCGAAAAATCCACGCGACTGTTGGTCAGCAGCGCTACGGTAAAGCTGTAGCTCCCCGGCGCCAACAATCCCGAAGGCAGCTCCACAAGCAGCTCCTGCCCGTTGGAAGGCGACTCCAGATCGTGAAAATTAGAAAATATCCTTACCTCATATTTGTCCAGCATCGCAATACCGATCTTGAGCCCCTGCAATTTATCAGTGATTGCCAACCTGAAGCGCAGACAGATGTTCTCGAAAAATGAAAAGGTATCCTGCACCTGCCCGGCAGGATTACAGCTCACGACCTCCTCAATGTAATTGGGGTACTTCTTCGGGTCTCCGGTATAGCGGTAGCGACGTTCATCGTTCAGCTGATTCTGTTTGAGGTAATGCTCGATCAGCTCATGTGTTTTTCCTTCGTATGCTTTGGTGCCTTTTTGCAGGAGGATGCCTGTCCTGCACAATTGTGCCACGGCGCCCATGTTATGGCTCACGAACAGGATGGTGCGCCCGCTCCTGCTCACATCGCTCATTTTGCCCATGCACTTTTTCTGGAATTCAGCATCGCCTACAGCAAGCACCTCATCGATGATGAGCACTTCATTTTCGAGAAAAGCGGCCACCGCAAAGGCCAGGCGCAGCTGCATACCGCTGCTGTAATGTTTCAGCGGTGTATCGATGAAAGTTTCAACCCCTGCAAAATCGACAATGGCATCGAAGTTTTTCAGGATCTCTGCACGGCGCATGCCCAGGATCGAGCCGTTCATGAAAATATTTTCACGGCCCGTCAGCTCCGGGTGAAAGCCGGTTCCTACTTCGAGGAGACTGGCAATACGCCCCCGGCCAACAATGCGGCCTTTGCTGGGCGGTGTGATCTTGGAAAGGATCTTAAGCAAGGTAGATTTACCGGCACCATTCTTACCAATAATGCCAAGCGTATCGCCGGGCATGACGTCGAAACTGACATCGTTCAATGCCCAGAAGGGTTCGGTGCTGCGGCGGCTTTTGAATATACCGGCCAGGGAATCGCGCAAGCTCAGGTAAGGTTGCTGTTCATGGTTGATCATGAACTTTTTGCTGATGTGCTGTATTTCTAATATTGGTTTCAATAGGGGATCAAAATAAGACCTCAGGCGAGATCTGCAAAGTAACGTTCGGTTTTTCTGAAATAAATGACGCCGACAATAAACAGTGTAAGCGATACACTAAGACTCATCAGCACATCGGTTGTATTGAGCGGGGCGCCAGACACCGAGCTCCTGAACAATTCAATAGGCGCATTCATCGGGTTGAGTCGCAGCAGCCATTGGAACCAGGCATTGCCGGAAATGCGCACCGGGTAAATAACGGGCGTCGCAAACAGCATCGCCTGAATAAAAAAAGGAAGTATGTAACGAAAATCGCGGTATTTCACATTCAACGCAGCCAGCAGGGTGCCGAGGCCAAAGGCTGCCAGTACGGACAGCAGAACGCTCAAGGGCACAAGCCAGAGTGCAGACACATGAAAGGAGCAGCCGTAATACAACATCACCGGGATAAACACCAGGAAGGCCATCGTGAAATCGACCAGCGATACCAGGATAGCAGAACCGGGCACGATGAGTCTTGGAAAATAGATCTTTTTAATGATACCGGAGTTACTGACCATGCTGTTGCCGGCATTTGACAAGCCGCCTGAGAAAATATTCCACAGCAAAAAGCCGCTGAGGACAAATACCGGATACGGGAGAACCAGGGAAAGGTTCTGATGGATGAGGCTTCCAAAACTCACAACAAAAAGCACAGTCATGATCAGCGGCTGAAAAACAGCCCATAAAAAGCCCAGAACGGTTTGCTTGTATTTCACTTTGACATCGCGCCAGGTAAAAAAGTAAAACAGCTCACGGTATTCCCATAACTCCTTTAACCCTAGACTAAATTGCCGCTGCGGTTTTATTTCAAACTCCATATACTTACCTTTGCGAAACGTATGAAAATCCTATTCGCAACACATAACAAAAATAAGATAAAAGAGGTAAATAGCCTAATGCCACAGGCTATTAATTTGTTAAGTCTTTACGACATCGGTTTTAATGAGGAGATCGCTGAAACTGCCGTTACCATTGAGGGAAACGCGTTGTTGAAAGCAAGAACCATTGCTGAAAAATTCAACACGAACTGCTTTGCCGACGATAGCGGCTTATTGGTAGATGCGCTGAACGGCGCGCCGGGCGTGTATTCGGCGAGGTATGCGGGTACGCAAAAGAACGATCGTGACAACATCAACAAACTGCTCACCGAACTGAAGGACGTGGAAAACAGGAAGGCGCATTTCAAAACCGTGATGGCCCTGGTACTGGATGGAAAAGAATTTATATTTGAAGGCATCGTGAATGGCCGCATCACCAGCGACTTGCACGGCAGCAACGGCTTCGGCTACGACCCGGTATTTATGCCCGATGGTTTTTCGAAAACCTTTGCAGAAATGAGCCTGGAAGAAAAGAACAGCATTTCGCACCGTAAAATTGCCCTGAAAAAACTACTGGAATTTTTGGAAACGGTTAGGTAAGCTGCTGTATTGTTGGAGAGCCGTCCTGAACCTGAACAGATGCTGAATCAATTACAGCATGACTACTACCCTTCTTTTCCTTGTTTGGAGGCCTTTCTGGAGCCACTGTACATTTCGTACTTCAGGAGCTTACACTCCAGGGCGCCATTGAAGAGCGTCATTTTTTTGCTGGGATGCAGGCCGATGTGTTTGATGGCTTCCATGTTGGACGTGATGATGCAGACCGTCCAGCCGCCGAAATCTTTTTTAAGCTTATCGCCGATCTGCTTGTAGAAAGCGTTGGTGTCTTCCATTTTGATCCGCTCATCATACGGCGGGTTGAGCAGGATCATGCCCTTCGGCTTGTCGGGCATGAGGTCGAAGAACGAGGCCTGCCGGTAGTTGATCACATCATCTACTTTGGCTACAGCGGCATTGCGCTTCGCCATTTCCAGGGGAACGCTGTCGATATCGCTTGAATAAATAGAAGGCATGTCTTCCTTAATGCGGTTAACGCTTGAGGTATAAATGGTATCCCACAGCTCCGGCTCGTAGTCGTGCCATTTCATAAAGCCGAAGCTCTCGCGGAAGCATCCCGGGGGAATGTTGTTGGCAAACAAAGCCGCTTCGATACCCAGGGTACCGCTGCCGCACATCCCATCAATCAGCGGCAGATGCGGCTGCCAGCCCGAAAGCAACACCATGCCTGCCGCCAGCACTTCTTTCATAGGTGCAGAATCAATGTCGACGCGGTAACCTCTTTTGAATAAGGAATCGCCGCTGCTGTCGAGACTCACATTCACATAGTCCTTAAAAATATGCACGTAGATGCGTAGCGTCGGATTATCGAGATCCACATTGGGGCGCACATCCACGTGCTCTACAAAGCGGTCGCAAATAGCATCTTTCGATTTTTGTGACACATATAAGCTATGCGTGAAAATATCCGAGTTCAGCGTGGCGTTAATGGCCAGTGTATCGTCGGCGTCCATGAATTTTTCCCACTCATACTCCTTCATTTTCGCATAGAACTCATGCTCGTTAGCCGCTCTGAACGAATAGATGGGAACCAGGATTTTTAAGGCCGTGCGCAGGCACAGGTTGGCCTTGTACATAAAACCTTTGTCACCTGTAAAAGATACGCCCCGCTTGAAGGGCTCGATGTCCCTGGCGCCCAGCCTCAGTAATTCGTTTGCCAGCGTATCCTCCAGCCCATGCAGGGTGGTGGCTTTCATTTCAAAATCGAAATCGGTATTTGGTTTTTGTTTCAAGGGACTGTGTGTTTTAGTATCATCTGTGCGGCAGATGACTTGTGACCGTTATTTTCCTTTCACCGCGTTATACACTTCCTTCATGAAGCCGGAAGCGAACACGAAATCCAGTAATTCGGGATTGGTAGTTTTCAGAATGTCTTTGCCGTTGCCCGTCCACCAAGGCTTTCCTTTATAGATGTATAAGACGTTCTCCCCGATCTCCACCACCGAGTTCATATCGTGGGTAATGACGATGGTGGTAATGTTGAGCTCGCGCGTGAGGCTCAGGATCAGGTTATCGATCACAATAGACGTTTTGGGATCGAGGCCTGAGTTAGGCTCATCGCAAAACAGGTACTGCGGCTCGTTGGCAATAGCCCTCGCAAGCGCCGCACGCTTTTTCATCCCGCCCGAAAGCTCTCCCGGATAGAGTTTGTTTTTCCCTGTCAGCTGTACTTTCTCAAGGCAAACATTCACCCGCTCCATTTTTTCCTCCGGCGACATTTCGGTGAACATGTCGAGCGGAAAACGGACATTCTCTTCCAGCGTCTGCGAATCGAAGAGGGCTCCACCCTGGAACAGCATCCCTATTTTCTTGCGCACTTCCTGCTTGTCTTTCACGCCAAGCGTCGGGAAGTTCTGCCCGTCGTACAGGATCTCGCCCTTGTCAATTTCGTGCAGGCCCACCATCAGTTTCATGATCGTGGTTTTCCCGCTGCCGCTCTCCCCGATGATCAGGTTGGTCTTCCCCTGCTCGAAGACGAAGGACACATCATCCACCACGAGGCGCTCGCCAAAGCTTTTCGATATGTTCTTGATCTCGATCATGTGAGGAAGAGCTGCGTGAGCAGGAAGTTAAAAATGAGGATTAAAATGCTGCTGTATACAACGGCTGCCGTACTGCTTTTCCCTACCTCCAGGGCGCCGCCATGGGTGTAGTAGCCGAAATAGGCAGAAATAGAGGTAATCAGAAACGCGAAAGTGATGACTTTGGTAAAGGAGTAATAGAGTTTCCAGGGCTCAAAGAAAGCCTGGATGCCGTAAATGTACTCATAGGAGGTGCAGGCATGTGTGGCCACTCCCATCACATAGCCGCCGAAGATGCCGAGGAACATACTGATGGCGATGAGAAAAGGCAGGATCAGCACACCGCCCAGGATCTTAGGAAGGATCAGGTAGCCTGCCGAGTTGATGCCCATGATCTCGAGGGCGTCGATCTGCTCGGTGATGCGCATGGAGCCAATCTCAGAGGCAATGTTGGAGCCCATTTTACCGGCCAGGATCAGGCAAACGATAGTAGGACAAAACTCGAGCAGCATGGACTCGCGCACGGTAAAGCCTACCGCATACAGTGGTACCAGCGGGCTCGTGAAGCCAAAGGCAGACTGGATAGTGATAACGCCCCCCATGAAAAAGGAAATGATGGCAATGATGGGCAGGGAACTGATGCCGATGTTATCGATCTCATGCACGATTTGTTTCATGTACACCGACATCTTTTCGGGCTTACTAAACACGCGTTTAATAAGGAGGAAATAACGGCCTAAATGAAAAAATAAATTCATACGAAAATGAATGGCTAATATACGACTAAGTGCTTAATTAAGGAGAAATAAATTAGGGAAATTGACAGATATATGTGCAAGCATAAAAAAAATTCAACCAGGAATACTTATTTTTTTGGGCGCCTTACGGGCTGTCGCTACTCGCTCTTTTAGACTGCCCTTCGGGACAGTCCAAAAGGAGCTCAAACAGACCGCTCCATCCCGGGCGCGAGATTCCAATAAATGGTACAGCCCTGGTTTTAAGTTAAGCCTGCGCCAGGGACGCGAAGGGTTTAGTTCCTTTACTGCGCCTGCTCCTTGCGCAGTAAAGAACCGCAGCGAAGCGAAGCCCGAAAGCCGGCCCGCCCGGGCGCCCAAAGAAATGATACAGCAAAGTGATTGCTCCTTTAGCGTAACAGTAATTTAATATAAACAGGAATAAGATTAGAAGCCTGTCCCGAAGTGGGTCATGCTTTCTTTTTTCTCAGGGTTGATGGTCATCACAGGGAGGTTGCTGATATCTACTACTTTCTGTGCCTCGGTGCCGCTGAAAAATTCCTTGATGCTCAGGGTTGGCTTATTCATGATGATGATGAGATCCGCCTCAATTTTGTTGGCGTATTCTACCACCGTTTCGGCAACCTTATCACTGGCCAGGGATTTATTGGAACAGGAAATGCCTTTTCCTTTGATGTATTGTTTTACCTGATGCGAGTATGCGAGCAGCTGGTTCTCGTAGGCATTGTCGGACAGACTGAACACGCCTAAGATACGGATGGAAGCGCCGAAGTAGTGAGCAAATTGTACTGCCACATCCACTTTCTCGCGCGATTCCCTCGACAGGTCGAGCGGCAATAAAATATTCTCGCAGCCGTCCCTGTGCTCTTTGCCGCGAATAGAGATCACCGGGCACTTGCATTCACGGATCATTTTGGAAGCGCTGGCCCCTACAATGTTTTTGGAGCTCATGTGGCTTTCGAGGCCTACAATCACAATGGCTGGTTTTATTTCTTCCGCAATCCTCGGCACCTCGGTGTATATATTGCCTTTCACATTCATGAATTCGGTAGGGACACCGCTTTCCTGCTGCGTTTGCTTGCTGAGGGCTTTCAGGTCCTCATAACGCTCCTCTCCTACTTTGTCGTAGGTGTGCAACAAAATGATTTTGGAATGGGTATATTTTGCTAAATTATAAGCTTGCTTAATTGCTAAAAGGGATTGTTCGGTAAAGTCAATAGGAATTAATAAAGTGCCGCGTTCTTGTAATTTCATAGATTTTATTTTAAATGCCTGATAACTAATTGGTTCCCATACAGAACCAGCCCGAGGATCGGTAAAGCAGGGAATAGCTTGTTGATTTTAACATACAAAAATAGTCAAATTAATGATATATAGGCATTTATAAAAATATTTTTTAAAAGCAGGATGTTGATTAAATAAAATTACCGATATTTGCAGCCCAAACTTAAAAACCAAGAAAATGGCAGTAAAGATTAGACTACAAAGACACGGTAAGAAAGACGCAGCGTTTTTCCACGTAGTAGCAGCGGATGGTCGTGCACCACGAGACGGAGCTTTTATCGAAAAATTAGGTGTTTACAATCCTAACACAAACCCGGCAACGATCGACCTGAATTTTGATTCAACCTTAAAATGGTTACAAAACGGTGCTGTTCCTACAGATACCTGCAGGGCAATTTTATCGTACAAAGGTGTTTTAATGAAAAAACACTTATTAGACGGTGTTAAAAAAGGTGCTTTAACCGAAGCACAGGTTGAAGAGCGTTTTGCTAAATGGTTAGATACCAAAGCAGGAAAAATCAACTCTAAAAAAGATGACTTATCTACCGGCGCTAAAAAAGCGGCTGAAGACAAATTAAAAGCTGAAAAAGCAGCTAAAGAAGCGAAAGCGGCTAAAATTGCTGCTAAAAACACGCCAGCTGCTGAAGAAACTGCTCCTGAAGCTGAAAACACAGCGGAAGCATCAGAAAACACAGAAGCATAAGTTTAAATTAAATAACGCAGGAAGCCCCGTTACGAAAGTTGCGGGGTTTTTTGTTTCCCCTTGCAGCATCGCTTCTATTCCTTACGGAGCCTTGAATAACCGGATCGTATAATCCAGCAATGCTTTGTTCCCGTAAGCGCCATGCCCCGGAACCACGATCCTCACATCCGGGTAAGCCTTCTTCACAGCATCAACGGTAGCAGGCCAGGCCGCCACATTTGCATCGCCCAGATACCCTTTGCCGGCATCCAGCTCTTTGACCAGGCAACCGCCAAACAGGATCTTTTCGCCGGGAAAATAGCCAACGGTATTGTCTTTGGTATGCCCTTCTCCGAAAAATGTGGCGATCACACGTTCATCCCCGACGTTCAACACCAGGGAATCCTTAAACCCGTTTTCAGGAACAGCTGCATGATCTCTGGTGGCCAGATCAATGGTTCTGAAAGAGGCATAAGACGGAATATGATGCTGGTGAAACGCATGGAGCCCTCCCAGGCAATCGTCGTGGAAATGCGTTGGGATAACAGCCTTTATCTTACAATGGAGGGTTTCGTTGATCCAGGCAATCAGCTCTTCCGCGCTCTTGTCGTTGGTGGGCGTATCGAAAACTATGGCTTCATGGCTGTTTTGTACCACAAGGCCGTTGCAGGGGACATTGCCGAAATCGTTGGTCTGTTTGAAGGAAGTATGCTCGAAAGCATTTTCGCTGATCTGAGTGATGGTTAACTCTTTGGAGTGGTAGACTTCTTTGGCTTTGAAGCTGCTCTTTGCCTGAGCATCAGAGGTTAAAGCTACCAGTGAGAGAGCGCTCATCCAAAGCGTTTTCAGAATAAGATTCATTTTTTTATGTATGAGATTCGTGAGAGAAAAGATTATTGCCGGGCCATGCGTTTCCGGATCCGGCTCAGCGATTCGGGTTTCACACCGATGTAACTGGCGAGCTGGTATTGCGGCACACGCTGTACGAGGCCGGGCCTGGTTTCCAGCAGGCGGCGGTATTTTTCCTCCGGGCCGGCGGTGAGGTGATACATCATGGTTTTCTGCTGCTCTGCAAATACGGTTTCCATCACAGCCCTCGAAATGGTTTCAAAGCGCGGAAAGTCGCGGAACAGCTTCTGAGCTTTTTCTTCATTGCCAATCACCACCGTCGTCTCTTCATCGCAAATCAGGTAATCCGTAGCGGCTGTATCCTCTGTAAAAGCTGTCAGGGAGATGATCCATTGCTCTTCCGTGTAAAACGCGGTGGTTACTTCTTCTCCGTTTATAAGCCTGTACTGACGTACCAAGCCATTCAGCACAAAATAGGAAGCCTTATTGGCTTGCCCTTCTTTCAGAAGAAAGGAGCCCTTTTCAAGTGTCTTAATGAGCATGCTATCCTTCAGGGCCCGGGCTTCTTCCTGCGTAAAGCTTGAAAACCGCGAGAAGTAGGCGATCAGTTTATGTTCCATGTTGAAAATGGTAAAGCAAATTCCAAAGGTATTCAAGGCACTGCTTTTCTACCTGCGCAGCAAAAAGAAACGAAACCGTTAATCTGCCTTACCCAGTGCATTGAGCGCATCCACTGCCGGCTCGTAGTTCGGCTTCAGCCTGAGGCAGGTGGTGTAATCTTCGTAGGCGTTCTTTTTTTCTTTCAGCTCTTCGTAACACACGCCTCTTGCAAAATACGCTTCTGCGTATTTAGGATTGACGGCAATGGCTTTCGAGAAATAATCCAGCGCTTTGGACGGATCTTTTTTCACCTCCAGGTGAATCGCTCCCAGGTTGTACAACGAAAACTCATTCTGCGGATCTCCTTTCAGGATCTGCTCGTATATGGCCACAGCTTCATCAAATCTGCCCAGGTCTTGCATGAGTTTGGCCTTGGCGTAAAATACTTCGGCCGTAGGATTGATTCGTATAGCATTATCGTAATATTCGACGGCAATGGTATTTTTCCGCGCTCCGTAAATCATCCCGAGGTGAAGGAAAGCCCCATAGTTCTTATTATCCTGCTCTACCGCCGTTTCGAGGCTGGAAATAGCTTTGGCGGTATCACCCGTTTCTTTATAGATACTGCCTTTCAGGTAATAGGCCTGTGCCAGGTTCTGGTTTATTTTCAGCGCCTTGTTGATAGCCGCGAAAGCATTCTCATATTGTTTCACATAAAAGAACAGCTCGCCCAGTTTCAGCAAACCTTCCGTGTTTTCCGGAAACTTCAACACGATTTTTTCGAGCACATCTTTGGCATTACGCGTTTGATTGGCTGCGAAAAAAATATCTGCTTCCGTAATGTAATATTCTGCTTTCGTGCTGTCGATGCGCAGGGAGCGCTTGGCATCGTTGATGGCCTCTTCGAGCTGCTTCAGCTGCAATAATACTTTGGCCCGCTCATGGTAAAGTCCTGCATCATTTGGGTTGTCGAGAATCTTTTGATTCAGGGCCTTCAGCTCCGGCGAGTTGATGATAGCCGTGATCGAGTCGAGGTGCCTGGATTGCTTTTCGTCGGCAGCAGATGTGGATGGCCGGCAACTGCCCAGGTATATCACACAAAAGGCGGCAAACAGATAGATAAGAACTGATCTCATTCGGATATGTTTAATAAAGTAAAGGGGATGAGTAAAGGCTTAAAGCTCGTTGGCCGAAGCGATCAGCTCTGCCACGTCCAGCACTTTCGTTTTATCTTCTTTGTTGAAATGTTTCACCCCATCGGTCATCATGGTATTGCAGAAGGGGCAGCCTACAGCGATCACATCCGGGTTATGCGAAAGGGCTTCTTCCGCCCGCTCCACGTTCACCTCTTTGGTCCCTTTCTCCGCTTCCTTAAACATCTGCGCTCCACCAGCGCCGCAGCATAAACCTTTTTCGCGGCTGCGCTTCATTTCCGCCAGCTCCACATCCAGTTTCCGGATGACTTCCCGTGGCGCCTCATACACATCGTTGGCACGGCCCAGGTAGCAAGGATCGTGGTACACGATCTTCTTTCCCTTGAATTGCCCGCCCTGCACTTTCAGCTTTCCTTCGTCGATGAGCTGCTGTACCAGCTGCGTGTGATGAATCACTTCATATTTTCCTCCCAGCTCCGGGTATTCGTTCTTGATCGTATTAAAACAATGCGGACATCCGGTAACGATCTTTTTCACGTCATAGCCGTTCAGAACAGTGATGTTCTGCATGGCCTGCATCTGGAACAGGAACTCATTGCCTGCGCGCTTGGCGGGATCACCTGTGCAGGATTCCTCGACACCGAGAACTGCAAAGTTGGCCCCCACATGGTTTAAGATACGCACAATGGCCTTCGTGATTTTTTTCGCCCTGTCGTCAAAGCTGCCCGAACAACCCACCCAGAACAAAATGTCCGGTGTTTCACCCCTGGCAATCTTTTCCTGCATGGTTGGAACTTTTAATGCATCCATAATAAGTATTTAAGTTAGCAGAAAGTCAGTTGGCAGTTTTCTTCGCCGCAAATTTTTCCGGTGAATTCATCATACTACCTAACATTTTTCCTATTTGTAAATATTCTTCTATAATTAATTGATGTGTTTCTTTACTCATATATCCGCAATCTTTTGCAAAATCAAGATGCACCATTGTTTCTGCGCATTCTCCATCTGAGTCGCTCAGTTTAGAGACAAAGTGCTTTGGATATATTCTCTTCCTGTAGCCCTCAGCCATATTAGCGCAAACCGAACGCGACGATCTTCTGATCTGATCCGTCAAAGAATAAAGCTCTTCTTTTGGGAATGATTTCGACTCCTTAAAAATAGCCATAGCAGCGCTATAAGCTTTTTTATATACGACCAAATCTTTATACCCCTGATTACTCATTCTATAGATATGTTACTTTCTTTCAACTATTACCTGTTTGCTTTTTGCTAAATCGCTCGCTGCCTGCTGCCCACTTTCCCCTCACTACTATTTCTACTGCTCATGAATCCAATTGGCACGGTCGGCAGGGCTAAACTGCCATGGCGCACCATTGTTCTCCAGGTTGGTGAACATCCCGTTCAGCTCATTCGGCGCCGAGCTTTGCTCCAATACCAACTGCTGGCGCAGGTCCATGATAATCGCCAAAGGATCAATATTCACCGGGCATTCCTGAACACAGGCATTGCAGGTATTGCAGGCCCAGATCTCTTCATGCTTGATGTAATCGCCCAGCAACGACTTGCCATCGTCCACAAACGTGCCTTTGTTGGCATCGATGTTTTTTCCGACTTCCACCAGTCGGTCGCGGGTATCCATCATGATCTTCCGCGGCGAAAGCGCCTTGCCTGTGATATTCTGCGGGCAGGCTGCCGTACAGCGCCCGCACTCGGTGCAGGAGTATGCATCCAGCAATTGCTTCCAGTTCAGGTCCATCACATCCTTAGCGCCGAACTTAATATGCGCATTCGGATCAAGCACCGGCTGATAGGAAGGATCGAAATTAGGTTTCACCACATCCGTTACCTCAAACAAGTTTTTGAACTGCCCTTTCGGTTTTAAATTTGAGAAAAAGGTATTCGGGAAGGCCAGCAAAATGTGCAGGTGCTTCGAGAAAGGCAGGTAATTGAGGAATGCGAATACAATGATGATGTGCCCCCACCAGCCCACGCGTTCCACAATGTGCAGGGTTTCGGTAGACAGGCCTCCGAAAAGCAATGGCCCTAAATGACTGGTAACCGCCAGGCCTAAAGATCCATCGCCGAGGTTTTGGGCGTGCGAGGCTCCTCTTGCATACAGCACTTCGTCTGCGCCGTTCATCATGCAGATGAAACACAATAAGGTCAGCTCACCGATCAGGATCAGATTGGCGTCGAGCTTTGGCCAGCCGTTGAGCTCGCTCTTCACCAGGCGCGGCACTTTCAGTAAATTCCTTCTTGATAAAAACGCGATGGTGCCGACAAAGGCCAGTACCGAAAGGATCTCAATGAAGCTCAGCACAAAGGTATAAAAGCCGCCGAGTAGTGCCCTGAAAGCCCTGTGATGGCCGGATAATCCGTCGAAGATAATTTCCAGTAACTCTACCTGGGTGATCACAAAGGCGGCGTACAGGAACAGGTGCAGAATAGCCGGAATGGGCCTGGCGAACATTTTCTTCTGGCCGAAGGCTACCAGCGTCATCACTTTAAGGCGCTCGCCCCGGTTATCGGTAATGGAAATATCTTTACCCAATAAAATGTTGCGGCGGATCTTTTTTGAATTCAGAAAAAAGAACGTACTGCCAACGATCAGGAGTATAGCGAATAGGATAATGGAAATCATCATGGTAAAAAAATTTATGGTTTTGCCGTCGCGCCGGGGCGCGACTCGTCGTCTTTATGCCTGTCTTTCGAGCCGAATACAGAAATGTGGATATAGCGTCCCGGACGCGCTTTCAGGTCGATCAGGAGCTTATCGAGGTCGGCGCTGGCGCTGGTAAGGTTCTTATACAAAGAGTCGTTTTTGATGAGCTTGCCGAGCGTTCCGTTTCCGCTGTTGATCTGGGCCACCACCTCGCTCAGCTCCTTCAAAGTCTTGTCGGCATTGTTCACAGCGCTTTTCAGGTTCGATTTGGCGAGGCTGTCGGACATGGAGCTGAAATTGGTAATGATGTTGTCGATCTTGTGCTTGTCATTATCCAGCATGGTAGCCAGGTTATTGAGCTTGATGAGGATCGCCGAGATCCTGGCTTTTTCTGAGGCCATCAGGTCATCCAGCTTATACGCCGTTTGCTCCAGGCTTTGGATGGCTTTCTTGATGCTTTCAAACGATTTGTCGAGGTTGTCGCGGGTTTTGGTATTGAGAATACCGCTTACAACCGTCATGACCGAATCCATTGACGAGATCAGGCTCTCCGCCTTTTTCTGCAAAGGGGCTAACTGTTTGCTCACTGCCGTTTTAATTCCCTCTTCCGACTCGGCGCGCAGGGTATCGCCCGATTCCACAAAGGTTGTTTCGTCGCTGTAAATGATCTCTACCGCTTTGGAGCCCAGCAGATCGGAGCTCACAGCCCTTGCTACCGAGTTTTTTGGAATCTTTATGTCCTCCGTCAGCAAAAAGGTTACGAGCACCTGGTATTTTCCGTTTTTATCCTGGGTAAGCGAGATCTCGTTGATCTGCCCTACTTTGAAGCCGTTTACCAATAAAGGGTTGGCCTCAATCAGGCCGTCGATCTCGGGATAAACGGCATAGAGGACGTATTTGTGGCTGAATAAATTACTTCCCTTCAGGTAGTTGAAACCGTATATAAATAATCCTATCGCCGCGGTAACAACAACGCCGATCTTTAATTCTTTGGAAATCTTCACAAAACTTGTTTTTTGAAGTGACTAATATACATATTTTTATTGAAAAGCGCCCTGTAGCGGGCTATTTCCTGAAAGAAAACACGGATTTGAAGATGCCCTGGAAAGAGGTGATATTGAGCGGGAATTCGAGAAAAACATGCAAAAAGCTTAGAAAATAAAGTGCCTTCAGGCCAATCCCATAATCTACAAGGTACAGGGCTACAGAAAAGATCCATAAGCCAAGGGTGATGAGGAGTGTTTTTTTAGGAACCAGGTGCCACTTGATGACGGAGGTTTTGGAGAACCAGTTCAGGTAATGGTAGGTGTAGGCAAAGGCAATGAAGCGCATGATGATGAAGCCCGCATTGGTATGAAACACTGTCGTATCGTCGATGGATGGCGTGAGCCCAAAGATGGCGATCAGGTACTTGTTGAGCAGGCTGAACAGTTCGTAGCTCTTACCCACGTAGTCTGAAACCTGGTATTGCAGCTGCGGCGCCGTGATCACAAAAAAGGAAAAGCCGATGAGCAACAGGGCGATGATGGATAGGTAGCCCGAAAGCGATTTGTTCTTGAGTACACCATAGAGCATGAATGCCCAGGTAAATACAAATACGTGGATGATCGTGGGCAGGAACACCCCGATCCACATGAAATAATAATTGCCGAATTTAGCCGTGGCAAGCCCCACCAGCGCCAGCACACACAAGGCCGCCCGGTAAAGGTTATCCTTTACAAATACAAAAACAGCAGCGATCACAAGCCCGAAGGTTATGATGTTAGGCACCAGTGTGTCGCTTTTGACCGGGCGCACAAGGGAAAAATAAAACACCAGCACGCAAAGAAAAGCCAGGGCTATAAAATCGTATTTGCCTTTGGTAAAATAGTTTTTCTTATGCAGCCAGCCGATCTCCGTGAGGTAGTGCAATGGCCCCAGCACCGCATAAGAGAACAGGAAGAGCTCGAAGGGCAGAATAAACGCCACCACGCAGGAAAGCAGCATCAGGCCGATATTGGCGTAATTGACCTGGTCATTATTGAGTTCGGTAAGTTTCAGCAAAACAAAAAGGGTTTATATCATCAAATATCCTAAACTATTATGACACTGGAAAGCCGGACAGCCATCAGCTTTTCTTATCTCTGGTAAAGCCGCCGGTTTTCTTATCGTAGCCGTAAGGGCAATGCTTACAGCCGCTCTTGCAGCAGTGGCCACGCTTCAGGTGGTACTTTTCCGTAAATACGATATAGCCTTCGGGACTGTAATAAAAATCTTCCGGGTCCAGCTCTTTTTTAAACATGCCATAAAGGTATTAATATTTTAGCGGATGTTGCAACATGAAACCGGATAAGGCTGTGAGGAACATCTTCATCCATGTTTGGGCCTGCCCATCCCGAAAGCGCCCGGGATGGATCAGGCTATCATGCCAATCTTTTTTGCAAAGAGACGGCAAAAAAGGATCTCTGTCCTATCCCTGTCCGACTTCGTCATTCAGGCGGGCTTCACGCAGCCTTCATTCAAAGCCGGTGCTGTGCCCTTCTATCCACAACGCATTGCACCGGAGTGCAAAGGCTTGGCTCCGTTCCCGTCACAACGAGTCGTGGCGATACTTTCCGCTACAATTACTCAAGCGCGTCCCCGGCGATGTGTATTTAAAAAACGGAGAAGGCATTCATCCGACCCGGAATGTGCGTATATTTGAGGAACAACTGTTTTCTTTTTCACAAACCGTAATCGGCTGTACTGAAACCCTTAAATAGCCGCTTGAAAAACACCATGAAACTCCCGACTAAAATAAATATCGATTTTTTAGCGTTTATTAAACATGGTACGTTTGACTACATCAAGTTAGGGCAAACAAAGGAATGGATCCTGAATAATTTCCCGGATCCGGATGGTTTCTCCGAGAACTTCCTTCACCCGAAATATGCCATCTGGACCTATGGCAACATTGAATTTCATTTCAACAAACAGAACATCCTGTTCCTGATCTATTGCGATCACCTCCACGAACTCGACGGAGGCGAAAGCCTGGATCTCAAGGCATGGATACTGGAAGATCATTCAAAGCTTAGCCTGGCTTATGTGCAAAACCAGCTAAACAAAGAGGACATCGACTATTGCAAATCCGGCAACCAGTTTGCCATAACACTAAGCACCAGGGCTGGTGTAGAACTTGGATTCAGTAAGGATTCGGAGGATGGCATTACAGATCCGAATCTGTTGCAGATGTATTCCTTTGCGTTCATGGACAAAACAAAAACAGACTCATAAAAAACGACGGACAGCGCATGGCAATTTTTCAAAACGAACCCGATGTGTGGAAACGCCTTGACTGGGCAATTCTCAAAAATGGCTGGACAAGCCTGTACTGGAACATGGCAGTTTTAGAAAATGACTTAACATGGCTCGAGAGAGAACAGTACGCCATCGTCGGCTTTGATTGCAGCACCTGGACCAGTGGGAAAGTGATGCACCAGCAGCTCAGGCAAAAGCTGAGCTTCCCCGACTATTATGGCGAAAACCTTGCCGCGCTAAACGATTGCCTCTCAGAATTGGAGATCCAGGAAAGCGGTCTGGTGGTCGTATTCAGGCATTTGGACAGCATTGACACCAACCAGATCCATCTCTTACTGGATAGTTTCGCACACGCTTCAAGATGGCACTTACTCTTTGGAAAAAGGCTGATGGTGCTGGCCCAGGTTGACAACGCCAACTTCAAAGCAGCACCGGTCGGGGCATGTTCAATCATGTGGAATATGGCCGAGTGGCTTGACTCAGACAGGCATTAAAAAAACATCGCCGGTTATTTTGTTATACAACGTTCCCATAGTTACTCCTCTGAGCCACGAAGGCCGCCATCTGTTCATGCTCCGCCTCGACCTCATCGATCCGGAAATTTCCGGCAACAAATGGTACAAGCTGAAGCTGAACCTGGCAAAAGCCCGGGAGCTTGGCAAGAGCACGATCCTGACTTTCGGCGGCGCGTTTTCCAACCACATTGCAGCTACTGCTGCGGCCTGCCAGCGGCAGGGTTTTCAGAGCATCGGCATCATTCGCGGCGAAGCATCGTCGCAAAGCAACGCCACCCTTTCCAGAGCCAAAGAACAAGGAATGCTGCTACTCTTTGTGAGCCGCGAAGAATACAGGCAAAAAGACGAGGAACGCTATTTGCAGGCGCTGGGCCGGCGCTTTCCCGATGCTTACATCATTCCGGAAGGAGGCGACAACGCCCTGGGGCAGCAAGGCTGCGAGGGCATTTTAGGAAATAACACGCAGGCCTTTGACCGTATTTTTTGCGCATACGGAACGGGCACGACGTTTAAAGGCCTGGCAAAGTCCCTGGAAGCCCATCAGACACTTCATGGCATCAACGTCCTGAAATACGATGCTGTAAGTGACCTTCCGAAAAGCAGCATCGTAAACGCCTATCATTTCGGCGGCTATGCACGTCATACACAGGAGCTCCTTGATTTCAAAGCCTGGTTTGAGCATGCGTTCGGCATCGCGCTCGATTACGTTTATACCGCGAAAGTATGCTATGCGGTTTTCGATCTCATCAAACAGGGAAACATTTCTAAAGACGATAACATCCTGATCATCCACAGCGGTGGCCTGCAAGGCAACGCAGGCTACGAAACACGCTACAACCTGAAACCAAGTCGCCAGGTGAACGAGCCCCAGGGATAAACCTGCCTCGTATCCCTGTTAGTCGGAAAGCCGAAATCCAGCACTTTTACAAAGCCGAAGCCAATGCCAATGGTGCTGGTCATCTTTTTCCCACGGCTCCTGAAAATGCCGTTTTGCAGCTGGAAGCTGAGGCCTTCTATGCCTCCCAGCATCTGGTCGGTGCCGTAGCGGATCCGTGGCCCGAAATAGTATTTCAATTCCGGTTTCAGATCATAGTAGTAGCTGATATCAACCCCTGTGATGAAATTAACGCCTTTGGTACGGGTTATTGGCGAGCTTACAACGGTACCTGTATTATTGGATGTGGAATTCGCACTGGCCTGCGCCAGCGCACCGAAGGAGTCGTAAGTAAGGCTCACCGGGATTTTTATGCCCACCGATTTATTTGCCAGGAGGCGCTCATAGGAAACCGTGAGGCGGCCAAACAGCAATTCAGGAATGTAAAATCCAAGGATATTATCGGACAGCTCCTGCTCTTTGAGTTTCCATTCTTTCATCTTGCGCTCTTTGCGCTGCTCGCGGGATTCAAACACTTCCGCAGGCACCGCTACGAGAGCCGTTTCCGAGCTGAAAATATAGACCTGCCCTGTTTTGTATTCGGCGAGGATCACATCTGTTTTAGGAACGGTGATCAATGGCGCATCCGGAACCGTATCCCTGTAAGTGATGGTCTTTTCGGAAATGGCGATGATCCTGCAGGGCACCCGTGTTCCTTTACGGAAGAACAGCTGATCCTGTGCATAAGCGCTGCTGCCTGCCATAACAAGCAACACAAAAAGGATATGTAAAGCGCGTAACTGCATCATTAGAATCTATAACCAAAACAGTAGCCGATGTACGCTTTGGGAATTGCTTTTAAGCTGTTATCTGTCAGGGGCGAACTATAAGAAGGAATACCTATCGCCGCAAAAAATTTCATATTCAAGGTAGGCGTGATCCGGAATACCCAGCCATTATTGATCATTACAGCAAGCTGCGAGCCGGTTTTTTGGGTAAGCACCGATTGGTTATTCACAATCTCATTCTCCTCGTAATCGTAGGACATGTATTTGCCAAGCAAGCCCACAAAGTACTGCGCGCGCCTGGTATTGCGGGGCATGAAGCTGATCCCGAAGCCGGCATCGTAGTTTTTTTTGCTTTGCAGCCACGAGCTCCGGATAATGGCATTGAGCGGGCCGGTATTTGGATTAAAATTATAACCGCCCATGAAGGTCAGGCAAAGCCTGCTATCCAGCAGCTCCCTGTCGTAGAGCAAGGTCAGATCCCCGTTCATCAGCGCAAGGGCATTGATCGAGATCAGGTTCTTATTCAGGTAGTAGAGGTTCAGCGGCTTTTTCTCGGCCATACCAGGACGGGCCGGGCCCGCTTTTTCTTCTGACGATTTTGGTAGCAGGGCCGGAGGATTATCATTGATGATCTGTGTGAAGCCGTCGCTGTATCTGATGAGCACCACTTCACGCTTCGAGATCACATAAACAGGCCCTTCGAGGTTGGAGAAATCCTTGTATTTCACATCGGTGGTATTCACCTCCGTGACCTTCGCCTGGAACTTGCTGCCCGAAATGGTATAGATCAGATCCTGCGCCCGAACACAGACAGCAAAACCTAAAACAATAAACAGACTCAAAGCAACTCTCATGCAGAAGCGGATAATTCAGTATAAAAATATGTATTAATAACCGATATAAAAACTCTTTAGTATATTTACACGGAAAACTTGCTGATACCAGATTGTTAATACCAAACACCTAAAAACAACCCTAAAACTATGCCGGGAACCATTGATACCGTCAAAGAAAAGATCAAAGAAGTAGCCTTCAAAAAAGTGAACGACGGAGATGAATTATTTCAATCGGGAGTTCTTTCCTCTATTTTAGTGGTCGACCTGGCTACTGCGCTTGAAGATGAATTCGGCATTTCCATTCCCTTTACCGAGATCACGCTGGAAAATTTCAGCACGGCAGAAAAGATCAGCGCCTACATCGAGGGGAAAAAGGGCTAAGTTATTCAAGGCTGCTGATGACGTGCTTATTCTCAATAGTATACCATTCATAACAAAAAACATTGGCCGGTTTTTTTAAAAACATCCTACTCTTCCACTTCCTGCCAGCTGGCATTGCAATTGTTTTAGCTTTTCTTTTTTTACGCAGTAACGATGACGGCCCGCAGCAAACGGTCGCTTCACGCTTTTCAGCCAATACCTTAAAGTCCCTTCATAACTTCGACAGGTTTTACCCGAACGACATCACGCATGAAATGGCGTTGGCCGTAGCCATGAAGAAAGGCGTGCCTGTACTCTTCGGCTCTTCCGAACTCACCTCGCACCACCTTCCGGGAATCGCCTACCGCTTTTTTTGCCGCGAACATTCAAGCGACCAGTTCCTGGCTGTGGGGCATGCGGGCTTTCAATGCCTTGCCATCCTCACAACGCTCGCCGCCAACAAGCCGGTTCTGAAGGAGTCCAGGATCACCATCATCCTCTCGCCGGGATGGTTCGAGAAACAATACGCCTCCGGCACTTCACTCAGCTCCTTCTTCGAGTTCTGCCCGCCCGACTACCTCTACCAGATCTACCGCGACAGCAGCATCGATGCTTCCACACGCCGACACCTGGAGCAGTACATCTACACCAATTACGATAAGATCAGCAAGCCCGACGCGGTGCTCCGGGCCATGAGCAAAAAGAAAGAGCTGCCTCTGAATTCTTTTTTCAACTATCCTTTTCAGAAAGCCGACGATGCCGAAATTGCCTTTCAGGAGCAGCGTGATGCTTACCTGACAGCTCAGCACCGCCTGATGGAACAGCTTTCGCACCTTCCGGTAAAGCCTTACCATTTCAGCAACCGTCAGATTAACTGGGATTCACTCTTCAAGGCCTCGGAAACTCATTTCAAGCTCATCAGCACAAGCAACGACATCGGCGTGGAAAACAGCTACTATGAAAGCTGGCTGAAAGGCCGTCCGAAAAAAAAGGTGGAGGCTGTTGAACCGGACCATAACCAGGAATACAAAGACTTCGAAGCCCTGGTGCATTTCCTGGAGGCAAACCAGCTCAAGCCTTTATTTGTGATCATGCCACTCAACCCTTTGGCACATGAGAACCTGGAAACGTTGAGCCCGACCATACAGGAGGTGGCCCTGCGCCTGAAAGAAAAAGGATTCAAAACCCTCAACATGTATGATGACAATATGAAATCTTACCGCAAGGGCGTTTTGGAAGACATCATGCATCCCTACGATCTGGGCTGGTACCAGATCGACCGTTTCATTTTATCCAATTACCATGACTAACCAGCAACAGCTCCAGCTATTTTTGAGAAATGTCCTGCTCTACGCCGTGATCATTATCGGCGGTTATTATCTATATAATTATAATAACAAAGACGCTCATAATACCCCGCATACGGATTTCTCCTTTGTATACGCCCAATTTTAAATGCTGCCTTTTACCAACATAGACTTTTTTCTCTTTGCCCTGCTCTATGTGCTGGTCGTCCGGCTCTTTGGTAGTTTCTCGGGCAAGCGCTATTATCCTCAGATTACCGCTTTACTAACGGTCGTCTACCTTGTGTTCTACTTCCGGTATACAGCAGCAGCCCTGGGTTATGTGACCTTTACCTTTCTGTACATCCGTTTCCTGTCGCAACGCATCAACCACCGCCTGGTCTCCGCTATTATCCTGGCTATTCCCATGGTATTGCTTAAGGTTCACCTGAATCCGCCCTTCCTTTACTTTGCAGGTTTATCGTTTGTAACGTTCCGTGCCATCCAGGTAAGCATTGACTATACGAAGGAAGAGCGACTGGACCTGATTCATTACTTCAATTTCCTGTTTTTCATACCTTCTTTCTACATCGGCCCGCTCGACCGCTACAAGCGCTTTACAGAAAACAGCCGCAATGGCTATGAATCCATCAGCACAGCCATGACCCTCAGCGGCCTGCAGGAATTCCTGAAAGGCTTTGCCTATAAATTCATCATCGCCGAATTCATTGCACGTTACTGGCTACAGGGCTCAACGGAGAACGGGCTGAGCGCCGGAGAACGTGTGAGCGACGTCTATGCTTATGCTTTTTACCTTTTCTTCGATTTTGCAGGTTACTCGTCGATGGCTGTGGGTATGGGCAACCTGGTGGGAATCGCCCTGCCCTTCAATTTCAACAAACCCTTCATCGCCGTCAATCCGCCTGATTTCTGGCAACGCTGGCATGCCTCGCTCACCAGCTGGCTGGGTGATTATTTCTTCAAGCCTTTCTACAAATGGCTCAATGGTTTTCAGAAGCTTAAAAAAAGCCCCCTTGCCAAGCAAAACCTGGCCATTTTTTTCACGCTTTTCCTCATGGGGATCTGGAACGGCTTCGAATCCAATTTTATTCTGAGCGGCCTGGTATATGGCATTTACAGCGTGGTGCACAATACCTACGCCATCCAGTGCCGCAAGCAGGACAAAGATATCGTATTCGGAAGCATGAACCCGAAAATCATCCGCTACCTTTCTATTTTCGTTATGTTTAACCTGATCTGCGTGGCGCTTTATCTATTCAGCGGCAGGTATCAATAATATCCGATCATGAGATACGACTTTCAGAAAAATGGCTTTACCGAAACAGAAAAATTTTCGGAGAAGCCCTTCATTATCGGCTCCGACAGGACCCTGACCGAAGAAGAGGTATATGGATTGCACCTGCAGCTTATCGAAAAAATAAGGGCGCTGGAAATCCCCAAGGGGCACCCCGTGTGCATCTATGGCGAGAAAGAAGCCCTGTTCCCGGTAGCGATGCTGACACTGATATCCCTCGATATCCCTTATATTCCTATTGACGCGATCATGCCGGCGGGCAGGATCGAAAAGATCCGGGAACAAACCGGAAGCAAGGTCCTTATCAATTGCTCGGCCAAAACCTGCGAAGTGCCTTTCGGGATCCGGATACTCAACGATCTTGAGATCGTACGGGAGCAGACCGTTAGCGAATTCACAAGCCTGACTAACGGTTTGGACCCTGTGCGTTACATCCTCTTCACTTCCGGCAGCACCGGAACCCCGAAAGGTGTACAGATCACGCGCAGCGCGCTGAACAGCTTCGTGGAATGGTACCTGAGCTGGCCATTGATCACAGCGGATTCCGTATTTATGAACCAGGCTCCTTTCAGCTTCGATGTTTCCCTCTGCGATTTTATTGCCGCCTTCGGAAAAGGAAGCACGATGATCCTGAATGACTATGCCATCCTGAAAAGCGGGCTGGGATTTCTGGAACGCCTGAAACAGTACCATGCCACAACCCTGGTATGCACGCCCTCGTTTGTATTGATCTACCTTTCGGTGCCGGAGTTCAACGCAGGGCACTACCCTGCCATCAACCAGTTTATTTTCATGGGCGAGGAATTGCCTGTTGCCACCGTCAAAAAAGTCAGGCAGCGTTTTCCTACGGCAAAAGTCGTGAATGCCTTCGGCCCGACGGAAGCAACCGTGGTAACGACTTACATCGATGTTACAGATGCCGTGCTGGCAGAATATCCCAAAGCCCTGCCAATTGGTTATTGCCGGCCAAATGCGGAAATGCTGATCCTGAATAAGGATGAGGAAAGCGGCATCGGCGAGATCGGCCTTGTGGGCCAAAACCTGTCGATCGGCTATTTCAGAGATGAGGAAAAAACACAGAAAGCCTTTATCTTTGAAAACGGCAGGCGCATCTATAAAACAGGCGATGTGGGCTACACCAAAAACAACCTGTTCTTCTACCTGGGTCGTAACGACAACCAGGTGAAGCTAAACGGTTACCGCATTGAGCTGGAGGAGATCAGCAATGTGCTGCTCACACACCCGCACATCAAAAATGCGACGGTGGTTCCCCTCACCAGCGGGCATGTCACCAAAAAGATCATTTCTTTTGTGATTGTTGACAGTGCCGGATTCCGGAACATAAACGAGGAACTGAAACGTTTTCTGCTGAACTATCTGCCTTCCTATATGATCCCTTCCGAGTTTATTGTCAAAGAAGAGTTTCCTCTCAATAGCAATTATAAAACTGACAAAAAGGCACTATTAGATCATTACCTCACTGGCATTTGATTTGCATATGCTACAATTCTGAGGAAATTCATTCCGCACTATGACAGGTTAATACGTTTTATGCTCAATGAAAAAACAAAATTATTGTTTCGCTGGCTAAGCAGGGAAAAAAAGGTCGTTTATAACATTTATGCCCTGGCGCTTGTGCAGGGAGCGCTATACGTGACCATACCCCTTACAATCCAGGGCATCATCACTTACATCATGGCCGGCAGATTCTCGGCTTCGCTCTTTTTGCTGAGCCTGCTCACGGTGGCAATAAGCCTTTTCATCGGGCTGCTTCAGTTATGGCAAATGCGCCTGAACGAAACCCTCCAGGAGCGCATCTTCTGCGGCCTTACCGAACGCATAACCAAAGTCATGGACGATCGCCAGATCGTGCAGCAAAAGATCGCTCACTTTTTCGAGGTGGTGACACTCCAAAAAGGCATTGGAAAGATCCTGCTGGAATTTTCCTTTTCCATCATTTCCATCATCTTCGGGATCCTTCTGCTTCCGGCATACAGCAGCTGGTTTGTGATCTTCTCCGTGGTTCTTGGCGTGATCTTCTACCTGATCGTGGCCTATTACGGAAAAAAGGCACAGGACGCCAACATCGGCACGTCCACCCAAAAGTACCAGATCTTCGATACCCTCAACTCGGGTGAGCTAAACAAAGACAAGATCGATTCGGAGCTGAGCTCCTACCTCGATCACCGTAAAGACTACTATGATACATTCGAGAAGCAATACAAAGGCATCCTCTTCGTAAAGATCATTTTTATCAGCGTTCTGCTGTTCCTGGGTGCTTACCTGGTACAAATCGGAGAGCTAAACATCGGCCAGTTTGTCGCGTCGGAAATCATTATTCTCCTCGTGATCAATTCTGTGGAAAAGCTGGTGGGAAGCCTCGGAACCTGCTACGATATCGTCACCGCGCTTTACAAGATCGAATCACTCTTTACAAAATCTCCCGACGAATCGTACCTCCGTTCAGACGAAGGTCATTACCTGAACGCCTCACGCCAGGTGTACCGCCCCAATTATGCAAAACAAATGAAGCGCCTGTTCTACGGTGCTCTACTGACCTGCCTCTTCATTCTTTTTCTGCCATGGACCCAGAGCGTTGACATGCGGGGCGAAGTAAGCGTGCTCAACCCCGAGAACAAACCACAGCAGGTGACCTCCAGGATTGCCGGGCGTGTCGAAAAGTGGTATATCAGGGACGGCGATCTCGTACGCAAAAACGACACGATCGCTTTTATTTCGGAGATCAAGGAAGAATACATGGATTCCCTGCTTGTACAGCGGTCGGAATCGCAAGTGAAAGCAAAAGAAGTATCACTGGTTTCCTACGAAAATAAGGTGGCGGCCATCAACGAGCAGATTGACGCGATCAACAAAGCGCTGCGGCTGAAAACAGAACAGGTCAAAAACAAAATCCTACAGGTAAAGGCCAAGCTATCGAGCGACAGTGCCGAAGCGCTGGCATCGGCCAATAACTACAAGGTAGCGGAAGAACAATTCAAACGCTACGAAGAACTGCTCAGCAAAGGAGTGATCTCCAGGACGGACCTGGAGAACCGGAAGGTGAAGGTACAGGAGGCTTATGCGAAGAAAATCTCTGCCGATAATAAAATCACGGCCACTAAGAATGAGCTCCTGAACGCGGAACTGGAACTGAATACGACGCTCCAGGAATACAATGAAAAACTGATGAAAGCTGAGTCCGATAAGTTCAGCACCATTTCGATGCAATATGAAGCGGAAGGATCACTCACCAAACTGCAAAACCAGCTTTCCAATTATTCGCTCAGAAGCACCTATTATTACGTGCTGGCCCCTCAGGACGGCTATGTAAATAACCTCACACTCAAAGGCGTGGGAGAGATCGTGAAGGAAGGCGGCATGCTTTGCAACATTGTACCGGTACAGAAAGAGCAGGCTGTAGAACTTTACATCGATCCGGTAGACCTCCCGCTTATAAGCAAAGGCCAGAATGTGCAGCTGATCTTCGACGGATGGCCGGCATTCGTCTTTTCGGGATGGCCTGGTATCAGTTATGGTAGCTACAGCGCCGAAATCGTTACCTTTGACAAGGTCATTTCGGCTAATGGAAAATTCAGGGTGCTGGCTGTAAGAACCGGCGAGCACTGGCCGGATGCCATCCAGATCGGCGGAGGCGCAAAAGGCTTCGCCCTTCTCGGCAACGTACCCGTGATCTATGAATTGTGGCGAAAGGCCAATGGCTTTCCGCCGGAGTTTTACAAACCGAAAACACAAGCGAGCTATGAGGCCGACGTCAAAAAGAAATAGCCTGGCGCTTTTGCTGATGGTTCTGGCAGGCCTTTGCTGCTCCCAAACAGGCGCTCCTTACAGCTACAACGTTTTCCTGAAAGAAGTGAGAGAAACAAACCCGCTGGCCGGCAAGGCCCGGAACAGCGCCGAATATGGCAAAAGGATGCTAAAAGCAGCGAGAGGCAACTACGATCCCCAGCTGTCGTCTTCGATCGAGAGCAAACAGTTCAAGTCCTCCCACTACTATACCTTCGGCAGCGCTGAACTGAAACAACCTATTTTCACATCGCAATACCTGAAGGCGGGCTACCAGTACGGAGACGGCCTTTACCTAAACCCGGAGCGCAACACCCCGAATACGGGTACGCCTTACATTGGCGTGGAAGCAAGCATTTTGCAGGGACTCTTATTTGATAAGCGGCGTGCAGAAGTCATAAAAGCTTCGCATTACTATGACTACTACGATGCCGAACAACGGGTTCAGATGAACGATCTTTTGTACAACGCTTCCGTTACTTATGCCGAAGCCCTTTATGCAAAAAAAGCAAACAGCCTTTACGCCTATTTCGCCAACCTGGCCAACGAGCGCTTCAGGGGTATCAGCGAGCTGTCGTCTGTCGGCGAGCGGCCAAGCATTGATACGACCGAAGCGGCTATTTTCCTGCAGGGAAGGCAGCTGGATCAGCAGGCGGGAACCATCGAATTTTTCAAAAAACTCACCGAACTCCACTACCTTAACCCTCAACTTTCGGCTCTTCCTGCGCCCGAGTCTGCCTTTGCCGACAGCCTCGAACTGCTCTACACCATGGCTGTGAAGAACCTGGGACGCACCATGGCCGCCGAACAAGCCACCAATCCACTGATTGCGCAATACACTTCAAAACAGAAAGTGCTTGACACGGAAAAACGCCTGAAAAGGGAGATGATCAAGCCTGTGTTGGATGTAAGCTACAATTTTCTAAACGCATCGAACGATGTGTTTAACCCTTACCTTAACACCAACAACTACAAGTGGGGAGCTACCTTTTCCGTGCCGCTGTTTCTTCGTAAATCGAGGAACGAATATAAAATGGCGTCGCTCGAAGCGAACAGCAACCAACTGGAAACGACCAACAAGCAAAATCAGATCAACTTCAAGCGCCGCTATACCCTCGAAGCACTGGGAGTAACAGCCACACAGGTGAGCAACGCCGAGCGCTCGGCAGTATACAGCAAACTCCTCGTGGAAGCCGAACGGCTCAAATTCAAGAACGGCGAAAGCTCTTTGTTCGTGCTGAATTCCCGCGAAGGCAAATGGCTGGAAACGGAGCTGAAGCTCGCAGAGTACCGGCTGAAATTCATCAAGTCCTTCTTTGAACTCACCTACATAAACGGTGATCTCAAATACGACTTGTGAGCACTGCCTTGCCGCTAAGTCCGATACAGGACCAGCTCCCTGAAACGCAAGGCGACAAGGCATCCGGAACATTAGATTTTCCCGTCTGTTTTTCGTACATTCGTTAGCTGATTCAGAGCCATGTTAAAATTAAAAAACTACATCAACGGAGAGCTGCTTGAGCCGCAATCCAAACAGTATATCGACAATTACGACCCATCGCGCGGTGTGGTGTATTCCCATATTCCGGACAGCGATGAACGTGATGCGGAAACCGCCATTGCAGCTGCCAAAGCGGCCTTCCCGGCATGGAGTGTGTTGCCGAAAGACAAACGCTCCGCCTACCTGGTTAAGATTGCCGCCATCATTGAAGAGCAGCTTCATGAGCTTGCGGTAGCGGAAAGCCTCGATAACGGGAAGCCCCTCCACCTGGCCAAAACCGTTGATATACCAAGGGCTGCCGCCAACTTCCATTTTTATGGAACAGGCATCCTGCACTATGCGGCCCACGCACACAGCATGGAAGACACGGCAATAAACTATACGCTCCGCCAGCCGGTGGGCGTGGCGGGCTGTATCTCTCCCTGGAACCTGCCTCTATATCTCTTTAGCTGGAAAATAGCACCGGCCCTTGCAGCAGGCTGTACGGTAGTAGCCAAGCCCTCCGAGATCACGCCGATGACCGCTTACCTGCTTTCGGAGATCTGCATCAAAGCCGGCCTGCCAAAAGGGGTATTAAATATTGTGCACGGCTACGGCCATAAAGTAGGAAACGCCATCGTGGGACATACGGATGTACCACTGATTTCATTTACCGGTGGCACTAAAACCGGCGCCGGCATTGCCTCCGTGGCAGCGCCGATGTTCAAGAAACTTTCCCTCGAGCTGGGCGGTAAAAATCCAAATATCATTTTCGCGGATTGCGATTATGAAAAAATGCTGTCCACAACCATGCTCTCTTCCTTTGCCAACCAGGGCCAGATCTGCCTTTGTGGTTCAAGGATCTTCATAGAAAGACCGATCTATGAAAAATTCAAGGCGGATTTCGTGGCTAAAACACAGAAGCTGACCATCGGTGCCCCGCTGGACGAGAAAACAAAAATCGGCGCTGTCGTTTCAAAGCCCCACATGGAAAAGATCCTCTCCTACATTGAGCTGGCCAAAGAGGAAGGCGGAACCGTTCTCTGCGGAGGCAGCAGGCAGACCGTTAGCGGGGAGTTTGAGAACGGTTATTATGTCCAGCCTACCATCATCGAAGGCCTGGCTTACGATTGTCGTACCAACCAGGAGGAGATCTTCGGGCCTGTGGTAACGATCATGCCTTTCGACACGGAAGAAGAGGTGATGCTCTATGCCAACTCCACACAATATGGCCTGGCTTCTACGGTATGGACACAGGACATCACCAAAGCCAACCGCGTAGCTATCAACCTGCATACAGGCATCGTATGGGTAAACTGCTGGCTGCTCCGCGACCTGAGAACGCCTTTCGGTGGCGTAAAATCCTCGGGTGTAGGCAGGGAAGGCGGCTTTGAAGCGCTGGACTTCTTTACCGAACCGAAAAATGTTTGCGTTAAGCTAAAATAGAACCATGTCTATTGTAAGTTGTCCATTGATACAAGCCTGGGTTTATACACAACATTTACAAACACAAACGTGTATGCAAAGACCATGGACAATAAACAACTTATAATGGACAAAGAACAGTACACACAAAGTGCAATTCACATTTAAATAGAGAAAGCCCTGAAATATAAAGAACATGTTAGAAAATAGCGGAAGAACAGAATTAACGTCCCTCGGGGAATTTGGATTGATCAATCATTTGACGGAACACGTAGAAATTTATAATCCTGAATCATCTCTGAAAGGTATTGGCGATGACGCAGCCGTCATCAAATATGATAACAATAAAAGCACCCTGGTGTCTACCGATATGCTGGTAGAGGGCGTTCACTTCGACCTGACTTACGCTCCATTGAAGCACCTAGGCTATAAAGCCATCGCGGTAAACCTGTCGGATATCTGCGCGATGAACGGCACGCCGAAACAAGTAACCGTGAGCATTGCTGCTTCCAACCGCTTTTCGGTAGAGGCCCTCGAAGAGCTCTATGCGGGTATGCTCTATGCCTGCAAAAAATACAAGGTAGACCTGGTGGGCGGTGATACCACCTCCAGCACCAGCGGGCTTATTATCAGCATAACGGCTATCGGAGAAGCGAAACAGGAAGATATTGTTTACAGAAACGGCGCAAAGGAAAAAGACCTGGTGTGCGTAACCGGCGACCTGGGTGGTGCTTACATGGGCTTGCAGATCCTTGAGCGTGAAAAATTTGTTTTCAAAGACAATCCGCAACTACAGCCTGACCTGGAAGGCAACGACTACATCCTGGAACGCCAGCTAAAACCGGAGGCGCGTGTAGACATTATCGAACTTTTCAAAAACCTTGGCATTAAGCCGACCTCCATGATAGACGTGAGCGATGGCCTGGCTTCGGAGCTGATGCACCTTTGCACACAGTCGGGCGTGGGCTGCGAACTATATGAAGATAAAATTCCACTCGACCCTCAAACCTTTGACAGGGCAAGGGAGTTCAGCCTCGACCCAACGGTCTGCGCCCTGAGTGGCGGCGAGGATTACGAGCTCTTATTCACCCTGCCACTGAGCGAATACGATAAGATCAAAAATCTTCCCGACTTTACCATCATCGGTCACATCACGCCTAAAAGCAGCGGCCTCAACCTGATCGCAAAAGCCGGAACTTCCCATCCGATCACGGCCCAGGGCTGGAATTCTTTTAAGTAATATTACATTTCATCTGATGATAAAGCACAGCCTTCTTCTTTTTTGCTTCTGCTGCCTATTACTGGCCTGCGACATTAAGAAAAGCAGCATCAGCGGGACGGTGGTGAGCATGAGTACAGGAAAAGGCGCAGAGGGCGTACTGATCAATTTTGTGCAATGCAAAACCAACGGTGAAAACTGCTCGGAAGTGGTCATCGGGCAGATCTATACCGATGCTGACGGAAACTTTATCATTTCTGAAAAAACAGCTTCCAGATCAAAGACCAAATGGCTCACAGCCTATAAAGATGGAAAAAAGCTGGCGCAAAAAGACAACGTCGGGCTAAACGATAAAAATATCCGGATTGACATACCATAAAAGATACATACCATACGATTAAAAACAAAGACCATGAGCAACGAATCATCTATCGAATCTTCCAAAGCCCCTGAACCGGTGGGCTTATACCCGCACGCACGCCGCGTCGGCAATCTTTTATTCTTAAGCGGCGTGGGCCCACGTGAACGCGGCACGAAGAAAATTCCGGGAGTGGAACTGGATGAACAGGGAAATATCACATCCTACGATATCGAAGCGCAATGCCATTCGGTGTTCAGAAATATCAGGTACATTCTCGAAGATGCCGGCAGCTCCTGGGATAAGATCGTAGACGTGCAGGTATTCCTGACCAACATGAAAGACGATTTTCCGAAATACAACAAGCTATGGGCCGAATATTTTAAAGAAAATCCTCCCTGCCGCACCACCATCGAGATCAACTGCCTGCCAACGCCCATCGCCATCGAGCTGAAGGTAATTGCAAGCATCGACTAACTTCGGGAATAAAAGGGCATGAACGCATCTCTTCACGAGCATGGCTTTGCGATCATCAAAAACATCTATTCGCACAGCGAGGCCGATTCGCTGATTTCCCTGATCGATCAGGCATCCGGCACCCAGGAAACATTCAGGCGTTCCGCCGGGCTCTTTGCCATCAGGCGATTTCTCAACGAAATCCCGGAAGCCGTTCCGCAGATCTTCAACAGTAAGCTGCGCGCACTTATCGCAGAAGAGCCTGGCCCCGGTTATTTCCCGGTGAAATCCATCTACTTTGATAAGCCCGCAGATTCCAACTGGTTTGTGGCCTATCACCAGGACCTCACGATTTCCGTAAACAACAAAATCGACCTGGATGGTTACAGCGCCTGGACTGTAAAGCAGGGGCAGTTTGCCGTACAGCCTCCACCGGCTGTGCTTGAAAACATCGTGACGCTTCGCATTCACCTCGATGATACGGATGAACATAACGGGGCATTGCATGTTCTGAAAGGCTCACACCGGAAAGGCATCTGCCGCCCCGGAACCATCGCTGTGACAGAAGAAAACGGACACTGCTGCCGCATAAAAAAGGGCGGGCTGATGATGATGAAACCCTTGCTGGTGCACGCTTCGCAGCGGAGCAGCGACGGACGCAGAAGGCGCGTTATCCACATCGAATTTTCCAATATGGAGCTGCCCGGTGACCTGCAATGGGCAGAACGATTATCTCTGTAAAAGACGCATTGCTTTCAGGAACTAATGTTGCAACGGTCGCTTTTTGATCATCCCGCCTTTGGTGTCCTTAATGCTGTTCATCACTACAAAGGCATTCTCATCGATGCTATCGATCTCCGCCTTCAGCTTGTTCAGCTCCAGGCGGGTTACTACCGTATACACAATATCGATGTTACTTCCCTCTCCACGCCTTCCGTAGCCGCGTTTACCCATATAAACAGTAACACCGCGCCCCATGGTTTCGATGATCATTTTCCGGATCTCTTCGCTATGCGTCGAAATGATGGTAACGCCCGTATACTCCTCGATACCCTGGATGATGAAGTCCAGCGTTTTAGACGCTGCGAGATAGGTGATCATGGAATAGAGCGCCGTTTCAATGGAAAGGAAATAGGCTGCCGCAGAGAAGATCAGCACGTTGATCCCGATGATGATATCGCCCATCGTTGTTCCGAATTTTCTGCTGAGGAAGATCGCCAGAACCTCCGTGCCATCGATCACAGAGCCTCCCCTCACGGCAAGGCCAATGCCAGAGCCGAGGAAAAAGCCGCCGAAGATCGCCACCAGGAGCTTGTCATGTGTGACTTCCGGGAAATGAAAGGAAGACATGCAGATCGCCAGGCCGATGATCGCAATAGCCGTTTTAATGGCAAACTGTTTGCCGATGATCTTAAAGCCTAAGACGATAAAAGGGGCATTGACCAGGAGGATCAACAGCGATAAGGGAACTGTGGTGAGCTCGGCGAGCAGGAGCGAAATACCCGTAGCGCCTCCGTCAATGAAACTGCTTGGCAACAGGAAGCTTTCAAGGCCAAAGGCCGCAGAAAAGATCCCAAGGCCCATCAGGAAGCAATCTTTCAGGAGCCTGACCACAATATGCTTGAGCTCCCTGAAGCCTTTGGCTAATTCAAATCTTGAGTAAGAGTCCTTCTTTTGTTTAAGGACAAAGCGAATGATGAGCTGGTTGAGAAGTGTGTTCATAAACAAAATACATAAGTTATATACAAAATAGCTGAAAGCGGTATTCGCAATATAGTCAAAAATCCTGATCCGGCAGGCCCTTTATAGCTTTCGAATGCAGCAAAGTCCTCTGAACAGCCATATTTAACGGGCTTTCCCAAAGCTGTTAAACAAAGTGAAAATTTAAGAATCTCCCCGGTTGGCGCGTGTATCTTTCCGTAATAAGCGCGTCATTTGTAAACATTTCAGACATTAAAATTGTTCATACCCTGAGAATTATTTGCTATGGTCCTGCTAAACCTCATCACGTCTAACAAAGAACAGCTCGATGCCATCATCAGCATTATTCTGACACATAAATTTGCTACCAATGTTATTGTCGGAACTCCGGAACAAGCGTCGTACCTGACCCCGGAAGGGATCCAGGAGCAAACCTCCGTATACAAGCTGCAATTTGCCACCAAATCTTTATTGTTCAGTGAGATTGAAAGCCTGCTGGCCAGAGAATTTCCCAATAAAGAATTTCACATGTATGCCACGCCGATTGTTCAAACCACCAATCGCTTCTTCGACAGGCTCAAGAACAGTGTGAAAGCCCTTAACATCTTTCCAGGCAAAAAGTCGGAGAAATAAAATCCGGGCCTTAGCCCCTGAAAATCAAATATAATGCAAGCCTGTTTTTATATTATTTTTTATGAATCCGGCTTAATATATTTCCTATCTTTAAGCTTCGTTATTTAAAAAAAACATCAGAATAAACTATATGGAAAAAGTATTAAAAGCGCTCGGAATTAAAGACCTGAACATCGGATGCTCTACCGGTAAGAATTATTTCGCCAATGGCGATGTGATCGAATCCTACAGCCCGGTTGACGGAAAGCTGATCGCGAAAGTAAAGGCGGCCAATGCGGCCGATTATGAAAAAGTGGTGCAGGTAGCCGGCGAAGCCTTTAAGAGCTGGCGTTTGGTGCCGGCTCCGAAACGCGGAGAAATTGTGCGCCAGTTTGGAGAAAAATTACGTGCCAAAAAACAGGACCTCGGCCAGCTGGTATCCTATGAAATGGGAAAATCGCTACAGGAAGGCCTGGGAGAAGTTCAGGAAATGATCGACATCTGCGACTTTGCAGTAGGCGTATCCCGCCAGCTGTATGGCCTCACCATGCACTCCGAAAGGGAAAGCCACCGCATGTATGAGCAATGGCATCCGCTGGGAATCGTCGGCATTATTTCCGCTTTCAATTTCCCGGTAGCTGTGTGGAACTGGAATACGGCCCTGGCCTGGATCTGTGGCGACGTATGCATCTGGAAGCCATCCAGCAAAGTGCCTCTCTGCGCTGTGGCCTGCCATAACATCTGGAATGAGGTAGCTGCCGAAAACAACTTACCGGAAGGCATCTCCTGCCTGCTCGTAAGCCCGGGCGCTATCGGCGAAAAGATGTGTGAAGACCCACGCGTACCATTGGTATCTGCCACAGGATCAACCCGTGTGGGCAAGATCGTGGGCACCAAAGTGGCCAACCGTTTCGGCCGTTCCATCCTCGAGCTGGGCGGGAACAACGCCATCATCATTTCGCAGCATGCCGACCTGAAAGCCTGCCTGCCGGGTATCGTATTCGGCGCCGTAGGTACAGCAGGCCAACGCTGCACCTCTACACGCCGTTTAATTATCCACGAAGATATTTACGAAGATGTAAAACAAAAACTCATCAGCGCATACAAACAATTGCGCATCGGCGATCCTCTGGACGAGAACAACCACGTGGGCCCGCTCATCGACAAAGCTGCCGTAAAAGATTACCTGGCTTCTATTGAGCGCGTGATCTCCGAAGGCGGAAAAGTATTGGTGCCGGGCGGCGTTCTGGAAGGCAAAGGCTATGAAAGCGGATGCTATGTAAAACCATGCATCGCCGAGGCTAAAAATGACTTCGAGATCGTACAGCACGAAACCTTTGCGCCGGTTCTCTACATCATGAAATACAAAACCATCGAAGAAGCTATTGAATTACAGAATGGCGTTCCTCAGGGCTTATCTTCTTCCATCATGACGCTGAACATGCGCGAGTCGGAACAGTTCTTATCGGCGGCAGGCAGCGACTGCGGTATTGCCAATGTGAACATCGGTACCAGTGGCGCTGAGATCGGCGGTGCATTCGGCGGCGAGAAAGAAACCGGCGGTGGCCGCGAAAGTGGCTCCGACAGCTGGAAAGCATACATGCGCCGTCAGACCAACACCATCAACTACGGCACCAAGCTCACGCTGGCACAAGGCATCAAATTTGATTTTTAAAATTTCCGGCGGATCTCGCAAATTCCGCAGGACAGCAATTGAAAAATTGCCATAACTAACATAAATGTATAATCTGTGGAATCTGCGAAATCTGCGGGCAAAAAAATTAAACAATGACCATTGACAATAACAAAGTAGTAACGGTAAATTATCATTTATCTTCTCACATAAACGACGAAGCTCCTGAATTAGTTGAGCAAACCAGCAGCGAGCATCCTTTCGTATTTATGTTTGGGGTTGGGCAATTATTACCGGATTTCGAAAAAAACCTGCTGAATAAAAAAGTAGGCGACAAATTCGATTTCAAAATCAATCCGGAAAGCGCTTATGGTCTTTCCGACCAGGAAATGATCGCCAAGATCCCGAAAAATGCCTTTGAGGTTGACGGAAAATTTGATGCTGAACGTGTGAAAGAAGGCGAAGAGCTGATGATGAACGATGCCGACGGAAACCAGTTGATGGGCTTTGTACAGGAAATCGGCGACGATTATGTGATCATGGATTTCAACCACCCGCTGGCAGACCACCATTTGCATTTTGTGGGCGAAGTACTCGATATCAGGGAAGCTACGCCTGAAGAGATTGCACACGGCCACGTACACGGGCCGGGCGGGCATCACCACTAACAGGCAAGCAACATTAAAAAAGCTATCCCTCGTTCGACGGATAGCTTTTTTTGTGCTTGCCATTCAGGAAGGAGGATGTTCTGTAAACGTAATGTTCTTTCTGCAGGAAGTAGCTTTAACCTGCGCGGGAAAACACATCAGTTTTTGATCAATTTAAACACTTCCTGCCTGTTGCCCGAAATGATCTTCACCGTGTAAATTCCTGCCGCCTGCTCAAGCAGATCGAGCTCATGCGTACCTGCGTCGAGTATCCGGTTAAACAGGATTTGTCCTAAAGCATTGCTGATGCTTACATCCGAACTTGCCGGTATTTCTATAGAAAACAGGCCCTGATTAGGGTTAGGGTAAACCGCCGTAAGCACAGCGGACGACAAAGGCTGCTTCCCAAGACCGGTGCACAACGAAACGCTTTGTGTGAGAGCCGCTGTTGCCGAACAACCATTTGCGTTTGTGCCCGCTACGGTGTAAGTCGTTGTAACAGCAGGACTCACCGTGATGCCGGCAGCATTTCCGCCTGTGCTCCAGGTATAGCTACTGGCCCCCGTTGCGGTTAAGGTAGCGCTGCTTCCTGAGCAGATCACGCTGCTGCTGCTTATCGCTGCGATGGCAGGCAGGGCGTTGACCGTTACCGTGATCGCCGCTGTATTGGTGCAGCCGCTGGCATTGGCGCCCGTAACCGTATACGTTGCCGTTGTGGTCGGATTAAACGCCACACCGTTCACAACGCCTCCTGTCCAGGTGTAGGTAGAGGCTCCTGTTCCGCTGAGGCTCACTGACGCGCCCTGGCAGATAAGGGCTGAAGCAGGAGAAGCCATAGCCCCGACAATAAGGGGTGCGGGTTGAGTGATGGTAAAAGTTTTTGTGAGCGTAGCCATAGTGGCATCCTTGATCGTGCAGGTGTAATTTCCTGCCGGCAAAGCAGTGGATGTGGAACCTGTACCGCCGCTGGGTGTCCAGGAATAGGTATAGCCCGGTGTTCCGCCCGAAGCGCTCACGCTGGCAAAGCCGGTACCGCCATAGCAGGCGCTATTGGTCTGGGAAATTGCTGCGGAGAATACGGAGGAAGTGCTCCAGTTAAAAGCATCCAGGGCCACGTATTCAAACTGGCCGCCTGTTGTAATGACAATCTGATCGATGAGGGTGCTGGAATTATTAGAGCCGCCGAAGGTCGACATATTGATAAACGTAAATCCATTATTCGTAGCTGTGCTGGTCACAAACCCGCTGCTTGCTGTTGCCGTATATTGGGTCACGCCTCCGCGCTTCCCCTCCAGGGTTAAAGAGCCTGCCACATTTTGATTCAGAGATGCCGCATTTGAAAAAAACAGATACATGCTGTTCAGCTTAAATGGCACAGCGCCTGCCGAAGAAATGGTGAAACCTACCGTAAAGCCTGTAGCCGCAAAGCCGTCATTATCGATGTAACGGTTGTCGGCAGCCGTTCCGTTCCATCCGGTTCCCGGGAAGCCTGCCTGGATATCAAAAGGCCCTCCTGCCTGCGAGGTGATGTTAAAAACCTGGCCGTTATCGGTAAACGATGTGGAAGCAGCAGTTTCCGTTTCAAACGTTTCTGTAGACTGTGCTAAAAAAGCAGAAGAGCCGAAGATAGAAACGAGGAGCAGTACATATTTTCTCATGAGCAAGGTGGATTGACACGTAGCAAAGTTACAAATTACGTAGCCCCGAATACCGGGTAGAAATACCTGAAATGCCTCTTTGCCCGCATCCCGGGGACATTTCATAAAAAAATCCTCACGATATGGCGTGAGGATTTTCCGACACGGAATTTTAAACCGGTTAATGCCTGTCTATCTGTGGACGCGGGCTCCCTGCTCTTCTACTTTGCGCTTTCAAACCTTACGGTCCTGTTTTTGCGCTGTTGCTCCGAATCATTATCAAACAAGGCATCGTCGGCACCAACACCTTTGCTGCGGTCGATATTCTTAGGATTCACACTGCGTCTTAACAACTGATCCCTCACATAGGTAGCCCGGCGAACAGAAAGGATCCTGTTGTGTTCCATGGTTCCCAGGTTGCAGGTATGGCCAACGATGTTGATCACCAGGTCCGGATCTCTTTTCATCAGAGCGGCGATCTCGTCCAGCTTCTTCAAGCCTGATTCATCCAGCCGCGATTCATTAAGGCCAAACACGACCTCTTCCGCTACTTTGTTCATCTTCGCCAGGATGTCTTCTTTCTCCGGTTGCGGCTGTGGCTGCGGCTTTGGTTCCTCCTGCTTAAGTTCTTCCGTCTTAGGTTCTTCTTTCAGTGCTACCGCTTCCTCCTTCACCGGTTCCGGAGCCGGTGCCACCGTTGGAGTTACTACCACAGGCTCTTTTTCTTCGGCCGGCTTGCGGGGCTTAGCGGCCCTGCACATGCTGAAGCCCAGCATCACCTGGTGCGAGGAGCCAAGGTTGGTCGCATTTTTGCCGGTGCCGTAATCAAAGCTATACGCCAGCTTAATGTTCGCTACCTTCGCGCCCAGCAAAGCCATTACGCCGTAGCTGCTGCGATAGCCGGCGCCAACGGTGATCGTCTTTACAAAGTTGAAGTTAAGCATGCCTTCTACCACGTGCGTTCCGCCAAGGGTGTAGCGGTCGAGCAGCCAGGGCTCGATCTCTACGTTCCTATGCTTATTGAAGGTATAAGACACCTGTGTATTGAACTGCGGCAGGGTTTTGTAGGTGCTGCTGCCTGAAAAAACGGGATTGGAATTGTACACATGCTGAACGGCGACACCGGCTTTCAGTTTTTCTCCCACTACCATGGCGCCGAACTCAGAATCAAAGCCGTTGGCGGTCTGGCGGCTGCTGCCATTCAACGTTACATCGTTGGCGTCTATCACCACAGCCTTCTGCGCATTGAGGGCCGCCTGTGTCCAGCCCACCCCGATGCCCAGATGAACCTTAGCGGTTTCGCTGATGCGGAAGCGGTAGGCATAGCCCAGGGTGGCCTGCATGGTATTGAGCAAGCCCTGCTGTTGTGAATTGACCCTCAGGGCCAGGGCATTGCTTTTACCCAAAGCCGTATGGGCATTGAGCTGAATGAGCTTCGGAGTTTCTTTCATCCCGATCCATTGGCTGCGGTAATGCACATTGGCTTCGGTGCAGGATGCTCCGGCATAAGCAATGTTGAGCTGAAGGGGGTCGAGGCTGTAAGTGTTGAACAGGCTGTTCTGCTGCGCGGTGAGCGTTTCGTTGCCTGTAAATGCAAGGATCAGCAGGATATAGGGGATGAGTTTTTTCATGGTCGTATGGTTTAATGCGCTGTAGGCAATGGGCATTTCTTATTTGGTGAGGGTAATGCTTCCTTTGTATTTAATGGCGTTTCCGTCTTTGATGAAATAGTAGTAGGCGCCATCAGGAAGATCCTTTCCGCCCAGCTTGCCATCAAATTCATTGTTGTAATTGCTGCCTGTAGAGAAAACGGTTTTGCCATAGCTGTCGATGATCGTAACGCTGTAGTCTTTGATCAGGCCCGGCACGCTGACCTTCCAGGTATCGTTTTGTCCATCGCCGTTAGGGCTCATGTAGTTGGCAATGATCAGCTCGCTCAGGACCCTGATCATGACCGTGTCGCTTGCTGTGCATCCGTTGGCTGAGCTTACCGTAAGGATATAGGTGATATCGCTTTCAGGGGTCGTGACCGGGTTAAGAATGCTGGTATTGCTCAGGTAGGTGGCCGGAGACCAGGTATAGCTCACGGCCCCGCTCTGGCTTGGGTTGAGCTGATAGCCTGTGGCAGAAGCAAGCTCAGCATCGGCGCCGATGGAAACAACCGGGCTGGCATAAACCGTTACTTCAACGGTAGCGCCTGATACACATCCTGCGGCATTTGTTCCTGCCACGCTATAGGTGGCCGTGCCGGAGGGATTCACGGTAATGGACGGACCTGTTGAGCCATTGCTCCACACATAGGTAGAAGCCCCCGCGGCGCTGAGCGTAGCGCTGAAGCCAGCGCAGATTCCCGTACTGCTTGCTACGGCCGACACGGTGGGCGTGGCATTGATGCCAATGGTAATAGAGCCGGAGGCCGCGCAGCCGTTCAGGTCGGTTCCGTTTACCGAGTAAGTGGTAGTGATGGCCGGTGTAATGATGAGGCTTGCGTTGTTGGAGCCTGTGCTCCAGGTATAGGTATTCACACCGCTTGCAACCAGGGTGGCACTGGAGCCTGCACAAACCGACGTGCTCGGGCTGCCGATATTGATCAGGTTAATAGCCGGAGCCGGGAAAAGGCCGATGGTTTGAGTCGCCGTATTTCTGCAGCCTGCTGCATTGGACCCTGTTACTGTATATCCTGTGGCTACAACCGGGACTGAAGTGATGCTGGCTGCATTGCTGCCGTTGCTCCAGGTATACGAAGAAGCGCCGCTGGCTGTCAGTGTGGCTGTCTGCCCCGGGCATACGGAAGCTGAGCTTGCGGCAATGCTTACCGTTGGATTGGCATTCACGGCAAGGCTCACCGTGGCATTGCTGTTGCAGCCCGCAGTTACCATACCGTTCACGGAATACGTGGTGCCGGCTACCGGGCTTACCACAATGCTGTTTGTGGTTGCACCTGTGCTCCAGCTGTATGTGCTGGCGCCGCCGGCCGTTAAGGTGGCGCTGGCACCTGCGCAAATCGCCGTGCTGCTGCTCACGGCCGTTACTGTCGGTGTGTTCACCACGGTGATGGAAATACCCGCGCTACCCGCGCAGCCGGTAGGATTGCTTCCGTTCAACGTATAGCTTGTTGTTGCCGTGGGCGTGATCACTATGCTGGCCGCGTTGCTGCCTGTGCTCCAGGTATAGGTCGTAGCGCCGCCGGCAGTTAAGGTGGTGCTTTGTGTTGAGCAAATGATCGTGCTGGCTGCCGTTGCCGTAACCGTTGGATTAGGGTTCACTGTGAGCGTATGCGTCACCGAGGCCGTACAGCCGTTGGCCGTCGTGGTTCCTGTGACCGAATACACAGTTGTAGCAGATGGGTTCACGGTAATGCTGGCCGTTGTAGCGCCTGTGCTCCAGGAATAGCTATTGGCACCGCTGGCTGCTAAAACCGCATTAGCGCCGTTACAGACAGCCGTGCTTCCGCTTACGGCAACCACAGGAGCCACTGTGTTGGCGGTGATGGTGAAAACGTTGTTGAAGGTACAGTTATTGGCATCCTGTGTCGTGCAGGTATAGCTTCCGGCGCTAAGCGTGGCCGATGTGGCTGCGTTGCCGCCGGAAGGCACCCAGGTATAGGTGTAAGGCAGCGTGCCCCCGCTGGCCGATACTGCTGCCCTGCCGTTGATGACGCAAGTGATGTTTGTCTGGGTTTGCGTAGCGCTCAGGGCTGCCGCGGGTTGTGTGATGCTTACGCTGTTGAGTGAGGTGCATCCGTTCGCATCGCTTACCGTCACAGTTTTCACGCCGGCTGTTTGTCCGGTGATCACAGACGTTGTGGCCGCGGTCGACCACAGATAGCTGTAAGCCCCTGTTCCGCCGGAGGCGGTTACCGTAGCCGAGCCCGTGCTATTACCGAAGCAGGCTACATTCAGGGCTGCCGTGGCAGTTGCAACACCTGCGGCAGGCTGCGTCACGACAACGGTATTCGTTGTGGTGCAGGCATTGGCATCGGTTACCGTCACCGTTTTCACACCGGCCGTTTGCCCAGTAATCACAGATGTGGTGGCGGCAGTCGACCAGAGGTAAGTATATCCCGGTGTTCCACCTGTTGCTGTTATTGTGGCAGAGCCGGTGCTGTTGCCGAAGCATAAGACGTTGACAGCTGCGGTGGAAGAGCTCACCGCTGTTGCGGGTTGGGTAATCGTCACAGAGCCGGTAGATGTACAGCCATTGGCATCGCTTACCGTCACGGTTTTCACACCGGCTGTTTGCCCTGTAATCACGGGCGTAGTAGCCGCGGTCGACCATAAATAGGCATAGGCACCTGTTCCGCCGGATGCCGTTATGGTAGCTGAGCCGGTGCTTCCGCCAAAGCATAATACATGGGTAACGGCTGTAGCGGTTGTAATACCGGTAGCGGGCTGAGTGATCGTTACGGTATTGGTTGTGGTGCACCCGTTCGCATCGCTTACGGTTACCGTTTTCACGCCGGCTGTCTGCCCCGTGATTACCGCGCTTGTAGCCCCCGTCGACCATAGGTAGGTATATCCGGCTGTACCGCCTGTTGCTGTAACAGTGGCTGCCGCGGTGCTATTGCCGAAGCAGAGCACATGGGTGGCAGCCGTGGAAGAACTCACTGCGCTTGCCGGTTGGGCGATCGTCACGCTGCTCGTAAGGCTGCAACCATTGGCATCCGTAACCGTTACGGTTTTCACACCGGCTGCCTGACCGGAAATGACGGAAGTAGTAGCCGCCGTCGACCACAAATAGGTGTAGCCTGCTGTTCCACCCGATGCTGTTACTGTGGCCGAACCGCTGCTGTTGCCAAAGCATAAGACATTGGCGACTGCCGTCGTGGTGCTTAATGCCGAGGCGGGTTGCGCGATATTCACTGAATTAACAGCCGTACAGGCGTTGGCATCGGTCACCGTCACGGTTTTTACACCGGCTGTCTGCCCGGTAATCACGGATGTTGTAGCGACAGTAGACCATAAATAGGTATAGGCACCTGTTCCGCCGGATGCCGTTACCGTTGCCGAGCCGGTGCTTCCTCCAAAGCATAATACATTGGTGGCTGCCGTAGAAAAGCTGACTGCCGTGGCTGGCTGGGAAATTGCGACCGTATTGGAAGTTGTACATCCGTTGGCGTCTGTTACCGTCACGGTTCTTACGCCGGCTGCCTGTCCTGCGATCACGGACGTTGTAGCTGCCGTCGACCACAGGTAGGTGTAGCCCGGTGTTCCGCCTGAAGCAGTAACCGTAGCTGATCCCGTGCTTCCACCGAAGCAGGCTGCATTCGTCACAGCCGTGGACGAGCTGACTGCTGTAGCCGGCTCAGAAACGGTAACAGTATTGGTAGTTGTACATCCATTGGCGTCTGTTACCGTCACGGTTTTTACACCGGCTGTCTGCCCGGTAATCACGGGCGTTGTGGCCGCCGTCGACCACAAGTAGGTATAGCCCGGTGTTCCGCCTGCGGCGGTTACTGTAGCTGAGCCGGTGCTTCCGCCAAAGCACAACGCATTGGCAACAGCCGTGGAGGAGCTTATTGCGGAGGCCGGTTGGGAAACCGTCGTACTGACAGTAGTGGTACAACCGTTGGCATCGGTAATAGCGCAGGTGTAGTTGCCGGGCGCTAATGCAGACGCGGTGGCGCCATTGCCACCGGATGGAGCCCATGTATACGTATAAGGCATCGTACCTCCGGATACGCTGGCCTGTGCCGATCCGTTGGAACCACCGAAGCAGCTGATATTGGTGGAGGAGCCGGTAGCGGTTAATGCCGTGGGCTCTGTTATGGTGTAGGTCTGTTTCGTACCCTGGCAGACGGCATCTGAAACGGTAACGGTATACACTCCCGGAGAAAGCCCTGTAGCCCGCGCATTGCTTCCTCCCGAGGGCGCCCATCTGTACTGGACAAGCCCTGTCGACCCGGTGACACTCACTTCCGCCATGCCGTTTGCCGCTCCAAAGCAGGAAACATTGGTTTGCGTAGCAGTAGCCGGAAGCGTATAGGTTTGAATACTGCCTGCCGTATTCTGTGTCATGGTAACCATCCAGGGCAGATTGGAACCGTTGCAGGAATACTGGTGAAGCAGCACACGCACGTAGCCGCAAAAGTTAGGCGTAAAATTAACGGTAGACTGCACCCCGCAATAATCATCATTGTAGGCCAGGAAAGCGCCTGTGGCATCGGCATATATGGTAAGCTGTGTATCGTAAGTAGGCCCGGCACCGGTGCTGCCACCGCAGGTGCTCACCTGGTAATTGGCGCCGCCCTGCACATAAGCCAGAACATACTGCCCTGAATTGAAGGTGAGCGATTTGCTTTGTCCTACGCCGGCAGGGGTAAGAAACCCACTGACCAGTGTATTTCCATTACCGCATTGCGCGATGATGGATTCCGTAAATAAAACAAGCAATAATAGTGTAATGATTTTTCTCATAGGCAAACAGATATCCGGGTTCTGCCTGCAAAATTAAGCGCTTTGGTATACTTTTATAAGAAAATGGGGCAAACGACGTGTTTAAGTATGCAAAACTAAAAAAACGGCTATTTCTGTCCGGGTACTTTTATGGTTACTTTTTGAAAAAGCCGGACAAATTTCCCTGATAAGCCCTCCCGATCGGCAGCTCCGAATTCTGAACAATAAGAGAATTTGTATTGAGCTCCATCACATGCGCCTTGTTGACGAGGTAAGATTTATGGATCCGGATAAAGCCGGTTGCAGGCAACTGCTCCTGCAATTCAGATAAGGATTGGCGAATGACGCGGCGTTTGTCATCTTTCAAATGGATCGTGCTGTAATTCCCGTCTGATTCTATCCACAAAATAGTTGCATGGTATAAGCGCACCATTGCCCTGCCTTCTTTCACAATCAGCTCTTCACTGTCGGAAACGGCAGGTGTATTTTTGGAATTATAGAGCCCAAGCTCGATCGCCACCAGCAGGTCCTCTTTTTTAAAAGGTTTGACGATGTAGGCATTCGGCCTGGTATGCTTGGCCTTATCGATCATGGTCTTATCCGCGTGCGAGGTGATGTAGATAAAAGGAATCCTGTACCTGGTATGAAGCAGATTCCCGAGGTCGATCCCGGTTTTGTCTTTTCCAAGTGCTATGTCCGTCAGCACAAAATCAACCTGGTTGGCTTCGATATATTCTATAGCTTCTTCAACAGACTCCACCAGGGTAATATTCTGGCATCCTTCCTTTTTTAAAAAATCAGAAATTGTCTCAGCAATCAGGAGCTCATCTTCTACAACCAAAAATCTTGACGAATTCATTAACCATTTCTGTATTTGTCCGTGCTAAAGATAAGACTAAAAATCGCTCCCTGATCACTTTTTGAAAGGAATGTTCCCTTGATCTGGCGCGTCATGATGCTTACCAGCTTAAGCCCCAGGCTGTCTTTGCGTGCGCCGCCTTCTGCGGGCAATCCCTTACCGTTGTCCGATACGGTAACTACCCAGCTATCTTCTTCTCCCGGACTTTTCCGAAGGGTCACGTCCACCCGTCCCTTCTCTTTTCCTACAAAGGCATACTTAAGAGAGTTGGTAACCAGCTCGTTGATGATCAGTGCCAGGGGAACAGCCAGCTTCGTCGGAAAAAATACGGATGCCACCTCCTCCTCTATCGTCACCGGGATAGGCATAGAGCCCGCCACATCACGGTGAAAATCGAGCATCTTATGCAGGTAATCCTTCATGTTGATATCCAGGGGCGAATTGGTATCATAGAGAAGCTCGTGCATGGCAGATAAGGACTGGATGCGGTTCTGGCTCTGCACAAGGTATTCCGTCAGTTTTTCATTTTCCGCAGTATTGGCCTGAAGGGTAAGGAGGCTGGAAATGATCTGCAGATTGTTATTGATGCGGTGATGCACTTCCTGCAGCAATACGTCCTTCCTTTGGTCTTCGGCTGCGAGCAAGGTGGCCAGCTTCTTCTTATTATCGTATGCCCGCTTCACAAAGAAAAGCACGACAAGCGTCAGCATGATAACCACGATAAAAAATAAACGCCATTGCTTATGCAGCTTGTTGTCTGCCTCTAGCTGATAGACAAGCTTGTCATTTTCATACCTGATGGCTGCCTGCTTTTTATCAAATTCGTAATTCATTTCCGTTTCTACCGACTTCCGGGTATTCTCTTCGTTATACATGCTGTCACGGTACTGGATATAATTTTTATAATGCATAAGCGCTTTGTCCGGCTTACCGGTAGCTTCGTAAAAATCGCTGAGATTTCCTTCTATCTGCATCTTATCATTCATGTCGTGCATTCCTCTTGAAAGTTTCAGGGCTTTCAAAAAATAGCTTTCCGCATCCGCATTTTGTTTCATCTTAAAGCAGGCCTGCCCCATCGTTTTGTAGCAGATGGAGATCACATCCCCGTAACCGAGTTTTTCTGAAAGCGCCAATGCTTCTTTCGCAAAGTCCAGTGCCTTTCTATATTCGCCTGTGCTCAGGTAAAGCTGCCCCAGGTCCACAAGCACATGGGTAACACCGATATCGTTCTTCATGTCTCGATCTATCTTCAGGGCATCATTGAGGCATTTCTCCGAATTGGCATAATCTCCTTCTTCATTATACACCCCGGCCAGGTTACAGAGGTTGTCCGACTCGATGCGCCTGTCGCCGATGCGGCGGCTTAGGACGATGGCCTGAAGGTAAGTAGCTTTTGCTTTCTTCAAATCGCCCTGGAAATAATATACCGAAGCAATATTGCTGATCTGCACCAGGATGTGAAAGGAGTCTTTCCGGTGTTCGTAAATTGCCAGGGCTTTAAAAAAATTCTCCAGGGCTTTGGAGTATTCACCTTTGATGCGGTAGATCAATCCGAAAGACGTGAGTGCATGTGTTTTACCGAATTCATAACCGATCTTCTCCGAGATCTTAAGCGCCTGGGTTTCGTAATACATCACCGAGTCTACCTGGTCGTTCATTTGAAAGCCCCTGATCTTCTTATGGAGTTCCAATACGGCGTTAGTATCTTGCTGCGCTTTTGCGATAAAGCCGGCACTTAGCAGGTACAGCAAGGCCAGCAGCCGGAACATGCTCCCCGAGCGTGCCTTCCCGGGCATACAAAAGCCATTGGCCCGGGCCATTCCTGAAAGAGTATATTTTCTGCCAATGATTAGCTTCATGAGTTATCGTTTTACTTCCAATTCAAATAAAAGGCTGAAACGGGCGCCGCCTTTATTTTCCGAAACAAGTGTTCCTTTGATCTGCCGGGTCATGATATGGACCAGTTTCAATCCCAGGCTGTCTTTACGGCCTCCTCCCTCTTCCGGAAGCCCCCTGCCATTGTCTGATACCGTCACCAGCCATGTATCTCCTTCCTGCTTCCCAAGGCTTACATCAATCTGCCCTTCTGTTCTTCCGGCAAACGCATACTTCAGGGAATTAGTGACCAGCTCGTTGATGATCAGCGCCAACGGAACCGCCAGCTTCATCGGGAACTTCACCGCCTGCACATGCTCATGTATGGCAACGGGTATTGGCATGGATGCCGCAACCTCACGGTGAAAATCGAGCGCCCTGGAAAGGTATTCTTTCATGTCGAGGTGCAGGGGCGAGTTTGTATCATACAGAAGCTCGTGCATGGACGACAGGGACTGGATCCTGTTCTGGCTCTGCTGCAGGTATTCCGAGAGCTTTTCATCTTCCGCATTATTGGCCTGCAGGGTCAGGAGGCTGGAAATGATCTGCAGGTTGTTATTGATGCGGTGATGGACCTCCTGCAGGAGTACGTCCTTCCTTTGGTCCTCAGCAGCCAGCAGCAGAGTCAGCTTCTTTTTATTATCATAGGCCCTCTTCACAGAAAACAATACAATCAGCACCAACACGATGAGCACGATGAAAAAGAGAAGCCATTGCCTGTTTTGCCTGTTGACGGCTTCCAGCTGGTACACTCTTTTTCCGTTTTCAAATTTGATGGCCGCCTCTTTTTTTTCGAATTCGTAATTCAATTCCGTACGGGCCAGGGCTTTGGTTTTTTCGTTGTTAAAAATACTGTCCTTGTTGGCTACATAATCTCTGTAATATTTCAGAGCCCGTGCCGGGCGCCTGGTCTTTTCATAAAACTCGCTGTTCCCGAGATTTGCCTCCATCATGTAATAGTTGGAATGGGTTTGTGCGGCAAGCTCAATGGCCTTCGCATAAGAGGCTTCGGCTTTCTGCATCTGTCCTGTGCCGCGGTATGCCTCCCCCAGCATCACCAGGCAATAGGATTGCTCGGCTTTCAGGCCCAGTTCCTGGTAGAGTCCGAAAGCATTCAACAGGTAGGGCAGGGCTTTTTTATAATCATACACGTTGGAATAAATGATCCCGATGTTTTCCAGGCAAATGGCTGCATTGTCGATGTCAGATACTTCTTCCGACATTTTCAGTGCAGCGAAATAATAGCTGAGGGCTTTGTTCTGTAGCTTCAGTGAAAGGCTGATGTTATTGACCTCAAAGGCCGAATCGCAAAGAAGCTGGTAGCAGTGCCCGATATTTCCCATATAGAGCGCCGTGGATTTTCTGTCTTTCTGTTTTTCGCTGATGTCCTTGGCCCTGTTCATATACAGCAAGGCTTTGGAATAGCTCCGGATGTCGCAGTAGATGGCGCCGATATTATTGAGCTCCCCGGCCACCTGCGCCAGATCTCCCAGCTTCTCCTTTTTTTTCAGGGATTTGAAGCAGTAGAGAAGCGACTCGCTGTAATTGCCCATCATAGAATAGGTAGAAGCGATATGCGACAGAAGAACCGCCTCTTGCAGCTCATCCCCGGTGGCCCGGTACAGCTCGAGGGAATGAAAAAAATAACTGAGGGCCTGCCGTGAGTTTCCCTGATCCTTGGACACACTTCCCAGCTGAAAAAAATACGAGGCCTCGCCCTGCACGCCAAGAAGCGCGATCCTCGGCTCGGGTGAAGCTTTAAGCTTTCGGGCGAGCTTTGCTTTCAACCCATTGTAAAGACGGACGTTCTTAAAATCATTCAGATCGTCATAGGCATCCGTGAGAGCCATCAGCGCTTTCAGCCGGGCTGTATCGCTTTGCGCTTTCAGGTAAATGTAACAGATCGAATCGGGCTTTTGCTGCTGGGGCGGATCAGGCTGAAGACCCGTCTGGGCATGGGCTGTACTAAAAAACAACAGTACCCAACACAGCAATAGAATTCTCATGCGGCAAGGTACTGAATAATCAGGCAATTAAAAAACAGATGAGCAGAGCGTTGAAAACAATCAGCAACGGAATACCAACCCTGAATTTAGGCTTCGCGGCTTTATGGTATAAGGGTGCTTTCATGCCTGCATAAATGCCCGCAGCACCAAAAGCCAGGGCCATCATAAACAACGTATTTTCCGGGATGCGCTGACCGCCGCGCCGCGAGCGGTATTTATCATAGCACATCAGGAGATAGGCCAGTGTGTTCAGGATTACAAGTCCGAGGGCATAAAGCTTCCAGGTTTCCATATCGGTTTTTATCTCAAAAGAAAAATCCCTCCGCTGAGAAGCGAAGGGATTTTATAATTGGCTGCTATTTTTTCAAAGCGTCACGGATCTCCATCAGGAGTTTCTCTTCATTGCTTGGCTCCGGCGGCGGTGGCGGGGCTGCAGGCTCTTTCTTATTCATGCGGTTAATGCCTTTGATCACCAGGAACAACGCAAAGGCCACAATGATGAATGAGATAATGTTTGAAATAAAATTGCCGTATTTGATCGCGGTACCCGGGATCGTAAGCTGTGCCAGATCCGTCAAATCTGCGGCTTTCAAAGCAGGCGTCAGGATCGCCGGTGTAATAATGTCATCTACCAGCGAGGTGACAATTTTATTAAATGCGCCGCCGATAACCACACCGACAGCCAGGTCAATGACATTGCCTCTCATGGCAAAGTCCTTAAATTCTTTCATCATTCCCATACTACTAAGTTTTTAAAAAGTTAATAATTAGTTATTGGATCAGTTACCTTCAAGGACTTTTAACAGCTCATCCAATTTGGGCGTTAAAATAATTTCTGTGCGGCGGTTTTTCTTACGGGCCTCCGACGTTTTGGCCGGATCCAACGGGAAGAATTCTCCACGGCCGGCTGATGTAATACGGGTAGGGTCTATTTTAGCATTTTGCAATAAGATCTTTGTTACCGAGGTTGCCCTCATCACGCTCAGGTCCCAGTTATCTTTGATCTCTCCGGCGCCTTTCATCGGCACATCATCCGTATGGCCTTCTACCAGGATATTGATATCGGTATTTTGCTCCAGTACCTTTGCCAGGTTTTTCAGGGCTTCCACCCCTTTAGGCTGCACATCCGTTTTGCCGCTCGCAAAGAGCAGGGATTCGTCCATACTCACATATACTTTTCCGTTCTTTTGTGTGATCGTTAAGCCCTTGTTCTCGAAATTAAACAAAGCATCCTGTAATTTCTTTTTGAGATCGGCAGAAGCCTGGTCTTTCCTCTTCAGGATGTCTTCCAGCTCGTTCACACGCGCTTCCCGCTTTTTCACTTCGGCAGAAAGCAGGTCGAGGTCCTGCTGCTGTTTGTTCAGCCTCAGCTCGAGGGCTTTCAGCTCATCTTCTTTTTTCAGCAGCTGCTCCTGGGTCATTTGCAGCTTGCCACTGAGGGCTGCATTGTCTTTTTCGGAACCTATCAGCATCCTGTTGTATTTATCCAGCAGCTGATCGTTCACCATATTCAGCTTATCATATTTGCTGGAAAGAAGGCGCAGGTTATTGCCAATGGTAGACGTGTCCCTTTGCAGGCCAAGCAGCTCTTTTTCCTCCTTTGCTATTTTTTCTTTCGCTTCCGCTAAAGCAGCTTCACATTCCTGACCCGATTTTTTGGCCGCCGACAAAGAGGTTTCACAATCGGTGAGCTTCGCTTCCGTTTCTTCCAGTTTCCTCTGCGGCACGCAGGAAACCGCTATCAGGGCCAATGCCCAAAGGCTTACAAAAATAGGTTTCATCATTGACTTAATTGAGAAGCAGCCTGCGGTTTTCCGTTTACGGGATACCGGCAGGTGCTACATTATTGATAAAACAAAAATAAAGGGATTACCCTTAAAAGAAAACCAGTGTTGCACGACTTATTAACAACTGCCTTTTCCTAATTATTTAACGGAAAGCAGGGCCTTGTCGATTCTTGCTGCAACGATATCAGCCAGCTGGCTGAAATAGGAGTTGATGATTTTGTTGGGGTTATTAACAGCCGGAGGAAGATCCACTTCCGCAATACCGGAGTTGATCTCTTTGGCATCGTAGGTATACACGGTGTAATGCAACACAATTTTACGGGCGGCATTCGTATTCATGTCGGCAGCCGGACTGTTCATCGCTTTTATGTCAAGCTCATTGACAAAAAGGTACAGATCGGTTTTATACTTTCCGTAAAGGTAAGGCACAAGCGAAGCGCTTTTGATCTTGGCATTCATGAAACGCGCATCGCTGTTGCTCTCTACGTTCAGTTGCCCTTTTTCGATGGTTTTTTGCTGCTTCTCTTTTTCGGGAGCTTTGTAGTGCTCCTGGCTGGGAACTTTCTGATACTGGTAGCTCAGAAAACGGTAGATATCCTCAAGGTCTTTTTTGGTTTTCACGGTATCTTCCAGGAGGTCCACCACTCCCATCCGGGATTTCAGCTTTTTATACAGCTGCTCGTTCATCCCGTCGCGCATGAGGCTCTTAATCTGCCTGGCACTGAGCTTTGACTCCTTGTTGATCTGAAAATCGATCTCGCTCAGGTACATCCTGTTCTCGAAAGGAACGATCATGATCTTATGCTTTTTGGGAGCGCTGCTGCCAGCGGCCACAGTGCCTGTGCTGATGGTCTTGTCCTGGCTTCTGAGCGGCAGGCACAGAATGCACGACAGAAACACCAGAACCGAAAGGCGTGTATATGGCAATGCTTGCGTCATGATCCTTTATAACTTACAGCGCGCAAAAAGGTTACTTAAAAAAATGCAGAAAATCATTCAGGTTGGCATACAGCATCAGCGTAAGGATAATGGCCATACCTATGTATTGTGCATACGTAAGCACTTTCACACTCGGTGCGCGGCGCGTGATCATCTCGTACAATGTGAATACCACGTGGCCTCCATCCAGCGCCGGGATCGGCAACAGGTTCATAAAGGCCAGCACGATAGACAGGAATGCGGTGCGGTTCCAGAAATCCTCCCAGATCCATTTATCACCAAACATCTTGGCCATCGACTTGAAGCCGCCGATGTGCTTGTAGCCGCCGGTGCTTGGGGTAAAGATGAGTTTGAACTGCCTCACATAAAAATCAAGTTTGTCGAAGGTCAGGGCTACCCCCGCAGGAAACGACTCGAAGAACCCGAATGTTTTGGTTTCTACAGAAAGGATCCCGGCTTTTTCAAGATCTTCCACACCGATAGAGGCGTTGAGCAATCCTTTGTCAGAAACTTTGACAGGAACAGATAAGGTATCTGAGCCTCTCAGCACATTGAGCCTGACACTCTTGTTGGCAAAGGCTTTGAGCTCTGTCTGCAATTCGTCGCGGAATTGTACTTTGATCGAATCATTGATGCCTGTGATCTTATCTCCTTTTTGAAGAAGGACCATTTTATTCTGGGAGCCCTCCTTGAAAGACAGAAACTGTGAGGGTTGACGCGGCATCCCAAAACCGAATTTCTCGGAAGTTGCGATCTGGTCGATAAAATCCTTTGGCAACACAACTTCCACCTTTTGCCCGCCACGGTCGATCTGAACGGTTTTACCCAGGAGGATCTCCACACGCAGGTCATCCAGGTACTTCACCGGCTTCCCATCTACCGAAATGATTTTATCGCCGGTGCGGAAACCCACAGCCATCCCTAAGGAATCGGAACATTCAATGCCGTCTTTGAGGCTGCTCATCGGAATTTTCTCTTCGCCCCAGGTAAACAGGATCATCGCATAGATCAGGAAGGCCAGCAGCACATTGACGATGATACCGCCCAGCATAACAATGAGACGCTGCCAGGCCGGGTGCGCCCTGAACTCCCAGGGTTCTGCCGGCTTGCTCATTTGCTCGGTGTCGAGGCTTTCATCGATCATCCCGGCAATCTGCACGTAGCCGCCCATCGGAAACCAGCCCAGGCCATATTCCGTATCGCCCACCTTCTTTTTGAAAATGGCAAAATTCAACACCCCGGGAAGAGGAAATAAAAAATCGAAAAATAAATAAAACTTGTCTACACGGATCTTAAAAGCACGGGCGGCGATAAAATGCCCGAACTCGTGCAGTAAGATCAGTAATCCAAGACTTGCGATAAATTGTGCAATATTGATAAAGGTTCCCATAAAACGGTTATGCTCCTGGCTTTTTAAATAAGTTACGAATATACTAATGTATAGTCAAGTAAAGGCAAGAAATTCCCGATTTTAGACAATTTTAGGGCAATTTGGGCGCAAAAAAGGCGGCTGAATGCAAAGCCGGTATTGATGAGGGCAGCTTACGCAAAAAAGCCCGGCGCTCAGCGCAACAGGGCTTCCTTCAAACGATCCGGATTAGTCGATCACGAGCCGCCGTACGCCTTCCTTGCCCGCGCTGCAGAGCTTTACAAAATAAGTGCCCGCGCTCAACATGGAAAGATCGATGCAGTTATGCTGCATCCCGCTATTGACAGGTCTGAATGTTTCCTGTTTGACAATGCGGCCCCACAGGTCAACGATGTCTATAGAACCGGGGGTTTCAGGACCTGCCTCAACATCAACAAACAGGTGCGTTTGCGAGGGATTCGGATAGATTGAGAACTCAGCATTTGCCTCAACCGGGCCATGCAGGCCGACATCCTGAATGTTGATCATGCGTATGGTTTTATTTACAAAGTGAATACCTGAGTCGTCACCAAAGACAGCTACCGCAACTTCAAGCAAAGGAAATTTAGAGGCTGCCGAATACCATTTGCAGGACACCTCCGTGGAAAAGGCACGATCAACGACCGCGGTATCGGTTTTCATGGTTTTTATTTTCAGTACATTGGCATACGGCGTTCCATCAGGCAAAATCAGAGTTCCTGTGCCTTCGGCGGTAATGGTCATAACACCGGAATGATTGGAGCTAGGCCCAAAGGAAGACGTAACGGTAGTCGTAAAATTATTGCTAACGGCGCTACTGCCATAACTGAACGGCAAGACACAAAATACGACCGGAGTTGCATTGACGGATTGCACCCCGTTACTGGACTTAGAAACCGTGCCTGCCAGGCTTCTCTCCGTTGCAGACATATGATAATAATTGAAACCCCAATTGGTTTCCGACGCTATACTGGCAGCAGGGAACAACGAAGCGCTTGGCGTAGAAGCAACGTTGGTATAGGTTTCCGTAACAAGGGTGGGATAAGACACCAGGCCGGTATAATTCCAAACCTGCGCCGTACCCGTACTACCAAATGTAACACCTGTTGTATCCATCAGATAATATTGATAAACATCGCCTACTACAGGATTTGAACTTGCCGTGAGCGTATACTGTGCCCTTAGGCCCAAAACACAGGCTATCGCGAACATCGCTAAAAAATATTTCTTCATGTCATTTTTCTTTGACATTAAATTAGCTACGTCCGCTTACGATACCTATACCTGCATACAGGTAATTTAAAAACCGCCTGATCATTTCCAGGCAGGCCGCAAAAAAAGGAAAATGCAGTTTATCTCAGCAATAATTCTCTGGCAAGCAGGCGTGTTTCTTTATCGCATTGCCTGTAATCTTCTACCGTCGGGGTTTTCAGGAAAGGCGTCCGGCCCAGGCAGGAAGCAATGACATCACTCATCTCCAGAAAGCCCACACGGTCTTCCAGGAAGGCCTGAACCACCACCTCGTTGGCAGCATTAAGCACACAGGGCATATTTCCTCCCTGATGCATGGCGTCGAATGCAAGCCCCAGGTTGCGGAACACGGAGGTATCTGCCTTTTCAAACGTAAGCTCGGGATAATTCAGAAAGTCGAAGCGCGGGAAATTGGTGCTGATGCGGTCGGGATAGGTAAACGCATACTGGATCGGCAGCTTCATGTCTGGCAGGCCCATCTGCGCCTTCATGCTTCCGTCGGTAAACTGTGCGATGCTATGCACAATGCTTTGCGGATGAACGATCACATCGATCTGCTCCGGCTTCAGATTAAACAGCCACTTAGCTTCGATTACCTCAAGGCCTTTATTCATAAGGCTTGCAGAGTCGATCGTGATCTTGGCTCCCATCACCCAGTTCGGATGCTTCAGCGCCTGCTCCTTTTTCACTCCGCTGAGAAAAGCACGGTCCTTTCCGCGGAAAGGACCGCCGCTGGCAGTCAGATAGATCTTCTCGACCTCATTATGAAACTCTCCGGCCAGGCATTGGAAAATAGCGGAATGCTCGGAGTCTACCGGATATAAATTCACCCCGTTCTCAAAAGCGAGCCTCGTCACGATATCACCCGCCACTACCAGTGTTTCCTTATTGGCCAGGGCAATTTGCTTTTTGTACTTTATAGCATTTAACGTGGAGGCCAGGCCGGCATAGCCTACAATCGCCGCCAGCACCATGTCAATGGTTTCCATCTCCACGACCTGCTCAATGGACTTTTCGCCTGCATATACCTTTACATCATGCGAAAACAAGGCCTCTTTCACCTGCTGGTATTTACTCTCATCGCCAATGACTACCGCATTAGGCTTAAACTCCATAGCCTGTTGAATGAGAAGATCGGCATTGGAATGAGCAACCAATACTTCCACTTCAAAATGCGAAGGGTTATCACGGATCACTTCCAGTGCCTGTGTCCCAATGCTTCCCGTGCTTCCCATCACGGCAATACGCTTAGGCCCTCTCTCTGTTTGTTGACTAAGGTTCATGTGGCAAAAATGCTGAAAAATCGGGGATTATAGAAATATTTTTCGGCTTGCCATCCCGATACGGGCTGAGAAAACCAACCCATGGAAAATGCCTTGAATGCATGCGGAACCAGGATCTGTCGAACAATTTCAAATAATCTTTGTTCCGTCTTTGCGAACTCTGCTAAAAAAAATACCTTTGCGGGCTTTGCGGCCAAACGCTTCAACAACATGAAACAGAAAACAGCCATCCTTTTACTGAACCTGGGAACCCCGGATAGCCCGATGAAAGGAGATGTGAGAAGATACCTCACCCAATTCCTGAACGACGGGCGTGTGATCGATATTCCCTGGTTGTCGCGCACCCTGCTGGTGAACGGCGTGATCGTTCCTTTCAGGGCAGGTAATTCTTCCAGGCTCTACAAAGCCATCTGGGATGAAACCACGGGCTCCCCTTTGCTGAAACACAGCATCGACCTGGCGAAAAAACTGCAACTGGCGGTGGGCAGCGATTATACGGTAGAGCTGGCTATGCGCTACCAGAACCCCAGCATGGAAAGCGTGCTGGAACGGATGAAAAAAGAAGGCTACCACAAGATCATTGTTTTTCCCCTCTTTCCTCAATATGCCTCCAGCAGCACGGGCAGCGCCCTGCAACGCTTCATGGAAATCGTGAGCAAATGGTGGGTGATCCCGGAATTGAAGATCATCAGCCAGTATTACGATAGCCCCGATTACATCGACTGCATTGTGAACCGCGCAAAGCAGCACGATATGGCAGCCTACGACCATGTGATCTTTAGCTACCACGGCTTGCCTGAAAGGCAGGTTGATAAGGTATACAACGACGGCTACCTCTGCAAGGACCATCATTGCGAAGACGGGCTTACCGACGAAAACTATTACTGCTACAAAGCAGCCTGTTACCAGACCACAAAAGATGTGGCGGCAAAGCTTCACCTTCCGGAACATAAATACACGCTTAGTTTCCAAAGCCGCCTCGACGATAAATGGCTGAAGCCTTTCAGTGACAAAGTGGTAGAAGACCTTGCAAAAAAAGGCATGAAAAAGCTTCTTGTGTTTTCTCCGGCCTTTACAGCCGATTGCCTGGAAACCGTCTACGAGATTGGTACAGAATACCAGGAAATTTTCCATAAGCATGGCGGTGAAAAAATCCAGCTGGTGGAAAGCCTCAACAGTGGCGACGATTGGGTTCAGGCCGTCAAAAAAATCGCGTTATCCTAAAAGCCTGTAGTTGATTCCATCGTAGCTGCATCCTTCAATTTTCAACGACAACAACTTAACGAGCAACGGAGGAAACAATAATTTTCTTTGTGACGAGTTGTTGAGAAGCATGATAAACGCTGACATAATACACCGCTTCCGGTAAGTTTCCGGTGTCGATGCGGACATTGTTGAATCCTTTTGTTACCCGCAGGCCTGTTGTTTCCACAAGCTGACCCAGAGCATTGTGAATAAGCACATCCAGCGACTGGTCTGATGGCGCATTGTAAAGCACTCCAAAGTCCTTTCCTCCCTCGCTGGCAATAAGCACATGGTCTTTATAATCTCCGCAGGAAGCAACGGAGATGATCTGGAAGGTTTCGCTCCTGGCATTCCTGTCGGTCTGGCGAAGCCGGAAATAGGTGATGCCATCGCTCATGGCTGCTGTTTTGTATTGATAGCAGTGCTTCTCGCCGCTTGTACCGGCGCCGGCTACAGTTCCTACCTGAACAAAGTCAAGGCCATCGGCGGATTGCTCTACCGAAAAATAATCGCTGTTAGACTCCGAAGCCGTACACCAGCTCAGGACAATATCCGTACCGGAGCATTTTCCTTCGAAGGAAATCAGCTCAACAGGCAGCGGCGATAACAATGAGGATAGTACCCAAGGACCAAAGGTACTCAGTCCGGAGGCTGTCACAGAGCCTACTCCGGACGTTACCGCTGCGGCACTACCGAGGTTGGCATTATCCGGAAGCCAGCCACCCGCCCAGTACTGAGCGCCGATCAGGCCATTGTTGTATAATGCATTCAGGGTATTTTCCGATCCGCGGTAACTGAAGGTTGCATTAGCGGTAAGGGCATGGCTGTTATTCACCTGCCACCAGCGGTCGATCACTGCCGGGATGCTTCCGTCGGTATAAGGCACGTTGGGAGAATACATGTGCGATACGCCGCTTGCCCATGGCTGGTTGTTGGAGGAGGCCGTAGCCCGTGTAGAAACTTCAACGTAAGCAGAGGCATTAGCCATAGGGCTTGTGATATTCAATGTAAAAGGAATGTAAGAGCCGGCCACACCGAAAGGATACACCCTGGAGCCTGCTGCTGTGCGGTGATACCAGCGAATGGTGCTGGGATTGGTAGCAGAAGGCGTTTCGCTGATGATGTATCCGCTGCTGCGGGTAATAGCCCCCACGGCACTGTTGGTCACATTTAAGTTATTGCCGTTGAGATCAAGAGTAGAAGTGCCCACTGATAAGACACCGGCAAAAGCCGACTGGCCTCCAACCGTATTCTGATTCACTGCCAGGGTTTTGACACCATTGCCTGATAGCGTGAGGTTGTTGAAAGCGGTTGGCGAAGATCCGCCGATGCTTTGCGCAGCGCCTAAAAGCACGACGCCGCCGCCATCGGCGCTGAACGCGTTGTTGGCTGGACTCGGATTATTGATCCAGTTTCCCGCAAGGCTGATCGTGCTGGTGGCACTCGGTGTAATCTGCCCTGCCAACTGATTGGTATAATGTCCTGTTGTCCCGTCAATATAAACCTGCGCGGCACCGGAGAAAACGATCTGCGCACCGTTATTGATAAGACCCTGGGAGAAGCCCTGCATGCAAAGTCCTCCCAGTATTATGGAGTAGAGGCTTTTCATTTTCTGACATCTGTATTAGCTTGCTTCATTTCCATCTCCCTGGCTCCCGGCCCTTCCGGGAACCTGACATCCTGGTAAAGTGTTTTTTCGCCGTTGGCCTCCACTTCATCTTTTCGGTTAGCGGTCACGCTCCAATGGAATTGAACGGAAGAGGTTCCACCCTGCAGTTCCACGACATCAAAGCCATTGACCGTTTCGTTGGTAACATATACCCCTTTGCAATCTCCTTTTAATTGCACAAATACTCGCAACGGATGTTTTTCATCAACGGCAATGTTGTTGGCCAGGATCGGATCAAGATCGATATGCGCTTTGCCATTCACCAGTGTTCCGGAGCCGAAGTCCTGGAGCATAGGCTCTGCCGCTTCCGGGCAGAACATGGTAGCCCTGCGGCCATCCGGGGTTTTGACGACAGTGGATACAGCACCCGCCCCGTATATTTTATACACCGTGCCCGCTATTCTTGCGCCTACGTAAGCGTAGGGCGAACCGGTTTGCGCCGTCGCAAAATATCCGCCGGAAGCGGTAGTTCCGGCAGTGGTTGTTATCGCGTAGCCGTAAACGCCGGTGGTAAACCCCGAGCCGGCAACACCGCTGCCATTCACAAGCGTGCTGTACGATCCGGACGTATTGGAGATGAAAGCGCCGGCTGTACCGGTATTCAGCAGGTGCTGGCCAACAACCCCCAGGCCTCCGGTGGCATTGGTAAGGCCGGACGTGCCGTACCCGTTGGCTCCTGTATTCTGGCCATACACGGCAGCTCCTGTGCCCGAAGCATTTCCGTCAATGGCATCGTTATTTCCGGTAGCTGCCGAATAAAATGTGGAGGTTCCAAATGTGCCGGTTGCATTAACAGCTACCTGACCGGTAGCCAGAATGCGCATCCTTTCGGTATTATTCGTTCGAAAAGCAAACGGAACTGCATCCGTTGTCCCGATAAAATTTGTGGCGACCGCTGTTCCGGCATTTCCTGTCAGCGACCAATCTTTACCGCCGCTACCGCCAAAAGCCACCCATCGCGAACCGTCCCAGTAATAAAACCCGGGTACAACAGCATTCGGGATGGAACCGGCTGTTGCCGTATTGTATACCAGTAAAGAAACTAGCGGCGAGGCTACCGGACTGGCGGCATTGGCCGATGTCAGGGCAACGCGGGGAACCAGTAAGCCGCTGCTGCTGGAAACAATATCAAGCATGGCGCTTGGATCTGGTGCAGCTCCTGTACTGTTTATCCCGACATTTTGTGCCTGAATTGTGTGGAACATGGAAAACAGCATAATTGCCGGAAACATCACTTTTTTCATAACAGGGAAATTTTAGTATACTAAAGCTAAACTAAAATAGCAATTCTACCCCCCGAACTGGCTAACAATAACGTCAAATTCACTCATTAAAAAAATACTTTCACCCAAATGTTAATTATTCAGACGAATACAAGCAAGTAAACCGCACGTATTTTTACCTTATTTTTAAAAATAAATTAACCGTAAATTTACCTGTAGATAAAAGTCTACAAGCCTTTGTTTATGGGCATTTCAACGTATTTTCCACAAGTTAAAGAGAAATCAAAAGACGGTTGTTTTCATCCTTATCCACTTAGATTCTGTAAATTTATCGGCATTCATCCATTTCATACCGGTCCATTAAAACGCTTTCAACATATTTCAAACAGTACCCCGTAGCGGCGCTCTTCAACTCCAACGGACTGGAGGGCTTTGATCAACTCTTATTGGTATCCGGCAAAGATCCGGCGGAGCTTCCCGAACCAGGCAAAAATTATATTTCCTTTATCAGCTACGATTACAAAAACAGGCTCGAACCATTCCCTGAAAAAGAGTTGAACCCTCTACGCTTTCCCAAACGTTTCCTGGTAGAAGCGGAAGAGGTGATTGTTCCCCTTCCCATGGAGACCGCACCGCAACAACACAGCGGAAAAAGAATACATCTGAAGCAAGTGGTTGGCAAAGAGCAATACATAAGCCATGTTAATGCTTTAAAAACGCACATTCAACTGGGAGACATCTATGAGATCAATTATTGCATGACCTTCGAAGCCTCTGCTGTGGAAATAGATCCCGTACAGCTCTATCACCGCTTGAACAGCATCAGCAAGGCCTCCTACTCTGCCCTGTTGAAGCTGGGCGATCAGTATATCATTTCTTCCAGCCCTGAGCTGTTCCTGTCGAAGCGGGGAAACCGTTTGATTACCAAGCCCATTAAAGGCACTGCCCGCAGGGGCGCATCAGAACCCGAAGATCAAAGCATCAAAGAAGAGCTCTACTACAATGCCAAAGAGCGCAATGAGAATGTGATGATCGTGGATGTATCGCGCAACGACTTATCGCGCCTGGCCACACGCGGCTCGGTGCAGGTCGATAAATTATTTGACATCGAATCCTACCAGCAGGTCCATCAGATGGTGAGTACGGTGAGCTGCTCGCTGAAACCAAATACGGCTTTCGACGAGATCATAGCTGCTACGTTTCCAATGGCGAGCATGACCGGAGCGCCCAAATACAGAGCCATGCAGCTTATCGATCAGTATGAGGTATACAACCGCGGGCCCTATTCAGGCTCTTTGGGCTACCTCAAAGCCAATGGCGACTTTGATCTGAATGTACTGATCCGCAGTGTTTTTTACGATGCGGCAACAGGCTACCTGAGCTTTACGGTGGGCAGCGCCATTACAGATCTCTGCCATCCGGAAGATGAGTATGAGGAATGCCTGCTGAAAGCCAAAGCGATGATACAGGCGCTTGGCGCTGACAGCGATTAGCGTTGTACAACAAAGGAAGCGGCACCAACAACCTGCCCGGAGCTGCTCAGGCACACCTGGTATAATCCCGAAGGAAGTTCAGACACCGAAACCTGACCCGGTAAAGCAACTTTTTCCTGGCTTAGCACCAGCCTTCCGGCCTGATCATAAACAGCAAGGCTTGCAGCCCTAGGCACATCGCTGCCTTCGAGCTGGATCGTAAGCACTGAAGCTGCCGGGTTAGGAAATACATGGAGGGCGGCTTTTGCCGGCTTGTTTTTTTCATCCATACCAATGATCACACTGCTCTTCCCGTTTGCAAACACGTATTCTCCTTTTTTCAGGGTATCGATCGTCACGAGGCCCGTTTTCGAAGAGATCTTCAGCTTGGTGTAGTTGCGCACTTCGCTCCAGTCATCGCCGGCATTTTTCCGGTAGAGGACAATGATGCTGTCGCCATTGATTTTCGTAAGGCAGGTATCGAGGTAGCTGTTGCCTGAGGTACTTTTATTGCCGTCGTAATTCAGGCGCAGCTTACTCACAAAACCGGGAGTGATGATGCCGTCCACCTTCCAGTAATGCTGTGTGTTGAGGCGAAAGTGATTGGTATTGTTTTTAATCGGATCCGGACTTGCAAAATTATGCTCTATCCTTAAAAAGGTGGAATCCTGGCCTTTGTCAGAGATCAGCAACGTAGCCCTTCCTAAGCCATAGGTGGTGGTATTGGCGGTTTTCAGGGTTTTGTATTCCGAGGAGATGGCATCACTGATCTTCGACTCCACATTAATGCCTGTGTAAACGGGCTTAAGATTCGTTTGCAGGGTAAAGGATTTGGTAGCGCCACTCATGTTGACGGTTTTCACCTCCTTGTTCCAGGCGTCGTTCATAAACGTGAGTTCTAAAGGAACGTTGCTGTATAACGATGGAGCGCCGAATAATTTTTGCTTGACATACACCACCGAGGTATAGGGCGCTGTGGTGCCGGTCGTTTTCACGGAATCGATGGAGAAATGCGGCCATCCGCCCGCCATGACCCAGTTGCTGAAAAAATCGCTGAGATTTTGTCCCGACGAGGTCTGGAGCAGGTCGCGGAACTCAATGCTGTTCATGTTCTTGTAGGCCTTTTGCTGCATCACATATTTCAGCCCGGCAAAAAAAGCGGCATCGCCCATATAGCTGCGCAGCGTATGTGCTACGTCAGCTCCCTTGCGGTACACATGGTCTCCGTAAGTGTATTCATGTGGCACTCCGGATACCGCCCTGAATCCTTTTTCCCTCAGGTGCGCATATTTAACCATATCGTCATGCACCGATTTCACTTCGCTGAGGTAGCGTGCATAGTTGTAGGTATATTCCAGGAAGAGGCGTTCGCTGTAGCTGGCCATGCCTTCATTGAGCCACATGTCTTCCTGCGTTTCGCAGGTCATCAGGTCGCCCCACCAATGGTGCGAGAGCTCATGCGCCATCAGCTCCGACTCATAGGCCAGGCTCCCGATAGCAGCCTGCGGGTAGGCAATATTGGTGGCATGCTCCATGGCGCCGCTGCTGAAAGGCACCAGGCAATAGCCCACCCTGTTCCACACATAAGGGCCGTAATAAGACTCGAAACCTTGTACGGCGTTGGGCAAATGCACAAAGCCGCTTTTGAGAGCGGCAGTATCAGCCGCACGGGCTGCCAGTACCACAGGGATGTTGCCAAGTGCGCCGGCGATATTCCAGTTCACCTGCGTATAATCGGCAACCGCTACGGAAGCCAGGTAAGAAGGAATGGCTTTATCAAGCACCCATTTGCGGGTTCGCTTGCCTGCCAGTGTTACATCGGAAATGAGCGCGCCATTGCAGTAAGCGGCTTTCGTTGCATCCGTGACGATGTTGAATTCATAAAGGGATTTCTCTACGAAATTATCGAAGCATGGAAACCACACACGGCCGTAGTTATGAGGTTTGGCGCCAAAGCCTACCCCAAGGTTATAGGCATAGGTTCCGGTGAAGGAAAAGCCTCCCCAGCCGGCAGGATCGCCCTGGGGGTGGCCGTGGTAAAATACGCTCACCTCGCTGGTGTCGGTCGTGTTGAGCGCTACCGGCAAATTAACTTTGAGCACGGTGTCATTATAGCTGTAAGTGAGCAAACTGGCATTCTGCTTCACACTGTCAATGGTCATTTTCAACAGGTCGAGGCGAATTTTATTCTGGGCGTTGAGCTTCGGCGCAAAACGCACTACTGTATTCCCACTGATTTTTTGCCCTGCATAATCGGTGATATCCAGATTGACCGTGTATTTGATCACATCGATGGTATCGCTTCTCAGGTTTTCGGCAGAATAGTAGATGGCAGCGGCAGCCTGCCGGTGAGACTGGCAGCCGGCAACCTGGGCCTGTAGTTGGCCTGCGCTTAAACCCAAAAAAACAAAAAAGAGGGGACAAATAAATTTCATTCCATAAATTTTGAACTAATTTACTTAAATTTACTTACATTTTAAGAACGGCCGGATAGGAATTCAATAATATGTTACACAAAACTGTTTTCCAAAATACATGAATCTTATTTCAAAAAACGATCTGTTCGATCTGGTAAAATCCCTTTCCAAATCTGAAAAACGGTTTTTAAAACTCAATGCAGCGGCAACGGGCCTGCCGAATAACCTGATCACGCTGTTCAACGATATTGAGAAAGAAGATGAGTTTACGGAAGATGTTTTCACCAAAATCAAAAAAGCAAAAAGCTATACGGAAGACATCACCATACAGTCGTCGGAAACGCTCTATAATTTTATTCTTCAGTGCCTCCGCTCTTTCCACGCAGAAAACAATGCGTCTTTTGTCATCAAGGATGAGATCACCAATATCCTGAACCTGTTTGACAAAGCACAATATAAGCAATGCCGTAAGATCCTCAACAAGCAAAAGCAGGAGGCATACCGCTTCGAGCGTTTTCATTTTATCCTAGAGCTCATCAGCCTGGAGAAGTTGCTGATCACCATCGAAACGCAGTTCAACATCAAGAACAACACCCTCGAAAACCTGGTAAAGGAAAGCCGCGATGTCATTGAAAAAGCAAGGAACCTGGGCGAGTATTCCATCCTCTTCTCCACGGTAAACCTCATGGCGCGGGAAAGCACCAAAGCCAAAACCAATAAGGACCTGCAAAAGGTGGATGAATACCTGAATTCGCCGCTTCTGAAAAACACGCACGAGATCAAATGCACGAAAGCGCTCATTATTTATCACAATTGCCGGCTGCTGCTCTTTGCAAAAAAACAGGACAACACGAACCGTAACAAGGAGTGCCACCTCATCCTCAACCTGATGAACAAGCACCCCGAGATGATCGAGGAGATGCCAAAGCGCTACCTCACCGCCATCAACAACCTCATCAGCATTGCTTACGAAGACAAAAAATTCAAGTCCTGCCACGAATACATTGCGCAGCTGCGCAGCAAGATGAACCTGAAAGCATTCAATACAACAGACCTGCAGCTTAAGATATTCACGTCTACCTACAATGCCGAGCTGATCACCTATACCGACAGCGGAAGGTTCGACGAGGCCAGGAAGATCGTGTCTGCCATCGAAAAAGGCCTGCAGGATTTCCGAGGCAAGATCAATAAGGAGGAGGTGCTGATCTTCTATTACAACATTGCGATCATGTACACCTATGCCGGGAATTTCGAAACGGGCTTCAAATACATCACACGCGTGCTGTCAGAAGGCGATAAGCTCCTGCGCCAGGATCTGCAATCCTTTGCAAGGATCATTAACATCGGCCTCAACTACGAGCTCAATAATTTCAGGCAGCTTACCTACATCATCGCAGCACTTAAGGAATACTACAAAACACAGACCTCCCTGTTCAAAACAGAAAAGCTTATCCTGACCTACATCGAAAAATTATCGGAGCTGAAACTGGGCGGTAAAGGGAATGAAAAAGAGGTATTCCTGAATTTCAAAAAAGAAGTGGATGAACTCATGAAAGACCCGCACGAAAGGAATGTAAGCTTCTATTTTGACATAGAAACTTACCTGGAATCCAAGATCAAAGGAGTACCGATGAATGTGATCATGCAGGGCAAATTTTTAGAGGCCTGGAAAAATTAAGGATACTGCGTATGAAACCAACCAATCAACTGTTCGACCTGATCAAGTCCTTATCGCCGGAAGAGGAGAAGAAATTCACCTTACTCTCCTCCCTGCAGGCAGGCGACAAGAACTACATCAAGCTGTTCAATTACATCCAGAACCAGGAGGCTTATGACGAAGAAGCCGTAAAGGATCATTTTAAAAAAGAGATCTTCGTTCAGCACTTCGCCTCCGAGAAAAACCAGCTTCTTCACCACATCCTCAAAAGCCTTCGTTTTCACCGCTACGAAACCGTTACCAGCGCCAAGATCGACGAAGACATTAAGAACATTCAGCTCCTGTTCAATAAATCGCTCTATAAGCAATCGCGCAAACAGCTGAGCATTATCAAAAAAAAGGCGCATGACTTTGAGCTCTTTTACAGCCTGCTCGAAATTATTGAGCTGGAAAAAGTGCTCATTGATATGGAAGCACATTTCGGCGACATCAACTACCGTACGCTGAAAGAGCTGATCGAAGAAGAGAACGACGTGTTCAACAAGATCGAGAATTTTTCGGCATACGAAGTGCAGTTCGCCAAGCTCAACAACGTGTCGTCGCGCATGATGATTGCACGAAGCAAAGAAGATGTGAAAGAGATCAGCGAAGTGCTCAAGGCCACCAGGCAGATCTCGGCAACAACAGGGCAGCTCACTTACAAATCACGGATCATCTACCTCTACATCGTTGGCTTATGCAACAGGCTCATCACCGAAACCGATGAGGCATACAAGGCTTTTACGGAGCTGATCATCCTTATGGAAAACCGCCCGGAGATCATTTCCGAAATGCCGGACTACTACATCATGACGCATGGTTTCCTCGTGCGCCATTTCGCCATCAAAAAACAATACAACGACGGTTTTAAGCTCATCGACAAGCTCAAGTCGCTCTCGCTGAACAAGTATTTCAATGCCATCGACCTGCAGATCGCTATTTTCATCCAATCCTACATTGCCGAGATCACGATGTATGCCTACATCGGGCAGCACGACAAGGCCAAGAACATCATCCCTTACATCATCAAAGGGCTCGACAAGTACGAAACCAAAATCAACAACGAAGAGCTGGTAAAGATCTACCACATCATCAGCATGGTCTACTTCGGCGTGGGCGAATACAACAAAGCACTTGTGTGGCTTAATAAGATCATCAATACCAATTACGACGACCTGAGGCAGGACACCATCCGCATTTCCAAGCTCATCAACCTCATCGTGCATTTCGAGCTGGGCAACGACGACCTTCTTGCCTATATCTATAAATCAAGCGTCCGCTTCTTCAACAACCAGAAAAAACAATACCGTTTCGAGTCGGTGTTCCTCGATTACTTTAAAAAGATCGCGCTCTCCAAACGCGACAGCAAGCAAAAGGAAACCTACGTGAAGTTCAAAGAAGAGCTGCAACAGGTATTTAAGGACAAGTACGAGAAAAATGCTTTGGAATTTTTTAATTTCTACGCCTGGCTCGACTCCAAGATCCACGCCATCAGCTTCGCCGAAGCCATCAAGATCAGGAGGCAGAATAATTGATCCCTGATAGAGCCTTAGTAAACTTCTTCGGACCTGTGGCCACATTTATGTTTGGCTCCCGCGGAGTCAGCATATAACTGCCTGATTGTGTTCATAAGCTCTGTTCCTGGGATTACGCTATACGCCCCTGCTAAGAAGCATGTCTATGATCGCGTTCTTAGCCCTTTGAGCTTAATATGGATTGGAAACGACAGGCAACATGCATTCGTGTGCCTATGGCATAAAACATCTGTTCTTTTTCGAGTTCCTCAAAACTTAGCCCTTCCAGTCGATCAGGTCTTTCCCGATATCGGAGCGGTAGTATTTTTTATCGTAGGAGATCTGCTCTGCCGTTTCAAAACTTTTAGCAACCGCTTCTGAAATGGTTTTGCCAAAGGACGTCACCGCAAACACCCGTCCGCCGCTGGTGAGCACCTGCCCATTATCGGCCAGGGAAGTTCCCGAATGGAATACCTGGCTGTGATGAATGCCCTCCAGCCCCGAAACCACTTTATGCTTTTCATAATCTTCCGGGTAACCGCCCGACACCAACACCACCGTGGTGGCAATATCCGGCGTTACGCTGTATTCTTTTTCGTGAAGTGTCTGCGTGGCGACCCCCTGCAGCAGGTCCAGCAGGTCCGATTCGATACGCGGGATCACCACTTCCGTTTCAGGATCGCCCATGCGGCAGTTGTACTCAATCACCTTAGGCTCACCGTCGCAATTCATCAGCCCTATAAAAATAAAGCCGCGGTAGTCGATGCCGTCTTTCAGCAAGCCGTTAATGGTCGGCTTCACGATCTTCTCCTCCACCTTTTTGATAAACGCCTCATCCGCAAAGGGTACCGGGCTCACCGCCCCCATGCCGCCCGTATTAAGGCCTGTATCGCCCACGCCAATGCGTTTGTAATCCTTGGCCGCAGGCAGTAATTTATAGGATTTTCCATCCGTGAGCACAAATACCGAAAGCTCAATGCCTTTCAGGAATTCTTCGATCACAACCGTATTGCCGGCTTTTCCGAATTTGGCATTGAGGATCATGTTTTCCAGCTCCCGCTTTGCCTCCTCCTTATCCTCGATGATAAGCACGCCCTTGCCGGCCGCGAGGCCATCGGCCTTCAACACATAAGGCGGCGTCAGCCCCTCGATGAAAGCTGCTGCTTCCGAAATATTATCTTTGGTAAAACTTTTATAGCCTGCCGTTGGCACCCCATGCCTGAGCATAAACTGCTTGCTGAAGTCCTTGCTGCCTTCCAGCTGGGCACCATCCTTTTTCGGGCCGATCACCGGAACCTCTTTCAGCACCTCGTCATTGAGGAAATAATCGTGAATGCCCTGCACGAGCGGATCTTCCGGGCCAACCAACACCAGATCAATGCTTTTTTCCCACACCAGGTTCTTCACCGCCTCAAAATCGGTGGCCTGGATCTTCACGTTGGTACCGCACTGTGCCGTCCCGGCATTGCCCGGGGCAATGTACAGGTTCTCCAGTTGCTTGCTTTTGGCCAGTTTCCAGGCGAAGGCATGTTCCCTTCCACCCGATCCTAAAACTAATATGTTCATATCTTATCATTCCTGCCGCAGCAGGACCTTAATTATTTGTGTGCCGCAAAAATAAAAAATCCCGGCTATCCGGCCGGGATTAAATATCGTTTTTAGTTCACATTATCGTTTGGATTTGCTGAAACTGCTGTTTCCCCTCACACGCCGGGCGCTCCGCTGGTGGTTTTGCCTGGCCAGAATGCCGTCCCTGTAGCGTTTTGCCTTGGTGCGGTTTCTTGTAAACAGCTTAGGCTGCTCCTTGTTCTGCTTAACGCCTGGCTTGGTCTTTTTATATACCCAGGAACTTCCGCTTTTGTTTCCTTTGAAAATGCGGGAAAAAAGGCTCCGCTTCTGGCCGCCTTTGGCAAAGGCATCGGCATGCCCGGTACTTTTCCTGAAATGGAACATCCCGCCGCCGCTTCTTTGGTTGCGATGCTCTCTTTTTCTGCCGCCTTTTACCTGGGCCATAGCCACATTTCCAGCTCCAAAACAAAGCAATAAAACAATAATAGTAAAGAGTCTGGATAGTTTCATTATTACAATATTATACAATTTATGTTACAAAATCCAAATTATTGTGTTCCTAACGGCGCTTTCAATTAACAAGATTTTAACAATGTGCGTTTTATAACCCGGAATTAACAGAAAGAATACCTGCCCTGTGAGCCAGCGCCATGCGCCTGTAACGATTTACCGGTAATTTAAGTTTAAAACGCTGCAAAGACGCTTCCACACATCGGACTCTGTAAATAAGAACGCCCCCGCCAATAACTCGTTGTATTGTCCCTGCGCGCGCGCCGTTCATACTCTGGGGCGCGGAAACAACACCAAGGAGCTCCGACCGGTGGCTCCGTTCCTAACACAGGTATTCAATTCATGTGAAGTAAAACCCGTATGCTATAGCAAACCGCGTAAAGGATTACAGTGCCCGCCCGTACCGGTACCGACGGGGAAATTCTCTCACAACGTGTCGTGGCAGTAAGGCCAAAATCCTTATGCTAAGCCTATTTTCCTAATGCCTTTAAAAATAATACTTTGCTTTCGGGCAATTTCAAAATAAACTGTAGCTTCGCCCTGATGACGGCACCGGCATTAACCATAGATGATTTTTTGAAGCAGAGCAAGCAGGAGCTCGTGGTGGACGTGCGGGCTCCCGTGGAATTTAACAGAGGTCACCTGCCCGGCGCCGTGAATATCCCCCTGTTTGAGGACATCGAGCGTGCCGAAATAGGGACGCTTTTCAAACAACAGGGCAAAGACACTGCCGTCACGCGTGGGCTCGAGATCGTGTCGCCCAAAATGGTGGGCTTTGTGAATGAGGTCAGGCAGCTGTCCAAAAATAAAAGCGTCTTCGTGTATTGCTTTCGCGGTGGCATGCGCAGCAATAGCTTCGCCTGGCTGATGAATACCTCCGGGCTTCAGGCCAGCATCCTGAAAGGGGGCTACAAAAGCTACCGCAACCACGTGCTGAACTATTTTACAAAACCCCAGCAGCTCATCCTCCTGGGCGGGCATACGGGTAGCGGGAAAACAGACATCATCAAACACCTGGCAGAAAGCGGCCTGCAAACCATCGACCTCGAAAGGCTCGCAAACCACAAAGGATCGGCTTTTGGCGCTATCAACGAAGACCGGCAGCCCACGCAGCAGAATTTCGAGCACAGCCTGTATGAGGCTTTTGTGGCGCAGGATCCGGCAAAACCGGTCATCCTGGAAGATGAGTCGAAGAGTATTGGCTTCAACAAGATCCCGCATGCACTCTGGATCCAGATGAAGCAGGCTACGATCATCAAGCTCGAGATTCCGTTTGAATTACGGATCGAAAACCTGGTGAAGGATTATGCCACTGCCGATACGGAAGCCCTGAAATCCTGCGTGGTGAAGATCGCCCAACAACTCGGCCCGCTCAACACCCGCCTCTGCCTGAATTACCTGGATGAAGGCAACCTGCATGATACCGCCCGGCTTACCCTGCAATATTACGACAAAGTATATGGCTATACATACAGCCAGAAACAACAACCTCTTATTCCCGTTGTTTCAGACACCATGGATGTGCTGAGCAATGCACAAAAGATACAACAGATCATTTCATCTTTACACTGACATGGATTATAAACTGACACACTACAGCAAAGCATCGGGCTGCGGCTGCAAGATAGCGCCGACTGTACTGGAAGAGATCCTGAAAGGGACCGGGCAAGCCATGAGCTTTAGCCAATTGCTGGTTGGGAACGAAACCAGGGACGATGCAGCGGTTTTCGAACTCCACAACGGAGATTGCATCATCAGTACAACTGACTTTTTCACGCCTATCGTCGATAAGCCTTTCGATTTCGGAAAAATATCCGCCTGCAATGCGATCAGCGATGTGTATGCCATGGGCGGAAAGCCCCTGATGGCTGTGGCGATCCTCGGATGGCCCGTGGATAAGATCCCGGCGGAAGCGGCCAGAGAAGTGATCAGGGGTGCGCAGGAAATCTGCAATGCTGCCGGAATTCCCTTAGCCGGAGGGCACAGCGTGGATACGCAGGAGCCTCTATTCGGGCTTGCCGTCACAGGCCGCATCCAAAAAGAAAACCTGAAAAAAAATAACACGGTCAGAGAGAATGACCTTATTTACCTCACAAAACCGCTGGGGACGGGCATCCTGAGCGCAGCGCTGAAACGGGGGCTTCTGAAACCGGAAGAGTACACTGCTCTTCTCGACACTGCTTCCGCACTCAATAGTATCGGAGAAAAAGCCGGGCAACTTGGCTTTGTACATGCCATGACCGACGTTACCGGTTTCGGCTTTACCGGACACCTGCTTGAAATGCTGGAAGGCAACCACGTATCGGCTGTTATCGAAAAAAGCAAAATACCGGTACTGAATAGCGTGAAGGACTACATGTCGCAATTTGTTTTCCCTGACAATACCACCCGCAATTTCAACGCCCAGGCTCATCGCACCGAAGGCATGGCCGACCTCGATTTCATGCTCTACTGCGACCCTCAGACCTCCGGCGGATTACTCATCAGCGTGGATGAACATTATGAAGTAGCGATAGAAGAGTTCTTCAGAAAAAATGATCAGTTCTTTTGCAAAGTAGGAAAGATCACTTCCCGCAAAGAGAAAGAGATCATATTTATTTGATATCGCACAGGCTTCGACTCTGCTCAGTTTTCGGAAGCGCGAACCTTACCCACCACGTCGTTATGTTTGATGATCTATGCTCATCCGTTTATCTGTACTGATCGGTGTTCAATTATTGGTCCAGGAAAGCTACTTCGCCACTCCCACCAGAATTTTCAGCGACTGCTTCAGAGAAAGGCTGCGCGAGCGGCAGGCCAGGGCGAAAGAGATGAGGAAGCTTGAGGCAATATTGATGATCCCGATCATGAACACACCGGCAAATACGGTCAGAATAAAAGGCCATCCCGACACATAGCCGCTGCCCAGAGCAATGGCAAAATTCCCCGAAGAAATCGTCACGTGGCGGATATCGAAAGGAACACCGATAAACTCACCGATGTTGCCCGCCATGCCCAGAGCAAAGCCCAGGAACAGATTGCCGATAATGGCCCCTGCGTTCTTCTCGACAAAAGCCGCCAGTTTGCGGCGTTTACCGAGGCGGTAATTCGGATCGAAATTCGGATGTTTGATGATGCGCTGCGCCACTTCGGAATACACCACCTTATTGTCGATATAGCCGATGATCACACCCGACAGAGCCAGGAAGACGCCGGCAATGGCCGCAAACACCAGCGAACCGCTGTAGAAGGGATGGTTCAGGTACATTTGCACATTAGCCTGCAAAGGGGTAAACGCTGAGAAATGAAAATACTCTTTCATAAGCCACTCCGACAGAAAGCACAAGGGCAACACAACTGCCAGGTTCCCAAAAAGGCTCACAAACTGGCTGCGGATGATTTGCTTGAAGATCTGCCAGGGCTTCACATCCGCATTCGCATTACCGATATTTCCGGCAATATAGGAGGCCGTCATCGCCGGTTGTTTGGTAGCAAGCGTGTAGTGCCACAGGTGCATCAGCACAAAGCCGATCCCATAATTCAGCCCGAAAAGAATCCCTTCAAAAAACAGCGATAAATGCAGGCTATGGATCAGGCATTTGATGTACACCAGAAATACCACGACCAGCCCACCTCCCATCGCCGATCTGAACATTTTAAAATTATCTTTCTTCGAAAAACCGATATAACTCTCGCCTTTCTCGGAGGTGTGGCTTACAATGCGGGAAGCGAGGAGGCTCGTGTTTTCCTTGAAAAATTTCCGGACACTGTTCTTGGTATGCTCTCCTTTTACAAGTTCTTTTACCAGCCTGGAAACCACAGTAACTTTATTCGTGTGCTGCCGGGTCAGGAAAAGCCTCAGCAGAAGGCGGATCCGGTCGATGTGCTGCTGCGCGCGCTTCAGCAAAAAAGTCAGGTGAAGGCTGGTACCCAACGTGTCTTGCTGGTCTTGAATATCCTTAAAGATCTGCTCGCAGCGGTCGATGGTATTCACAACGTCCATCAGCTCTTCCTGGTCGAGCTGCAAGGATTTGTCGTCCAGGTGCTTTTTTACAAACAGGCCTATCTGACGGTTCAAATGGAAAAAAGGTGAATTGTTATCGTCTATTTCCGGCATCTTGCGCACCAGGTAAGGGTCGATGCCGATAGCTGTTAGACGGTGGCAAAGGATGATGATCGCATTATACACCTGCTGCGAGATCTTCCCCGCATGCGACTGCATCCGCCCGGCATCGATCAGGTTCAGCAAACCGGTCCAGTTCGCCATGTCCATTTTTCCCAACCATTCCGCATCACTCTTCTTAGGAAAAAGAAAAGCGATGAAATGGCTCAGCTCGTTATCGGGCAGGTTCGGCGGGAGGATCTTATGCTTGATCCGGCTATAGGCTTCTGCAAAAAATTCCCGGCTCGACTGGATCCCGTAATCCGTAAAGGCATTCACAAAGAAAGCCTGCTCCATCATCAGGAACACAAATTCTGTCAACTGTTTTTTAAACTCCTCGTCCCTCGAACGGATATCGATCATGTTCCGCAGAGCTACATTAAATTCAGCCTCGTTCCCGGATGGGATTCGCCTGGCCTGGCTCACAAACAACGTGATGCCTGCAAAATTATACGATGAAAAATTCATAAACTGCTGTCCTAAAATAAAGGTTTTATGCCAGCTATGGGAATTTTAATGTACAAAAATCCGCCATTAACGTTTCTTAACCTACAACCTGCAATAATACTGCGATCAAGAACGTTTTTGAGAATCGTAAAATAGTGTATCTTTGTATATGGAACCGGAGCTTGGCAACGGTTTGATGAAACATTGTAAAACCAATTCATGGAAATTATTAAAGGTTCAGGTGTGATACCGGGCGATTTACTCGCCAACGTAAATTCTCCCGCCGACTTAAAGCTTCTGAAGGAAGATCAGCTAGAGCAATTCTGCAAAGAGCTCCGCCAGTACATCATCGACATCGTTTCTACCAAAGGCGGGCATTTTGGAGCCTCTCTCGGAGTGGTGGAGCTGACAACAGCCCTCCACTATGTGTTCAACACACCTTACGACCAATTGGTATGGGACGTTGGCCATCAGGCGTACGGCCACAAGATCATTACCGGCCGCCGCGACATCTTTCACACCAACCGGATCTACAAAGGCATCAGCGGTTTTCCGAAACGCTCCGAAAGCGAGTACGACACGTTTGGTGTAGGGCACTCCTCCACATCTATTGGTGGCGCCCTGGGAATGGCTGTTGCGTCGCGTTACAAAAAACAAAACGACCGGCAGCACATTGCGGTGATCGGCGATGGCTCCATGACTGCGGGGATGGCCTTCGAAGCCCTGAACCATGCCGGTGTGGAAAACGCCAACCTGCTCGTGATATTAAACGATAACTGCATGAGCATCGACCCTAACGTCGGGGCCCTGAAAGAATACTTAACAGACATTACAACATCGCATACCTACAACAAAGCAAAAGATAAGGTATGGGAATTACTCGGCAAAATCAGCAAATTCGGACCCAACGCACAGGAAATTGCATCGAAGATCGAAAATGCCGTAAAAACCAGCCTGTTGAAACAAAGCAACCTGTTTGAATCCCTTAAATTCCGTTATTTCGGACCTGTTGACGGACACGATGTGGTGCGCCTGACAAAGATCATGCAGGACCTGAAAGACATTCCCGGACCTAAATTATTGCACGTCGTTACTCAGAAAGGCAAAGGCTACCAGTTCAGTGAGGCCGGAAACCCGACCATCTGGCATGCTCCGGGCCTTTTCAATAAGGACACCGGCGAGATCATCAAAGTGGTTCCCAAAGAACCACAGCCCCCAAAATACCAGGACGTCTTCGGACATACCATCGTGGAGCTGGCCGAGCAGAATCCAAAGATCATGGGCATCACACCAGCCATGCCCTCCGGCTGCTCCCTCAATATTATGATGAAAGCCATGCCCGACAGGGCTTTCGACGTGGGTATTGCCGAGCAGCATGCCGTGACCTTCAGCGCCGGCCTGGCCACACAGGGGCTTGTTCCTTTCTGCAATATTTACTCGTCATTTATGCAGCGTGCCTACGATCAGGTGGTGCATGATGTGGCGCTTCAAAACTTAAAGGTGGTGTTATGCCTCGACCGCGGCGGATTAGCCGGAGCAGACGGGCCAACGCACCACGGTGCATTTGACATCCCGTATTTCCGTTGCATTCCGAACATGGTTGTGAGCGCACCGATGAACGAAGAGGAATTGCGCAACCTGATGTATACCGCCCAGCATGAGGACACAACAGGCCCTTTCAGCATCCGTTACCCGAGAGGGAACGGCGTGATGGTAGACTGGAAAACTCCTTTCAAAAAACTGGAAATAGGCAAAGGCCGCAAACTGAAAGACGGAAAAGACGTCGCTGTCCTTTCCCTGGGGCATCCGGGAAATTTTGCAGTAACGGCTATCAAAGAGCTGGAATCAGAAGGTATCCAGGCTGCGCATTACGACCTTCGTTTTGCCAAGCCCATCGACGAAGCCATGCTTCATGAGGTATTCAGCCGCTACAAAAAAATCATCACCATCGAGGACGGAACGATTGTAGGCGGCGTGGGAAGCGCAGTACTCGAATTCATGGCCGATCACGGCTACAGCGCCCAGGTAAAACGCCTCGGGATCCCGGACCTGTTCATCGAGCATGGTGAACAAAGCGAGCTTTACGAAGAGTGCGGTTTTTCCGCCAAACAGATCCGGCTGGAAATTCTCGACATCCTGAAAGAAAAAAAAGAGATCCGGATCAGCTAAACGCAATCTGCCAACTACTAATAAAAAAGGCTAAGTCATCAGATGACTTAGCCTTTTTCTATGGGATAAACTTCTTACTTCGCGATGGATCTTGGCAAGAGCGTCACGTGGCCGACATACTGCACGGTATGTCCCGCCATGGTTTTAACCTCAGCCTTGTACACGTAAACACCCTGTTCGCATTGCTTCCCTTTATGGGAGCCATCCCAGCCAATGCTGGTTTCGTTACTCGTAAAGATCTGAACACCCCAGCGGTCGAAGATCGTCAGGCGGATCTCGTTGATGCCATAGCCCACAGGAATAAACACATCGTTATAACCGTCTTCATTCGGTGTAAAGGCATTCGGAATATATACATTGAAATCTTTGGTGACATAAACACATACCGTGTCATAATCCACACAGCCGTAACCATTCTCCCCTTTCAGCACATAACAGGTAGGTTCCTGGGGGTTCACCGTAATGGCATTGCAGAAATTGCAGATCAGAGGTGTGGTTGACGGCGACAAGAAACCAACTTCCACGTCCCCTGTTCCGGTAAGCGTAATGGTTTCATCAATATTAATGGTCGTATCCCTGCCGGCATACACATGCGGCAATGGGTTTACTTTCACTTCCACGGTAGATGTGGAAGGGCACAGGCCCGGACTGCTTGCCGTGACTGTATATACTGTGGTTACCAGAGGCCCGGCATCGGTACTCGCCGCATTGGCATGCGACAGGCCGCTTACAGGGAGCCAATTATAGGTAGTGCCCCCGATGGCTTCTATCGTTGTACTTTCTCCGAAACACACATCCCCGAATTTACTGGCCTGAACCGTTACCGTTTGTATCACGACGAGCTCAATGGTAGCCGAGGAAGTGCACAGACCGTTAGCCCCGATGACTGTATAGGTAGTGGTTTGCACCGGGCTTGCTGTCGTTGTTGAAAGATTGATGTCGCTTAAGGCGCCGGTCGGCGACCACGTATAGCCGGCAGCACCCGACACAGCCAGGGAAGAGCTTAATCCCCTGCATATTGAAGACGGGCTGGCAATGACGTTAAGTGTTGGTGTCGGCGTCACATTCACGGCAAGGCTTCCGGTAGAGCTACAGCCGGACGTCGTACCTGTTACTGTGTAACCCGTCGACGATCCCGGTGAAGCAGTTACTGTTCCGCCGGTAGTTGATGAAAGTGCTGTAGAAGGCGTCCAGCTGTAGGTACTGGCACCAGAGGCAGAAATTGTAGCGGAAGAGCCTGAGCAGATCGAGGCATCAGGCCCCATGACCAGGACAGGGAGCGGAATAACCGTCACGGTCGTAGAAGCTACCGCCGTACAGGTATTTAACGTGCCGGTAATGGTATACACCTGTGTGGCCGCAGGAGACGCCGTCACAACACTTCCTGTAGCAGCGCTTAGCCCTGTAGCCGGGCTCCAGGTATAAGTGGAGGCGCCGCTTACCGTAAGATTTGCATTAGTACCTGCACAGAGTGTTGTATTGGCAACAATGTTCAGCGTAGGATTTGCGATCACATTTACCGTTGCCGTGGTAACAGCGGTACAGGAATTGACAGATCCGGTAACCGTATATACGGTGGAAGCCGCAGGCGTTGCCACCACCATCGAGCCGGTGGATGCACTAAGGCTCGCAGAAGGACTCCAGGTATACGTATTGGCTCCCACAGCGCTAAGCGTGGCTGAGGCGCCTGCACAAATGATGCTTGTACCCGGAGTCAAAGTCAATGAAGGTAGCGCGTTTACAGTGACGCTCGCCTGCGCTACTGCTGTACAGGTTCCTATCCCCCCTGTAACAGTATAAACAGTTGTTCCGATGGATGGTGATGCCACCACAACGCTTCCTGTGGTCGTACTTAAACCAGAAGACGGCGTCCAGGTGTAGACGGAAGCACCGGTAGCAGTAAGTGTAGCCGAAGAGCCGGCACAGAGTGTTGCCGTTTGCGGGCTCAATGCGATGGTAGGCGATAACAGCACATTGACCGTAGCGATCGTTGTATTCGTACAAATACCGATAGCTCCCGTTACCGTATAATTTGTTGATGTGGCAGGCGTTGCCACTACCGTCGATCCGGTGGATGTGTTAAGGCTTCCGGCCGGGCTCCAGGTATAAGATGTTGCACCGCTGGCTGTCAGGGTAGCGGAATTGCCCGGGCAGATATTCACTAAAGAAGGAGTCAATGTTAAGATCGGAACCGCATTGATGCTTACCGTGGCAACCGCCGTACTGGTGCAGATCCCGTTGGCACCGGTAATGGTATATGTTGTGGTGCTGGCAGGCGATGCCAGCACCGTTGCCAGGTTGGCGTTATTGAGCCCTGTGGCTGGTGTCCAGGTGTAATTGGTGGCACCGGTTGCTGCCAGCGTCGCCGAAGAGCCCGCACAAATGGTCGTGAAGGAAGGCGTCAGCGTCAGGCTTGGCATGGGAGTCACGCTCACCGTCCGGGTGGTGGAGTTCACACAAGCACCGTTGGCTCCGGTGAGCGTATAGGTTGTTGTGATAGTCGGCGATGCGGTCACATTGGCGGTATTGGTATTGCTGAGGGCAGTGGCAGGCGTCCAGCTGTAGGATGTCGCGCCCGAAGCAGTCAGCGCCACAGAAGAGCCCGAGCAGATGTTGGCAGTAGCCGGTGTCACCGCCACCGTTGGCATAGGTACAACACTCACCGTGGCAAGCGCTGTGCTGGTGCAGATCCCGTTGGCACCGGTGATGGTATATGTTGTGGTGCTGGCAGGCGAAGCCACTACCGTTGCCAGGTTGGCGTTATTGAGCCCTGTGGCCGGCGTCCAGGTGTAATTGGTGGCACCGGTAGCTGCCAGCGTCGCCGAAGAGCCCGCGCAAATGGTCGTGAAAGAAGGCGTCAGCGTCAGAACCGGCATGGCAATGACGTTGATGGTGGATGTGGCGGAACTTGTACAGGTACCGTTGGCGCCCGTGACGGTGTAAATGGTTGTTGTGGTTGGCGATGCGGTCACATTGGCGGTATTGGTATTGCTGAGGGCAGTAGCAGGCGTCCAGCTATAAGATGTTCCTCCTGATGCCGTTAAAGCCATTGAGGCCCCCCGGCAGATACTTGCCAGAGACGGGTTCACCGCTATCGTAGGGCTTGGCGTTACGCTCACCGTCGTAAAAGCGCTTGCCGTGCAGGTGCCGGATCCTGTTGCCAGCACGGTATATGTGGTCGTGGTGGAAGGAGAAGCTACAACGACACTTCCGCTGGTTGTACTCAGGGAGGCTGCCGGGCTCCAGGTATAGCTCGTGGCGCCTGTAACCGTCAGTGTGCGGGTAGCTCCCTGGCAGATCGCTGCCGATGGTATAATGCTCAGGGTTGGGGTTGGGCACAGAACAATAGATTCCACGCATAATCCCACGAGGCTACCGTTACTCCCACCGGGGCCGGTCACCGTGATCGACGTGTAAGGCGTACTGGACGATAGCACCACCGTTGTGCCATCATCATTTCCATTGCAGGTGAAGGTATTACCAACCTGTGTAAACGGGCAGGTGCCTCCACACTGGCTGGTCGTTAACACGCCCGATCCGACGCTGAAAGAAAAAGATTCAAAACCGCTGGCCGCTGTAATCACATAATTCACATTGTTAACCGGCTGCGAAAAGGTATAGGTTTGGGTGAAAGGCCCTGCAGATCCTGCCCACATAGGCCCCGCACTGAGGCCACAGCTGGGCCAGTTGGCGCCATAGTTAGTTACACTGCCTGTATTGCTGAGAGAAATCGTGATTCCGTTAACAGTTGTCGGAAAAGCACTGGTAGGCGTGCAGGCGCATTGCGCAGCACTTTTGGCGGGCACTACCAGCAACACGGTCCAAAACAAGACCATCACCAACGGAGTGAAACACCTTTCTTTTATTTTACGAATATTCATGATTAAAATTCTAAATCAAACGCTTAACATGGCAAAATTAACGATTAAATAAGGATTAAACCTACATTTTAATAATTAAGGCTCAACGGTTACTCATCGGGGCCACAGGCCTGTCGAACATCTTCAGTAGCAAGAGCATTAAGACCCGGAGTTGATGTCGGTAAAAGATGCGCTTAAAAAAATTACCGGCCGGGGCTAGTCACCCTGAACTTCAGTTTCCTAAGCATGGCTCTGTTAATTCCGGAACAAGGACAGAAATCCCTTTTCCGTTTTGGAAATATCGTTCTCGTCTGTATAGGTGATGATAAAAAAATAACTTCCGTCGGGAGCCGGGGCGCCGGTTTTGGTTTTTCCATCCCACCAACCGCTTACATCATTCCACTCATACATCTTCAGCCCCCAGCGATCGAAAATGCTGCAATTGAAAGACCGGATCCCCGATGCACTTACTTTAAACACATCGTTCCGGGCATCATTGTTAGGCGTAAATACATTGGGGATAATGATAAAAGGCTCGCTTACCGCATCGAGGCATCGCGTCAGAGAATCCCTGCAACCTTTATCCGATATCGCCAGGAGAGAGATACAGCAATTTCCCGGGCCCAGCGCCGGTGTTGTCAGATCTTTCGTTGTGTATTGGGCACCGCTGCACATACGCCAGAGGTATTGAGCGGCATTGGTGCTTGTATTGAGCGCGTGCGCCACAGAACCTGCCGGAAGACTTGTTCCTTCCGCAATGGAAAACATAGCAACAGCCTTAGGATAAATATGAAGAACGACTGGAGCGGAAGATGCCGTGCAGCCTGCGCTCTGATCGGTGATGGTTGCCGTTGCCGAATAGCTTCCTGCCGTTTCATAGCAATGCGAAGCATTGTGAACGGTACTGGTCGTTCCATCGCCAAAATCGTACAGGATCAGCGCTCCGGGCAGATTGCTGCTTTCCGAAAACGTAACGCACAATCTTCCACAGGCAGAGGATGCATCGCTGACGATACTCAACACCGGCGCAGGAACAATATTTACGGTGGTAGTCGCTTGGGCACTGCAGGAACCTACTGCTCCTGTAACAGTATACACAGTCGTTGCGGCAGGGTTTGCAACCACCTGGCTACCACTCCCGGAGCTCAGGCCGGCAAAAGGAGACCAGGAATAAGACGCGGCCCCGAAAGCGGAAAGTGTGGTTGAGCTGCCGGCGCAAATGCTTACTGAGGCCGGGCTCAGGGTCAGGAGCGGAGGCGGGCTAACAGTAATGGTCGCTTCTGCGGCAGCAATACAGCTTCCGCTTCCCGTGATCACCGTATACACCGTTGTTGCCGCAGGAGACGCCGATACGGTGCTTCCCGTAGCAGAACTCAGGCCGGTGGAAGGAGCCCAGGTATAGCTTGCGGAACCGCTTGCCGTAAGTGTTGTGGCCCCCCCTGCGCAAATGGTGGCCGTTTGAGGAGATAAGGTCAGCGACAGCGCAGACACAACGTTAACTGTTGCCATAGCGGCACTGCTACAAGTGCCATTGGAGCCTGTTACCGTGTAAATGGTGGTACTCGCCGGTGAAGCATCCACGGTAGGGCCGCTGGCAGAACTCAGGCCTGCCGGTGTATTCCAGGAATAGGAAGTGGCGCCGGTGGCAGTCAGGGCCACCGTTGATCCCGGGCAAATGCTTGCCAGGGAAGGGTTTACCTGAACAGTCGGGCCTGGCGTAACGCTCAGAGTAATGACTTCATTCGTGGTGCAGGTTCCGGTAGTGCCTGTTACAGTGTACGAAGTCGTCACTGAAGGAGTTGCCGTAACGCTTGCTCCACTTGTGCTGCTCAGGCCTGCTGCAGGACTCCAGCTATATGTAGAGGCACCGGAGGCCGTTAATAGCTGCGAGCTGCCGCTGCATAAAGTCATGGAAGGTGTGGTTGACAGAACCGGTGTCGTACAATTCGCGAAAGACTGGATACAGATACCTACAAGACTTCCATTGCTGCCTCCGGCTCCCGAAACTGTAAATGAGGTGTAGCTGGATGTAGAGTTCAGGACAACAACAGTGCCGTCATCATTCCCGTTACAGGTAAAGGTATTTCCAACCTGCGTAAAGGGACAGGTGCCGCCACACTGCGTCGCACTAAGGGTACCTGCACTGACGTTGAAGGTAAACGCTTCGAAGCCACTGGCTGCTGTGATAACATAGTATACTGTATTAACGGGTTGCGAAAAGGTAAAGGTTTGCGAAAATGCTCCTGCAGAGCCCACCCACATAGGTCCTGCGCTCAATCCGCAACTCGGCCAATTGGCCCCGTAATTGGTAACGCTGCCTGTATTGGTGAGATTGACGGTAATGCCATTGACCGTTGCCGGGAAGGAGCTGGTAGGGGTACAGTTGCATTGTGCAAATGCCTGGTGGTGAAGCAGGCTCATCAGAAGAATAAAAAGACCGGGGAAGTTCCTGAGCGAATACTGAAAAAAGAGCTGGTCCATAACAAATTTTTTTGACGGTAAGTTATAAAATTAATGAATTAATGTCCGTTGCCCGACTTATTCACTAAGCGTAATAGCCGCGTTACTCATTTCTGAAAAGATTACACAGCTTTCGGCATTTAACACTAATTTTCTTTTCATAAACAAGGCATTTCGCTAAATTTGTGTAAATACCCTGAAACCTGGCACCACAACAAAACATACTGCTTCTCAAACTGGATGAGTTCATACGTAAGTATTATAAGAACCAGCTGATCCGGGGGTTTTTATATACGACCGGCCTCCTGGTGGCGGCTTTCCTGTTTTTAGTAATAGCCGAGTATTTTGCAGAATTCAGCACCACCACCCGCACCGTTTTATTCTATCTCTTTGTAGTGGCCAGCGGCATAATCCTTAGCCGCTACATCATCATCCCACTTCTCAAATTAAATAAGCTCGGCAGCGTTATCAGCTACGACGAAGCTGCGGGCATTATCGGAAAACACTTTCATACCATCAACGATAAGTTGCTGAATACGCTTCAACTGCAACGCAATTCGGGCTCCATCCTGTCGGAAGACCTACTGACGGCGAGCATCAACCAAAAAATGGAGGAGCTCCGGCCTGTGCCCTTCACCTCTGCGATCAACCTGACCGACAACAGGCGTTACCTGCGTTTTGCCCTCCCTCCACTGGTATTGCTGCTCCTGATCTTTTTCATCAAACCAGGCATCATCACCGACGGCACGGAACGGATGATCTATCACCAGACCTATTTTGAAAAAGCGGCACCTTTCAAATTCGAGGTTTCCAATAAAAGCCTGGAAGCGATCCAGCAGCAAGACTATATTCTACAGCTGAAACTGAACGGGAACGAGATCCCGAATGAAGTGTTTATTACCGTGGATGGTGTGGAGCATAAGATGGACAAATCCGACAACCTTCATTTTACCTACACGTTTAAGAATGTGCAGAAGAACCAGGATTTTGTCTTTAATGCGGCCGGCTATAACTCGAATTCTTATGTACTATCGGTGTTGCCTAAGCCGATGCTGATGAAGTTCGACATTCAGCTTACGTATCCGGCCTACCTCAACAAAAAAAACGAAACAGTTTCCAATGTGGGCGATATGCAACTGCCGCAGGGCACGAAGATGCAATGGATCTTCCATACCAAAAACACAGACAATATTTTCCTGAATTTTGCCGATACGCTGGTGGATATCCAACACACGGGTAGCGATGAGTTCAGCTTTTCGAAACGGATGATGCAAAGCACGCCGTACAGCATCAAAACGCTGAATCATTTCATGAAGCAAAACCCGGATTCTGCCAGCTATATGCTGAACGTTATTGCCGACCAGGCTCCGGCGATTGACGTCAGTGAAAAAAGGGATTCCCTGAATAACCGCAACATTTATTTTTCGGGCACTATCAGGGATGATTATGGTTTTACACGACTGGCCTTCAAATATGTGCACTACACACAGGACTCTGCGGGCAAGCCTGCGACAAAGTCCGGCGAGCAGCCTCTTGGCCTGAACAAGCAACAGATCACCCAGCCTTATTACTATTTCCTGGATGCTTCGCGCTTTAATGTATTGCCCGGCGATAAGATCGAATATTATTTCGAGGTATGGGACAATGACGGCGTGAATGGTTCCAAAGTAAGCCGCACACAAACCATGGTATTTAAGGCGCCAACGGTGGATGAGATGAACGAGGCTACCGACAAGAAGAATACAGAGATCAAGAAAGACCTCGACGATGGCATTAAGAAAGCGAAAGACCTTCAGAAAGACATCAACGACCTTAGCAAAAAGCTTAACGATAAAAAACAAATGGGCTATGAGGAGAAGAAAAAGCTGGAGGATATTCTCAAAAAACAGAATGAGCTCAAACAAAAAATAGAGGAAACCAAACAGGAGAACCAGCTCAACAACCAACAGCAGCAGGAGTTCAACCCTCCTGATGAATCGCTCCTGGAGAAGCAAAAGCAGCTGGAGCAATTGTTTGAAAACATCATGAGCCCTGAAATGAAAAAGCTGTTCGACGAGCTGAATAAGCTCCTGGACAAGCTGGACAAAAACCAGGTGCAGAAGAAACTGGAGGAGCTCAAGATGTCGAACAAGGACATGGAGAAAGAGCTTGACCGCACCCTCGAGGCTTTCAAACAGATGGAGGTCGAGCAAAAGCTGCAACAGGCCATTGACAAGCTGGATGAGCTGAAAAATAAGGAAGATGCCCTGAAACTGGAAACGGATAAGGGTAAAGACAACCAGGATAAAAAAGACCCTAAAAACGATCCTTCCAAAGACCAGAAAAACCAGGATAACAAAGATAACAAGGACAACAAGAACGCCCCTTCTAAAGATCAGAAGAGCCCGGATAATAAAGACGCGAAGGATACTAAACCGGGCGACGATAAGAAAGAAAGCTCTTCAAAAGAGCTGGAGAAAAAGCAGGATGAGCTGAACAAACAATTCGAGGACCTGAAAAAGGATCTGAAAGAAATGCAGGAAAAGAACGCGGCACTGGAACAGCCGAACGCCCTGCCAAAAACCGAAGAGAAGCAAAATGAGATCTCGAAGGAAATGCAGAATTCATCTCAGGAGCTGAACCAGAACAACAAAAAGGACGCTTCCAAATCTCAGAAAAAAGCGTCGGACAAGATGCAGGAGATGAAAGACCAGATGCAGCAGGCCATGGACCAGATGCAGCAGGAACAGGCGGAGGAAGACATGGCAGCCGTGAGGCAGATCCTGGAAAACTTACTTAACCTTTCATTTGCGCAGGAAGATCTGATGGGGCAGCTTTCGAAGCTGCGCACAGATAACCCGCAGTACCTGAAAGTGACGCAAAGCCAAAAGAAATTACAGGACGATTCGAAGATCATCGAGGACAGCCTCCTGGCGCTGAGCAAACGCAACCCAACCATCAGCGCCCACATCAACCGCGAGATCTCTGCGATCAACATGAACATGGGGAAAGCGGTATCGGAGCTGGCAGAGCGCATGCAGGCAAATGCACAGATGCGCATGCAATATTCGATGACGTCTATCAACAACCTGGCCCTGATGCTGAACGAATCGCTGGAGCAAATGCAGAAGGCGGCGAAGGAAGGAAAACCCGGAAGCGGCAGTTGCAAAAAGCCGGGCAAGGGCAAGCCAAGCTCCAAACCAGGCGATGGCAAGCCGAGCATGCAAAGCATGAAGCAGATGCAACAAAAGCTGAACCAGCAGCTGGAACAGCTCAAAAAACAGCTCGAGCAGCAGGGCAATAAGCCGGGCGGGCAGAAACCCGGAGATAAGCCCGGACAAAAACCGGGTGGGCAGAAGCCCGGCGGAAGCGGCGGCATGGGCCAGCAGGGCGGACAGAACGGGCAAATGCCGGGTGTAAAAGGACAGGGAATGAGCGAACAGCTGGCTAAAATGGCAGCTGAGCAGGAGGCCATCCGCCGGCAAATGCAGCAAATGATGGACAAAATTAAAAAGGACGGTGGCTCGAACCCGGGTGGTAATCTCACCGACCTCATGGAACAAACGGAGCGCGATATTGTGAACCGCCAGATTACCCAGGAAACGATGAAACGTCAGCAGGACATTTTAACTAAACTTTTAGAAAGCGAAAAAGCCGAGCGTGAACGCGAGCAGGACGAGAAACGGAAGAGCAACGAGGCAAAAAATCAAAATTTAAGTAACCCTGCCCAATTTTTGGAGTATAAAAGACTGAAAGAAAAAGAACTTGAGTTGTTAAATACGGTCCCCCCGAGCTTAACGCCTTACTACAAGCAAAAAGTAAACGAATATTTTAACAATGTGAATAAATGATACCTGCCAAAGGAGAAAAGTTAGACATTACCTCCTCATTCGACAATATACGCCTGGTTGAACGCTTAGTGGAAGATGTGTGCGATGTATTCAATGTGAATGAAGACAACTACGGTAATATTTTAATTGCGGTGACGGAAGCCGTGAACAATGCTATTTATCACGGCAACCACGGCGACCCCGAAAAACATATCAAAATAGGCTTTGAATCGGGAGAGCATAACATCTGCTTTTCCGTATCTGATGAAGGTGAAGGCTTTGATTACAACAGCCTCCCCGACCCTACAGATCCTTTGAATATCGACAAGCCTCACGGCCGCGGCGTTTTCCTGATGAAAAACCTGGCCGACAAAGTTGAATTCCATAACAATGGTCAGGAAGTACTGCTGACGTTCAACGTGAATTGATGAGGCTTTTTTGTTTCCTGTTTTCTGCATGCCTCCTGCTTTCCTGCAAGCCCAAAGCGGTGGACTACAGCATCAAGGGAAAGCTTGTGAATGGTTGCGACAATGCTCCAATAAAAAATGTAGGGGTACAGGCCATTCAGATGAACTCCAACAACGGTTTCAACGAATCGGCGGTGAGTGATGCGAACGGCGATTTTGAACTATTGGTTTCCTCTACGGAAAAACCGGGATACCGCTTTATGAACCTGCAGGAAGAGGTGCCGCTCGAAACCGTCGATTATGGCAACATCCCACTCTACTCCAATTCTCTCATCTATTACACGATAAAGGTAACGAACCCTCACACAGCGGCGGATACTTTATGGATTGCGGACATCGCTAATCCCGGCAGGTATTTCCGGATGTTGGGCCCGTTTCACGACACCCTTCTCGGAACCAGTAATGTAACCTGTATCAATGTGCTGGCTTATAGCGCGCGTACCAAGCAAATCAATGCGACCAATACTTCCAATACGGTAAGCGCCTGGTATAAGATCAACCGGACCAGTTTTTATTCAAGCAGGGCGGTGTCCGTGCAGGCGGGCATTTGCAACGCCATTGCCGATTCCCTCACGTTAATTGTCTATTAAAATGATCAGCTTTCAGAATCAAAGTATTTCTTTTAAACTCAAGGATAAAACCAGGCTCAAAGCCTGGATCAAAACGGTTACCGAAAAGGAGAAGCACCGCCTGGGCGATATCAATTATATTTTCTGTAGTGATGATGAGCTCCTGGAAATAAACATCCAACACCTCAACCATAATACCTATACCGACATCATCACCTTCGACTATACGGAAGGTAACAAAATCAGCAGCGATATTTTCATCAGCATCGACCGTGTGGAGGAGAACGCCAAAAAATTCAAGGTAAGCTTTGAAGAAGAGTTGCACCGCGTGATGATCCACGGCATCCTGCACCTCTGTGGCTACAAGGACAAGAGCAAAGCCGATGCGGAGCTGATGAGGAAGAAAGAGAATGCTTCTCTGAAATTATTTACCGAATGATGGCATTACTCAGCGTAAATGCCTTAAAATAAAGCTCGCCTATTCCTTTTTTGTAGTAATGATGAGCCTCGTAGTCACCCTGCTCGAGCACATGGTAACAGCCGGGGATAGTTTCTACCGTTTCATTTTTATTAATTAAAATAACCCGGAGATGTTTTGTGGCATCCCGATAAAGCGTATCACCATTGGATGCTGAGGGTTTGATGAGCAGAAGCGTATCTTTATATTCATTCCAATAGGTCATGCGGTAGTAATTCCCAACTGAATCCATGCGCCACCTTTCAGGATAATAAGCGGAGGGAGCGTGACTTGAATTTGTGTGAAATAACCTGTCGAAATAAAGGCTTGTGCCAATTACACTATCCCATGTAACGGTAGCATCATACCCGGCCATGTTTACATCGCCTGAACAATAGCCCCACCGGTTATCTCTATGATGTGGGATGTAATCGGTATCTGTACTGACTGTGGTATAGAGCTTACAATAAGATGGTGCAGGCTCCGTTATTACCGGGTCTTTTTTCTTATTACACCCATCCAACAAAACGATTAGCATTATGCCAAAGGACACTACACTAATTTGGTGAATATACATCATTCCGGATTTTTTAATTTGTTTAAGCTGAGTCAACAGCCCCGGTAAAACTACTGCAACTCGTACTGGATTTTGCTGAGTTTGTAGTACAAACCCTGGTCTTGCGTAATGAGCTCTTTGTGCGTGCCGGTTTCCACGACTTCACCTTTTTGCAATACCACAATTTTATCGGCATTACGGATCGTAGATAAGCGGTGTGCAATGACAATAGAAGTCCTGCCTACCATGAGCTTATCGAGGGCGTCCTGCACCAGGCGCTCGCTCTCGCTGTCGAGGCTGCTGGTAGCTTCGTCCAGGATCAGGATCGAAGGATTTTTGAGCACGGCCCTTGCAATGGCTACACGCTGGCGCTGCCCGCCCGACAGCTGAATGCCACGGTCGCCCACGCGTGTTTCAAATTTATCCGGAAAGCTCATGATGAAATCATAAGCGTTGGCTTGTTTGGCTGCGCTGATGATTTCCTCTTCCGAAGCATTGGGCCTTCCGTATAAAATGTTTTCCCGGATGGTTCCACCGAATAACAACACGTCCTGTGGCACGATGGCCATCTGTTCGCGCAGCTCGGTGAGCTCATAGTCGGAGGATTTTTTTCCGTCGATGAGGTACTCGCCGCTGTCAGGCTCGTAAAAACGCAGGGCCAGTGAAGCGAGCGTAGACTTGCCGCTTCCGCTGCTTCCCACGAGAGCTACGGTTTCTCCCGGCTTCGCGTGGAAGGAAATATTGCGCAGGACTGTAAAATCAGGACGGGTAGGATATGTAAAGCGGATGTTTTTGAATTCGATATCGCCTTTCAGACGTTCGGGCTGGCTGCCCTGCTCCTGGCGAAGGTCGATCTCTTCATGTTTCTCGTCAATGATTTCAAATACACGGTCGGTAGCGCCCAGGGCCCTCTGAATAGAAGCCAGCTGTTCCGGTAGTCCGCCTAAGGAGGCAGCGACGAAGAGCGAAAGCATCATGAAAATTCCGAAGTTCTCAGACGTGAGGCCGCTGGTGGGGTCGTTGAGCAGCAACAGCATCTGGTATAAGATGAAAAAGATAGAGCCGAAAATGCAGGTAATGATGAAGGCAAAAAAGGCGCCGCGCATGATCCCGTATTTGATGCCGTATTTCCTGATCTCGTTGGTAACCACGTCATATTTGTTGATCTCCAGGTATTCGTTGGTGAACGCCTTCACACTCGTGATCCCGGTAAGCGCTTCCGAAACAATGACACTGGACTCGGCAATTTTATCCTGGAAAGCTTTCGAATACTTGCGGATCTTCCTACCATAAAGAATGGCAATAATGGTGATGGGCGGAATAATGGCTAAAAACCATTTGGCAACATCCCAGCCTGTGTAATTGACCAAAAGCACCAGCCCTCCGATTCCAACAATACTTTGGCGGATGACTTCCGCAATATTCGTTGTGAAAGCCTCTGAAATCACATTAACGTCCGTAGCGATGCGGCTGCTGAGATCGGCCACCTGGTTTTTGGAGAAAAAACTCATCGGCAACTGTACCAGTTTGCTGAAGGTATCTTTTCTTAATCCTTTTAAAATGTTTTCCGTAACCACCGAAAACGTAAACACCCTGCCAAAAGACACCGCCCCCTGTATCAACAGCAGGACCAGCAATTCAAGCCCTGTGCCTTTCACCGAATCCCTGAAAATGCTGCTTGCCATGGATGTTTGCCCCAGGTAGCCGAACATTTTCCCGGCCATGATCGGAAAATAGAGGCCTACAATAGCTGTTGCAAGGATAAAAAACATTCCCAGGAAAAAGATCCATTTACTTTTCCCCAGGTATTTGAGCAACCGGAAGGATTTTTTGAAGTTTTCTCTGGATAGTCTTGCTTTGGGAATATCGTCTTTCGCTTTGTGCTTAACGCCTTTTGCCATGGTACCGTGAAAATTAGTATGCAAATGTACTGTTTTACCAGCGCGGGGAATCAAAAAAATGCGTTATTTTGACCTAAAATCCGAAAAAAATTTGCCACTTTATAAAATTCCCCTATCTTTGCAGTCCAAAATTTAAAAAGAGATTAACATTAATTACTTAATATCATGAAACGGACTTTCCAACCATCCCAACGTAAAAGAAGAAACAAACACGGATTCCGTGAGCGTATGGCATCTCCAAATGGTCGTCGTGTATTAGCTGCACGCAGGGCAAGAGGCCGTAAAAAATTAACGGTTTCCAGCGAGAAAACGCATAAATAATAGCTGAAAAGCGTTCCAGTCAGTTTTAATAAAGCTGTTGCGGTATCCGTAACGGCTTTTTTGCTATATTTACTAGCCTAAACACGACGCATGAAACACATTCTGCTCTTCCTGCTGGCAAGCTCTTTTGCCGGCTTTTCGCAGCAATCTACCATACAGGAACAAAGCAATCATTACCGGCAGTACGGCCTCAGGCAGGAGGGACAGTGGGATAGCCTCAATGCCGCCCAGCAGGGCATCCGGGCAGGCACTCCGGCCCTGAGAACGGCTTCCACCGGCAGCTGCACCCTTACCAAAAAAGTATACGGCTGGCATCCTTACTGGGTAGGCTCGGTATATACCAACTACGACTGGGACATGCTCAGCGACTTCTGCTATTTCGATTATTCAGTAAGCCCTACGACAGGCAACAATACCAATACTTCTTTTGCCTGGGCTACCAGCGCGGCTGTGACAGCGGCCAAAACGCATAGCGTCAACATCCATTTTTGCGCCACGCTCTTTGCGAGCCATTCTACTTTCTGGGCCAGCTCCACTGCTCAGCAAACCTTTATTACCAATGCCATCAATTTACTGAACAGCCGGGGTGGCAATGGCCTTAACATCGACTTTGAAGGCATGGGGAGCAGCGATAAAACGCCTTTCAAAAATTTCATGGTGAACCTGTGTAACCAGGTACATGCGGCCAACCCGAATTATAAAGTGTCGATGGCCCTCTATGCGGTAGACTGGAGCAGCAGCTTCGATATGCCGGCCCTGAATGCGGTGGTGGACAACTTCATCATTATGGGCTACGACTATTATTACTCGGGGTCCACAACTGCCGGCCCGGAAGCGCCGCTTTACAATTTCCAGACAAGCTATAATTACACCTTATCAAAATCCATTACGTATTATTTAAAGCAGGGCGCTTCCCCCAACAAGCTTCTGCTGGGCCTCCCCTGGTATGGGCGCGAATGGGAAACCACCTCCGGCACGGCGCCTTCGGCAACTACAGGAAACTTCACGTCCTCACGCACCTTCACTTATGTAAAAAGCAACCCTGCCACCTACTCTGCCGCCAATAAACGCTGGGAAAGCAACAGCTTCAACCCTTACTACAGCTATGTAAGCGGCGGCAATAACCGGCAGTGCTGGATCGACGACGCTTACAGCATGAGCCGCAAGTTTGACATGGTGAACCAGCGCGGCCTGGCCGGGATCGGAATCTGGGCCCTGGGTTATGACGACGGTTACCAGGACTTCTGGCAGGCCATCCGCAACAAATTTTCCACCTGCGCTACGGTAGCCTGCACCGACAGCATTTATGATATGGGAGGCCCGGGAAGGAACTATTATGACAACGAGTCTTATGTGTATACCATTGCTCCCACAGGAACCAGCAAAGTTCGCCTGACGTTTAGCCAGATGGACCTGGAAGCCGGCTACGATTCTCTTTACCTGTATGATGGTGCAAGCACGGCCGCGCCTTTGCTGGGTGCTTTCAGCGGCACGGTCATGCCCGGCATCATCAACTCCACCGGGCCTGCCATCACCCTAAAATTCAAATCGGACGGAGCTACTGTGAAAAGCGGCTTCAGGGCTATCTGGAACTGCATCCAGGACAACACCAGCCCCACCACGCAGGTTACGGTACCGTCAGGCTGGATCACGCAGGATTTCACCGTGACTTATGCAGATGCGGATAATACGGGCGGCACAGGCATCGAGAAAAGCTTTTACCAGGCCAGCTACTATACGGGCAACGACTGGCGCGCCAATGGCAACCGGGGATTTCTGAATGATGACTTCAACACAGCTTCCCTGAACAGTGAATGGGTAAGCCCTACGACATCGGGCACCTGGAGCATTTCTGCCGGCGCTTTAGTACAAAGCGATGAGACGAATTCAAATACCAACCTGTATGCCGCCGTCACGCAAAGCCTCTCCAACCGCTACCTGTACAGCTTCAAAGGAACCATCGGCGGCACAGGTACTTCGCGCAGGGCGGGGATTCATATTTTTTGCGATGCGCCTGCGCAAAGCAACCGTGGCAATAATTACATGATCTGGATGCGGCCAGATAACAGCACAATCGAGCTGTATAAAAATTCGGCTAATGTGCTGAGTGTCGTGAAAACCGTGACCTTTGCCATCACGCCGAATGTGAGCTACGATTATAAAATTTCTTTTGACCGTATTTCCGGGGAGCTGAAGCTCTGGATCAACAATGCTTTTGTGACGTCCTGGACAGACAGCAGCCCCTTTGCCTCGGGCAGCGCGGTATCTTTCCGTAGCGGTAATGCCAGATTTACAATTGATGATTTTAAAGTATTCCGCTCCAGGGCTTCCTCAACGCCTGTATTGGTAGGCGCTGCCGGCACGAAAGACCTCCGGTATGAGAACACATCGCCTTCGGCGGCGGCAGGCAAGATCAGCAGCATCACCAAAGATAACATGGATAATCTGTCTGCCATCAGCACCGAATCTGTCAACATCGACTGGACAAAGCCGCTGACAACGCATCTGAATGTGAATGATGGTATTGCAAATGACAGAGACACGACCTATGTTGACACACAGCTCGACCTGAATTACACCGCTGCCAAAGATACCAACTCAGGGGTATCTGTCTATTATTATGCCATTGGCACCAGCCCCGGATCACAGAATACGCTGGCCTGGACGGCCAACGGATTGAACTTCTCCGCCACTGAAACGCTGACGCTCCAGTCGGGGCAGAAATATTACACCATGGTAAAGGCCATGAACGGCGCAGGACTGGTGAGCGACAGCATCGTGAGCGACGGTATTTTAGTATTAAGCACAACAGGGATTGAAGAACGCAGCTTACTTGGCGAGGTGGCGATGTATCCAAATCCAACAACGGCAAAAGCGACTCTCAGCATCATCAGTGCGGAAAGCGGGACTGTTTTTTACACCTTGAGGGATGCGCAGGGGAAATTAGTTGACATGAAGGAAATCACGATCCGCACAGGAATTAATACGCTGGACATTGATACCAAAATGTTGGGATTGAGTAAAGGGATCTATTTTATTACCTTGCAGGCCTCAACGAAAGTGCTGACAAAAAAACTGGTCGTTGAATAGCTCTGAAAAAAATTCTTATTATAGCCGATCACCGTCTGAACCGCTCACCCAGCCAGCGTTACCGCTTCGAGCAATACCTTTCGTTTTTTAAAGAGCAGGGATTCGACTGGACACTTTCGGAAATTATTTCTGAAAAAGACGACCAGGTGTTTTACCACCCGGGAAATTATGTCAAAAAGGCCGGCGTGATTTTCAGATCGTTTTTTATCCGCTGGAAAGACCTGCAACGGGCCAAACACTTCGATCTCGTTTTCATACAGCGCGAAGCTTTGCTGATTGGCTCTTCCTGGTTCGAAAAGCAATTCTACAAACGCCATAAGGTCATATTTGATTTCGATGACAGCATCTGGCTGCTGGATACTTCGCCGGAGAATAAAAAATTTGAATTCCTGAAAGACCCGGGTAAAACGAGGCGTAATATTACGCATGCTCATGCTGTGATCGCCGGCAATGCTTTTCTTGCCGACTATGCAAACCGCTTCAACCCGAGTGTTTATATCATTCCAACGACCATCGACACGGAGCTTCATAAGCCTGTTCCGTCAATGCAAGGAGCTACAACGACGCACTTGCCTCATGCGGGAGATTGCGCCATCCCTCATAGCGCGATCAGCCATGATACACAACATGATAAAAAAATCGTCATAGGCTGGAGCGGGAGCATCAGCACCATCAAGCATTTCGAGCTGGCTGTTCCGGCTCTGAAAAAGCTACAGGAGCGCTACCCCGGAAAAACAGAGATCCATGTGATCGGACAGGGTTCATATACGCACCCCGGATTGGAGATCGTCAGCAAGCACTGGAGCGCTGCTACGGAAGTGGAAAACCTGCAGGCCTTTGATATCGGCATCATGCCTTTGCCGGACGATGAATGGGTGAAAGGAAAGTGCGGGCTGAAAGGCTTGTCGTACATGGCTTGCGGTGTGGCAACCGTGATGTCGCCGGTAGGTGTGAATACGGATATTATTCAGCACAACACAAACGGCCTGCTGGCGTCTACGAATGAGGAATGGTTTGAAGCCTTATCGTACCTTATTGAAAATCCGGCAATAAGAGCGAAGCTGGGCCTTGCGGGGCGGCAAACCGTCGTTGAAAAATACTCTGTAGAGGCTAACAAACACAAGTACCTGTCCGTTTTGAAATCACTAATAAAATCTTAAATTTGTTGCATGGATTCTGTAGTCAAAAAAGACACAACCCCAAACGAAGTCTATGTAAAACGGTATAAGGATTTTATACGCCTGATGCGAATTTACAGAATGCTTCGAAGCGCCAAGATCACTAAAAGCCATAACCAGAAATAAGAGATGGATAGTTTAGATGATGAACTTATTGAATTGTGGCGCGTTTTTGAAAAACACAACTTAAGATACATCATGGTCGGAGGCTTTGCCTCTATTTTAAACGGCTATAACAGGCTCACGGCAGACATTGATATCTGGATCAAAGATACCAAAGAAAACAGACAGGCTTTACACACTTCATTACAGGAAATCGGGCTTGACACTATCCCTGATTTACAGAACATGGATTTTGTTACGGGCTGGTCATCGATAACGCTTCCTTCCGGATTTGGGCTGGATGTAATGACAGCGTTGAAAGGCTTTGAACAAAAAGCGTTTGATGATTGCCATGAAGCTTCCGGTAAAGCAGAGATTGATGGCGTCACTGTTCACTTTTTTCACATCAATCAATTGATAGATTCTAAAAAAGCGGTCAACCGTTTAAAAGACCAGCTTGACATCCAGGAGCTGGAGAAACTCAGGGATAAAAATTCAAAGGAATAACATGTACACTAAATCTAAAAGCATATTTAATCAAACACTATGAAAAACACAGCATTGACACAAAAACACATTTCACTGAATGCCAAAATGGTTCCGTTTGCGGGCTACAACATGCCTGTTTCCTATACCGGCTTAAACGAAGAACATGCTACCGTGCGTAACGCGGTAGGCGTATTTGATGTAAGCCACATGGGCGAGTTCATCCTGAAAGGTGACAATGCTTTGAACCTGATCCAGAAAGTAACCAGCAACGACGCGTCCGTGCTCACAGATGGAAAAGCACAGTATTCATGCCTGCCCAATAACGACGGCGGCATTGTGGATGACCTCATCGTGTACCGCATTGATGAAAAAACTTACATGCTGGTGGTGAACGCTTCCAACATCGACAAAGACTGGAACTGGATCAAACAACACGATACCTGGGGCGTAGACATGAAAAACATTTCGGAAGAAACGTCCCTGCTGGCGGTTCAGGGCCCTAAGGCTTTAGACACGCTGCAAAAGCTGACCGATGTAAAGCTTGCCGACATTCCTTACTACTCTTTTGTGAAAGGGAAATTCAACGGTGTGGACAATGTAGTGATCTCCAACACAGGCTATACAGGCGCCGGTGGCTTCGAGCTTTATTTTGAAAACCAGTATGCGGAAAAGATGTGGAATGACATTTTTGAAGCGGGAAAAGAATTCGGCATTAAGCCGATCGGGCTGGGTGCGCGCGATACCTTACGCCTGGAGATGGGCTTTTGCTTATATGGCAACGACATCGACGACACAACTTCTCCTATCGAGGCAGGCCTCGGCTGGATCACTAAATTCACCAAAGACTTTACAAACCGCGCGGCTATTGAAAAACAAAAGGCCGATGGCGTGAGCAAAAAGCTCGTGGGCTTTGAAATGATAGACCGCGGGATCCCGCGCCACGATTACCTGATTGCCGATGCCAGCGGAAACACCATCGGCAAGGTAACTTCCGGAACGCAGTCGCCTACCCTGAACAAAGCCATTGGCATGGGTTACGTGAACAAGGATTTTGCGAAAGCCGATACTGAAATTTACATCATGATCAGGGACAAGGCCATTAAAGCCAAAGTGTGCAAGATCCCGTTTTTAAAAAAATAAATTATGACGAATAGGCACGAGTATATAAATCGCGATTCGGGCGAATCAAACACGGATTTGCATACTCGTATCCATTCGTAATCCAATCCGGTAAAGCATGAATATAGAAGTTTGTCATACGCCGCAGGCTTACAGCCTTTTTCACAAAGAGAATGCGATCGTTGTCGTGATCGATGTATTCAGGGCAACGTCCGCCATTGTTACGGCCTTTTACAACGGGGTCAGCAAAATGGTGCCTGTGGCTACCGTTGACGAGGCGCGCGAGTACCAGCGCAACGGCTACATGGCTGCTGCCGAGCGCGACGGAGAAGTGATCGAAGGCTTTGAGCTGGGCAACAGTCCTTTCGGCTATATGAACAACAAGGTTAAGGGCAAGATCATCGCCATTTCCACCACCAACGGCACCCAGGCGATTGAAGCGAGCCGCAAAGCCTCGAAGATCCTGATCGGCAGCTTCCTGAACCTCGACATCCTGTGCGAGTACCTGGTGGCGCAGAAAAAAGATGTGGTGCTGCTTTGTGCGGGCTGGAAAAATAAATTCAACCTCGAAGACACGGTCTTTGCCGGTGCTGTTGTGGATAAGCTTACTGCCAATAACAGCTACCAGGTAGACTGCGACTCCGCCATTGCAGCCAAACACCTGTACAACATCGCCAAAAACAACCTCTTCGATTTTTTATCGGATTCTTCTCATCGCAAACGCCTGGCCAAACTCGACCTGGAGCGCGATATTAAATACTGCCTCACATCAAACCAGTGCCCGGTAATCCCTGTTATGGAAGGCAAATACCTGGTCAAATTATAATTATGGAAATTCTTACTGCCATCGGCAAACGCACATCGCTTTCGGTGAAAGACCGTGTGTTCAGCCTGGTCATTATTCCCACACATCAGAAAAAGAAGACCGGCCTGATGTTCCTGTGGCTCTTTGCCTGGACTATCAGCGGCATCATCGTGATCAGCAGCTACCCGCAGATACGCGACCAAAACGCAAAAATCATGCTGGTAGTATGGCTCGGGTTCTGGGCTTATTTCGAATTCAAGATCATCCGCGTGTTTATGTGGAAGCGTTTTGGTAAGGAAAAGCTCTGGATCAAGAACGGTAAGCTGCATTACCAGCAGGACATCAACGGCCGCGGTAAGGTGAAAGAATTTGATGCCAACCTCATCAGCGAGCTGAGGGTGATCCCGGTAGAGAAGACGAGCTTTGCCGACAGCTTCAACCAGAGCTTCTGGGTGAAAGGCGGGGAGCGCGTGGAATTTTCGAGCCAGGGGAAAATCATCAGGCTTGGCATGCAGCTCCCGGATGAAGATGCTACAAGGATTGTAGCTGAGATGAAGAAGTTTTTGAAGAAGTAAAGTTAATAGCACCGGTGGCTTCGAGAGCCTCAGCCACCAAGCGTTGACTGAGGCTCCCGAAGGCAACGACAGTGTGTCAGTTCGAGCACAGTAAGATAAAACAGGTTTATTCTAAGATGTTTCGAGGCTCACTGCTCTCTCTCCAGTTCTCAATCTTTAGTTTCTTAAAGAATTCTTCTTCCTCTATTTCCTTCACGCCACCGGGCGGAAGGTCACCGAGCTCCAGGTCTTCGATCGATACGCGGATCAGGCGCTTACAGGGATGATCAACTTCGGCGACCATCTTGCGCACCTGGTGGAACTTGCCTTCCGTGAGGCTCATGCTCAGCCAGGTCTGCGGCAGCTCGTCCCTGAACTCATGCTCCCTTTTATACAGATTGGCAGGCTTCGGAATGATCCTTACCTCGCAGGGTGATGTCGTATACAGGGCCCCGCCCTTGCCCTTTGTTTTGATGGTAACACCCGTACATAATTGCTGTAGGGTTTCCGGGCTCACCACTTTCTCCACCTGGATGACATAGGTACGCTTATGCGGCGTATCGCTTTCAAAGAGCAGCTTCGTTACCCGCTTATTAGTTGTAAGGATCAGGAGGCCTTCCGAGTTGTTGTCGAGGCGCCCGATGGCATGTGTGCCTTCCGGAAAATCATAGTCCAGGTCGCCCAGCAGCTTTACCCTATCGGGGCTGACGAACTGGGAAACCATTTTGAAAGGCTTATAAATAATAAAATAGCGGTTAGTCTTCTGTTCCATTCGTAATAGTAGGCTTATAACCGAACAGTTTCAACAACAGCCAGGTGAGGATGAAGCCTGCAACACCGGCTACAACGGACAGGACCGTGGCTCCGAGAAAATAAATTTTCCCAATGTTCAAAGCCGTTTCTACATTAATGGCTTTACTGAAGCTTAGGTGAACTTCCTGCCCCAGCACATACTCACCTGTTTTGACACTGGCGTATACGATGAGCGGGATCATTGGAGGCACGCTGATCTGCGCGGTAAGGCCCACAATAACCTTATTGAGCTTAAAATAAACTGCCGCCAGAATGGCCAGTGCAAACTGCAAGCCCCAGATAGGAACAATACCGAAGAAGAGGCCTACTCCTACGGATGCGGCTTTGCTAAAGGCGCTTTCCCTGGCCGCGATCACTTCCTCTTTCCACACTTTTTTAAAATTTTTCAGCGTCATCTGGCGCACCAGCATCACAGGCCGCCAGAACAAAGCAGCAAGGATCACGAGGTAAGTATTTAAAAAACTGATGCGCGTTGAATCCACGCTTGGCTTGAAATGCGACACGCGCTCGCCCTGGGGCGCATAATATACGCTTACCGGGATGGAAAGCACCGGAATGCCTCTCCAGGCGGCTTTGACGATCACCTCGATCTCCAGCTCGAACTTGGTGGTGAACAGCCAGATTTTTTTAAGGCGCTGCACAGGATATAAGCGGTACCCGCTTTGCGTGTCGGGTAGTGAAATGCCCGTTTCCAGCCAAAACCAGAAGTTGCTGAACTTATTGCCGAACGTGCTTTTATTGGGCACGTTCTCTACCGTCATGTTCCTGGCACCAATGATGAGGCTACCAGGGACTTCCTGCACCTTATTCAGGAAGCCGATAAAGTCTTTCGGGAAATGCTGCCCGTCGCTGTCGATACTGATAGCATAATCGAAGCCGAGCTCCGCGGCTTTTTTGAAACCGTTTCTCAGGCCCATCCCCTTGCCTTTATTGACAGGATGCGTAACAACGATAAGCTGTGGGTATTTTTCAAGGATGATGGCAGTGCCGTCTGTACAGCCATCGTTGATGACGATCACCTCATCGCAGTACTCAAGCGTTGTGAGGATCACCCTCTCAATGGTGCGGGCGTTGTTGTAAGTAGGGATCAGCACACAGCATTTAAGCTGTTTGAATCTTTGCTTTACCAGTGCTTTTTCTTCTGCCGTATCGATACCCGTCTCCATCGTTGAGGCTGTAAAAGTAATCAAATAATGGCAATTTTAAAGCTCCGCGGGAAGGCTCCTGTTTTATTCAAATCCCCCGGGGCAATACGATGACGCCAAAGAATGACTTTTTTATTTTGGGCATCCGCCTCGACGCATCGTGAGGCTCGCCTGAATTATCTTTAGGATTAATTTACCGGATTTTTTATGTTTGCAGGAATCCCTGATGAATCTGAAAATCTGCATAATCGCTTTGTTTTTGTATGGCTGCGTGCCAGGCTTGGCACAAAGCAACACCGGGCAGGCGCAGGCTCCGCCTAAAAAAGAGAAAAAGGTCAAAAAGGAAAAGCCGATACCTGAAAACATTGAGGTATTTCCCAGGAATTTCCTGATCAGGCCCCGCTTCGTGTACCCGCTGGTGTCGGTGAATGTGAACAGCCGCCTGCTGGGAAAAGGTGACAGGTTTCGCTACAAACCTGCGATGCCGGGCGTGGTGGGCCTCTCCCTGAAGATAAAAAAAGTATACATCTCGGCAGCCGTACAGCTTCCTGCCAGCGACCACCTGAAACACAACTACGGCAGCACCAAATTCAGGAACATCAACATCAATATCAACGGGCGTGTGGCGCTGTGGACGATTTTTTACCGCGACTACAAGGGCTTCTATCTCGACAACTACCAGAAATTCTATCCCGGCCGGAATGTTGATTCGCTGGGATATCCACGGCAGCCAGGCCTCCGGATCATTGAAGCCGGACTGAACTTCGGCATCAATTTCAACAAAAATTTTTCCATGAATGCGGCCTTTGCGCAGGGCGAGCGCCAGAAAAAAAGCGCCGGCTCTTTCCTGATGGGCATTTCCGAGCGCTACCAACGCATCGTCAGCGATACAACTTTTGTTCCGGCCACGCAGAGCGAGTATTACCCCAACCTCAATAAATTTGAGTATGGCAATTTCATCACCACGATCCTCTCCCTGGGTTTCGGCTACCAGTTCGTCTACAAAAAATTCCACCTCACGCCGGTAGGCATGGCAGGCACAGGCGGCCAGATCCAGAGCTATCACCAGACCGGCAGAAAACGCCTGTGGTTCAATGTCCCGACCTATGCCAGCTTCCGGTCGCAGCTGGGCTATAACGGCGACCATTTTTTCGCCAACATCATCTATGCGGTCGAATACAATACCATTCCCATTAAAGAATCACGCATCCGCCTGTTACACAACTGGTTTGAAGCAGGCATTGGCCTGAGGTTTTAAGTTTTTATGGAACGCTGATGACGCAGATTGAACGGATCAGAAACAGGATTAGAACAGTACTATTTGATGTGTCACCCTGAACTTGATTCAGGGTCTCATCATGCTATCGGAAATCCCGGATTTAGTAGATGCTGAATCAAGTTCAGCATGACGATCCAAACAAATTTAATCTGTCTTACGGTAACTACGCTTGATTATCGGGGTTTCATAATCCACAAATAAAAAAGCCCTCACAGATGTGTGAAGGCTTTCTGAAATAGGCTGATGGTTTTATTTTTTCTTATCGAACTCTGTTACCTGGTTATCGTAGCAGAGGTAATATTTTCCTTTGGGCAGGTTGTCGATACTCGTTTCTTTGCCGAAGCCTTTCTTGACGACTGTTCCGAAGGCATCGTATACCTCGAATCCCGTTTCGTAAGAGTATTGGATCGACTTGCCGTCTTTGCTTATCATAAAGGTCGGCTTTTGTTTTTCGGAGTTTAAAATAACCGCTGAGGATATTTTCGGCGTCACACCTAAGCCCGCCTGTTTGATGCGGAACTTATTCTCGCCGCTGTGCGTGGTTACCTGGAACGAGTAATCGTGAGTATCGGCGGTGCCAATGCCCTGAACCTCTCCTACTTTCACCCATTTGTTCCATTTGAACTGCTCAATCACATAAGGCAGGGAGCCGCTTTCGTTTTTGGTAGTCCATTTCAGGATATCGGATGAGTTAATGTTCATATTCACCACTTCGAATGTAGGGCGTGGCTTTAATACTTCCGGGTTCAGAACAACCGGCATACAATCGCTTTTGTGAGAAATTTCGATGGTTACTTTTTCTCCGGGCTTGATGTTCATGGCTACGAGGTCGATCTCGAATGCGCTGGAATTTACCTCATCGGTTGTGACAACACCATTCACTCTGATCTCAGTAGCACAAAACCCTACGCCATTGCTTCCAAATGAATTCTGGATATAAAGATTTTTGCTCTGGTATTTTCCTTCAACCACCAAAACACCGGCTTGGGAGACAAAAACGGCACATGTCAAACAAAAGAATAAGAGAAGTTGTTTTTTCATTTCTGATACTGATAAAAATACGTCGGTACTTGAGTACCTGCAGCAAAAGTAAAACAAATTTATTTACGCTATTAGAAATAATGCCGCATTTTAACAAATAAAAACAGGATGATGAATACCAGGACAATAATAGCAAGGGTTTTGGAGGCTCCCTTGAAATGGGCTTTGTTAGAAAAGCTATCTTTGTTGTAGGACCAGATCATGGCGGCAATAAAGACAACTGCGAAACACACTGCGAAGATAATTTTACCGCTGCTTAGCATTTTTTTGGACGATTTTTGGGTGCAATTTATACTTTTACAGGCAATTGATGAAAAAATATATCCTTGTTTTATGCGTCATCTGCGCTTTCAAAGGCTTGGGGAACAGGATTTCCTCTGCTTATGAGGCTTTGAGCGTGTACGACTACTTCAAGGCCAAAGCCCTCTTCTATTCTTCCTTATCCAAATACCCTTCCGAAGCCGGCTACGGCCTGGCCACGATCTATTCCCGCAGCGACAATCCCTTTTCCAATATCGACAGTGCCGCGAAATACATTGCGCGGAGCGCTAAAACATTCAAGGACACGGCCCGGCTTTCGGGATACTTTATTTCCCCGGCCAACATTGCCGCGCTATCACGCGCTATCAGCCTGAAAGGCTTCCGGCAACACGCCCGGCACAACACGGAGTGCGACCTCAATTATTTCCTGGAGCAGTTCTGGTTCAGCAGCGACAGCCTTCTCAGAAAAGCGTTGTGGATGCGCGACAGCATCAGCCTGAAGCGCTACAGCAGTTCTCTTTCGAGCGACAGCATGCAGGTATTTTTACGCGCTTACCCGGAAAGTGAGCTGTATGCCAGGGCCAGAAAAAACTTTGAGGACTTCCAGTATGCCGAACAAACCAAGGATCTTTCGGCCGCTTCCTACAAGCATTTTATCCTCAACTACCCCAACAATCCCAATGCGGCGGACGCCGAGAAGCGTCTTTTCCAGCTCACCGTCAGGCTCCACTCTGCCGACAGCCTCTATGCCTTTATTACCCGCTACAGTGCATTAAGCCGCACAGAAGCCTGGCGCATGCTCTACAGCATGGCTGTCACAAAGGCTTCGGATAGCGAGCTGAGTGCCTTCCTGCAAAAATATCCGGACTATCCTTACCGCAACGAAATAGAAAAGGAGATCGAATGGTCGAAACAGGTCGTGTACGTGCTGAAAGGGACGAACGACAGGTATGGCTATGTAGATACTTCCGGCACCTGGGTGATAAGGCCACTGTTTGATGATGCTTCCGCTTTCCATGAGGGCTATGCCGGTGTATGCCGAAACGACAGCTGTTTCTTCATCAATAAATCAGGTGAAAAAATATCGGCCTTTTTTGCGGAGGAAACCTATGATTATGTCAATGGCATTGCCATCGTCAAAAAACAAAACCGCTACTACCTGATCAACCGCTCGGGGCAGCTTATTTCCAAAGCATTTGAGGACATCAGCCCCGCCTCCGACAAGCTGTTTGTTGCCAGGCAAAACGGGCTGTATGGCGCCATGAATGACAAAGCGGAAACGGTGATCCCTTTTGTGTACAAGAAGCTTGGCACTTTCCGGAACGGCTATGCCTATTATTTTTCAGATCAATATGGCCTGGTGAGCACGGGCAACCAAACGCTGCAGGCTCGCTGGGACTGGATCTCGGAGATAGATACCAACAACCTGGTGATTGTCAAAAAAGGAATGCTTTTCGGGCTCATGGACCTCAGCGAATCGCTGTTGCTTCACCCGGAGTTCGACTATATCAGCCACTGCAGCGGTCAGATCTACCTGGTTGTGAAAAACGAGCTTTATGGTTTCTACGATGCAGGCGGCAAATGTTATATCAGCGGCCTTGTTTATGACTACAACAAGGCTTTCGACAATGCATATTACACAAACGGAAAACAATTTAAGCTCATCGAAGACGACGAAGTGGCACTGATGGATGCCAACGGCCGCATCAGCATTCCTTTTGGTACCTATACGGATGTATTCTTTGCCAAAGACGATGTGATCCGGATTCAAAAAGGGAAGAAGTACGGTTATGTAGACAGGAAGCTAAAGGCCATTACTGCGGCAGACTATGAAAAAGCAAGCGACTTTGAGAACAATACCGCCATCGTGAGCAAAGCCGGAACTGTGCAACTTATTAACAGGTCCGGAAAGCCGCTCTTCAGCCTTAAAGACGGAAGCATTGAACGACAGGATGGGCCGGTCTGTAAGATCACGATCAACGGCCTTTCGGGATTGCTCTCTGACAGCGGCGAGGTTCTGCTCCCGCCGGAGTTTACCGAACTGGAGCCGGTCGGCCATCAGCTCTGGTCGGGCATTAAGGATGGCAGCCTGTACCTTTACAAGATTGCCCGGAAGCAATTGATCCCTGTGAAGCCTTAATGGCTGCCTGCAGAAAGCCCTGGCTTTTACCGGAAATTTTAAACCTGGCCAGCTCTGAGGAGCATCGCTAAAAGTAAATCCCTGCAACATGCAGCAACAGGCGGCCAGGTATTCCTGCGTTGCCTTCAACGCCGGACTTCTATGCGTTTGCTTTGGGCAGGCTGATGGTAAATGTGGTGCCCTCGTTCACCACGGTTTCAAAGGAAATGACTCCACCGAAGGAGCTGATGTAATTTTTCACCATGGCCAAACCAAGGCCTGTACCGGTGGTTTTAGTGGTGAAGTTCGGTGTAAACATCCTTGACTTCAGATCATCCGGAATGCCACAACCGTTATCGCGGATCTTAATGATGACTTCATTCTCGTTGGAGAATGTGATGATCTCTATTTTTCCCTGCCGGCCGGCGGGTATGGCCTGCTCCGCATTCTTCAGGAGGTTGGTGAAAATACGGAGGCACTGTTCGCGGTCGGCAATGATGAATTGCGACTGGGTGATGTAGAGTTTGATCTCGCACTCGGTATTCTGCTTGAAAAGGTGCGCCACATTCTTCAGCACTTCGTTCACATTGACAAGCTCGGGATTTGTTTTCGGCAATTTGGCAAAGTTGGAAAATTCGGTGGCAATGTGCGACAGCGTATCGATCTGCTCGATAAGGACTTCGGATACCTTGTTCACGCGCTCCGCCATGTCGTCGGGGTTATTGAGGGCGATCCGCTGCAGGTGCTGGATATTAAGCTTCATGGGAGTGAGCGGGTTCTTGATCTCGTGCGCCACCTGCTTCGCCATTTCACGCCAGGCACTTTCCCTCTCCGACTGGGCCAGGAGCTCCGAATTTTTTTCCAGCTTCAGCAACATGTTATTGTATTCCTTCACCAGCTGGCCGATCTCGTCATCGCCTTTCCAGTCGATGGACTCGTTGCGGCTCCCGAACTTGATGTTGGAGATCTGCTGGCGGATGATCCGAAGTGGCTTGGTGAGCAGGTTTGAGAGGAGGAGCGCGATCATGGTGGTGATCACAAAGAGGATGGTGTAGATATTGATGAGCGTGGTGAGGTAAGCGGTAAGCTCTTTCTCGAGGTCTTTCTGCCGTGCAAAGTAAGGCAGGTTTATGTAGCCGAGGAGCCTGTCGTTTTTATTATAGAAAGGAATATAGGCCGACAGGTATTTCAGCGAGCCGATGCTTTCGCGGTGCGTGTAGCTGGCGCTGAGGCGACGCGAGAAATAGCTAAAGGCATCCGGGTTCATGAAACGCGACATCAGCCCCTGGTCGTAAATAGCAGGCTGCGAGGTCGCATAGAGGCTGCCTCTCTTTGTAAACACAGAGATATCGCTCCCGAACATCAGGGCCAGCTTTTTCAGGGAATAAGCCATATAGTCGCGGTAAGAGGCATCGAGCTTGTCGAGGTCGCCTGTATTGTTCTTAAGCTCGCGAAGCACCGAGCGCGATTTGGCAAGCAGCTCCTTTTCGTTCTTGCTTTCGAACTGAGAGTTCACGATCCAAACGGTTCCGAGCACCACACCCGCCAACGAGAGAATAACCACCGATACAAAGATAAACTGGATGCGGATATTGAGTGAATTGAGGTTGTTGATGCCGTTCACCACCACCGAGTTGAACAACACCGCGCACAGGACAATGAGCGAAAAGAAAAGGAACAGATAGGAATTGTAGGTAAATGCCTGCCAGAAGCCGGAACGCTTATCGCTGATGATCACATCCACATTGTTCTGATAGCTGTACCTGTAATGCTGGTATTCTTTATCAAGATCGAAAATTGCTTTGTCCTGGAACAAGGGATACTCGTATTCTCCGTGAGCGGTCAATAACTTATCCGACTCGTAGACGGCGTAGGAAATATTGGTGGACTGCAGCTTGCTCTCAATGGATTTATCGAGCAGCAGGTCGGGAAAAGCCCCCAGGTTCACCGCCAGCTTAGGCTCCAGCTGCAGGTAAAGGCGAAACATTTTCTCCGGATTTTTGCTCATGTCCTCAATATCGATCTCAGCGATATAGCGAATGCGCTTTCTGTCTTTATCGATGAAGTAAAGGTTATCGCTGATGGTCTGGAAGCCGTGGTTATCGATCTGCCTTACAAAATACGCTTCATCGTAACGGGCATCCTCAGTCGATTTAAGGACTGAGGCGGTATCGCCCTGGAACATGGCCATTGTTACCTCGTAGCGTTCGAAGTAGCCGCTGAAATTCACCTGCCTGATGCGCTGCTCGATCTGCTCGGCACTCAGCGGCAACAGCGAAAGCAGGTTTTTAAGCTTCGCATCGTTTTGTATAGAGCTGATGATCTTTGTAAATTCATTTTCCGCGATCACATCCTGCCGGTCGGTGAGGTTCAGCGACAAGGCATTGTAGGTACGCTGCCTGTTCAGCTCTTCGTATTTATTGAACAGAGTGAAGGCAATGAGGGTGGACACGAGGATAATAAGCCCTGTATTGATGAAGTTGTACGATGCTTTGTATTTCCTCAGGAAATAGGAAATCACCAGCAGGGGCACCGGCCAAAGGTAGCAGGAATAGCTCAGGTGCAGGTAGTGCACAAGAAGGAGCGTTAATGCGACGGTGACAAAGAACAGGCTGTTGTAAAATGTATTCAGCTTGCCATTGGCCAGGAGGCTTACAATGGTTTTCTCCGCTACCAGGTAGAAGGAGAAGAAAAGCAGGGCCACCGACAAAAGCCCGAGCAGGCTGAGCCACCGGAAGTTGAAAAGGTCGTTAATGTTGTAGGAGATGGTGGAGTTGTTGACAAGGCTATCGATCAGGATAGGGATATTAAAGTACAGGTAGAGCGTATAAAACGTGGCGAAGAAAAGGGCCGTCAGGTTGAATGCCCTGCTCTTCCTGGTAAAGTCGTAATCGAGTTTGTAAATGAATACTGCCACCATAAAGATGAGAACGCTGTTGAAGACAACATCGCCCATGTAGGAAAAATAAAAGGCAGAGGCATCCGCAAAAACGTTGGCATCGTACAGCATGCTGTTGTAGAAGATCGCCGGGAACTTGAACCAGATCATGGCAGTGCGCACAATAAAACACACTGACGAGAAGACCAGCAGGAGCACGATCTTGTTCCTGATCTTATTCCTGAGGCATAGAAAGAAGAAGAAGAAAAAGGAAAAGCCCGACAGGATGGCCAGTATGATGGCGTAGGTGTTGACGCTTCTGTCTTTAAAAACGCCATCGTTCCTGCTGATCTCAAACAGGGTTTTGCCAAACATGGATTTAATAGGCGGATTGGCGTAGTTGAAATCCGTGGTGAGCATGGTGTTGGCCGGAAGGCCGATCCACTTGCTGAAATTATTATTGATGTAGCTGTTCTCGAAATCGTATTCGCCCTTGATGAGGATGAGGGCTGCTACCGTGCAATGCGGATTGCTGCTGTCTCTCTGGCGGATGCACTCATACCAGCCGTTGCGGATCCGGATCAGCTGAACGTTGAAGCGGCTGGTATCCTGCTCTGACCGGGTTTCGGGCAAGGACTCCGTAGTGAAGTAATAACTGTTGGAGGCTCTGGCATATTCGTAAAGATCGACGGCCGGCTGGTTATCCGACCAGAAAACGAGGCTGTCGTTATTATAAACATACATCGCAATGCCTTCGTTCTTGTAGAGATCGGAAATACTTCCGTTATAGACCTTAAAGAGTTCGCCGGGCTTATTATCCTTCAGCATTTTGCCCACTCCACTTATGTACTTTTGGGCCTGCTGTTCTTTCTGGTGCAATTTTAACTCAGCCATAGCGGCCAGCTCGGTGGTGGTATAGCTGTTGGTGTGATTAATGATCACTGCCACCAAAGCGCACAGGAGCGCAAAAGCGAGCAGCAGGTACAGATTCAAAGGGCGCTTGAATGTCAGCATTCGTAAAGCCATTTACTCATTTTAACTATTTTTTAATAATTGAACCCGCGCCCACAACGTTAACGCATTTCTATTAATCTAATAACATCTAAATATGGCAAAAATCATCGTAACCGACAAACAAGCTGTTTTTACCGGGGCGAACACGGCTCATTTCCGCTTCTTCCCATTTAAAAACCAGAAAGCCCCTTACATTGTGATTATACTGTTAGGACTTATTTTCAACCTGACGTCGTTGCACAATGAGTACGCGCTCGATGACGGGATCATCATTCATCAGAACGATCACGTGCTGAAAGGTTCTCACGGCATCAAGGATATTCTTACCAAAGATGCCTATGAAAGTTTTTACCGTAAGATGCATGCCTCCGACCAGCTGGCAGGCGGACGCTACCGCCCGCTTTCCGTGGTGAGCTTTACACTGGAACAGGAACTCATCGGCGTCTATCCAACCGGAAGCTACACCGCTACCGAAGATAAAAACAGGAACGGTGTGATCGATAAGCATGCCGATCCCTACAAAGCCGAATACAACAAATGGAACGACCTCAACGGCAATGGCATGGTTGACCACAACGAATGTGTGAACTGCTGGGATTTAAACGAGAACGGCAAGCCGGACCTCGACAGTGAAGACATCAACCAGGATGGCATTGTGAGTGAAACAGACTGCCAGGTAAAAGATGCTTCCATCCGCCATGGCGTGAATATCGTGACCTTCATCATCGGCATCATGCTGTTCTACCTCTTCCTGAGCACCTGTATTTTCAGCGATTATAAAGACCTCGCTTTTTTATCGGCCTTGCTATTCCTGATGCATCCTTTACACACCGAAGTTGTTGCCAATGTAAAAAGCCGGGACGAGATCTTCTCCCTGATCTTTATCTCCCTTACCTTCTTCTATTCCTTTAAGTATGCAGAGTACGATAAGTACCTCAAAACACCGGGCTTTTTTGACGGAACTTCTGCCGGGCTGAAAAAATTTTACTTTGTGATCGTCGTATTGATCTCCGGCTTTATGCTCTACCTGATGAGGAAGAGCGGCGCGGCGGTGATGATTCCATCCATCGGTATTGCCGGTATGATTATCTACCGCTCCTTCCGGACTTTCTTTAAGAATCAGAAATACAGTAAATCCGAACTTTTGCTCTGGGCCGCCTTCTGCTTCTTTATGGCGCTTTTGTCCAAAGAATATGCGGTAACCCTCCTGGCATTAATTCCTGCGGGAATGTATATTTTCTATAAGAAACCGTACGACATCAAACCCGAACTTAGGAATGCGGGATTTGCTTTATTGGCTTTTTTCCTTTGTGCCGTTTTTATGATCTACATCAAGTACAAATCGGATATTGACCCGAATCCAAATCATAAGGCGAATTTCAGCTATTGGCTTTTCCCTTTCCTGTACCTCGTTGTGGGCGTGTTCATCATCAGTAAAACCATGAGCCGGAAAAATTTCCCGACACTGATGAGCTGGCTATACTTTGTGACCCTATTCTATCTTGGTATGAGGCTCGTGGCCGTGACGCTGAAGCCGGGCGTTCCCAATACGGAGATCCTCAACAACCCCTATTTACTGGCGAGCCAGGCTGAGCAATGGGCCACGAAGGTATTCGTGTTGCTGAAGTATTTTGCACTCTGCTGGTTCCCACATCCTTTGTCTTCCGATTATTCCTTTAATACCATCGGGTTCAGAAACTGGTCGAGCTGGGATACCCTCCTGTCCTTATTCCTGCACATCGCCTTAGGTTTAACCGGCTTGTGGCTAACTTACAAAAAGCATATCCTCGGCTTTGCGATCCTGATTTACTTCGCCTTCCTGTTAATGATCGGCAACATTCTGATGGATATCGGTGCCACGATGGGCGAGCGATTGCTGTTCCACTCCACCATCGGATTCGTCATTGCCTTCGCCTGGCTCATCCTGAAAGGCTTTGAGAAGCTTCCGGATTCTATATCATTCATGACCAGGCGGGTGGGCTTCTTAGGTGTACTGGGCATTATGACGGTGCTATACGGATGTAAAACCTGGGAGCGGAACGCGGACTGGAAAAATGACGCCACACTTTTTCTGAAAGATGTGGAAACCGTCCCTAACTCGGTATTGGTGCTTGGCAACGCGGGCGCACGTTGCATTGATTTAGCGATAACCAAAGATTTTGTAAACAAACGAACAGAAATGTTGGAGAAAGGGATCAACTACCTGAAACATGCTGTGGAGCTTCACCCACGCTACGTGAACGGCTACCTCAACTTAGGCTTGGGCAGCTACCGGTTGGGCCGCGATCGCGATGCAATTTATTACTGGAAACATGTGGAGCACTTCTATCCGGGCAATCCCTATCTGACAGCTTACTATACCCTGATGTATAATGACCTCCTCAACCGCGGTTACCAAAAGGCACAACGCGGGCAACTCGACAGCGCCATCTACGAACTGAGGAAAACCATTATCATCGACCGCCTGAATCCGGAAGGCTTCTATAACCTCGGCGCAGCGTATTATCAGAAAAGAAACTATGACAAAGCCAAATACTATTGGGAGGAGTGCCTGAAGCTAAACCCGAACCATACACAGGCCAAATCCGGATTGGCTACGATTGTTACAGTAAGGGTACCGGCAAGCAAACAGCCGAAATAACATGAGGAAGAGAAAACTCCTCAGGATCAATGAGGGGTATTTTTACTCCGTTTCAATAGTAATTCTGTGCGGGCTCAGTGATGGGTATAAGCAGGGGCCAGGATTAGCGGGCCTGGCTGCCAGGATGCGGGTGAGCGTAAAAATGAACAGCAACAATAAACCAAGTGCGCGGTTTACTCATTTTAGTGATTTTTTATAGGCTGAAAATCATTTTTTTCAGGATTTAAGTATATTTGTGTAATAACATCTAAATATGGCAAAAAACACCGTAACAGACAAGCAACCTGTTTTTACCGAACTGGATAACGGCTTCCGCTTCTTTCCTTTCAAAAATCAGAAAATCCCCTATATTGTTATTATACTTTTAGGCCTTATTTTCAACCTGACATCTCTCCACAATGAATACGCCCTCGACGACGGGATCATCATTCACCAGAACGACCACGTTATTAAAGGTTCTTACGGCATCAAGGATATCATCACCAAAGATGCTTACGAAAGCTTCTACCGTAAGATGCATGCTACCGATCAGCTGGCCGGTGGCCGTTACCGTCCGCTTTCCGTGGTGAGCTTTGCCATGGAGCAGGAGATCATCGGAATCTACCCCACCGGGAACTACACGGCTACCGAAGACAAAAACATGAACGGCGTCATCGATAAGAACATCGATCCTTACAAAGCCGAATACAACAAATGGAACGACGTCAACGGCAACGGTGTAGTTGACCAGAACGAGTGCCTGAACTGCTGGGACCTGAATGAGAACGGCAAGCCCGACCTCGACAGCGAAGATATTAATGACGACGGCATCATCAACGAGGTGGACTGCCAGGTGAAAGATGCCTCCATCAGGCACGGCGTGAATATTGTGACCTTCATCATCGGCATCATGCTGTTCTACCTCTTCCTGAGCACCTGCATTTTCAGCGATTATAAAGACCTTGCCTTTTTATCGGCCCTGCTCTTCCTGATGCACCCGCTGCATACGGAGGTGATTGCCAATGTGAAAAGCCGGGATGAGATCTTCTCCCTGATCTTTATTTCCCTTACCTTCTTCTATTCCTTTAAGTACACGGAGTACGACAAGTACCTCAAAACACCGGGCTTTTTTGACGGCACTTCTGCCGAGCTGAAAAAGATCTACTTCGTGATCGTGGTGCTGGTATCGGGCTTTATGCTTTACCTGATGAGGAAAAGCGGTGTGGCGGTGATGGCACCATCCATTGCGATTGCCGGCATGGTTATTTACCGCTCCTACCTGACCTTCTTCAAGAACCAGAAGTACAGCAAATCGGAGCTGTTGCTCTGGGCATCCTTCTGCTTTTTCCTGTCGCTCCTATCCAAGGAGTATGCGGTAACGCTGCTGGCCCTGATCCCTGCGGGCATGTACATTTTCTATAAGAAAGAATACGACATCAAGCCTCACCTGATGACCGTTGGCCTCACCCTGCTGGCCTTCTTCCTCTCGGCGGTGTTCATGCTGTACATCAAATACAAATCGGACATCAACCCGAACCCGAATCATAAGCCAAACATGAGCTACTGGCTCTTTCCGTTCCTGTACCTCGTTGTGGGCGTGTTCATCATCAGCAAATCCTTCAAGCAAAAGAACTTCCAGACCCTTATGAGCTGGCTGTATTTTGTAACCCTGTTCTACCTGGGCATGAGGCTTGTGGCCGTGAAGCTGAAGCCGGGCGTTCCGGATACGGAGATCCTCAACAACCCTTACTTACTGGCCAGCCAGGCCGAGCAATGGGCCACGAAAGTGTTCGTGCTGCTGAAGTATTTTGTGCTTTGCTGGTTCCCGCACCCATTGTCTTCCGATTACTCCTACAACACCATCGAGTTCAGGAACTGGACCAGCTGGGATACCCTGCTTTCGTTATTCCTGCACATCGGCTTAGGAGTGGCGGGCTTATGGCTGGCTTATAAAAAGCACATCCTCGGTTTTGCGATCCTGATTTACTTTGCCTTCCTGTTAATGATCGGCAACATTCTGATGGATATCGGCGCTACCATGGGTGAGCGTCTGTTGTTCCACTCCACCATCGGATTCGTGATTGCCTTCGCATGGCTTATCCTGAAAGGCTTCGAGAAGCTCCCGGATTCTATGTCTTTAACAGCCAAACGCGTAGGTTTCCTGGGCCTTCTGGGTGTGATGACCATCCTATACGGCTGCAAAACCTGGGAGCGCAACTGGGATTGGAAGAACGATATCACGCTCTTCTTAAAAGATGTGGAAACGGTACCGAACTCCGTACTCGTATTGGGTAATGCGGGCGCGCGTTACATCGATCTATCGGATACCAAAAACTTCGTGGCCAAGCGCACCGAATCGTTGGAGAAAGGGATCAAATACCTGAAACACGCCGTAGAGCTTCACCCGCGCTATGTGAACGGCTACCTCAACTTAGGACTGGGAAGCTACAAGCTGGGCCGCGACCGCGACGCGCTTTACTACTGGAAGCATGCCGAGCATTTGTATCCTAACAATCCTTACCTGAAAAACTATTACATCGTGATGTATAACGACCTCCTGAACCGCGGCTACCAGAAGGCACAGCGCGGGCAGCTGGACAGCGCCATCTACGAGCTCAGGAAAACGATCATCCTCGACAGGCTGAATCCTGAGGGCTTCTACAACCTGGGCGGCGCTTACTACCAAAAAGGCAAATACGACAAAGCCAAGTACTATTGGGAAGAGTGCCTCAAACTGAACCCGAACCATGCGCAGGCCAAATCGGGACTGGCAACGATCATTACGGTAACGGTGCCTACGCCTCCACAACCGGCAAAATAACGATTGTCTGATAAACCCAAAAGCCCCTCACCATACATCGTGAGGGGCTTTTTTAATCCCAAAACCATGGCCCTGGAAATTGAACATAAATACCTTGTGAAGCCCGATGCCTGGGCAAAAGTGTCTCCGCGCAAAAGCGTCGCGCTGCAACAGGCCTACCTCTTAACTGACCCGGAAAAAACCATCCGGGTACGCACGATGAACGACAGCGCTTACCTCACTATCAAAGGGAAGAGCGAGGGCGCTTCAAGGCTGGAATATGAATATGGGATTCCGCTGAGCGATGCCCTGGAGCTGATCCGCCATTTCGGCAGCAGCCTGGTGGAAAAAACAAGGCACTACGTAGAGGTTGATGGCAAGACCTGGGAAGTGGATGAGTTCAAAGGTGATAACGAGGGCCTGCTGCTGGCCGAAATAGAATTAAGCGCCGGGGACGAGATCTATACCCTGCCCGATTGGGTGGACCGCAACGTTACGGAGGATCAGCGCTATGCCAATTCCAACCTGAGTGTGAGGCCTTTTAAAAGTTGGCAGGAGTTATGATTTAGCGGCTAAGAACGCAGAGAACCCGGAGGTTTTTGATACTCTGCGGACTTTGCGCCCTCAGAACGCCTCTGCGCTTAGCCCTGTTCGCTACACGCGAATGCCGATGATGCTCACATCGTCCACCTGCTCGTAGTGGTTCTTCCATGCCTGGAACGACTTGTCGAGCTCTGCTTTCTGATCCCTGCTTGCAAGCGGGTTGATGCGGGCCAGCAATTCCAGCAAGGGCTTGTATTTAAACTTCTTGCCCTTCTCGCCGCCAAACTGGTCGGCATAGCCATCGGTGCTCAGGTAGATGGTATCGTTTTTTTGCAGATTGATCACTTTGCTTGAAAAAGGCGCTGGTGTTTCCAGGTAAGTACCGATCGGCATTTTATCTGCCTTGTATTCGATGAGTTCCTGCCCTCTCAAAAGCCAGAGAGGATTGTTGGCCCCTGCAAACTCGAGGGTATTATCGTTCTTATTCCATACGCACAAGGCAATGTCCATCCCATCCTTCTGCTCGGTCATTCCTTTTTGCCCGAGGGCCGCAATGATCTTGGCACGCAGGCGGTTCAGGATCTCATCGGCTTTGAAGATCTTGTTTTCCACCACAATTTCGTTCAGGAAGCTATTGCCAAGCATACTCATAAAACCACCGGGAACACCGTGCCCGGTGCAATCTGCCAGCGCAAACACCGAGCGCCCGTTCGGCGTATTGTAAGCCCAGTAAAAGTCGCCGCTCACAATGTCTTTGGGCCTGAATAAAATAAAATGCTCCTTCGATACTTTATTCCATACCTCCTCACCGGTAAGCACCGCCTGCTGGATGCGCTTCGCATAGTTAATGCTGTCGATGATCTCCTTTTGCTTCTCTTCCACCAGCTCCTTTTGGTGAGTGACCTCCTCGTTCTTCATCTCCACCTGCATCTTCTGGTTTTCGATGATGAGGTTCTGTTTTTTTATCTTGCGGAAATTAGCGAAAGCAATGAAGCCAAACACAGCGATCGCGACCAATGCCAGCGCACCAAGCCAGATGATCTGCGTTTTCTGTTGGTTCTGTTTTTCTTTTGCTTCCAGTTCCAGCAATTGGCTTTTGATCTGCAGTTCCTTCTTTTCCGTTTCGTACCTGGTCTGCAGATCGAGCGTCTGTTGCAAGGCCCTCTGGTTGTTGAGTGTATCCATCACATCCAGGGTTTTATACAAATAAAACTCGGCGCTGTCTTTTCGTCCTTCGAGGATGTAACACACCGAGAGGTCGCGGTATAAAGGCACCAGGTTATCCGTTGAACCCGAAAGGTTGGAATAATTGAGGCTCTTATACAAATAGCGCTTGGTTTGAGGTATACTTTTGTTTTTTGCCCAATAGGCATTGGCCATATTGGAATTAAGCACCATGAGAAAGGCATAAAAGCCGTTCCGCTCAAAATAAGCGTTGGCGCCCGAGAGGTAATAGATGGCTGAATCCGGCATGCGAATATCATTGTACCGCACGCCGAGCTGCATCATCATATTAAAATACTTCGAGCTGTCGCCAAGTGTTTTTGAGAGCTCAAACGCTTTCCTGGAATAAGCGAGCGCTTCCTTGTAGTTGTGAAGCGAAACATACATGTTGGAAATATTATTGCTGACATTGACGATGCCCAGGTCCCACTTCATTTTCTCATAGATCTCAAGGGCTTTCCGGTTATCTTCAACAGCACCTTTATAGTCGTTCAGCGAACGCTTGACGACGGCAAAGCTCTGATAGGCTTTTCCAATCCCTTTCTCATTTCCTATTTTGGAAAAATAGACCAGGGCGCTGTTAAAGTATTTAAGGGCGCTATCCATTTTATTTTCCATATGATAGCTGTTTCCAAACTGGATCAGGACATCGCCCCGGGTGATCTTATTGCCGGGCGCGGTCTTTGCCGCAATCGCTGCATAGGTTCTCACGCTATCGGAATTGACCCCGGTAAAAATATTGGCAATCCTGACATAAATCCTTGATGCGGAATCCCTGTCAACGCGCAGGGCAATGCGCTTGAGGGAGTCGACGATGCCTGCCTGAGCTTTCGCAGGTGAAGTAAGGGCCATGCCCAGGGTCATTAAAAAAGCAATAAACCAACTGTGTTTCATAAGACAATATAAAGAATCCTTAAAATTGTTTTTTTTGAAAACGGGAAATCCGTCAAACAGGTTCCCGGTATGCGTATGAGCTTATCTTTCTCCGAATCATCCTGGGGCTCACCGTTAAACAACACTCCCGGCAAGATAAATTCCGCAAGCATACAGAATAACATCACCGCCCGGCCCGCTACACACGGACCCCTATGATGCTCACATCATCCACCTGCTCATAGCCTTTCCTCCAATCCTCAAAAGCCTTTTCCAGAGCGGCTTTCTGGGCATGCATGGTATCCTTGCTTACCCGCCTCAACAACTCCATGAAAGGCTTGTATTTCAGTTTCTTTCCTTTCTCGCCGCCAAACTGATCGGCATAGCCATCGGTGCTCAGGTAAATGACATCTCCTTTTTGTAAAGAAATGACTGTGCTGCTGAACGGGACCTCGGCTTCCAGGTAAGCGCCTATCGGCATTTTATCGGCTTTGTATTCGATAAACTCCTGCCCTCTCAGGATCCATAAGGGATTATTGGCCCCTGCAAATTCGAGGGTATTATCGGGCTTGTTCCAGACGCAGAGGGAAATATCCATCCCGTCTTTCTGTTCCGTTATCCCTTTCTGCTCCAGCGCGGCAATGATCTTGGTGCGGAGCTTATTCAATATTTCATCCGCCTTAAACATGTTATTCTCCACCACGATCTCGTTCAAAAAGCTGTTGCCCAGCATGCTCATAAAGCCACCGGGAACGCCATGCCCGGTGCAATCCGCCAGGGCAAACACCGAGCGTCCGTCGGGCGTATTGTAGGCCCAGTAGAAATCGCCGCTCACGATGTCTTTCGGCTTAAATAAGATAAAATGCTCCTTCGCTACTTTATTCCATACCTCCTCACCGGTGAGCACCGCCTGCTGGATGCGCCTGGCATAGTTGATGCTGTCGATGATCTCTTTTTGTTTTTCCTCCACCTGCATTTTCTGCTGCGCAATGATGAGGTTGGCTTTCTTCGTTTTGCGAAAACTCCGGAAAGCTATAACCCCAAATACGGCGATGGCGAACAGGGCCACAGACACAATCAGCAAAATCAACTGCTGCTGACTTCTTTCTGCTTTCCGGATCGCATCCTTCTTTTCCTGGTCTGCTTTCAGCGCCATGTCCTTTTTGTTGAACTCAAGCTCGTACTGGCTTTTGATCACCCGGTCCCTGATCGAATTCGTATGAATGCTGTCGTTCAGCTTCTGGTGCTCCAGCAAATAATCATAGGCCTCGCGAAAGCTTCCTTTTTGCTTCAGGATCCGGCTAAGGTTGAAGGCAGCATCGGAGATCAGCTCCGGGTAGTTGATCTGCCTTGCAAAGGCATAGGCCGAATCGGCAAAGAGTGCGGCCTTTTTCAGATCGTTCCGGAGCATGTACATCGCCACCACCTTATTGTAAACTTTTGTTTTGACCTGCAGATCCCCGAACAAGGGGGAGAGCCTCTGCGCCTCCAGGGTATACCCTACATACTGCGGCGTATCTTTCAATTGGATGTATACATTTGCAAGGCCGATCTTCATCAGCGCCAGCCTGCTGTATACCTTATTCTTTTCATAAATAGCAGAGGCTTTTCTGTAGTAGCCAATTGCTTCCTGCCTGTTTTTACGGCGGAGCGCAATGGCCCCCATCTGGTTGTATACATTAGCCACCACGTTTTCCTGTCCCGTTTTCAGGGAATAGGTCAGGGCTTTCCTGAAAAATTTCTCAGCATTGTCCAGCTCATCATTCTGAAAATAGATATCTCCCAGGTTGATGTATATGCCTGTTAAGCCAAGGGCCTGCTTCTGTTTTTCGAACAACGCTCCGGCCTCTACATAGAGCCCGATCGCCTCCTGCAAATTCCCCTCATGCTGGTGAAGATAGGCCATATTATTGAGCGCCACGCCCAATCCTGCCTGATGATGAATGCCCCTGAACAGGGTATCGGCCCGCCGGTAATAGGTTTTTGCTGCATCCAGGTTATTGTGAATAAATTGTTGCTCATAGCCCATGTTAAGCAATGCAGAGGCTCTGTAGCAGATATGCAGACTGTCGTTTTTTGATTTGCAGTAGTCATACATGTACTTGTTATACCGGGTCCATAACAAGGGCTCCTCAAGGCCTTCGGAAAACAATCTTAAATAAGATAACCTCAGGGTATCATTGTTGGTACGATGATAAAGCTTCAGAATAGAATCCACATCGTGCTTGTCCCCCGGCTCAAACACAAAATCAGGTCTGATATCGATGAGGTAAAATGACTTGCTGTATTTCTGTTGCGCGCATAGCTGGCTACACAACAGCGCAAACAAAGCCAGCAGGCCGAATAAGCTCTTTTTCATGAGGCAAACATAGGACATCCTGTAAAAAGGATATATCCTGTAAAAAGGGGATATCTGGCAATACCCCCTTTTTTATGCCGCCTCTCCCGTTTCTTAGAAGTTCACTACGATAAACTCTGTGCGCCTGTTCTGCTGGTGCTGCTCCTCGGTACAAGGCACCACTTTAGCGCCCTCGCATTCGCAGGCGTTGATCAGCCGTGTTTCTCCGTAGCCTTTACCATAAATACGGCTCTTGTCGATACCCCTGGAAATGATATAGCTGGCTGATGCCTTGGCGCGTTTTTCAGAAAGCAGCATGTTGTATGCTTTGGCAGAACGGCAGTCGGTATGCGAGCCCAGCTCGATCCTCATGGTCGGATTTTCCATCATGACGCTCACAATTTTATCCAGTTCTTTCGCTGCCTCAGGCTTGATGTCCCATTTGGCCACATCAAAATAAATCGGGTTTATCTTTACGATCTTACCGATGTCGGTTCCCTTCTTCATCTTCTCGAGGCCTGCATTGATGATTTTGTGAAGATCGATCACCACTGCGGTATCAAGCACAATATCAACATCCTGCACACTGGTAATATAGCCTGGTTTTTCCAGTTTAACCGTGTAATGCATCTGATCCCCCGCTTTTTTGTCCTTGATCCCCGCAGTAAAGCGCCCGTCGGCGCCGGTGATGTAATTAAACTTTTCGTTGTTCGCTTTATCCGTCAGGCTGGCTTTTACCCCATCCAATGGCTTGCTCCCGTTTCCTTCGGTAACCAGGCAGACCACCGTGTATTTCGGATACAGGAGGATGTCTTTTTCATTTTTGCCGGGTGCAAGGGATTTCAGGTTGAGCGATTGGGATGAATAAACGGCATTTTCCTCAACGACCATTGTGTACTGCTTTGACGGGTCCGGGATCTGCATCCCGTACCTGCCGTCCTGCGAGGTGCGCACAGAGTCGATGGCCTTTCCGCTCTGATCCAGCAACCTCACCTTTGCGCCTGCAACGGGTTGTTTTGAATAGCTGTTCCGCGCCTTGCCTTCTACAGAAATACCAAACAAGGGAGAGGTGGAATTGAAATAATAGATATCGTCTTTTCCTTTTCCACCAGGCCTGTTCGAGGAGAAATAGCCTGTCCGGAGATCCGGGTTCACATAGAAGCCAAAATCATCGAACCGGGTATTGACCGGATAATCCAGCAGCCTTCCTTCGGGGTAGCTGCCACCTACCGGAAAGGAGTAGCAGATATCCAGGCCGCCCAGGCCGGCGTAGCCATTGGAGGTAAAAAATAAAATCTCCTGTTCATTGATATACGGAAACATTTCCTGCCCCTCGGTATTGATATCCGCGCCCATGTTCACCGGTTTTTGCCAGGTTCCATTAACCAGGTCGGAGTACCACAGGTCGGTTTCCCCATAACCGCCGGGCATATCGGAAACAAAATACAGGCGTTTTTCATCAAGCGAAAGGGCTGCATGCCCCAGGGAGTATTCATCCGAGCAAAACGGAAACACCGTGCCTTCGTCCCAGTCGCCATTCGCTGTTTTTGCAAATATGAGCAATTTCAGGTTCGCTATTTTCCGGCTGCTTTTGCCGAGCTTGTGATTGAGGTAATTGGTGCGGGTGATGTACATCGTTTTGCCATCGGCAGAAAATACGGCCGGGCCATCGTGGTATTTTGTGGATACCCTTTTGGTAAGCGGCTTCACATCGCCGAAGCTCAGGCTGTCTTTTTTATCGGCGGTATAGATATCTGTAAAATAAGTATCGTCGAAGGCAAAGGTTTTGTTTTTAGCCACAACGTTCCTCCTGTTGGATACCATCATCAAGGCCTTACCTTTTTCATAGATGTATGGGTAGAACTCCGAGTATTCGGTATTGACATCCTTAACGTCAAAAATCCTGTACTTCAATGAATCTTTTTTCAGCTTCGTTTCATAGCCCGGGTTCAGGCGGTGTGCGGCCAAAAAAGTGCTGTTGCTGTTCTTATCCGACAATTTTTTCATCACCGCTTCTACCTCCCCGTATTTTCCAAGGCTTTTGAGACACTGGATCTGGTTAAAGAGATCGTTTTCGGTGAGGGCCTGGGGATACAGCGCCGATAGCCTGGCGTAGGCCTGCTCCGCTTTCTCAAAATCCTGTAATTTATAATAGCAGATGGCCAGGCGCCTCAGGTTATTTTCGGAAGGTTTCCTGGCCTTGCTAAGATCCTTGTAATAACCGACAGCAGAAGCATAGGACATCTCATCAAACAAATGGTCGGCCGTTTTTTGAGCTATACGCTGCGGCATCATGGTATAACTGATAAACAGGCACAGAACTAAGATCACATTTTTCATATAAGGATTCGTCTAATAATATTATGTTTAAAAATAGCGTGGCGAAACAAAGCCGCCTGTTTTGCTTCTCAGGTTATAGTTCAGCATGATCTCGTGAGAGCCTTTACTGTAATTGTTGATCGCGTTGAGCGTGAAGTCGTAGGCATAACCGATGCTGAAGCTCTGGCTCACCTTAAGCATGATGTTGGCGCCTGCCGCCGAGTTGTAGCGGTACATGCCCCCGATCCATATTTTATCATAGAACAAAAAGGAAAGGTTTGCATCCACTGAAACAGGCGCATTCTGTGTATACTTCAGCATAAAGGAAGGGCGCATGTTTACCCTGTTGTTAAGTTTCAGGACAATACCGGCAAAGCCATAATAGTGATTGGCCTGGGCCAGCACATTTTCTCCTGAAACAGTCATGACGTTTTTGATAAGCCTTGGGCTCGAGGCCCCGATGTAAAAGCGCTTGCCATAATAATAGATCCCTCCTCCGGCGTTAAAGAATTGTGTGGCGTAGTTATAGCCATTCACATACAACTCGTCCGTATTGTCATTAACCGCCAGCCTGGAGAAGTTGCTCCTGTACAAATCAACGCCTGCTTTCAGGCCAAATACCAGGCGGTGGTTTTTGGAATTGAGGCGGATGCTATACGCAAAGTCGGCAAAGATGCCTGTGTTTTTTGTGACCCCCAGCTGATCGTTCACAAACGACAGACCCAGGTTGAAGTGATCGTTCCTGAGCGGCGAATGGATGCTCAGGCACTGGGTTTGGGGCGCTCCTTTGAAGCCCACCCATTGGCTGCGCACGATCCCTGTTACCGACAAGGCTTCCTGGCTGCCGGCATAGCCCGGATTTACCAGCAAGGGATTAAAAAAATACAGACTCTGCTGAGCTTCCTGCTGCGAATAGCCTTTGCTGACCAGGGCCAGGAGGATAAGGGGTAAATAGATTCTCATTCTTTTCATGTTAACTGACTATTGATAGTAGATTCTGGTAATTAATGGTTGATACGGCCTTGTTTTAATGCTGGAGCTGGAGGATCCCGTGATAAGGCTTGAGCTCATCCCCGGCCCCGAAATCCAGGACTACATAATAGGTTCCGGAAGGAAGTAATCCATTTCCTGTGGCATCGGAAGCATTTGATTTTCCATCCCATTCGTTGGCATAGCCATCTTTGGTATATACCGGGCTGCCCCAGCGGTTGAAAATCGTAAGCTTATTATTCGGATACTGGTCGATGAATTTAATTTCAAAGCGGTCGTTCTTACCATCGCCGTTAGGAGAAAAGTATTCAGGAATGAAAATCTCGAAGTGGCATTTGAGGGCATAATCAAACTCTGCTGTACAATTGAGCGAATCGGTTACCACGAGGTGATAGGTACCTTCTGTGATGCCGGTGAGGTTCAGGGTTGTGGCCCCGGTGTTCCAGAGATAGCTGTATGCCGGTACTCCTCCCGAAAGATGGAGCTCAATACTACCTTCTGTTGATTTACAGGCCGGCTGTACCTCCTGCTGCAAGCTAAGCGCCATCGGTGTATAAGCGGCATCTACGGAAACGCTTGCTGTGGCGAGGCAGGATTTTGTGTCGGTAGCGGTTACCGTATAGATTCCGGCAGCCACATTGGTAATTGATGCCCCGGAGATATTGCCCGGCTGCCACACGTAGCTGTAGCCCGGAGTTCCGCCGTTTGCCAGGGCGCTTGCCATAATAGTTCCTGCATGATCACAGTTGGAACTGTTGCTGTAAGTGGTTACGACACTAAGCGCCGAGGCCGGCTGCGACACCGCCACGGTATGCGTGGCCACACAGCTGTTGGCATCTGTGACGGTAAGCGTGTAGGTTCCTGAAGCGACTGCACTCAGGTTTGCCGTTGAAGCGCCCGTATTCCAGAGGTAGGAATAAGCAGGTGTGCCGCCGCTGACCGTGATTGTCACCAGGCCATTAGCGCCACCGAAGCAGCTCACCGGGCTTACGCTGGATGACACAAGCGGTGCAGCCACATTGGTAATTGCAACAAAGCGGTTTTCCGTGCAACCGTTCCCATCCGTTATAACCACGGTGGTTGTTCCCACGGGCAGGTTATTGGCAGAAGCAGTGGTCGTGGTAAACGATGTACCACCCGGAAGGCTCCAGTTATATACATACGGGAATGTTCCGCCTGCTGTATTCATAGTAGCCGACCCGTTGGCTAATCCACAACCTGCTTGCGTGGTGTTTGTGATGGTTGTGGATAGAGCCAGGGGTTCTGTGATTGAGAAGGTTTGTGTGGTGACGCAGTTATTGTTGTCATGAACGCTGACCGTGTAGTTGCCTGCTGTGAGGTTGTTTGCCGAACCGGTAGACGAGGTGGTGCCTGTCCAGCTATAGGTATACGCAGGCGTACCGCCACTGGTGTTTAAGGTATAGGCACCATTGTTCTGCCCGTGGCACAGCACATTGGTTTGCGAGCCTGTGGCGGTTAAGGAGGCCGATGGTTCCGCGATCACAAAGGAATGGGTTGCCGACGCGCAGTTATTTGCATCCAGCACCTGGTACGTGTAGGTGCCTGCGGTGTAGCCGGTCGCGGTTCCGGTGCCTGATGTATTCCCCTGCCAGACGTAGGTATAAGCCGGGGTGCCGCCTGTTGAGGAAGCTATTACCTGACCGGTACCTGCTCCTTTGCAGGATACGCTGGTGGTGGAAATAATGCTGGTTGTTAATGCTGCCGCAGGTTGCGTAATGGGCACAATGGTTTGAGTGCTGCAGGCGTTGGCATCTGTGACCACCACTGTATACGTGCCGGCGCCAAGTGCGGTAGTCGCTGCAGGGGTAATGGTATATCCGCTTCCTGCTCCGCCCGAAGGGACCACGGTCATGCTTCCGGTATTTTGCCCGAAGCAGGCCACATGATGTATTCCGCTCACGGTCACAAGGGGTTTAGGGTTTACTACAAGGCCCACGGTAGCGCTTGTCACGCAGCCCTTGGTATCTTTTGCTGTTACGGTATAGGTTTGTGAGGTAGTGGCCGTGCTTGTGACCACACTTCCGGTGCCCGGGCTAAGGCCGGGCGACCAACTGTAGGTATAGGTGCCGGCGAGGCCGGTAGAGGTAAGCGTGGCTGTATTTCCGGCGCATATAGCCGGCGCGGAAACGGTGAAGGAGGGCGGGCCGATATCGAGGACACGGGAAATGACATAGCTGTAGCAGTGAAAGGTGAGCGTGACAGAGGCGAGGTATTGCCCGCTTCCCGGGAAGTTGACCGTGGTACTGTAGCCCGATGCTGTGGCAATAACGTTGGTGGTATTGGTAACCGGCGTCAGTGTCCAGGAGTAGGCAAGCACTTTTGTGGTATCGCTGATCTCAAGCCTTACGTTGTTAGTGATGCAACTGTCTTTCAGAATAATTTTTTTCACGGGCGCTATCAGGCCGCTCACAAAAGACGGTAATCCGAGGATACATACTCTTCCACCCAGGCTCACAGAAACGTCCTGGTAATTGCAGGCGCTGCCGCTGAGGTTCGGCGAATTGATGACACCCAAAGAATCGTTGCCTGTGAGGGCAACGTAAATCTTTCCATCCGGGGCGAGCTGCATCGATGCGACACTGTACCCATTGCCATCCGGCGGAGATGCCGTCAGGCCGATGTTTTGGCGCGACGACTGGAACAAGGCGTTGGTGGCTACATTCAGGTTATACTGCTGAATGCTCGCACTGTACAAACCGGTAGTATAGATCAGTTTGCTGTCGGGCGAAAATTCGACGCCATAACCCAACCTCGAATTGGTGAAAGCATAAGGAAAGAGCGGTGAGCCGCTGCTGGCGTGATAGAATTTGGAGCTCAGGACCCCTGTTGCATTATTAAAGTCATACACGAACAAGCCATTCTGATAAAATGCAGCGCCCGATGGGCTAAACCCGTTGATGAGCGCGATGTATTTATTATCCGGCGAGGCTTTCATGGATCCGATACCGGGAGCTAATGTAGGTGAGGCGGCGCTTGCGGGAATTGTAGAAACGACAGGCGTTGTATTCAAACCCGTTGCCGAAACCTGGAAGCTGTAAAAGTCGGTGGAATTTGTAGGCCTTGCAATCAGCCAGTAGTCGCAGCCATTGGCATGAGTAGCCACAGCCAGCTTTTCAGTGGAGGCGCCTCCTACCAGGAGTGTATTTTTGGTAGCGGCCACCACATCGCCCAGGCCTCCGGCCAGGCTCATATCCACTTCAGAAAAGCGGACACCGTTAAAGGATTGATTGTAATCGCAGGTGATGATGTAGTAATTGTTATAATAACCCGCCAGGGCATTAAAGCTACCTGGTTTCGGGATCACAACCGACGACTGGGTAGACGACTGGTGGCCAAGAAGCCCGGTACCATTGGGCATAAGTCCATGACTTTTATTGAACACCACTGTGCCGTTTGTATAGAACAGCAGGTTGCCGAACATATCCGATATGGATGAGCAGCCTTCGTTTGTGGTCAGCTGCCCGTTGGTAAGAGGCGTGGGCGGGAATGTATTAAAATTCAATCCGGCATAAGCTCCGAAATACCAGGTATTGCATTGCCCCTGCGATATGCTGATATAGGGGATAAACAACAAACATACGATCGGAATAATGATCCCGCGTTTTTTCAAGAATTGTTTCCAGGTTCTGGTTTGTGTATCTGACATAATTATAGGGTTGATTTCTATTAGCATTTAGTCCGGTCAAAATTAAATAATGCTCAAAGGCGCCTGAAAAGTCTCCGGCCCGAACAAGAGATCCTCAATTGTTAAAATAGGTGGAAGCTTTGAAAACTACAGTAAAAACAGGATATCCAGACCATACGCCTAAGATTTCGCGATAAGATTTAACAATTACTTCTTATAAAAATCAAAGCAGGATATTGAAAATCAAAACACGCTAAGGGATAAGCCATGGCGAATGTCACAGGCTGAACAGAAAGTTTAAAAAAAAATGGACTTGTATAAATAAAAACATAATTTTGACCGGACAGCAATGGCAGGTTACAAGCAAATAAAATTACTGATCGTTGAAGATGAGTGGGTCATCAGCCGCTATCTGCGCGACATCATCGAATCGCATTTCGACTCGATCATTGTATGCGAAGAAACAAAATCGGTGGCCGATACGGTTAGCGCCATTCACAGGCACAGCCCCAAGATCGTTCTGATGGACATCGAGCTGACGGACGGCAGCTGCTTTGATGTTCTGGATCAAACCAGGCATCTGCCTTTTCAGAAAATATTCATCACCAGTTACAGCGAGCATGCCCTCAAAGCCATCAAGACCCACGCTGTGGATTACCACCTGAAGCCGATCAATGAAAAGGACCTGGTAAGATCCGTCGAACGCTGCATAGAGAACATCGAGCATGAAGAGATCGTGAAGCTGAGCCAGCAGCGCTCGGCTACAGCCGCCAAAGCCCAGAAGAAAGAAGACGAGAATTTCCTGGTGGTAAATAAAAAAACAGAAAAAATCCTGATCGAATATTCCCGTATTGTGTATGTGATGAGCCACAATACCTATACCACTGTGTTCTATTTATCCAAAAAGCAGGTAGAGTCTGTAAGAACCTCGATCTCGATGAAGCGCATGGAAGACATGCTGCCTGTCAGGCATTTTTTCAGGATCCATAACCGCTACATCATCAATACCAATTACATCGATTCGGTAAACAGCTCCTCGGCGATGTTGCAATACGATATTACGATCCCTGTAAACGCCGAGAAAGCGAAATTATTCAAAACACGCATTGCGTAAACACTACCTTAAGATGACCCGTATCTGTTTTGTCATAGTCTTCCTCTGCATGACATGCAGCATCTTTGGGCAGTCCGGGAATGCGGCATTCAGCATCATCCGGCACCTGAATGAAAATCAGGGAGCTTTCAGCAACACGGTGTACCAGGTCGCTTTCGACAGCTATGGCGCGTGCTACCTGGCTACAGACAAAGGCCTGGCACGCTACAACGGCACAAGGATCGAGCACCTCGCCATGCAGGACGGCCTACAGGCCCAGGAAATTTACAACCTCAGAATACAAGACAACACGCTGTACTTTTTACCCTTGAAGGGCGGGCTTTATTACATCAACTACCTGGCTAAGACGCCGGTTTGCAAAAAGAAAATAGATGTTGCGGATGTGATCAAGGACATTGTGATCAGGGACAGCACCCTGCATATTTCTACCTACAGCTACATTTTTTCCAGCACGCCTTCCAATATCATCACCAGGCAGATTTACTTCAGCGGTGCTAAAACGAGGGTATACGAATTCGAAAATAATTTTTACCTGAAATCCACCAATTCGTTTTCTAAATTCGATATCACAACCAATGCCATCGATACGGTTATCAGGAACAGGGAAAACATCAAGGCCATCGGTGTGTACCAGGACCGAGTGTATTATGCTTACCGGGATTACTTCTATTCAAAACATTTGTCGTCGGCCCACGCGGACTCTGTCAGGCTCAGCGGCGTCTTCAACAGCGGGCTTCCGGATGTGGTGTGGCCTGTCAACGACTCCGTTCTCTTTTTCAACATCCATAACCAGCTCCTGACCTTTAACATCAAAACAGGGCTGCATGAAGTGGTGCTTGACCATGTTGATGTCAACAACATTAACTACAACGCCCAAACCGGCTATTACTATGTATGCACAAAAAACGACGGCCTTTATATTTTAAAACGGGACCAATCGCACACGGCCCTCCTCGAATCCTATCATAGCGCTATCAGCTTCATGGAGGTGCATGCCAAAGGCGACTACACCCTCGGCTTTGAGGATGGAGAGGCGATATTGAAACACAGCACCTATCAAAGCAGCTCTGTGGTAAATGTGCTGGTCAACTACAAAAACCTCCTGTTTGCAGGCCTTGACAAAGGCTACGAGGTCATCGACCTGGCAAGCGGAAAAACGCTCATGAAGCACATGAACACCACGGTGAAAAAAGCGGTGGGCTATGGCCGCTTTGTGTATTACACAGGTTCCAAATCATTCATCCGCTTTTCGCTTCATGACTTCTCTTCTAAAATCATCATCAAATTCAATCACCGTTCTTACTACCTGCAACTGCTCAACAACACCTTATACACTCAAAGCTATAATACCGACAGTTTATTCAGGATCGACCCTGCAAGCGACAAGGTAAGCAACCTCGGGCATTTGAAAGGCCAGGTCGTAAAAGCCATACCTATCGGGGATCGCCTCTATTTCCTGACGGATGCCGGGCACCTGTACCGTTATGACCATAAAACACTGACGGATATCCGGCTCTCCGATCATTTGTTTTACCCGGTGGCAGGGCTCTGCTATTTTGAATACGACCGCGGTTATTTGTGGATCGGGAACAATCATTTTTTTGCCGCTATTTCCGTTTCCGACCTGGAAAAGGGGAACTACCGGTTTAAGCCGCTCGACCTCTGTTTGCCTAAACACGCAACATACGCGCAGATCGTACAAGGGAAGCTATACTACGCCTATCAGAACACGATCAATGCCATTCAGCCCGACCTTAAGCGCAACGCCTCCGACTATTACCGCCTGAGGCTAAAAAAAACAGAACACAGCGTCAGCCGCGACCACCTGTTTTCCAAAGCCTGCGGGCGTGTTTCCCTGGACATGGAAACGATCAACTATTCCGGAAAAAACAGTGTGATCACCTGCCTCGTCATTTCCAATGGCCGGATCATACAGGTGAGGAAGAACATCCCGGAAGGCGCCTTTACGCTCGACAGCCTCCCGATGGGCGCCAGCCGCATCCTCTGCTTTGCCAGGGACAACCATTTAAACAGCACCAGAATTGCTTCACTGCCACTCTTCCTCGAGGACCAGTTGCTTCCCAGGATCATCCTGACCCTGGTCTTATACAGCCTCGGCATTCTGCTCGTTGCATTTCTGATCTTCCGGTACATTCTAAACAACCTCAAAAAGCAACACGCCCTTAAAATGGAGCTGGTGATGCTGGAGCAAAAAGCGGGGGCACTGGTGCTAAACCCACACTTTGTATTCAATGCCCTCGGCAATATCCAGGGCTTTATCGGGAGCAAGCAACTGGCAACGGCAAACACCTACCTCCTCAAATTCTCGCTGGTGATACGCTCCTACATCAATTTCATGAAAAAAGGCATTGTGACGCTGAGCAACGAGCTGGAGAGCATCCACCATTTTATCGAATTCCAGAACATAAAATACGAAGATTCGCTCAGGCTCGTGGTTGTTAAAGACCCGGGGCTGAATACCGAAATGATCAATATCCCGGCCTTTGTACTCCAGCCTTTTGTAGAGAACAGCATCAAACATTTCAGGAAACACCAGGAGGTTCTGCTTATTGAGATACACATCAGCGCGGTGGTGAACAACACCTATACCGTCACCATCCAGGATAACGGGCCGGGGCTTGAAAAAAGCTTTGACGAAAGTATTTTCTTTGAGAACAGCAAGCGCGAAAATGCCGAGTTTAAAAGCATTGCCTTTACCCTGGAAAGGCTTGAAAAGGTTCATGCAGCCAGAAACCTTCCATTCAGCTTCAGCATCAAAAACCGCTACAGCGACCAACTGGTGGAAGGCCTCAGCGTTGTGCTCCACATGAGCTCTTTGGCCGAATACCCGGAAACAAAGGCCTAGAAGCTATCTCAAAAATACCTGTTGCCTCT
>DGQK01000052.1 GCA_002390745.1 Bacteroidetes bacterium UBA4416 | reverse complement strand
TGCTCCGCTGCTCCATACATAAGCGGTAGAGGTACCTGTTGCGGTCAGGGTCGCCGTAGCGCCTGTTGTACAAAGGGCTGATGGAGTACCGGTTACCGTCAGGGTCGGCACGTCATTTACGGTTACCGTCAGCGTTTTGGTATTCGTACAGCCGGAGGTTGTTCCGGATACGGTATACGTGGTTGATACGCCTGGGGTAGCGGTTGTGCTTGCTGATGCAGAGCTATTCGGCATCCAGCTGTATGTAGTAGCGCCTGTTGCTGTTAAGCTTACTGTTGAACCGGCACAGATCACGCTTGGTGAAGCAGAAGCCACAACGGTTGGAGTTGGTGTAACGTTCAGGTTCACGGTTTGTGTGTTGCTGCAACCTAATGAAGTACCGGTTACGGTATACACCGTGTTGGCAGTCGGGCTTACTACAGCTACCGTAGCTGATCCGCCGGCTGGCATCCAGCTGTAAGTGTTAGCTCCGCTCGCTGTTAAGCTGGCTGTTGTGCCTGAGCAGATAGAGCCTGTAGAGGCTGCCACGCTCACGCTCGGAACAGGGTTAACCGTAATGGTCACCACCGCTGTATTCGAGCAGGTTGTAGCAGGGTCGATCGCTGTTACAGTGTAAGACGGGGTGATCGACGTGCCTGTTGTAGTAGGCGATACGACCATCGTATTGCTGTTCACTGCGCCCGGGTTCCATTGCCAGTTCAGACCACCCGCAGACTGTGTTCCAACCTGTCCGTTAAAGATGGTGTTGAAACGTTTGGTACTCAGTGTACCAACAGTTGCACTGTTATAGCCATATACCGTTCTGTTAGACGTCAGTGTTTCATAATAGGTTTGTGCATTATATAATGCGTCAATACCATCATGACTTACTTCGACTACCAGGTTGGAAACGCCATCCCAGAAATAAGGCGTGCTGAAAGTGATCGTATTAAGACCAGTGTTATGTGTGTAAGTCATCGGAGGCAATACCGTGGTAAAGCCTGTAGACACTACATAATCCGTAAAGGTAGTTGCAGCTACAGTACCGCATTTAACTGTGAAGTTATTATTTGTTGGAGCATCTCCAATAGTAGTAATACTATATGAAATAGCAGTAATGTTACCTGCAAATAAACCGGCAGCACTTAATTCCGCAGCTGTATATAATGTTTGCTGACGGTAATCGATACGCCTGTTACAGAACGCCGTTAACTCTTCGGTAGTGGTCGTTAATCCTGTTCCGTTACCGATCGCAAGACTTCCTGAACCAATTGCAGGAGTTACAGCATTTAATGTAGCGGTAGAGCCTGAACATATAACAGATGGTGTAGAGCTCGCCACAATTGCAGGAGGCGCAATTGCTACAACCGTTACCGCAGCTGTTGTAGTACATATCGCATCAGCGGCTGTTACAACATAGCTACGCGAGCCCGGAGTTGAAGGCGTTACCGCCGTTGTTGCACCGGTTACAGAAGTGGCAATGCCGCTTCCTGCTGCCGGCGTTGCAGTCCAGGTATAAGAGTAAACGTTATTGGTACCGGTATGAACAGCCGTTAAAGTAAACGACTGACCAGGACAAACGCCCGTACTTGTTGAAACTGCGCTTACAGCATCAGGGGTTGTTACCGTTGCAGTTACAGCTGTTCTTCCGCTTTCGCAGTTTGCGTTATAAGAAGACACGTACCAGGTTGTTGTCGCGTTGATAGCTGTTGTATAGTTTGCAGAAGCTCCTGACTGTAATACAGTTGTAGAAGTTGGAGTTGCATACCATTTGTAAGCCGTACCACCGCTCACAGAAGCTGTTGGAACACCCAAACCGCACTGGATAGAATTAACTGCTGTAGGATTTACAGGAACAGGATTTACAACCACACTTGTAGTTGCTGTGTTTGAACAACCCGTTACTGTATTTGTAGCAGTTACTGTATAAACCTGCGTTACAGCATTCGTCCCTGTATTAACAGGATTAACTACTGCCGTGTTAGTAGGGATAGAACCCGGATTCCATACAAACCCGATTGAGCTGGTAACATTGGTTCCGACCTGAGCAGAGAAAGTAACTACAGGCCTGTAAGATACAGACGTACCGGATGTACTTGCGCAGGCCCCGGTAGAATTGGTATAAGCCGTTGTATTGGTTGTTGCCTGCCTTGTTATTGGAGTAGATCCTCCACCGCCGACAACAACGTCGTGACAAACCTGTACAATCACATTGGATGTACCATTCCAGTAGAAAGGCGTAGCAAAAGTATAAGTATTCACACCTGTTGCTGCCGATACAGAAGCCGGACCAAACACAACGGGAGGAGCTGCATCGTAAGTTGTAGTAATCGATGTAGTCGCTGTAGCGCCCATTCTTACAGTAAAGTTAGGCATTACATCCGCGCTTCCGGTAGGAACATTGAATGAAATAGATGTGATGTTACCTTGTGTAATACCTGCGGCAGTAAGCTCAGCCGCTGTGAATAACCATTGAACTTTATTATCGGTACCTGCACCCTGACGGTATGGCCCGCCTAAATAATCCGTTAAGCTGTTTGTTCCTATGGTTGCATTTCCTGGAAGAGCATTGATGGAAACAGCGCTCAGAGATACAGAACCAGCAGAACATACAGCTGTAGGAGTGGCCATAGCATTGCTGATGTTAGGAGGAGGGTTTAAGGTGACGTTTACGGCAGCTGTTGTTGTACATACACCGTCCACAGCTGTCACCAGGTAGTTGTATGTTCCCGCAGCCGTAGGAGATACTGCAGTAGTAGCTCCTGATGCAGAAGTAGGAATACCGCTGCCTGCAGCAGGTGATGCTGTCCATGTGTAAGCGTATGTGTTTACCGTACCGGATTTGGTAGCGGTTAAGGTAAATGTGCCGCCCGGACAAACCGCTGAGGATGTGGAGGCTGCAGTTACAACGTCCGGGATAGTTACAGAAGCTGTAAGCATTGCCCTTACGCTCTCGCAGGTACCGTTGAATGAGGACACGTACCAGGTTGTAGTTGCGTTAATAGATGTTGTATAGTTGGCAGAAGCTCCTGACTGTAATACCGTTGTAGAAGTTGGAGTAGCATACCACTTGTATGATGTTCCGCCACTTACAGATGCCGTTGGAATTCCTAAGCCGCATTGTGACGAGTTACTTGCTACAGGAGTAGATGGTAAAGGATTTACCAGGATGCTTACAGTAGCTGTATTCGAACACGTAGTGATCGTGTTGGTAGCTGTCACTGTGTAAACCTGTGTAACTGCTGAAGTACCTGTGTTAACCGGATTCACATTCGCAGTGTTGGTGTTTATCGCACCCGGGTTCCATTGCCATGTTAACGGACCTGCACCCTGAGACTGAACCTGACCGGAAAAAACCGTCTGTGGCCTTCCGGTGGTGGTAGAGCTACCGCCGCTTGCAGGAATGGTTGTCGTTGCACCGCAAACTGTGCTCGGTGTCTGGCTGTCGGAATAGATATACATACCCACATTGCTGGAGTAAGTATCCCATTTCACAGTTGAAGAAGAACCACCGGTTGTAGCATTACTCCAGCAGATCGAAACTACGATGTTATCGGTTCCGTTCCAGAAGATTGGAGTAGAGAAGTTGAAGGTATTGAGGCCAACCGTCGGCAGGTAGCTGTTATTTGTTCCGCTGCCCAGGAAAACCTGGGTGAGGCCTCCGATGGTGTTTGCCGAAGCAAATGCCGATTGTGTGGTAGTTCCCACATTGATGGCAAATCCTTCGTAAGGAATACCAACCGCGGTAATATTTAATCCTAAAGCGGTGATATTTCCGGCGCTAAAACCTGCTGCCGTTAATTCAGCTGCTGTGTAGATGTACTGAACTTTAGCACCGCCCCAACCGTGATAGAATGGGCTTCCGCCTGTGTTTGAAGTTGAACCTCCTACACCTACTGTTTTTGTTCCTGCAGCAATCACCGGAGTAGTAGCATTCAGGCTTGAAGTAGACCCTGAGCAAAGTACCGTTGGAGTCGCCGCAGCTGTAATAACAGGAGGAGTGTTTAAAGTAACATTTACAGTAGCTGTTGTTGTACATACACCGTCTGTAGCTGTAACTTTATAAGCGTAAGTACCAGGAGCCGTAGGGCTTACGGAGATAGACTGTCCCGGTACGGAAGAGGAAAGACCGCTTCCGGTAACAGGAGTAGCTACCCATGAGAACGTATATGGATTATTGGTTCCGGTTTGCACAGCAGTCAGAGTTACTGAACCAGCCGGGCAAATCGTTGTAGAGCTGGCTACTGCATTCACAGCATCCGGCTGGGTAACACTTGCCATCACTGATGTCCTTGGACTTTCGCAAAGACCTACAACCGAGCTTACATAAAACGTAGTCGTGACGCTAATGGAGTTGGTATAGGTCTGGCTTGCACCGGATTGTAATACCGTTGTAGAAGTAGGGCTTGCATACCAGTTATAAGCAGCACCACCGCCTACCATGGCCGTAGGGATTCCATTACCACATTGTGTAGAGTTCGTTACCGTAGGGGCCGATGGTAAAGGCGTTACAGTAGTCTGAACAGACGCCGCAATCGGGCAACCGGAAATAAGTGCTGTACCGGTAAACGTTGAAGCAGCATTTACAGTTACAGTGGAGGGGTTGGTTGTAGACGTAAATGTCGTTACTCCATTACTCCATGTATACGTCAGGGAAGCAGGCAATACAACGAATGTATAGTCTTCCGTTTCGCCGCGTCCCGAGCCATAAGGACCGCAAGGAATAGTTGAGGGATTGCTGGTGTTGAAATCCATAAAAATCCTCATTCTTGTAGCGCCCATACCGGCTGTTACCGGAACTGTGAATGAACCTGTGGCAGTTGACACATAACCGGTTGTATTATAAACAGTTTCTGAAGTTTCAAATACACCATTATGGTTCCAGTCTACCCAGATCGCAACACCTACCGTTGTTCCGGCCAAAACGGTATTAAAGTTAATCGCCTGACCTATTTTCTGTGAAGCGATTAGGCTTGTGAAGTTTCCGTAGCCATTAGCAGAAGCTCCGGAAGCACTGTTTGTAATATTGCTAACCCCACCTGTTGTGGTGAAGCTATCGAAATAAGATGACGAGGATGTTGCTGCAGCAGGTACGCAATACGTAGTCGTGCTTGTACTTGTAAGGTTCAGGCTCAGAGAAGCCGTGCTGCCTGCGCAAATAGTGGCTGGCGACACAGAAGCCGTTGCAACGAAAAGACTTGCAGGATCATCGCCATAGGACGTGCCGTTAGTTATTTTGGTGTAAATACCGTCGGTCACAGTTACAAACCATGTGACAGTAGCATTTGCCGGGCTGCCAACAGGAATCGTACCTGTCCAGTTGGATGCAGCTGATACGTTACCGCCGGTCAATGCAATGGTTGGTTGAGTCACTCCATTGAACGCGTAAGTCAATACCACAGAGGTTAATGGTGTTCCTCCCGGCGTAATATTTGCTGTAATGCTATGCGCTACCGCTGTACATTGTGTACCCGGAGATGCAGCTACGCTGTTAATCACAGGAGGAGATGGAGGTAAAATACCGTCAAATTCGTCGGCACCGATATCGGGTGCAGTTCCGCCGCCATTCACTGAACCCGCAGGTCCCGGACGCGCGTCATTATCAAAATCAACTGTTACTGAAGTAGAAGCCGTTGGCGCACCAGCGGATTCAAGAAAGGATACCTGCGCCGGTGTAATGTGCAAATCGGTTGCAGATACGAAGCCCGGAAGAACATTTTTACTGTTTGCATCTTTGGACGTTGCTGTTTTCCATGCCGCAAAATTTGCGATATTCCCGCTGTAATAACCGAAAACGCCGCTGGCGTTGATATAGTAATCATTATAATCAGCCGTTGCGCCAGAAATATTACCTGTTCCTGCCGTGTAGAAAAGGCATGAGTACGGACTGGCAACATTATTCACTAAAATATTGTTCTGAAACTGTGCAAATGTTGCAGTGGACGTTCCCATCAGGATACATGACCCGATAGCGCTGGAAGTAAGCTGAGCAATCGTATTATGATTAAACAAAATGCCGGTTGCTCCACCTGAAATATATACACCGTTTCCACTGTATGCACTTCCGAGACTTGAAACACCTACACTGCCGATATCGCGAATGATGTTATTATTGATATTGATGGATGCGTTGCTCGTTCCTGAAGTGATGTAGATTCCATACATTCCCCAGTTGTTTGTCGATGAATTGACACAGTCGTGAATGTTGTTTCGGGTAATAACGGCGCCGGCATTCGCGGTTCCTATTGTTAAGGCGGCGATATTGGAACTTATGCTTAATGCTGTACTGAAATCGTTCCTCAGCACCAACGCGGATCCTGCACCTGCCGAGGAGGAGGTGTAAGACATGTTCAGTGCGGAGAAAGCAACATATTCGCTCGCGGTTGCGCTCCCTACCGTATTCCCGATCACCTGCAATCCAGTATTCAGATAGGTCGCTGAATTTCCAATGGCATTGATCCCATAATAACAACGTGTGATCGTATTGTTCTGGATCACGGTGTTAAGACTTGAATATGCACCGGTACTGGATGAGCTTGCACTTGTTCCGTTGGAGAACTGAATACCGTAGCTGGTGGTTGTGCTGGTTGCACTGTTCCTCGAGCCAATGATAATACAATTCTTCACTGTGACATTGTTTGCTCCGTCCGTACCCGTGGTAGAGTTGGAAGACAAACGGATACAGGCGATACCCGCCGTGGTAGCTGTAGCAGATACAACGCTCAGGTTTTGCGTACCTGGAGTTGCCGGATCGTCACCATCAATGGTAACATTATCTGCACCTGCCAGCTCAATAATACCCCTGTTGGTTACAGGAGCAGTAGAACTGATCGTGAAACTACCGCCCGAAGGCTTGATGGAAATAGCCGTGTACGAAGACGTTCCTGCACTGGCTAATAGAGGAGTTGGCGTTGCCGGCTCCGAAGTGTTACCGGTAATAGCGATGGTAATCACTCCCTGATGTGTTCCTGCATTAATTGCTGCAAATGCCGCATTTAATGCCGTGTAGGTGGTTGGCCCCATCGTTCCTGATGTTGCCGTAACACTAACCTGTGCCTGCAAGTGCGTGGTCATGGTAGCTGATACCATGACCAGCCCAAGCAACCACCGGGTTTTTTTTAAAATCGTAGATTTGAACTTCATTGTGTTTTTAGGTTTAGGAATTGTAAAACTAATCATATTAAGAATCACTGTACAAACAATTAACAAAAAAAACACCTAACTTAGAGGTGAAATCATATGATTTAACGACTAAATGTTTTAGATGATCGTTTTTTGGGATGTACGACGTATTCAAAGTGTTAAAATTAGTGAATCTCTATTTGAAATGATTAAGCTCTATATTTGACCTATGGATATAGAATTACTCCGCGACTATTGCCTCTCCAAAAAAGGCGTGGAAGAGGGCTTCCCTTTCGGAAGCGAAACCCTTGTTTTCAAAGTGATGGGAAAGCTTTTTCTGCTTACTGGAATAGGCAGCCGGCCCTTGCAATTCAATGCAAAATGCGACCCCGAAAAGGCGATTGAGCTCCGGGAAAAATACTCCTGCATTCTACCCGGATATCATATGAACAAGCAACACTGGAACACCATTATCTGCGACGGCAGTGTCAACGATAAACAGCTCAAAGAATGGATCGATCACAGCTACGAGCTGATCGTGGGCTCGCTTCCCAAAAAGCTGAAACAGCAGCTGGCGGAGCTTTAGTTATTCCTCCTTAAAAAAATTGAGCTTATGCAGGTCGATGAGCTGGGTTTTCTGATAGTAGAAATTAATCACCTCAGGGTATTTATAGCCCAGCCGGGCCATGCGCATAGCTCCTTCCTGGCACATCCCTACTCCATGCCCAAAGCCCCGGCCTTTGAATACCAGCGTATCGCCCTGCGGCACAATGCTGAAAAAGGTGGATTTCAGCTGAAGGTCGGTTCTCACATTCTTTAAAGGCACTTTCACATTATTGGCTTCCAGATAAGCCTTGCGGCTTTCCTGCTTGAAATTAACAGCCAGCCAGCGGGCATTGGAATCCTGAACAGGGTAATTGTGTTTAAGCTTTAGATACGCCAGCCAGTCTTCCTTTGCCATTTTCCTTTCCCAACGGGCATTAGGCATTTTGGTGCTGAAAGTATCATTCACACTCCTGAGGTAGGAGAGCCTGCTGCCCCACACATCTTCGGAGTTCACGGTTTGACCACCGCTGTTGCTGTGAAAAGCCGCTTCAATCAGGTTCAAGTTATCGTCCACCACCACTTTTCCTCTTGTTTCCGTTACCGCTTTCATGATCTCCAGTTCCGTGGTTTTCCCGAAATAGACCTGGCAATGGGTATGGTCGCAGAGGCCGTATCCTTCGGCGGCATGCTTCTGCAAATGCGAGAGGGCAAAGGTACGCGCCAGGATGGCCTGCACCTTATAAAATTCGGGAGCAGAGCGCCTCCCCGACTCTGCCTGCACCACACCGGAAATATAGTTGTCGAGGATCACTTCATTCACACATTTCAACGCGCCCGCCTCTGTTTCAATGAGGAGGTTGTCCTGGTAAAAGCGGGGCTTGCGTTCGGGCGTTACCAGCTTGATCCTGAAGGCCCGCTGGGCATCCGGGCTGGAGATTCTTACCTTTTTAAACCGCCCGATGGTATTCTCAAAGGTCTTTACCTCAATGGAGTCGTTGATGTAGCTTAGTTTGATGATAGGGAACTGCGAGGTACTCACCACCTCATTCCCATTGGCCCATACACTGTAGCTTCCCTGGTCGGCGCTAAAGGTAAAGGACTGAAGCTTGAGCTGCGAAAATACCCTGACATACACGACCTCATCCGACAGGTATTTTTTAGCCCTGAAGCTACTGCTTCCCAGGCGTTCCTCTACCGGGGCCCCCACAGGGCCGGAAAAGGAGTGTGTAAACAGGAACACTCCCAGGCAAAGAGCTATGAGGCTAGTGATGGGCTGCATGGAGGTGTTCATGGATCATGGCTGCTACCTTTTTGGAGGCACCGCTGTTTCCAAGTAATGTAATGAGTTGATCGTAATCTTCCAGGATCGGCTTCCGGAACGTTTCATTGAGGATTTTTTCTAATTCTTCTTTCAGATTTTCAGGGGTCAGGTCGTTCTGCACGAGCTCCTTCACCACAGGCTTATCCAGGATAAGGTTTGGCAATGAAATGTATTTCAACCTTCCGCCTACTACCAGTTTAGCAATGCCGTAAGAGATCGCCCCTCCCTTGTAGCATACCACCTGCGGCAGCCTGAACAAGGCGCTTTCGAGCGTGGAGGTCCCGGATTTGATGATACCCGCATAAGCATTATGCATGAGTGCATAGGTTTGCCCGAACACCACGTTGATATTCATCGCCACCGCTTTCTGATAGGCTTCGGGCGGCAGATTGGTCGTGCCGGCCACAACAAACTGGTATTCCTGAAACGAGGGGATCACCTCAAGCATGATGGAGAACATACGCTCAATTTCCTGTTTCCTGCTACCGGGCAGCACCGCAATGATTGGCTTATCTTCCAGGTTGTTTCTTTGTAGAAAAGCCTGCCTGTCGGGAAGACTGGCTTTTTCCTGCTCAATGGCATCCAGGAGCGGGTGCCCCACATAATCGGCCTTGTAGCCATGCTTCTGGTACACGGCCACTTCAAAGGGCAGGATCACAAACATTTTTTCGCAAGCCCGCTTCACGATCTCCACGCGGTTCTCCTTCCAGGCCCAGATGGTAGGCGAGATATAATACAGCACACGGATGTTATTTTGCTTTGCCCAGTCGGCAATGCGCAGGTTAAAGCCCGGGTAGTCCACCAGGATCAGCGCATCCGGTTTGTATGCCAGAATATCCTGCTTGCAGAATTCGATGTTCCTGAGAATGGTACGGAGGTTCTTGGCGACCTCCACAAAGCCCATAAAGGCAAGGTCCTTAATATGTTTCACGGGCTGCTTCCCCGCCACAGCCGCCATCAGGTCGCCGCCCCAAAAGCGCATCTCCATTGCAGGCTCCAGCAGGAGAAGCTCCTTCATCATGTTGGAGGCATGCAGATCGCCGGAAGGCTCGCCGGATATGATATAATACTTCAGGGCTTTCAAAGCAGGGAGATATAAAGTACCAGGGCCACATAACCGAATGTGGCGTAGATAATTCCTTTAGCCAGATCGTACACCTTCTTGTTGAGCAGCAGGTAAAACACCAGCAGATTTGCTACAACGCACATGATGCTCACCTCCTGCAGCATCTGGCCTGCACGCAGGTAATTGATAAAGCCTGTCGGAAAACCGATATGGCTGTGCAGGAATAACCAATAGCAAAAAAAACAGAGGGCCGGGAACAAAGCGCCCACCAAAAAGCCGATCCATTTTTTATCCAGTTTATTGAGCATAGTTTCAGAGAATATTTTTTAAATGATTAATATACTGATGTGCCGTGAGGTCATGCATTACCGGCACTACCGACACATAGCCGTTTTGCAGCGCCCACTCATCGGTATCGGTTGCTTCCGGCTCAAAATTGACGAACTTGCCGGTAAGCCAGTAATAGGAGCGGCCGTAAGGATCCTGGCGCTCTTCGAAATCCTCCACCCAGTTGGCCCGTGCCTGCCGGCATATTTTGAGCCCGTTGATCTCATCGGCTTTCAGCTTCGGAAAGTTCACGTTGAGGCATACGCCTTTAGGCATCTCATTGTTCAGGCAGGAGGCGATGATCTTTTCGACAAAGAGCGTCGTGGCATTGAAATCTGCGTCGATGCTAAAATCGCTGAGGCTAAAGCCTACAGAGGCTGTGCCTTCGAGTGAGCCTTCGATGGCGGCGCTCATGGTGCCGGAATAGATGACATTGATGGAGCTGTTGCTGCCATGGTTGATCCCGGACAAAATCAGATCAGGCTTTCGTGGCAAAAGCTTATTGATTGCCATTTTCACACAATCTACCGGTGTGCCGGTGCAGCTGTACTCATCCACGGCTCCCTCGTGGTATTTCGTTTTCTGAAGCCTCAGGGTGGAATTGATGGTGATGGCATGACCCATACCCGATTGAGGCTTATCGGGCGCAATGACAACGACGTCTCCGAATTTTTGCGCGATGGATGACAGGTGTAATATACCGGGCGCGCTGACACCGTCGTCGTTGGTCACTAATATCAGAGGTGTTTTTTGCATTTCGGTAAATCTATCGGTTTTGACAAAAGATTTCATAGAAAAAATTAGTTTTTACTAAACGAGGACTGTTCATTGAGGGCTGCTATTCAGGAGCGCGTAAAAACTACAGGGCAGGCTTTGTATCATCCTGTTTCCGGTCGGCCCGCCATTGTGCACATGCCGCGCCTGTACCTGAATACCGCATGGAATTGACATAACAACAAGCGTTCATTGTATTTGTTTTTTGTTATTTTTGTTTATACCTAACTCTAACACTTTATGAAAAAAATAATTAATACAACGAAGGCACCAGCCCCTATCGGCCCCTATAATCAGGCTATCCAGGTGGGAGACAGTGTTTATGTATCAGGCACCATTGCCATGGACCTTGGCTCCAAGCAGCTGATAAAAACCAATATCAAAGAGGAAACAAAAATAGTGATGGATTATGTGGGTGAGGTTTTACAGGCGGCAGGACTTACATACGACAACATCGTAAAAACCACAATATTTTTAGCGGACATGAACAACTTCGTCCATGTCAATGAGGTTTACAGCAGTTATTTCAAAGGCGATTTTCCTGCCAGAGCAACCATCCAGGCCGACCGTTTACCTAAGGATGCCAATGTTGAGATCAGTGTGGAAGCCCGTGTTTTCTAAGAATTCGCGAAAACACGCAAATTACTGAATATCAGTGCAATAATTTTTTCACACCCTAAAAACCTGTCTTGAACCGTTGAAAATCGCCCACGAAAATATGCTTTTCAAGGTCTAAAATGTTAATTTAATAGGCATTTATAAAAGGTTTAACGAAATCGGTGCTTTTTATTTGCCAGTCTATTTATTTGTTATAATTTTACTATAATTAATAAATACAGTTATGAACATTTTTGTAAGCAACATCAGCTTTAAGGTAAGAGAACAGGCACTCAGTGAACTTTTTTCTCAGTACGGGGAGGTAACCTCAGTTAGAATTATTAAGGACAAAGAAACGAAACGAAGCAGAGGCTTTGGCTTTGTAGAAATGGCAAACGACGAAGATGCTCAAAGGGCTATCGACGCGCTTAATGGCTCTGAGCATTATGAAAGAGCCATTGTTGTTTCGCAGGCAAAAGGAAAACCGGAAAGCGTTTAAGCTACCACTACATAAACTACTTTCAGATTATTTTAAAAACTCCCGGCATGCGCCGGGAGTTTTTTTATTAATTCCGGATGGTAAGAACGCCGTTTGCGTTATCGTAGAAGGTATTATACAGGTGCAACGGAAGCTGGGCCGGGCCGCTTATAACAGCGCCGTCGATGATCTGCCATTTGGAGCCGCTGATGGTATCTTTAAGGGTGAAGCCATCGGATTGCACTTTGACCAAAGCATCAGGGTTATCAGGTAGCTGTGTGGAGGTCCGTTCAATAGCCACAAAATCTGCAGAGCTGTTCTGTGCTTTCCGGTAGATGATGATCCCGTTGACACCTCCGCGGTAATAGATCCAGCCACCAACCGTTGTGAGCTTAAAATTCAAGGGATCATTCGGGTACATGGTGATGTTTACCGTTTGGTAGGCAATGTTATCCTGAACGGTTTTGGCTTTCTTTTTACAGGCCAGGCCGCCGAGCAACATGATTATAAGCAATATGCTAAAAATTCTAAACATTCCGCAACAATCTCCGTTAAACAAATACCTTTACGACCTGCAAATATACATCATTTTATGGACTTGGAACAGCCTACGCCCCGGGGTAAACAGAACGCTTTTTTACCCATTATATTGTCCCTGGTGCTGATTTTAGGAATCTGGCTGGGCTATTTTCTCAATAACCGCATCCGTAATGCCAGTGTTTTTTCGCAACAGCAGGGCAACGGCAATGAAAAGATCAACAGCCTGCTGGATTATATCGAATACCAGTATGTGGATACGATCAACAAAAAAGACCTGGTTGAGAAAACCGTCACCTCGCTTTTAGAGAGCCTCGACCCGCATTCGGCGTATATTCCGGCCAGTGATTTCAGCGCAGTGAATGAGCCGCTGGAAGGAAATTTTGACGGCATCGGGGTAGAGTTCAACATTTTTAAAGATACCATTCGTGTGATCAATACCATCGAAGGCGGCCCTTCGGAAAAAACAGGCATCCTCGACGGGGATAAGTTGATTACTATAGAGGGCAAAAAAGCGGCCGGCGTAGGCATCACCAACAAAGACGTGTTTGAGAAACTTCGCGGGCCCAGAGGCAGCACGGTGAACGTGGGCATCATGCGGGCGGGGATCAGGGACCTGCTTAATTTCAAGATTACCCGTGATGCCATTCCGCTTTACAGCCTGGATGCGTATTACATGATCGATCAATCGGTTGGCTACATCAAGATCAGCAAATTTGCAGCAACGACCTACGACGAGTACCTGAAGGCTTTCAACGCGCTCAGCAAGCTTGGCATGAAAAAACTGATTCTTGACCTCCGTGGAAACCCAGGCGGCTACCTGAATGCCGCCGTCGATATTTCCGACGAGTTCCTGGCCAATGGCCTGCAGATCGTATACACACAGGGCAAAGCGAGTCCTAAAAAAATATTCAAAGCTACCGAACGGGGAAGCTTTGAGAAGAACGGGCTGGCGATACTCATTGATGAGGGTTCGGCAAGTGCCAGCGAAATTGTTGCAGGGGCTATACAGGATAATGACCGCGGCGTCATCGTGGGGCGCAGGAGCTTCGGCAAGGGCCTCGTACAGGATCAAATGCAACTTCCCGACGGCTCTGCCATACGCCTTACCATTGCCCGGTATTATACGCCAACAGGGCGCTGCATTCAGAAACCGTATACGGACGACAAGGACGAGTATTACAACGAGGAATACGACCGTTACGATCACGGTGAGCTGCTGAACATCGACAGCATCAAGCTGGATAAAAAACAGGCTTTCAAAACGCCGGAAGGCAAAACGGTATACGGCGGGGGGGGCATCATGCCGGATGTGTTTGTGCCGATCGATACTTCCAAAACCAACTCGGTGCTGAATAAGCTGTTTTATGCAGGCGTGGTCAATACGTTTGCCTTTGAGTATTCGGATAACAACCGCGCCAAACTGAAATCTTACGGCACTGCCAAAAATTTTATCGCCCAGTTCCAGGTGACTCAGTCTATCCTCGATGAATTTTTCGCTTACTGCGAAAAGCAAAAAACAAAGATAGACCCGGCAACCAAAGCTAAAGCGGGCACAGCCGTCAGGCCTTATTTGAAAGCTCTGATCGGGCGGGATATTTTCGACAGGGACGCCTACTACCCAATCGTTAATGAAAACGACAAATGCATTATTAAAGCAGCCGAACTCCTAAATGACTCTAAATAAGAACGCTTGCTTAGTGCCCGCGATCTGTGTAAACGCTTTAATTTTTTCCTGAATTAATGCGTAAGGGGGTAAAATGTGATTTATAATATTTAATTTTAACCTTTATAAACCCACTTTACTTATGAATCTGCGAATCCTACCTGCTGCTTTTCTGACGGCTATTGTACTCGTATCCTGTAATTCCAAAGAAGAGCCGGCAAGCGTTTCTTCTGAAGATGCGGACTCTGCAAACGTTGCGATGACCGACAGCTCCGCTATAGCGGAAGAAAACCATGCTGTATCCTACAACCTCCCTTCTGCCCTGCAGATTGCGTCTGTCTTCAAGAAATCAGGGGCGGCCTACCTCCTTAATGTAACCAACGATAAATCCAACGTATCGAAATACAATACGAGCAACTACAAAAAAGCTCTTAATTTTGGTATTTACAGCGCGGATCTGGCGTACTGCCTTTCCAATAAAAAATACCAGGAATCAAAAGAATATCTAAAGGCCTGCAAAGACATGGGATCATTCCTCGGCATCAACAAAGCGTTTGAGGACAACCGCATTCCGGAGCGTTTCGACAAGAATATCTCCAATGAGGATTCACTGATCAAGTTTGTGACGCACATCCAGCGGCAAACGGATGTCATGTTTGAAGAAAATAAGCAGAAGCATATCAAACTACTGGCGCTTGTTGGCGCCTGGACGGAGAGTCTTTACATTGCCGGTGAGGTGTATGCTAAAGATAAAAACAAAAAAGTGAGGAATAACCTCCTGGAACAATTGCTTTTTTCGGGCACGATCCTGAAAGCACTAAACGGGTACAAGGATACAGAACCGGAAATGCAGTCACTGATCTCGTCGGTGTCCAGGATCAGGAGCGATTTTGATCAGATGCCGGTTGTAGCAGCCGCAATGGCAAAAGATGAGAACACGGATTTCAACAGCCTTGATATACCTGACACGGAGCTTCTCCCTGTTTTGCAATCCATCAAAGCTTTAAGAACCGACATGGTGAATTAACGTCCCCCTAACATCACGATCACATCACGAATAACACAACGAATTATGAAAAAAATTGCTTTATCAGTTGCAGTTCTGCTAGGACTGTCTTCTTTTCAGACTGACTCGATATTATGTAATGTCGGGGAGCTGGAAACAAAAGCCGGCAATCTGCTCGATCCTTATAAATACGATAGTTCAGAACTTACCAAGATTGTTTACAAAGACAAGGAAACTGTCAGTGAAATTGAAGTGCCTCTGTTTATCGGCGAAAAATACCGTTTTGTGTTTGAGCTGGAAGCGCTTCCAAAACGTGTGGAAGTGCAGATTTACAACAAGAGCAAGGAATCGAAGAACCGGAAACTGTTATTTTCTTCCAAAGCGATGGGCGATAAATCCGAGTTCCAATTCGATATTTCCTTGCTAAGAACGGCTTATGTAGACTACATCATTCCTCCGGCCCAGGATGGTGTTCATGCCGGTTGCGCATTATTTATGCTCGGATACAAATTAAAATAGCCTGAGGTTTATCCCCGATCATTTCTTCGCCTCAGTTTCAAAGCCTTTTCTCTTCCAATCGTCGTAGCCTTTTTCAAGGTTTACCACGTGTGTAAAGCCTTCTTTCTTCATCAGGTCAGCGCATTCGCCGCTACGCCCGCCACCGGCGCAATAGATGAGGTAGGTTTTATTCTTATCAAGTTTCGAGATCAGCGCCTCGGCATTCTTGCCGAAATAGTCGATCTGCGTTGCACCTTTGATATAGCCTTTGTTTTTCAGCTCTTCATCGGTACGCAGGTCGATGAGCACTCCTTTCTTTTCATCGATCAGCTTTTTGAATGTTGCGGCATCCACGTTTTCCACTTTGGTTTGGGAAAAGGCGGTGAAGGATCCTAAAAATAAGAAGAGGGCAAAAAGTGTTTTCATGGGATTGAAGTTTTAAGATTTAAAGACAGCTTGGCCGTTTGTCCGGTTTTGGCGGGGAGGTTAATTCTTTGAGTGACAGCAGCCACTTCACAGCCTGTTCTTTATGATCGAACAGGCGGATCTTCATCGCCTGGCGGCTGGTGATATTGACAATGAAGTTAATGATGATGCGCTCTGCCAGTGATTTCACTACCACTGCGGTAGCCAGCGTCATGGCATTGGTTTCCGGCAGCGACGTGTATTCGCGGGCTTCTTTGGTGAGCGTTGAGTCATTGCCGGATTCTACCAGGATGCTGAATTTGGTTTTTCCGTCGAAGCGTGATTTTAAGAATGCGCGCTGCGCCTTGAGGTGCCTTACATCCACAATAGCGTTTCCAGCCACTTCAATATGCACAATTCCATTGTCCAGCATATGAATGGTGAACATTTCAACGACATGCGTTTCCAGTATGGTATAGTGTTCTAAAGCCATGTGCTATTTGATCCGTTTCAGAAGCGCCATGTAAAATCCATCGAAGCCTTCTGATGGAAAAATACTTTTATCTTTTACGAATTCAAAATTTTTGTTCCCGGCCAGGAATTTATCTACCTGATTTCTGTTCTCACTTGGCAAAATACTGCAAGTTGAATACACCAGCATACCTTGCGGCTTTACCATACCCGAATAGTCGCTCAGGATCTTCTGCTGAAGTTCCCTGGTCCTTGTGATAAACTCGGCGTTCAGCTTCCATTTGGCATCGGGGTTACGCTTGATAACGCCGAGCCCGCTGCAGGGAACGTCCAGCAAGAGCCTGTCGGCCATGCCTTCAAGGCGCTTAATGGATTTGCTGCCCTCGATAAGCCGTGTTTCGATATTGCCGGCTCCTGCCCTGCGCGCGCGCTTTTTCAATTCATCCAGCTTCCACTGCGTTACATCCATCGAAATGATCCTTCCTTTGTTTTGCATCAGGGCTGCGATGTGCAGGCTTTTTCCGCCACCGCCCGCGCAAGCGTCAATCACGCGCATGCCGGGCTCTACTCCGAGAAATTCAGAGATCTGCTGTGAGCCGGCATCCTGCAATTCAAACAGGCCGAGCTTAAATAGCTCGTTCTGGAACAGGTTTTGCCGGGTAAGCAACACCAGGGCATCTTCGTGTCCTTCCAGCGGCTCCACTTCTATTTCCTGCTCTGTGAGGAATTTCAACAAGATTTGCTTTTTGGTTTTCAGCGTGTTCACGCGCAGCACTACCTCGGCCTGCCCGTTCAGAGCTTTGGCTTCTTTCTGCCAGGTTTCTTTTCCCAGCTCGGTCTCGCACAGCTCCCAAAGCCAGTCGGGGTAGGCTTGCAGGATCCTTTCATCTTTCAGCGCCTTATAGGCATCGAGCACCTGCTTTTCATTCAGGTTTTTAAAATCGCGCTCGTCGGGCAGCGGCATGTGCTTCAGGATGAAATACACACCCAGCATTTCCCAAAAGCCTTTGTCTGTTCCGGCCAGGTGAGCCAGCAGGCGGTAATTACGTACCATGTCGTAAGTGGTTTCCGCCACAAAGCGCCTGTCCCTTCCGCCGAATTTTGCATTTTCCTTCAGGGTCTTTTCAATAACCTTATCGGCGTACTTGTTCTCGTTGAAGATAACCGACAGGGCATTTACAATGGCCTGCAGCAGGATGCGGTGAGGCTTTGCCGGTTTTTTGTTGGTTTTTGGCATGCGCAAAGTTACACTTTTTGTATATCTTCCATGCTGTAATTTTTGTTTATATTTACCTGTCAGCAAATCCTTTTTAGCGTATGAAACTACTTGTCCTTGCACTTATATCCCTGGCAGCGGCCCTGAGCGCACAAAATAAAAAACGCATCCTGCTCACAAACGGCGTGGCCCACATCGGCAACGGACAGGTGATCGAGAACAGTTATCTTGCTTTCAGCGCAGGAAAGATCGACTTTGTGGCGGATGCCAGGCTCACCAGGCTCGACATGAGTCAATTCGACACCACGATCGATGTATCGGGCAAACACATTTATCCGGGCTTTATTGCCCCCAATTGTATCCTTGGCCTGCAAGAAGCGGAAGCTGTGAGGCAGACCAGCGATTATGCCGAAGTTGGCGACTACAACCCGCACATCCGCAGCCTCATCGCTTATAATACCGACAGTAAAATTCTGGAAACCGTGAAAGCGAACGGCATCCTCTACACACAGGCCACACCGCGCTATGGCATGATCAGCGGCAGCTCGTCGGTGCTGGCTACCGATGGCTGGAATTGGGAGGACGCGGTGATCAAAGCCGATGACGGCATTCATCTTAACTTTCCGAATTCTATTGTGAAGCATGGCTGGTGGGCAGAGCCTCAGCCCAGCGAAAAAAACACGAAGTTCCAGGAGCAGCTGAACGACCTGACAACCTTTTTCGAGCAGGCAAGCGCCTATAGCAAAGCACCTGCCGGCGGCGAGGTAAACCTCCGCTATGAGGCCATGAAAGGCGTATTCAATGGGAACAAAAACCTTTACCTGCACGCGGATTATGTAAAAGATATCATGCAGGCGGTGAACTTCGCCAAAAAATTCGGCATCAGGAAGCTCATCGTCGTTGGCGGGAAAGACAGTTACAAGATCACGCCTTTCCTGAAAGAGAACCGTGTGGCCGTGATGGTAAACCGCCTGCACGACCTACCGGATCTGCCGGAAACGGACACCGACATTTACTACAAACTTCCTTATCTTCTGCAGAAAGATTCAGTGATGTTCTGCCTGCAAAACCAGGGCGACATGGAGGCGATGAACTCGAGAAACCTTCCTTACCTTGCGGGAACAGCCGCGGCTTATGGGTTAACGAAAGAACAGGCTCTGCAGAGCATCACCTTGAATACGGCAAAGATCCTGGGCGTGGACAGCCTCATCGGAAGCCTGGAATCGGGAAAGATTGCTTCCCTGGTTGTTTCCAGCGGCGACGTGCTGGACATCCGAACCAGCAACATCGTCATGGCTTTTGTGAATGGAAGAAGCATCAGGATCAGCAATTTCCAGAACGACCTGTATAAAAAATATGCGGACAAATACGGTGTGAAACCCTGATGCCTATGCCGTTTACGATAAAAGCCAACCTGATCGATATTGTTGCACGGGAGATCTATCCCGCGGAAGTTGTTATTGAAGGGCACAGCATTGTTTCCGTAACACGGGTGGACGGACCTTTCGGCACCTACATCCTGCCGGGCTTTGTGGACGCGCATGTGCACGTGGAAAGCAGCATGCTGGTTCCCTCGGAGTTCGCGCGCCTGGCGGTGACACATGGCACCGTGGGAACGATCTCCGATCCGCATGAGATTGCCAATGTCCTGGGGACTTCCGGGGTGGACTACATGATTGATAATGCGCGGCAGGTTCCCTTCCACTTTTATTTCGGTGCGCCATCCTGTGTTCCTGCCACCGGCTTCGAAACGGCGGGCGCTGTGATCGACGCCGATGACATCGATGAGCTCCTGGCCCGTAAAGAGATTGTGTACCTCGCCGAGATGATGAACTTTCCGGGCGTGATCTATAAGGATGAAGCGGTAATGAAAAAGCTCGCTTCTGCCAAAAAGCACGGCAAGCCCATCGATGGCCACGCTCCGGGCCTTACCGGGGATGAGATGAAAGCCTATTTTAATGCGGGCATAAGCACAGACCACGAGTGCTTTGGCTATATCGAAGCATTGGAAAAGCTCAGGCATGGCGTGAAGGTGATGATCCGGGAAGGCAGTGCGGCCAAAAATTTCGAAACGCTGATCCCGCTGTTAAAGGATTTTCCAGAGCAGATCATGTTTTGCTGCGATGACAAGCATCCCGATAACCTGATCGAATCGCATATCAACGAGCACGTGAAGCGCGCGCTGGCTCACGGGCACAACCTGTTTGATGTCTTGCGGGCAGCTTCTTACCATGTGATCAAACATTATAACCTGCCGATAGGCTTGCTGCAGGCCGGCGACAATGCCGACTTCATCGAGATCGACAATCCAGGCGATTTCAATATCCTCAAAACCTACATTAACGGAAACCTGGTTTCGGAAAAAGGGGCCTCATTCATTGAACCGGTGGCCGCTCCTATCGTCAACAATTTTCATTGCAGCCTTAAAACCCCGGAAGCGTTTAAGCTAAAAAGCGAAAGCGATAAGATCCGTGTCATCGAAGTCCTTGATGGGCAACTCATCACCAACGAGCTGTATGCCGAAGCCCTGAACATCAACGGCTATGCGGAATCCAACACGGAACAGGATATCCTGAAAATGGCCGTAGTAAACCGCTACAGCGATCAGCCTGTTGCATTGGCCTTTATCAAGAATGTGGGGCTCAGATCGGGAGCTATCGCCAGCTGCGTGGCACACGACTGCCATAACATTGTAGCGGTGGGCACGAATGATGAGGATATATGCAAAGCCGTGAACCTGATCATCAACGCCAAAGGTGGTATTTCCCTGGCTAACGAAGAAGAAGCGCTGGTGCTGGAATTACCGATTGCCGGCATCATGACCAACCGGCCTGCGGAAGAGGTAGCTGCTGCCTATACGGCATTAGACCGGCGTGCGAAGGCATTGGGTAGTACCTTAAGAGCCCCATACATGAGCCTTTCGTTTATGGCCCTGCTCGTTATCCCTGAATTGAAATTGAGCGATAAGGGCCTGTTTAACGGCAAACGTTTTGAGTTTACGGAGGTGTTTTGCTAACACCGTTTTCTGAGTTTTCTAAGTCATTAGTCCTATGGGACTAATCGTTATACATAAACATATTAACCAAAAACGAGTCCCATCAGGGATGATGCCTGTATGCCAAATACCTATACACAATTATACATTCAGTTTGTATTTGCCGTCAAATACAGGGCTGTAGTGATCGACGCTTTATGGAAAGATGAGTTATACAAATACATAACCGGCATTGTCCAAAAGCAGAAGCATAAATTAATAGCCATCAATGGCATGCCCGACCATGTTCATATCTTAGTCGGCCTGCATCCGTCACAGTCTATTTCTGAATTACTACAGGACATTAAAGGTAGTTCCTCAAAATGGATCAATGAAAAGGGATTCGTTAAGGGAAAATTTGAATGGCAGGCAGGCTATGGCGCTTTCTCTTACAGCAAATCGCATTTGAAAAATGTCATTCGCTATATTGAACACCAGGAAGAACATCATGCCAAAAAATCGTTCCGGGAAGAATATGTAGAATTTCTCGTTGAATACGAGATCGATTATGATGAACGTTTTATATTTAAAAACCCTGTTTAATGCTACAGATATTTGATCCCTAATGGGATCGGGCATGTCATCCGTTTCCTGTATTCGTAATGCTACAGATATTTGATCCCTAATGGGATCCGGAACACCTCTGTTTGTTGTTTATGACGCATTCCAAATTTCTACAGATATTTGATCCCTGACGGGATCGGATATCCATTCTGGTTTGTTGTTTATGACGCATTCCAAATTTCTACAGATATTTGATCCCTGACGAGATCGGATATCCATTCTGGTTTGTTGTTATGATGCATTCCAAATTTCTACAGATATTTGATCCCTGACGGGATCAGGCATATCATCCGTTTCCTGTATTCATAATGTTACAAATATTTGATCCTTAAAGGGATCCGGAACGCCTCTGTTTTGTTCTTATGATGCATTCCAAATGTTGAACGTTCCGTTAGGGACATAATCGTTATAGATAATACCAGCCAGTATGTACAAGTCCCGTTAGGGACGACCTATTGCCCAAGGATTAAATAACATCCATTTTGATTTCATCCGCATTCGATGTACCTTAGTGTAATGCCCATAAGATTTCTGATCCTCTTTGTATTGGTTGCATGTGCCGGCGCGGCGCAAACATCCGAAAGCTCCCTGGCAGAACAGATCAACAGCCTGATCCAGCAAAGCATTTCCTGGAAGCGCGTTTCCAGGAACGATTTCTCACCTGTAGAAAAAAATACGATCGGGCAACTAACCAAAGATTCATCCAACGCTTTTTGCCTCGACTTCCGCATCGACGGCGATTACCTGGACGACTTCCACCTGCTGGACATCGACGGCGACAAGGATCCCGACCTTATTTTTGAAGGCTTTGAATGTGCCGGGCTTTCTACCAAAACGGTCATCATCTACCTGAATAAGCATCAGCGCTATGAAAAGGCATTGTATAGCCCCGGCAGGCTGGCCGAACTCCGACCGGGCTCCGGCCTTACGCTTTACAAATACCCCTGCTGCTCGATGATCGATAACACTCTTCTTCGCTACAGGATCCTAACCGATTCGCTGGTGGAGCAATCCGGTGTGAGCTTTTTCTTCTCGCCGGTCTTCAAAGCTCTCGGCAAGGATTATGAGCTTATCCTCCCCAAAAAAACAAAAACGGAAAATGACTATGTAATGAAAGCCGGCAGCAGCATATACTATTTGCCGAAGGACAGCCTGAAAGAAAATGCCTTTATCAGTGAGGCTTTTGCAGGGACTATAAAGGCTGAATCACTTGTTACTGCTTATGCTTCGGCAACGGATAAGAATGGCTTGCTATGGCTGTATGTAGCCGTGCCGAAGGATGCTGTTTCATTAGAAAACAATAAAACGCCCGCTTATCCGTTGATGATCTGGGTAAAATCTACCGATGGCGTCAAAACCGGACACTAACTCTTTTGCTATATCACATGTCATCCTTCAACCTACAGCCAACGCTTGAGAATGAGCTCATCAGGATCGTTCCTTTACAGGAAGATGATTTTGAAAGGCTTTATGCGATTGCTTCCGATCCGCTGATCTGGGAACAGCATCCCAACAAAGACCGCTACAAGCGTGAAGTCTTTGAGAATTTTTTTAAAGGCGCAATGGAATCGCGGGGCGCATTTATAGTGTATGACCGTAGGACGGGAAAACCAATTGGCAGCTCGCGCTACTACGAGGCAGATGAGGAAAAGAGAACCATTGCTATTGGTTACACCTTTCTTGCCCGCGATCATTGGGGCGGCCTCTACAACCCTGCCCTGAAACACCTAATGATGGAACATGCCTTTCAACAGTTCGATACGGTGGTTTACCACATTGGCGCCCACAATATCCGCTCTCAAAAAGCGATGGAAAGGATCGGAGGGAAAAAGACGGGCGAGCTGGAAATAGCATATTACGGAGAGCCTCATAAGCTGAATGTTGTTTACGAGATCAGGAAGGCAGATTGGAAACGGGCAGGGATTTATTGACCGGCATTTACTTCGTTATAGCAATCGCGGCACAGAGGCTCGTAGCTTTCGGTTTCTCCCAGCACCACCAGGCTTGTTTCGTTGGTTTTACGGTGCGAGATGTGTGCCAGGCTCCCGCAATTCATGCAGATGGCGTGCACTTTCGTAACGTACTCTGCCGTGGCCAGCAAGTCGGGCATGGGGCCGAAAGGCTTTCCCTGAAAATCCATATCGAGGCCTGCAACAATAACACGCACACCACTATCGGCGAGCTGCCTGCACACATTTACCAATTCCATATCGAAGAACTGCGCTTCGTCAATCCCTACGACATCCACCTCATTGGCCATGAGCAGGATATTGGAGCTTGCGGGCACAGGCGTGCTCATGATCTCGTTGCCCTGGTGCGACACAACTTTTTCTTCATGGTAACGGGTATCGATCTGAGGTTTGAAGATTTCCACTTTCTGGCGGGCAAGCTGCGCGCGTTTCAGACGACGGATCAGTTCTTCTGTTTTCCCGGAGAACATAGAGCCACAAACCACTTCTATCCAGCCTTTCCGCCCTGTACTATGTTTAACGTTCTCTAAAAACATGTTTATTAATTCCTCATAACAAAGCTTAAAAATAAAGTAAGTATCCATAAAATGCAGTATTTTTAATTCATAATTATCCACAATTATGCAGACAGACATCTTATTAAAGCAGGTAACAGCGGCCTTGACAGACCTTAAAACCGCTATGGATAAATTTGAGAAATACCCGAACACACAGTACGCCGAACAGCTTCATCACTGCCTCAACCAGGCCAATAAACTGGTGGCTGCTTATACGGTATTGAAAGAACAAAAAGAAGTTTCTCCGGAGCTCGACCTTCATTTAAAACTGATGTCGGTAGAGGCGCCGAAGCCGGAGCCCGTTGCTGAGAAAAAAGCGGAGCCTGTCCCGGAGAAGAAACCTGAAATCAAAATAGAGGAACCTGCCCGGGAGGTTCCAAAACCGGAAGCAAAACCCGAAGTAATACCGGTGGTTGAGGAGAAAAAAGAGGTGCTACCGGATCCGGTGGTAACAGCTGAAACTGAAAAAACGCCCGAACCTATACGCACAGTCACGCCTCCGGTAAGCACTCCTGTTGCGCATAAAGATATTCCAAATCTCAGCGTCAGCATCAATGACAAGTTCAGGCTTATCAATGAGCTCTTCGCTTCTAATGCCAATGAATACAACATTGCCATCGAGCAGCTCAACAGCGTGCATTCTAAAGAAGAGGCGGATACTTACCTGAAGGGCCTGAAAAGCATTTATCACTGGGATGAGGAAAATGAAATGGTGAAGCGCCTGATGGCCATGAACCAGAAGCGCTTTTCTTAAACAGAATTTCATTTTGTCACAGCGACGATTAAACATTACTTATGAAAATCACAATAACGTTTTTCTTTTCTGTGTTATTGCTGACATGCCACAGCCAGGATACAGCCTATGCGCGACAGGTCATTAAACAATTATGCTCCAAAGAATTCCTGGGCAGGGGTTATGTAAAAAACGGCGTCAACAAAGCAGCCGGCTATATTGCGGGCGAGATGAAATCCATTGGGCTTCAGTCGTTCGGCAATACCTACGAACAGGCTTATTCCTTCCCGGTGAATACTTACCCGGGGAAAATGGCAGTGACGGTCGACGGCCGCTTGCTAAGGCCCGGCAAGCATTACCTGGTGGAGCCTTCTGCACATTCCCTCAAAGGCACTTACACCCTTGTAAAGCGCGACAGCATGACTTATGCGAACGATGCCGGCAACAAGCCTTCGTTGATCGTCAAAAAGAAAAAGAAGCTGACCTATACCGTGTCCACGGATGTATCCGATGAAACGCTCATCGAGCTCCTGGCGGATTCTTTCCCGGGAGACCTGAAAGTGATCAGCGTGAATTTTGAAGCGAAATTTATCCCGGAGTTCAAATGCAAAAATCTGGCAGGCTACATCAAAGGCACAGAACAGCCGGACAGCTTCCTTGTATTTACAGCGCACTACGACCACCTGGGCGCCATGGGTAAAGAGGCGTGGTTTCCGGGCGCCAACGACAATGCCAGCGGTGTGAGCGTGCTTCTCAATTTGGCGAAGTATTACGCCACGCATCCGCCAAGGTATTCCGTAGCCTTTATCTTTTTCAGTGGCGAGGAAGCGGGCCTGCTCGGCTCACGGTATTATTCGCTCCATCCGTTATTTCCTTTGTCCACTATCAAATTCCTTACAAACCTCGATTTGCTTGGAACCGGCGATGATGGCATCATGGTGGTGAATGCCACGGTCTTCAAATCGCAGTTTGAAAGGCTCAACAGCCTCAACACGGAAAAGCATTACGTCAGGCAGATCAAACAAAGAGGAAAGGCTGCCAACAGCGATCATTACTGGTTTACAGAGAAAGGCGTTCCGAGCTTTTTCATTTACACCATGGGCGGCATCCAGGCCTATCATGATATTTACGATGTGGAAAAAACGCTTCCACTGACGAAATATGTGGAAGTCTGCAATTTGCTCATTGACTTCATCGCCACGTTTTGATTAGAAGCCATCTCAAAAATAGGTTTTAGGCTATTTGCGCAGGATTTTCCATTCAGGCGAGGCTCTTTTCGAAGCTCATACTCTTGCAGTCTGGGCTAGAAAAGAAACGAAGCATGAATAGAAAAGACGCGCAAAGAGGCAACAGGTATTTATGAGATGGCTTCTAGCTTAACTTCCTGAAAGGATACCAGCTCACTCCGAACATCCACCAGGGAAGGCGGTATTTCAGCGCCATGTTATAAGAAGCATATACACCCACACGCTGACTTTTGATCTCAAACTCATAAGAGATTCGTGGTGTAAAGGACAGCGCCACACGCGCTTCCATAAATCGGGAAGTCGAATCTTTCACAATATGGTAAGCCTTAGGCGCAGAGCCGTTTCTTGTGGTGATCAGGCCATTGACCTTACTGCTTGAGTAAGCATTGATGTTAAGGCTCAGGCAGGGCTCCAGGTAAAATCCCCTGAAAATCCGGAAGCGGAAACCAGCGATTAAATTTATAAAGTGGCTGGCGTTTTTATAATTAAGCTCTGTTAACCCTCCGTAGGTTCCCGCATAAGGATTGCTTTTTTGCCGGTCGATGTAAGACGTCGTATAATTGAACTCCGCTCTGGATTGCACATACTGAATGCCGATCAGCCGTTTAAAATAGTCGCTTCTTCCTGATAAAAGAGTGATCCCGACATTAAATCCTGCATTCTCATATTCCTTCCCCGGCCTTGAATACGCCTTTGAAGATGGGCCATGGCCGGAGCTTTCGGGGTAATCCCGGTATGGCTTATTGCTGTAGGAACCGTTAACCACAAGCCCGGCATGAAAAGCGAGTCTGTGTCCGTGTTCGGCCTGCTGCTCGCGCAAGGTATACAGAGGGCTTACGATGAGCGTATCCTGTGCAAAAACAGAGGATAGCTGTAACCATAAAACCATGCCTGTAAAAAAAAGTTTCATGAATCAAGTGTAATGAAGTGATAACCTTAAGCCTATTTACTTTCAGGGCCCGCCGCTTGAGCGTAAAACAGCTCATTGTATTCACTGATCGTCATAAGCTTTTCAGCGCCTTTGTAGCCTTTTTGTTTTGCCATTTTAAGCAGCTCTTTTTCAGAGGCGGCTTCCTCGCTCTGCCCGCTATCAAAATGAAAAAGCACATAATGATGAATAGGATCGGCCGAGCGTGTGGAACTTACTTTGCGGTCAATCAGCAGGTAATTCTTATCGAGGGCGATGCGGTCGATCCGGTCAACAGAGGTTTTGATCTCGCCGTTATCATTCTCATCAAAGCGCGCTACCTTCGACTCATCATACAAGTCGCCGTTCTCTTTAAAGAGGCTGCAATGGATGGAATACGGATACCTCAGCGGAAAGCGGTAATACGATTCGAAACCCATGTAATAATAGAATTGATCCGGAACAGCGGCGCTATCGGGGTAATAGCTCTTCAATAACTGAATGTGCTCATTGGATTGCATCAGCAGCTGGTTGGAGTTCGACAGGGAATCCGAATAATTTTGCCAGGATTCCGTCATGTGCTCATTCAGGTTTTCCGTAAAGTGCTTCACCTTGTTCACCGCTTTGCTTATAAACAGATAAATACAAAGTACCATCCCGATCAGGCATACCAGGAAACCGGTGAGCCAGGCAAATTTTCCGGAACGGTTATTGGCAAAGCCCAGGATGGCAAATATCACGCATAATACAGTGCCTATCAGGCAAAGGATACCGAGAACGATGAGCATGGCAGCATTTAAAAACATATAACCCTTATTTATTTTTTAATAGCCTTATTAGCGGATAGCTTTTCATATTTTCTTTTATAAATCTCCGCCTGTTTTTTATCTGACAGCGCCATATAGATTCCCTGCAAAGCTTCGAGTGCATTTCTGTTTGCAGGGTCGAGCCGGTGTATCCGCAGAGCAAAGGGTAAGGAAGCTTTAAAGGGAGGTGTGATCCTGTACTTCTCATACTCTTCGGGTTTAATACATTCCAGCAATTTGGCCAGCGATGGGATTTCGGGATCCGGCTTATTCCAATCCGTATCTTCTATCAGCGCCCTTTGCTTACAATAGTCGCCGTTGATGATGTTTTTTACGCCGCTATTGTAGTGCGCCGACATCAAATTCATGTTTGCTGGCAGATTCGTGGAGTCCAGTTCAATTACCTTTTCCAGAAGCGCCAGCGCTTTTTTAAAGCTCGTCCTACTCTGAATACTATCTGTTGTGTAATAGTTACTAAGGTAACGCGCTCCCATGTAATTATAGAAGCTGATGCTTCTTGTTTTGGCTACGGAATCTGCTTCCGGGACCGACTTTCTGTATCTATCAATATAATACAAAGCCGAATCCGGCTTGCTATCAGCTACCGCCAAAGCACGGGTATAATCGCTATTTGAATTCGCTTTAGTACCGGGCGTCGGATTCACCTGCGAAAATCCAACGATATTCATACAGGAAAAAAGAACAACGATCAGGTCTGATTTACACATAGGAATATCGTTTAAAGGTTATTACAAGGGGATATTGCCGTGTTTCTTTTTAGGCAGCTTATCGGCTTTGTTTTCCAGCATCTTAAACGCGCGGATCAGCTTTTCCCTGGTTTGGTCGGGCCTGATCACTTCGTCGATGAAGCCTCGCTCTGCAGCACGGTAAGGGTTTGCAAACATCGTCTGGTACTCCGCCTCTTTCTCTTTCCACTTCTCTTCTTTATTGTCTGCCGCCGAAATCTCGTTTTTGAAAATGATCTCTGCAGCGCCCTTCGCTCCCATCACCGCAATCTCGGCACTTGGCCAGGCATAGTTCATATCGGCACCGATATGCTTGCTGTTCATCACATCATAAGCGCCGCCATAGGCTTTTCGGGTAATGACCGTAATGCGCGGCACAGTGGCCTCACTGAAGGCATATAATAATTTAGCGCCGTTGGTAATGATCGCGTTCCATTCCTGGTCGGTACCCGGCAAAAAGCCAGGCACATCCTCAAACACCAGCAAAGGAATATTGAAGCAATCACAGAAACGCACAAAGCGCGCCGCTTTGGTAGAAGAATGGATATCGAGCACACCGGCCAGTACCGCAGGCTGATTGGCTACAATGCCGATGGAGCGGCCTGCAAGGCGCGCAAAGCCAACCACAATGTTCTCGGCAAAGTTTTTATGCACTTCCAGAAAGGAATTTTCGTCGATCGTTTTTTCAATCACTTCGCGGATATCGTAAGGCTGATTGGCATTTTCGGGAATGATGTTATTGAGCTCCGGCCTCGACTCCGATCCGGTGGATTCGTAAGGCAGGGAGGGCGCATCCTCTTCGCAGTTCTGCGGAATATAGCTCAGGATCTGTTTGATATTGGTAATGGCCTCGATCTCGTTGGCACAGGCAAAATGTGTAACACCGCTTTTGCCCGCATGTGTCATCGCACCGCCCAGCTCTTCGGAAGTTACCTCTTCGTGTGTGACTGTTTTTACCACGTTGGGACCGGTCACAAACATATAGCTGGTATTCTCTACCATCAGGATAAAATCGGTAATAGCGGGGCTGTACACCGCACCACCGGCACAAGGCCCCATGATGCCCGACAACTGTGGGATCACGCCGCTGGCGCGCACGTTGCGATAAAAAATATCGGCATAGCCTCCGAGGGAAACCACCCCTTCCTGGATCCTGGCGCCGCCGCTATCGTTGAGGCCGATAAAAGGCGCTCCATTCTTCATAGCGAGGTCCATGACCTTACAAATCTTTTCGGCATGGGTTTCGGACAGGGAACCGCCAAACACTGTAAAATCCTGGGAAAACACATAGACGAGCCTTCCGTTTACCGTGCCGTAACCCGTTACCACGCCATCACCCAGGTATTGTTCCTTTTCCAGTCCAAAATCCTTGCTGCGGTGTGTCACCATCATCCCGATCTCCTCGAAACTGCCTTCATCCAGCAAAAAATGCAATCGCTCGCGGGCGGTTAACTTTCCTTTTTTATGCTGGGCATCAATCCGTTTCTGACCGCCGCCTAATAAGGCTTCGGCCTGCTTTTTCTCGAGTAAGGATAATTTTGAATTCATAGTTTATGTTTAATGGGCTTGTGGCGATTGCACATCACCTTCCCTGTTTTAAATATACAGTTTTGATAAATTATTCTGCTTTTTTAGGTTTGTTAAAACGCCTGTTGTTTCCGCCGGGGCGCTTGCCACCTCCGCCTTTACCCTGGCCGCCGGGTTTACCGTTTCCGCCGGATTTGCCGCCAAAGCCGCGAGGCTTGTCAAATTTTTTCTTATTGGCTTCCGGGTTGTATTCCGGCCCTTTTCCGAATTGCTCCGGGATCGGCAGCTTATCCACATCCATGCCCATCAGGGCCTCGATCTGTGAGAAACGCTGCTGATCTTTTTCATTGATAAAGGTAATGGCCACACCTGCCCTTTCGGCCCTCGCCGTACGGCCAATGCGGTGAATGTAATCTTCCGGATCGGGCGGCGCATCGTAGTTCACCACCAGGGAAATGCCTTCCACATCGATCCCGCGCGATAGGATATCCGTACCGATGAGGATACGCAGGTTACGCGCTTTGAAATTCCGCATGATCTCTTCGCGCTCGGCCTGCTCCAAATCTGAGGAAAATCCTTTTACCGAATAGTTCAGTGCGTTGAAGGTCTGATACAACTCCTTTACTTTTTCCTTGGTAGAGGAGAAAATGATCACCGAGGAGAACTCCTCGTTCTTGAGGATCTCTTTCAGTAAATTATTTTTCTGGTTGTCGTATACCACATAGGCCTGCTGCACAATGCCCGCTGCCGGCTTGGAAATAGCGATGTTGATCGACTCAAAGGGCTCTACCAGCATTTGCGCCGCCAGTTTCCTGATTTTGGGCGCCATCGTGGCCGAGAACATGATCGTCTGGCGCTTCTCCGGAACATATTTCAGGATGGTTTTGATATCATCGGAAAAGCCCATGTCCAGCATGCGGTCGGCCTCATCCAGGATCAGGTGCTCGATGGTGTCGAATTTCACATCACCCGATTGCAACAGGGCAATCAGCCTGCCGGGTGTGGCAATCACGATGTCCACGCCTTCACGCAGCGCATTGGCCTGGCGCTCCCAGGTAATCCCGTCGTTACCACCGTAAATTCCGATGGAACTCACCCCGCAAAAATAGGCCATGCCTTCGATCTGTTGATCGATCTGCAGGACCAGCTCGCGTGTAGGAGCAATGATGAGGGTATTGATGCCGTGTTTTTTGGCCCTGATAATTTTATCGAGTACCGGCAACACAAAGGCTGCTGTTTTTCCTGTACCTGTTTGCGCACAGGCAATGAGGTCTTTTCCGGCCTGGATCACAGGAATGGCTTGTTGCTGTATTGGGGTAGGCTGCTTGTAGCCCATCGACTCCAAACCCTCCATTAAGGAAGATTCAAATTGAAAATCGTTGAATGTCAAAAGAATATCGTTTTTAATGATGTATTTAAAGTGGCTAATTTACTATTTTTATGGCTGAATCACTACAATAAAATGCGCTGGCTTTTTGCTCCTGATATTACCGCCGTTCATGGCTTTTCCACCCGCCATGGCGGGGTTTCGCCAAAGCCTTTTGCCAGCCTCAACCTTGGTGGCAAGGAAGATAGCCCTGGTAACATTGCTCAAAACCGCCTGCTGGCGTTGAGCGAACTGAATATAGATGTGGACAGGGTTTCTTACCTCGACCAGGTTCATGGCATTACCGTATGCCGGGCTCAACCGGGAAAGCAAACCGGTGATGCCCTGGTGACCAATGAAAAGCAGTTAGCTCTAGCCGTTGGCGCCGCCGATTGCTACCCTGTGCTGTTCCACGACGAAAAAAACGGGGTCATTGGCGCTGCCCATTGCGGCTGGAAAGGCTCACTGGGCAGGATCGTGAAACATACCATCAACGACATGCAGAAGCTGGGTGCAGAAACCTCCCGGATCCGGGTCGCTATCGGCCAGGGGATTTGCCGGGAACATTATGAAGTAAGCGAAGAGATCATCGCTCAGTTCCGGGAAGCCGGTTTTCCACCGTCCTGCTGGGACGGGCGTCAGCTCGATCTCCTCGCGGCCAACCACTTTGCAGCACGTGAAGCAGGGATCCCGGAAGAAAACATCTGGAGCATGAAACGCTGCACCACCGAAGCCGACTTCTTTTCTTACCGCCGCGACGGGGGACAAACGGGCCGCATGTGGGCAGTGATCATGTTGAAATAATTTACTACATTTGTCCTCGCAGATCACGCCCAATCACCGCAGAGTCTTTTCTGCGTTTCTCTGCGCCATCTGCAGGAAACATCATGAAAAAATACGGCTTCATCTTACTTGTTATCGCCCTGTTAATCCTCGTGCCAAGCCTTGGCGAAGCCCAATGCTCCATGTGCAAAGCAGCCGTACAAAGCAGCATGGATCAGGAAAATTCGGTAGCCCGCGGCATCAACAAAGGCATTCTCTACCTGATGGCCGTACCTTACCTGTTACTCGCCTTTATTTTCCGCAAGCAAATTGCTTCTCTCTGGAAAACCCTAAGGAGCAAATCCACTCCGGCCGCGGAATCTACAGAGGAGTAAGCCCTATTTCAGGAACCTTCTGTTTATATCATTCTCCGGAATAGCCGGTACTGTTGTTGCCGGTTTGAGTTTATCGCCTGTTATCATCCGCCAGGCAAGCCCTGCGAAAAACCAATCAGGGAAAGCATTCCTACGGCACCATCCAACTAAAAAAAATCATACCTGCCATTGAACCTGTTCACGCATCAGCAGTCTAATTCTCACAAAAAACAAAACCGCATGAGATCATTTTTCTGCACCACCCTTTTAATAGTCCTTGGTTCGCTGAGCCTGTCGTCGCAAACGTACACAGGGCCGATACCAAAACCGGTCAGCGGGTATGGCGCAGACGGAAGTTATGCCGTAGCGACGCAATCTTTCGTAAATGTCAATTTTCCGACCCGCCCTATTGTTATTTATTATCCGGCAGGCATCACGTCGTCTGTTCCCACCTTATTTTACAGCCATGCCTATGGAGGCAACGACCCAGGCAACATTTCAGGCTTTCTGAATTTTGTTGCCGGGAAAGGTTATGCCGTGGTGTTTGTGCCTTATCAAACTACGGGGGTAACTGTTCAGGACCGCTACAGCAACCTGCTCAATGGATTCACCAAGGCAGCCCGCAATTATCCCAACATTATTGATACCACAAAGGTTGGCTTCGTCGGGCATTCGTTTGGCGGGGGCGCTGTGTTTGCCAATTCTTATTATTGCTTTAAAACGCTGAAATGGGGACAGCTTGGGCGCTTCATTTTTTCGATGGCCCAATGGTATACATACAACATCACACAGGCTGAGCTTCAATCTTTTCCGGCAAATGTTAAGCTGCTGTCGGTTGTTTATGAAAACGATGATACCAACGATCATCGGATGACCAATGATATTTTCAATACAATCTCCATTCCTGCATCGGAAAAGGATTATTTACGTGTCAGATCCGACACCATCAATGGATACACTTACCTGGCCGATCATGTTGTTCCCAATAATTCCGACTTTAACGCTTTGGATTATTATGCGTACTACAGGCTGCTCGACGCCATGTGTGATTATGTTTTTAACGGCAGCCTGGCCGGAAAAGATGTGGCCCTTGGAAACGGAAGCGCTAACCAGGTGTCGATGCCCGGCGGCATGCATGCGTTGGTGCACAGTGAAGCGCCGGCTTTTGCAAATGCTCAGAGCAGCTATCTTTTTCCTTGCGACTCTTCATTAAACCCAAGAGCGGACCGCTGCAATGAAGTGCTGTCGGTGGCGGAATCAGCAGAAGGCACAAGGGTTTTGATGTACCCGAATCCGGCAAACTCCGCTTTTGATGTTGCGACGGATAAGGCCATTTCAAAAATTGACGTTTTGAATACACAGGGGCAGATTATCAAAACGACAGGCACCGGCACTGTCCCGATCGGTGAATTACCGGCTGGACTTTACTTGGTGAAAGTTAGTTTCACAGATAACACATTCAGGATGGCGAAGCTGCTGAAAGAATAAACATGAAGAAAGTCCATTAAAGAATAATGGCTATGGAAAAAAAGCGGAAGCGCTTAGTGGCGGATCTTCCTGCCACCTCTCACTAAAATGTCCGAACCTTCCGCCAACAATACAGAATGCGGCTTCTGATCTTTTAATGCGGCGAAGTTGGCGCCGTACAGTCCTTCAAAGTCAATATCCACCTGGAAGCCGGTAACACGATAGATTTCCCAGCGAGGATGCTCAACGGCGTACTCCGAGGTTTCGGTTAGGGATAATTTGGTGTAGCCCCGGTAATGCTCGGTGATAAATTCCTCGAGGCTGTTTTGCGCCAGTGGGTTGAGCTTCTTTTCCGCCTTGCAGCGTATGAGGTTCACCTTACGGTTGTAGCGCCAGCGGTATTCCACTTCCAGCTCGTCGCCATGTTCCCTGATGGCATGTCCCATTGGTAATGTTACGTATTTTTCTTTGTAAAGGGTATTGGCAATAAACGTAATCGCAGGCTTTGATACAATTTCCTTGATAAAGGTAGTTCCGCGGTGCACTTCTCCTTCAGGCGTTTTATAAGTATTGTAGAAGCGCAGGTTTACCTCTTCAAAATTAATATGGTTGAAAATCTTCATGCCTTTGACGCGCGTGTTGAGGAACATGAAGCCAACGATGCTCACCAGGCATTTTCCCTGGTAAAGATCGGGTTCCGTATAAGCAGGCAGGTACGGAAGAATGGCCTTCACATCTACTTCGTAGTTGATCATGAGGAGCTTGCGCCATTCTGCTTTTAGAAATACCCGCTTCACCATGAGTTCTTATTCTTCCCGGAGAACCGTGTAATTAAACGTTTTCAGGTCGTATACCAATACGCTCATCAGCTCTTTGATGAAATCCTTCCCGTATTTGGAATAGTACATACTGAAGTTATCATAACGCTCCTGCGGAATGTTATTCGGAAATAATTTTCCTTTGATGGCCCAGATCTGGTTCACATCGTTTTCGGATTTCTGCTTCAGCGCGCGGTTCATTTTTTGCTCAATGGCAGCAATCCCATTGATGGCTTTTTGTTTTTCCGCCTCTACCGTTCCTGTCAGTGTTTTATCAACGGCAGCTACGGTTTCAGTGAGCGACGCATACACGGCAGCCAGTTTGCCCCGGGCTTCTTCGAGGATGGAATTATCGTATTCTGTTTTGATAAACTGCTTCACCAGGTCTTCGCCTTCCTTAAACGCATCGGGTATACTGATGTTCAGCTTCTGAAGTTTATTGCCTGTGCCTTTATCGATCAGCATCACAAAATGGCGTGGCATGAGGATCGGCAGTGTAATCCCATAGGCCTCAAACAGCTGTTTGTATTCCAGCCAATAGGCGATCTCTCCCGGCCCGCCCACATAGGCCACATTCGGAAGGATCTTCTGCTGGTACAAAGGCCTCAGCACCACGTTGGGGCTCATCATCTCCGGCGTTCTGTCCATGAGCGCCTCCAGCTCTTTACCCGAAAAGGCCTTTGTAGTATTAACGACCTTGTAGTCTTCGCCGCTTTTCTCAATCCGTTCCCTGAGCTGGTTTTCTTTATAGAACACGTTGATCTCACGCGGATTCACCTGGATGGAGTAATGCTTTTTTAACTCGCCGATGCTTTGATTCACGGCCTTGAAGGATGCCTGTTCGAACATATCCTTCTTAAATTCATCCTTGAACAAGGCCTTCAATTCCGGGTCATTCCCATCGAGAATGACCAGCCCGTATTCGCCAAAAAGCTCATTTACCAGGAAGCGTGTGGCATCAGCGAGGTTTGTATGCTTCGTATAGGCTTTCTCAAACAATCCAACAATCGCTTTCGCATGATCGCTTTCGCCCAGGATCAGGCTCAGCTCATGCAATACATCGCTGACTCCTTCGGTGCTGAATTCCCCTACACTGCCCTTCTGCGTACTGTTCCAGCTTAGCTTTTTGCCAAACACATACACGTGGTTGATCTCTTCAAAATCGTGGTCTTCACTGGCCATCCAGTACACCGGCACAATGGCCTTTCCCGGGAATTGTTCCGTTAAAGTTCTGGCGAGGTTGATGGTGCTGACGATCTTATAAATAAAATACAAGGGCCCGGTGAAGAGGCAAAGCTGGTGACCGGTGGTGACAGTGTAGGTATTCCTGTCTTTAAGAAGGCTGATATGGTTCCAGGTAGCCGGATGCGTGTTCTCCACCAGTTTTCCCTGACGTTCGAGGGCTTGCACCAGCACTTCGCGATCAAGCTCTTTAAACGGCTCCTTGCTGAAAAACGCTCTGTAGGCAGCCTGGTCAATATGAAACCCGTAAAAGGGCTTTACCTTTTCGTCAGCCTGGATATAATCCGTAAAAAGACCTGAAAACAGCGACGTATCGCTTAAAGGAAGGGTTTGCTTTGTAAACATAAAAAGTGAATGCGGCTGCTAAAATACATATCTTATACTACACGGTTCAGGAGCAAAGCCGGTTTTTTGTTTTTTTCACATCCCGGGCCGCATCTCTTATTCGGAGATAATCAGCTTCCTGGTTTGTGGTTTGCCGTTTACCAGTAATTTCACGAAGTAAACACCATTGCCCAGCTTTTGTTCGCGCTTCGAAAGAGAAAGGCTGTACGCCCCTTCCGGCTGGCTAAGCGCCGGCACCTGGTACACCATTTTGCCCAACACATCAAACACTTCCAGCCCGACGGTAGCTGCCGATGCCAGGTGGTAAGCCACTGTAGCTGTTTCGCTGCTTGGGTTCGGATAGATCGAAAAATCATTGCCGGCCAGGCTGTTTTCCGCTACTCCTACTGTCTGAGAAATGTTCACGTCGTCGAGGTACACATGGTTTCCCTGGTAGCTCGATTTGTACTGGAATTTCACCCTGAAATTATTCGTCAGGAAAACAGCCGGGATCATGATGGAATTTTGAGTCCATACCGTTGAAGCGTTCGTAACAAAAGCCGAAGTGGTAACCGGGTTATTCACCAGCGTTGTGCCGGTATAGGTTGCTCTCGGGATCCAGGACGTTCCGCAGTTGGTGGAGAAGAATACCTTCAGCTCATCTTTTACCTCCGGGTTCAACAAGGTGCTGCTGATCGCTGTAGCGGCGATCTTAAAATTGAAAGACCGGTCCTGGGTACCGGTGAGATCAAAGGAAGGACTCAGGAGCTCATCCATGTCCTGCCCGCTGTTACCGAAAGCGCCCATGCGCATGGCGTTGCTGCCACCTGTCCCAACACCCGATACCCACTCCCACTTATGCCCGTTGTTGTCCATGTCTACCGACTGCCAGTCGTGGTTAAGAACCGCAGCTGTTTCAAAGCCTTCGCTGTAAGAGCCATTATAGACAATGTCGGCGGTGGTGTTGTCTACTCGGATGTATTGTGTTTTGGTAATGGTATTGGTTCCGGAGGCATTGGTAGCGCTCAGGCTCACCGAGTAAATCCCTGCGGCGGTATAGGTAACGGTTGGATTTACTGCCGTGGACGTTGCCGGGGATCCGCCCTGGAACACCCACTGGCGACTGGTTTCGGCGGCATTCATCATACTTTTGGTAAAGGTCACGGTGCCACCTTTGCAAAGGCGCGTGCGGCTTGCGTAAAATTCAGGAGCCGGTGCGCAGGTCACAGTGGGCCCTGTAACACCTGTGGCTGCATGGTTCGTTGCCGACCATAAGTTGCTTCTTCCCGAAACCGTGCTTTCCACGGCAGCCCTCATACGGTTCATCTGCCCCGTGGTGAACATGTGTGTGCAATACGAATACTCCATGTGGTTCTGAATATTTTCAATCACACCCGTAGAACCAAGAATAGACACATCGTCGATAGAAAACGAGCCGAGGTTATCCTCTGCATTCCAGGCATAGATCCGGAACGTCACCGGGCTTGTCCTGTTCGTAAAAGAGGTGCCCGATACGGAGATCCTCGTGCCGTTTTCGGCAGTGGTGGCATCGGCCTTATAGAAGAACACATCACCCGCCTGCACACTTAAATTGGCATTGGCCGGAGAGATGCTGGCTGTGAGGTTGGCGGCAAAACCATCGGCACTGGAACGGATAGCATAGGTCCGCGGGCCAGTGGCAGAGCGGTTTACCACGAATCTGAGCCCATAGAGGCTCATGGAGGAGGAACCATATTTTGGTGCCACGGTTATTTCATAATATTTGGAAGGGTTGAGTGTACCGGTGAGTGCACTGTAATTTGTTTCACCATTCGCCGCACCGGTTGGCCAGTCGGAAAACGCAAAGGCACCAGCTGTTGCCGGATTAGCCGAAAGGCCTGCCGCCTGGAAAGGCGTCACTGCTACGCTATCATAAATGGCTGCAACAGGTGTAGGGTCCAGCGTACCGGAGGAAACAGTCACCGCATTGAAATCAAAGCTGCCCGTCGAAAAGGTATCGATCATGCAATCCGGCGTGTACAGATCGGGGCAGGTCACGTGGCCTTTCGTGGTTGGCGTATCAAATACCAGGTCATCGCCGCAGGCCAGGCCTACATTGATGGAAATATTGATGGTCCTGTTCCAGGGATGCCCGAGGTCGAGCCAGTGCCCGACTTCGTGAGTAAGCGTCCGCGATTTGTAAGGCGTGCTGGTTCCGATAGAGCCGACATAATCTGCCAGCACCATCAGTCCATCGTGCACCGACAACGAGCCGGTAGCCGCCGAAGGATAATAGGCATAGCCTGCCCAACCCTGTTGCAGGGCTCTGGCTGTCCAGATATTCAGGTACTTATCGCGCGGCCATGGATTAAGCTTCGCGCTGTCGTCACCGTAGTTGGTTCTCGCTGTATAAATGCGGTCGATGCCGTTGGTGCAATTGCCCTGCGGATCGAGCTTCGCAAGGGCAAAGACGACTTTAATGTCTGAGAGCAAAGGCTTAAAGCGTGGAATGATGAGAGAGGTATCCGCATTGAGCTTGCGCATATCAGTGTTCAGCACATTGATCCCGTCAATGATCTGCGCATCGGAAATGTTTTCCGATCCGTTCTGGTGCAACACGTGGAATACCACAGGTATTGTATATACAGGCACACTCTGAATGCCTCTCTGGGCATTCGCTTGCGTGGTATACTGTTGCTCATTGGCGAGGATAGATGCCAACATCTCCGGATGGGCTTCCAGGAGCTGCTTCATGGCGGCATCTGCTCCACAATATTTTACCTGTTGGGCACAAAGCTTCTGTATGGTTAGGATCAAAAACACTAAAAGGAACGGTAAACTTTTTTTCATGCGATACGAATTTGGCGAGGTTATCTACCAAATATACTAAATAATCGCATTACGCCCAAAGCATCAGCTCCGGAACCGTAGCCATTGATTGGCTTGTTTTTATTCAGGTCCCCCGCCTGGCTTAGCCTCTCACAACGGGCGCTGAACAGCCAAACTCCTGCAAGCACAAAGCTGATGCACCAGAAACAAAAAACAATCGCCGGAATAAGCAGGAAAATCTTATTTTTAATGCCATAATGGCAGCCTCTGAAAACCTGAGAAAACACGAAAACCTGCACATTGTCTTCTGGCTTATCAAAGACAGTTGCTGGATGCTGGAGCTACGCTGGTTGGGCATCCTGATGATCATTCCCACACTCACCATCGCGTTGCTGATCGTGTTCGTAACCCGCAAAACGGTGGATCTGTATATCAACCTGGGCATTTTATTCTGGATCTGCGCCAACAGCATGTGGATGTATGTCGAATTTTTCACAGATGGCAAATACAAGCTCGCAGCAGCGGTTCCTTTTGCCCTGGGCTTTCTGTTTACAGGAATTTTCTATTACAAGGTGCTGAGCACCAAAAGAGCATCTTCCTAAGGCGTTTAGCCCTTTAAAATCGACTAATTTTTGCCCCAGGTAGCGGAAAAACTACTATATTAGTCAACTCTATTTTAAACAACTTTCCTATGGAAACAAGCCCATACCAATCCAAACATAAAATCCGCATTGTCACTGCCGCAGCCCTCTTCGACGGACACGATGCTGCCATCAATATCATGCGCCGGATCATCCAGTCGAGCGGTGCCGAAGTGATTCACCTGGGCCACGACCGCAGCGCGCAGGAAGTGGTAAACTGCGCCATCCAGGAGGACGCCAATGCGATTGCCGTAACGAGCTACCAGGGCGGGCACGTGGAATATTTCAAATACATGTACGACCTGCTGAAGGAAAAAGGCTGCGAGCACATCAAGCTGTTTGGCGGCGGCGGCGGCGTAA
>DGQK01000050.1 GCA_002390745.1 Bacteroidetes bacterium UBA4416 | reverse complement strand
TCGGGAGATTTTAAGTATAACATTCCGTTGATGGATGTGGGTGGCTACCCACTCAACATCGCTTACAACTCAGGCATCGGGATGGACGATGAAGCCAGCTGGACCGGCCTGGGCTGGAACCTGAACGTTGGCTCCATTAACCGCAACATGCGCGGCCTTCCGGATGATTTCAACGGGGAAGTGATTGAAAAAGAGCTGAACATGAAAGACAATACCACCTATGGGGTGAATGTGGGAGTTGGCGTAGAGTTGTTTGGGTATTCAAATAAAAAAAAGCAGGCTGGTGCTCAAAGCAGTAGCACGACTTTTAAATTAAATGTTGGTCTTGGCATCAACTACAACAACTATAACGGCATCGGCATGGAGCAGACGGCTAACATTGGGATCTCCGCAGGAGATAAAAGCAAAGGTAGCATGAATGCCGGATTGGGTCTGAAATCCAGTAACAGCGGAGGGCTGACCTTAAGCCCGAATCTGAGTTTTTCGGCAAAAGTTGATGAGCAAAACAGAAAGGATGGATCGACAAGTTCTGGCTCGGCAAGCATTGGGATCGGGATGAGTATGAATTCCCGGGGAGGCTTAAAAGATTTATCAATGAATGCCGGTTATCAGCGTTCAAGAAAAAAGACGGAAAAACATGATACAGGTGAAAGGGATGAAAAGGGAGCCGCTATTATGCACGAAAGTACCATCGGTATGGGTACAGGAGGTACCGGCTCGGCAGGTATCATCAACTTCGGCGCTTCCACTTATGTACCTTTTATTCAGAATTCCATGGTCAACAATTCCGTAGCCCTGAGCTTTAAGACGGGAACAACGGTGTTCGGTTTTGACGGGGATGTGACCATCGGCGGCTATTTCGCTAACCAATCCATCATGAACCCTTATACATCCACGGCCGCTTATGGTTATATGTTCAGTCATGTGGGGCAGGAGTCGGATAATGTGCTCATGGATTTTAACCGGGAGAAGGACCAGTCATTCAGCCGTTACACCAAAAATCTTCCTGTTACCAACCAGACTTACGATGTGTTTTCCGTTACCGGGCAGGGCATTGGGGGTGCCTTCCGTCCTTTCCGCAGCGATGTAGGATATGTTTTCGACAACAAATCGACCAACACCAGCGATAGTTATTCTGCCGGCGGAGAATTTGCGGGTTCTCAGATCTTTCATGGAGGTTTAGATGTATCGGTGGTGGATGTCAACACCGTATCCGGCAAATGGAAAAACGACAACGATGCCAAAGGCCGACTGACAGCACATGCCAGCACCACCAACAAGGATTTCGAGCCCTGGTATTTCCGGGAAGTTGGAGAGAAATCTTCTGATGATGTGCAGCACACTTTGTACGATGCGATCGGAGGCGAGGAAGCTTACCGCATCAGGATCGACAAGCTGGTTAATCACCGGGCTACGGATGTGCTTGAGAATTCGGAAAGTGGCGATCCTAAATCGGTTCCCTCTACAAACTATATCACCCAGCGTCAGAAGCGCAACCAGGTGATGTCGACGCTCAGCCTGAGAGAAGCGATGGATTATGGATTAGATAAGGCGATCTATGATCCGGGAATGCCGCACCCGGCGGGTATGGATATCAGTGCGTCCGCCCGCCCGCATCACATTGCCGAGATCACCACGCTGCGCACCGACGGCAGCCGGTATATCTATGGTCTGCCGGCCTACAACACCCAGCAGGAAGAGATCAGCTTCAATGCCAGTGCAACCGCCAACGCAAGCAATCAAACCACCGTTACACCGCATCCGGGTTATAACGCCGCCACAGGCTATGTGTCTTATGGCGCGAGTGACATCAGCACCTCCAACCAAAACGGCATTGATCATTATTACAGCCGGGTAAAAATGCCGGCCTATGCACATTCCTACTTATTGACGGCAATCGTTTCGCCCGATTACGTTGATATTTTAGGCAATGGGCCGGATGATTACGATTTGGGAAATTACACCAAATTTGAATACCAACGGGCAGTGAACACCAACAGTACTTCCGCTAATTACAACTGGCGTATCCCATACGATCACAACAGTGCTAATTTCAATGAGAACGGGAAATCGGTTCAAAACGATGACCAGGGAAGCTTTGTGTACGGAGAGAAAGAGCTGTGGTTTGTGAAGCGCGTCATCACCAAAAACTACATTGCAGTATTCACCCTTGGCGACCGTCATGATGCGCTGGGGGTCCAGGACGTAAACGGCGGAGTGGGCAGTAATCCTGTAAAGAGCAAATACCTTAAGTCTATTGCACTCTATGCCAAGCCGGAGTATAATGCCGATACGAGTCCGAATAAAACCAATGCCGTTCCCATTAAAGTCGTTCATTTTGTATATGATTACTCGCTTTGCCCGGATGTTCCGAATAATGACGGGCAATCCGAAACCGTGAGTAGTGTGAACATCAATGCTGATAAAGGCAAGCTGACCCTCAAAGAAATATATTTTACTTATGGAAAATCCGATAAGGCCCAATTCAGTAAATACACCTTTACTTACGGACAGCCCAATAGTTCCGGATCACAGGTGAGCAATTTCAAATACCAGTCAAAAGCTTACGACCGTTGGGGCAACTACATGCCGGTAAACAACAATCCGCTCAATCACATTGTCAGCGGTTCAGTGGCCACGCCATCTACCGCTTATACTTATACCTCTTCGCTCAACAATGCGGAGTTCCCTTATGTCGATCAGTGGAGCAAAACCGAAGCCGATTACCGCGCCTCCGCCTGGAACCTGACGAAGATAGAGCTGCCCTCCGGCGCCGCCATTCAGGTCAGGTATGAGTCCGACGATTATGCCTTTGTACAGAACCGCCCGGCCATGCAAATGATGCAGGTGATTGATGTCACCAGCTCTACCAGCCTCTCATCGTTGCCAGCGGCGAACAGCGTCGGAGAATTGTATCAAAAAACGGGCCCTTCGCAGTTTACCAATAACCTCTATGTTCATTTTGAGCTGTCGGGGCCGCTGAGCTCTTCAGGGACAGCTTCTGACCAGATCCGTTACAAGTACCTTAAAGACATCAACAGCGATGGCAAATACCTATACTTCCGGTTCCTGGCCAACCTTACCAAACGGGGTACGACCTTTGGCCGTAACGAAGGCGACCATTTCGAATACGTTTCGGGCTATGCGGAGATGGACGGTGCAGTCCCGGATTGCGGCCTTTCCGGCATCAACGGTCCGCATGGTTTCCCGGTGGCTTATATCAAACTGAAAGATGTACACCGAGATGACAAAACCTCATTCGGCGCCGGTTTTACCATTAGTCCGATAGCGAAAGCCGTTCTGAACTTCGGGAAAACACGTTATAATAATATTGTGTGGGATGCCTCTTTCAGCCCTCCGGGCGATGTGATTTCGGCGGTGAAGCAACTGGCCTCCGAGGCAAGAGGGGGGCCGATCAAAACCATGATGCAGGCCATCAAAGGGCCTAACAACAGCCTCATGGATAAGGAGTATGGGAAGGAATTTGTGAGAACCAAATCATGGATCCGGTTGTATAATACAACCGGCCATAAATTCGGCGGCGGCTCTCGTGTCAAGGAACTGAAGATCGAGGATAACTGGAATCTGCAAACCCAGGACAGCAATAACCCTGGCGGCCAGGCAAACTCGGTGTACGGACAGGAATTTACCTACGAAACCACCTTCATGGGAGAAACGATCAGCTCGGGTGTGGCTTCCTATGAGCCAATGCTGGGCGGGGATGAAAATCCTTTCCGGCAGCCCGTATTCATGGGGCCCAATAAATTTACCATGCTGGTTCCGGATGAGCGCTTCTTTATGGAAGAGCCTTTCGGTGAAACCTTCTTCCCATCGGCATCAGTATCTTACAGCAAGGTCAAAGTGAAGAACAGGATCCCTTCAGGAGTCAATGTGAAAACCCATGGTACCGGCTATGTTGTACATGAATTCTATACCGCGAAAGATTACCCAACGATTACCTCGCATACGCCCATCTATTCCAAGCAATACAAGCCACCATTGGGCGGCTTGCTGAAGGTGATGTCGAGGGATTACATGGCTGCGACACAGGGCTATGTGATCAAGCTGAACGATATGCACGGCAAACAAAAGGCCCAGTCTGTTTATGCAGAAGGCTCGGTGGATCCGATGAGCAAGGTGGAATATTTCTATAAGACCAAAGGGGGCGACTACACCGATTACGGTCTTCGCGACGTGCATTCGGATGCCAGCTGTCCGCCAAACGAATTGGATAATACCTGCGTAGTAATTGAAAAAGACGGCACCATTGCCTCTAAAACCATCGGGATGGATTTTGATGCCGTGGCTGACTTCCGGGAAACGGAAACCAAGACCGTGATGGGAGGCGCCCAGATCAACGTTGCTGTGTTCCTGGCTGGAACCATCCCGGCAGCGGTACCTACGGTATGGCCGTCCTATAGCTTTGAGAAAACCCGTTTCCGCTCCGCGGTGATGACCAAGGTGATCAGCAATTATGGCATCCTGGAAAAAACGACGGCGCACGACAACGGATCGAGTGTAACCACCTCCAACCTGGCTTACGATGCCCAGACGGGTGATGTCTTGGTCACGAAGACTAAAAACGATTTCCATGACGAGATCTACTCGCTCAAATACCCGGCCTTCTGGGGTTACGACCTGATGGGCCCGGCCTATAAAAACATCGGTTACAGCGAAACGGTTAGTTTCTCAGCTCCCGGCACGTTTACGGTTTCGCGTCCGGACCTGTTTACGATAGGAGATGAAATCACCGTGCCAGGCACCATACCTACATTAGGATGGGTATGCAGTATTTCCGGAAACCAGATCAGCGTGATCAATAGCGCCGGCAACCCGGCAGGGACAGGGACAAACGTCAGGGTCAAGGTGCTTCGCTCCGGCAGGCGCAATCTCCTGACATCGCAAATGGCATCCTTAACCAGCCTGGTGAACCCGGTGGATTATGATAACAACCCGGCAAACGGCCTCAGCGGAGTATTGGATGTAAGGACAGATGCCACCACGAATCGCGATTATAAAGTGCTCAATACATCAGCGATTGAATACAGCGATCAGTGGCAGACCTTTAAGGGGTATACCGTGAATGATCCGGCCTCATGCAGTTGCGTGGTTACCTCTGCCGGCTACCAGGCCTATGTGGCATTGTCAAATATGGTAATGACCAATACTTTCCCATCCACGACGGCCAATACAACCAATACCTTAACGATTCCTTTATTCAGCAACGGATCCGGTTTATGTGAGGTAAATGCTATTCTGGCCCCAGGCTTACAATGGAAAAATGTACATTTTACGAATATCCTTAACTATTCTGTTGATACCAGCGCTGCAAACTGCACCGGGCAAATGGTAGTATGCGGTACTATTATTGGTTATATTCCGCCAGCCGGGCCATCCGGCATCAATAAAGGAATTTATAATTATGTGCCACCGCTTTGTTTTACCTTAACGCCTAAGCCAGGAGGAAAGTGTGATCCTTTTGTGACTTGTGTAAGCACACCGGCTGCCAATTACAGCTGTGGTCTGAAATCCGGCGATAAAGTCAACCCCTTCTACGTTGGGATCAAAGGTAGCTGGAGACCTAAAACCACCTGGTCATACCTGGAAGACAGGGGGCAGCAGGCTTATGCCTCAGGAACCAACAACATCGACATCCGGCGCGACGGGGCGATTAAGGAATATTACCCATTCTATGATATTCCGGTATCGGCAGGGGGAACCTGGACGGTAACCACAGCCAACAAAAACCGCTGGACCTATACCTCCGAGATCACCAAGCATACACCCCTTGGCGTCGAGGTGGAGAACCGGGATGCTTTGGGACGTTACTCTTCCGCTCTGTATGGCTACAATGCCAGCCTGCCGGTGGCGGTAGCATCCAATGCACGGCTTCAGGAAATAGCTTACGATGGCGTCGAAGATTATAGTTTCTATGGCCTGATTTGCAATGGCGTCAGCAGGGAACATCATTTTGATTTTGCCAAATACCTGCTGAACATTACAAAGCAGGAAGCCCATACCGGCAAGCAGAGTGTGAAGGTAGATCCACTGACCAGTCTTTCCGTTTCCAAAGACCTGATGAGCACGCCATGCACAACGGCTGTTTCTCCGTTGTGCAGCTATACCTTGACCTGCTCTGATTTCATTTACCCTTTTGCTCCCGTTACCTATGAGGGCGCCAAAAAATACATCCTGTCCTATTGGGTGAAAGAAAAAGAGACCTTTGCTTCCCCGGTAGCGGTATTGAGCTATCAGAACTCTTCTGTCGGGCTGTCCATTTCCGGTTCAGGATCTGTGAGCATGGGGACATTGAAGAAAAGTGACATCATTGATGGCTGGCAGCGCTTCGAGCAGGACTTTACCATCTCCTCTGGTGCCAGCGGCAAGCTGAATGTGGCCCTCGTGAACTCCGCCTATAATGTTACCAGCTATTTCGACGATATCCGTATCCATCCGTTCAACAGCAACATGAAATCTTTTGTGTACGATCCTGTGACGCTGAAATACGTAGCAGAGCTGGATGCCAATAACTTTGCCACTTTTTATGAATACGACGAGGAAGGCAGCCTGGTGCGCGTGAAAAAAGAAACGGAGAAAGGGATTATGACTATCCAGGAAACGAAAAACCATACCAAGCGATAAAATGCCGGTGATGAAACAAATGATCAGAAATACTAAACTCTTTATGACCTCATTGCAGGGGAGCGTCTTTGCGACATGGCTTTTGCTGCTTATGGCATCGGTGGCGTCGGCCACAGAAACGCCTGCTCAAAAAGCCCGTACGGATTTTCAAAAAGTGAACAGCCTGTATGCCGCAACGCCTTCCTATTCGCTGGATATGCAATACTCAGTGTTTGACAGCCATGCCGGCGGTAACCTGGTAGAGCAGAAAGCGGGTAAGTATATCAAGCACGGCGATATGAGCTATTCCAGGCTGTTGGAGATAGAAACCATTGTTAACCCCAGGCGAACAATTACGGTCAATCATGAAGACCGGTTTATTGTGATCAGCGATACGAAAAAAATGGAATTGTCGCCACTGCAAACAGATGTTCAGAACCTGCTGGCCCAATGCAGCCATATTAAAGTGCAGGACCTCGGTACCAGTGAAAGGCACTACACATTCCTTTTTTCGGAAGAGGAGGAGGAAGCTGAATTCTCACAGATAGACATGGTTATCAACCTGAAAGACTACAGTATCAAAAAAATGGTACTGTACTATAACCAGCAATTGCCGCTTACCGAGAACGACTATTATGCGAAAGCGAAAAAGCCCCGTTTGGAAATCACCTATCAGGCATTTGTGCCCCTCACCTCGGTTAATGCCAGCCTGTTTGCCGAAACGGCATACGTGAGCGAGGCCAACGCCGTTTATAAAGGCAAAGGAAAATGTGCGTCCTATGAGGTCATCAACCAGTTACAATCAGTAAGATTCAAGAAAAAATAAAGCTTATGGCTATTAAAACTATCATTCACATCAGGTTTGCGCTTTGGCTCCTGCTATTCTGCACCGGTCTGAGCAATGTTCTGAAAGCATCTCATGAAACGGGAACAGCAAGGCTTTCAAGTCCGACAGCTACCCTGAACAGCGTGCTGTTTATCCAGGATAATAAATACCCGGCGATAGCATCCATGTCCAGCCTCGCGAACTGGGGTTTTTACGACAAGGCCTTTACCAACAAACTGATCCTGGGCATTAACCGTTACAGCACGGCCGCCCTGGCGGATTTTGTGGCAACAGTGACTGTACAGGTAACTTCCACCGCGCCTCAGGCATTGGGCGGTACAGCCACGATTGTGACCAAAACCCTTTCGGTGAAATATGAAGGGCGTAACGATCATACGGCTTCATCGCCTCATATTACCGTAGACCAGGATGTGTATACGTTTACCAACGGTTATAAAGTCAGCGCCAAAATTACCGGCATTGCCGTCAGCTCTTCGGATCCGTCCCTGGCGGGAAGCACCTTGCCTTCCAATGTTTACCTCGAGGCACAAACCGATGCCGAACGTTATTACCCGATACAGCAGAATGCCTCACCGTTTGCCTCTACTGCCGATGTCACGGTGTTTTACCTGCAGGGCTCCGATGAATTTGAGATTTCCTGGACCCGGATTCCGGGCGCCGAAGAATACGACCTGGAATGGCTTTGGCTCGATGACGCCAAAAATGCCTATTGGCAAAATACCCCTCAGCTCGATTTTCGTAATAACTCCACACGCATCCGCACCAGCCGGCAATCCTATCGCATCAGCAATGTGTTCGAGAAAGGGCAGGTTTGTTTTCGTGTTCGCGGAGTAGGTCGTGCCAGCCTGGCGCCCAACGCCTGGGAAAAAACGGCCTATACCCCCTGGTCATGGCCTGACCTTTCGACGATTTCGACTTCCGGGCTTTCAGCCTCATCCGTTGTGCTGGGCAGTGGAAGTGATTACCTCTTTTATGTCACGCTCGACGGAACAACGGCGATCCAGACACCGACTCCATCTGTTACCGTCATTCCTCGCCTTCACGGATTCAATAAAAACTGGCAGTATAAAGCCACTTATGCCGAAGAAGGAAAAAAGAAGGAGGTTGTCAGTTATTTCGACGGATCTTTACGAAGCCGTCAGTCGGTGACCAAGAACAATTCCGATAACAATGCCATTGTGGGCGAAACCTATTACGATTACAACGGTAGAGCCGCCGTTCAGGCCTTGCCGGTGCCGGTAGCGGATGCGACCATTAAATTCTACCAGTACAATATCGGAGGCCAATCAGCCTTCAACTATGATGAAACGACCCTGCAGCCATACGGGAAAGTGTTCTTTGATGAAGAGGCAGCCACAGGAACAAGCACCAATTGTGCCGTTTTTGTTGCGGGGCTCGATCCTGTTTCCGGAGCGTCGAACTATTACTCCGCCTTGAACATTAACCAGCAGTTTGCACAGGGGTACGTGCCCGATGCCGAGAAATTTCCGATCAGTCAGACGGTGTATACCAACGATAATACCGGGCGCATTGCCGCGCAGGGCGGGGTAGGGAAGACGCATCAAATAGGAACAGGCCACGAAACCAGATACTTTTACGGTGCGCCCAATCAGCTGGAGCTCGACCGTTTGTTTGGCTCTGAGGTAGGATACGATAAGCATTATAAGAAGAACATGGTGGTGGATGCCAACGGACAGGTTTCCATCAGCTATATCGACCAGGAAGGCCGCACCATTGCGACGGCCCTTTCGGGGCAGGGACCCTCTAACCTCTCGAACCTGAAAGATGCGGCCGGTAACGTGCTTTACCCGGCGCCTACCGCTACCAATGTGCTCAACGCCGACCTGTTGAATAAGGTACAGGCAACGGATTACGATACGGATCAGGACAATAACCAACTCCTGGGCGATAAGCTGAGCTTTAGCAAAAAAATCCTGGTGTCGACAGCCGGAACCTATACCATCAGCTACGATCTCGACGGGACAAGCTTTACCTATAGCTGCCTGCCGACCAATGCCTGTTATGACTGCGTATACGACCTCGAGATCAATGTGTTCGACAACTGCATGAATAATCCGCCGGGTTTCACCAAGATTACGCAAACGCTCGGAAATATCCTGCCTCCATCAGGTTCGGGAGGAGCGCCCACTTCAACTTATACCTTGGACACCCAATGCAACCAGATTGTACATTTCTCCACCTCGCAATTGAACTATTCCGGTAATCACTTACTGGTTGCTCTTGATCAGGGCGAATACACCATTACCAAAACGCTGAAGATTAACCAGCAGGCGCTGTCGTACTACCTGGCCGACTATCTGAAAAGTAATTGTGTAAAGCAGCCTGCCGACTTCGATCACATAAAGCCGGATACGAGTGGCTGCGGCCTTACCTGCGACCAATGCGTGGCTGCCCTGGGTTCTCTGAGCGACTACATCGCTGCCAATAAAGGAGACACTGCCGACTGGGTGCGCGAATATAAAGTGTGCCGCGAGCCCTGTGAATACGTGAGCCTCTGCGAATCGCAGTACATCAGCATGCTGGCCGACGTATCACCGGGCGGGCAGTACGGCGATTGGGAAGATGGTAACGGGGATTGCAATCCCGCTCTCCACGCCGTATCGGTTTATAATGAAGCCAACCAGTTACCCACCATTAAGAACTTTACAGTAGGGATACAGATTCCTGACTGGCGTCATCCCTTTCTCCGGAAGTCGGTTTATGCCAGCGACCAGGCCTCCGACTTCGAAGCCGAATACCGCGATGAGGACGGCGCCTTGTCGAAGGTTTATGTCACCAAATACGTTTCCGGCACTACGGTTACTTACCTGCCGCCGTTAAAATCAGGGGTCACCCCAACCCCTGTGAATTCAGCCAATACCGGGGATGGGGCACAATACTATGTAAAGCCGCAGGAGCTGGGCAATGTGGCCGACTTCATCGCCAGCTGGCAAAGCAGCTGGGCCAGGTCGCTGGTGTTTTATCACCCGGAATATCCGTACTACGACTGGTGCCTGAAAAACTCAACCGACACCCTGTCGAGCCGCTATGCAGTGACTGTGGGTACAGGCACCAATGCCGTTACCGGTTATATCACCAGCAGTGAAACCTATGATTCGCTGCTGATGACCATCGATGACATTACGGCTGTGGCCAGCGGGGATCTTCTCAAGTTGTGCAACCCGCTTTCCTATGATCCTTACTGGACAAAAAACGGGAAGTATTACGACCATGCAGCGCCTTCTAACCAGAACTACCCGGTGCAGACCGTAGGCCCTACGCTTTTCCAGAAGAACGGTACCGCCTCGGTAGGCCTGACCTGGCCATGGAATGCCGACTACCCGGCCCTTGACAAGCGTTACAATCAATACCGGGGTACAGGTATCAGCCTGCCGGCCTTCGCAGCCCTCATCACCACCAGCTGTGCTATCCAGTACGGGCAAAGTGAAGCCGTGCAGCTTGGCTGCCTTGGAGCCATGCTCTCCCCGCCGATGTCAACCACAACCGTTAACAATACAGGAGTAGACGTGATTCTGGCGGGAATGCCAGCCAACTTAAAAAACGATTACTGGAACCGTTACAAAAGCCTTTACCTCTCGCTGAAGCAGGAAATGCAGATGGAGGCAGCAGAGTCTTATGCGATGAATGGGAACTACCGTGGCGTGAACGACGGGATCGGAGATCCGTCCTTTGATGCCCAGGCAAGGACGGTTCCTTTTACAGAATATTATACAGGCGGTTCCTTCAGCACCTTCGGGAATGTGATCAAGCAGTGGTATTATCCGATGACCTCTGCCAACAAACCGCAGTATTGCACACCTTTTACCCATATCCATTACAAGGACAAGATCAAGCGCTTCCCGAACGCCACCACGGCGTTATCGATGCAAAACCAGATGCCCGGCGGGGATCCCGGCGCACAGATCTATGCCAATACGGGCCTCTGCCCGAATGCCTTTTACCTGCAGGGCCTGCTTGACGGCCTTGCGGTAGATGAGAAGCTCAGCAACAGCAGTATCAACCTGTCGGCAGAACCGCTCTTCAACCAGGACCTGTACAAAGTTGTGGCGGGAGGAACAATTTCTGCCACTTATGCCCAGGCTAACTGGACCGGCTCCTACAGCGGAGGCGCTCTCAGCGCCCAGATGCAGATAGGGAGCGGCGCCCTTTGCCCCCTTGCCCTCAGTTTTCCTTCCGGCTCGCCTTTTAACTTTTCAAATACCGGTACCGGAGGCACCTACAGCTACCTGAGGCTTTACCAGCTTACACCGGGTGCGGTTTCAGGTGGCAGCCACGCCTTTACCATCAAGGCCGATATCACGGACATCAGCCAGATCGGCGCCACATCGCCTACCTTTACAACGGTAACGCTCAACGGCACAACCTGCATCCCGCTGACCGGCTGTACCTTTACACCGCCCTGCGAGCCCAGCACGGCTGCCATTGCTACCCAGCAGCTGATGAATGCGATTGCCTCCACGGGGAATATGTGTAGTGCGGCGGTATCGATGAGCCTTACCGCCATCCAGCCCTATTTTGTGAACAGCTTCGGCGCCCTGCTTGGGCCGGGTAACTGGCAATGGCAGGTGAACGGAAGCCTGCCCTATTTCATCATCAAGGATGTGAGCGCTGTGCCTAATCCCAATAGCCTTACCTTTACCCTGAGCACTGCACCCTGTACCACCGGAAGCATGCATTATTTTTCGCAGGTAAGCGGCAGCAGCGCCGGGACCAATGTATTCGGCATGCAGCTCAATACCTACAACAGCACCGGAAGTACGGTGCCAACAGTAACAGCAGCCATCACCGGCACGGTAAACCTGAACAGCCAACCCCTGAAAATGGGAGAATGCGGATTCGATCTGGGCAAATGCAATACGCCGGAGCATCTGGTGTACGAGGACCTGGAGACCTTCCTGTACAATGCCAATACCCGCAGCCGCTTGCAGGCCACATCCACAGGCTCAACTGAATTTACATCCATATTTAATTTCGGGACCCACCTGCGCGACCGCCTGGCCAACAATTCGCAAACATATAATCCCACAACCCAGGCTACCGCCCCCCTTCACTATTACTGGAAAAAGAATATGGCCACCAGCACGGCTACCCTGCTGACCGGGTATTTCATGGCCTCCACGCTCACGAGTGTTCCGGTACCCGATTCCAGCGCCTGTTCCTTCTCCCTGTCTTTTTCGAATACAACGGGCTTATCGGGGCAGAACCTGCTCAGCTCAAATTATACGTTGAGCAACTTGGTGCTTGCGCCGGGCCCTATGGTCAATCTCGGTGTTTACAACTTCAGCGTGACGGCTATGTTTGGAGGCACGCCTTTTGTTCTGGAAGGGACCTCCGATTGCTTCGCCATGAGGGCCTGCGATGCCTGTGTGTCACCTGTAGCACCGCCGAATTTTTCGAATACCGATACCCTCAATACCTTCCCATGTACCGGTGCACCTTCCTATACGCTCAGCGAGTACATCGGCGGGGCGCCCACCATGTATACCAATGTGGGAAATTGTGCTATTCCGAACCGGATCCAGAATCTGGAGTATACCATCAACAGCGCTACGCAGCTTGACGATGGCAGCGGTACCATTACCACCTGGAATGCTTATTCGGGAGACAACGGAACCTCCCTGTTCTTTGTGCATGCTACCGGAACGGAATTTGCTTATAAGCAGAATTTCAATGCGCAGTATTCCAACTGCACCGGAAACTCCATCAAGATGAAGGTGCATAAGAAGTCCAGTGGCGGCAGCGATCAGGTATATGGCATAGGCAATGATTTTGTGGTGCGTATTAACGGCATCGCCATTCCTAACGGGAACGTCAGCTACTCGAGCATTAATACAGACTGGACCCAGTTTGAATTTTCGGGCTTTACGCTTAATCCGGGATCGAACCAGTTTGCGGTGACGGACCTCAATTCCGGTCGTTATTTTGCCATAGACGATATTGTCCTGCATCAGGCTGAATGCCCAAGCGAGTTTATCCCCTGTTCGGAAACCGATACCATCCTGCCATTCCCGGAGGTGGAATACGAAGACCCTTGTGTGCAGTATGCCCTGGATGCGGCCGAGAACGAAGGCGACGAATTGTATAATGCCTACATTGATTCTGTGAAAAATGCTTTTGTTCAGGCCTATATTAAAAAATGCATCGGGCAGGCTGTCGAAACCATGTACATGAAATACAATGCCGGCGACTACCATTTTACCCTTTACTATTACGATCAGGCGGGCAACCTGGTGAGAACCGTTCCTCCGGAAGGCGTGCATGTAGAAACCTATGCGGCTAACCTGGCGATCATCCGTTCGGAGCGGGCCGCCAACACGCCTTATGGATCGAAAACCTATTACACCTCGCATACGTTACCAACTACCTACCGCTATAACTCGCTCAACCAGCTGGTGAGGCAGGAAACCCCGGATGCGGGCGTATCCCGCTTCTGGTACGATGCGCTCGGGCGATTGGTAGCTTCACAAAATGCGAAGCAGGCCGCTGCCAGCACTTCGGGAAATTATGTATACAGCTATACGCGTTACGATGACCTGGGCCGGATAGCCCAGGTAGGTGAGATGACCATCTCTTCCGACCTCAGGCCGATGACCGCGCAGGCCGTTGCAGCCCTCGTGGCTTCGGGAACCGGCGCGTATCCCGATAACCTCACGGGCACAGGCCCGGGAAGGAAGCGGGAAGTGACGACGACCTATTACGGCGACGATGCCGCCTTCGCTCCTTTGGTGAGCGGCGCCCAGTTTGCGGCAGGCAGCCAGGAATACCTGCGCTCGCGGGTGGCAGCGGTGACGATAGAAGATGCCGACGATTTTAATGCAACAACCTACAACCATGCTACGCACTATAGCTACGATGTGCATGGCAATGTGAAGGAACTCATCCAGGAGAATAAGGACATCAGCGGAGGCTTCAGCAGCCAACGCCTGAAAAAGCTGGCATACAGCTATGATCTCATTAGCGGCAAGGTGAACGAGGTGGCCTACCAGGATGGCCTGGCGGACATGTTTAAGCACCGCTACGAATACGATGCCGATAACCGGATCACGGCGGTATATACCAGCAAAAATAATGTGATCTGGGAGCGGGATGCCAAATATTTTTATTACCTTCATGGACCGCTGGCGCGTGTAGAGACCGGCCATGACAAGGTGCAGGGCACGGATTACGCCTACACGCTGCATGGCTGGATCAAGGGCGTAAACAGTAACATCCTGAAAGCAACGCATGACATAGGCAAAGATGGTAACGGCACGCTAACCGTTTCCAGCGCGGACGTCAACAAGTTCAGCGGTCGTGATGCGTATGGCTACTCGCTGACCTATTATGAAGACAGGAACAATGCGGTGTGGGATTACAGAGCGATTAACGGTATATCGGGCTCTGGTAACAATTTCATTGCAAATGTATACGCTGCAGGCCTTGTGCAGACGCCGGACCTGTATAATGGCAATATCCGTCAGATGGCGGGCAGCTACCTGGATGGCAGTGCGCCCGGTAGATCCTATGGCGTGAAGGCCTTGCTGAGGGATTTTACTTACGATCAGCTGAACCGGATAGAAACGGCTTCGGCCAACGATAACCTGAATGCCGGTGCGAACAGCTGGGGAGCAGCGTCGAGCAGCTCACTGTATACCGAAAGCTTTAACTACGACCAGAACGGTAACATCCTGCATGCTCAGCGCAATGGCGATCAAAGTGGAAGCTATGCGATGGATAACCTGACCTACCATTATGTAAGCGGCACGAATAAGCTCGCGTATGTGACGGATGCCGTGTCGGGCGATCCTTACAGCCAGGACATCAGTAACCAGGGCGCAGGCAACTATGACTACGATGCCATCGGGAACTTAATTAAGGACAATGCGGAAGGGATCAGCAATATTGATTGGACGGTATACGGCAAGATCAAACGGATCACTTTTAGTAACGGCAAGCCGAATCTCTTGTTCAAGTACGACGCTTCGGGGAACAGGATCAGTAAGACTGCATTTATGGGCTCAACACCGGCCACCACAGCCACAACGACCTACTATGTGCGCGATGCGCAGGGGAATGTGATGGCGACCTACGAGCAGAAACCGGATGGGGGCAATAATCCGACTTTTGGGCTGACAGAGCGCCACATCTATGGCAGCAGCAGGCTGGGTCTGGATAACAGCCCGGTTGACTTTACATCTAACATTAATGTGCCACTCGATATTACAAGTACGCAAAGGACTTTGAATTATCGCTCTTATGAAATGACAAACCATTTAGGAAATGTAATGGCGGTTGTGAGTGACAGGAAGATAGGGGTGTATCAATCGACGGTACAACTTCTGAGCCGGATATTTGACGACGGGGATCTGAGTTCCGTTTTTCCGGACGTAGCCACTACCTCCATTGTGTCCAATGCTCTCCAGGTAATTCCCCTAGGGCCGAGTTCTGGTGTCAACGTCAACTTTGGATCAACGGTAGCTGGAAAGGTTTATAAGGTGGAGTTTGATATCAATTATGGAACTACCACGCCGGGTAACAACCTCCAGGTATATATCTACGATCTGAACGTGAACACGGTAAGCGGCCTTAGTGCATACAACATCTACGGTTCGGGTCATTATGTGTTTTACTATACGGCAGGCCCAAATCAGGGCTACGTGAAATTTGCCTACCAGGGAAGTAATAGCGCCTCGAATTATTTTCTGGTGGATAATATCAGCATCCTGGATGAAAATGCCAGCACGATTGACCACTTCACTGGAGAAGTACTAAGTGCCAACGATTATTATGCCTTCGGCGCGACAATGCCAGGGAGGTCGTTTACAAGCTCATCGTATAGGTACGGCATGAATGGCAAAGAGAAAGACGACGAGATTTCCCTTTACAATTATGGCTTTAGGATGTATGATCCAAGACTCGGTCGATTTATATCGGTAGACCCTGTAGCTCGCCAATTCCCATTCTTTTCACCGTATCAATATGCTGGTAATAAGCCAATTTGGGCAACAGATTTGGATGGTTTAGAAACTAACTATACAAATGCTGTAGATCCAGTGCCATCAGAACAACCTTTATATGGTAGAAGAGACGAATCAGACCCACATACAGAGAGTTTACAGGTTGGTAAACAAGGAACGGACTGGCGTTATTCCACGCAACAATTGTTTCATTGGCATGATGGAAATATAAAATGGAAGAGTTTGCCGGGTCAGCAGACAATATATTTTGAGCAATTAACTCCTGTTTGTAAAGTAATTACCTACAAAACAATTATAACTGAAAAGCAAATTGTAACACCTGAGCAAAAAGCTGAATACAGAGTAATAACCAAGCAGACAAATATTGCAAGACAGGGAACCATTGTAGGTGCAAACGTAAATGTGACACAACTTTCAAATACGGCTTCAATGTTAGTCGGATTTAGAACAGATGAAGCAATAGCTGACAATGGGACGCCAATTTCTATTAACTTTGTAGTTCAAAATATTAACGATCCTAATATTGCGTCTATTAGAAATGCAATTCAGGCTTCTTCGGGACTGCCAGTTAATTTAACTCAAGACCCTAATATTTTGTCTCAGTATCAGTATAGTGTTAATTATAAGAAAACCATACAAACAAAAGCGGCAGTTCCGGGAACAACCACTACTGTAAANNCGCTCCATGTACGCCTAGTAGTGGGTCGACAAGCGGAACAACGGAACAACCACCACAATAAAAAAGATATGGAAAATATTATCAGAAAAATATTCCTTTTATTCGTGATTAACTATTTTGTTTCTTGCGGTGGGGAAAAAAAAGTTCATTTAATTGCTCCAACCCCGTATTTAAATGAATTTGAAAATGATGCACCTAAGATTTTATCACATTATGTAGAAGCGGATAAAGATACCGTTTTAGAAACCCCATCAGGTGCTAAAATAACTCTTACAGAAAACCAATTTACACATATAAATGGAAAAAAGATTGAAGGGAATATTACTGTCCAAGTNNGATAACCGTATAATTGCAACTGATGGAATGTTTTATATTAATGCCTTTGATAAAAAAGGTGATACTTTAAAACTACATCCACAAAAGCCGATTTTAATTGAGTTAAAGAAAACAGAGAAAGACTCTGGTTATTATGTGTTTTACGATGATAAACAAAATAAGAATAAATTTAATTGGAAGAAGGGAAATCCCGTAATTGTTCCTGAGATTTGGGATACTTCAAGTGTAAAATCTTATTTAAGCAAAATCGTAAATGTTTTGTCAGTGGTGGAGTTAGGATTTATCAATTGTGATAAATTTATCGATAATAAAGATGCTGCTGAGATAACCGTAACAACCAATTCTGATGTAGAAGTTCCAGTTTTTTGCACGGTAGTTCTCAAAAAATATAAAAGTATTGTTGGCGGAGTTTTTGACGGAGAAAAGTTTTCTTTTAAATATTTGCCTTTTAATGAAGAGGCTGTTCTAGTTTGTATAGGAAAGGTTAATGAGAAATATTATTTAGCATTGAAAGACTTCAAAATAACTAATGGGCTAAAGCTAAATGAAAACTTACTTCCTAAATCAAAAATTGAAGCAGAACAAGAACTTAGAAAGTTAAACAATTTGCATCCAANNCATAAGCCGTCTTTTTTACTAGTTGAATTGTTTATTTGATCTTGCTCACTTAACTTAGAAAACTCTTCAACAGATTGAATCTTCCCGGATGAGTACCAAGTTTTAATTGTTCCCCAACATCCCATCCCCCAAAGTAGAAATTCTTTTTTT
>DGQK01000051.1 GCA_002390745.1 Bacteroidetes bacterium UBA4416 | reverse complement strand
ACATGACTGTTAATCATGGGGTCCCTGGTTCGAGCCCAGGAGAGGGAGCAAAAGCCTTAGTTTTTACTAGGGCTTTTTTTATGCCTTCTATTCTGATACCCAGGTCTTGGAGCTTTTGAACCTGAGCCGGTCATTGTAAGGATTTACATATANNGCTCAGCATAATTCAGGGATGACCATATCCATTAAAACTAAAATCCCTTTATACTTGTTTATTTCGAGGAATTTGACAACCTCACCCGGGCAATTAAACGGGGAAAACACTTTAAAACTGCCGCCGGACGACGTTTTTTAAAAACAAAACTGGCACCCATACCTGACACCCGACCTTAAGCCTTAAGCTAATTATAGAATAGAAGTTTCCTAAAACCACTTGAATTTATCTTTAAAAATCTTACATTTGCAATCCTAATTGGCGCCATAGTTCAATGGATAGAATAGAAGTNNATAGAAGTTTCCTAAACTTTTGATCTAGGTTCGATTCCTAGTGGAGCCACATGTGGGGGATGTCAAAAATCAATTTTGACTCCCCCATTTTTATTTTAAAAATAATTCAGGCAAAGGCTCATCTGACCAATATGCCCATGTTTTACGGGCTTGGTTTTAAGGCAATGAAAAATTCGGAACAGATTTTACCGATGCCGACCGTTTGTACTTCGAGCAAATTGAGCAGGCTCTCTATGAGAATGAGGAGCTAAGAATAAGAGCGGAAAATAACCCGATTGAGAATTTCAAATATGCTTTTGAAGATGTGTTTATTCAAACACTCATCAACCGAATGCAGGATAACGAAGAAATTTTCAATAAGATTATGGAGAATAATGACTTTAAAACCGATATTAAAGATTGGCTGACCAGGAAAGTTTACGAACGGTTTAACCGGAAATAACACTTAACCATTCACCTTTTCCGTTAAAACAAAATTCCGTATCTGTATGCTACTGGGTGCATGAGTTGCTTCCATTGCATCCATTCTAAGCAGACAGTTTTCCGATGGATTAACAGAAGCATATAACTCCTGGGAATCCCAGTTTTCATTAGAAAACTTCCTTTCCACCGTCCCCAGCCATTTTTTGCTCTCATTTCCTTTAAACACAAATTTCAACGTGTGACTTCCGCCTGAAACTTTCACATCAAAGCTGATTTTTATCCGGCGTTTACCTTCAAGTAAATCATTTTTAGGAATGAACGGCTTTGTCTTTTCATCACATAAATACGTTTGCAGCCAAACTTCGTATCTGCCTTCTGTATTGGTTCTTTGAATGCTAAAGCCCGCCTTATCATAAGTTACACTACCTGTGCCTTTAGGCGTAACAGGCACATCTTTTCCGTTTACATTCTGATAAATGCTATTGCCTTCGCCTTTAAAGTCGTATCCAATATCCCCTCTGGTTCGGCTATCGTACAAAACTTTTTCACCCTTATTAGAGAGCTGATAATCTATTGAGGCTATATTTTCCACGCTTGAAACCAGTTCCTTTCGAAGTTTTTCTGCCTCCAACCTTATCTTTTCGGATTCTGCGCTGAGCTTTTCAATTTCTGCCGATGTTTTCTTTCGGGCGAAAATGTAATTGATGACAGCAACAGTAATCCCGCTTACCAAGCCTGAAAACCAAGGGCTATTAAATAGTTTTGACCAGTCCATATTTTTTTATTTGATAGTTAGCTTTAAGGTAGCCCAGCAACAGGAAGAGGTATTGAAAAAAGGCGGCAAACCTGTTGAAAACACTAATTTTTACGGGTTTAAAAGGTTTAGGGCTCATATTGGTTCCCCAAAGGTGTTCAATTATTCTATTTCCCTTACCATAGCGATTAAATCTCTTATAAAAACCGATAAGGCCATCATTGAAGTTGTGATAGGCAATACTGTCAAAAGCGTAAGACAGTTCGCCAATTTGCGATAAACGCAATCCAAGATCAACATCCTCTCCACCCGCAATACGGATTTGTTCGTTAAATCCGCCACATTCAACAAAAGCATCCTTCCAAACCAAGGTATTGGCAGTAATGATGTATTGGGGAACAAATTTGCCGGAAGAATGCAACGTCTTTAGAGGAATGAGTATTTCCTGGCTTTCGTAATAGCTGGACAGCTTATCCCTGCCGAGCGCTTTTATATTTCCGGCATAGGCAACTGCACCATTATCAGCTTTTAGATAACCTGAAATGAGACTTTCAGTAGGCAGGCAATCACTGTCGTTAAACAAAACCCATTTTCCTGTTGCATGATTAGCCCCAAAATTTCTTGCGGCTGCTGGCCCTTTCCTTGTGCAAAGAAAGAGTTTTAACGAAAGACCTGAGTTTTGATGACTTTTTGGGATGAAAAGTGGTGCAATAGAATTGTTATCGACAAAAATAATTTCTCTGGGAAAATGATCAGCTTGGTGAGTAATAAAAAAACGATCGAGGTAGGAATTTACTCCTTCCTGGTTGTCCTTTACAGGTATTACGATTGAAATTTCGCTCGTTACAACCTTTTCAGACGATTTTTGTAGCGTCTTCTTTTTTTCAGAGAAGACTAATCGACTTATTAGTGTCATATTAAATTAATATAAATTCTTATTGAATATTAAGGTACTTCAGAGCATTTTTTTCAAAGAATGCATCGCGCTTATCTTTCAGCCCCTGCTCTGAGAACAATCTCAGATAGTCGGAAAAATAACGTTTGTTTTTCCCCTCCTGGAAGAGCATGTGCCAGTCGCTACCGTAGATGATTTTTTCGGCAAACTTTGGCTTTGCATTAAAGAGATAACTAAGACGATCTCTGAAGTTCTTGTAATATTCCTCATCTGTTACTTCGTCCAGATAAGCTGCATCACAATATACATTATCGAAGTTCAGGCATAGCTTATATACGATTTTGGCATAGGAGCTATTCCAGTCTTTTTGATCTGAATCACTGACAGTACCATCATTAATACCTGGCGGATCAATCTCATCCATAGGTTTAAGCTTCGAGAACCAGCCCTCGACTCCCCCTGCATGTGCCAGGCAAAGCCTTAATTTAGGATATAAATTTAACACCTCCTGCCAGTGCAAAGGATTGGAATTATACCCGCTGTGATTGCGTCGATCGGCTTCAAATCCCTGGTTGTTGCAGTGTGCAAAAATGGGCGTATCGTACTGTAAGCAAAATGCATATAGCGCATCGATCTTGTCCTGGACTTCTTTGGGGTTTCCGATAGGTTTATAACCTAATGGAGGATAAAATTTAACGCCGGTGAAGCCATGGTTTAATATGGCGTCTTCGATAATTTTCATAGCGTCGCTTCTTTTCGGATCGAAAGCGACGAAGCCAATCAACTCCCTTGGATTTTCATCCAGCAGCTTTTTCATTTTCGGCACCTGAACGGTTTTAAAGTCGAAATCGGATGAATAATCGAAATAGTTGTCAACGTCCATCATATGAAACACAAAGCGCTGAATGCCTGGCTCATCTTTCCTAAGATGTTGGAGGATGGCATGCTCCGAATTCTGCATAAAATGGAACCAGCGCAGATAATTCAAGCCAGCTTCGATTTTGGAAAAAACCCAATCGATCATTCTGTCAATCGCGCCCAACCAATTCCCGATATTTGCTATGCTCATATCTTCATGTAGGGACATCAGCGTTGAAATTGGTGGCTGCAGGTTATTTTCGGTGTCAATGCGCATGAATTCCAGGATCGCTGCACGGATCTCCTCATCTTCGGTATCCTCGGGCGTAACATCTCTAAGCAGACTCTCTTTTACCTGCTGATAGCTAAGATCAAATGGATTACGGCTTCTCAAATCCAAATTCTCAAGAAGGCTACGCAAGGTTCGCTCTCCAATCTCCAGCATCGGACGCCTTTCTTCCAGCGAAATGCTACTGCGGGTGTGCCGGATAAGAAACCTAGCGACACCCCGCGCGATAATGTCGGGAACAATACCATTAGAATACCTTATAATTATACCGGCCACCGGCAGGTATCTCAAATTAAACAAATGGGAATGAATGTCGATCATACGTTGACAATAGGCGCCTACTCTTCTTCGGATTTTCAGCGAACTCCGTTTGATAGTCCCTAGATAAATTCAGGACAAGATCACCATGTCTACAGCTTCATTTTCAATTAGAAAAAACAATAGTTTTCGTGTTGCTAATGTATTAAAAGGCCAAATTAAAAAAAGGGTGGTATACCGCCCTCTTTGCATAATTTTAGCGTGTTTGGACATATGCAAAGCAAATTTCCTTTCCAAAATACATCTGGGAAGTGTGCTTTCAAAACCGGCAAAACGGTTTGCATGAGCGATTTATGTGCCCGCAAAAAATGGCCTAAAAGCCCAAAATTCTGCCTTTTAAGCCCTTTTCAACTATTCCAACCCCAAAGGCTCAATCACCTCCAAAAACTCGAAAATTTTGATCAAATCCTCAGGATCGAAGTTCGACCCCTTATCCAGAGGTACCACGAAAGCCTCAACAAATATGTTGGGGCTTTTTTATTTGACATTGCCCATCTTCCATAACACCTAGGAATATGGCTTCACCGGCGATAACTGCCAAAGCGGCATTTTCAACTATATTTACAGGATGATAGACAACCTGAAGCTCCTGTTAAACTACCTCATCAATTTCGATGAGGCTGAATTAGCAGGGCTGGAACGGTTCTTTTCTCCGAAAACCGTGAAGAAGGGCCAGCTCCTTTTACGGTCGGGAGAGGTGTGCCGGGATTTTTATTTCGTCAATAAAGGATGCCTCCGAACGTACTTCATCGATAAAGCGGGCCATGAAAAGACACGACTGGTCTTACCTGATTTTACCATTGGAAGCTCTTTCACCAGCTTTATCCATCAGGCCCCTTCTTTTGAATTTGTGGATGCTTTGGAGGATTCGGAGTTGCTTCAGATCAACAGAACCCATTTCTACACACTCGTTAATTCCAGCGATCACTGGAAAAGCTTTTACATACGTATTTTAGAAATGGCTTATGCCTTTCAAAATAAGAGAATAGAGGAACTCACCACCTTATCCGCAAAACAGAGGTACGAAAAACTACGTTTGGAAAATCCCATCCTGATTCAAAAGTTATCCAATAAGGTACTGGCCTCTTATCTTGATATCCGGGAGGAAACGCTAAGCCGGCTCAAGTCCGGGTAGTCCGATTTTGACCTAGGTCAATGTTTCAGGTTTCATCCGGCTCTACCTTTGCAGCATCCTAATACATCATCCCATGAAAGAATATGTTTTAATTTTCCGGTTAAACATCAAAGACAAAACCAGGCAGCCGGGGTCGGAGGAAATGAAGACCTATATGAAGGCCTGGACAGAATGGATTGATGAGATCTCAGACAAGGATCAGCTCGCCGGGGGAGGGCATCACTTTTCGTATACTGTGGCCAGAGTGGTGCGGGGAAACAAGGTATCCGACGGGCCTTACCTCCTCCAGGACGAAGGGATCGCCGGTTATATTGTGATCCTGGCTGAGGACATAGATTCGGCGACAGCGATAGCCCTAAAGTGTCCTATCCTGAATGGAGAAGGTGTGGTAGAGGTCAGAGAAGCGGCCTCACCGGCATAAGCAGGGATGCTGAAACAAAGGCCTGCCTGCACCCGATAAGAATTACCGGACATTAACTTATTTCATCATAAATCCGATTAGCATGTTGTTCGATCCCGATAACGCAATCATTAAGCTTTGTAGCCAGGGCATGGAGCTGGAAGGACAGGGAATGCCTGATGAAGCAGGCAAGCTGTTCGTACAAGCCTGGAATCAATCAACAAGCGACTTCGAGAAATTCACGAGTGCGCATTACGTGGCGCGCCATCAGAAAACCGTAACGGATAAATTGCATTGGGACGAAGAGGCCCTGAAATATGCCTTACTGGTAAACGGATCCATGATCCGTGCGGCTTTACCCTCGCTGTATTTGAACATCGCAAAATGCCACGAAGAGTTAAAGGATCTTACAAAGGCCCGTGAAAACTACCAACTCGCGCTTTCCTATACTCAGTTCCTCTCCGACGATGGATACGGCACCATGATAAAAAGAGGCATCTTACACGGATTGGAGCGTACATCGCAAGCAGACTAAACATGAAAAACCCTCCCGTATGTATCCGGGAGGGTTGCTCTTCATATCAACTATGGCTTCGGCTTGTCGCTATGCTTTTCAATGAATTCTTTTTCGTTCCTGAGCCTGTCGATCTGACAATCGGTTTTAGCATCTGCTTCCCGGTTCTTTTCAGAAGCCGGAATTACTTTGTCGATAAACTTTTCGCCTGCATTGCGTTGGTCCATGTGCTCCTGTATGCACTTTTTCTCTGCCTTGTCGCCGGCAGTCTGAGCGTTACAGCTTAAGGCAGCTACTACCCCAAATAGTACAGTCATTACTTTTTTCATGATGCTTGCTTTTTTATGCTTACTCTTTAAAACGGATTTTCAGCAACCTCCTTTGTAAACTACTTTACAAAAATGGTTTAAAAGAGAAGACGCATCCATGTGAGTTTCCTCCATCTGTATCGGGGATTTATCTGGGAAGGTATAGGATATAATTACTCAGGAATTCATATCCCGGCTACCCGAAGTCAGCATCCATGTTTATCGGCAGGATCTCAGGTCCTCAGCTTCAACTTATCCGGATTCCGTACATAAAGCAGGCATGTGATGTCCGTGCCATTCTCCGATTCTACATACTGCATCGAATCCAGCTCACCAGTTGAGCGGCGGAAGATGAGCGCGCAGGGAGAGCCGTTCACATAAGCGGCTTTGTATTCAAAATCTTCCTGGCTTTCTGGAAGCGACATCACACCATCCAGGAATTTCAGCACCTTATGCAGGCCAAACAATGGCTTGAGCGCAGCCGCACGCTTGCCGCCGCCATCGTTGAACAGGGCGATATCGTTGCGGAGCAATTGGCCAAGAGCATGTAAATCCCTGCTGTGTAAAGCATACAAAAATGCTTCCGTCAGCTCAAGTCGCTTTGCGGGATCAACCTGGTGTGAGCTATTGCGCTCCAGCTTTTCATGAGCCCGGTGCAGAAGCTGCCGGCAATGTTCGGCAGAAAATCCGGTGAGCTCCGCAATGGCGCTGTACTCCTCCGAAAAGCTTTCGCGGAGGATGAACACGGCGCGCTCCGAAGGATTCAGGCGCCCGAGCAGGACCAGCAAGCCGTATTCCAAGGTTGGTGTCGCGTCGGGCTCCATCGTGAGGTAAGGCTCCGGAAGCCAGTAGCCTTTGTAATTTTCCCTCTGCTGCCTGAGCTCGTTCAGCCGGTCAATGCTGCGGTTGAGCACCATGCGCCCCAGGTAGGCTTTCGGCTCCCTCACCTCTTTGGCGGATACGTATTTTTCATACACATCCTGGATAATGTCTTCCGCCTCCTCGACCACAGCCAGCATGTTATAAGCCAACCCGAACAGGTAAGGCCGAAGAGACAGGATATCGGTAGTTAGCTCCATCAGGTAACAAGCCCTAAGTTCTGAAAATCCTTTCAAAAAACAGCGCCGGTTAATAAAATCCGTTTTATCCTTTATTACTTCGCATCCTGGCGATGTCGCACAGCATGTCGGAATGAATGTTCAGACCGATGTTCCCGATATTATAATAAAACTCCGTGGCAATGATCCAGATGACCTCACAGATGGAGCGTTCGTCATAATGCCCGGCCAGCTTATTGAACATAGCCTGATCCATTTTCCGGTCGCGGGCAAGCATGGTCACAAAGTCCAGGAGCACTTTCTCTTTTTCGGAGAAATGCCTGCTATCCTGGTAGATGTGCAATTCATCGAATTTCGCCTGGTTCATGGAGGAGATGATGGTACGCGAGCGGCCAATGTCGATGCAGAAAAGGCAAACATTGATCTCCGCTACTTTCTGGCGAACCAGCATAACGGTTTCTGCGGGCAGCGCCAGCTTCTCATCCAGCTGGCCGATCTTCCCCGAAAACGAGCCGAAGGCAAGCGGCATGCGGGCTGCCATCACTTTTAAGGGTGTCATCACTTTCCCGAATTTCCGGCGGGAGTATGCGTAAACTAATTTCCAGAGTAAGCCTTTGGGCTTTTCAATTGGTGCTAAAAAAGGTGTGTCCATCGTCTTTGATTTAATTTACCTAAAGACCGGAGCGGAGCCGTTTTGTGACAGGATGATCGAAAAAAATAATCTCTTTGTGAGCGAACAAACCTTAAGTTACTCGTTTTGAGAATCTTAAAAACAAACAGAATGCATTCCGTATTTCCTGCGGGCCTACCTGCGGGAAGCAGGCAGGCATTGCACGCAATCGCTGTGACGGTATACTTCCTGTAAAAAACGGCTTAATGCCAGAACTTGCTTTTGGTCGTATGCCTTCTGTATTTCCTGCCGGCGCTCAGATTGCCGGTGAGGAGCTTGCTTTCGGAATTCGGCGCTTGCGTAGCCTGGAGCTCAGGAACGGACTTAAAGGCCATCGCCATATCATCATCCATGTCTGCCTGTTCTTTATCTAAAGCCTTGTGCCCCGCACTGTTCCTGAGCCAGAGGTCCCATGTATTGCCGCCGGGCGTATTCGCAAAAAAGGCATCTTCCGGAAAGGGTTCCGGCAGAAGAAAGGAATTAAAGTTGCTCTGTGCCGGGCTATGGCAACTCATGCAGGATGACATGGCAAGGTTTGTATATTCCCGGCGGGTGTTGATGTCAAACGCTTCCTGCTCCATGACACCATCATGGGGCCTGCTGAGGCGGCCGCTCCAGCCTAAGATTTCGGTGCTGTAAAAAGGTGCTTTCGGGTTGATCACTGTTTCATACAAAGGAGGAAAAGGAGGTGTAATCGGGCTGCTCACACCGGGATCATTGCCCCACATGGCTCCGAGGGGCACCATTTTTTCCCAGGTAGATCCTGCTGCCGCCGAATCATACACGAAGGTAGAATAGACCCATCCTGTCTCCGGAGCTGTGTGGCTATCCTTCACGATCACATCCATCTGAAAAAAGCTGACCCTCCGCAGTTGGTATCCCCTGGCCGGATTCTCTTTGGTAGGAATGGTATCATAGATGGTGAATACCTGCGCTCCTTTCATCGCCGGCCAGTAGGGATAATTGATGGTTGAAAATGAAAGTTTCACGATCACGCTGCCTTCCCCGAATTGAGCAGCGTCATTCACCAGGTTGACCCGTTGGCGCGTTTTGTTCCAGATACGGCCAACGGTATAAGCCGCCGTAGAATCGTAGAGAGTGAGCACGTAACCCGCCTTCCCTTCTGTGAGCGACTTGAACATATTAGCCGGGTTTTCATTTCCTTGGCAGGCTCCCAGGATGGCTTCCCGTTCGGCTCCTATCCAGGGTTCGTGGAACCAGCCACTGCTGGCAGCATTCCAGGTGGTATTGCTGGTGAAGAACGGCAATAAATTGGGGGCAATATGGCTTTTCAGACACTCCATATAGGTAAATACATTGGCTACAGAGATACGCTGCCCTTTCAGCACCTGCTGCCAGGACGGATTCTCTACCGTACGAAGCTTTGTCGGGTAGTTGTGGCTTAGCGCAAACAGCGGGTAGCCGTATTGAGATGCGGAAGGTGTTGAATCGCGGTGATCCTGGAAGGCTCCTTTCGGCCATAAGGCTTTTGCATTATCGCCTTTTAAAGGCCCGCTGCACCCGGAACCAGCAAGCGCTATGACAACCAGGGTTGTCATAGCGGCTGAAAGAAGGGGAGTTCTCATAACGGGCTGGTTTTCGTTTATATAATGCGAACTAATTCCTGTGCTGATACGAATGTATTGCAATAAAAAGCAATAGTCCAGCAGGGATGCCAAAATCGGATAGTTCTACCTATACAATCAGGTATTTCTATGGGGGTAAAAAAGAGGCAAGTGCGTAAGGTTAACAGGTGGCCTTTAGGTGGGCGGCACCTCCGAAAGGAGGACTTGCACATGCAGAGCAATGGGACGCAAGCTGCCACATGGCTCTTTGCATTAAAACGGCAAATCAATCGCACTTATTGCCCGGGTGGTTCGGGAGAAACGCTGAATCAGTTTCATAAGAGAAGTGCTAAAGTCATGCAGCCATAACCATTAACAATTCATTACCAATTTTTAGCTTTTTTAAGACTTATTCCTCCTGCTTTTTCTATAGATTTGGCACTATAAATCAACAATCATGAAAGTATTATTTGCCCTCGTATTTATCTGCTCCGGCTTGTACAACAGCATTTTCCAGGCGCCTACCTGGAAAAAGGAACAACTCATGTCGACCAAAGAGCTGGCCGACAAGATCACGGCCAATGCCAAAGACAAGCCCCTGATATTCAACGTGGGGCCAATGGACAATATTAAAGGTGCCGTTGCGATGGGTGCTGCCACGAACATTACGTTCGCCGATAAAATGAAATCGACCCTGGCGATGGAAAACAAAACAAAAGCCGTGGTGGTATACTGCGGATGCTGCTCCTACTCGAGCTGCCCGAACATCAAGCCGGCATACGATGTTCTGATCGCTCAGGGCTTCAAAAACACCAAAGTCCTTGAGTTGCCCGAAGGTATTAAGCCCGACTGGGTGGCCAAAGGCTATCCGATGGAGTAATCCTCTCATTCGTATTCAGGAAAGCCGTCATGATGTATCGTGACGGCTTTTTTCATGGATCGGTATATCGGGGGCATATGCAAAAAACTCCCGGCAATTGGTCAAATAATTCCACAAGTTTGCCGGACCTTCTGTAAGAGCAGCCAGATGCGGCTTTCCAAGGCCCTTCTGTGCGACAGCCTATGGCATTAAAATTTTATGTTCACGCTATAAAACTTAATGTCATGAGACCCTTATTTATTCTGATTTTTACCTTCATGTTGGGAGGCATCGCACAGGCACAGGAGCGATCCGTAAAAACAGCCACAGCTACCGTGGTGGTACCCGAATCCGTCAAAGCCACTTTTGAGAAGGAATTTCCGGGGCTGCAGGCCAAATGGGAAGCCGATGACAAGAATTTCAAAGCGACCTACGCCGACCCGAAAACGAGCAGCAAAGGCATCATCATTTACGACAATTCCGGTCAGGTAATCCGCCGCGATACGGAAGTAGCAGTTCCCAAAAATCCTGAGTAAATTCGTTGTATGCAACACGAGATCCGCCCTTCGATATATTCAGCCGCCCAGAGTAAGAACATTGTCTTAATTTTAATAGGACTTGTTGGCCTGTTACTGTTCATTTCCATCCTTCCGATCTTTTCGGCGCTTTTATCCGCCGTGATTTTATATACGCTCTTCCGGCCTTTGTTCCTGTACTTTATCCATAAAAAAAAGATGGGCAGGTCGCTCAGCGCCATGCTCGTGATCTCCATATCTTTCCTGATCATTGTTTTGCCACTGCTCGGTTTAAGCATCATGATCATTAACAAGCTCATTCATTTCCAGCAGCACCCCGAGCCGATCGCCAATATCATCAACCAACTTCATGATTTCAGCGGATTGACCGTCGACCTGAAAGAGATGATCAACAACGGCATCAATGACATTTCGAAATGGGCCATCAATGCCTTTTCTGTTTTTGTGAACAGCGCGCTTAATATTTTCGTCACGCTGATCATCCTGTACTTCACCTTATTCTTTATGCTGAAATCCTATGATAAATTTGAAGCGGGCCTGATGAAATACCTTCCGTTTGACACGGCGCAGAGCCAGCAGTTCGGCCTTGAGTTAAAAAACATCACATTCTCCAATATTATCGGGCAGAGCCTCATTGGCCTGAGCCAGGGCATCATCGTAGCGGTAGGCTTTCTCATCTTCGGCATTCCCGACCCGCTCTTCTGGGGCATTGTTTCCATTTTTGTATGCTTCCTGCCTGTAGTGGGGGCGCCTATCATTTTTGTGCCCGCGGCCATTATCGAGCTGTCTTCCGGCAATCATGTGGCCGGCTATGGCATGCTCATCTGGGGCGGTGTGCTGGTAACGCTCGTAGACAATTTCCTGAGGCAGTTCATCTCCAAAAAAATAGCCGACACGCACCCTCTGATCACCATTATCGGGGTGATCATCGGCATTCCGCTTTTCGGGCTTATCGGTCTGGTCATCGGGCCTTTCCTGATCTCCTTCTTCTTCCTGCTCATCAAAATGTATGAAGGAAGCTATATGAACACTGCAACCCAAGCGTTACCGGCTCAGGAAGAAAAAGGACATCAACTATAATCCCTTTAAAAAAACACGGCATCGCTATCAATTCAACACATTATTCATCATCTTTGTCTTATGGAACATTCTGATACAACCCATACCGATGTGGTACTGATAGGCGCCGGCATCATGAGCGCAACTTTAGGCATCTTCCTGAAAGAATTAAAACCGGACATCCGCATTGAGATCTTTGAGCGACTCGACGCTGTATCCGAAGAAAGTTCCGATGCCTGGAACAATGCGGGCACAGGGCATTCGGCCTTTTGCGAATTGAATTATACACCCCAAAGGGAAGATGGTTCCATTGATGTTTCCAAAGCGGAAAAGATCGCCGAGTCTTTTGAGATCTCGCGGCAGTTCTGGTCTTACCTCGTCGATACCAAAGCGATTCCCGATCCTAAAGCGTTTATCCGCGATATTCCGCACATGAGCTTTGTATGGGGTGGCGATAATGTATTTTATTTACGGAAACGCTACCAGGCACTGAAAGACCATCCCTTGTTTGCCGGCATGCAATATTCTGAAAAGTGGCCACAACTCGAACAATGGATGCCATTGGTGATGGAAGGCCGCGACCCGGGCATTGAAGTGGCTGCCACGCGTATGGAGAACGGCACCGATGTGAACTTCGGAGCGCTTACCCGCGCCCTGCTCAAACACCTGGAAAAACAGGGCGGCGTGAAGATCCACCTCAACCACGAAGTGCGCGACCTCGATAAAGAAAAAGACGGCCACTGGAATGTGATGGTAAAAGACCTCGGCAACCATGAAAAAAGACATGTCCTTGCCAACTTCGTATTTATTGGCGCCGGAGGCGGCTCCCTGCCCCTGCTCGAAAAATCAGACATTAAAGAAGCGGAAGGCTATGGCGGCTTCCCGGTGAGCGGGCAGTGGCTGAAATGCCATAATGAAAACGTCATCGCGCAGCACGACGCCAAAGTATATGGCAAAGCATCGGTAGGCTCTCCGCCGATGTCGGTGCCGCACCTCGACACGCGCGTCATCGACGGCAAAAAAGCACTGCTCTTCGGGCCTTATGCGGGCTTCTCCACCAAGTTCCTGAAGAACGGCTCCTATTGGGACCTCGCAGGCTCGCTGGAGCTCGAAAATTTATTGCCGATGTTGTCAGCAGGTATCCATAACCTGCCGCTCACCAGGTACCTCATCAAGCAGGCCAGCCAATCCGACGAAGAGCGCTTTGAAGCCCTGAAAGAATATTTCCCGGAAGCCAGCATGGCCGACTGGGAGCTGGTAGTAGCCGGGCAGCGTGTGCAGGTCATTAAAAAAGATGAAGAGCAGGGCGGTGTGCTGGAGTTTGGTACAGAGATCGTCAATGCCGCGGATGGCTCCATTGCCGCTTTACTGGGCGCTTCACCGGGAGCGTCAACGGCTGTTGCCATCATGCTTGATGTGTTGAAACGCTGCTTTAAATCAGAGATCGATAGCCCGGAGTGGCAGGAAAAGCTGAAGCGCATGATCCCTTCCTACGGGCAATCGCTGGCCCGGGACGCCGCTTTTTGCAGCGAGATCCGCGAATGGACAAGCAAAACACTCCAGCTGAAACCATTTTCGCCTGTGCACACCAACTAATCCATTTGTGATGAAAACACAAAACTATCAAAACCATATCCGTTACTATACAGCCCACCACTTTGTGTTTTACCCGGTGGTGTTGGTTCTGCTCATTGCCTGCATCACCGGCCTTTGCCGCACTACGGAAGACCACCTGCTGTGGATCGTACTCACCACGCTGACGGCCGCTCTCGGCTGGTTCTCGTTTATGACACGGCAACACTATGCCCTTGGCAACCAGAACCGGATCGCGCGGCTCGAATTACGGTTCAGGTACTATGTTGTGACCCACAAACGCTTTGAAGAGATCGAGCAGCAGCTGTCCTTAGCCCATATCCTGGCCCTGCGCTTTGCCTCCGACGGAGAGCTGGAAGAGCTCGCGCAAAAGGCCATCCGCGAAAAACTGTCGCCGGATGCCATCAAACGTTCGGTGAAACACTGGACACCGGATTATATGAGGCTTTGACCTCTTTTAAAAAACAAAACTGTACCTTTAGCGCATGCAGTCGAGTTCCACCCCTTCACAGGCATCTGTAACTTCCCAAACCGTTTACCCGATCCTGTTCTCCATTTGCTTCGCCCATTTACTGAATGATCTGTTGCAATCCGTCATCCCCTCCCTTTATCCGGTGATGCGGGAGAAATACCATCTCAGCTTCTCGCAGGTTGGGTGGATCACCTTCACCTTCCAGCTCACGGCATCGCTGCTGCAGCCTTTTGTCGGGAACTATACCGATAAACGGCCCAAGCCCTATTCCTTTGCGCTGGGCATGGGCTTCACCTTTTTCGGCATTGTTCTGCTCACCTTCTCTTCCGGCTTTTACTCTATTTTATTGTCTGTGGCCTGCGTCGGTATCGGCTCATCGGTGTTTCATCCCGAAGCTTCCAAGGTTTCCTATTATGCATCGGGCGGAAGACGCGGGCTTGCCCAGTCTATTTTCCAACTGGGAGGGAATACAGGAACGGCCATCGGACCCATGCTGGTAGCGGCCATCGTAGTGAAACAGGGACAGCTGCACCTTGCCTGGTTCCTGCTGTTTGCGATTCTTGGCATGCTCATCCTCATCCGCGTAGGCAACTGGTATAAAGGCCACCTGGTACTCAGGGCGTCAGGCAAGATCAGCACGCTGGAACAACGGCATGATATTCCGCGAAGGCGTGTGATCATTTCCATCATCATCTTACTGATCCTGATCTTTTCCAAATACTTCTACCTCACGAGTATCACCAGCTACTATACGTTCTACCTGATGCAGAAGTTCCATCTAACGATCTCCGAATCCCAGTTCCGTTTATCCTTGTTTCTCCTCTCGGTGGCTGCCGGCACCTTCCTGGGCGGGCCTTTGGGCGACAGGTTCGGGCGTAAGATCATCATCTGGGTTTCCATCCTGGGCATTGCGCCCTTCACCATTTTGCTGCCTCATGTCAATCTATTCTGGACAAGTGTGCTTACCGTCATCATCGGCGTGATCATGGCCTCAGCCTTCTCGGCGATCCTGGTATATGCGCAGGAATTGCTACCCGGAAAAATAGGCATGATTTCAGGCCTGTTCTTTGGCTTTGCCTTTGGCATTGCGGGCATAGGCTCCGCACTCCTGGGAAACCTGGCCGACAGAACCAGCATTGAGTACGTGTTCAACATCTGCGCGTACCTTCCGCTCTTAGGCATCATCACCGGCTTCCTGCCGGATATCAAAAGCTCTAAGCGAACTTAGCGAAACCATAAGGCTTCAGCAAAGAAGCATAAGCACCTGGAATATGCAGAGAACAGGCCCTAAAGATTTAGGGCTTAGGGCTCTGAAAAATTACACTTACCAAAGGCACTATCTGGTTACAGCTTATGTATGTGTTGTGAAAACTACACCCCCAGCATTTCCTTAAGCCTGGTATAGCCGGTTCTGCTGAGCGGAATTTTCTTGCCGTTCCTGAGTATGGCAATATAGGTGTTCTTTTCCAACGGTTCTATTTTGGTAAGCTCCTGCAGGTTGATGATATAGGAGCGGTGTGTCCTGAAAAACTTTGAGCCGTCGAGCACCTGCTCGTAATAGCTCATGGTTTTCTTTTTGAGGTAGTAGGTGTCTTTGGTGAAAATCTTCACATAATCATCGTAAGCCTCTATGTATTGGATATCCTGGGCAGGCACAATGCGGATATCGCTGCCGTTTTTCACCACGATCCGGCTGTGATCGTCGGGCTGTTTGGTCGCCGTTTCCAGGAGCGACTGGATGTTTTTTTCTGTTGCCGGGCTATTGACCGCTTTGGATTTGTATTTTTCGATGGCGAGGTCGAAACGCTCTTTGCTGAAAGGCTTCAGCAAGTAATCGATGGCATTGGACTCAAAGGCTTTGATCGCATACTCATCGAAAGCCGTCGTAAAAATCACTGCCGGCATGGTGTCCAGCAGCTCCAGCATTTCAAATCCGTTGATCTTGGGCATCTGGATGTCGAGAAAAATCAGGTCGGGTTTATGCTGCATGATCGCCTTCACACCCTGGAAGCCATCGTTGCATTCGGCGGCAACTTCAATACCTGCCTGTTGCTGAAGGTATTCCAGCACCACCATTCTGGCCAGAGGCTCGTCGTCTATCACTACTACTTTCATATACTAACTCTTTTTACAGATCATAACCGGCTCTGAGAGCTACGGATGTTAACCTGCGGGATTTTCAAAATGGTAATAAAGCGGTTTTCTTTTTTTTCCGTGACCATCAGGTCGTTGCGTGAGTACAATAAAAACAAACGTCTTTGCACCGAGCTCAGCCCAAAGCCTGTTCCCTGGCTGGCGGCCTGCGTTCCGGCATCGAAAGGATTTTCTACTTTCACATGCAGCAGACCGTCTTTCACATAAGAGAAAATCCCGATCACGATCTCATCGATCGTATCGTACAGGCCGAATTTGATGGCATTTTCCACAATGGGTTGTAGCAGCAAAGGCGGAATGTGCATCTGCATCGTTTCTTCTTTGAAGTCGATATCCACAGAGAGCCGGTGGCCGAAGCGTACCTTTTCGATTTCCAGGTAAAGCTTAAGATGTTCCAGCTCTTCTTTCAAGTCCACACATTGCTCTTCGTCTTTTTTGAGAGTACCGCGCAAAAAATCGGAAAGCTGCTGGATCATCTTACGCGCCTCATTGGGCCTGCTGCCTGCCAGTGCACTGATGGAGTTAAGGCTGTTGAACAAAAAATGCGGCTGAAGCTGCTGTTTCAGGCGGGCCAGCTCAGCGTCCTTCACCAGCTGCTCGGCATGGTTGCGCCGCTGCTCCTGCTCCTTCTGATCTTTCAGCAGGTTCCACATCCAGTTCAGCATTGTTACAAAGGCCAGCTCCAGCAAGGAAATGATAAAGCGCACCGGCATCGACTTACGCAAAAATTCCTGGTAGTCTTTATCGTCGGCCACAGCATAGCTCAAGGATAAGCGTAACAGCACCGTATACAATACCGCGAGCCCCAGGGTAAAAATGAAGCGGTACGACCGATTGCCCACTCCCGGCTGGTAATAGTAAAAAATAGCCAGGGATACGAAACAAAACAGTGCAAGCAGCGCATTGGAGATGATCGCATCAATAGCCGACACATGCCAGTTGAGGCCCATCCTGTGAAGCACGCCGGTTTGGGTGAGCGACCAGAAGGCCCACCATGCAATATACAGGCTAAGGATGCGTGTCCTGGAATATGGAAATTCCCTTTTCAAATGCTTAGGCAAAGGTTAGATTTTTTGCCTGAAAAACCATAGCTTTCTGTTTAATATAGCTGATAAAGGATTGTGTATCGGTTTTTTCGTGGGTATTGGAATACACCTGCTCACCGTCCTTCAGGCTATCCAGCTCGTAGAGATCCATAACATCAATGAACTTCCAGTGCACGAGCTCTTTGTTACTGTTCACAAAAGTTTCTTCTTCTTTTTTGCCCATGATGCGCGCCTTCTGAAAGGCACTTTCGATAGAGCCGGATTCGATGATCCTGATCTGCTCATCAAATTGTGAGGTGTGGCTGCCATTATCAATGTTGATATTGAACATGAGTTTTGCAAGAAATTTTTTCATATCATTAGGATTTGGTTAAGTGGATTGATGTGAATTTGGCCTGTTGCTTATCGTTTGATTAATAGTTTCTGATGTCGATGCCGCCGAAAAATACCGAGCCTTTTAAGATCAGTGTTTTTGCCGGCCCTTCTGCTTTAGGCTGCATGGGCCTTTTATCCTCCACACTGCCAAAGGCTGATACCAGCTCTGAGTTTACTTCCCAATTGGCAGGCAGAATGAGCTTTACTCCTGCAAACACGCTGGTAATTTCAAGCGTTGCGGTATTTTCAAAATCGGCCTGGAGGAGGTTTAGCTCCGTGCCTCCGAAAACAGCCACGACTTCTCCGCCTTTGAAATTTTTGGTCAGGATATTCTTTTTTACACCGCCCATAAATACCGTATAGTCTAACACTTCCTCGTTGGTATCCGTTGATTCCATGTAACAATCATTTCCGTAGCGGTGTTGGTGGCGCCTGTGATGCCTCGTGTGCTCTTTTTGCCATTTCCTCCAGTAATGCTCTCTTTTTTTTCGGCGTGGCTTAAAGATGATGAACAAGCCAAAGAGGATGACCAGCACCGGCCACAGGATAGGTTTCAACGCGATGCCGGGATAAAGATCCGACAGCAGGAAGGCGCCGCCTATGATCACCAGCACCAGCCATCCCGGGTGCATGAATTTATGTTTGACGCCGATGATCAAGCCAATGGCGATCAGGAACATTTTCCAGGTAAAGATCCACTGTGGGATTTCCGCTCCCAGCTCTTTTGCCAGGAATAAGGAACCTGCCAGCACAATCAATATCCCTCCGAAAATTTTTCCCCTGCGATGCTCTTTTTCCATCTTGCTCCAGATCTCATGATCTGTCGCTATCTCTTTTTCTTCCATCTCTTTCATTTTTTTGTCAAACTTACTGCATAGGTCGGCAGCACACAATGGCTATTAGGCTAAACAAAGTGCGCAGTCGGTCAACGGTACCGGGCAGGCGGTAAAGAGAATTCCAAAAGGCCCATAAAAGCAAACAAATTCCATGAATCACCATATACTTACGCCGTGTTTCACCGCCAACACCCGGGAAGACGGAGGTGCAGACATGCAGAGACAAAAAGGCCGCCCGCTATAGCTCACCGGGCAGGGCATTTTGCTGACGCTTCAATACAGGCGTCATCAAAGCCGGTACATCAGTCCAAAAAATAATGCTTCTGGGGAAGCGCTTAGTTGAGAGATGGGTCGAAAGAGAAATCGGCAAAAGCCCTGTAGCCGGGATTGATCTTCATCAGCTCCATGCCCCAGAGCTCGGCAGGCATGGCGCCGACAAGCCCGGAATAGGCGCTGTGATTGGTAAACCAGGATCCGTTTGCGAGCTCCTGCGGAAGCTGGCCTTCGCCCCAGCCGCTATAGCCGATATAGAACCTGACTTGCGCTGAGGACACCTGCCCCTGCTCGATCATCTGCGACAAATCGAAAAAATTCCCGCCCCAGTATACACCTTCGCTGATCTCGAGGCTATCGCTTAGCTGCTGCCCGAGGGCGTGCGTATAAAACAACTGGTTGGGCGACACAGGGCCGCCGTCGAAGAGGGGAAAATTGCCATTCTTAAGGTGTGGAAAGATGTCGCGCAGCAATAAGCCATGAGGCTTGTTCAGAATAAATCCAAGGCTTCCTTCTTCATTATGCTCACCCATGTATATGACCGAACGCTTAAACCGGCCATCCTGCAAAAAGGGCTTTGCAATTAATATATCTCCCGCCTTCACCAATGAATAACAATCTTTATATTTGTGTAAATTTACGAAAATGAGTGGAGTAAATGAGCATATTTCTCAACTGCGGGAGGATTTTATGAGGGGAACGCTTTCTGAAAAGGGCATCGCGCTGCTGCCTCATCTGCAATTCGAGCAATGGATGCAGGAAGCTGTGGATGCAAAAGTCAATGAAGCCCAGGCCTTCAATTTGGCCACGGTAGGCGCAGATCATAAGCCTTCGGCACGCGTGGTTTACCTCAGGGAGTTTTCGGAAAATACATTTTATTTTTATACCAATTACCAGTCGCATAAAGCGCATGACATAGAAATTAATCCGTATGTGTGCGCCACGTTTTTCTGGCCCGAGCTCGAGCGGCAGGTACGTATCGAAGGCCTGGCACGCGTTGCCGACAAGACAAAAAGCGATGCTTATTTCCAGGCGCGCCCTGCCGAATCCAAGCTGGGTGCCTGGAGCTCCCCGCAGAGCCGGGTAATTGCCAGCCGCGACGTTCTGGAAGAGCTTGTCAAAAAAAATACCGAAGCCTTTGCGGGCAAGGAGGTGCCGCGTCCTGAATTCTGGGGCGGCTATGTGATTGAAGCCAGCTATTACGAGTTCTGGCAGGGCCGTAAGAGCAGGCTGCACGACAGGATCGCCTTTGTAAAGGAAGAAGGAGCATGGAAGATCGAACGGCTGGCGCCGTGAAACAACATTGGCCTATATGCCGGAGGCAACTTGCTTTAAGATGGAACGCAACACAAAAACGGCAACAAAAATAACAACACACAGGAAACATTGGATAGTTAGCAATACACAAACAATGTAATGACGACAGCAGAAAGATTTAAAATTTGGTTAGAAACAATTTATGTTTCAGAAAAAACAAAAGGACCATTAACATCAGGGACACAGTATGTGACTGGACTTAACGCATTGAATAAAAAATTAAGTTTAACTGGTGGTGGTATATTTGACATCAACATCGACCATGACCAAATTAGGAATTTAATAAACCGCCCTGAAAATTTCCATAAAGACTATTCAAGTCATTTCAATGCTTTTGTAAAATATCGGGATTATTGCGTTGAAAGAGACAACAGAAACAAAAGACCGCTCCAACGACAGACAGATCCGTTTAAGAAACAGCAAGTAGAAATTGCTGCTATTGAAACTACAATTAAGCATTTCGAGGGATTAGATTACATTGTTATTTCAAAAGAGAAAGATAATGTTGGATGGGATTTAGAGGCAACAAATGTTAATGAAACACTTTTACTAGAAGTGAAAGGCTTGTCAGGTAGCATAACATCAATAGAGTTGACCCATAACGAATACAAAAATTCTCTTGATAAGAAATTAAACTACAAATTGTGTATTGTGACACATGCTTTAACAAACCCGTTACTTGAAATATTTAGCTTCAACGAACAATTGGCTTGCTGGACAAATGAGCAGAATGAAAAACTTTTGACGGAAGAAAAAATAGCAGCGAGAATGTGGAAAGAATAAGTACTATTGCTAACACGAGTTTTATGCCAGACGGGCTGACGCTTTAAATTGATCTTTAGTACTTTTAATAAACTTTAGCAATAAATTGAAACTCTGTATATTCATAAAAAATTCATATTTAATTCCATGACCAAACAAGATAAAATCAACAACTTCGACCCTAACAGCGTGGGTGATGTGAACGCCGGCATGTTCGGGCTTCCTTTCTCTCTTTCCGAATCTGAAATTGTGCTGATTCCCGTGCCCTGGGAGGTAACGGTGAGCTATGGTGGTGGTACGGGCGATGGCCCCGAGCAGATTTTCGACGCCTCTTTCCAGGTCGACTTGTACGATCCTATGGTGAAGGATGCCTGGAAACTGGGTATTGCGATGGACGACATCAACGAAGACCTGCGCGAAAAAAGTATCACCTACAGGCCGGTTGCTGAGATAATCATCGACCGCCAGTCGAACGGTGAGCCGGTTGCGGAGATCGACGAGATCAAAGATGTGAACAAGGTATGCGCGGAGATGAATGCATGGGTGAAGAACCGTGCACTGCATTTTTTAAAACAAGATAAAACGGTTGGGCTCGTTGGCGGCGACCACTCCACGCCTTTAGGCATGATGCAGGCGCTGAGCGAGCATGTGGGCGAATTTGCCGTATTGCAGATCGATGCGCATGCCGACCTGCGCGTCGCTTATGAAGGCTTTGAATTTTCGCATGCGTCGATCATGTACAATGCCTTAAAGATCGATCAGGTGAAAAAGCTGGTGCAGGTGGGTATCCGCGACTACTGCCAGGCAGAGGTGGATATCATCAACAACTCCAATGGCCGCGTGAAAACATTTTTCGACAGGGACATCAAGCAGCAGCAGTACCAGGGAAAAAGCTGGGATGCGATTTGCAAGGAGATCGTTGCCGAGCTTCCGCAGAATATATACCTGAGCTTCGACATCGACGGGCTCGACCCTAAATTATGCCCGGGCACAGGAACGCCTGTTGCAGGAGGCTTTGAAACAGATCAGGTATTGTATTTACTGGAGCAGGTAGTAGCAGCCGGAAAAACATTTGTAGCCTTCGACCTCAACGAGGTGGGCGGCGAAGACGAATGGAATGCCAATGTGGCTTCCCGCCTGCTGTATCGCATCGCCAACCTGGTGGCCTACAGCCAGGGCAAGGGTAAATAGCTTCGCAAGGCCTGATACCATCCGATCAGGGCTCGTAGATAATTTCCAGGGCGCCGCTTTGCTTCAGATCTGAAACGAGGGTCAGGATTTTCTTTTTTATGCCGTCGTCGATGCTGATCGCCGCTGTATTCGGAGGAACCCTTCCCAGGTTCAGGGCCTGCATGACAATCGTATTGGAACCCGGCTTCAGTGTGAGAGCTATGCTTTTTCTGAACTTCGACACCGTGTATTCTTCCAGGAAGGGCTCTCCGTTCAGGTACAGGGAGATCTCATCACCATCCACCCTGTTCTTATCCCACACGGTTAAAGTAACAGACGAACTGCTTACCATTAATGTTTCCTGGATCCGGTAACGCCTGCCATTGAGTTTACGCTGACTGAAGGTATTGGTGGATCTCTCGATGGAATCAGCCATCGCGAGGTAACGGTCTTTCACATCGCTGCTATCCGAAGGCCTGCGTTTCAGCTTATGGACAAAGGTGTAAGACAGGTTAAGCATGATGGTAGAGCCGAAGAAGGTGATCCGGCTCTTCCCCTGTGAAACTCCCTGCCGGAAGAACTCGTACTCCACCACCCTTGTATTACGGAATGGCTGATGGTACACGATACCGAAATCGATGATATGGCCGTTTTCCAACAGATACCTGTATCCTATTTCCGGGCTTATCATGTAGCTGTTTTCACTCAGTGCGATGGCTGTCTGCCGCATGCCTGTTCCATTTTCAGTCCAGTCTTCACTCTGCTGGTATCGCTCTCCGAAGCTTGTGTGAGAAAAAGTATATCCAAAGGACAGCCTGGTATACCAAAAGCTATAATCATTTCTGTAAGCGCCCGGCAGGTTCCAGCTACGCATCACCGAAAGCGAATATTTCAGATAGTTATCGGCATCTACCCACGCGGTAAGCGTATCTCCTTTGTAGGGATACCGAAAAGGAGGCTTAAAGGCATAGGCCGCCTTATTGCTTTGAAATTCCAGCTGCAGGCCGTTCAGATTTACCCTGCTCCTATCCTTCCACATAAAGCCTGCATGCAGTCCTACACTTGTATTGGCAATAATCCTGAGCCGTTTCCGGCCCTCATTATTTCTGATATTGCCAATGCCGAAATTGATGATCCGGGAAAAATGTCCGGCATCTTTCCCTGACAGCTTCGAAGGCGACCAGCCAATGCTGCCTATATTGATTCCGCCTGTCAGGAATAAGTCGCGCCGGAGCGGCTGGCTGCGTAGCATTCCGGCACACAGGATCGCGAACACAAGAAAGACTAACGTAAAACGGATATGACCACTTCCCGCCATATTCAAAAATAAGAAAAGCATTCCAATTCAGCACACTTCGCAGAAAGCGCTTTGCCGAGGAATCAGCTTGTGATGGCAACAAACACAGCATGATGCTTCAGTTCCCGGCAAAGCTCATCGAAAGCAGGTTGCAGGGGCACGATATGCAAACGGTCTTTGTAGAAACTATCATTGCTGTAATACGCGATGGAAGCCCTGTCGGCGTATTTGTCTCCGCGGTTGCCATCCTCGTCATAATGGTATTCATACGCAAGCTTAAGAGAGATCAGCGCCGAGTAAGGCAATGTTTTCGTTCTCCATGGCTGATGCAGCCAAAAGCCTTTCCGTACCGAAAAATGATCCCGCTCAAAATCAACCCTCGTATAATTCCATTCCAGGTACAGCCAGGCCAGGATGCTGAACGAAAAGAGGATGTAAGGCATCGGGTAACGGTATCCGCCATCCAGGAGCAGGGCAACTCCTGCCAGCGCAAATACAAGCGCCACAACAGAGCGTCCGAGGTTTCTGAGATTGTATTTCATCACCCCGGGATAGGTTTTGCTCAGCCGGAAATCATTTGCTTTCATGAGCTCCTCCCGGCAATTAAGCAGCACAGCGCCTGTGTCTGTAAAGGTCTGGTTTAAAAGGATGGACGTTTCGGTATAGAGCTCCGGAAGGGCGGCTTTAAACTCCATCGGTGTTTCAAAAAATGTTTCAACAGCAACACTGAAAAACTCATTGATATTCACGCCGCCGTATTTCCGGAAAATACTTCTTTCTGCATGATGCCGGAGTTTTTGAAACTCCCGGTTTGCGCAGGCCAGCCAGCGTGCAAAATAGTTTTCAAAAAAATAATCCGTCACATTTCCCCGGATGCCATTAAACCGCAAGGCATGCGCAAACTCATGAAGCCCCAGGTTGACCTTGTCATGGGGCTTGCTGTTCCCTTCCACAAAAGCCGTCCAGCTGAAACAAATGAAGCCGCCCATATTGGTTTCTCCCTTGTGGTATTTGCCGGTAGCCGGGCTTTTGTAATCTGAGCGGTATACCAGGATGTGGTTAAAATAGGAAAGGCCCCAGGTTTCGAGGCCCAACGTGAGCTGTACGGCTGACGCTGCAATATCGATTTCCATGTCGGGAGTTACCACGAAACCCTCACGGCCATTAATTGTCTTATGCCTGATAAAGGACATGACCCGTTGCACGAAAAGGAGGCGCCCGGGCTGTTTCAGCTTATTAAAATACGCATTATTCGCTTTTAAATAGGCGGCTATGTATTCCTGGCTGTTGATGTTACTTGATCTCCAGTCTGGCAAAGGCTTTCAGGATATTGGCGAAGTCGGTATACTCATGCTGGCCTTTGTAGAAGCTTGCATAGGATTTGGGGTCGCAGTATTTGTACTCGCGGCTACTGGTGCTTACTTTAAACTGCAGGTAGTAGCATGGCGAATCGCTCATATCCACCTGCACCGACATAATCTCGTTATCAGACAGGTCAAGCATGTTCCGCCCTGAGTTTATCGCTGATTGCGTTGGCAGCGAAAACACGTTATTAGCAATCACGGCCTTTGCGATAGCATCAATACCTCCGGCCGGTTTGAGAGTCGATTTCACAACGGCATCCTTAGCGTCCAGCTTATACTTCGTTGCTTTCCAGGTTTTGTCGTACTGCAACACCAGGCACTGTGTTCCCGGAAATCCGATATTGGAATACAGGCGTATTTCAATGACGCTTGACGATGCATTGATAGAACCCAGTCCCAGCTTCGCTCCGAGATCCTTATTGATACTTGTGGAGTCAGAAATGATATGCCCGAGGTCCATGGTTTTGGTTTTTGTTTGAGCCGCGGCAGGGCCTGCGAGCACCAGGAGGCAGAGAAAAAAGCAGATGTGTTTCATAAATAAATACGCTATGATCAGGAGATAGCTCTTAGTAAAAATACAGATTATACTCCTGTTGGCAAGCGATGCACAACGGCTTTTTTTCTCTTTTTTAACAGGCCGTCCCTGATATTTCTTCAGGGTATGGATTTATTCCGTATAGCATGGCGCTGGCACAACTTTTTGTTGCATGGCTATATACTACTTAACACCCTGGTTATGGCGCTCTTCTCAAATCTCAAAAATGCCTGGCATCTGCTCAAAACAATCGACCTGGAGGCCCTCGGCAAACTCTCACAAAAAATAGACCTCGCGGAGGTGATGAAAAACGTGGGCCGGTTGGATGATAAGCAATTGGCGGGATTGGTGAAAATGCTCAGCGGCGGTCATCGCCGGAAAGAGCTACCTCCCATCGACGGTGATTTTTACGACATCGGCCATACCCTACAGCCCGGCGAAAGGGAGCTGCAATTGAAAGTAAGGGCCTTTATGGAGAAAGAGATCAAACCCATCGCCAACGACTATTGGCGGCGGGCCGAATTTCCGTTTCACATCATCCCCAAAGTGGCGGAGCTTGATATTTGCGGCATTACCTATGTAGGCTATAACAACCCCTTACGCACCTGCATGATGGAGGGAATACTCGCGATGGAAATGGCAAGAGTGGATGTTTCCTTCGCCACCTTCTTCGGCGTGCAAAGCGGCCTGGTAATGGGTTCCATTTATCTGCTGGGCTCGGAAGAGCAGAAACGCGAATGGCTACCGCAGCTAAAAAGCTTACAGAAAATCGGCGCCTTCGGTCTAACGGAGCCGGAAGTGGGCTCTGCCGTAGCGGGAGGGCTCACCATGAAAGCCAGGCGCGAAGGCGATACCTGGATCCTGAACGGCCAAAAGAAATGGATCGGCAATGCTACTTTTGCAGATGTGGTCATCATCTGGGCAGAGGACGAGGCGGATAAGCAGGTGAAAGGATTTTTGGTGCGAAAGAATAATCCGGGTATGGCGGTGGAAAAGATCGAAGACAAGATGGCGCTGCGGACCGTTCAGAACGGTATTGTGACACTTACGAATTGCGAAGTGGTTGAGAGCGACCGTTTGCAGAAAGCCAACACCTTTAAGGATACCGCCAATGTGCTCCGCATGACACGCGCGGGCGTGGCCTGGCTGGCAGTAGGATGCGCACGCGGAGCTTATGAAGCGGCGCTCAACTACACCCGCGAGCGCAAACAGTTCGGGAAACCCATTGCTTCCTTCCAGCTCATTCAGAACCACCTGGTGGAGATGCTCAGCAACCTCACTGCTATGCAAACGATGGTGGCGCGCCTCTCCGAGCTTCAGGACCAGCAAATCCTCACCGATGAGCATGCTTCTCTTGCCAAAGTATTCTGTAGCCTGCGCACCCGCGACATTGTGAGCAGAGCCCGAGAAGTGATGGGCGGCAACGGCATCCTGCTGGACTATGATGTGGCGCGTTTTGTGGCTGATGCCGAAGCCATTTATTCCTACGAGGGTACTAAAGAGATCAACACCCTGATCGTAGGCAGGGCCATTACAGGCTTCAGCGCTTTTGTATAAAACGTTGCATTAATCCGGATCCCTGAAATAAAAAAGCAGCCATGAAAAGAATCATGGCTGCCCTTGAATGTAATGTCGGGACTATTGTTTCGGAACAAAGATCATGTTCATTTTTTCGCCTTTCATTTCCAGGTTCAGTTTATCAGCGCTAAGCTCTGCCACAATGAACTCGTCTTTTTTTCCATCGATATCGAGTGTCAGTGTTTTTTTATCGTCGCTCAGGGTCCATTTTCCTTCACTGGTTTTCCAGTTTCCGGACATATCGGACGCATTGGCCATTACTTTTCCGCCTCCCTGGATATCGAGCGACATTTTTCCTTTCTGTGTAGAAACCATGGCATCCATGGCGGCTTTCATTTTATCCTGATTATCTTTCGGCATTCCGGCCATAGCAGCCGAAGCATCGATGTTGTCGAGCACCCAGTTCTTCACAATAGATGCTTCACCGGCAGCAGGTGTTTCTGTAGCGGCGGCAGGAGTTGTTTCGGTTGTTTCTGCTTTTGCTTCTTCTGTTTTTGAGCCACAGGAAGTAGCCATGGCAACGACTACGGCCGCTGCAAAAAATGTTTTTAATTTCATGTTTTTGTTTTTTAAAGGTTAAAAGTTGCCGACTAATGTAACCATTTAAACGATGATTCAAAAAAAATTCATGAAAACGGGGCCGCATAGCCCTGACAGGCTATCCTGGTGAGTAGGTGCTCCGCCAGGCATCAAACGCAATACATCCGTCGCTCCGGGCTTCGGGACATTGCAGCTCTTAGCCGAAGATCTCGATGATGTATTTAGGAACGATTCCTAAAGCCAGTGTAAGCAGTGTGGTAATGGCCAGCAGGATCACGTGTGAGGTTTCCAGCACCATCTTTTGTCCTTCTCTTACCGGTTTGAAATACATGGCAATAATGACTTTGAAATAGTAATACACCCCTACCGCCGAGGTCAGGATAGCGAGGATGATCAGCCATTTGAAGCCTGTTCCGATCATGAGCGTGAAAATAAAGTACTTGGCGAAGAAGCCGGCCGTAACCGGGATACCGGCCAGCGACAGCATGGCGATAACCATACAGCCTGCCACAAAGGGATTGCGTTTGCCCAGGCCGTTGAAGGCTTCGATGTTCGAATTTCCATCTTCTTTGGAAACATTGTATACTACCGTGAAGGCGGAGATGGAACCAATGGAATAGGCCAGGGAATAATAAAGGATAGCGTTAACACTTGCAAAGCCGCGGTTGTTGGCCAGGATTGCCATCAGCATAAAAGCCGCGTGGCTGATGCTCGAATAAGCCAACATCCGTTTCACACTGTTTTGCGAAGCGGCTGTAATGTTGGAAACCACTAAAGACAAGGCCACGATCACGGCCAGCACCATGCTCCAGCTCTCGCCGGCTTTGCCAAATACTACCAGGAAGAGGTGCATGAATGCGGCGAAAGCTGCTGTTTTCACTATTGTACTCATCAATGCCGTAATGACGGTTGGAGAGCCTTCGTACACATCCGGTGCCCAGAAATGGAACGGGGCGGCGCTTACTTTAAAGCACATCGCCACCAGCATCATCAGGATACCGGCATAAAAGAATACCGGAATAGAGCCGTTGGCCTGTGAGATATAAGAACGGATCGCCATCAGGTCGAACGTACCCGTAGCACCGTAAATCAATGCGATGCCAAACAGTAAAAAGCCGGATGCAAAAGAGCCCATGATCAGGTACTTGAAGCCTGCCTCGTTGGAAGCCAGGTCGCGCTTACGCGAAGCGGCCAATACATACATCGGAATCGACAGGATCTCGATTCCTAAGAACAGGGTGGTCATGTTGCTGAAAGAGGTGAGCATAAGCGCGCCTACCAGGGCAAACAACACCAACGCAAAATGATCAGTAATGTGATCGTGCTCGAAGTAATCGTTGGCGAGGATGAACCAGAAGAACGCAGTAGCGAGGATAACGCCACTAAAAGCAAGGGCCACATTATCGAAATGGATCATTTTCCCGAACATCGGAACAGACATGTTATTGTTCCACTCCATGAAGTTGCAGCCGTAAGCTGCAATGATACCAAGCAGTACCAAAGGATATAATATTTTTTTGAATTTAAAAATCTCTGCCAGCATGGCTAAAATTCCTAATCCGCTTATGATAAAAAGACCTTTCATATGTTGAGTAAAGATTAAAGACTAAAGATTAAAGACCTATGATCTTATTTCTGCAATCGATTATGTTGTTTTATTTAATGTAAGTTAAAATTGCTTTTGTTCCTTCTTCTGCCAAATCGTTCAATGGTTTCGGATAGACACCGAAGGCGATAATGGCTATGCAGATAATGTAGAGCACCAGTTTATCGCTAGACACCAGGGAGCCGAAGGCAATGGCCGAGTCGCGGCGCTCGCCAAGCATGATCGCCTGGTAGCTGCGCAGCATGTACACGGCGCCCAGGATCACCGTAAGGCCTGCAAAAGCTGCCACCCAGGCGCCGTACTGGTATACGCCGTTGATGAGCAGGAATTCGCCGACGAAGCCATTGGTGAGCGGAAGCGCTACAGACCCCAGGAGCACCACTAAAAATAAGACAGCAAAATTGCCGTTCATGCTGCGGATCCCACCCAGCTTATCGAGGTCGCGTGTGCCTGTATGGCGCATCAGGATATCCGCAATAAGGAATAAGCCAACCACATTCACACCATGCGCCAGCATTTGCATCATGGCACCCTGGATGCCCTGTTGGTTGGCGGCTAAAATACCGGCGGCGATCAATCCTACGTGGGCAATGGATGAATACGCGATCAGGCGCTTGTAATCTTTTTGCACGATGGCAATGCACGATGCATAAATAATCCCGAATACCGACAAGCCGATCACAAAACCGCCCCATTGCTCCAATGCCAGAGGCGTTACCGGCATCAGCCATTTGATGAGGCCGAAGGTTCCCATTTTCAGCATAATGCCCGAGAGCAGCATCGTGCCCTGTGTTGGTGCCGTCACATAAGTATCAGGCTGCCAGGTATGGAACGGGAACACCGGCATTTTGATGCCAAAGGCAATAAAGATCGCCCAGAATACAAACGACTGCTGGCTGGCGCTCATGGCTTTGCCGGCAGCATACAGGTCGCCGATGGCCCATGATTTAATGCCGGTTTCGTAACCCGTATGGCTGTACAGGTAAATCAGGCCTACCAGCATAAAAAGGGAACCTAATAAGGTATACACGAAAAATTTGAACGTGATGCGGCCCCTGTTTTCGCCACCCCACACGAGGCAGATAAAATAAATAGGAATAAGCGCAAGTTCCCAGAATACGTAGAACAGGAAGCCGTCGTTGGCGGTAAACACACCGATAAGGGCCATCTGCATCAAAAGAATGAGGCTGTAGAAAGAATGCGGCTTTTCGTAGTTGGTGTTAAATGACGACAGGATGATCAGTGGCACGAGGAAGGTGGTCAGCAGGATCATCAGGATGGACAAGGCATCGGCGCTCACAGCAAAGTGAATCCCCATCGACTCTACCCATGAGCAGTTCAGCACGAGGTCTTTGCTCATCGGGTTATGCTTGTACTGAAAAAATACCGCCAGCGACAAGGCGAATTCCACGATCGAAAGCCCCAGGGCTAAATTGCGGCTCGCTTTACCTTTTGTAAAGAACACCAGTAAGCTTGCAATAAGTGGCACAACGATTAATAATCCTACTAACATAATTTCTATTTACAATTTATTTATTTTACGATTTACAATTCCGGGTTTAGATCCTGAGTGCAAACCATTGATTTATTTATTTAGCGTTTCGTTTTTCCTGGTCGGTTCTGAATTGTATTTCTTATTTGATGAACGAATAGAATAACATCAGAATAATCCCCAATACCATGCAAAAAATGTAAAGCCCGATATGGCCGGTCTGTGCCTTGCGCACTACTGAGCTGATCCCGTTTACGGCGTTTCCTACACCGTTCACAATACCATCCACCACCTGGAGGTCCATGAATTTGTAAAACACGGTTCCCAACAGATCTACAGGCTTACGGATCAGGGCGTCGTATACTTCGTCCACGTAATATTTATTGTAAATGAGTTTCTTGATCCCTTTGAGGTTCTCATCTTTGGCTTCAGGCAATACTTTGTTTTTGATGTATATCATGTAGGCAAAGTAAATGGTGGCAGCAGCAGCTACTACGGCAATTGCCATCAGGATCCACTCCTGCTCATGGTTCATGGTGCTTGGATTTTTGTGCAGGATGATCGGATCGAGGTGATGGTGCATCCAGTTAGGAAGCCCCCAGAATTCAGGGAAGCCTAAAACACCGCCGAGCACAGAGAGAATAGCTAATACGATCAGCGGAATGGTCATGCTTTTCGGAGATTCATGCAGGTGATGCTCTTGTTCGTGCGTACCGCGGAAGTTCCTGTAAAATGTCAGGTACAATAAACGGAACATGTAGAAGGCCGTGAGCATAGAGGCTACCTGCCCGAAGAACCACAAGGTCGGGCTGTGTTCGTAGGTATGAGCCAAAATTTCATCTTTTGAAAAGAAGCCGGAGAATGGCGGGATACCGCTGATGGCTATGGTTCCGATCAGCATCGTCGCAAACGTAATTGGCAGGGCTTTTTTCAGGCCGCCCATTTTGCGCATGTCCTGCTCGCCGCCCATGGCATGGATCACAGAGCCTGCCCCTAAGAATAATAAGGCCTTGAAGAAGGCGTGCGTGGTCACGTGGAATACCGAAGAGCTGTAAGCGCCAACACCGAGGCCCAGGAACATCAGGCCGAGCTGGGATACAGTAGAGTAAGCCAGTACTTTTTTAATATCGTTCTGAAAGAGGCCGATGGTAGCTGCAAACAAGGCGGTTGCCACACCCACTACAGCCACTACGTGCGAAGCCTCTGCCGAAATGGAGTAGAATACATTGGAGCGAACGACCATATAGATACCGGCTGTTACCATCGTGGCGGCGTGGATGAGGGCCGACACAGGCGTCGGGCCGGCCATCGCGTCCGGCAACCAGGTATATAAAGGCAGCTGGGCCGATTTACCCATGGCGCCGATGAATAAAAGAAGTGCAATGGCCGTAATGGTGCCTGTTCCTCCTGAGCCGGAAACACCTGAGAAGACTTCGTCGTACGAGATGCTTCCGTAGGTCACGAAGATGAGGATGATGCCCAGTAAGAAGCCAAGGTCACCGATACGGTTCATGATGAAGGCTTTCTTTGCGGCATTGTTATATGCCGTATTCTTAAACCAGAAGCCGATAAGCAGGTAAGAGCAAAGGCCCACGCCTTCCCAGCCCACAAACATAATTAGGTAGTTATTGCCCAGAACCAGCAGCAACATGAAGAACACAAAGAGATTCAGGTAAGTGAAGAAGCGCGCGAAGCCTTCATCATCGTGCATATAGCCAATGGAGTAGATGTGAATAAGGAATCCGATGCCTGTAATGATGAGCAGGAACCAGGATGACAAGGGATCTACCAGGAACTCGAACGGAATTTTCAGCGTATCGGAATTGATCCATGAGAAGAGGTCTACCGGAATTGATTTTTGCACCGAATGCTCCAGCTCGAAGAAGATGAGCAGGGCTACCACGAAAGAAGCCAGCACAGCGATGCTGGCAATAGCACCGGATAAACCTTTACTTATTTTTTTACCGAAGAAACCATTGATGATGAATCCCAACAACGGAAATAATGGAATGAGCGCTACTAATTTGATCATACTTGAAATGTCTTACTAATTTTTTAACCTGCTTAATAAATCGATGTCAATGCTTTTTAAGTTGCGGTACACCATTGCCAGGATGGCAAGGCCCACGGCTACTTCGGCTGCGGCTACCGCCATCACGAAGAATACGAACACCTGCCCGCTGGCATCTTGGTGAAGCGTAGAGAAGGCTACCAGTAAGAGGTTCACAGCATTCAGCATCAGTTCGATGCACATAAAGATGATGATTGCATTGCGGCGTGCCATCACTCCAACTACACCGATGATGAATAACACGGCGCTGAGCATGATGTAATAATTGATTGGAATTCCGTTAAGCATAATATAAAGTAATTAGTGAATGGTGATTAGTGAGCTGGTTAGTTATTAATGACTTTTTTATCGTTGGTATTTGTGTCGCGTTTTCCGATCATGATCGCCCCTACGAGGGCCGCTAATAACAGGATGGAAGCTACTTCAAACGGGAACAGGAACTCGTGGAACAGTACCTGGCCGAGATTTTTCACAAGGCCGATCTGTGAAGCGCCTGCCCTCACGATCGTGAGCTGCTCGGCGCCTTTCAGCGCGCCTACCATTACTATCAGCAGCATGCCGCCGATCACTCCGGCAATGAGCCTGGTTACGATGTGCTTTCTCGGCTCCGTATCGGCATTGAGGTTCATGAGCATGATGATGAAAAGGAAAAGCACCATGATGGCTCCGGCGTATACCACAATGTGTACCACTGCCAGGAACTGCGCATTCAGCAGGAGGTAATGCCCCGCGATGCAAAAGAAGGTTAATACCAGGTATAATACCGAGTTAACGGGATTGCGCGTGAATACCACCATCAGTGCAAACATGATTGCCAGAAATGAAAGTATCCCGAAAAGCCACTGTGTAATTGTTAGTCCTAACATACTGATTTATGATTTAAGATAAAAGATGCAAGAAGCGGTTCCTTTCTTTGATCTTTTATCTGATTTCTTTTGTCTTTTTAATGTTTGTTTCCTGTATTTAATTTTTTCGGATCGTACAATTCGTTGTGCTTTAAGCCCGGGATCTTTTTGAAATCCAGAACCGCCTGAGTCTGGCGCTTGGTCACATCTATGCGTTTGTCAATTTTCTCCACGAGCTTGTCTTTTCCATAAATAAAATCGTTGCGCTCAAACTCCACGTCCACCAGGCGGTCTGTCAGGAAAATGGCTTCTTTTGGGCAGGCTTCCTCACACAGGCCGCAGAAGATGCAGCGCAGCATGTTGATCTCATAAGTAGCCGCGTACTTTTCTTCACGGTACAGGTTCTCTTCGCCTTTTTTACGCTCGCCGCTGGTCATAGTAATGGCTTCTGCCGGGCAGGCCACCGCACACATGCCGCAGGAGGTACAACGCTCTGCCCCGTTCTCGTCGCGCTTCAGCACGTGCTGCCCGCGGTACACAGGAGCGATCGGTCTTTTTTCTTCCGGGTAGTTAATGGTCGGCGACTTCTTGAACAAGTGGCTGGCCGTTATCATCATACCTTTGGCAATAGCAGGCAGATAAATCCGCTCCGCAAAGCTTTGCTCTTTTTTCGATACGACTACTTTTCTGTTGGTTAGTTGCATGTTCAATTTCTTTTAAAAATGAAATGGAATGGTTTTTCTGATAAAAATTTCAATCACTACCGTTAAGGCTAAATTGAACAGGGATAATGGCAATAAGGTTTTCCACCCCAGGTTCATCAGCTGGTCATAGCGGAAACGCGGCAAGGTCCAGCGCACCCACATGAATAAGCAGATGAACAAAAAGATCTTGGTGAAATATGCGCCGAAGCCGATGAGAGAGATCAGCCAGGAACCTTCTTCTAAACCAAGCCAGGCATAAAACTCCGTAGCAAACGGGAAGTTGTAACCGCCGAAATAAAAGCCGGCCATGATGGCAGAAGAAATGAACATGTTGATGTACTCGGCGAAGAGGAACAAGCCGAGTTTCATGGAAGAGTACTCTGTATGGTAACCGCCAACCAGCTCGGTTTCACACTCCGGCAAATCGAATGGCGCACGGTTGGTTTCCGCTAAAGCGCAGATAAAGAAAATGAGGAAGCCTAAGGGCTGATACACAAAATTACACCAGCCGGCATCCTGGCCTTCGATGATATCTTTTAAGGATAAAGAACCGCCCGCAGAAATGATCAGAGCGATCAGGGAAATACCCATGGCAATCTCGTAGCTGATCATTTGCGAAGACGCACGCACGGCGCCCAATAAGGCAAACTTGTTGTTGGAAGCCCATCCACCGATCATGATCCCGTATACACCAATGGACACAACGCCTAACAGATAAATCACGCCAATATTGATATCAGTGATCTGCAGATCGTAGAGGTGCCCGCCGATCATCAACGGCTTACCCCATGGAATCACCGCGCTGGTCATGACAGCCGTCACCATAAACAAGGACGGCCCGAGAATAAACAAGGATCGGTTCGATACATTCGGGATGATCTCTTCCTTCATGAACATTTTACCACCATCGGCCAGAGGCTGTAACAAACCCCATTTACCCGCACGGCTTGGTCCTTTACGGTCCTGCAGGAACGCTGCAAATTTACGTTCCCATAAGGTAGCATAAGCAGCCACTCCCAGCGCCAGCAGGAACACCGCCACGCATACAATTGCTTTATAAATGATTAAACTGAGCATATGTTTTGTTTTCTTTATTTACCTGCTGCTTTCTCGACTTCGCTCGAAATGACAGGCGGAATAACCGTATTTACTATTAAGGTCGTTTATTAATATCCATGAACCCGAGCGCTTTCTGCTGCTTCATCACCTGCACTTTCAGCTCGTTCAAATGGTTGTAATGGTTTTGTGAGATCACGCTGCTCCTGTGGATCGGCGAAGGGCCTTCGATTTTCCAGTCTGCGGTGTTCTTGCGCTCAAAGCGGCATTCGTTGCAGATGAACTCCTCCACTTCTCCCCACTGGTCCTTACGCGCCGTTACACGCAGCACATCATTGCCTTTCAGCCACAAGCGAACTTTGCCGGAGCATTTTTTGCAATCGCAGCTGGCGTCTACCGGCTTGGTAAACCACACACGGCTTTTGAAACGGAAGGTTTTGTCGGTGAGAGCGCCTACAGGGCATACATCGATCACGTTTCCGGAGAACTCGTTTTCGATCACGTTTTCGATATAGGTTGAGATCTCGGCTGCATCCCCACGGTGCATCACACCATGCACGCGGTTATCCGTCAATTGCTCCGCCACTTTCACGCAACGGAAGCACATGATACAACGCGTCATGTGCAACTGCACATATTTACCGATGTCAATTTTTTCGAACTCGCGGCGTGGAAACTCGTAACGCGTGTTTGCCGCGCCATGCTCGTAGCCCAGATCCTGTAGGTGGCATTCGCCGGCCTGGTCGCAGATCGGGCAGTCCAGCGGGTGGTTCATCAATAAAAACTCCACCACGCCTTTACGCGCTTCCAAAACTTCTTTGTTGATGGTGTTCTCTACCACCATACCATCCATCACCTCCGTGCGGCAGCTGGCTACCGGCTTAGGCATAGGGTTCGGGTTGGCAGTGCTGCCTTGTGTTACTTTCACAATACAGGTACGGCAATAGCCGCCACTTGTTTTCAGTTTGGAATAATAACACATGGTGGGCGGAGCTACCTCCGGGCCAATCATGCGGGCCGCTTCCAGGATGGTTGTGCCCTTAGGCACATCAATCTCTATTCCGTCGATTGTTACTTTCATTCTTTAATTAATTTGAACAATATTTTTGAAGATACTCTTTTGCATTATTGACTACTGTAATTTTTTCATCCGACTTTTCAAGAATTGCTTTGAAGTATTTACAAGCTTTCTTGTTATTTCCGGATATATAATAAGCAACTCCTAAATTGTACATGACATCAAGGTCAGTTTTTTTATTTGGATCAGACTCTAACAAATCAATGATTTCCGCTTCTTTTTTTCCTGCTTCCAGTAATTCTTTTGTTTTTATATAATTCTCAGACTTATTCGAAATGTTGTAAATGTAATATGGTCTGTTCAACGCAAAATTGATCGGCACATTAAAAAAAACATTCACTTTTCTTCCATTCTGCATACCAGGAGTCCAATCCGGCATTAAACTGATTACACGCAGCGCTTCATCATCCATCTCTTTAAAACCGGTGCCTTTAAGCATATGCACGTTTTCAATCTTTCCTTCGTCAGTGACTTTAAATTTCAAAAACGCCTTTCCTCCAAGGTTCAGAACATCATATTTTTTAGGATACACAATATTCGCCTTGATAAACTTCATTAATTCAGCTATTCCACCCGGAAACTCAGGCATGTATTCTACTACTGTAAATACCTCGTCCTTTGGAGACTTCGCTTCAGTTGTTTGAGCAAAAGAAAGTTCTACACTGAAAAATAAAATTATGCAAGCTAAAAACTTCACTTATGCTCTTACCAATTTATTCAACCTATCGTAATGACTGATATCCACAAATTTTTTACTCCTGGCAATGTCGATGAACTCCTGCTTGAAGTGACGTATAGCCGCCGCTACAGGCCATGCAGCCGCTTCACCCAATGGGCAGATCGTTTTGCCTTCGATCTTGCTCTGGATGTCCCACAGCAGATCCACATCGCTTTCGTTGGCTGTTCCGTTCAGGAATTTCTGCAAGATCTTTTCCATCCAACCCGTTCCTTCGCGACAAGGCGAGCATTGTCCGCAGGATTCATGGTGATAGAAACGCGAGAAGGTAAATAAATTCTTCACGATGCTCGTGTCCTCGTCCATGGCAATGAAACCGCCGGAGCCCAGCATGGTACCGGTGATGAAGCCACCGTCGGATAAGCTCTCATACGTCATCAGGCGCGGTTCGCCTTTGGCAGTTCTTAAGATCAATTCCGTAGGCAGGATAGGCACCGAAGAGCCACCGGCTACTACGGCCTTTAATTTTTTTCCGTTGCGGATACCGCCGCAATATTCATCGCTGTAAATAAAATCCTCAACTGTAATTCCTAATTCAATTTCGTAAACCCCTGGTTTGTTGATGTGGCCGGAAGCAGAAATTAATTTAGTGCCTGTTGATTTGCCCACGCCGATCTTCGCATATTCTTCACCACCCATGTTCACAATCGGCACTACGGCAGCAATCGTTTCCACGTTGTTTACCACCGTCGGGCAGCCCCATAAACCTGCTACCGCCGGGAACGGAGGCTTAATGCGCGGGTTGCCACGCTTGCCTTCCAGTGATTCGAGGAGGGCGGTTTCCTCACCGCAGATGTAGGCGCCGCCACCCACCTGCACGTAGCAATCGTGGGAAAAATCGGTTCCTAAAATATTTTTTCCCAGCCAGCCGGCAGCATACGCTTCGGCAATGGCTTTCTCCACAATGCGCGCCACATAAAAGTATTCGCCGCGGATGTAGATATAAGATGTTTTAGCTCCTAAGGCAAAAGACGAGGTGATCATCCCTTCGATGAGGGCATGAGGAATTTTCTCCATCAGGTAGCGGTCCTTGAATGTGCCCGGCTCCGACTCATCGGCATTGCAAACGAGGTAGCGTGGAACGCCTTCCGGCTTAGCCAGGAAGCTCCATTTCATCCCCGTTGGGAAACCAGCGCCACCACGGCCACGCAGGCCCGATTTTTTTACTTCTTCCGTTACCTGGTCCGGCTGCATCGTTTTCAATGCTTTCTCAACGGATGCGTATCCGCCATGAGCGCGGTATACCTCGTAGGTGTTGATCCCCGGAACCTTGTCGTTGTGTATTAATAATTTTCTTCCCATGTTGCGTTTTTGTTGCCTTCGGGAGCCTCAGTCAACAAATGGTGGTTGAGGCTCCCGAAACCACCTTTGAAAAAATTATTTAAAGTGTGTTTTTATAATCTAAATCCGTATAACTTCTTTGTTTCCCGGCGCTCCTGTAATCTTCCAGGATCGCATCGACTTTTTCGTAAGTGAGGTTTTCGTGGAAGCTGGCGCCGCATTGCAGCATCGGCGCCGTGCCGCATGAGCCCAGGCACTCCGCTACTTTCAGCGTAAACATCCCATCTTTGGTAGTTTCCCCAACATGGATGTTCAGCTTTTTCTCAATGTATTTGACGATGTCCTCTGCGCCGTTGAGCCAGCAGGAGCTGGTCTGGCACACTTCCAGCACGCATTTGCCTACGGGCTTTAAGTTGTACATGGTGTAGAAAGACGCTACCTCAAATACTTCCACCGGACGAACCTTTAAAATAGAAGCCACATAATCCATCGTTTCGGGGCTTAGCCAGCCGCCGAACTCTGCCTGTGCCACGTGCAATACCGGCAACATGGCCGACTTGATCCTTTCAGGCGGATAATGCGAAATAATGGTTTGCACTGTTTTCATCGCTTCTTCGCTGAAAGCGATCTCTGCGCGTTTGGCCTTATCAAAAGGCTGTGCTCCGTGTACCTGACTGCCACTCATAATTTAAATTCAAAAATTTTATAATACAAAAAGCCAAAAGCTCTTTTAAATTTTGACTTGATTTCTTATTTCTTAATTGTTACGCATCTAGTTCCCCTGCGATCACGTTCATGCTGCTCATCGTGAGGATCGCATCCGACAACATGATTCCTTTTACCATCTCGGGGTAAGCCTGGTAGTAAATAAAGCATGGCCTGCGGAAATGCAGACGGAACGGTGTCCTGCCTCCATCGCTGATCAGGTAAAACCCTAATTCGCCGTTGCCGCCTTCCACACAATGGTATACTTCGCCTTTCGGGATATCAGTTTCTCCCATCACAATTTTGAAATGGTAGATCAAGGCTTCCATGTTGTTGTATACCTGCTCTTTCGGCGGCAGGAAGAAATCCGGCAGATCGGCATGCATCGGCCCTTCCGGCATTTTTTTGATGGCCTGCTTAATGATCTCGAGGCTCTGCCACATCTCATGCTGGCGTACCATAAAACGGTCGTATGTATCGCCGCTTGTACCAACCGGCACGGTAAACGTAAAGTCCTCATAAGAAGAGTAAGGATTCATCACGCGCACATCATAGTCGATGCCTGCTGCACGCAGGTTGGGTCCTGTAAAGCTGTATTCCAGAGCCATTTCGGCGCTGATAGGTCCACAGTTGATGGTGCGGTCCATAAAGATCTTGTTTCGCTCCAGCAGGTTTGCAAATTCGGTAAGGGCTTTCGGGAACTCCGCAATAAACGCATGGATCTTATCCCAGGTCGATTTTTTCCACTCGCTGTCAAAGCCGCCGATACGGCCAATGTTAGTTGTTAAGCGCGCCCCGCAGATCTCTTCAAAAATTTCATAGATCTTTTCCCTCCATTGAAAAATGTAAAGAAAGCCTGTCATTGCCCCTGTATCTACCCCAATAACGGAGTTACAGATAATATGATCGGCAATACGCGATAATTCCATGATGATGACGCGGTGGTATTGCGCACGCTTCGGAATTTCTGCACCCAACAGTTTCTCTACCGTCATGTACCAGCCCATGTTGTTGATGGGCGAGGAACAATAATTCAAGCGGTCGGTGATTGGTGTGATCTGTGCATACGGTCTGCGTTCCGCCAGTTTTTCGAAGGCACGGTGAATATACCCGATGGTTGGCGTGGCTTCGTGAATGATCTCACCGTCCATTTTCAGAACGTTTTGAAAAATACCATGTGTGGCAGGGTGTGTAGGCCCGAGGTTGAGCGTGGAGTATTCCTTCTCCTCAAACACCTCTTTGTTTACCGTATCATTAGTTTCTTTACTCATTTCAGTTGTTGATTTATTGAGTTGTTGATTCAGCGATTTATGGAACAGGTCCAAATTTTCTAACGCTCCATTTCTCTAACTCTCTAATTGATTATCTGCCAAACATGCTGTTGTCTTTGTCTGTACGCTCCTGGTCTTCCAGAGGATACTCCTTGCGCATCGGGAAAATATCCATCTCGTCCACATTCAGAATACGTTTCAGGTTCGGATGTCCTTTGAACCTCACCCCGAAGAAATCGTAGGTTTCGCGCTCCATCCAGTTGGCCGCAGGCCACAGGTCGGTTGCTGTAGGCAGCTCCGGTTTGTGGATGTCCATGAATGTTTTCAGGCGGATGCGCAGGTTCTTTGGCATGTTATGCAAATGGTAGATCACACCCAGCTGTTTTTCGTCGGCAGTCTGCATGCCTGTGAGGTCGGTGAGAAAATGAAAGTTAAGCTCCGCATCTTCTTTCAGGAATTTCAGTACATCGTGCATCGCCTCCGTTTTGATGGTGAACACCGGGAAATCGTACAGCATTTCTGCCGACACTACCTGCCCTGCAAAGTTCGCGTTCAGCTTTTCATTGACTTGGTTTAATAATTCCATCGTTTCAGTTGATGAGTTGTTGATTTATTGAGTTGTTGATTTAGAGATTTGACAGGCGTTTTCCCAACTCTCTAACTCTCCAATTCTTTAACCCTCTAATTGGTTATTCGATACCGTAGCTGTTCAATAATTTTTTGTATTCCGGCGACTCCCTTCTGCGGAAGGATTCTTTTTCGGCCAGCTGCTGGATTTTCATCACACCTTCCAGGATCTGCTCAGGACGTGGCGGGCAGCCGGGCACATACACATCTACCGGGATAATTTTATCGATGCCCTGCAAAACAGAGTAAGTATCGAAAATACCGCCGCTGCTGGCGCAGGCCCCTACCGATAGCACCCATCGTGGCTCGGCCATCTGCTCGTATACTTGTCGTAGCGTAGGTCCCATTTTTTTGGCGATGGTACCCATCACCATCAGCATATCGGCCTGGCGCGGCGAAAAGCTCAAACGCTCGGAGCCAAAGCGGCCCAGGTCATAGTGAGAGGCCATCGTCGCCATAAATTCGATCCCGCAGCAGGATGTTGCAAAGGGCAAAGGCCATAAGGAATTCTTACGGGCAAGCCCGATGACATCTTCCAGCTTTGTCGCAAAAAACCCGGGCCCTTCAATCCCTTCCGGACTTTTGGCCATTTCGAGCTTTGTGCGTTTTGTGATTTCGTTTGACATTGTTACGATTTTTGAGTTGATGAGTTTTTGAGTTGGTGAGGAATTCAACAATTCATTGACTCACTGTTTCACTAACTAATTATTCTTCCCACTTCAGGGCTTTCTTCGACAGCATGTAGTAAAATCCTACCAGGAGAAGGACGATGAAGGTGAATACTTCTACTACACCGAACATCCCGAGGTCCTTAAAATTCACTGCCCACGGGTACATAAAAATAACCTCGATATCGAACAGTACGAAAATGATGGCCACCAGGAAGTACTTGATGGCAAAGGGAAGACGGGCATTCCCTTCCGATTCGATCCCGCACTCGAACGACTCCAGCTTGATTTTGGTCTTGCGCTTTGGCCCGAGCCAGTGAGAAAGTATCATTGTTGTGACAACAAAACCCAGGGCCACAATAAACATTAAAACAATCGGTAGATAATCGAGCGGAGATGACGCGGTGTTCATAGATAGATCACTTAATTTTAGTGATTGTAAGATTAGCCATTTTTAGGTAAATCGTCAATGCAATCAGTCTATTTTTCAGTATTTAGAATCGTTACAAATAACGTCCGGAAGGGCTTATTTAATTGCCTTTTATTAGGAAATCTAAAAAATATTTTGACCATTATTCGCACAAAAAAAGCGGCCCTTTAAGCCGCTCTTTTTATCTTCTTTTTTCTATTTCTTATTGATCTGTTGCTGACGCTGTTTGGTCATTTCTTCCAGCCTTGCCTGGAAGGCCGATTTTTTCTCCGGCTTTTTCATGTTGGCCAGCAATTGCTCACGGATCTTGCCATCATCAATGAATTTGCGCATCAGCCAGGTTTGCAGGAAGGTGATCACGTTGGCCAGGAAGTAGTACCAGCTCAAACCCGCGCTGTAGCTGTTCATCACCGCCAGGAAGATGACCGGCATCAGGTACATCATGTATTTCATTCCCGGCATCTGGTTATTTTGCTGAGGCTGCAGCAAGGCGCTGTTCATCCAGGTATAGATCATTGTGGATACGAACATCAGCAAGGCGAACAAGCTCACGTGATCGCCGTAGCCCCACACGCTGAAACCGAAATTATATACCGAATCGTAAGTGGAAAGGTCGTCCGTCCATAAGAATCCTTTTTGCCTCAGCTCAATGGCCGCCGGAATAAAGGCGAAGAGCGCGATGAGGATCGGCAACTGCAATAACATTGGCAAACAGCCCGAAAGCGGGTTAGCGCCTGCCCTGCGGTACAGCGACATCGTTTCCTGCTGCTTTTTCATCGGATCCGGATCCTTTTCGTATTTCGCATTGATCTCGTCAATTTCCGGTTTCAGAACACGCATTTTCGCACCGCTCATATAGGTTTTATAGGCAATAGGGAACAAGAGTGTTTTCAGGATGAGCGTGAGGATGAGGATGATCAAACCGCTGTTAAGTGATGAAAGCCCGTTGAACAATGGAATTACCATCCATTTGTTGATGTAGCTGAACACGCTCCAGCCGGTTGGAATAAGCTTTTGCAGGTCGAAATCGTAGTTCTTCAGTGTTTTGTATTGGTTGGGGCCAAAGTAAAACTGCATGCCGAATGTTTCGGAGCCGTTATGCCTGTAAGGAATGCTTAGCTGGCTGGTAATGGTCTTCACGATGTCTGTAGAAGCAGGATTTTCAGACGTTTTCACGAAGCTTCCTTCTTTGAGGAAGTTATCTTTTTTTGCAATGAGCGTGGAGTTGAAATACTGCTGCTTGAAAGACATCCACTTGATATTCGACTCCGAGAAGGTCTTCTCTTCGCTCTTGCGGGCGTTGATGTAGTCCACGCCGTCTTTTTCCTCATTGAAATAAGCCGTTGCCACTTCACGCTCTTTCGAGATATGTTTCTCCTGCTTCGGCAAAGCCTGCGCCCAGTGCAGGGTTACGTGGTTGCTCTTGGCCGGGATGATGCTTTGCATGCCCACGAAATTCACATCGTAGTCGAGCATGTAATCATTTGGCTTCAGGCTGTAGGTATACTCGATGTAGCTTCCCGGCTGGGCAGTCATGAGCTTTAAGCTCAGCGTTTTTACGCCGCCTTTGTCGGATACGGCAGGCGAATTGGCTGCAAAATAAAAACTGTCGGTTGATAATTTCAGGTTGGCATACGCATCAAACTCCAGCGCCTGCACTGTAGAATCCTTATCAAATAATACCAATGGCTTGCCCTGTCCGTAGCGCGCATACTCTTTCAGCTCCACTTTCGCGATCTTACCGCCTTTGTTGGAAACATACACTTTGATGAGCTCATTTTCGAGAGTAAATACTTCTTCTTTACCGATAGCCGACACACTGAAATCTTTGTATTGAGAATTTGCCATCAGCTTCGCAATGGAATCCTGGCTGATCGCCTTTCCGCCAGCAGTATCGGGCATCACCGCCATTTTTGCTTTGGCTGCAGCCGCGAGCTTTGCCTCTTCTTTGGCTTTCAGCTCCAGCTCTTTAGTAGCCAGGTCGATGGAATCTTTGATCTGCTTGTTCCTGGCAACCTGCTCTTTGCTCGGGCCATTGAGGGCCAGCCAGCCAATTAATATAACGGCAATAAGGCCTAAGCCAATAAGGGATTTCTTATCCATGATGGGATGTAAATTTTAGGCTGCAAATATAAGCGTTTTTGTGGACGGGGCTTCGTCAAAAAATGATAATAAGCCTCCTGAATCGGCGAACGTTAGGAAAGCGCCGTGCGAATGGTGGCTGCGAGGGTTTCAAATTCTTCTCTGCTCAGCGTGAGCTTCTCGTTCCGGAAATTCATGTCGTTTTCGGAATTGATGGGGATCAGGTGGATGTGGGCATGCGGCACCTCGAGGCCTATCACGCAAAGGCCGATACGCTTGCAGGGAATAGCTTTCTTAATGCCTTCGGCTACTTCACGGGCAAAATCCATGAGGCCTGCATACGTGTCTTTATCAAGGTCGAAGAGGTAATCCACTTCTTTTTTAGGGATCACCAGTGTATGCCCTTTTTTAAGGGGCGAAATATCCAGGAAAGCCAGGTAACGCTCGTTCTCCGCAATCTTATAGCAGGGAATATCGCCTGCCACTATTTTCGAAAAAATGCTGGCCATGATTCTGTGTTTTAGAGGCTGATTTCCATGATCTCAAAGGGGATCACTCCTGCGGGCACCGTTACCTCCACCTTGTCTCCTACTTTCCTGCCTACCAGGCCTTTGCCGATAGGCGAGTCGATGGAGATCTTTCCTGACTTGAGGTCTGCCTCGTTCTCTGCCACCAGGGTATATTTCATTTCGGCGTTGTTCTTCAGGTTTTTGATCCTTACGGTGGTAAGGATACTCACTTTGCTTATATCGAGCTGCGCGCTATCCACAATGCGGGCATTGGCAACAATTTCTTCCAGCTTGGCAATTTTGATCTCCAGGAGGCCCTGGGCGTCTTTCGCCGCATCGTATTCTGCATTTTCCGAAAGGTCGCCCTTGTCGCGGGCTTCCGCGATCTGCCTGATCACACTCTGGCGCTCTACTGTTTTAAGTTCATGCAGTTCGTCTTTCAACTTTTTCAATCCTTCTTCTGTGTAATACGCTATAGCCATAGGTTCTGTTTAAAAATAAAAGAATCCCGTCCCGATAGCTATCGGGACGGGACTTATTCATGAATGTCCAAATATACGAATTATAAATTAATCCGCGCTCCAAAAGAGTGAACTCCTCCGAATGGATTTGTAAACCTGTAGGAGTAATCAATACCAAAGGTCGATTTTTTCTCTCCGAATGGGATCTCAACAGTAGCGCCGCATGTTGGTCCTGTGAACGCTGTCGTACGGTTTCCTTCGCCTTTGAAAATACCTTTTTCCATGGTCATACCGCCACGTAGCATGATGATGTCTTTCCAGCCGTATTCCACACCTACCAGGAAGTTATCTTTGGTAAAGGAGTTGGAAGTAAAGTTACCCGCTACCGTGATACGGTGGGTTTTCAGTCTTCCGGTTGTATCTCTCAGTAAATAGAAGTCGTAAGCTGCGCCGAGGTTCAGTAAAGCCGGCAGATCGAAAGCCGCCGACTTGCTGTTTTGTGTGAGCAGGTAGCTGTTACCGTAAGCATTGTTTACAGTACTCTGAACGGATAAACCGTCGCCTTTGTATTGCATTTTAGGACCTACGTTCTTCAGGCCTACACCCAGATGGATCTGGTCGTATTTCCCGGTGTGGTATTGGATACCTGCATCGAGGGAAACGCCCTGAGCCTTTACGTTATCAATCCCTTCCGAGATCACGCGCACGGTAATACCGCCGTAAATGTTATCTGAGAAGCCTTTGGCATACGACAAGGCAATATTTGTGAAGCGTGGAGTAAAGGTACCCAGGCCGCCTTCAGGCTGCTCTTCAGTGGTTCTTTCGATCCGACCTGCGTTTATGGAAGTGATGCCCAACGCTAAAGCCCCTGTTTCGCCGATCTTTTGAGAGAAACCAAATGCATTGATGTTGATCCCCGAACCTACAAGCCAGGAAGAACGCATAAACATCAACTCGGTTTTTCTGGTGAAAGCCAAACCGGCAACGTTGTTATATTGCGATTCCAGACCGCGGCAGCGCGCTGTGTTTGAGTTGGCCCAACCGGCAGAACGGGCATACGGATTTATCAGTAACTGGGTTGCTCCTGCCTGGCCTGCCCTTTCCGGGTTGCCGGCTGTGGCGTTGGTCCCGATAGTCAGAAAACTTCCGGTGAGTGCAACACTTAATGATATATTTAAAAATGACTTCATACGCTATACGTTTAATACGATTATTAAGATTAGTAATTCTGTAAATCCAGAGGTCTTACAACACCGAACCATTTCAGGATTTTCTCGCCTACTCCCGGCACATCCACGTGAATGATGTATAATCCGCTGGCAATCACGATACCATTCTGGTTTTTCAAATCCCAATCCTGGTAAGAGATTCGTTTCGAGTGCACGAAATCAGAGCCTACATCCGTTACCTGGAGGTCTTCCTGGCCGCTTACATCCCTGTCGAACGTTCTTACCAATGTTCCGTTCAATGTAAAGATTTTGATCTTACATTTATTAGGAAGGTTCGTAATTTTGATTTTGTATTCTGTCCTGTTTTTCTCGTAAGCCGAATACGCGTAGTATGGATTCGGAACCACGTTGATCAGGTCGAGCGCATTTTTCGCCCTGTCGCCATTATTGATCTCAGAGAAGATATCGGCTGTGTTGAAGGTGTAGTAGCCGAAGTTGTTGTTCTGAGGAGTGGCTACCATATCCGTAGTCAGTTGCGTGTAGCTTTTAGAGTTTGCTACGTTAGGCACAACCGGCGTTTTTGCAAGCGCGGCCTGGAACTGGCTTTCCGATGTAAAGAATGAGCCGCTCAGACCTGGCCTGTAAGCTTTTTTCACCCTTAATCTTACTTTTACATCACAAGGCATATCGGCCGGGTTACTGAAGGCAAAACGCTTGTCGGACAAGGTAGGAATGGTTACCCACAATGCATCAGACCAAAAGTTGTTCATTACCCTTTCTTTCTTAACCGGATCCGTCATTGTAGCAGCATATTTATAGATGTGCACCATGTTTGTGTAGTTGCTGTATGTGCCGGCGCCAATGGTTTTACCGTCAACTCCGGGAGCTGCGCCGTTATATACTGTGCTGCTGCGTGCATTACCGAAGATGTAGATGTAGTGCCTTCCACCGAACGAGTATGGGTAACCGTTCTGGTTAGAGATCTCAGCGGTAGGGTTCCACATCATATCGCGTCCGTTGTTGTAATCCTGCTTGGAGTCTTCACCGAAAGCGATGTTCAGACGCTCGCCTGTTTCCACATTGATGGCATATCCAGGGAACCAGCTGCAACCATAGGTAAAGGTATCGAGTACAGCTTCTCCTTCGTTACAGCCAGGGCTTCCTGTAGGAATACCTTGCTTGTCCACAGACCTGTTTCTTCTCAGTTCGAGTTTTTTACCGCCGGTCGGGTTAGCGCTTGCTTCATCACATTCTTCAAGTACCATCGCCCTTGTCCATTTGCTCTTATCTTTGGTGAATACCACGTTCACACTGCCCAGGGCACGGATATCGTAGTAATCGGATTGCAATAAGGATTGGGTTGACTGTGAGCCCACGGTGTTCCTTACCATTTCTGAATACCCCGGAGCAGCGTACGTGTTGGCTGCACCTGTAGCTGTTGTTTTGGTTGCCGCACAAAGGATATAAGGCGCCCATGTACCGTTAAGGATCCCTTCAAATTCCTGGTTAGGGTCAAGGAAACCTGCAACCGTTGTTTGTGTAGGAACGATCTCATAGTCATTATGGTTCGGGTCGGCACCAGCTGTACTTGCCGTAAATTGGCCGGACCTGATCCAGTTATAAGCGTTGGTACCATCCACATCGGGCACGCCTGATAACCAGCGGTCGGATGGATTAGCAAACTCCATGGTTCCTTCGATGAAATCACCCTTTTGCACAATCCTGTCTGTCAGAAGCGCCGGATTGCTCCAGGTAGCCACATCACCAGACTGGCCAACGTATAATGAGAGGCCGATTTCGCTGAAATAGAATTCCTCAGCAATTTTAATCGATTTGCAAGGCACATACTCTTTTTGCGTAGTCAGATCTTTCAGTACCCAGGTAGCGCTGTCGGCAGTGATGGCACCGAAAGTCGTGCTGCTAATCGGCAGTTTTTCATTAATATCGTATTTGCAGGCATTTTCCAACGCATCTTCTGCTTTTTTGAAGTACCTCTTTTTCACAAACATGAAAGCAAAGCTCGTGTTTGGAATATTCAGCGGATCCACCACTTTCACGTTGATAGGGCCCCTGCCGTTCTCATAGGTAAGACTGGTTTCCCTGCCACCGTTGGCAACGATGCGGTCAATGGTTTCCTGTGTCAGGTCCAGTTTGTTTCCACCGTTACCCTGGCCTTCGATTCGCGTAATTTTTGGTCCGTAGCCATAAGCAGAGTTTGCAACAGTTCCTCCTTTTTCAGGGTCAGGAATGTGTGGTGTGCCATAAGCTCTTTTTGATTTACGGCCTTCCAGGTATGGCCTTTTTTGACCTTCGGATGACGCAGCGCCGAACGTAGACCAAGGCGTATCTTCCTTGTACTGGCCGTACTGGTTGTAACCATAGGCTACAGCCATGAAGTAGTATTCTTTATTGTTCACTACTTTTTTATCGCTGGTAATAGCAAATTCGTCTTTCGCAAAACGGAATGTAGATTGCAGACCGTTATCTGTACCTTCCACTTTTACTCTTGGAACGTCGCCGCCGGTAGTTGCATCAAATTCGTAGTTGATCAAACGCTTGATACCGTTGTTGATGTCGCAGGCAAATACAAGCTTCGCTTTGGAAGGATCGGTTAACTCTTCCTGTGTAATTGACTGGTTTTTCAGCTGGTATACTTTAAAACCTTCAAAGCGGTAGATATCGTCTTTTTTATAGTGAGTGGTGTCCACGATGATTGCCACATCTTTCTCTGCATACTGATTCAGGTAGTTATTGGATTGCGGTTTGTTAGAGAAATAAATGAGGAGCTCATTGTTCATCTCCTGGATCGTCATGTCCGGAGCCTCAGGACCGCTTAATACTTTAAAGCAGTTGTCGAATAAAGCCTGCGCTTTGTCATCGGCAATTTTCAATAAAGGAATAGAAGACGATGCATCGGTTGATGTTGTTCTTGCCCAAGGCAAACCGAAAGTAATGTAGTTGGTTGCGCCTGGTTTCAGGGTGAACGGTCCTGAAGACTGCATGAAACGCCTGTCGTTAGGAGTATTTCCTGCTGTTAATTCAGACCATGGCGCTGAACCACAAGGACCGTTTGTATACGTCTCGGCAGGATATACATATTTTGTAGGAATAGAGCCGCCGTAAGCATTTCCGCCGCAGGTAAAAGGTGTTCCGTCTCTCCAGAAACCGGTCATGTATTGGTAGAACTGGGTTGCATTCGCCGGATCCTGCTGCTGGATAGGCGTACCAGCAACCACGTTGTTATTATGGTAGTTGAAGATGGTCATTCCCATCTGCTCGCCCGGTTCGTCAACAACTCCGTTGTTGTTATTGTCGATACCATCATCGGTATTGATAGGACCCTGGAAAAAGTCGCAACCTAAAGCAGGGATGTATTGGCCATAACCATTCACACCACCTACGGTCTCATCAAAATTATCGGCATTGTAGATATAGCCTAAACCTCTTTTCACATCGCAACCGATGTAGTCATCACCATAGTAACCCAGATCGGCATCCGTCCATACGGTCATATAAGTCTGTGTCAGTGCAAATTTAGAGCGGTTGATGATCTGGTAGTTGTAGAAGGTCATGTTATTGATCTCATCGGTAGTTTTGAAGGCAAAGGCCTGAGCCCTGACTTCCATACCGATGGCCTTACCGCCGGTAGCCTGGTGAACGCCACCATTGTCGTTATATACCCACCATAAGGTCTGGTCACCGAACACACGCGCTTTACAAACGTTGGTGTTGTCTTTTCCTTCGTTATTGTATACGTCGTACCAAGGATAGTCACCCGCTTCAGGCGTGTAGATACCGTCACCGTTAACGTCTTTGAAAGGCGCCAGCAAAGGATCCTGATTCAGGGAGATATCGCCGTTGCCCGGCCAGTCTTTGATATCGGATGTAATAGGGCCACCGCTTAATACCATGTTATCCACATCGTTACGGTTCATCCTGAAGATCTTATCGTATTTGTTACACACGTCCAGTGTTGTAGACGCGTCTGTTGTTGTCAGAGGGCCTGTCCAGAAATCGATACCGAACTGACGGTAAGTCTGGGCAGCAATCTTCAGCTGTCCACCCACGTCCAATCCACCAAACCATACGTTACCGGCAAAGTTGGAAGAAATACCGATACTCCTGTCCTCTACCTTAGGCACATAATACCAGGCGTTGGTACCACCAAACAAATCCCACCACATATCGCCGCCGGAAAAGATGATCGTTCTCACGTTGTTCACCGTTAACTCCGCAGACGACTGAGGAGCCGAACATCCCGCCATCACACGCTCGGTGTTGGTTGCGGCCCTGAATGCTGAGCCGTACTTTTCTCTTGCAGTTCCCGTAAATGCAGCAATGATGGCTGCAGAACAGAGAAGGTATTTATTTATTTTATTCATGATTTCCATAACTAATTTCGTTTATATTAAAAGTCTAATAACACACCTATTCTTATTGTACGGGGACGCGCATAATTGCTTGGGTTGTTAAGGTAAATGCTGTACTGATCTACGAATGCTGTAGGGTTGGAGTTGCTTTTGATCGCAGTTTGCCCTTGTGCAGAGGCCAGATAACCATCATCATCAGGGTTTCCTGTGTAGTTATACACATTTAATATATTCCTTGTGTTCAGGAGGTTCAGCACCTGCAGGTAAATGTTGAGGTTGGCTGTTTTTTTGCTGTCGCCATCTTTTTTACCCCATGTCAGCTCGATATTTTTGTCGACCCTTAAATCGGTCCTGAACTGCCAAGGCTTGTTTGAACCGTTCAATGAACCTGCGATAGAAGAACGTCCGTTAACAGGTACCGGAGCAACGTAACGTGTATACGGCGTACCTGAACCGATGCGGAAGATCATGTTAGCACCCATATTCTGGAAGATCTGAACCGTTTGGCTTTCTCCTTTTTTCTTGCGGTTGAACTGAGGACCTTTGTAGTCTTTACCTTCACCGAAACGGTAGTCAAGGTTCACGGTAATGTTGTGGCGCTGATCGTAATCAAGCGGTAAGGTCACACGTAAGTTAGGTTGTCCTGAGCTAGCCAGGTTGACACCTGAACCGGCATTGGAACCTGAACCGTCAGCAAACTGGAGGGTATAGTTGGCTGTTAAGGAAACACCACCCGTTCTGCGTAAATCGAACTCGGCGCTTAAGCCTTTTACTGTACCGAAATCGCGGTTTACAAATGTGTAGTAGGTTTTAGGGTAAGCCTGGTTAATGGTTTGCAATGTCAACTGATCTCTCAGCTCCCTGTAGAATGCCGTTACTTTGATCGCTGCATTCTTTTTCTCATTCAGGATCTGGTTGTAACCCAATTCGTAATCGATGGTTTTGGTCGGCCTCAGATTAGAGTTGGTCATGAATGGATTCGCTGATGTATAGTTGAAGAAGTAAAAGTCAGTAGGATCGAAACGGTAGTTGATCTCAGAAGGACGCTGAGTTAACACGTCGTAGTGGGCAAAGAAGTTAGCCACATCGGAAATCGGGAATGAAAACGCCAAACGCGGCATCACATTGATCTGTGGTTTATAGTCGGTGAAAGCGCCTGTGCTGAAGCCGTTTTTAGAAGCGAAAGAAGGGTCTTTCAATAATGGGCTGATCCTTCCGTCTACAGTCAAGGTATTCGGGTCACTCACCTCTTTACCTTCTGAGTTATACCACTGGTCGCCATTTCTGTAACCGATGATGTCGTTGCTGCCTACAGTACGTACATACACCACGTAGTTGTCTTTGATGTTATCAGGCTTTGATTGGTTGATTTCACCAGCTGTGTAAGCTTCGTGGAATAAGTATTTATCTTTTAATACTTTTTGGTTGGCATCGAAACGGTCAACGCGCACACCCACGTTGAATTTAATGTCCCTGAAATCGAATTTATCCTGGATGTAACCGGCAACGTAAATCGGTTTGAAACCACCCACATGGAAAGTGTTGTTTCCGTTGGCATCCTTATCGTTTAAGAATTTATCAATAGAGGTTGAATTCTTGTCTTTGTTACCGAGGTAATCATAACCATAGTATTGCACCAAAGGAACGCCATTGGCAGGAGAGATCAGGTCTGATGCACTGAACATGCTTAATTTCAGGTCATCCGGGTTCAGGGCATCCGTGTTGATGATACGCTGATCGGTAATGGTTGTTCCGAGAAGCTCTCTTAACGATTTGTCAATCTGGCTTTGGTCTTCAGGGTTGTATTTCCAACGGGTTGTGTAGGTTGGAGGAGCATTCGGGTCAGCGTTAGGGATCTGGTAGTAATCCTCTGTGCCTTTTTCCAGGTGGTTATTCACCAATAACCTCATACGCTGCCATAAGCCAACCGGGTTGATGGAATAGCCGCTTTGGTTCCTTTGGTCATACTCCACACCCACCATGATCGCGTGGTTTTTGAAATCAGCCGAGAAGCTGGAAGCAAAACGCAGCTGAGTGTTGTTTGAAAAACCGTAGCCATCGGCCTGACGGCCTGTAGGGAAAAATAAAGAGTAAATGCTGTTTGGACGATCACCGTTCACCAAACCATTGGCATTTTGTACGGAGTTAATGGTTGGCATCGTTCCGAAATAATCGAATACCTGGGAAGCATAGTTAGCTCCTGTCGCGTTGACCTCGCTTCTTTCAAAAGTGATCGGTTTCCTGATGTTAACAGACCTTTGCAGGTAGGTACTGTCGGTATTACCCATCAGGACGAAGTTATTCGTATCTACTTCGTAGTTGAATTTACCGATATAGCCGTAATTGAATAAGCGGTCTTTGTGTGAGTCATCCTGCGTTTTGCTTTTCGATTGCTCGTAGCTGGCCAGGAAGGTAAAGAAGGAGTTGCTCACCAGCGACTGTGATTTTTCTTTTTCCGCGCCGGTTTGAGGAGCACCGAATTTCTGGTTGATACGGGCGTAAGTCCTCCAGGTTGAGTTGATGGTTTGAGAGTTGTTCTGAGGGTTGAAGAGTGAATAAGTATACGTAAAGTCGTGGCCGTTTCCGTAATCAAACGCACCGCCCAGAGTTAAATTGGTATTCGGCGCCACTTTGAAATCGAGTTTACCATTCAGCTGGATAGACCTTGTAGCAACGTTCTGGCGTGCTTTGATCTGCTCCATATCGTCTTTGGTAACATATAACAGTGATGGTAAAAAACCAGTTCCGGTAGGAGACAGTGTCAATGGTTTTTCTTCCATCTCACGCAGTTTATCATCTTTCAGTTTGTATAATTTCACGTAAGAAGGAGAAGGATCTTTCTCGTAAGTACCCTGGCCGGAGATGAAGAAACCGATCACCGGTTTTTTAGCGCCGGTCGAATCTCTTTTTTGTAATACCGGGCCACCTAAGGAGAAGCCTAAAGAGTTATAGCCATAAGCATCTGTCAGCTGGGAAGAAATTAACTCCACGCCACCGAAGAACTTGCTCTGCGGCCCCCTGGTTGTTACCGAGATCACACCGGCCGTTGCATCACCGTATTGTGCCGGTAAACCACCCGTGATCACAGAGAGCTGCTCCACACCTTGCTGAGGCACACCCAAGCCGCCTATCACTTTCACACCATCCACAAAATACGTGGTGCTGCTTGAACGGCCACCGCGTACATTTAAGGCAGCGCCTTCATCAGCCTGGAACACGCCTGCTGTTGTAGCCGCTACCGAGTTGATGTTTTTGGTAGCCATGTTCTGGTACTCTTCACGGGTTACGGTTCCACCCGATTTCATATCGCCGTCGATCAGCGGCTCGGCATACTCGGTAACGACTACCTCGTCCAGCCTCACGCCTTCTCCGTTATTTAATTCAATAGTAATGTAAGCTGTTTTAGCCTCCCCTACAATCACACCCTTGATTTCCTGAGCCTGATAACCTACGTACACACCTTTCACATCGTATTTGCCTGGTGTCAACGGCTTGATCATGGCATAACCATCCATGTCTGTAGTACCAACCCCTACCTGAACGCCGCCCTGATAGGCAACCACGTTGGCAAACGGGATAGATTCTCCGTTTGACTTGTCTTTTAATAAAACTTTAATGGCTCCACCTGTATTTTGGGCTAGTGCAGCGGACCCGGCTATTAAAAGTGTAACGATAGAAAAGTAAATTTTTCTTAACATATTGATAGTTTTTTGATTATGTTCTTTTTATACGAGCGGATAAATATATAAATGATAGGCAAATAGTGCAAGTTTTTGTGTTAATTATTTGTAATATTCTGATTTCGTGATGTTTATTTTAACCAGTATTATCAGAGCCTTAACATCTATTAACAACAATATTACGAAGAATAAAACCGGCGTTTTTTTCTATCTCTTAAATGGATGACACCGATTTATAAGTGGTCGGTTTTGACAAATAAGTGGTCAAAATACGTGCTTTGGGATTTTTGCGATCGTTAACAGCGGGTCGTGGAAAACTAATTTATTTGACCTTCGATGTTTTTTCTTTGGATGATTTTGAGCGCGTTCCTTTAGGATTTTTCCTGAATATCCTCTGGAAAAACGGCTCGCGTTTATGCTCGCGGTTCCTGGCTGCGGTTTGCTTGCTGCGCTTCATGCGCTTACGCACTTCCTTGGTTTGAATGCGCTTGTGGTGATCCCGGATCTTTTTTTCTTCCAGGCGTTTGTTTTTACGGTCTTCCTTCCATTTTTTCTTATCCTCTTTACGCAGCTTGCGCTTGCTTTTCAGGGACTGTTCTTTTTTTGGCCCATCGCCCCCTTCCTGCGCCTGGCAAGCGGTGTGGAGGGTGAACAAACACAACATACAAAAAATGATTCTCAGGAACATGCTTAATTTTTTTAATGGTATAACGGTTTGCGAACTGCCTTTTTAGGAATGTGTATAACGGATCACTTCCACGCCGAATTTTCTTAAAAATTCGACGCCTTCATCGGTCGGAATTTTCTTATACTCGGCATAGCTGTTTTTATAAAACACTTTGCGGATACCCGTGCTGAAAATAACCCTCGCACAGGCAATGCAGGGCGATAAGGTCACATACAGCGTCGTTCCCTCAATCGACATATTGTTTTTCACCGCATAAAGGATGGCATTCTGCTCCGCATGCAGGGCCAGCGAGCAGCTGCCTTTGCTGTCCCTGGCGCAGCCTTCCTGCGGCCATTCCTCGTCGCAGTTATGAGTGCCTGCAGGCGGGCCGTTGTAGCCCAACGATACGATGCGCGTGTCCTTGGTAAGCACCGCGCCTACCTGCGCCCGCACACAGTGGGAGCGTAGCGCCAGCTTCTCAGCCAGGTCCATATAGATATCATCAAAAGATGGTTTCATTCAAATGCAAAATTAAAGGTAAATATCACTAAAATTTAAAGATTACACAGCGCTAAGCCCTCATTTTGGGAAGGAGTATGATTGCGGCCATCCTGTATCATACTAAAAAGGCAAAGAAAAATCATGTGTTTTTCTTTGCCTTCTTAGCTTCGTTCATGTGCTTTGACAAGGGTCAGAGCACAACTAATTATTTAGAAACCAGGGTTTTACCCATACGCTTCCGCTCGTTTTCGTCGAGGTAAATTTTACGCAGACGGATAAAATTAGGCGTGATCTCTACATACTCATCGCCCTGGATGTACTCCATTGCCTCTTCAAGGCTGAATTTGATTTTAGGGACGATACGCATTTTATCATCGGTACCCGATGCACGCATGTTCGTTAATTGCTTCTCTGTACAAACGTTCACGACCAGGTCATCCGGACGGATGTGCTCACCGATCACCATACCCGGGTAGATCTCCTCACCGGCTTCGATGAAGAACTTACCGCGATCCTGCAATTTATCGATAGAATAAGCTACAGCCGTTCCTTTATCCTTGCTGATCAATACACCGGCAATACGGCTTGGGATAGGGCCTTTCCATGGCTCATAATCCTTGAAACGGTGTGCCATAATCGCCTCACCGGCTGTAGCCGTCAACACGTTGTTACGCAAGCCGATGATACCGCGTGAAGGGATCTCGAACTCGATGTGTGTCAGGTCGCCCTTCGCTTCCATGATCAATAAGTTTCCTTTACGCTGGGTTACCAGGTCAATAACTTTGGACGCTGATTCCTGAGGCACATCAACCGTTAATACCTCAATCGGTTCGCATTTCTCTCCGTCGATCTCTTTGACGATTACCTGCGGCTGCCCCAGCTGAAGCTCGTAGCCTTCGCGGCGCATGGTTTCGATCAGTACCGATAAGTGGAGGATACCACGGCCAAACACCAGGTAAGAATCAGGTGAGGACGTTTCTTCCACGCGCATCGCCAGGTTCTTTTCCAGCTCTTTGTAGAGGCGGTCGCGTAAGTGGCGGGATGTCACAAATTTGCCGTCTTTGCCGAAGAAAGGTGAGTTGTTGATGGTAAATAACATGCTCATTGTCGGCTCATCAATCTTCATCGTAGGCATTGCTTCCGGATTTTCGAAATCAGCAACCGTATCGCCGATCTCGAAGCCTTCGATACCGGTAAAGGCACAGATATCGCCGGTTTGTACTTCGCTCACTTTGACTTTACCAAGGCCTTCGAATACGAACAGCTCCTTGATGCGCGATTTCTGGATCCTGCCATCGCGTTTCACCACGCTTACCGGCATATTTTCTTTAATGATTCCACGGTACACACGTCCAACGGCGATACGGCCGATGAAAGAAGAGTAATCCAGGGAAGTGATCTGGATCTGCAGGGTTCCTTCGCGTTGAGGAGCGGTCGGGATCTTTTCAAGGATCGTATCCAGCAGGTAAGTAATATCATTGGTAGGCGTTTTGTAATCCGGGCCCATCCAGCCCTGCTTACTCGAACCGTAAACCGTTGGAAAATCCAGTTGGTCTTCAGTAGCCTCGAGGTTGAAGAACAGGTCGAATACATTATCGTGCACTTCTTCCGGGCGGCAGTTCGGTTTATCTACCTTGTTGATCACCACGATGGCTTTCTTTCCGGCAGCAATGGCTTTTTGAGTCACGAAACGCGTTTGAGGCATTGGGCCCTCAAATGCATCCACTAATAAGATAACACCATCGGCCATGTTGAGCGTACGCTCCACCTCACCTCCAAAGTCGGCGTGGCCCGGTGTATCAATGATGTTGATTTTGGTTCCTTTATAGGTTACCGAAACGTTTTTAGCCAAAATAGTGATCCCACGTTCACGCTCCAGGTCGTTGTTATCAAGAATCAATTCTCCTGATGCTTGGTTTTCCCTGAATAAGTTACACTGGTGTAAAATTTTATCTACTAGCGTTGTTTTGCCGTGATCGACGTGGGCAATAATGGCAATGTTTCTGATTTCTGACATGTTTGTTTTTTTGAGGCCGCAAAAGTACGAATTATTGGGCAGTTAAGCAATTTTATCTGTTTCAAAATCAATTTGTTTATCTTCTAAAACCAATTTGTTTACGTTCGGGCGGTTTTTCCTGCTGTTCGATCAGTTGATCGAAATATTGAAAAAGCAGTTCGATGCTCTTGGTATTATCCTCTGTTTTTCTCTTAATTTCCTCCATAATAAGGCGTAAATCAATATTATCAAGCAATAATTTCCTGATTTTAACAAAAATCCGCATGATTTTGATGTTTACTTCAATGGCTTTCTCGCTGTTCAGGATGCCCGACAGCATCAGGATACCGTATTCGGTAAACACCATCGGGGCGATCCTCAGGCCCATCTTATCCGATTTGGAGGTCGCAAACTGCGTCCTCCAATTATGAAATTCGGTTTCGTTGAGTTCAAACATAAAATCTTCCGGAAAACGGCTGATGTGCCTTCTTACGGCTTCTTTGAGGCGCTTGGTTTCTATCCCGTATAAGGTCGCCAGGTCCCTGTCGAGCATCACTTTCTGCTCACGGATCGTGTAAATCTTCGTTAATACGATCTCTTCTGTAAATATAGTCTCTTTCATCTCTCTTGGATCTTAGTAAAGGTAACGAAAAACGTAGCAAATTATTGCTACAAATCATAGCTTTTAATTGACTGTCAAACAATGAGAAAGAGGCCATTCAGAGGAATAAATAAAACCTGAACCCATTATACGCTTTGGGCGCGTGCGGCGCGGGCCGCACCGGGCTTTTGCTCCAATCTTCGCCAAAGAGGCCGTGGCGAAGGATTTCCGCGACAATCCCTCGCGCACAATCACTTAGAAACAAAGAGTACTACTCCAAATTACGGAAACTCCGCGTGAAGGATTGTAGTGAAAATACTTTTTTACCTGGTGGCTGATCACGACCTGTCGTGACCCGAAGCCCGGGCAAAAAAAATTGGAACGAAAAGCCTGACGGTCCCGACGCTTCGGGACGGCACGCCCAAATATGATTAATCGCTTCCCAGCATAGCTTTACAGTCTTTTGTCATCTCAGCCATAAAAGAAAAAATTGTTGTTTATCTTTAGGGAAATTTCCAGCTATCCGTTCCATTGCCTACATAGTATCATTTTTTGCTGTTGCACTCTGTGCGGGCCTGTACGGCTGCGATCCTGAGAAACCGGCAGTGACCGACACAGCGGTAAAAAGGGAAAGCCCGGCCTACCTCAACCACGCCGACTCTGCCAGGTATGTGGGCATCAATACCTGCCGGCAATGCCATCTGGATATTTATAAGAGCTTTATTGAAACAGGCATGGGCAAATCCTTCGACCTGGCTACGCGCCAAAAGTCGGCAGGCGACTACCACACTTCGGTAGTACACGACAGGATCGGCGATTTCTATTACAAGGCCTTCTGGCAAAACGACAGCCTGCGCTTCCTGGAGTACAGGCTCAAGGGAAAAGACACCATCTACAAACGCCTGGAAACCGTGAATTACATCATAGGCTCGGGGCAGCACACCAACTCGCACATCCAGTCGGTCAACGGCTACCTCAACCAGATGCCCATGACCTTCTATACCCAAAAGAAAACCTGGGATCTGCCTCCGGGCTTCGAGGAGGGGCACAACAGCCGCTTTATGCGGAAGATCGGACTGGAATGCATGAGCTGCCACAACTCGTATCCTGACTTTGTGCTGGGCTCCGAAAATAAATACAAGGCCGTAGAGAAAGGCATCGGATGCGAGCGCTGCCATGGACCGGGAAGCATTCACGTACACGAGCGCCAGACCGCATCGCCGGTAGACACGTCGAAGTACATCGACTACTCCATCGTGAATCCTGCCAAGCTCAGCATCGACCGGCAGTTCGACATCTGCCAGCGCTGCCACCTGCAAGGCAATGCCGTATTGAAAGACAACAAATCCTTCTACGATTTCAGGCCGGGGATGGTGCTAAGCGACTATATGACCGTGTTCCTGCCTAAATATAAACATGCAGACGATGAGTTCATTATGGCTTCGCATGCCGACCGCCTCAAGCAGAGCCAATGCTTCATCAAGTCGATGGAAAAGGCAAATGCGGCTTCGGGATCTTCAGCCGCCGGCGTCAATGCATTAAAACCTTATAAGAACGCGATGACCTGCCTTACCTGCCATAACCCGCATGTAAGCGTAAAGGAAACGAATAAGAATGTGTTTAACGATGCCTGCCTGAAATGCCACGATGGAGGGACAAAAGGGATGAAAGGGACAGAAGAGATTGAAGGGACGGAAAATTCGGTGGCTAAGGCTCCGGAAACCAAAGGGGCAAAAGCCATCTCTCACAGCGATCTGTTTTGCAGCAAAAAAGGCATTACAAAAACAGCCAACTGCGTGAGCTGCCACATGCCGAATTCAGGCTCTATTGACATCCCGCACGTGACGGTGCATGACCACTATATCCGCAAGCCTCTGAGCAAACAGGAAAAGCAGGGCCTTAAAACCTTCATCGGGCTGTATGCCATCAACGAAAAAAATCCCCCGGCCATTGTGAAAGCAAAGGCTTACCTCAATCAATATGAAAAATTCGAGCACCAGGAATATTACCTCGACAGCGCTGCTTTCTACCTGAAAGACAAAACAGACCAGGACCTGCAGCGTGATTTTGAACCCCTGGTGCAACTGTATTTCACGAAGAACAACTTCGGACAGATCGTTGCATATGCCAACCGCCTGGGCGATGATTACATCCTGAAATCGAAGCTGATCGTTGTGTCCTACTCCAACGACAACGCGTGGACCTGCTACCGCGTGGGCGAAGCGCTCTACAAAACCGGCAATATTCCACGGGCAATAAGCTACTTCAAAAAAGCGGTGGAGCTCGCCCCTTTTGTTCTTGATTTCAGAAATAAGTATGCTTCTGCGCTGGCTTCCAACAAGCAGCTTCCGGAAGCGATCCTGCAATACAATGAGATTCTGAAGGAACATCCGAAACATGTATCGGCGCTCACAAACCTGGGCTATGTGAAGCTTGCGCAGGGAAACCTGCCCGAAGCCGAAAGCCTTTATGCCCGGGCGTTGAAGCTGGACCCGGACTATGAGCCTTTGCTCATGAACCTGGCAGGCCTGTATGCCTACAAAAAAGAGTTTGACGAATCGAAAAAATACCTCAACCGCATCATTGCCCTGAACCCTAATAACCAGCAGGCTAAGCAGATCCTCACACAGATCCAGGGCATGCATTAATTTTGTTTTAGTATGTCAGTTATCAAATCCACCTCCTACTCCGTTTATGTTGGCGAAAAAAGCCTGGATGCCCTCAATGCTTTTTTGAAAAAAGCATCCTACACGCATTACTTTTTACTTTGCGACGAGCACACCTTTGAGCACTGCCTGCCTACCTTGCTCTTCAATTGCCCGATCCTGAACGAAGCGGAGATCATTGAGCTGGAAAGCGGCGAGCAGCATAAGAACATGGAAACCTGCATGCAGGTGTGGGGGGCCTTAACCGATGCGGGAGCCGATAAGAAAAGCCTGCTCCTTAATCTCGGGGGAGGCGTGATCACCGACCTGGGAGGCTTTGTGGCCTCTACCTTCAAGCGCGGTATCGACTTCGTGAATATTCCTACCACGCTGCTGAGCATGGTAGACGCCAGCGTCGGCGGGAAAACGGGCGTTGATTTCGAAGACATCAAAAACCATATCGGCACCACGTATGAGCCCAAAGGTGTGTTCGTAAACCCGGTCTTCCTGGAAAGCCTTTCGGAACGGCATGTCCGCAACGGCTATGCCGAGGTCGTTAAAATTGCGATCATTGCCGATGCTGAGTTCTGGAACGACATCAAACAATCGGATACCACCGCGCATTTTTATTCGGAAGAGCTGATCACCCATGCGATTGAATTAAAGAATACCATCGTTAAAAAAGACCTGCACGAGAACGACCTACGCAAATCGCTGAACTTCGGGCACAGCGTGGGCCATGCCCTGGAGAGTGCACTGCTGAAGCAAAAGAAGGACATCCTGCACGGCGAGGCCGTCGCTTTCGGCATCATCATTGAGAGCATCATTGCTCACCGGCTGAAGCTGATCGGCAAAAAAGACCTGAACGAGATCTGTGGCTATATCGATGCCATTTATCCGAAAATCAAGCTAAGCGCCGAAACGAAAAAGCTCCTGTTTGAATACATTTTCCATGATAAGAAAAACGAAGACGGCCTCCTGAATTTTGCCCTGCCCGACGGCGTCGGCAAGTACAGGCTCCAGAGTGGCATTACGGAAGAGCAGATCAGCGAGGCCCTGGCAATGTACTGATCTGTTCATCATTGCGAAGATCCTGAACGCCATTCGGGAACGAATCAATGTCATGTATCCGTGTCATTGCGAACCGAGGTCAGGAGGTGAAAGCAATCTCAAACAAAATAATGTACCCTGAGCCGGAAGTATGATGCGTATACCTAATTCGTTACCAGCTTAAACACTGTCCGGCGGTTCTGCCTGTGCTCCGCATCGGAGCAATCCACGCCGTTGGCGCAGTGGTTGGTGAGGGCTGTTTCGCCCATCCCTTTGGCGATAAGTCGCTTTTTATCGATCCCTTTCGACTGGATGTAATCCACCACGCTGGCTGCACGCTTCTGCGACAGGTCGAGGTTGAACTCATCGCCGGCCACCGCATCGGTATGTGACTCTACCTGCAATGTCAGCTTCGGGTTGGCTTTGAGCGCTTCCACAGCTTTATCGATGATGGGCTCCGAAGCCTTCGGCACGGCAAAAGAGCCAGATTCGTAATAGATGTTTTCAATAATAGATAATTCCTTCTTCGCCTTGATGGCAAAGGTGATGTTGGACCATGGGTCTGGTTCGGTAATGCTGCTGAGCTGGGATTTCTCAATATCCAGCAATTTGTATTCGAACAAGCCCACATTGTTCTTCGAGATCACTTTCAGCACCTGGCCTTTGTAATCGAGGATCAGCACTTTGTTCGCGTTGATGGTTTTTGCTTCTTCGGCATCGATCCTGAAGGTGTAATTCTCTCCCGGCTTCAGGTTGGTAAACATAAAGTACCCGTTCTCATCGGTCTTGCGTGTAACAATTTCATTGTTCCCTTTCACCAGTTGCAACGAGATACCCGGCAGAGGCACCTGGGTGGTGGTCATTCCCATGAGCCGCCCGGAAATATTGACCATCAGTGGCGCATCGTCGATCGACATCAGGCTCATCGTCGCAACATCCGCCTGCAATAATTCAAACGAAAAGCTCTTCTTGCTGTTTGCGGAGGGCGAGGACTTCATCACTTCCTTCCCGCTTTTATCGGCCAGTATAAAGCCCGTTTGCCTCATCTGCGGATCGCTTTCCTCCATCTCGATCAGGTAGTCCTTATCTACCGGCAGGTTCTCAAAAATGAAGTAGCCTTTACTGTCGGTCCTGCCTTCGTAAAACTCTTCGCCTTTCTGGTTGGTCAGAAAGATCTGTTTATTGATCAATGGCTTTCCGGAGCCGTCGTTGCTGAGGATAATGCCCTGAAGGCTCACAATAACGCGCGTCTCGCTTACGATATGTCCGACCTTAATGGTTTTGGTGCTGACGTTGTTGTAAATATCCGTTACCGTCATTTCCACTTTTTTCAGATGCTCTGTTTTCAACACAAAGCGGAACTCGGGATTTACAGCTTCCTTATCAAATTCCTTTTCCTGGTCGTTGATAACGATGGATTTGATCGTGCTCTTATCCACGATCTGCCCTTCGATCACCAGTGTGATCTGGTTTACATACACGTTGGTGAAATTATTATAATCGATGGCCGGATACGAGATCCTGATTTGCGGCGGATCGCTCTCCTTATTGGCAAAGTAGTACTTCGAATCTGCCTGTTTCAGCAGGTTTTTGGCTTCGTTGTTGGAAGGCTCCAGCTTCAGGCAGGCTTTAAAATCATGGATGGCGCTCTTGAAATTGCCAAGCTCCATTTCGCACTGCCCTTATAGAGGCAGGCCGTGGCATTGGTTCCATCGAGCAGCGAGGCTTTGGTAAAGTCGCTGATAGCACTTTGGTACTGGCTGGTGGTTTTATATACCAGACCACGCTGAAAAAAAAGCTGTGCGTTTTTTCCGTTCAGCACAATGGCCTTATTGAGGTTTCCGATGGAACCCGTATAATCCGACTTGGCAAAACAAGCCAGGCTGCTGTAATAATAAACCTCCGAGTTAGATGGCGGGATGGTATCCGGAATATCGAGCGCAATGGCCTCATTGAAGTTCTGGAGCGCCTCATCGTAGGAATGTACCGTATTCTGGACCTTTCCGAGGTTCACATAATAAGGTTTGTATTTTGGCAAAGCCTTCAGGCGGTTGATCTCGCGCGTCTTCACAATCACAATAGCCCTTTTGTAAGAGGCTAAAGCTGCCGTGTAATCGTGCAGGCTGTCTTTGGCAATGGCCCTGTAATAATGCGTCACATCCGTCAGCTCGCCGTCATCCTTCGGCTCTTCCTTTATAGCATGATCGGCTCTTTCAACTGCTTTGTGAAACTCTTTCAGCATAATCAGGCAATAGGCCGAGCGCTGCAAAGCCGGCACATTGTTTTTGTCAAACAGCAGAAGCTTTTCAAGTATGTCTTCTGCTTTCCTGTAATTCTCCAGTTTTATGTAAAGATCGGCTACTTTGAGATGAGCTTCTTTATCCTTTTTGTCAATATCCAGGAATACCAGGTAATCCTGAATGGCAGCTTCCGTCCGGCCTGTTCTCTCGTAACTTACTGCGCGGTTATAAAACACGTCGGCATCCTTCGGAACGGCAGCGGTGAGTTGAGAATATGCGGCGATAGCGGCTTCGTATCTTTTTGCCTTAAAATCGGCATCCGCCTGCTTTCTGATGGCTTTCGGCTCCTGCGCCAGCAGGCCCAGGCAGCACATCAGGAAACTAAAGAGGAAACAACTTTTCATCCTGTAGAATTTAAATGGAATTAAAGATATCAAAAAAACAACAGAATCAACTCCGTACGATCAAGCCCTGCATGTTAAATACTGATGTAGTTGCGGTACTCTCCCACTTTCCAGCCACTTATTTTCTCGATGAAGAGCAGTACTTTGTCCTTGGGGCTAAGCCTGATCTGCGACTGATCGAAGCGGAAACTCCAGTTGAGGGCCTTCACGCGGGCCTGCATCACCGCAGGATGGGTCCCCTTAAACTCCTCTAGGCTGTCGATCTGCGAATAATCAAATTCCTCTGTGGCGGCAATGTGCTTCTTCATCCATTCATCATCATGCCACATCTTGTGAAAGTGCTCCTGCTTGGCTTGTTGTGCTTTCGGGGGCTTTACCCACCCGTAATGATAGATCTCCGCGCTGACAGGCTTCACCTTCAGTTTGGAATTATCCGTTTTTCGAAAGCCCTGGGCATCTTTATAGGAGCGGATCGCTTTGTCATTTCTCACAACCCGGATCTCCTTCCTGTACCAGCGGCGCGAATTCCCCACATAACTGTAGCTTCCGTAGAAATGCACATAGTTGAATAAAAGCCCGTCCACCTGCTTGTCGTCTTTATACTTCAGCATCGCTTCCCTGATGGAAGACAGGTATTTTTCATGCACGCACTCATCGCTCTGAATGTAAAAACACCAGTCGGTATCGGCGCTGATGGCATCAAAGGCTTTATTGGTTTCGATGGCCAGCACCTGCCCGCCCTGCCGCAGGGAATCGTCCCACACCGTTTCTATGATCCTGATCTTAGGAGAACCAATGTTCCTGATCAGCTGCAACGTATCGTCCTCGCTGTTCCCCACTGCCACCACAAACTCGTCGCAGATCGGCAGGATGGATGTGATCGCTTCCACTACCGGGTAATCGAACTTCAATGCATTGCGTATGATGGTAAAACCGCTGACCTTCATCTTTTTCTCAGGTAATTCTTTACCGGCCAAAGATAAGATTTTATGGTTCATGAATCTTGGTTTTAATTAGAAGCCATCTCAAAAATACCTGTTGCCTCTTTGCGCGTACAGAACTTAAAAAACAAAAAACCCGCACGACAAAGCCGCGCGGGTTTTTCAAATGAACTGTTTCAATAATTACTGAACGATCAGTTTTCCTTTCAGGAGAGGCGATCCGTCAGAAGTAATGTGGTAATAGTAAATACCGTCGGCAAGGCCTTCGCGGCTTAAAACCGTTTCAGCTTCTGTGATATTGAGCTGTTTCACCATGCGGCCGGTATTGTCGTACAGATCGAGGCTCAGTTTGCCGGACACTACCTGATCGAAGCGGCTGATATTTACCGTAGCCGTGCTGTTTACCGGGTTAGGGTATACAGATACTGTTACCGCTCCGCCATGGCTTTCAATACCTGTACATGGGCTTACGCTTACCGTTACCATCGCTGTATTTGTACAGCCGTTGGTGTTCGTTCCTGTTACCGTGTACGTTGCTGTGACGGTCGGATTAAAGGCTACGCCGTTGGTGACGCCGTTGGTCCAAACGTAAGTTGTGGCACCCGTGCCGCTAAGCGTCACAGGGCTTCCCGAGCATACCAGGGTTGCAGTTACATTGGCCGCCACCATTGGCCTTGGATTTACGCCGATGCTGATCGTTGATGTCGAGATGCAAGCTCCGTTGGCACCCGTTACTGTATAGGTTTGTGTGGCAACAGGCGTAAATCCTACGCCATTCGTCACACCACTCGACCATGTGTAAGTTGTAGCACCGGTAGCCGTTAAGGTTGCGCTTGTTCCCGCGCATACGGTTGCACTGCTCGCGGTTACCGTCAGCGTTGGAGGAGGGCTCAGGGTCAGAACAGTTGTCACAGTGCTGTCGCAGCCCCCTGTGGAGATCAGCACATTGGTATACGTTCCGGCTGCTGTGTAGGTGCTGGTTCCAACCGTCACAGACTCTCCCTGGCAGATCGACAGGTTTTGTGTGAACGTGATGGCGGCAGGCTCTACGATGCTTACCGTGGAGCTCACCTGGCAGTTTGAAGCATCTTTTACATTTACCGTATAGGTACCTGCGCCCAGGGCGCTGATCGTTGCGGCATTGCTGCCACCCGGCATCCAGGTATAGGTGAGAGCTCCCGTGCCGCCGGTGGCGGCTACGCTTGCTGCACCGTTGGTCAATCCAAAGCAGCTGATATTGGTATGGCTCAGCGTTGCTACTATTGCCGCGGGTTCTGTAATCGTCAGTGTTTGCGTCAACGTACAGTTATTGGCATCACTTACTGCCACGCTGTAGGTACCAGCCATCAGGCCGCTGGCCGAAGAAGCGTTTCCGCCGGTTGGCGTCCACGTATAGCCATAAGCGCCGGTTCCGCCTGATACCGTAACACTGGCCGAAGCATTGGCGCCGCCGTTACATACCACGTTGGTCTGGCTGCTGGTCGCCGTTAAGGCTGACGGCTGTGTAATGGATACGGTTCCTGTTACCAGGCAAAGGTTCGCATCTTTTACCGTTACCGTATACATTCCAGGGGCCAGGCCGCTTACAACCGGTGTTGTGGCTGAGGCCGGTGTCCAGCTATAACTATAGGCGCTGGTACCACCGCTTACTGAAGCCGTTGCCATACCATTTGATGCACCGTTGCAGGTAATATCGGTGTGGCTCATCACGACGGCAAGCACCGCCGGCTGTGTAATTGTATAGCTCCGGACAATGCTGCAGTTGTTGGCATCTTTCACCGTTACCGTATAGATATTGGCCGCCAGGCCGGCTGCTGTTGCTGCTGTGCCGCCGGCCGGTGCCCATGAATACGTATAAGCACCTGTGCCGCCTGACACCGTGATGCCGGCTGCACCGTTGTTAGAGCCATTACAACTCAGGTTTGTCTGCGAGGTTACCGCTGTCATAGCGGTAGGCTCCGTGATGCCGATCGTGCGGGTAAGAGCACACAGGTTCGCGTCTCTTACCGTCACGGTATAATTGTTTGCTGTGAGGCCGCTTGCCGTGGAAGCCGTACCGCCCGCCGGTGTCCAGCTATAGGTATAGGCACCGGTGCCGCCGCTTACGGTTACCGCAGCAGCACCATTGGATCCGCCGTTGCAGGAAACATTTGTTCCTGTGATGCCGGCACTAAGAGCCGTTGGCTGTGAAACAGAAACCGTGCGTGAAAGTGTACAGTTGTTGGCATCTTTCACATTAACGGTATAAATGCCGGAGGCGAGCCCTGATGCGGTAGCTGCATTGCCACCGGAAGGCGACCAGGTGTAAGTATAAGCACCGCTACCGCCGGTTACACTCACACTGGCTACGCCGTTGGTAAAGCCATTGCAGGTTACATTGGTAAAGCTGGTGCTTGCCACCAGGGCCACCGGTTGGGTCACGTTTGCCGTAAAGGTCACCGTACAGGCTGTTGCATCTTTTACCTGAACCGTATAGATCGCAGAAGAGAGACCTGATGCTGTAGCGGCATTGCCGCCGGAAGGCGACCAGGTGTAAGTATAAGCACCGCTACCGCCGCTGGCGGCAACAGAGGCTGCACCATTGCTGCCGCCATTACAGCTCACAGCTGTTGTGGTGATCACACCGGAAATATTTCCTGTTGATAAAATCACAAAGGTTTGTGTTTTGACACATGAGTTGGCATCCGTAATCGTCACGGTATAGCCGCCGGCACCCAGGCCGGTGGCCGTTGCGGCAGTACCCCCGCTTGGCGCCCAGCTGTAAGTAAAGGCACCGGTACCACCCGTGGCTGATACACTGGCTGTACCATTATTAGAGCCGCAGTTTGCATTGGTTTGTGTTGGTGTGGCCACAATCGCAGCAGGCTGACTCACATTGACCATTGCTGTTTTGGTACAGCTGTTGGCATCCGTTACCGTGACGGTATAATTGCCGACCGAAAGGCCGCTTGCCGTAGCTGTCGTACCGCCGCTTGGTACCCATGAATACGTATAAGCGCCTGTACCACCTGTAGCGGACACAGCAGCTACGCCATTAGAGCCACCATTGCAGCTGACATTCGTCACGGAAGTGGTTGTGGATATTGCCGTAGGCTGGGTGACGTTCACCACAGCAGCTTTGGTGCAGCTGTTGGCATCCGTTACCGTGACGGTATAATTGCCGGTCGCCAGGCCGCTCGCTGTTGCTGCCGTGCCACCACTCGGTGCCCATGAATACGTATAAGCGCCTGTGCCACCTGTAGCCGTTACCGTAGCGCTGCCGTTAGAACCGCCGTTGCAGCTGACATTGGTCACCGAGGTTGTTGTGGCAATAGCCGTAGGTTGGGTTACATTCACCATAGCCGCTTTCGTGCAGCTGTTGGCATCCGTTACCGTGACGGTATAATTGCCGGCCGAAAGACCACTGGCGGCAGCCGCCGTGCCGCCGCTTGGTACCCAGCTATAAGTATAAGCGCCCGTGCCGCCTGTAGCTGTTACCGTGGCGCTTCCATTAGCACCGCCATTGCAGCTTGTGCCTGCAACAGCCGTAGAAGTTGTAATCGCTGTAGGCTGACCAATGGTTGCAAAAGCCGTTTTCACACAGTTGTTGGCATCTCTTACCGTGACGGTGTAATTACCTGCCGCAAGGCCGCTGGCCGTAGCAGCCGTGCCACCGCTTGGCGTCCATGAATAGGTATAAGCGCCTGTGCCGCCAGTAGCAGACACAGTGGCTACACCGTTAGAACCGCCATTGCAGCTTGCATTCGTTACAGAGGTTGTTGTGGCTATTGCCGTAGGCTGAGTCACGTTGACCATTGCTGTTTTGGTACAGCTGTTGGCATCTGTTACCGTAACGGTATAATTGCCGGTTGCAAGGCCACTGGCGCTTGCTGCCGTACCACCACTTGGTGCCCATGAATACATATAAGCTCCCGTACCACCTGTTGCAGACACAGTGGCTACACCATTGGAACCCCCATTACAGCTAACATTCGTCACAGAGGTAGTTGTGGCGATAGCCGTAGGCTGGGTTACATTCACCACCGTTGCTTTCGTGCAGCTATTGGCATCCGTTACCGTGACGGTATAATTGCCGGCCGAAAGGCCGCTGGCAGTCGCCGCCGTGCCGCCGCCCGGAGCCCATGAATAGGTATAAGCGCCCGTGCCGCCCGTAGCTGTTACCGTGGCGCTTCCATTAGCACCGCCGTTGCAGGCTACACTGGTGATGGTTGTGGATGTTGTAATGGCCGAAGGCTGAGTCACCGTAGCGAAAGCTGCTTTTGTACAGTTGTTGGCATCGGTTATGGTTACTGTATAATTGCCTGCTGCAAGGCCACTGGCTGTAGCTGTCGTGCCGCCGCTTGGCGTCCAGCTATAGGTATAGCCGCCCGCACCGCCTGTAGCAGAAACCGCAGCGCCGCCGTTGGATCCGCCGTTGCAGGACACATTGGTTACCGATGTTGATGTCAGGATCGCCGGAGATTGGTTAACCGTCGCTGCTTTGATACTGGTACAGGAGTTGGCATCCGTTACGGTAGCAGTATACACGCCGGCTATTAAACCGGTGATCGTAGAGGTGGAACCGCCATTGCTCCATAAATAACTATAGCCGCCTGCTCCGCCCGATGCAGTAACAGAAGCTACACCATTGGAACCGCCGTTGCAAGCCACATTCGTTACTGCGGTTGAGGTTACCAGAGCAGTAGGCTGAGTGACCGTCGCTGCTTTAATGCTGATACAGGAGTTGGCATCCGTTACGGTAGCGGTATACACACCGGCCATTAAACCGGTAATGGTTTGCAGAGAAGATCCCGTACTCCATAAATAGCTGTAGCCGCCTGCACCGCCCGAAGCGGATATAGACGCTACACCATTGGAACCGCCGTTGCAGGCTACATTCGTTACTGCTGTTGAGGTGACGAGAGCAGTAGGCTGAGTGACCGTTGCTGCTTTAATGCTGATACAGGAGTTGGCATCCGTTACGGTAGCGGTATACACGCCGGCCATTAAACCGGTGATGGTTTGCAGGGAAGAGCCCGTACTCCATAAGTAGCTGTAGCCGCCTGCACCGCCCGAGGCGGATATAGACGCCACACCATTGGAACCGCCGTTGCAGGCCACATTGGTCACTGCGGTTGAGGTGACGAGAGCTGAAGGCTGAGTGATTGTGGCGATAGCCGTTTGCGGACAGTTATTAGCATCTCTTGCTGTTACGGTATAATTGCCTGCAGCAAGGCCGGTAGCCGTGGCTGCTGTGCCACCGCTTGGCGCCCAGCTGTAGGTATAGCCTCCTGCACCGCCTGTAACGGTAACCGCAGCCACACCATTGGAGCCACCGTTACAGCTTACGTTCGTTACCGAAGTAGCCGTTCCCATAGCCGCAGGTTGCCCAATGGTTACGGTTTTACTGATCGGGCAGCCATTGACATCTTCCATATTGCAGGTATAGGTGCCTGCCGATAAGCCGGTGGCGGTAGCACTGTTGCCGCCGCTAGGAGACCAGGTATAGCTATATCCGGGCGTTCCGCCACTTACTGTTATACTGGCAACACCGTTAGAACCGCCATTGCACAATGCATTGGTAAACGAGGTGCTGGCAACCAGTGCCGGAGGCTGCGTAACGTTGGCGATCCTGCTAAAGGGACAGTTGTTATTATCCTGGCCATTTACGGTATAGGAACCTGCCGGCTGTCCTGTGGCGATATTGCTGTTTCCGCCGCTTGGCGACCAGGTGAAGGTATAAGGAGAAGTGCCGCCGGATACGGAGACAGCCGTAATGCCGTTGGAATAACCATTACAGGCAACATTTACAACGGACGTATTGGTAGTGATTGCGCTTGGCTGAACAACGGCAACTGTCGTGGCTCGCGTACAACTGTTATTGTCGGTAACGGTAACAGTATAGCTGCCGGCAGTAAGACCCGTGGCTCCCGCGCCTGTACCGCCGCTCGGCGCCCAGGAATAAAAATAGGATGGCGTACCGCCGCTCACGGTAACAGATGCCGTACCGTTAGTGCCACCGTTACAGGTCACGCTGGTAGAGGATGCTGTGGAAACAATTGCCGGAGGCTGGCTTATGGTAACGGCTTGAGTTTTGGTACAGCTGTTATTATCCGTGACGGTTACTGTATAACTGCCCGCAGACAGTCCTGTAGCCAAAGATGCTGTGCCGCCGCTCGGCGCCCAGGAATAGAAATAAGAAGGTGTACCGCCGCTTACGGATACCGAGGCACGACCGTTGGAGCCGCCATTGCAGCTTGTGTTGGTAAAGCCCGGCGTCGTAACGAGTGCCGAAGGCTGGGTAATTACTACTGTCGCTGTTTTAGTGGAAGAGGAAGCATCTGTCACCGTTACCGTGTAAGTGCCCGCGGAAAGGCCGGTAGCAAGCGAAGCTGTACCACCGCTCGGTGCCCAGGAATAGGTATAGCCGCCCGTGCCACCGCTGGCGGTAACTGATGCGCGACCATTGGAGCCGCCATTACAGCTTGTATTGGTGGCAGAGGTAACCGCAGATAAAGGCGTGATGGATGTCCAGGTAAAAGCGTCTAAAGCCGCGTATTCAAACTGGCCTCCTGTGGTAATGACGATCTGATCGATCGCTGTGCCGGAATTATTCGAACCACCAAAGGTGGTTAAATTAATAAATGTAAAGCCGTTATTGGTACCCAGGCTTGATACAAAGCCGGAGCTGGCAGTAGCGGTGTATTTAGTAACACCGCCCAGCTTACCTACCAGAGTTAAAGAGCCCGGCACGCCAAGAGCTGCTGACGCACTGCCAAGGTAGATGTAAAAGCTGTTTAAGCGGAACGGAACTGCGCCAGAGGATGAGATGGTAAATCCGATATTCTGGCCGGCAATCGTCCCGCTGCTGTTATCAATGAAGCGGAAATCGGCAGCCGTACCGTTCCATCCGTATGCTGAACCGCTCGAATAAATATCAAATGGCTGAGTGCCGCTTAGCTGGGTGGTAATATTAAACACCTGACCATTGTCGGTAAATGATGTTGACCCGGGGCTTTCCGTCTCAAAGGTTTCCGTAGTTTGCGCCCACGAAAACGATGATAATAAGATTAGTAAAATGACGTAAAAATTGTTTTTTTTCATTCGAAGGGGTTTTTTTAATAGACCAAAGATAGATTAATTGCTATATATTTATTTTTATTTTTTATTTGCATTGTTTAAAACAGTATGAAAGAGACATTAGCTGATATTACAACCCAGATCCTTCATTCATCGGGGATCGATCAGGAGATCGAAGCCGTGCGCCACTTATCGGCGTTCTACTCCCGTTTTGTTCCCGGCGATCAAAGCCATTCGCAGCAGGAGAAAGGAAATGAAGTGCTGCTTCAAGGCGGCATTGCGCTGTCTTCCTATGACGCGGCCATTTGCCTGGATGAGTTCATCCGTACAGCCAGGTTCCTGAAAGGGACTCACCTGGCTCTACGCGAATTGCTCAGGCGTTTCCCGGGTCAAAAGCTCAACATCCTGTATGCCGGCTGCGGCCCTTATGCCACGCTGATCCTGCCCCTGCTTCCGCTGTTTGCTCCTGCCGAGCTGGATGTGCTGCTGCTGGACATTAACACGGATTCGTTGCGCTCAGTTGCCGGCATCTTGTCTGCCGCAGGGCTGGAAGATTACCAGGTGAACATGCAACAGGCTGATGCCATCCGTTACCAATCGCCTGCATCGAGACCGCTGCACCTGGTAGTGTCGGAAACGATGTTCTATGCACTGATCCGCGAGCCGCAGGTGTCCATTACACAGAACCTGGCGCCACAGCTTCAGAAAGGCGGCATTTTGATTCCGGAAGAGATCAACCTCGACCTCGTTTTTACGTTTCATGGGGAAGAACCTTATCTGAAAAGTACGGATCAATATCCCAGCCGTTTACCATACGGGCACCGCTTACAGGTGGACAGGTTGTTTTCAATAAATAAAGAACTTGATTTTTACCGGGCCAATAACTCTCCCGGCATCTTTGAAAGCAAATTCTATGAATTGCCAACTGATTTTTCGGCAACTCCCGATCTTTGCATTCATACGCACCTCCGCATCTTCGGTGAGGTGATCCTGCATTCAGCAGAGTCTTCTATCACCAATCCGTATTGTGTTGTTTCCTTGTATAATTTGCAGGGATACACCCATGCGGCACTGATCTATGATTTTAACGATATACCTCAATGGTCTTATAAAGCAAAAGGGCAAAAGATCTAACCATTCTTTTGCCCTTTGCTATTTGCCTTATGGCCTGGACGGGTAAATGCCTTCCAGGCAAATGATATAGTTCATTGCGATGAAGGGCTGCATGTTATTTACCGGTAAGCCCTGGCCGATCGGCGCTGTTGTTACCGAAGCCTGGTTCAAGGGTGTATTAGGTGTTGCTGTATTGTAACCTAAGCTTGCTGTAAACGTTCTGCCACTGAGAGTTCCCGGCGTGGCAAGGCTGGCGCCCGGTGTAGCGGCTCCTTGTGAAGAGTCTGTGTTGTTCACGGATAAGGTAGCAGGGTGATTGTGCGGCGGAATGTTGGAGATCAACAGTGTGTTGGTTTCCGTTCCTGCTACTTCGCCTTGTGAGCGGTAGCTCAGACCAGGGCCTTGACCCATACCGATCGGCGCGCGGCTTTGCAGGTTTGGCAAAGCAAAGGTTGAGATACCGTCGCCACCGTAAGTGGTTCCTAAAAGAGAAAATACGGCGCTGTATTGTGAGATCGGCAATAACTGCCCGTTACACATCGCCCAGCCGCGTGGCGCAAAGTTTCCTGCGAAGATTTTGATGATTCCAATGTACTCGTCCATGATGTTTTTTGGTTTTAAGGATTAATAAAAAATAATTTGTTGTTTATGGCCTGGATGGATAAAGCCCCTGAGTGCAAATGATATAATTCATGGCAATATACGGCTGCATATTGTTTACGGGCAGGCCCTGCCCTACCGGCACCGTTACTACCGAAGCCTGGTTTAACACTGTATTAGGCGTTGCCGTATTGTAGCCTAAGCTTGCTGTGAATGTTCTGCCACTGAGGGTCCCCGGTGTGGCAAGGCTTGCCCCTGGTGTGGCAGCGCCCTGTGAAGAGTCGGTATTATTTACCAATAAGCTTGCCGGGTGATTGTGCGGCGGAATGTTCGTGATGTTCAGGGTATTGGTTTCGGTGCCGGATACTTCACCCTGGCTGCGATAGCTCAGGCCTGGTCCCTGCCCCATCCCGATCGGCACACGGCTTTGAAAATTCGGCAAGGCAAAGGTTGTGATGCCATCACCACCATACGTAGTCCCTAAAATAGAGAATAAGGCGCTGTTTTGTGCAATAGATAATAATTGTCCGTTACACATCAGCCAACCTGTCGGGGCGAAGTTTCCGGCAAAAATTTTGATCATTCCCATGTACTCATCCATGATTTTTTTGTTTTTGGGGGGTTAATAAAAAAAGGTTTAGTTGTTTCAATATTAGCCCAAATAGCATTGATAAAAAACAGGTAGAAATACCCGATTTTAAACCCCTATCCAGTAAGCTAATAGATTAATAATCAATAAGATCATTCAAAAAATAAAACATTTCAATCCAAAGAGCTAAGGTAATCGAACGCCAGGAACCCTGTCTGTTAAAGGCTATGTGTCATTTGGTCTGGCGGATACACCCTTCGGCTGATCATGTCATTATCACATAACCTTCCGGAAACAAGCAAGAAAGAATAGCGTGTAACTCATACTGTGCAAACGATACCTCTGTACTTGTATCCGGAAGGTGTTCTGGCATTATGGCCTGGATGGATACACGCCCGACCAGCAGATGATGTAATTCATCGCGATGAAAGGCTGCATATTATTAACAGGCATTCCCTGGCCGATTGGGGCAGTGGTAACCGAAGCAGCATTTAAGGCTGTGTTAGGCGTTGCCGTGTTGTAACCTAAAGTGGCTGTAAATGTTCTGCCGCTAAGCGTGCCGGGTGTAGCAATACTCGCTCCTGTTGTCGCAACGCCTTGCCCGGAATCGGTATTGTTAACGGATAACGTTGCAGGGTGATTGTGCGGCGGAATGTTAGGGACTAACAGCGTGTTGTTTTCGCTTCCGCCTACCTGGCCCTGCGCGCGGTAGCTAAGTCCCGGGCCTTGCCCCATACCGATTGGCGCGCGGCTTTGCAGATTCGGCAAAGCGAAAGTGGTTATGCCGTCGCCGCCATAAGTCGTTCCTAAAAGAGAGAATAACGCACTGTATTGTGCAATAGATAATAACTGCCCGTTGCATGTAAACCAGCCTTTCGGCGCGAAGTTTCCTCCAAAGATTTTGATGATTCCAATGTACTCGTCCATAATGTTTTTAAATTAATAGGGGGTTAATACTAGTTTTTACCCAATATTAGTCTAAATAACACTTCCGGAAAACAGGTAGAAATACCCGATTTTTGAGTGAAACCTTCCTATAAGGTCCTTGAAATGACAGGCGATCCGAAAAACCGGTTGTTCGTCCCATGTCGAATGAACAAGATCAGAAGCCGGGATTTTTTCCTGTAAAGTTTTGCGGCGTAATCTGCAGCAATTCTTTTTTCACATCTTCATTTACATTCAATCCCTTGATGAACACATGCATGGATTCTTTGGTGATAACACTGTTGGTGCGGGTCAGGTCTTTCAATGCTTCATAAGGTTTCGGGTAACCTTCGCGACGCAGAATAGTTTGTACGGCTTCCGCCACCACAGCCCAGTTGTTTTCGAGGTCACGGTTGAAGATCTCTTCATTGAGGATCAGCTTATCCAATCCTTTTAAAATGCTTTTGTAAGCGATCAGGACATGCGCCACAGGCACACCGATGTTTCTCAGTACGGTGCTATCTGTGAGGTCGCGCTGCAAGCGCGAAACCGGCAGCTTAGCCGAGAGATGCTCCAGGATGGCATTGGCAATTCCTAAATTCCCTTCGGCATTTTCAAAGTCGATCGGGTTGACTTTATGCGGCATGGCAGAAGACCCGATCTCGCCGGCTTTCAGCTTTTGCTTGAAGTAATCCATGCTCACATAGGTCCATACATCGCGGCACAGATCCAGTAAAATGGTATTGATCCGTTTCAGGGCATCGCAGTAAGCGGCAATATTATCGTAGTGCTCGATCTGCGTGGTAAACTGGCTACGGCTTAAGCCTAAAGTGTGATTCACAAATTCATTTCCGAAGGCGATCCAGTCGTGTTCCGGGTAAGCCACATAGTGGGCGTTGAAATTCCCCGTAGCACCGCCGAACTTAGCAGAGAAGGGAACAGCCTTTAACTGGTTGAGCTGGATCTGCAAGCGTTCTACAAACACATAAAATTCTTTTCCGAGGCGCGTTGGCGAAGCCGGCTGCCCATGGGTGCGGGCGAGCAGGGAAACATCTTTCCATTCGCGCGACAAGGCGATCAGCTTTTCCATCACGGTAGTTAAAGTGGGCAATACGACCTCTGCGTTTGCTTGTTTCAATGATAATGGAATGGAGGTATTATTAATGTCCTGTGAGGTTAAGCCAAAGTGTACAAACTCCAGGTAGCTTTCCAGGCCCTGCGCTTTTAATTTTTCCTTGATGAAATATTCCACGGCTTTCACATCGTGGTTGGTGGTTTTTTCCGTTTCCTTAATGGTTTCTGCATCGGCAAAGGAAAAGTGTTTATAAACTGCTTTCAGCCCTTCGATCTGCGAGGCGCTCAGAGCCGGCAATTGTGGAAGGCCTTGCTGCGATAATAAAATAAAGTAATCGATCTCTACCTGCACGCGGTAGCGGATCAGGCCGAATTCCGAAAAATAAGCCGCCAGCTCCTGGGTTGCTTTCCTGTAACGTCCGTCAACCGGCGAAATAGCCGTTAATGCATTTAATTCCATGTGTCAAAAAAATAAAGGGTAAATATAGGGAAATTTTGCAAGGCGGAGCGCAGGAATATTCGGGCTCTTTAACCGGGGATAATAAATGCAGCCGCTGTCATCGTACTTATGGATCAAGGTGTCTATGCGTTATGCGTATAAAATGTCTTTTATCAAATAAACCATGCCTTTACTAGTGCTGATTTGGGGAAAAGTAACCGCATCACTGAAAAGATTTTAATTCAATATCCAAAAGCAATCTTATTTTTTTATCGCCTGTTTTTTCAGAAGCCATTGAATATTTAACCCATTTAGCATATCTATATTCCTTATAGTCATTCTCGCAGGAAAATATTTTTTCGTATTCCTTTTCATTTGGACTATTGTGATGGCTAAGTAGTTTTTCATAGTAGTATCGAGAAGAGTCGGCTTGCTGGAGTGAATCGTAATGACAGGCTTTACTATAACAATACTCAAAGTCGCTTTCTGTTAATCCGCAAGGATCAAATATTAACCACTCATCATCCGCAGTATTGCGTAACCTATATTTTTCAGGAACCAGCTTTTCTATAAACCTGTATTTGCTCTTATTATACGTATACTCATAGTAACACATATACCCCCAGATAACACAGGCAATTAAAGTTCCTATGATAACAAACATTAGAACTCTTCTATACCCTACCATAAGCTATCTGATCAGCACTATTTTTTTGAAGACCGATTTTTGTGGCCCAATCAACCGGATGACATAAATCCCTTCCGAAAAGCCTGCCATATCAATTGTTTGGCGTGCACTCTCCAGCTTATTCTCCGAAACCAGCACGCCATTCACGCTATAGAGCTCAAACGTTGCAAACAGGGGCTTCTCCTGCAAAATGGTCATGCTGCTTTTGGCCGGGTTAGGAAATATAGTTACAGATGCATCCACAAGCTCATCAATCGCATTGGGCTGCACCGGTGGCAATTTCAACTTATGGTAAACCGTATCGGCCTGCATGGCCGCGTGGATCAGGGGCGTGAGGCTGTCGGCTCCCAGAATGGCAAAGGCTACTTTCACCGATTTACCCGGCGCAATTTTCAGCGGACCGGTGCTCATCACATTGATCACATCGTTGCCGGCACCGGCAACTCCTGCTGCCAGGCGCTGTGTGCTCATCGACTTGTACTTATCCCAGCTGTCCACGCCGTTGGCAAAATCGAGCCCGCCGTTACCGCCGCTGACGTGGTCTACCGCATAAAAATTTGGTGCAGCCGTATCAGTCAGCAATTTAATGCCGCCGTATTTCCCATTGGCAGCCGTGTAAAAGCTATAGCCCATTTTAGTTGCGGCATGATAATTACTCCGGTTTTGCGTATAGCTCGACCCGTCGATATCCCAATCGGCAAAAATACCGGCATAGGCATTTTTCAGGGTATCCGTAGCATGCGTGTTCTTAATGTTATATTCCCAGATCACAAAATTGCGGTAGGGCGCCGAACTCCAGGCGTAGGTATTCTGCTCCACTTCCACCTTGATCGGCGTGAATGCTGCATTATCATTGAAGCTTGCCCTGGTATCAAAATCGGAGGTCACAGAAGGCAACACCCTCACAATGCGATTTAGATTCATGAAATCAACATCCGACACGCTGGTGTTCGTGCCGCGCACACAATCAGATACGGTATTGGTATCTTTCCCGATCATCAGGCCGGCTTCATACAGGAGGTCGATGCCCTTGTATTTAAAGCCCAGCCCCTGTACCTGCGCGTCCTGGTTGTAGCCCGCTTTTCCTTTGCTGGTAGCAGTAGTATACACATCGTTGATCTTAATATCAATGTAATCCACGTTGATGAATACGCTGAAAAATTGTTTCGCCGAGTAGCTGCCATCCTGCATCAGCACTTCAAAATCAATGGCCTGGTTCACCGGGATGCTCCCGCCGAGCTTAAAGGCAAAGGCATCGTTCGTGTTGGTTTTGCTGGCCAGCGTTGTAATCACACCCAGTGAAGTTGTATTGTCCACGATGGTGGCGTAGGCCGAAAGCGGCGTTACCGTAACATTGAGAGCTGTTGTCGGATCGAGGTAATTGGTGAATTTGCCGGTGATGAACAGGGTATCTCCAACAATAAAGGCATCATCGTTATGATCGGTAAATTGCTTGTCGCTGAATACCACGCTCGGCGACGGCGGATCGGTAATGGCCCTGAACAGGTTAATTCTGCCGGTTCCCAGCTTATTGAGGTAGGAGGCATTGGAAGGGTAGATATCATCGGCTGTTACTTTCAGGCGCTCGCCGATCTGCAGGCCATTATAGGCCGGAAATTGTTTTTTGACGATGCCTGCCGCACCGGCCACTACCGGCGAAGACATGGAAGTGCCCGTTTGTGTGATGTAAAAGCTTCCTGGCCAGGTGGAGTTGATGTTTTCTCCGGGTGCGCATACGTCCACAAAGTAGCCGTAATTGGAGCTGAAATTTTTGGTATCGCTTGAATTGGTGTTGGCTACCGCAAGCACATAATTGTAAGAGGCGGGAAAGAAATCGCCGTCTACGCCGTTATTGCCGGCGGCCGCTACCACCAGGCAGCCTTTGTTGATGGTTGCATAATCCACAATATCCTGCCCGAACTGGCTGGCGCCGCCTCCACCCCAGGAGCAGTTGATGATTGCCGCACCATGATCGGCGGCATACTTGATACCTTCATACGCAGCTATCAGGGTGCCGTTGGCATCGCTGATCTTTACAGGAAGGATCTTGCAGTTGAAACCCACACCGGCGCCACCCAGGTTATTATCCGCACTGGCGCCGGCAATGCCGCACACATGCACACCGTGGCTGTTGAACTCCCAGGTGGGGTCATTATCGTTCATGCCCATATCCCAACCTTTGTAATTGTCGATATAGCCGTCGCCGTCGTTGTCCACGCCATCCGGCACATCGGCATAATTGCGCTTGATGTTATTGGCAAGGTCGCTGTGCGTTGGGTCAGTGCCGGTATCGGTAATGGCAATCACGATCGCCGAGTCGCCGCGGTTGGTATTCCAGGCCGTGAAGGCATTGATTTTCTGGAGGTGGTATTGATCCGTCGGGTTAGCCAGCGGGTCATTGGGCGCATAGGTCGCTTTAGGAATAAAATGCGGTTCGGCATAAACGAGGATGCCCGATGCCAGCAGCTTACTGATGGCCTTCTCGATAGGCGCATCCGCCGAATAGTTCAGCTCATAGATCAGGGACAGATCGGCAAAACGCTGCCCGGCTTCATTGAAGGCCTTCGCCGGAGCCTGATCCTTCGGGAATTTTTTATGCAGGTTGGCAGCGCCCAATGCCGCTGCCATGGCCTTAAAGCCGGCATGCTCGATCTTTTCTTCCGAGCAAAGCGCTGCAAAGGCAGGCTTTACCCTGATGATGACCGTCTTTGCCATATAATCCTCCTTCGTGGTACCATTGGCAAGGCTGTAGAGCTTCTGAGCCTGTAAACCCGCCACCAGAAGTGAAAGGCAGGCAACATAAAACAAACGTTTCTTCATGGTGCTAATCGTTTAGTGCAGTAAATATCCCTGGTGCTTATTGTATTTTTCCAGCGTGCGGATACCGGAAGAGCTGATGTGCTCGAATTCTTTGTCGCAAAAGACATTCACGATCTTAATGTCGGGCTTCAGCTCCTGGATGTAGCGGTACTGGTTTTGCTCGTATTGAAAGTCCGTGGAATTTCGCAGGCCGCGCACAATGGTTACCTCATACCCAAGCGAATCCACAAAGTCAGTGACCAGGCCGTTATACTCCTCCTGCTGCCTGTAGGCAAGGGTTTTGGGGATATCCCATGAGCGCTCGCCCTTCTCCGGATTTTTGCCAAAGGCGATGATCACCTTATCAAACAGCTTCTCCGCTTTTTGCAGCACGTTGTAGTGGCCTTTATGAAAGGGGTTAAAGCTTCCTGCAAAAACACCGATATTCGGCTCCACGGAATTGACATAGCTGATGAGGTGATTCAGCTTTCCATTGGCGTTGAAATGCTGCAGGGCCTCAACACGTTTCTCTTTATAGATCTTATAGTCCACAAACTGGAACTCCTTAAAGATCTGCTTTTCATATTGGATCAATTTATCGAAAGGCGCTTCGAAAATAGCAAGGTCGGCTTTGATGAACTCTTCTGAGAGTGGTACGGAGGCTTTATGCGTTTTGGTATCGAGGATCAGCTGCCTGATATGATCTTTCTGTGCATCGGTCAGACCGGAGGTTTTGGCCGATTGCAGGAAGTATTCAGCCGAATCCTCCTCATTGGTGGCCGACTGGGGGTTGTAAATGATATCATGGAACACGGCGGCCAGGAACAGTTCGTCATGCTTCAACAGATCGGCTTCCTGAAGCTGCTTCATCACCTCTTCGATATGCGTTAAGGTATGATAAAAGCGATGAGGTTCCTCATACAGGTTAATGACATCAGAATTGAACTGAAGATGATTGAGTCGGTGTGATATTTCGGCTATGGTCATGTGTTGTTACATTCTTAACCGCAGAGTTCGCAAAGCAGTTTCGCTGCGCGATCTGCGGGAGTCTATTTTTTCTTCAGATAATACAGTGTTGAGCAATTCGTTTTTCTTAAAATCTTATTCGCCTGCTCCCGGATCTGCTCTGCCGTTACCTTATTGTAATTTTCTATTTCCTGGTTGATGAGGTTGGCATCTCCCAGCAGCTCGGAAATAGCCAGGTTCGTAGCCTTGTTGAGCACATCGGTTTCGCTGTAGGTTACCGTAGATTCGATCTTGTTCTTGCATTTCTGCAATTCATCAGCCGGCACCAGCTCGTTTTGCAGCCGTTCTATTTCCGCATCGATGCCGGCTTCCGCCTGCTCCATGCTTACACCCTCGTTCAATTTTCCGGAGATCACAAAGAGGCCTTTATCAAAATCGCCCATCACATAAGCATTCACATCGGAAAACAATTGCTTGTCCTTGATGAGTGTTTTATACAAGCGCGAGGAATTGCCGCGCGACAGGATATCGGAGATCAGATCCACCGTGTGGTATTCCGGGTCTTTGCGGGAACACATGCGGTAGGCCCTGTAAACGGAGTTGATGGGCACATCGCGTTCCACGGTCATGCTGCGGTACTCGGTTTGTTCAGGTTCTGCCGGTAGATTACGCTGCGGCTTAATGCCTGCATCGATCGGCTCAAACCATTTTTCAGCCAGGCTTTTCACATGCTCCAATTCCACATCCCCTGCTACTACCAGTACGGCATTGCTGGGGTTGTAATGCGCTTTAAAGAACGATTTCACATCGTCCATCGTGGCTTCTTCAATGTGCCTGATCTCCTTACCGATCGTTGCCCATTTGTAAGGATGCACTTTATATACCAGCGGCCTCAGCAACAGCCATACATCGCCGTAAGGCTGGTTCAGGTAACGTTGTTTGAATTCCTCGATCACCACATTCCGCTGCACTTCCAGGCTCTTTTTATCGAAGGCCAGGCTCAGCATGCGGTCGCTCTCCAGCCAGAACGCGGTTTCCAGGTTCTCGGACGGAACGGTGGAGTAATAGTTGGTGATATCGTTGGTGGTGAAGGCATTGTTTTCGCCGCCCACCATTTGCAGGGGCTCATCGTAATTGGGGATATTGATGCTGCCTCCAAACATGAGGTGCTCAAACAGATGCGCAAAACCGGTTTTGTTCTCATCTTCGTCGCGGGCGCCGACATCGTAGATGATATTGACACAGGCCATCGGCGTGCTTTTATCCTGGTGAACGATAACCGTGAGATTATTTTTAAGCTTGAATTTTTCGAATTGAATCATAAAATGGATTAGGAACTGGATTATCTTTTAAAGATACTAAAATTGGCGGAAACAAGAGCCTGCTAAAGCTTATATTGCAAAAAACGGGGGTGCAGCATTTGACTTTCTCTCTTTTTTAAGCCGGGCGCCACACTTACTCTGCCGACAGGCGGTGGAATCCTTTTTTTGGCCGGGCACTCAGTAACCAAAGTGCCGCATAAAGATCGAAGCGATCGCACGGCCGCAGGAGCACACCCAAAGCCTGAAAATGCCTGCCGGCATGTTTTAAATTATTGCCCTGATCGCTTTAGGCCACGTAAAATCACGGGTGCCGACGTTTTCCACTTCTAATTAACAGTAAAAAAGCTGTTTTCCAGAGCTTTACACAAAGCCCCCGGGCGATTTAGTGAATTACTCGGCTTTTTGTTAATAACCCGACTTTAGTACGCCCCCAAGCCTTCGTATTTTTATGTGTTAAACAGAGCTAATTGAATGAGTTTACAGGTCAATGTTAAAGATTTACTATCAAACCTCTATCACAACCGTGGTATAGTTGAATTACTGTTCGGGCAGCGGGACCAGGTAACCGTGAATGAGCTCCTGGGCCGCGACGACATTACCGAGGAGCAGTACAAGAAGCTCATCTCGCTCGATATTTTATTCGAGTACGAGAACATCGTGAGCCTGAACGACTCTGTGGTGGCGATGTTCGAGGATTTCATGGAGATCGGCGAGGTTACGCCGGGCTTCATCAACGATTACATCAACGAGCTGAAACGCCACATCGCATTTTACCAGGAAGCCCGCGAAATGCGCTTCCTGCGCAGCATCAAGAAATACCTCAAGCGCATCAATGCCACGCTCACCCGCGAGATCATCAAGCTGCAGAAGAACGTGGATGATACCTACAAGAACGAAAGCAACTACCGCATCAAGCTGCAGAAGCTGGAGGACTACAGGGAGAAGCGCGACACGATCATCGAGTTCATCAAGAAAACCACGGACATCGTGGACGAAACGAGAACACTGTTCTCCATCACCAACGACAGTGAGCTGTTTGGCATTGTAACGGCCCTGAAAGCAAGCCTCATCGAGAACCTCGACTTCCTCATCGAGATCCAGACAGATATTACGGACTTCATCAATAAGATCCAGTTCCAGCTCGATGTGTACAAAAAAGCACAGCGCCTGAAAGAGGTGAAAGACCACGGGACCCTGCACTTCAAAACCAATTTCCGGGAGATCGTGCAGAACATCAACACGCTGAAACACAACGGGCATAAGACGCCAAAGACCAAGATCCCGATCGACTTCCTGTACAGCGACGATGGGCATGTGCTCTGTAAGCGGATCTCGGAGAAATACAAAATTACGCGCCTGATGGTGCGTGGTCTGGCCGACAAGATGGCGGGCAACTTCAAGGACAAAGGCCTGGAGCAGCAAATCAAGCTGGATACAGAGAAGCTGGTGGACCGCTTTCTGAACCAGGGCAAGCAAAATTTATTCGAGTACCTGATGGATTATAAATTTCCGAAGATGATCGGGAATGTGTCGTTTGAAGAGCGCTTATCGCTATTTGTAGAGATTGCGATGGAGTACCAGACGCAGCTCGACTTTAAATACCGCCTGCAGTACCACGATTATACGGAGGGCGAAACGAAAAAACGGCTGGGCTATACGCTCATATTGCCGATGAAGGAAAAGGTGAAGAAGAAATGAGATGTGAGTAGAGCGTATTGAGATGTGAGAAATACACCGCTGGCTGAGGCTCTCGAAGCCAACGGGATTTCAAATAACAGTAATAACAGATGAGAGCAGTTAATCAGAGAATTCAACAACTCCCTGGTTCAACAAATCACTAATTAACGACAATGGAAGAATACAATTTCAATTTACCAAAACAAACGCACGACATTTTTGCGGTGATGGCACGTGGTGCCTTTATCTCCAGCAATGGAACGCGTGATGGCATGAACCGCCTTTATGACGTGATCAATAACCCGGAGAATTTCGACAGGCTCCAGGCCTACTTCAACGTGATCCGCTACAACATCGAGCGCGGCAATAATTTTTTCTATTTTTCGAAGCTACATGAGCCTAACAGCGAGATCGAAAAAAAGCTGGAGCGTTTTGAACGCTACATCGATATCATCGATCTTTTCGCGAGTATGGACAACAAGATCGGGATCGGGAGCCGTTTCCGCCCCAGCGAAATTGCCGAAGAGTGTAATGCCAATGTGCGCCTGAAACAAAAATTACAAAAAATTCCGCTGTACCGCTCGGAAACCCTGCATAACAAAGTGCGCGAGATCTGCGACCTGATGAGCCGCGACTCATTCCTCGAGCTGGAAGACGAGAAAACGGAATCATATAAAGTGCTCGACTCCTATACTTACCTGCTGGACATCATCAATTCGGTAGCGATATACGAGGAAAGCGGCAGCGGCGACGATACGCAGGGTTTGATCTATAACTGATTTTATTTTGTCCGGACCATCTTTAAGAAATCAATCAAATTGTTTAACCCCATAACGCTAAATGTATGATATCGAAAACTTTACTTTTTGTAGCGCTCCTTGCGATCGGCAAGCGTGTGTATTCACAGGCCAAATACACTCCTGTAAGCTCTGCGGATTTTTTGACGTTTCATGAAACGGTTTCGGGAGCGGAGCGCATGTATAAGCACGATTCCCTGCTGCAGGCGTATGCAAAGTACGACATCGCGTTCAACAACTATCAGGGCGCCATCAACCCGACGCATTACTTCAAGGCTGCCATGTGCGCCCAACGGATCAAAGAAGAGTATAAGGCCCTGGGCTGGCTGGAGAAAGCCATCACCAATGGCTACGATATCGATACCACAAAGGAAGTGATCGTGTTCAACAACCAGAATACCAAAAAAGAGTATAGGGCGAACAAAGGGCAATGGGAAAAAGCCAAGGAGGCCGGGCGTAACTACGAATGGGAAGGACAACTTTATGCCACCGTGGATGCCAGCAAAAAATACAATACGGGGACTTACAAAGCAGCTACCGACTACTGTGTGGCCTGCCTGAAAAACCCGAAATGCAACAAAACCTTGCCGGAATACACCTCTAAATACCGCCTGGTAAAAGAAAAGATGAAGGTGGATTCGATCACGGCGGCAGCCCTGCTGGCCAATATCCAGAAATACGGCTTCCCAAACATGAAGGTCGTGGATAAAGGCGCCTGCGATATTGCGCGTAATATTCTGCTGAACTACGATTACGATAAGCGCAACGAGCGCCTGAACGATATGCTCTCCAAAGCCCTGATGAACGGCGAGATCTCTCCTTCGTTTTATGCGCAGGTGGTCGACCGCAGGAACCTGTTCAACGGAGCACCGCCCGAATTTTATGAGCCGGTGCTGGGCTACGAAAAGCTGACGCCAAAAGAGTTTGCCCCTGCCAACCTCAGGCGCAAAAGCATTGGCCTTTACCCCATCATGGTACCGAAGCCTACAGAGCTGAAAGGCCTTAACCTGAGTGATCCGAATGTGATCAACAAATACTACGGCAGCCTCTACGACTATTAAGCGTAACGCTCCGGGACAACAAACGAACAATTAAAGAAAGCGCCGCCTGAGCGGCATATAAGAAATGGAAAACGTAAGAATTTTAAACAGAATTGTAGAGATCAATATTGCGAATGTGAAGTACGCGGATATTGAATTAAGTGGGAATACCTGTTTCGTAGGGACGAATAACTTCGGAAAGACATCGCTGCAAAGGGCGATCCTGTTCTTTTACAGCGCCAACAGCCGCGGCCTTGGTATCTCGGCCTCGCAAAAACCTTTTGAGGAGCACTACTTCCGTTATGAGAACTCCTACCTGATCTATGAGATCAGCACGGAGGAAAAACCTTTCTTTGTAATCGTATACCGCCACAACAAGCTGGTGTTCCGCTTTGTGGATGCGGCTTACAACCCTGATTACTTTTTCAACGAGAACGACGAAGCCATCAAGATCAAGGAAGTGATCGCCGGCTTCGACAAGCGCGGAATCTTTATTTCCAACCAGATCGACACCTTCGAGCGCTACCGTAATATCCTGTACGGGACTGAAACGGATAAGCAGCTTTCAAAATTCCATATCCTGAAGGGAAACGAGAAGTACCAGAACATTCCGAAGTCGATCACGAACGTCTTCTTAAGCTCCAAAAGCAGTATCGACAGCCGCTTCATCAAAGACTTTATCGCAAACTCTTTAACCACGGAGAACAGCTCGATCAAGCTGGAGCAGGTAGAGCGCCAGCTGCGCCAGTTCAATGAGAAGTATTCGGATATTGAAACCTACCTGAAGAAAGATTCGCAGCAGCTCATCGAGTTCATCGATAAGAAATACGACCAGGTGCACATGCTGAAAGGCGCGCAGATGGAGATGGCCGATAAGCTGGGAAGCAGCTTGCGCTATGCGGAAACACAGAACGAAGCGGTGATCAAAGCTGCGAAGGAAAAAGAGGAGGAACTCGAAAAGCTGGCAGACGCACACGAGGAGCAAAAGACCGTGCTCGAAGAAAAGCAAAAGGATGTGCGCGAGGAGATCGGCTACTACGACCGCACGATCCGCGACGCCAATAAAAAATTAAAAGAGTACAAGGAAAAAAATATCGAGCAGGCCGTTGAGAAAAACGCGGAGCGTGAGAAACTACAGGTAGACCTTAACATTGCCCGCCGCGAGTACGAGTCGCTGACATCTAATGTGCAGAACATCGAGATGAAGTATTCATCCCTGATCGAGCAGCTGCGCAACGACAAAACGGCGTACATCAATAAGATCAATTCCCGCACGGGCGAGATCTTCAACCACTACAACGAACTACAGTTATTGCAGAAGAACGAGTTTTCTAAAAAAGATACGGAGCTCAAACAAAAGCGTGAAGACGCCTTAGTCAACCTGAATGCAGAAGTCACCGCGAAGCAGATCGAGTTCAATGAACTGAAAGCTGAGGAAAAAGTGATCCGTAACACACGCTTCTACGAAACGGAGATCAAAGCGCAGGAAACGGAACTGGCAGAGTTAAGGGCGATCAACTATAAAAACAAATCGGAGCGCGCCATCAAAACCAACCTGGTTCAAACGAACCAGAAGGAGTGGGAAAACCTGGAGCAAAAATTAAAATCATCCTTATCCAACCAGATCCAGAAAACGAATAACGAGATCATCCGCATCAAAGCGGAGATCAAAGCGATTGAGGACAAGCTGAATGTGCAGCACGACGCCTTCTACGGTTACCTGGAGAAAAACGTGAAAGACTGGCATACGACGATCGGTAAGGTGGTGAACGAGGAGCTATTGTTCCGCACCGACCTGAACCCTACTAAAGTAGAAGGCGCAGTGGCTTCTTTCTACGGCCTCAACCTGAAGCTGGATGAAGTGAACGTGGTTTCCAAAACCATCGAGGAATACCAGTTTGAGAAAAACGAGCGCCTGGCCATGATCCGCGACCTGGAAGAATCTATGAACCAATTCCAGGCGGCCAACAACGAAGAGAAAATGGTGGCTGCCGATAAATTCGGGAAGCAGCTGGGCGAATTGAAGGAAGACCTGAAAGTGTTGAACTACTCCCTGGAGCTTGCCGACAAGCGCGAGAAAAAACTGATCCTCGAGATCGAGGACTGGAAACAGCGCGCGAGCTCGGAGATCGAAGAATCCCTGACCGGCAACAAGCAAAAAATTAACCTGGTCGAAGAGGAGCTGGCAATCCTGAACAAAAAGAAAAACAACATCCTCAACGATTTCAATACCCAGCTCGATAAGCTGAAAGCCTTTAACGACGAGCGCCTGGCCGACCTGAAAGGCAGGCAGGAAACCGAGATCAACGAGCTGGAAGTGGAAAAGAAAAACCAGGTGAAGGAGTACGAAGAGAAAGAAGCCAGCTTAAGCAACGAAAAGGAATCGAACTTCAAGGAAAAAGGGGTTGACAGCAAAGAGATCAAAAAGATTGACGCCCGCATCAAAGAATTGCAGGAAGCGCTGAAAGAGATCGAGCAGTATTCGCAGATCGTAAGCGACTACTTAAAAGACAAGCGCGAGATCTTTGATAAATTGCCGGACCTCATCCAGAAAAAAGACGAGTATGTAAAAACGGCCAACGACCTGAGCGCAGAGCTGGAAGAGATCGGCCGGAAATACAATGTGCGCCGTATGGAGCTGAACAAGCAGAAACGCGCACTGGAAGAAGAATTGATCGAGTTCAACAACGGGATCAACTACTTCACCAAGAACTTCCGCGAAACACCGGTGTTCAATAAATACGCCGACATCATTGAACGGGCCGAACCGAAGAAAACCAATTACAGCGTGATGGACCTGTGTACGCAGCTCCTGAAAAACGATTCGCACTTCAACGAGGAGTACGGCGCCTTTCAGCGCTATGTGAATGAGTTTGCCGGCAAGTTCCGCCTCGATAACCACTTCAACTTCATCATCCGCAACGACGCCACACAAGGCGAATACGAACGCTTTGCACAAAATCTACGCGCCTTTATCAACGAGAACAAGATCGAATTGTCGATCGCGGAAACGGCCACTCAGATCGGCCTGGTAACCGACAGTATCGCCACCAAGGTGAAGGAGCTGAGCGGACAGAAAGACAAGATCCAACATATCATCACCCTGATCGCGGAGGACTTTAAAAAAGCGGAATTCGAAGAATCGAAGCTGATCGAGTTCATCAAGATCCGCCTGGAAGATTCGGATAACAAAGTGTACAAGCTTCTGAAACGGATCCAGGAATTCCGTGAAGAGAATGGCCTGGTGTACAACGAGGGCTTATTCAACACCGACTTTGCGACGCATAAGAACCGGGAGATCAGCACACGTGCCGTGAAGCTGCTGGATCAGCTGCGTACTGCTATCAAAGAGCAGGAGCAGGAAGAGATCCGCTTACAGGACCTGTTCGAGCTGCGCTTCAACATCAAGGAAGGTATGAACGAAACGGGCTGGACGCACAAGATCGACAGCATCGGCAGTACAGGCACGGATATCCTCGTAAAAGCGATCATCTACATTACGCTGTTGCACGTGTTCATCAAGGAATCCTCGCACCGTGGCAGCACGGAGTTCAAGGTACACTGTATCATTGATGAGGTGGGGCAGATCTCGGCGCACTACCTGAGGGAATTGCTGCGCTTTGCAAAGAACCGGAACATTATGATGATTAACGGCTTACCGAACAAATCAGGCCTGGAGGCGCATTATAAGTTCACATACCAGTTCCGAAGAGAAGAGAATAACAATGTCCGCATCTTCCCGAGCATTGTAACGGAAGTGGAGGCGTAAATTTTAATTCACACAACTAAAACGTCCCGCTAGTTAGCGGGACGTTTTTTATTTTGCATGAGTAAGGAGATTTTCTCATGTTATGTAAATCCAATGACGCTGATTCACTCAGTAAAAAACAGAGCTCAATAAGTCGTGCCCGACGGCTCGGCCCGGACGCAAAAAAACAACTGACAAATATGGTTTATTACCCCCTAATATCAGGGGCTGCCATAAAAGCTGCTTAATGCCTGTTTGATATGAAAAAGATAACTAGTTTTGTTTGACAGACTTGTTAGTACAGGATCTTTGGGATTACACGCATCTGGCAGTATCTTCATAGAAAGGAAGCTAAGCCTTAAGTGATTTATACAAAATAAAAACCATGGAATATGACACATTTTTGGAGAGTATGTCTGCTCATATGCACTATACCGACAAGCTCGTTATTGGGACAACAAAAAACAAAAATCATTAAAGAGCCGGGCTTAAAGCATTTTCTTGACAAGGATTATTCAGACACGCTTTATACATACCTGGACGAGCATAACCGGAAAATGGATTACAATTCTTTCTGGATAAAGCAAAGCTCGGAAATGTATGCCCTGCGCATCATTTCCGAGAAGGGAAAGCAAACCATCAAGCAATTAGTGCCTCAAACTCATCACAAGCTGATCGGAACCAAAATCAATTTCGATTCATTGGATTATAGCCTTATTGGAAAGACAGCCAATGATTATAAAGGCAAAAAAGTAGCTTTGATAAGCTTTTGGGGAGGTTGTTCTGGCTGCCTCATGCTGGATGAAGACATCAAACCTCTTGAAAAAAAATACCCGGATATAGTATTTGTTCATATGACCATGGCATGGAAAAGCCTGCCTGCATATAAAGAAAAACATCACATCGGTGATATTATTTTATTGCCCGAAAGATTTGATCCGGTCTTTCTAAAAGCCTTCGCTTCCGCCGCTCCTATGGTCTTTTTCATTAATGAACAATCCGAAATCATGGAAATACAGGTAGGCGCCAGGCGTGACTTCATCATGAAAGCTTATGATGAGAAGCTGAAGAGACTTTAGAAAAATACTCCCTCCCCCAAACTCTTCATTGCAATTACCCGGGAACTCCTGAATGTCTGCGGGACGTTTTATGATGCCGAATCTGTAGCATAAATACCTGATAGCCTGTAAAAACGGATAGCAGTATGCTATTGGTGATTTTAAGTCAAAAAGGTATCTTTATTCTGTAACAACAGCACCATGAACAAAGAAAGAGTCTATAAACTAGTGTTTTCTAGCGTATATCCCTTATACATTCAGAAAGCGGAGAAAAAAGGCCGCACGAAGGCAGAGGTGGATGAGATCATTTTCTGGCTGACGGGATATGATGAACAGAGCCTTCAGGAGCAGATAAACCGGAAGACCGATTTTGAAACCTTTTTTGCAGAGGCCCCGGAGATGAATGCGAATGCCAAAAAAATTACCGGTGTGATTTGTGGCTATCGTGTCGAAGAGATCGAAGATCCTGTTATTCAGAAGATGCGCTACCTGGATAAGCTGATTGACGAGCTGGCAAAAGGAAAAGCGATGGAAAAGATTTTAAGAACTTAATCCAGCCTGATTGCATCACTTCCTTAAGGCGAAACGTATACATTCTCTCATCAACGTACATCTATTTCGCCTGGCGCAGGCAAACTCAGATTTTTTGTATCTTTAAAGAATCCCCGCGCTATATAAAGAATTGTTTCATCTTATGTTTTTACGATTTATCGGTCTTATTGTGATCTTATATGGGCTACAAGCCTGTGATCATTCTTCAAACAACAAAAAATCCCATCTGGGAGAATTTGAACTAATCTCGCACTTATCTCTGCTTGATCAAAACATGCCAGCTATTCAACCAGGCGATTGGTTGGCACAGCATCCCGAAACTGGACAAACCTTACCGGAATATATTTATATCAGGCCTGTGAGCCCGAACGATTCTCAACGTGTGATTTATTTACAACCTATTGGAAATTTCAACGCCGACCAAGATAGCATCGTGAAGGCAACCGCCGGATATCTGCAACTATTTTTCCGTTTAAAAACATGCATTCTCCCCCCTGTTTCCGACTCCCTCATTCCTTCCGCCAGCCGCAGAACACGTGAAGACGGCAGTGAGCAACTTCACACCAAATATATCCTTGATAGTATCCTGCAACCAGCTATCCCGGCAGATGCCATTGTCGTAATGGCTGTAACAGCAAAAGACCTGTATCCGAAAGACTCCTGGAACTATGTGTTCGGAGAGGCCTATACAAAAAAGCGGACAGGAGTTTCTTCTCTTCACCGTTATTATGAAGACGGACTGAATAATGCTTTATGCCTGAAGCGTTTTATAAAAACATCCTCGCATGAGATCAGCCATATGTTTTCCCTTCTCCATTGCACCAATGCCATTTGTAGCATGAACGGAACCAACAATCTAAAGGAAGCTGATTCCAAACCGAACCGCTTATGCTCAGTATGCCTTAGCAAATTGTACTGGAACCTGGAATTCAATAATATTCAGCGTTTATCGGATCTGAAAGACTTTTTTAAGGCACATGGCCTTGAAAGCGATTACCAATTGGCCGATCAGGATCTGAAATGCCTGACAAAAAAATTAAGACCATGAAATCTATACTCCCCCTGCTTTATGGCATGTGTTTTGTCTTTTGTATCTCAGGCTGCAAGGACCCCGAACCCATGAATCAAAGCGCTCCCCTTATTACGATTGACATCCAGCCTTTTTCGGATGCCAGCGACGAGCTGGTAAAGCATGTGCTCCGCGAAGTTAAAAAACGGTATCCTAAAGTAGAGCTCCGGAAAGCCATTCCGATTCCCCCGCAGGCTTACTACAAAGCCCGAAACCGCTACCGGGCCGACAGTCTCGTCAATTACCTGAACAGGCGGCATACTCCCGGCCATATCACAATGGCCCTCACCACCAAAGACATCAGCTGGACGAAAGGAACGATCCGGGATTACGGCATCATGGGCTTAGGCCTTTGCCCGGGAGATGCCTGTGTGGCATCTACTTACAGACTCTCGAAAACAAATACGGCAGACCAGCTTTACAAGATCGCCATCCATGAGCTGGGCCACACACAGGGCCTGAAGCACTGCCCGGAAAAGACCTGCTACATGCGCGATGCGGAAGGCAAAAATCACACGAACGAACTCCGGGACTTCTGCAGGAAGTGCAGGCAACACCTCCTGACTAAAGGCTGGGCACTGTGATGATGTTCCGTATACTTCCGTTAGCGATCCTGCTTTGCCTGGCAAGCTCTGTGTTCGGCCAGGCACCCACCGATCCAGACCTCCTTCCCTACTCCACCACCAAAGAGGTATCTTTTAAAAGGCGAACCGAAACAAATGCGGAGCAACTCGTAAAAAAGCTGACGCGGAACAAAAGCGGCGAACAGGAAAAGTTTGACGCGATTTTCAGCTGGGTAACCACCAACATTTCCTACGACTACAACGAATTCTATTTGCCCACTGCTCCTGTTCCCGGCAGCATTCAACGCATCCTGAAAACCAGGCGCACGATCTGCCTGGGCTATGCCAACCTGATGGATACCTTGTGCATGCTGGCAGGCATTAAAAACGTCACGGTTTATGGCTATGCCAGGGATGAATTCTTTGATGTGAACGACACCATCTACATGCACAACCATGCCTGGAGCGCGGTGAAGCTGGATGGCCTGTGGTATGTGTATGATGCCACCTGGAGCAAAGGAAAAGTGGAATATGAGCTTAGCCCGATGGCGAAGTGGATCATGCGCTGGTTTGAGAAGCATCCCGAAAAATTGAAAAAGAAAAAGATCCGCAACCGCTGGCGCTGGAAGATCAAAAGCATTTGCGGGGAGGAATCAGGTCCGACTTTTTATTATAAGCCGCGCTATTTCAACCGCATCCTCCGCCAGCGCATGGCCCGGTTGCCGATCCGGGTGAAGCGGATTTTCAAAAAAGGCATTACCAAAGATTTTTACCTCAGCGAACCGCGGATCTTTGCGATGACACACATACCGGATAACCCCATCTGGAACCCCGGCGATACGCGGAACTTCCGCGAACTGGAAACCGACAGCGCCTGGTACTATTTTAACGACAGCATACTGAAATCGCAAAACCGGCAGGGCGCAGAATGCCCTGACTGCGACCGTTATGCAGAACTTGACCGGAAACAGCAATGGCAGGACCTGAATGCCAGGAGCCGGACGTTTAATCCCCACAACCATTTTATCACCACGCTTTGCGAAGGCCAAACAGGCCTCATCAACTGGCAACAGGCTCGTGCGGAAAAAGATTCTCTTTCGCAGATGCAATTCCTGGACAGCGCCATGACCTCATACTCCAACGCATACTCAAGCCTGAGGCAAAGCAAAAGTGATGTAAAATCTGCTACGCTGATGCACAAGGCCAAGAACAAACGAAAAATGGCTTTATTGCTGACAGAAAATAAAGGGCACGGCAAATTTATCTCTAAAAAGATACGGCTCACGATTAACCATACCAGGGACTACAACATCCTGCTCTCCCAAAGCAAAGCCTATGCGCATACCTACCTGAAAAAGGCATCGCGCATCAGGCGTTTCAAGACCAACATTAAAACCGACAAACTGAAGCCTTATCCTCTCCAAACGCTGAATGCCATCCAGAGAGAACTCTCCAAAAAGGAAGCGCAGCTGGATACGCTTAGCCGGGCCATCGCCGCCAAAAAGCAAGCCTTTGATTCGCTGATCCTGGGTGCTTCACTGAATATCTGGCAGCAGGTCAATTACCACGATTCCATTTCCGGGCCTTTTTCCAAAAGCATCACATGGCGCAGGAGGCTGAAAGACAATTACAAGAAAGTGATCGTGGATATCCGGAAAACGATTCCGGCCTATGAGGCGCGTTACAGCGAAAGCCTGGAAAATACGGTTTACAAGCCTTCCGCAGAAGCCTTCACGCTATTCAAACATATCACCCTGCTGATCAAAGCCAAAACCAAACTACAGAACGAGTGCCTGCAATACAAGCGCGAATTACTCCGTGCCAAAGTGCTCAGCCATGAAGCGCTCAGTCAATACAAAGAAGACATCATCAAAGACGCTGAATCCGATTTTTGCTGGATTGCCGGGAACTACCCCAAACTTACCACAGCCTGGTTGGGATTGCAACAGCTCAAACCTAAGCAAAGCGGCGTGCTCGACCTCATCGCCATAGAGAATGATGTAGAACGGCACCGCTACTATGAGATCAACCGGGCCGTACAACATGGCTACAGGGAAGCCGTTAAGAGCCTCGCCTTCCAAACACGGGATGCCAAGCTTTCACTCAAGGAAATACCACGCTACCGGAAACGTCTTTTGAAAAAGAAATAATAATAGTAATTTCCCGTGACGCTCATTGCTAGTGGCAAATTTACGGCACAGCGGCGCAGTCGCCTGTTTAGTTATACTGCGGGCATATGATTTGAAACAGCTGATAAAAACCACGACTATGAACAGCAACGAATTAAAAATCAAAGGAAACTGGAACGAGCTCAAAGGAAAAGTAAAACAGAAATATGCTGAATTAACGGACGATGATTTAGCATACGAAGAAGGAAAAGACGATGAGCTCCTCGGCCGCATCCAGAAAAAGTTGGGGCAAACCAAAGAACAGGTGATCGATTGGATCCAAAGGCTATAGACAGCACAATTGATCTGAGCTTCCCTTTCCTTACGTAGGCTTACCATTAACCTGCATTATGCTACACACGCGGACAGCTGCATAAGGGCAGCTGTCCGCGTGTCATGTGTATCGGGACATTGCCACTTAGGGATGGTTTAAAAAAATTCAACTTCTGCTCTACACTATTTCATATTGGGGAATATCGTGGACAAAACCATTTCTCCCGGGCAGGCGGTTAAGAACTTCCGTGAAATAAGGCTCATCTGCCAAAACACAGGTCGTAGCCGAACCTGCAGATCATGATCGTGACGATGATGAGGAACATGATGCGAACAAAACCATTTCCTTTTTTCAGGGCAAGGTGGCTGCCGATGTAGCTTCCCGTCATGTTGAAGATCGTCATAACAATCGCCAGGGGTAAGATAAAATAGCCTTTGGAGATGAACACGATGAGCGCCGAAAGATTGGTAACACAGTTCACCACTTTGGCATAGGCAGAGGCCTTCACGAATTCGAAACCCAGGATGACGACAAAGCCCAATATAAAAAAACTCCCGGTGCCGGGGCCAAAAAAGCCATCATAGAAACCAACGGCCAGCCCGATGAGCCCGCCATACAGCATTTGCTTTTTGCGTGTGAGATCTTTGCTTTTAAGAGCGCCGAGGTTCTTATTGAAAACCGTGTAGATGGCAATCGCTATCAGAACCAACAGGATGAAGGGCTTTAGCTTATTACTGTCCAAATGGCTGATGAGCCTCGCCCCGGTGAAGGAAGATGCAAAGCAACAGGCAGCAATCACCAGCAGCACCGGAACATCGAAACGAATCCTGCGTGCGTATTTGAATGTGGCTGTGAGTGTTCCTGCCAGCGCTGCAATTTTATTGGTGCCAAATAACACAGGCAACGGAATGGCGGGAAACCCAAGGAGTAAAGCCGGCACCTGGATAAGCCCGCCGCCGCCGACAATGGCATCCATAAAGCCTGCCACAAAAGCCAGCACGGCAATGAGGAGAATTGTCCAAAGTCCATAATCCTCAAAAAGCGCGGTAAAGGCGGACATAGCGGAAATTTGTGATACACGAATGTAATAAAATGATCGCAGCATCCTTCATTATAAGCGCAGGATGCGTAATTTTATCCGGACATTGATTTGTGAAGATCCTGGTACTCGATAACTACGACAGCTTTACCTACAACCTCGTTCACCTGGTGGAGAAGGTAACCGGCTTCCCCGTGGATGTGTTCCGCAACGACCGGATCTCCCTGCCTGCCATCGGCGCTTACGACCGGATCATTTTATCTCCGGGGCCCGGCCTGCCAAAAGATGCCGGCATCATGCCGGAGCTTCTGAAACACTACCATTCGCATAAATCCATCTTTGGTGTATGCCTGGGCATGCAGGCCATCGGCGAATTTTACGGAGGCAGCCTGCATAACCTGGAACGCGTGTGCCACGGACAGGCTACTCCCCTGATCCACGGGCAGGAAGGGCTGTTCCACCATTGCCCGCCTCAGTTCCTCACCGGCCGTTACCATTCCTGGGTTGTCAGCAAAGAGCATTTACCGCCTCAACTGCAGATTACCGCCACCGACCCCGACGGCCATATCATGGCGTTGAAGCATGTGAGCAATGATGTATGCGGCGTGCAGTTCCATCCCGAATCAATCCTGTCGGAATGTGGAGAACAGATCTTTAAAAACTGGTTTTCTAAAAAGTAAACCTGCGTTCCAGGCTTCACGTTGCAGCTTTGTGACCGAGCCGGAAGGCCGCGCTACTGCTTCCACTGCGCATAGCCTGATGGCAGATTGGCCTTGCCGTTTTGGGTGAAGCTGGCATAGACAAAGAATAATCATGCCACAACGACGACACCTTCTCTTTCAGCCGATATAAATCCTTAACCATGTACCAAATAAAAAGCCCTCCCGATAAGCGGAAGGGCTTTCAATAGATTGATTTTGATAAAGCCTAGAAGAATTTTCCTCTGTGGTCTTCGATCTCTGCTTTCTCTTTCAAGGCGTCGTACATTTCGTAATCCGCACGGCCACTGGCAGCCTGTTCCATTTCTTTTTGCTTGCCTTTGAAATCTTTCGGCAGAGCTGCTTCGTTCACTGCATTTACAAATACAACAAACACGCCATTATCGCCTTTGATCACCCGGCTGATAGCGCCGTTTTTCATCGCCGTAGCAGTACCGATCATGGCATCTTCACGGCCGATCGCCGGGATGTTGTAAGAAGCAAATGTCAGGTTATCGGCTTTCTCTACGATCAGGTTCATTTTAGAAGCGATATCGTCGATAGACTTGGAAGCACCGGCTTTGTTTGCAAACTCAGCCATGAACTGCTCTGCTTTTTTGTCGCGGATGGCTTTCTTCGTCACATCTTCCCTTACTTCTTCCAACGGAGCAATCCCTTTATCTTTAACGCTTACCAGGTTTGCCACGATGTAACGGTCTTTGAATTCGAATACTTCAGACACATCGCCCTTTTTCGCTTTATAGATCCAGCGAACGAGGTCTTTCGCATCGTCCAGGCCCGGCAGGTTCTTATCGCTTTCCTTCACATCGTCGGCAATGCGCTTGTTCAGCTTTTCAGCCTCGATGGCTTTGTTGAACGCTTCCGTAGTTAAATTTTTACCGGCAAAGTCGGACGCCAGCTTGTAGTATTCCTTGTTGGTTTCAGAGCTTGGAGCGATCAGCTTGGAGATCTGCGCTACCGTATAGCTGTTGTGACGTGTTTTGGATACACCTAATACTTCAATGATGTGGAAGCCAAATTGTGTCGGCACTACGGAAATGTTTCCTACAGTACCCATTAAGCCTGCATTTTTGAAAGGCTCCACAAAGCCTTTATTCTCATCGAACCAGCCGTAATCGCCACCCTTATCTATTGAGCCCAAATCATCAGACATGGTTTTTACAAGCGTGTCGAAGCTTACTTTTTTCTCTTTCAGGAGCACCGTTAAGCTGTCGGCGATACGCTTTGCCACTTCCGGAGTGCGCTGCGTTTGTGTTTTCTGGCTTTGCAGGCCAATGAGTATGTGGCGTACTTTTGCTGAATCCGCTACCGATTTGGTATCCGTCAGTTTATAGATCTTGATGAACGTGCCTTCAGTGTATGGTCCAAATACTGTTCCTTTAGCGGCTGTAAATACCGATGAATCGGCGATAACCATGTTCTTCTTGTTGTAGGAAGCGATCATTACCTGCCCGCCTTCTGTTTCCTGGGAGATATAAGCCGAATCTTCCTTCGCTGTTTTGGCTTTGAAAATCTCCGCAACATCCATCGCCTCTTTCTGGAGCGATTCATAGTCCTTATTGGAAGGCAACACATCAAAAGAGACGTACTCGATCTTGCGGGTTGTTTGTCCTACCTTGTAAAGGGCTTTGTGCTTGTTGTAGTAATTGTTGATTTCCTCTTCCGATACTTTCACGGCAGAGTCCGACACGCTGGCATAACGTTTCATCACGTAGCTTGCATTCACCTGCTTGGTTTGCCCGATAAAGGCATCCTTCGCTTCAGCAGTGGTAACATACATGCCTTTTTTGATGAGGGCATTGTATTTTTCAGCTGCGCGGAATTCGGCGATCGATGTTTCCAGCTGTTTCCAGAACCTGCTTTGCTCAGGGCTCATCTGCCCTACCCACTGGCCTAATTTTACGACGTCCAGAGATCCGTCCGGTTTTGCAAAGCCTTCGATGATCTTGCCCGTGTTCGGGTCGGTTACCTGCTGGAGCACATACTGATGAGGATGCACCAACATAAGGTCGTACAGCTCATCAGCCGATACAGAAACACCCAGCTTGTTATACTGCTTCTTGTTCACGCGCTCGTTGATCATTTCCTGCCACACCTGGTTCACAATCTGTTCCTTGGTCTGGTCGTTGATCTGAGCCTGTGGGTTATTTTGCTGGATCTGCGCGATCTGCTGCTCTACCTTTGTATTAAAGGCATTATAATCGATCTTCTCACCGGCAATCTTACCCACCAGGGTGTCACTGCTACCAAAAAGGGCGCTGCCTGAGCCTAACAAACTCTCTAAAATAAAGATCACCAGGGCCAGGCCAATAATACCAACGAGAAGCCCGGTTTTACTACGAATTTTTTCTAAAACACTCATGTTTACAATTAAATTTAAGGAATGCAAAGATAAAATTATTGCCGAATAACGGAAAATTATTTTAGATTAATTTTCCCGCCTGCATAGCGGCCTGGAGGCTGATTCGGGGCACCGCTGCTCTTTATCCCGAAAGCCCTCTGAGCCCGGGTACAGGCATAACATAACTCTCCGGCAATTCAAGCGCCGGAACGCATCCTGTGCAGCTGCCCTACTTTCATTAAACAACTACGTATCAGTAGCTTACAGCCTAAAAAACGGACTCACGTCCAGTTTAGGATCAACCGGCGTTGAAGAGGAGAGCTGGTTTCCTTATCCGTTTATCACACGCAGGATCCTTCCGCCGGTAATTGATCCCAGGGACTTTCCGGGATGTGCAGGCACATGCAACCCCGTCGGTCATCCCAAAAGAATTGAAAGCATATGCATGCAGCTGCGGCAAGGGTAAGCAATATTTGCTACTGACGCGGAGGCGCCTCCCGGCGTTTTTCCTGATTCACGCGCTGGTAGCGCCGTGTAAGGTACATGATGGAGGAGATCACAAAAAACGCCACAAAATACAGGGCGCTGTCCGAATCTTTGATAATGAGGAAATACACGGCAGCAACCGCGCCGATAACCGCGCCGGCAAGCCAGATAAGCTCCATGATTCTGAAAAATTTATTCATTTTAAAATCCTATAATGAGTTGTCTTCTATCTTTAAGATCCCGGTAATCTCAAGGATCTCATATTGTGTAAAATCCTGGTTCGACCGGAGGCCTTTTCCCATGATGATCTCTTTGGCAGTGGTGATCTTGACGAACACGTCGGAGGTGATCTGTTTGGTGTTCTCGTCCCATACCAGGTGCTCCGTATTTAATTTTTCGCCGGTCACATTCACTACCTCCACATCGTATTTGGCCTCCATGCGCCGGCTCGTTTCATAGCGGATGCCATAATTGGCCTTCAACGTGGTGCTCTGCTTTCCCTTATCGTCGAAAAAGGACACAAACAATCCTTTGGGCATGATGGTCATCGGCTCTTTTGTTCCCTTATCGTACATGACCATTTGCGGCGCTTCCAGCCTGACTTTCAAAAATGTAGAATCGCTGTAAAGCATCGTGATGTCCTTACCGGTTTGCGAAGGCATGATCTTTTTTTCTCCCATAGCCATTACCTCGTTGCGGTCGGTCTGGCAGGATGCCAAAAGCAGCATAAGTACGGCCGTGCAGGCAAGCACATATGGATGTCCGGAGAATAGCATGACGTAAAATTAGTCGTATTTAGGCCTGATGAACCAGCGGTTGTTAAATGTAAAGCCAAGGATGATCCTCGCATATTGCTCCTGCAATAAATTATTGCTGGTAGTACCCAGCTTGCCAAACTGTGCCGTGATGTTGACCACAGCCCTGTCGGAGGCACGCCCCAGGCCCACTGGCAGGCCGAGGCCCGCTGTCACATAAAGGTTGGCCACCGGCGTATTCTTCAGATCGAGGTAACCATTGGTATAGCCCACTCCCAGGCGGTACTGCACACGCTTCAGATAAGAGTTGAACGCAAGGGCATTGGGCATGTAATTAAGCCCTGCCGATACGCGGTAGCTGTTTTGAAAGCTGCTGCTGCTTTCCCCAAAGCTCTTGTACGCACTCCAGTTGGTGGTGGCCGCATCCACCAATACATTGAGCCGCTCTCCTTTTTTTAAGGAAAGGCCAAAGCCCATCTCCAGCGGCAGCTGAATGCTTCCGCGCACGTTCTGCGAGTTCAGGATGGTATCCTTGGGCGTTTCTCCGCCCACATCGTTCAGGGCATAAGTATAAATGATATTGTTCTGCCTGGCCATGACGCCCGACGGAATGCCTGCAAAGAAACCGAAGCCGATCTTTACCTTTTCCTTCATCAGGACACGCTTGCCCTGCTTGAGTGTGTCCCTTCCATGATAGCGGGCCGAATCGATCGTGAAATGCGTCTGGAGGCCCACACTGAAGATAAAATCATTGACCTGGACCGAGCGTTCCCGCTTGGAGTTGAAGTAGGTGATGGAACCCGGGTAGATCACCCGCGTGGTTTGGTTGATGGTACCGAATAGATACGCCCCGCTGGCTCCCAGCGATAACTCCGATAAGAGTTCCTTGCCAAGCCTGATCCTCTTGTACCTCGCTGTTTTCTCATATTTCACTAATGTATCGCGCAAAGAGGAGCGGAGAAATCGTATCAGCTGCTTCCGGAATGGCTTCTGACCGATGGCCACAAACGCTTTGTTAAGGCCTCCTTCGCCATCGAACTGGTAATTGAGGGTCCCGATGTTAGGAACATCTTCCGTAGAATTGATCTTGTAGCCTACCGAGCTATAGGGCATGATACCAAAAGCCGCGCCGCCTGCCTTACCCAGTGGAAAGCCCAGGGAGGCGTAGGAGAAATTGGCATTGCGCTTATTCAAAGAAGTTCCGATGTTGCTGATTTTGGTAAACTGCGCCTGTCCCCCCAGCTCAAGGGTAGCAAAACGCAGACCCGACAGGCCTGCCGGGTTGGCCTGGTTGATAAATACAGGTGTAGTGGTACTATCGAGGTGGTAGGCGATGAACGAACCGCCCATCGCAGAAGGTGCTGCAAAGGTAGGGAGGTTGAGCTCCCCGAGCCCGTAACGGGAGTAAGGGCTTGACGTAAGGATCTGCGCTTGCGCAACCGTGGACATACACACCGTGGCTACATACAACAAAAAAAGATGAAAGAAGGAAAACTGTTTCTTCACGGTAATGGATTAGTGCAATTTAAACTATAATTAAGCCCTTTTAAAACTAAATTCTGGTGGGTAAAGATGCTACTTTTTAATTGTTTTGCCAAGTATTCACTGTCTCCCCCGCTTATAACGGCAATCAGGGCGGGGTATTGTTCCCTGTACTGAGCCACGATGCCATCTATCTCGGCAACGCTGCCGGCAATGACGCCGCTCAGGATCGAATGGCGCGTATCACGCCCGATGAGCTCTACCGCCGTTGTATCGGGCTCTATCAACGGGAGCTTGCCTGTATACTGGTGCAGGGCTTTGAAGCGCATAGCCAGGCCCGGGGAAATGCCCCCGCCGAGGTATTGGTTGGCGGCATTCGTAAAATTATATTTAATGCAGGTTCCGGCATCCACCACCAGCACATCAGCATCCGGATACAGGGCATAAGCCCCGATACTTGCCGCCAGCCTGTCGGATCCAAGCGTTGAGGCCGATTGGTATAAATTCCTGAGGGGGATTTTTGTTGTGGCAGAAAAGAGCTCCACCGGAAACAGGGTACTGAGCTTGTCGGCCAGGCGCCCGGTATCGTGTACCACACTGCCGATCATGGCGGCGCGGGCCTGGCGGATAAATCCGATATCGTTCCATACTTCGTCCTGCGAGCTGAAGTACTTGAGTTCCACGAGCCTGTCGCCGTCGAAAAGGGCGGCTTTCACGCGTGTATTGCCTATATCTAAAACTAAATTCAAAGGGATTATAAAAGTAACCAAATCCCCGTTCCGAATTTGGTTTTAGGAAATTTTAATATTTGTTTGGTGGATTCGGATTTTCTGTTTAGATTTGTCGCCCATTAAGCTGGTACCTTAGCTCAGATGGTAGAGCAACGGACTGAAAATCCGTGTGTCCCTGGTTCGATCCCTGGAGGTACCACAAAAGCCCTGACAGCAATGTCGGGGCTTTTTTGTTTTTCAATGATGATGCGTATGTCATGCACAGGATTACAAAGCAGGTATCCCGGTCATTTTAAGATATAATCCTTATACTCTCCTTCTTTTTCCCATTTATTGTCTGGCGTATGAATCTTATGAATATATACATAGCCTTTCCTGACCTTTTTTCCGCTTTCCTTAACGGATGAATCTGCATCAAACAAAATAGCCTCATAGTTTACGTCGGTGGTTGTCAGCCCATATTTATCTCCTTTTTTATATCCCCAAAAAGGACCATCTGCAGGAATATAATAAATAGCGTCCCAACTCTCTTCGGCAATTTCTACGGTTTTCTCGTCGCAATACAGCCTGTGGAAGCCATCCGCCTTTCGGGCATAAGAATAGGTGTCACGGTCAGAGTCACTATACCATGCGCTGAATATAATACGCTTATCTATCCTTTCTAAATTATTCCGGACTAACATCTTTATAAGATTCTTTTTATCGGCGTTCGTTGAATAACTTTTCATATACATGGCGCCTCCGCTGGTATCCAATTTAGTACAATACAAAAAATCAGTAAAGTAATCCGCGTTCAGGTTCTGAATATCCAAAAACACAAAATCTGTCATGAGTTTGCCCTTGTAATCTGTCAGGGCCCAAAGACTATTGCTGTTGACCCATACATAACGCTTATCAAAAAACCAGATATCATCGTACTTCAAAGGAATTTTCAGAGTCTTATCCAAATCCATCAGGCCCACCTTACCATTTCTTTTCACCAATACGTGATCGTTAAAACATTCCAGCACTTCATCATCAACAACACTCTTTGGATGGATCACATCGTTCACCAGCATTCTCTTACCTTCTTTCGTCCGGAGGTATACCTCCTTATTTTTCAAAACGGTAATATCTTTGTATGCATCGCTCTTTTCTCCGGTAGCCAAATCATAAGCAGTTTTCATCCCGTTCTTCTTACATAGCGCATAACGGTCGGTCACTAAAATATCATCGTATCCTGCACGGCATAAATCACAAGGCCAGCTCTCACGCATTTCGCAATCGTATTCTACAGGAATCACAAAACGGTTTTGCGTCAGGGAATACAGGCCTATTTTGCTGTTTATTTTCACCGCTGCAAATTCCTGGTCCGCATTTCGCTTATAGGTCAAAAATGTTCCGGTTTCTCCCTGCTGATCATAACACCGCTTGCCGCACCTGGAAAGGTCTCTGCTCCAATTGCGCTTATACTTCAGAAGCTCCTTCCCCGAAACTGTAACAACGCCGATGCTGTCTACGGTATAGAAAAGAAAATAACGGCTCCTGCCAAAAAGCGTCCACTCCAGATCATCGTAGATAAACGGAACGGTGACTTTGCCGGATGTGTCAATAACGCCAACCGGACGCCTGCTGCCGCCATTTTGAGATTTATGTACAATTGCATAGCCTTCTTTAAACGGCTCGCACTGATAGGCCAGATCAGAATCCTCAATCAGATTCACCTTTGGATGAAATTTTTTTGCTTTGCTATCATAAAAGCCTTCTATTGTCTCCTGCGACAAAAGAAGCCTGCTTAACACAAGAAAGAGGATGCATGTCTTGAAACGTGTTAGGGTATAGTTCATAGTTCGGGGCGTACTGATGGCTTTGATGTAAAAACCGGTTTAATTTCAGTCATAATGATACACAAAAAACCAGGCAATAACATGTTAAAACTACCTAAAGAAGCCCTGACAGCAATGTCTGGGCTTTTTGTTTTTACCTGTCTTTAACCGGCTGAGACCGGCCCTGTCGAATTTTAAAGCGGCAGTGCGATGTGCACATTGAATGTATGGTTGCTGCTTTCAAAGGTCAGTTGGCCATGATGTGCCTGTACAATTTCCCGGCATAACCAAAGTCCGATGCCTGAACCCTGCTGCCAGACTTCGCCACGGTGAAAGGCCTTTGTAAGCTGTGTTGTATCGATAAGGGCTTGCTCAATACGATTTGAAAACAGGATCTGCATGTGCTGCGTTGCCGGGTCGCTCCTGATGTGGCAGTAAACAGATGTATTGGAAGGACTGTATTTAATCGCGTTTTCCAGCAAGTTAAGTAATACCATTTTCAATTTGTCCTGATCGCCTCCGACCAGAAAGCCGTCGGTTTCCAGGTCAAAATCCAGCCCGGTGCCTATTCCCCGGAGTGCAGCCAATGGTTTCAACTGGTTAAATACTTTTATGACAAGAAGGGACAGATCAAAATTTTCGGTATGAATTCTTAGCGTATTCTCGCGGATCTGACTGATCACCAGAAACTCCTGCACCACATCCTGCAAACGGTTGATCTCTTCCAACTGGCTGCTGAGAAACTGCTTCAGATGACTATCAAGTCCCTGTTTTTTCAGATTCAGCTCCAGCTCGGCGCGCAATACGGCCAGAGGTGTTTTTAACTCGTGCGAGGCCGAAGCAAAAAAATTCTGCTGCTGCTGCAAGGCCTTGTCGATCCGCTCCAGCATATCGTTCAGGGTACTTGCCAGGTCGCGGAGCTCATCCCTGCTTTCCGGCAGCGGTACCCGCTCGCGCAGCTGGTGCATGTTGATGTTTTTGGCGGTATCGGTAATGCGTTGTAAAGGAAGCAGGAAGAACTGCGCCAGCCAGTAGGACACCAATGCGGCAATGGCCACGCTGATAAGTGTTGACAGGATGAGCAATAAAAATAAATAGCGGAGTGTGCTTTCCAACGACGCGTTGCTCACGGCCAGCATCAGTTCGGCAGGACTATCATCGCTTGAACTGGCCACATAAGCTACCCGCACATCGAGTGTATCGGTAACACCCTGACGCGCCGGCAAAAGAACACTGTCCATCCCGGGCGATCGGAACAACAGGCTTCTCTGCCCGGAAGATACGCGGGAATAGACCTTCAGCGCTTCGCCCTTATCCGGCAACGGAATGATCACCGGGTTGACCTCCGTTTTATCAAGCAAGGATCTGGCCCTGGTCAATAAATACCGGTCATTATCCTGTATGATCAGTACTTTAATCTTGTGATAGCAATACAGGTTCAAGCCCAGGCTTAGCAGCGTGAACACAGCCCCGAAGGCCAGCGTGATCCTTAAGCGAATGCCTGTATGACCGAACATGCTCATCGTTTTTCTACCTGGCCTTTGAGCATATACCCTCTGCCTATCAGGGTGTGGATCAGCTGCGGCTCAAACTCCTTGTCCATTTTTTTGCGGAGCTGGTATAGATGAACCTCCACCACATTACTCCCCGGATCAAAGTGGACATCCCACACTTTTTCGAGGATTTGGGCTTTGGTAAGCACCCTGTTGGCGTTGCTCACAAAATACTCCAGCAGGGCAAATTCCCGGTTGCTCAGGTTAATGATTTTCCCGCCCCTGCTGACTTCCCGGCTCAATAAGTCTATTTCAAGATCTGCCACCCGCAACTTATTGGAGCTCTGACCGAGCACACGGCGCTGGCCCGCCCGTACCCTGGCCAGCAGCTCGTTCAGCTCAAAAGGCTTTCGCAGGTAATCTATCGCGCCAAGGTCCAGGCCTTTAATCACATGTTCTGTATCGTGCAGAGCGCTGATTACAATAACGGGAGTGACGCTGCTAAAGTTCTGGAGATTTTTCAGGACATCAAAGCCGCTCATGTGCGGCAGCATCAGGTCGAGCAAAATAAGATCATAGGCAGCGGTCAGGGCCAGCTCAAGCCCCTTTGCGCCGTCGGAGGCATGGTCGCACACATACCCGGCCTGCTCCAATGCTGAACTGATAAACTTCCCCAGCTTCAATTCATCTTCTATTACCAGTATCTTCATCGTATCATAAAGGTTTTATTGTCGATGGTAATGCTGATGACGATGTAAACATCATCGTGGTGACTATTGATAAATCCTTGCTCCTCTCCGCGCTGCACAGCCTGTAGGGTAAATGAGTGTCCGTTTTTTATCAGGGCCTGTATGCCTTCAACCTGTTCGGGCTTGAAATGAAAAATCTTCCCTTCGCCCTGCAAGGCCGCTACTCCGCCATAACCGTCCGTTACAATAACAGGACGGTCAAGCGTAAAGGTTTGCACATACCGGCCGGGCGGTATGCGCGGCGGCGGCGGCAAATGATCCACGTCCACACGTTTTCTTGCATGCTTTATTTTGTGCAAACGGTAGAAGATTTCCTCATCATTGGGCAGGCTGGAATAATATACCTCTACCGTATCCTTTATGGCAGCTACTGATGTAACAGCGCGCGCCGTATGCGGCCTGAATGCAAAGGTGAGCGTGCCCTGTTTTGCTGTTTTTAACTGAAGCCCGTTGATGTCGAGGTGCACATTATGAGAATATCCCACGACAACGCCCGACATCTTCTTTAATTCGTCTGGCGGCGGCGGGGCCTGTATAGAAGGCGGAACCGGGGGCAGTGGTGGAGCCGGCGGACTCAACCTCACCAAAAGATAACAGATGATGAGCAACAATAAAACAACAAGCACACCCAGCGCCAGCGTTAACGGGGAATATGTTCTTTTATCTTTTTTGTCCATGTCCGATTTTTAGCCTCAATCTGAATTTACGTTATATTCCCTGGCTTAGCCAATGTACAAAGCGGCCAGCGCTGCAAACAGCGCCGGAATCATCACAACAGCGCCCAGCTTCAGGAACTGCCAGGCGCTTACGGCAATACCTTCACGTTTCAGCTCTACCAGCCACAGCAACGTAGCCAACGAGCCGGTGACGGAAAGATTCGGCCCCACGTCAACACCAACCAGCAGGCAGCTCCTGATAAGCTCCGGTGGCTGTGCGGCCGCAACAGCGCTGCCGGCTATCAATCCGGCCGGCAGATTATTGACAAGGTTGCAGCCAGCAGCCAGCGCCGTTCCACTGACCCAGGCCGTTTGCCCGGGATCCAGCAGCGCACTGGTATTTAAAAGCCCGCTCAGAAATGTGATGAAACCAGCTTTATCGAGGCCTTCTAAAATAATGAATAAGCCGGCAACCAGCAACAGTACAGGCCATGATACCGCCCTGAGAATAGCGGCCGGTTTTTTCTTTAAAAACAATACCACACAGCAGGCGGTGAGTGCCCCGGCAACAGCCGTTGGGAGGCCTAATTGCAGGTTCATGGCCGAAACAGCCGTTAGCAGCATCGTTGTGGCAATGATGCCGCATAAGGCAACCTTCCCACCCGCAGAGAGTGCTTGAGAGGGCACCTGTAAATCGATGCTGCCGCCCAGGTGTTTTTTTTGAGTGATAAACAGCGCCAGGAATGTAACCAGGACAGACAGCAGGGAGGGCAAGCCAAAAATCCTTAACCAATCGGCCAAGGGCGGCAGGTGGCTTTCATAAATAACAAGGTTGGCCGGGTTAGAAACAGGCAGCACAAAGGAAGCCGCATTGGCAATAAAGGCGCAGATATATAGGTAGGGCAATGGTTTTTTTACGTTAACAGCGCGTACAGCAGCAGCTACGGCTGGTGTGAGCACAATGGCGGTAGCATCGTTGGAGAGAAAGGCCGTAACAACGGTTCCCACCAGGAAGATCAATATAAACAGTCGCACCGGCGAGCCCTTTGCTGCTTTGGCGGCATGAAAAGCCAGCCAGTTGAAGAGGCCTTCCTGCCTCGCTACTTCTGCCAGCAGCATCATCCCGATCAGGAACAGGTACACATCCGTTCCCTTCGCAATTCCTTTAAACGCTTCCACCGGCGATAAAAGCCCTGTGATAACCAACAGCAACGCCCCAGCTGCGGCCCATGCATATTCAGCTATCCTGAAAGGGCGGATGATGACTCCCGCCGTGGTTAAAATGGCAATGGCATAAATAGCCAGGTGTGAAAACATAAATGCGCTTTGAATTTATACATTAATTGGTTTAAAGCAGCCGGTATTAAAAGTAAAACATCCGGAACAAAGATTGGTGCTATCGCTGCATCTTTTTTCCGGATGTTGTTAAAACGGAAAGAGAATGCCATTAACGTACCAGGTACGTCTGGTCGTCGATGGTAACGGTCCTTGCTTGTGACACCTGCATGTTTTGCGCGGTTACAACTCCTGTGGGCCTGGCGTGCTGCACGGAGCTGCCCGAAATGCTTTTGCCGGTTTTAAGCGATCCCATCAGCTGTTCAACCGCCTGGGGAGGAAATGCCACAAACAGCTTGCTGTCGATGATCACACCGTTTACCATGCCCCTGCGGTCGTGGTTAAGCCCGGTGATCACTCCCTTAAAATCAGAAAGCACATCTGCCTGCGGCGTTTCAGCTATTGCCGGAGGCGTATCGGTAATGACCTTATCTCCAACCTTCACACTATAGAGATGAAACACCTCGCCCTCCGGTGTCCAGTCAGCGGTGCCATTCACAGTTAGCTGCGCCCCTTTAGCAACGGCTTTCATCAGCTGTTCTGCCAGATGCGCCGGAAATTTAACACTCACGGTTTTTTCGGCTGTTTGCAACACAAAGGCATCGTACTCATAATGATCGTTGGCTTCATACGCCGTTAGCTTACCCGACAAGCTGGTTAAAGCCTCCAATTTGCGGGTGCCCGGCGGCACGCCCGGAGGCTGTGGCGGATTTGGACACATGCCCGGCACCGGCGGCTGCGGTGGCAAAGGATGAACAGGTTGGGCCTGGCAACATGCGGCACCAGCCAGCAGGCAGGCCAGCATGGTATTTCTTACAGTGTTTCTCATGGTTTCTTTGTTTTTAAAATGGTTATACATGTGTTTACAGGTACAAAGCTACAGGCGACTTTTAAGGCCTGCATGAAAAGGAAATTAATTTTTCTTCATCGCGCGCTATCATGTTTGAAATGCCCGTCATTTCGTTCCTGGCACCGGCTTTACAGGCCTTTTCGATAATACATCATATCAGGTTTATCCTTTCGTGGCAACGCAAAGCACTGCCGTTCTTTATGTAGAATCCCCTACCCGAACCATGCAAAAACAGCCTCATTCCTCACCTTGTTAAAAATGCCAATTGCAGGCCCGACAAGGCTTTCGGGTGCGGCATGATTTTATGCTCATCACTCCATAACGATTTAAAATCCGGAAATCATGAAAACATTATGTATTCTCGTACTTGCTTTAAGCCTTCATTCCGGTTTCCTGGCTGGCCGAACACTTACAGATCCTGAAAAGCCTGCGGAAACAAAAAGCGAATGGGTGAGAGCAGAAAAAAGAATCTGGCAGGGAGGCTACACCCTTTGGTATAAGTTTGACGCTAAAACTCGGGAGGTCAAATTTTCTCACAACCGCAAAAAATGGAAAACAGCCCCGAATGCCGCCTGGCAGGACAAACAGGGCAACTGGCTATTTATTTATGAAAACAAACTGATGACCAATGCCGACGGCACGTGGAGGGAGGTAAACAACAAAAGCTGGCAGGATCTCACGGGCAGGCATTACCGCTTTAACCAGGACTGGGTGCTGGAGGAAATGACCCTGGAGGTGGCACAGAACTAAACCTTGCGGCAAAGAAAATAAATTGCAGACAATCGCATCAGTATTTCCCGATCCCTTTATAAAGATGCCTGAATGCATCATTTACCTTCAGGCTGATCTCCAGACCACCCTGTGTTTTGGAAGCCGGGGTCAATTGAGAGAGATTGAAGTCGTAGTTAATGCCAAGCGAATAGTTCTTTAGCTCCATAGAAATATTCATGGCGCATGCATCCTTCAGCCTGTAGAAAAAACCGATGCTGAGGTACTTCGATTTATGGTAGCCTGTATACCTCGCATCATCCTGCAGGCGCATACGGAAATAATTTCCGGCAACAATTTCATAAGCTCCTCCCTGGTACTGCACCAGCAAGGTAGGCGTAATGCTTAAATTAGAATTGCGGAAATAAATATGATGGTACTCATAAAAATTGATGCGCATTTTCAGCCGATCGCCGCTTCCCGTCAGGGAATAAGCAGGCATGTTCAGATGAGCGACGGATAAGCCAAAGGTATTTTTCGGCGAGGTCATCTCGGTTACATTCTTTTCCTTTTTAAACGTGGTATAGGCGATGCCGGCCCCACAGTCGAAGTAGCTCCTGGTCAATGCCGAACTCGTTTCATGGCTGTTGATAGAAGCATTGTATTCGTACCCGTTGAATTGATTACCCCATGTGAAGTTATTGTTTTTCAGGGTCAGTTGTCCGAAGCCCACACTCAGGCCTCCTGTAAAAAAGCCCACAGCTCCTACCCGTTTGGTAACATTAAGCGGCAACTCCGCTTTAAAATGGGTGAGCTGCCCGTTGCCGGCCTGATCGTAGATGGCATTCAAGCCGGCCGACAGGTAGGCTTTTTTGCTGCTTCCTCTTTTCTTTGGCTTAAAGCTTTTATTGGCAAAGGCAGCTGCGCTTTTGTAGCCGTTGGTAAAGGAATTCCACTGCCCTTTGTATTGCGCACCGGCTTCGAAGGTGTTGAATACGCCAAACGATGCGGGGTTGATCAGCTGGGGCGCGACAAAGTACTGCGAGAAATGAATATCCTGGGCCAACAGTGAATGGGCGATAAACGATGATATGATCAGTAATTTTCTCATTTCACCAGTGTAAAATTGCCTTTTTGAGATTTGGTGTCTCCGTTTATAAAGGTGGCGTTTACCATGTAGACAAACACACCTGAATTCTGGGGTATCCCGTTCAGGGTACCATCCCAGGCCTCGCCGGGACTGGTGATGCTGAATACTTTTTGTCCCCAGCGGTTAAAGATATCGCATTGGATCGTCTGAATACAGTTGCCGTAAACGGTCCAGGTTTCGTTATAGCCATCGCCGTTCGGACTGAATGCGGAAGGCGCAAATAACTCCCCGCAGATCAGGTCAACCTCAACCAGAACGGTTGTGTAGCTTTTGCAACCGTATTCGCTGGTGACCTCCAGGGTATACACCGTGCTTGCCGTTGGCTGGGCTACAGGATTAGCGCAGGCACTGCAGCTAAGGCCTGTTGCCGGAGTCCATTGATAAGCGCCGCCACCGGAACCCGTCAGCTGGCTACTTGTTCCGTAAATAACAGATGCAGGGCTTGCCGTAGCGCTGGCCGCCGGAAGCGGGTGAACCGTGAAGCTGTACGATGCCGTGCCAATGCAGGGCGAGATACCGGATGAAACCGTCAGAACCGTATCTCCTGTAAAGCTATGGCTTATCGCGGGAGTCAGGTCTCCTGTATTCCAGGTATATCCTGTATCGCTTCCTGATGCCGTAAAAGTGACCTCATCGCCGCTGCACGACACCGATGGACCGCTGATGGCTAAGGTGGGCGTAATGATCACACCGATGGTATAAACGCTGGTATCCTTGCAGCCCTCAGGACTGATCCCTATAACCGTGTAAGACGTGGTGACGGATGGCGTGACCGTAATGGCTGCCGATGTTTCGGCAGTATTCCACAGATAGCTGCTTGCGCCACCCGCGCTAAGCGTTGCAGACTGCCCCCGGCAAACGGAGCTCACCGCGCTGACCGTAACAAGCGGCGGCTGGTTTACCGTTACAGAAACAGTGCCGGAATTAACGCATCCATTGGCATCGCTGCCTGTAACTGTATAAACAGTGCTTCCCGAAGGACTAACCGTGAGCGTAGCGCCCGTTGCGTTGGTGCTCCAGGTATAGGTCGATGCGCCGCTTCCGGTGAGCAACGCCGTTTCGTTCAGGCAGATGGCTGTAGGACTGGAAGCTGCGCTGACCGTAGGAAGCGGGTTCACGGTGATCGTAATGCTGCCGGTGCCGATACAACCGAGGCTGTTCGTGGCCACCACACTATAGGTTACAGTGTTTAAAAGTGTAGCGAGGGGATTGCTGCTGTTCGGGTTATTCAGCCCGGTGACAGGGCTCCATGTATAAGTGTTTGCCCCGCCTGCGGTAAGCGTTGTCGTCGTGCCGGCACAAACAGAAGCCGACGAAGACGATAGTGAAATCACAGGGTCGGCATACACGACAACCGTCAGAGTGTTCGCAACCAGGCATCCGAATGCGTTGGCGCCCGTTACAGAATAGATGGTCGTGGCTGCCGGTGTGGCAGTGACAGTAGCCCCTGTGGAAGACGACAGGCTGCCGGCCGGGCTCCAGGTATAGCTGCTGCTTCCGTTGGCAAACAAGGATGTGGCACTGCCGGAGCAGATGCTATAATTGGATGCGGTGAGCGTGAGGGATGGATTGATCACCGCTACCGATGCCGTTAAGCTTAAGGGACAGTTGTTGGCATCGCGGACCGAGCAGGTGTAGGAGCCGGTTGATATTCCTGTGGACACGGCTGCATTGCCGCCTGCAGGTGACCATGTATAGGTATAAGGAAGCTGCCCGCCGTTAACGGTTACGGTGGCGCTTCCGTTGGCCGTACCGCAATCAGATGCGGAAGTACTGATGCTTCCACTGAGAACTGCCGGCTGAACGATGTTCAATGTTTTTGTAACGGCGCAATTATGTTGGTCAAGGATATTCACGGTATAAGCGCCCACCCCCAGGCCGCTAGCCGTAGCGCTGTTTCCTCCCGAAGGGAGCCAGGTGTATGTATAAGCCGGCGTATTACCGCTTACAGAAACCGTCGCCGATCCTGTGCTCTGTCCATAGCAGAGGACACTGCCGGTGGACGCGCTTACCGTATATTGTGCGGGCTCTGTGATGGTCAGGATACTGGTTGCAGAACAAAGGTTGATATCCGAAACCGTTACTGTATAGCTGCCGGGCGATAAGGATGAAGCGCTTGCCCCGGAAGATACCGAAGGCGACCAGCTGTAGCTGTAAGCGCCGGTGCCCCCGCTGGCCGTTACTGCCGCCGAGCCGTTGTTCGAGCCGAAGCAAGCACTGTTTGTCTGGCTGGTTGCCGATGTTAATGGTAAAGGTGCTGCGATGCCTACCGTCACTGTTTTACTGCATAAGTTAGCGTCCCTGATCAGGACGGAATAAGTGCCCGCGCTTAAGCCATTCGCTGTTGGGGCGTTGCCTCCCGAAGGGCTCCAGGTATAGGAATAAGGAAGGGTGCCTCCGCTGAGGGCTACTGTTGCCGATCCGTTGCTTAAGCCGGAGCAGGTGACGCTGCTGCCTGATACGGTAATCGTAAACTGGCCCGCTTCGTTCACGGTCACGGTATGGCTTAGCTGGCAGCTGTTGGCATCGGTCATTAAAACGGAATAAGTGCCCGATGANNAAGCCGGTAGCCGTAGAGCCGCTTCCTCCCGCGGGGCTCCAGCTGTAGGTGTAAGGAGTTACACCGCCGCTCAGCGAAACAGCGGCCACGCCGTTCGATCCGCCGTTGCAGGAAACATCCGTGTGCGTCATTACGGAAGATAAAGCAGAAGGCTGCGCAATGCTGAGGCTTATGGTCGTGGCGCACTGCGAGGCATCCCGGATGCCGACGCTGTAAGTACCCGCTGCCAGCCCGCCGGCGGTGGGCGCGTTTCCGCCCGAAGGACTCCACGTATAGGTATAGGGCAGGGTTCCACCCGACACGTTAAGGGTTGCAGATCCCGTGCTTTGGCCAAAACAGCCGACGCTGGATGTGACGGCGCTCAGGGCAAAAGCTGCCGGTTGGGTGATCAGAACAGTCGACGTCCGCAGGCATGAATTTCCATCCTGTATGGTGACGCTGTATGTGCCTGCCGGCAGGCCTGTTGCCGATGAGGCATTGCCTCCTGAAGGACTCCAGGTGTAGGTGTAAGGCAAGGTACCTCCGGTAACAGCCACGGATGCTGCTCCATTAGCTCCGGCATTACAGGAAACATTTGTCTGGCTTACCACTGCGGTTAAGGAGGATGGCTGGGTGATCGTCAGCGTGCGGGAAACCGGACAGTTATTGGCATCCGAGATCGTCACTGTATACGTTCCCGCTGTAAGCCCGGAAGCGCTGGCAGCATTGCCTCCCGAAGGGCTCCACGTATAAATATAAGCGCCTGCTCCGCCTGCAACAGAAACGGAAGCCGAGCCGGTGCCGCCAAAACACGTTATGCTCGCGGTAACTGCACTCACCGTATAGGACCCGGGCTCGGTGATGGTGTACGATTGTGAAACGGAACAGCCGTTGGCATCCTGGGCCGTCACAGTATACAAGCCCGCAGACAGGTTGGCGGCAGTCGAAGCGTTGCCACCGGAAGGCAACCATGTGTAGGTATACGCTCCTGTTCCCCCGCTTAGCGAAATAGTGGCAGCGCCGGTTGTCCCGCTGGTACAAAACACGTTGGTCTGGCCCGGAGTAACCGTTATAGAAGCCGGTTGCGTAATGCTAAGGGTGCGGGTCAGCGAACAGCCGTTGGCATCCTTTACCATGACGGAGTAAGCACCTGCCGCCAGGCTGCTGCTCAGCGCGTTGTTTCCTCCGGCCGGTGTCCAGGTATATGTATAACCGGATGTTCCTCCCGCCGCGTTCACATTTCCTGAGCCTGTAGCTTGTCCGAAGCAGGCGACGTTGGTTTGTGTGGTGCCTGCTGTCAGCGGTACCGGCTCATTGATGCTTACAGTTCTTGTCGTGCTGCAGTTATTGGCATCTTTTATGGTTACCGTATAGACACCAGCGGCCAGACCTGCCGCCGTAGCGCCATTGCCTCCTCCAGGCGACCATGTATAGCTATAGGGAATGGTGCCGCCGCTGATGGCCACGGTTCCCGATCCTGTGCTTTGCCCGTTGCAGGAAACGCTTGTGCTCAATGCCGTGACGGTAAACTGGGTAGGCTCTGCAATACTCACGGAATTGCTCGTCACACAAAGGTTGGCATCTCTTACCAGCACCGAATACGTTCCGGCAGCAAGGCCTGAGGCTGTAGAAGCATTGCCGCCTGACGGGCTCCAGGTATAGCTGTAGGGCATGGTTCCGCCAATCACCGCGAGGCTTGCCCTGCCATCGGTGCCGCCATAGCAGGATACATCCGTATGCGTCATAGTGGAGGACAGCAGGGCCGGTTGGCTGATCGCCACGGTGCGTGTTAAAGAACAGCCGTTATTGTCCGAAACAAACACGGTATAGGTGCCGCTGGTTAGCGAAGAGGCCGTGGCGGCATTACCACCTGCCGGGCTCCAGGTATAGGTATATGGAATAGTGCCCCCGCTGATAGACACACTGGCGGCTCCTGTATTCCCGCCGTTGCACAGCACATTGGTTTGCGTAACGCTTGCTGTTAAACCAGCAGGCTGGGTAATTGCAAGGGTTTTTGTAAGCGTGCAGCCATTGGCATCAAGGCTTATGACGGAGTAAGTGCCTGCGGTGAGGCCGTTGGCCCCTGCCGCATTTCCACCCGAAGGACTCCAGGTATAGGAGTAAGTGCCGGTGCCCCCGCTTACGGAAACGCTTGCCGCGCCCGTTGCGGCGCCGCTGCATAATATGTTGGTCTGAGTAGTGGTAGCGGTCAGAGCGGGAGGCTGCGTGATGAGGAATGCATTACTAAGGCTGCAGGCATTAGCGTCCCGCACGGATACAGTATACGATCCTGCCGTAAGCCCCGTGGCTGAGGCAGCACTCCCGCCCGAGGGGCTCCACGAATAGGTATAGGCCCCTGTGCCCCCGCTTACGGCAACACTTGCCGAGCCCGTATTTCCTCCGTTGCATACGACATTGGTTTGCGTCGGCGTCGACGCCAGCGCTGAAGGTTGCGTAATGGTAAAGGTTCTTGTAAGGACGCAATTATTGGCATCTTTAACAGTAAGGGTATAATTACCTGCGCTCAGGCCTGTGGCGCCGGAAGCATTGCCGCCGGTTGGCGCCCAGCTATAGGTATATGCTCCTGTTCCGCCGCTTGCCGTAACGCTTGCCGACCCTGTGCTGCCGCCGTTGCACAGCACGTTGGTCTGGCTGCTGCTTGCTGTTAAGTTGGGCGGCTCCGCAATGCTTAAGGTTTTCGTGCTCAGACAGGAGTTTGCATCGCGGATCGTAACGGAATAGGTACCGGCACAAAGCCCGCTGGCTGTGGCGCTGTTGCCTCCGCCCGGGACCCATGTGTAGGTGTAAGGCATGGTTCCGCCGGAGGGAGCGAGCGTAGAGGCTCCTGTGCAGGCCCCAAAACAGCTCACCGATGTCTGGCTTACTACGGTGGTGATCGTAGGGCTTATGCTGCTTACCGTCACGGTTTGTGTTTTAATCGTCGCACCGTTTTGCACGGAAACCGTGTAGGTTCCGGCACAAAGCCCTGTTGCGGTAGCGGCGTTGCCGCCGGAGGGTGCCCAGGTGTAGGTATAGGCGCCTGCGGGAGTTACCGATGCCGTCGCCGTGCCATTGCAGGCCGAGCAGGTAGCCGGTGTGGTAGTGGCTGTGACGACGAAGCCGCAGGTTACACAACCTGTGTTCTGATAGTATGTGCCATAGCCCATAACCGCGTAGCAATCGCTGGCATTTGCAAAATTAAAGGCGGAACTGGTTTGGCCGGTGGTAAAGGTCGTGCCTACATCAAAATAGTTCCACCAGTTCCAGCTGCCTGTTGCTGCCGTACCATTCAACGTTTGGGTAAAGCCGCCGCTCTGCAGGTCGTCTACCATCGAAAAAGCCCTGCCATTTACAGGCGTTCCGCAAATTGGGGTAAGAGGCTGCGTATAGGCTGCATTGCCACCCCCAACCACTATAGCACCATCGGCGAGGGTGATATTACCTGCCCAGCTGGCGGACGGGTCGCTGTAAATGACCATCAGCGTGGCTCCCGACATATCGTTACCGGATGTCACTGTGCTTACCATCAGACCCGAAATATTGTAAGTACCGTTGCCCGAAATAGCTGTGGTAACATCTGCCCTGTAATTATAAGTGCCGGCATAGCTCCAGCATACGTCAGGCCCCGAACCGACAATGCTCATCGGGTAACTGAAGGTTCCTGCCGGGCCGGTCAGCGTGCTTGTCTGCGCAGCGCCGTTTCCAGAGCCTCCCGCCCATAAATACGCCTTTTCAATGACGGCACCGGCAGGAATTCCGCCAATCACAAAGGGAGCCGGCTGAGCCACTCCTGCGGGCGAGAAGCGCTGCCCGATCCTCTGGCTTGCCGATGCGTAGTTCAATCCGCATTTGGATTGTGAATAAACAGAGCCTAATACTCCGTTTCCGTTCTGTACGACAACGGTGCCTCCGGCTGAGGCGCGCGAAGCAGATGGATTGGCTTTAGGTTTAACCAAAACAGGGGTTCCCAAAGGTTCATAACTTTCTATATCAATGGTTTGGGAAACCAACGACAACGAAGCACATAGAAACAATAAAAGAGTACAGAGCGGGTTCAAGTTCGGGACAATAACAAATCAAAAATAGGCCTTTTTCGAATGAATCAGCTTAATTTCATGTAAAAAACATTCATTTTATTCCTCTCTTAAGGGTTTTTACTTATTTTACCCCTTAAAATAGCCTGTAAAAAAGGCCTTAAATGATACCATCACTTTCCATAAATAAACGCAGGGCAGCAATCGTTTTGCTTTTATCCACTGTTATCGTTTATGCGTATTCCCTTTTTAATTTCTATGCGCTTGACGATGAGCTGTATGCACTGAGCCCGTTGCTCGAGCATCCGCAATGGAAGCAATTCTTTCACCATTTTACCATACACACCTTTGTAGACAAGGATGAATCGGGCTACGCCTACCGGCCGCTTTCGCTCAATAGTTTTCTGGTAGAATATTTAATAGCCGGCCGCCATGTATTTCTAAGCCATTTCATCAACCTTCTTTTATATCTGCTTGTTCTGTACAATTTTTTCAGGCTCCTGCCGAAGTTTGGCTTCAGCTTGGAACTAAGCCTTGGCATCATGCTGCTGTTCGCCTTACACCCGGTGCATACCGAAGTGGTCTGCAATTTAAAATGCCGCGATGAGCTTTTGGCTTTTACGTTTATGAGCTTTTCATTCCATGCGGCCATCAGCTATGCCAATACCTCAAAAACGCTTTATCTGCTGGGCGCCCCGCTGCTTTTTCTGCTGGCTCTTTTAGCTAAGGAAAGCATTGCGCCTTTTTTTGTTTTTATTCCCTTAAGCCTTGGCTTTATCAAAACCGATCCCAGAAAAATGCTTTACCTGTTCATGGCGCTGGCCTTGAGTGTGCTGATCCATTTTCTTGTCAGAAAGTTCGGCCTGCCGCTTCAGCACAGGAAACTCGTTCTGTATGAAAACCCTGTCGCTGTGCTTGGCATCGATGCAGCGGGAAGGCTGACTGTTCCGCTATATCTGTCCTGGCGTTATCTATCCTTATTGCTATGGCCTTATCCTTTGGCTTATTATTATGGCTATGCCTATGTGGATGTATTTGCACCGCTGAACCTGCTCAGCATCCTCAGCGCTTTGGTTCATATCGCGCTCATCCTGTTATTTCTTAAAAAAATACGGCAGAATAAGCCATTGGCTTTCGGCATCTCTCTTTACCTGCTCACCTTATCGCCCCTGCTTTTTTTCGTGAGGCTTGTTCCGGGAATTATGGGCGAGCGCTTTTTATTTGCGGCTTCCTTCGGTTATTGCATTATCCTCGGGATCGGACTGCAGGAGGTTTTCCATTACCTGAAAAGCAGGTACGCATTAAGCATTAATCCGCTTTACGCGCTGATACTGATCTGCTATGCTTGCTTAAGCTTTCAGAGAAGCAAGGTATGGAAGGATAAGGAAACTCTTTATGAGCATGATATGCCGGTGCTTAAAGAATCCGCTAAGGCAAATTTATTGTACGGAGCCTTGTTATCGGAACAGGCATTAAAGACCAGGGATGCTGCCAAACTTGAAAAAGCGATCGGCCATCTCGAAAAAACGGTTCGGATCGTTCCTTCGTATTCGCTGGCCTGGGAAAACCTGGGCGTACTCTATTATTTTAAGGGCGACATTGTCAGCGCTTTTAGCAAGCTGGACTCTGCCATCCAAAAAGACAAAACAAATCCGAGGCCTTATTTTGATAAAGGCATGATTTACCAAAAAACAGCGCAACCGGAATTATCTGAAAAAAATTTCCGCTTATCGCTGGCTTACGATCCTTACTATATACCTGCTTATTTAAAGCTTATGAAATTATACAGCGACTATGGACAGTACGAAAAAAGCTATCGTGTGGGAGAGGCAGGAGCGCGTTTCGAGAAGAGATCGGATAACGTTTATTCGGACCTCGTAAGGATCGCGCTTCTGAACGGCGACACGGCAAAAGCAGTTTATTTTTCTGAAAAAGCGGTAGCCGTCAATGCCGCAAATACCATAAGGATCCAGACACTGGAAGGCTATTTCAGAAGCAAGGGCAACTATCAAAAAGCAAATTACTACCGGTCGCTCCTTCATTAATCTTTAAGAATTAACCTATAAAATAACCCTCATGAATACCTATCTTTTCGCCTGGAATCCTGTGAAATACGAATGGCACACGATTAGCGAGTGCATTGACGCGCTTAAACGGGGCGAAAGCGTTAAAGAGGACTGGAGTTGCGCAAGCAAAAAAGTAAAACCGGGCGACAGGGCTTTTTTATCGGTGGTAGGCACAGAGCCGCGTGGAATTTTTGCATCAGGTTATGTTGCTTCTGATCTGTTCTTAGGAAAAAATCACCGCGGCAACATGGCCAACCGGGTGATGATAGAGTTCGATGTCATACTGAACCCGGCCAAAGAATCTATCCTGACACTCGATATTCTGAATATCGGAAACCTTGAAAAACAGCTCTGGACGCCGCAGGCTAGTGGCATCTCCATCAGGCCGGAACTGGTAGAAGAGCTGGAGGCCTTATGGCAGGATTTTCTGCAAACACGCAACTCATAATTAGTGTGAAGGAGATCTGTACTGGTATCGTTTTTTGTAGATCATAGTTCATCCTAAAACGTGAAACTATGACAGCTCAAAACACACTGCTCAGCCTGCTGGCCGAATGCGCCGCCGCCTGCAACCACTGCGCCACCGCCTGCCTCGGGGAAAAAGACGTACAGATGCTCAGCACCTGCGTTAAACTTGACATGGACTGTGCCCAGATCTGTGCCACCGCCGCCGCCTTCGTGGCAAGAGGCTCTTTACATGCCAAGCATCTCCTGAAAGAATGTGCGGAAATTTGCTCTCAATGCGCCGAAGAATGTGAAAAGCATGCGCACATGGAGCACTGCAAACGCTGTGCGGAAGCCTGCCGGAAATGCGCGGAAGCCTGCCGTTAAAAAAGACATGTACATTGCTGCAATAAAAAAAGCTCCTGAACGCTCAGAAGCTTTTTAATATCATACGGGAAACCAATTATTTGATTTTTTCCTGTTCTCGGTTGATGCGGATCACCTCCGCCAGCGATTTCACGGCACGGTCATGCTTTTTCACGAACGGGTTTTCTTTATCCCACACATAACCTGCCAATACGGAGCAGATCTGGCGCTTGAAGTCTTCATTAATTTCCTTTGCAAAGAAAATATCATGAAGCGTGCCGTCATACCACCCCATGACGTATGTCCTGAACACATCCACACCCTGCATGGTCGGATCCACGAATTCTTTTTTCCAGTCGATCTGCTCGCCCTTTTGCAGCTGCCTGATCACCAGGCCTGCAGCCCTCTGGCTGGATGCCGTGGCCAGGGTGACACCGCTGGAGAACATTGGATCCAGGAATTCGGTGACATTACCGGTCAATACAAATCCGTCGCCGAAGAACTGCTCAGTGGTTACACTCCAGCCCTCGAGGGTTTTTGGGGCGAACACAAACTCCTGGTCGCCGAAGCGCTCTTTCAGGTGCGGCTCCGAATTGATCAGGAAACGTAATTGCTCTTCCGGTGTTTTATCGGCGTGATCGGCAAAAAACTCAGGATCACCGACAAAGCCTAAAGACGAAATGCCCGTAGAAAAAGGAATCACCCAGATCCAGGTCTTCGGTTGGTGAACTACGACCATAATCCTGTTCGGCTCCTCATATTTCAAACGGTTCGGGTCCTGGATATGGGCAAACATGGATTTGCGTGGAGGCAGGTTGCTCGGCTTGTCAAGATTGAATAATCTTGGGATCACGCGGCCATAACCGCTGCTATCTACAATGAAACGTGCTTTGATCAGGGAGCTGTTTCCGTCTTTATCGACAACCGTAGTCGTCGAATCACTCCCTTCAAATTTGATATCGGTTACCGTGGTTTCAAAATCTATCGGCACACCCTGGCGTTGAACTTCCTCGGCCAGTGTATTGTCAAAATCCCCTCTCGGCACTTGCCAGGTCCATTTATAGCCATTGGAAAATTGTTCCTGGAAATTAAAGTCGCAGAATTCCTTTCCACGCACAAACTTCGCTCCGAATTTTTCCTGGAATCCTTTCGTTTTCACTGCATCCAGCAGTCCGGCTTCTTCCAGCGCTTCCATGCATCGCGGCAACAGACTTTCCCCGATCACAAAACGCGGAAATTTTTCTTTCTCCACGACATGCACTTTCAAACCCGATTTATGAATGATCCCTGCAGCGACAGTTCCTGCCGGGCCGGCACCAATCACGAGCACATCAACATGTTTTGTTTGCATAATGTTCAATATAAGAAGTCAGCAAATTTAAAGCGTTTTTTAACGCCTACAACTATTTTACGTTATTTATAATCATAACACATAACAGCCGGGACAGCCTTTTGTTCAGGTTTTCAGACCGTAAATTTTGCCCGGAAAAGAAGTCACGATATTGGAAAATTCGAGCTGCAATAAGCAGGAAGAGGCCTTACCGGCCGGGAAGCTGGTGGCATAGCAGATCTCATCGATATGCAGGCGGGGCTTACCGGAAAAGGCATCCACAATTTTCTGCTCATCCGAAGACAGCTGATAGGCCGGCGCTGCCGGTCCGGAAGCTTTTCCCGGCTTTGCCTGCTCATTCCAGTTCATGATATAAAACAGGTCGGCTGCACTTTCCATCAGGCTTGCCTTATTGCTTTTGATCAGGCCATTGCAGCCTTCGCTCAGCTCATCGTTTACTCTTCCGGGAAAGGCAAACACATCTTTATTGTAGGCATTGGCAATGGTAGCGGTGATCAGGCTTCCCCCGCCCCGCTTGGATTCTACCACTATCAGGGCATCGCACATGCCTGCCACAATGCGGTTGCGGGCCGGAAAGTTTTCACGATCGGGATTGGTCCCGCTGATATACTCCGTGAGCAAACCGCCCTGCACTTCCATTTTCGAAGCACAGCCGGCATGCGTGGATGGATAGATCCTGTCGAGGCCATGCGCCAACACTCCTACAGTTTCCAGTCCCTGTTTTAACGCCTTCTTATGTGCTGTAATATCAATGCCGTAAGCCAATCCGCTCACCACCATGATCCCTGAATGTGAGAGGTCTTCAATGAGCTTTTCCGTGAGCTCCGTTCCGTACGCGGAGGGCGTGCGCGTGCCTACCACCGATACGATCCTGGCGGTATTGAGGTCTGCGCTTCCCCGGTAATAAAGCATGACCGGGCTGTCGTGGCAATGTTTCAGGCGCTGGGGATAGGCCGCATCGGTGAAAAACAACGGACGGATATTATGGTCCCGGATAAACTGCATTTCCTTCTCCGCGCAGGTAAAAAGCTCCCGGTTATTGGCAATGGATTTTGCCAGCACCGGCCCTATACCCGGAATTTTTTCGAAATGCGCCGCTTTGGTTTTAAAGATTTGCTCGGCGCTGCCACAATATGCCAGCAGGTTTTTGGCTAAAACATCTCCAATGCCATCCAGTAGGGTCAAAGCTATCTGATATGTTAATTCATTGGACTGCATTTGCGAATTAATGTTAATTTATTACATTGTCAATCATAAAATTAAACAGAATAATGATAAAATCCCCTAAATATATTTTAACAGCCGTGTTTTTGTATTCCTGCCAGCTTTATGCTCAAACTACGGGCGTGATCCGGGGCCTTGTGAAGGACAAAAGCAACCGGGAGGCCCTGCCGGGAGCAACGGTGATCCTGAATAAGACCAATGGCACCAGTACCGACATCAATGGCTCCTTCCTGTTGAAATCGGAGCCTGGAAGCTATGAACTCAGCTGTAACCTTGTGGGCTACACCATACAAACCCAAATGGTCACGGTAAATGCAAACGACACAAGCCTTGTAGAGATTGAGATGGCCCCGGATAAAGGAAACCAGCTCCTGGACGAAGTCGTGGTGTCGGCCGGGAAATTCGAGCAGAAACTCTCTGATATTACGGTGAGCATGGAAGTGATCAAGCCTCAGCTCATCGAAAATAAAAATACAACCTCACTGGATATGATCATGAACCAGGTACCCGGCGTGACCGTGGCCGACGGGCAGGCCAGCATCCGCGGAGGAAGCGGCTTTAGCTACGGCGCGGGAAGCCGCGTGCTGATGCTGGTGGATGAAATGCCAATGATCAGTGCGGATGCCAACGACATCAAATGGAATTACCTGCCGCTGGAAAACCTCGAGCAGGTAGAAGTGATCAAAGGCGCAGCATCGGCTTTGTTCGGATCCTCTGCCCTCAACGGAGCCATCAATCTTCGCACCGCTTACGCCAAAGACAAGCCCATCACCAAGGTCACTGTATTTGCCGGTAGCTACGATGCGCCCCGCAGAAGCTCATTAAAATGGTGGAAAGGCACTTCTCAATTCCAGGAGGGCGTCAACTTTTCTCATGCCCAAAAACTAAAAAACCTCGACCTGGTGATCGGAGGACATGCTTACAACGATGATGGCTTCCGCTACCTGGAAACAGAAAAGCGCGTCCGCCTCAATGTGAACCTGCGCTACAATTTCCAGGGGAAGCTGCGTGGGCTGGCCGCAGGCGTCAACACGAACATGATGCAAACGCAGGGCGGCCTTTTCTTCCTGTGGCAGAATGCAGATTCCGCTTATATCCCGCAGGGATATACGATCCAGAAATACGACAACAAACGGTTCAATATTGATCCTTATATCAACTACTTTTTCAAAAAAGGAGGCAAGCTCAGCCTGAGAACCCGGTATTTTCTCACTGTTAATACCAACGACAAAGGGCAGGGAGCCAGGGCCGAGCTGTATTATTCGGAGCTACAATATCAAAAACGCTTCAAATACAACTTCACACTCACGGGCGGCCTTGTGCTCATGCAGCAACAGGTGCTGGGCGACTCGCTCTACGGCAGGCATACGGGCACCAACTATGCAGGCTATGTACAGCTGGATAAAAAGTTTGGCAAGCTCACAACGTCGCTCGGCATCCGCGGCGAATATTACAAAGTGGATACGGCCTACACACGCGGCTACATCAATCCGAAAATAAACAATCTTCCTTTTCAACCGGTGCTGAGGGCGGGGCTCAACTACCAGGCATTCGAATATACCTTCATCCGCGCCTCCTTCGGCCAGGGATACCGCTTTCCGAGCATTGCCGAAAAATACATCGCCACGAGTGTGAGCGCATTAAAGATCTACCCCAACTACAACCTGCAGCCGGAACGTGGCTGGAGCGCGGAAGTAGGCGTGAAACAGGGCTTCGGCATTGCCGGCTTCAAAGGTTTCCTGGATGTGGCGGGTTTCTGGACAGAGTACCAGGAAATGGTGGAATTCGTCTTTGATATTTACGGCCCTAAAACCGGTTTTTTTGGTACCGATTTTCAGTATGCCGGCTTCAAATCCCAGAACATCGGCAGGGCACAGATCAACGGTGTGGACATTACGCTGACGGGAGCAGGAAAGATCGGGCCCATAAATGTAAGCCTGCTTACGGGCTATACCTTTACCAATCCCATCGATCCTAACTATGATCCGCTGAAGGATACACTCGGATTGCCGAATACCAATATCCTGAAATACAGGAATCGGCATTTGTTTAAAAATGACATCCAGCTCGACTACAAAAAATTTTCCCTGGGCTTCAGCACACGGTATTTCAGCTTTATGGAAAATGTGGACAGGCGATTTACACAAAGTATCCTTCACGAATATGGGCCGGCATTCGACGATATTCCATCTACCTATATCCTGCCGGGCCTGAGAGAATACCGCGAAAAAAATCATACCGGCACCTGGATCCACGATCTAAGGGCTTCCTGGCAGATGATCAAAATCCTGAAACTGTCGTTCATTGTGAATAATGTGTTTAACGTGGAGTACATGGCAAGGCCCGGTGATATCAGGCCGCCAAGAATGTTCGTTGCCCAGCTGGCGCTGAAAGTATAGCAGGGGTTTTAGCATTTTTTATCTACCAAAGCCTACGGAATTTCGTACCTTTACAGTCGAAAATTACATACACTATGAGCAATTACAACATTAATCCTAACAGTAACAATTATAATTTCAACAACCGGAACACAAGCCTGAATAATATACAGGGGGCAAGCGTTGCAGAAACCCGTTCTTTATTCGCCTCTGTGTTTTTATGGATGTTTGTAGCCCTGGGTATTACGACCTTATGTTCTACCTTATTTGCCTACAACGAATCGCTTTTACAACTTTTATACAATGTTGATGAGTTTGGAAGAGGCCGTGTATCTGTTCTCGGCTGGATCATCATGCTGGCTCCTTTAGGCCTGGTACTTTTAATGAACTTTGCCTTCAATAAATTATCGTTCCCTGCCTTGATCTCTATTTTCTTTGCTTATTCAGCCCTGGTAGGGATCAGCTTAAGCTCTATTTTCCTGTTATATAACATTGGCTCCATTGTGGTGGTATTCGCCAGTACCTGCGCGTTATTCGGCGTGATGGCAATAGCCGGTTACACAACGAAGGCCGATCTTACCAAAATGGGTTCTATCCTCATTATTGGCCTGATCGGTATTGTGATCGCATCCCTCATCAACATCTTCGCCAAAAGCGGCACCTTGGATTTTATCATCAGCATCGTTGGTGTGATCATCTTCACAGGCCTTACAGCCTACGACACCCAGAAGATTAAAAACCTGGCTGCTCAAAGCGATGGCTCAACGGATTTCAAAAAGTTAGGTGTGATGGGTGCTTTGTCCTTGTACCTCGACTTCATTAACCTGTTCCTGATGTTATTGCGTTTATTCGGCCGTAAAGATTAAGCGTTTATCTGAATTGAAAAAGCTACCCTAAGCCGGTAGCTTTTTTTATGCAAATAAACGCCGGCTTATCCCTTCAAAGCCCTATCTTTGCAGGCAAAATTTTCTATACACTCATGCTACATGATCGCATGAAATGACGTTTCACAACACCTAATATTTTACTCTATGAAAAACCAGGTATCGGCACAGTTATTCGAAAAAGCAAAATCCTATTTCCCGGGCGGCGTTAATTCGCCTGTACGCGCGTTTCGCAGTGTGGGCGGCACTCCGCTCTTTATCGAGAAAGGCAAAGGAAGCCATATATGGGATGCCGATGGCAATGAGTACATCGACTACTGCGCCAGCTGGGGCCCTCTGATCTTAGGGCATGCCAACGACAAGGTATTGAATGCCGTGGATAAGACCATGCGCAACGGAACGTCTTTTGGAGCGCCGACACGCCTGGAAAATGAGCTGGCAGAATTAATCCTGTCGAATAATCCCTACATCGAAAAAATCCGCTTTGTGAGCAGCGGTACCGAAGCGGTGATGAGCGCGATACGCCTGGCACGCGGCTATACCGGCAGAACCAAAATTTTAAAATTCGAGGGCTGCTACCACGGGCATTCCGATTCCCTGCTTGTGAAAGCGGGCTCAGGTTTAGTAACCTTCGGGAATACATCGTCTGCGGGTGTTCCCGAGAGCTTTGTGAACGAAACGATTGTGATTTCTCTGAACAGCAAGGAAGCGCTGGAAAAGGCCTTTGCGCAGTTCAAGGATGAGATTGCCTGCGTGATCATCGAGCCGATCCCGGCCAACAACGGTCTGCTGCTCCAAACCAGGGAATATCTACAATTCCTGAGAGAGATCTGCACGGCCAATAATACCTTATTGCTCTTTGATGAAGTCATCAGCGGTTTCCGCGTTGGCTTTACTGGTGCTGCAGGCTATTACAATATCAAGCCGGACATCATCACTTACGGCAAGATCATCGGCGGCGGCTTCCCGGTAGGCGCCTACGGAGCCAGCAAGGAGATCATGTCCTCCATTTCTCCGGAGGGTAATGTATACCAGGCCGGCACCCTGAGCGGCAACCCTGTGGCCATGAGTGCGGGCATTGCCCAACTCACTGAATGCCTCAAACCCGGATTCTATGAAGAGCTCGAGCGCAAAACAAAATTGCTGATCGCAGGACTGTCGAAAAATACCAAACACCACTTTAAGATTTTCAGCATCGGTTCCATCTACTGGCTGGCATTTACGGAGAAAGAAGCGATCCGCAGCGCGGAAGAGATCGATGCCGACAGCATGAAACACTTTAAAACGCTTTACCACTCGCTCCTGGATAATGGCATCTACTCAGGGCCTTCCGGCTATGAGGTGGGCTTTATGAGCGAATCGCACACAGAGGAAGATATCCAAAAAACGATTTCAGCATTTGAGGTGGCGTTTCAAGCGCTTTAATTCTACCTAACGTCTTTGCGAGGAGCTTTTCGCGACGAAGCAATCTCATCATGTTATGAGATTGCTTCGCTTCGCTCGCAATGACGAACGCTCTTACTTCAGCACCGGCAACACAATATTCGACGCATTCACTGCATCATGGTAGAGCTTGATATCCGATTTGATAAAATCGGAATCATCGCAATGATAAATATCCACAAACTGTTGAGGGTTGCGGTCTGCCAAAGGAAACCAGGAGCTTTGCACCTGGATCATCAGGCGGTGCCCCTTCTTAAACGTATGCGCAATATCCGGCAGATCGAATTTCACCGTCGTTACTTTTCCGGGCTCAAAGGCTTCGGGCTTTTCAAAGCTGTTACGGTACCTGCCGCGCATGATCTCTCCACGCACCAGCATTTCGTACCCGTCCATCAGGTAGTCCTGCCCATTGCCCTTTCCGTCTTTCAGCGTATCGTAACTAAAGCCATCTGGAAACACATCGATCACCTTCACCACAAAATCCGCATCAGTTGTTGATATGGCTACTTTCAGATCAGCGGTTATGGTGCCTGCCAGCGTGAGATCGTTCTCCAGTACTTCTGTTTTAAAGGTGATCACATCCGTTCTCCGTTCTGCAAAGCGCTGATCGTCGGTCATGTATTCCCTCGTGCGGTGATCGAGCACATCTTCCGTATAAGGCACCGGCCTGGCAGGATCGCTGGTGTACGACGTGAAATGATTGTTGGAACCGGGTTTGCTAAAGGTCATCCTTGCTTTTTCGTTGAAGTACACAGGCGTTGCCACTGCTTCTTTCGGCGGCCAGGCAGTAAGTCTTCTCCATGTATTTTCCCCGGTGAAAAAGATCGTAGCTTCTGCCAGCTTCTCCAGAGAGCCTTTCCCTTTCAGGTAATAATTGAAAAACGGAATTTCGATGTTATTCTGAAAATATTCCGAGGTCTTGCTGCCAAAGCGCACATTTCCCAGGTAGCTTCCATCGCCTTTCGACCAGCCGCCATGGAACCAGGGTCCCATGACAATCTTATTGTTAGTTGCAGGAGATTGCTTTTCGATGGCTTCGTATAAGCGCCAGGCGCCGTAGCAGTCTTCCGCATCGAAGAGGCCGCCCACCGTGAGCATGGCAGGTTTGATGTTTTTGACGCCGGTACGGGCATCGCGCGCTTTCCACCAGCTGTCGTAGTCCGGGTGTTTCATCAGGTCATTCCAGAAGGCAATGCTGTCGCCCAACAGTTTTGTAAAATTCTTAAGGGCTCCTGTTTCCAGGTAAAATTTATACTGGTCTGTTGTATAATAGTCGAATTCCTTAGGCCCGATGGTGGTTGGCTTCGGGCGTGGCTGCCCGAAGCTGGAATAAAAATTAAAGGCATCGCCCAGCATGAAGGCGCCGTTGTGATGAAAATCGTCGCCCATGAACCATTCCGTTACCGGTGCCTGCGGGCTTACTGCTTTGATCGCCGGGTGGCCGCTCAGGGCCGCCATGGTAGAATAAAAGCCGGGATAAGATGTTCCGAAAACACCGACGTTGCCATTGTTGCCCGGGATATTTTTAACCAGCCAGTCCACTGCGTCGTAGGTATCGCTGGCTTCGTCAATATCTGTTTTCTTTTTCTTATTGGGGTTAAAGGGGCGCACATCCATAAAGGTGCCTTCGCTCATCCAACGCCCGCGCACATCCTGGATCACGATGATATAGCCTTCTTTCAGGTACTCGCGCCAGTGGAATGTCCATAACCTTGGCTGATACTTATCTTCTCCGTAAGGCGCGCAGGAATAAGGTGTGCGGATCATCAGAAAGGGGTGCTTCTCTTTGGTGTCGTCTGTGTTTCTTGGCATGTAAACGGCCGTGAACAGCTTTACGCCGTCGCGCATCGGAATGGTATATTCTTTTTTGACGTAATGCTCTTTTACCCATTGTTCGTTAATGGTTTGGGGGAAAAAGGCCAATTGTAACATCACTAAAAAGGCCGTCAGGAAATATCGCATAGTCTGTTTTTTTCTTAAAAGTAAGAAAATTTATATTACCAACTATTTCAGCAAACAGAAGCGCCATTTGTTCCGGCAATTCATTTCTATTGTTGCAACGGGGGCAAAATACCTACACCATTCCAGGAGGGACATTTAAGGTGTCGCCAACAGCCGCTACAAATTACAACATAACAGGAACAAGCGCTCAGGGATGCGTAAGCTCCAATGCAGCGAGAAGTACTATAACTGTAAATTCATTACCGGTGATAAATGCCTTAAGTTCTAAAAGTACTATTTGTACAGGCCAAACAGCGACTTTAACTGCTAACGGAGCTACTACCTAGTGGAATCCTGGATCAACACAGGTTCAGTCATTCCATCTATTGCCACTACTGTTTATACTGTAACAGGAACATCAAATAATGGCTGCCCGAACAGTGCCGGCATCACACAACATGTCAGCCTGTGTGCCGGCATCGAAGACGTATCTTTTCATAAAAAAACAGCCCTTTCTCTTTAGAAAAGGGCTGTTTTAAACAAGTGCTGAACCAATGTTATTTTATCACAACAAGTTTTTTGGTCGTAAATACATCCTGTTGTTTTACCTGGATGAAATAAATTCCGGATGCCAATTCAGCGATATTTGTCCGGAATACATTGTTTCCTGCCTGGGCATCAAACTCCCTCGACTGAAGTAATTTCCCTGCCAGATCAATCACGTTTACCTGGATTTTTTCAGCGCCATCTGTTTGAATAAATACATTTAACAGGTTTGTGGCCGGATTAGGATACAGGATCATGCTATTGTCTTCCTGACCTGTTTTTTCATCGATAGATACATTCAGGTCTTTCAGGGTATTTAAGGTCGTATTCGTAATTACCGGGGCGTTGTAATCGAAGTAAATAGCCGCTTTGTTTTTGATCTGGCTTCCTTGTGCTAACTGGCGTTTGCGTTTAATGGTATAGGAAACCATGCCTGAGCTCATCACATCGCCGTACTGCGATTTCCAGGGCAGATTAATGTTTGAAAACTTAAAGGTTACAACACCTCCCTCGCTAACGGTGGTTGTATAACTGTGGTCGGAGTAGCCCGGACGCAGCGTGGTCCAATCAAGATTTGCATCCAGGGAATCTTTTACCGAAATATTCTGTGCAAAGTAAGTTCCCTCATTCTGAAAATGAATCACATAACTCAATATAGAATCTTTTGATGCAATATAGCCTTGCGGGCCTGTTCCTTTAGGACTTACTTCCTTAAAGTTAGGATCATAAGAACCAATCACCGTTTGCTGATAATTCTGTACGTTATCCCATGGAGTTTGATCGAGAAGCCATACAGTGCCCAACGGAGCTGCATAGGCTGTTGTGTCGTAAAAATTGACGGTTGTTCCAATCGGAATATTTGTTGGCGTGTTATAGGTTAAATTAATTTGTGAGCTGGTTCCGGGAGCCAGTGTCGGAAAACCTGTTTGTACACTGTACCAGTTCGGATAAGTTGTTGCATTTTGTTGTGTAAATAAGGCAGGGCTTGCGATGAAGCCTCCCAGCTGACCATCTGTTGTATAGCCTATTTGTACGGTTGGCTCCGGCACGGTTCCGTTATTCTCGATAATCACTTTTTGGAAATAGGGGTTACCAGGAATAGGTGCGTTGTAAGGATACGAGGTGGTGATGATGTGCAGATCATGTAAGGTGACCACATTGTTGGCGAAATTGACAGTAGTTGTACAGCCCGCAGCAGCAGTAACGCTTTGCACAACGGCATTACTCTGACAAGGCGCCAGTGGATAGGTTGCGTTAACCGACTCCGACAGGGTATAGGTTCCTGTTGGAACCCTGAAACTGTAGTTACCATTGGCATCTGTAAAGGCATATCCGAAATTCGCGCAATGGATCATAATATTTGAAATCCCGGTTTCTCCTCCGTCGATGGTGCAATTGCTGTTAGCATCTCTGTATACTTTACCGCTGATGGTGCAATAGCAGGCACTATTTGCTGCATTATAACCTACAAAGGCAGATTTTGTCTGGGAGCAGCCATTGGCATCTGTACTGGTTACATAGAGGTTTCCGGTAAGCAGGCCTGTCGCCATGGCAGTTGTCTGACCATTGCTCCAATGGTATGTATAAGGCGCTGTACCCCCCGTAGCATTTGCCAGGATGCTGCCATCCGCATTGTAGATACAGGTGGCAGGCGTGGATGTTAAGCCAATAGAAACAGGACTTGTAGCCGACAGCGCAATGGATTTGGTAACAGAGCAGCCGACAGCATCTTTGATTTTACATGAGTAGGTTCCTAATGGCACATTGTTGATTTGTGAGGTAGTTGCCGTATTGCTCCAGGTATACGTAAAGGGGCCATTGGTGCCTGATACAGTAGCTGTAATGCTGCCGGTAGTTGCCGGACAAATAACAGGAGAAGTTGACAGTCCGGCATTAATTGTGCTCACCGGTGGTATGTAGGCGCTGCCTGTACGGATGCACCCTACAGCATCCGTTACTTTAAAACCATACGTTCCTGAAGGAAGCCCGGTGACAGTGATTCCGGAGGTAGTGCTTGGGTAGGTATACCAAATTGTGGTATAAGGGGCTGTACCACCGGAGATGGCAACCCCTGCAGAGCCTGTACTCAAGGTACAGGAGCTTGGACTTGTTGTATACGTGACGTTAATGGGAGTACTCACCCCTACATATGCTCCTCCCGTTCCTATACACCCGTTGGCATCCGTTACAACTACAGGATAATATTGTCCGCCCTGAACGCCGCTTAAAGCCTGGGCCGTCTGGCCATTTCCCCACAGGTAGGAGTAAGGGCCGGTTCCGCCGGTTCCAAAAGCCATCGCACCGCCATTGGTTTGCACGCAGGTAGCGTTGGTAATTGTCGTGTTCACATTAATGTAGGGATTTTGTGTTACATTGGCTCCATAGCTGTAGTTATTGATGCATCCCTGTGAATCTGTAACCGTTGCACTATAAACGCCTTGGATGAGGCCGGTGATGGAAGGGGTTGTGGCCCCATTGCTCCACAGGTAATTGTATGGCATTACGCCTCCTGAAGCCGTAACACTGGCAGTACCATTGGTGCAATTGGCCGGAGTGGTATTGAACGTAAGATTGATATTTGAGACAGAATTAACAGTGCTGGCAGAATCGATTTGCATAACACACCCTGTGACCTGATCGGTCACAATAAGGCTATATCTACCCACCGGAGCAGAAAAAGTACTTCCCGTGTAACTTGTTGCGGTGTTAATATTTGTCCAGTTATAGGTAAAAGGACCAGGCGACCCTGAAAAGGTCATGGCACTGACAATCCCTACCGTGGAGGGGCATACCGCCGCGGTATAACTCGTTTGCACTAAAAACGGCAGCGTGTAATACACCTGCCCGGTTACGCTGTTCGTTCCGTCCGTGGCAACCACATACATGGAACCGTAGCCCTTCGCCGGAAAATTAATCAGCTGATCGGTCAGCGAATTGACCGCATTATGAACCGTGACGATGCTGCCGTTGTAGTAGGTATAATTTACCGGGAGCGATAATCCCGTAACGGTTACAGAACATACCCCGTTATTGTTACAGGGCTGTGTGGTAATGCTCGCCGTTATCGTTTGAGCATGCGCACTTATTACTGAGAATAAGGCCAGGCATAGTGTCATGATTGTTTTCATGGTATTGAATTTAGGTGTTTTAATTTCTTATTATGGACAAAAAGGATAAACACAATCTGATTCAAGGGGGGCAAAAGAACAAAACATAAAAGCGCTGCACCAGAATATGTTACTCTATCGAAATTAAAGCGGAATTGCGACTTAAAAAAGCAAATCAAAAAATTTATTACCTGATTAAAATTGAAAGAAAGAAGCAAATTCATCATCAATAAATAGTTTTATAGTATTAAATATTACACATACAACATCAACAAAATACGTGTTTTCATGTGCTGTTTTTGAAAGCCAATAGGTTGAATTTCTGTTTAGCCGGAAGCAACTTCTTTTCGTAAATCCTGTTGATATGCCGTGGCCGGGACTTAACCAATAAAAGATCCTAAAAGAGCTCCTCTTCTCCTTGCTTTATTTCTCAAAAATTTTAACTTTGGTAGTAAATCAAAAAACTATGAAACAGATCTTATTAACTTCCGCCCTTTTCGTCTCCTCCCTGGTATTTTCGCAAACCAAAGCCGACGACATCATTGGCACCTACATGACCGACAAAAACGAAGGCATGGTAGAGATCACCAAAAAAGACAGCAAGTATTTCGGAAAGCTCACCTGGACCAAAACACCGGGAAAGCTGGACGAGAATAATCCGGATAAGGCGCAACGCAGTGAAAAACTGGCCGGCAAGGAGATCCTGAAAAATTTCACCTTCGACGACGGCACCTGGGAAGACGGCACCATTTATGACCCTAAGAATGGAAAGACCTACAGCTGCAAGATCACACGCGATGATAAAGGCAATCTGAACGTGCGCGGGTTTATCGGCGTGTCGATGATCGGGAGAACGGCGTTTTGGGTAAAGGTGAAATGATGACTTAGCTATCGGCCAGAACACATCCTGACTTCGCCCAAAGCAACAAAAATATATCCAGCGTCCGTTCGGGGCAAGCAGGGAACATATTGACCCTGAACATCTGAATGTGCTCTATAAAAAAAAAGGGATTACAAATTGTAATCCCTTTTAATTTTAGTAATTCAATAGTTCCTGGATGGCGATTTCCACCTTATCGGCATTCGGCAGCATGGTTTTCTCGAGTGTCGAATTCAGCGGTATGGCCGGTAAATTTTCAGCGCCTATCACCCTCACCGGGGCATCCAGTTTTTGGAAGCAGGCTTGCGAAATGCGGGAAGCGATGCTTTGGGCGAAACCGTTGTAAACAGGCTCTTCCGTGAGCACCATGCATTTTCCGTGCCTGGAAGCACTTTCAAAGATCGCCTGCTCGTCGATCGGCGCAAGGGTACGCAGGTCGATGATCTCCACCTGCCCTTCAAATTTCTTAGCGGCGCTCTTTGCCCAGTATACACCCATACCGTAGGTGATAACGGTCAGCGTCCTGCCTTTGGAAAGGTTTTCTTCCGAAGCCTGCTGAACGGTACGCGCTTTCCCGAAAGGGATCACGTAATCTTCGTCCGGCTCGATGGTTTTGGCATCTTCCGTGCCTTTGATCTTGCTCCAGTAAAGGCCTTTATGTTCGAGCATCACCACAGGATTCGGATCGTAGAAAGCCGATTTCATCAGGCCTTTAAGATCGGCACCGGTACTTGGGTAAGCAATTTTAATTCCTTTGATATTGGCCAGCACGCTCTCCACAGAACTGGAGTGGTAAGGCCCGCCGCTTCCATAAGCACCGATAGGCACACGGATAACACAGCTGACCGGCCATTTTCCGTTACTCAAAAAGCAGGAACGGCTCACCTCTGTAAACAATTGATTTAAGCCCGGCCAGATGTAATCGGCAAACTGAACTTCTACAATAGGCTTTAAGCCTACTGCGCTCATTCCCACGGTGCTTCCTATGATAAAGGCTTCCTGGATCGGCGTGTTGAATACGCGATCGTCGCCAAATTTTTGCGCCAGGGTAGCGGCTTCGCGGAACACCCCGCCTAAGCGCTTACCAACATCCTGCCCGTACAGTAAGGCTTCCGGGTGTTTTTCCATCAGCTCACGGATCGCAAATAAGGCGCTATCCACCATAACGGTCCGCTCCTTGCCTTCGGGCTCGCGGTTCCCTTTTTCCTCAGTGATGGGGCTTTCTGCAAATTCATGCAGGAAGAGGTCTTCCGGGCGCGGATCTTCTTCCAGCAAGGCTTTCTGATATTCCGCTTCCACGTAGGCTACCGCCTCTTCCTCTATTTTCTTCAGCTCTCCCGCTTCGATGCCTGCAATGATGAGCTGGTTTCTTAAGCGTGGCAATGGATCGCGTTTGGCAGCATCCTCCAGGTCGTGCCTGTACCACTCCTTGCGCACACCGGATGTATGGTGGTTCAGTAAAGGCACTTTTGCATGGATCAGCATCGGGCGGCGCTCTTTGCGGATAATCTCCAGGCATTCCTGAACGGTATTGTAAGAACTGATAAAGTCGGTGCCGTCGATGGTGCGTGTTTCGAGGCCTTTGAAGCCCCGCGCATAATCGGTAATATCCTGTGAGCGGATCTCGCTGGCATGCGCCGAAATATCCCACTCGTTATCTTGCACTAAATATAAGATCGGTAGTTTTTTAAGGGCTGCCATCTGGAAAGCTTCTGCCACCTCGCCTTCTGTGCAGCTGGCATCTCCCAGCGAACACACCGACACCGGGTTTTTTCCGCCGAAATCCTTTTGCAATTTATTCAACTCAAGGTATTGCATCCCCATCGCAATGCCTGTTGTAGGAATGGCCTGCATGCCCGTTGCGCTGCTCTGATGAGGGATCTTAGGCATATCGTCGCGGCGCAGGCTCGGGTGCGAGTAATAGGTCCTGCCTCCGGAAAATGGATCGTTGCGTTTGGCCAGCAATTGGAGCATCAGCTCGAAAGGCGTCATGCCAATAGCCAGAAGGATACTGTCGTCGCGGTAATAGGGGCTTACAAAATCCTGGGGAAGCAATTGCAAACCCAGGGCTAGCTGAATGGCTTCATGGCCGCGGGAAGTGGCATGAACGTATTTCGCAGTGATTTCTTTATTTGCCTCATAAAGCTCCGCCATACTTTTGGCGGTACACATCAGGGTGTAAGCTTTTCTGAGTGTATCGATTGGTATTTTTGTATTCACAGAGGTTGATTCAAAGGTTATCGTGGCCATGTAGAAACGCTAATTCTTAAGGTATTAAATATAGGGATTTTCCTTCATTGGTACCAAAAGAATTGTCCCTCAAAAGGGCTAATACGTCTAATTTAAGAAGTTTGTTATCACAGTGCCTGGCGCAGCAATTTCCTCAAATGATTGCTCCATTCGAAATTTCAAGCTAAGCCGCGTGAAGGATAGAACGAAAATCCTTTTTGCCAGCACTTCGATTGCGCCCGGTGGCCGGCAAAAAGATTGGAGTGATAGCCTGACCCCGTCCCGCTTTCTCTCTGGACGGGGACACGCCCAGAATTTTAATTATCTCAAACTTATGGAAAAACGGTCGCTAAGGTGTTTGGTTTGGATCGCAGCACTTTGCACGATTCTCTGTTGAGGACGCAGAATTTATTTGATGAGAACGCCCTTTTTATTAATCACGGGCACCGTCACGAAATTCCCGGGCACAATGGTCTCCGGCAAAAAGATGAATTTTTTATCGAGCAGCTGATCGTTGAGCGTGAAGCTTACCCAGTACTCATTGCTCAGGCCAAACACTTCTTTTGTGATCGGCTCTATCTGGATGTAATCGTGCTGTTTGATCTCGTCAAAGAAATGGCGAAGGGTGCTTGTTTTGCGCTGCTCTTCGTTGATGAGCCCGTAACCGGTAGAGGTCACCAGCACATTGTGAATGGAGGCGAACTTCAGGTTGACCAGGTACACGGCATATTCATCAAGGCCTTCATGCTCCTGAACAATGGCCACCGCAATGTCTTCTACTTCCGGAAATACGATATCTTTAATCATCTTACTTTTAATTAATCACGCATATGCCAATCTATTCGAACATTGCCGGGTATGCCTGGTATATCCGTATGACAAGCCGTCATTAGCCGTTGAATCAATCCTTATACCAGTTTTACTAAATAATTATCTCTTCTGCCTTTTCCCACAAGAAGGTATTTGCCATGTGTGAAGCTTGATACATTTAATTGCATGGCCACATCATTGACTTTTGTTTTGTTTAAGCTCACGGCATTTCCCGTTACCATTTTTCGGGCTTCGGTCTTACTCGGAAATACAAAGGCCTTTTCCACTAACAGATCCACGAGGTTGATGCCGTTTTCAAGATCCGCCCTGTTCACTTCAAAGGTGTCGATGCCACCCAGGAGTTTTTCGAAAGCGCTGGCATCCAGTGTTGCCAGCTCTTCCGCTTTCCCTTTGAACAGAAATTCCGCCGTGGCAATGGCGCCTTTCAGGGCATCCGCGTTGTGAACCCTTTCGGTGATCTCGTTGGCCAGTGCTTTTTGCAAATGGCGCTCATGCGGCGCTGCATCATGCTTTACTTCCAATGCTTCAATCTCTTCCCTGCCAAGCATCGTAAAAATGCGTATGTAGGATTTCGCATCCTCGTCGCTCACATTAAGCCAGAACTGATGGAACTTGTAAGGGGAGGTTTTTTCCGGATCCAGCCAGATATTCCCGCCTTCCGATTTCCCGAATTTAGTTCCGTCTGATTTTTTGATAAGCTGGGTCGTCAACGCAAAAGCCTCTCCGCCGGCCTTACGCCTGATGAATTCCGTGCCGGTGGTAATATTCCCCCACTGGTCGCTGCCACCCATTTGCAGCAGGCAGTTCTTCTCTTTCCATAAGTAGTAGAAGTCGTAGCCCTGGATCAGCTGGTAGCTGAACTCGGTGAAGGACATACCTGTGTCGCCGGTAATGCGGTTCTTCACCGAATCCTTTGCCATCATATAATTCACGGTAATGTGCTTGCCCGCGTCCCGGATAAAATCGAGAAATGAAAACTCCTTGAACCAATCGTAATTATTGACCAGCTCCGCCCCTGTCGGCGAATCATTGAACTCCAGGAATTTGCTCAGCTGCTTTTTGATGCCTTCCACATTCCGGTCGAGCGTGGCATTGTCGAGTAGGTTGCGCTCCGCCGATTTTCCGCTCGGGTCGCCCACCATACCGGTGGCGCCACCTACAAGGGCTAAGGGTTTGTGACCTGCCTTCTGGAAACGGACCAGTGTCATGATCTGCGCCAGGCTGCCCACATGCAAACTATCGGCCGTAGGATCAAATCCGATATAACCGGTGGTTATTCCTTTTGCCAATACGTCTTCCGTGCCGGGCATGATGTCATGCAGAATGCCTCTCCATCGTAACTCTTCTATAAAATGTGTGCTCATGGTTAAAAAAACTGAAGGTCAAAAATAGAAATTAATTATGGATTTTGCCGTATTAAAACCATAGAGGGCATGGAAAACGAGATCACCACGGAGTCACAAAGAAACAGAGAGAGAAGGAGGCCTTTGGTTTTTCGTTCTTATTTTCATCCGGGACCAATTCCGTTCTATCCGCGGCATCCAGGCCTCAACGCATGTTCATTCGGACAGATGCGTTCCATTTGCCTCTCAGCCTTGCAGAAAAGTCCTGATGAGCGCGCACATCTGGGGCACCGCCTCCAGGTTGAGCGTGTGGCCGGCATTCGGAATAATTTCGAGCCTGGCACCCGGTATGGCTTTCGCCACTTCATTGGCGAGGTGCACCGGCAGCAACATGTCCTTCTCGCCCTGGATCACCAGGGTTGGCGCTTTGATCTTCTTAAGCTCGGGCCTGTAATCGGGACGCTCTTTGGTTGCCTTCATCAGCTTGAACAGGGATTGAGGATCGGCCTGCGCATCCTGCCGCGCCTGCTTCATGAGGTCGATCGGCATCAGTGGCTTCGAAAAATAGCCTTCACTCAGCACGGTCGGCAGCATAATGTCGAGCATGAGGTTATAGCCGCCCAGCTCAAGCGCACGCCACCAGGAGAGCTCAATAGCCTCGTAGTAAGGTGTTTTATGGGCAAAGGTAGCCATGAGGAGAAGCTTCGATAACCGCCCGGGGAAATTCACGGCGAAGTGTTGCGCCACCATGCTTCCGTATGACAAGCCGGCAATGACAGGTTTCTGAACCTTCAAATGATCGAGCAAAGCCAGCAGGTCCTGCGCATGCTGGTCGAAGCTGCGCCACTCGCCCTTCTTATCGCTTTTGCCCTGGAAGATGAAATCCATGAGCACGATGCGGTAATCGCTTTTGAAATAGGGAAGCGTGAGGATCCAGGAAATAGTAGACTGCGAGAGTCCGTTCAGGAACACGATGGTTTCCGTGGCCTGTTCATTGCCATGGATTTCGTAGTAGAGGTTTAAATCGTCGTTGGTTTTACAGAACATTCATTTTCTTGGTTAAATATGATTCGGAATGCGGAAATATTTAATTCATCGCTGTTGACTTCGAGAACCTCAGTCAACACATCGATGGTTGAGGCTATCGAAACCAATTGCATTCTTTTACTCGTAGGACAAAGATACAGAATCCGCATGGACTTCCAGCTTGGTTTTCCTACCCATACAGAGTGCCATGTTCTTATCAACGTGCCCGGCTGGAAAATGAAAGCATACAGGAAAATGATACTCTTTCACCGCATCGAGGATGATCTCCTCGGCCGTTTTTCCGAAAGGCACCAGGTTGTCCTTCATATCCGTCATGCCGCCAACCGCAAGCCCAGAAAGCTTTTCGAGCTTCCCAGACAATTTCAGCTGCATCATCATCCTGTCAATATGGTACAGGTATTCGTCCAGGTCTTCGATGAATAAAATTTTTCCGGCTGTGTCGATGTCATATTTTGTTCCCGATAAGGAATAGATCAAAGACAGGTTTCCTCCAACCATCTCTCCTCCTGCCTTTCCCTTTCTGTTCAGGGGATGTGGCGGAGCTGTTGTGTAGTTCAATCCGCCCATCAGCGCCTGCATCATGCTGCGCGTGGCTTCCTCGTCCTTATAAAAATTAATGGGCATCGTGGCGTGAAGTGTTTCTACTCCCTGCTTATGAATGGCACTGTGCAACACTGTAATATCACTGTAACCAACAATCCATTTCGGTGCTTCCAGGAAGCCTCTGAAATCAATAGAATCCATCAGGCGTATGGTTCCGTAACCACCACGCGCTATAAATACGGCTCTGATCTCCGCCTCATCGAGGGCCCATTGAAGGTCCTCCGCACGCTGTGCATCGCTGCCGGCATACTGATTCTCGATCGCAAACAAGTGCTTCCCGAATACAACAGAAAGGCCGTAACTTTCTAAAAAAGTCACGGCCGCCTGTAGTTCCTCCCGGCTTATCTTACGGGCCGTTGCGATGATTGCCACCTTATCGCCCTGTTTCAAATACGCAGGTTGTATCATGTTATTTCTTTTTTCCTTTTTTGTGCTTCTTTTTCTTTTTATCCGCTGAGCCAGCCGAAACGCTTTTTTTCTTCTTCTTCTTCTCCTTTCTGGCTGAAGTTTCGGTCAGTCCCGGTCCCTGACTCTTTTTCAGCTTCTTGCCCGGAGCAGGCTTCGCCTCTTTCTTTTTTTCTGCCCTGGCTTTTTGGGGCTCTATGCTGTTTTTTGCAGCCTTTGAGGCTTTTGCTGTTTTTACTTTGGCAGCTGTCGCGCCCGGCGCTCTCGTGGCTGAGGCATTCGATGCTACTTTCTGTGCCGTTTCTTTGGCTTCTTTTTTATTGCGAAGCTCAATATTCTTCAGCTGCTCCTTGTATTTTGCAAATACGGGCTCGCCCTCCACATGCACATGAAACCACATTTCGCCGCTCTTGATGCGGTACAGGTTCATTTCGGCAATGCCGTATTTTTCAGCCAGCTTTTTGAATGTCAGCTTGCGTTTCGGGTCCCACAATTCCTTTTTGAGTTGCATGACTTTTTTCTCATTCAGCTTTTTGGCAGTAGCACCACGATGTACCTTGCGGGCAATGGCTTCCCGCACTAAAGGGCTTTTCTTGTTATGCTCGATCTGTTCCTGCTGCGTCACCCATTTGAGGTTAGCCGCTTCATTGTTGGCCTTGTTATGGTCGAGATGGATCACATAATCGCATTTGGAATTCCGCTTTTTCAAAAAAGCTTCCGCCACCGCATTGTGAACGAAGAGCGCTTTGGATTTCCCGTTACTGTTAACCGAAATCAAAGGAAAGCCCCCGTTCAAATGGGGTTTTAACAATAATTTGTCTTTCAGATCCTTTCCGTAAGATGCCAGGCGCCCCTGGTTGGAAACCGCATAATTCCTGGTAGTTTTACCTTTCAGCGAGCTTATCTGCTTCCAGATCTCTTTACTCTGATTTACCATAATTCCGTTTAATGAAATAAAACTTAAATGCTATCTTTACACAATTTTACACCATTTTTTTCTCATTCAACCACCAATATGTCAGCTACTTATAAACGAACACTTGTTACTTCTGCATTGCCTTACGCCAACGGCCCTTTACACATTGGGCACCTGGCAGGCTGCTACCTCCCTTCCGATATCTACGTGAGGTACAAAAGAAGCAAGGGAGAAGATGTGCTATTCATTTGCGGAAGCGATGAACATGGCGCGGCGATTCCGATCCGTGCAAAAATAGAAGGCACCACTCCAAAAGAAATCGTTGACAAATACCACAAGATCATGGGCGATGCCTTCAAAGAGTTCGGCATTTCGTTCGATGTGTATTCCCGTACCTCTAAACCCATACATCACGAAACCGCTTCTGATTTTTTTAAAGTAATGTATGATAAAGGCGGTTTTACGGAAGAAGTAACCGAGCAATATTATGACGAAGAAGCCAAACAGTTTCTCTCCGATCGTTTCATCATCGGAACCTGCCCCAAGTGTGGCAATCCCAACGCCTATGGCGACCAGTGTGAAAAATGCGGTAGCACACTGAATGCCACTGATCTGATCAATCCAAAATCGACACTCAGCGGCAGCAAACCTGTGCTGAAACTTACCAAAAACTGGTTCCTTCCTTTGGATAAGTTGCAACCGAAGATCCAGGCTTACCTCGACCAACATAAGGACTGGAAAGCGAATGTTACCGGGCAATGCAAAAGCTGGCTCGACAGCGGCGATGGTTTACAGCCACGCGCTATGACCCGTGACCTTGATTGGGGCGTACCCGTGCCGGTGGAAGGTGCCGAAGGAAAAGTACTGTACGTATGGTTCGATGCACCGATCGGTTACATCTCTGCAACTAAGGAGCTGAGGCCAAACGATTGGGAACTGTACTGGAAAGACAAGGAAACACGCCTGATCCACTTCATTGGCAAGGATAACATCGTGTTCCACTGCATCATTTTCCCGGCCATGCTCATGGAACACGGCGAATTTATTGTACCGGACAATGTGCCTGCCAATGAGTTCATGAACCTCGAAGGCAATAAAATTTCCACCTCCAAAAACTGGGCTGTGTGGCTGCATGAGTATTTGATTGATTTCAAAGACAGGCAGGACGATTTGCGCTACATGCTTTGTGCCAATGCGCCGGAAACCAAAGACAATGATTTTACCTGGAAGGATTTTCAGACACGCACCGATAGCGAGCTGGTTTCTGTATTTGGTAATTTTGTGAATCGCGTGTTGGTACTCACTAACAAAAATCACGACGGCATTGTTCCTGAAGCCAGTGAATATACCAAGAGTGATTTGCTGATCCTGGAGGAGCTCCGTAAGTTCCCGGATGTGATCGCAGACTCCATTGAAAAATTCCGCTTCAGGGAAGCACTGGCCGAGGTGATGAACCTGGCCCGCCTTGGCAACAAGTACTTAGCGGATACCGAGCCCTGGAAGCTCATTAAAACAGACGAAAAGCGTGTACGCACTATTATGAACATTGCCACGCAGATCGCGACGAACCTTGCCATTGTGTGCGAGCCATTCTTACCATTTACCAGTGAGAAGCTGTTCAAAATGCTGAACATTTCTCCGCTGAGATGGGCGCACGCGAAGAATACAAATAACATTCACGCCGGGCATAAGATCAGCGGGAAGATTGACTACTTGTTTACAAAGTTCGAGGATGCGCAGATCCAGGCACAGATCGATAAGCTGGAGCAAAGCAAGAAAAACAATGTTACCATTACCATCCCGGAAAGCAAGCCGGAAACCAGCTTCGACGATTTCAGCAAGATGGACATCCGTACAGGTACGATCCTGGAAGCCGAGCGCGTTCCGAAAACCGATAAGTTGCTGAAGCTGAAAATAGATGTAGGCATCGATACGCGCACCGTGGTAAGCGGCATTGCCGAATGGTACAAACCCGAAGATATTATCGGGCAACGCGTGAGCGTACTCGTCAACCTCGCACCACGCAAGATCAAAGGCATCGAAAGCCAGGGCATGATCCTGATGGCTTCCAATGCTGCCGGTGAATTAAGTTTTGTCAATTCCACCAAACCCGATTTCAATAATGGCTCAGAAATTAAATAGAATGATGTGCCAGCCTCCGCTCAGGCTGGCCTCTTTTTTTACAACTAAAAAATTAAGGGTCAGCCTGCTTGCTCTGATTGGCTTACTGGCCGTACCCTTCGCCACCTTCTCCCAGGAAGAGGACGAAGGCGTGAAGCCTCCCCGGTACAAGGATTACAATAACGACAGCACCTTCAAAAATTTTACGCGTTACCGCGAAGATGTGGCCAAAGCGCAGATCAATGCCCTGAAAAACGGCGGGGCTTTGCTGGTACGTTTAAAAACCAATGCAAATACCGTTAACAAGCTTAAAGCCGCAGGCAAGGCCGATCTTGCGACACAGATCGAACGGGAAACCTTCCTCGACAATAAAATGATCATGAGGGCTTATGTGCAGAATTTTAAATTTTGCCCGGTTTACTTCTTTTACTCCACTACTTCCGATTCCGTAAAGCATAAAAAGCTCGAAGGCATTTTACTCGACACCAACCTTGTCGCAAATCCCGGCATTGTCTGCAATGCCTCGTTCTACCTCGTTGCCGAGCAGGGAACGCTCTACAGCTCCTCCCTTGGACTGCTCACGGAACCCGAAGCAGCCAAAGCACAAGAGCGCGGAACAGCCTTCAAGGATTTTGCCATCATCGTGAAAAACCGCTACTACATTCAGCTTCACGAGCCTTTCCCGTATTTCCAGAAAGGCTATAAAGTCAAACTGTTTTCGCAGTACGTCAAAAAATTCAACGATAATCTGCAGAACTTCTACAGCAAGCATTCGGGCTATACACCCAACTCAACCATTAAGGAATACGTGTACTAAAACACGCCTGGTATAATCTGCAAAGCCCGTCGGACTTTAGCCTGAATAAACAAAAGCTACAATCCACACGGCAAGCCTGTGGGTATTGAAAAGGTACTTGTGATATAATACAATACTCTCTTAATCCCAATCCTTCCCTTAAAAAAATTGCCCGGAATGTCACACCCCGGGCAATTCGTATCATCTTGTTTGGAACACGCCTTAAAACTCCGCGATCACCGATTGCGATCCCTTCACCACATCACCGATCTTTACCTTTATCTTTGCATCAAGCGGAAGGTACAGGTCGACGCGCGACCCGAATTTAATAAAGCCCATCTCGCCGCACTGCGTGGCCTTGTCGCCCACATTGCTGTACATCACGATACGGCGTGCCAGGGCACCGGCCACCTGCCTGAATAAAACAGATTTACCGTTCGTAGGATGCTTCACCACGATGCTCGTACGCTCGTTTTCCGTGCTGGCTTTCGGCAGCGAGGCCACCATGAACTTCCCTTCGAAATGCTTTGCATGCACCACTTCCCCGCTGATCGGGTAGCGGTTGACGTGCACATTGATCGGCGACATGAAAATAGATACCTGGATGCGCTTGTCCTTAAAATATTCCGGCTCTTCCGTTTCTTCAATCACCACCACTTTACCGTCGGCTGGTGCAATGATCTGGTCATCACCGAGCGTGTGCTCGCGTGTCGGATGGCGAAAAAACTGGATCACTACAATGAGCAGGAACGCAGATAACAGGTAGGAAAAATAATGTGCAACCGGGTAAGGCGATAATAATAAACGGGAGGTAATGATCAGAATAGCGCTGAATATAATAGCTACCAGCAACGTGGGAATACCTTCTTTATGGAATTTCATAGAGTGTCTCGAATTTTTAACAAAAATAAGATTTAATTGGGATTTATGCCTATATCGATCTGAAAGATCATTTAAACGATTCCCGTCTGATATAGATGTAATGCCCTTCTTGTACAGATACGTTAGGTTTTGAGCACCTTAACAGGCTGCGCCGGGTTGTCACGCCACGTCGTGATCGCTGCGGTTTTTTGAGGGCGAAAGAAACAGCGCTCTGAAAAGAACCAGATGCCCCGGATGAATGATTGCAGTAAGACTCTTTTCGAAACGGAGGCGACTTCCGAAGCCCAATAAGCTATAACTGGGATTGCTGGTCATCCGGCCAGTGCTTGCTTTGCGCTTTCGAAAAGCGAAGGCCCAGCATCAGCTCATGCGTTCCGGTCGAATAACGTTTCAGGTTGGTCGTGGTGATATCATAGGAATAACCGATCATCAGGTAATTCTTATACAGGAAACCAACCAGTGCCGTCACCGCATCGTTATGCCTGTAAGCAGCTCCAAGCCAAATCTGGTCATGGTAGATCAGTCGTAAGCCTCCGTCAAACTTCACCGGCGCCGGCTTCGCATATTTAACCATCACTGAAGGTTCAAGCTTGAAATCATCCCCCATCTTGAATTTATAAGCGCCATTGATTAAAAAGTGTGTAACCAGCGTCCCCTTGTTATCCCCGTTTTTATACAGGCGTATCGGGCTCTGATACAACTGTGGTGCGCTGAAGCCCAGGTACCAGGTTTCGTTATGCACATAAAGCCCGGCGCCAAAATCAGGAACCGTTTTCGTTTGGTACTGGATCAATAAATTGTTGTCGCCCTCGTCGTGCAGAATGAGCTTATGCCCATCGATGCCCCATTGCTGAATGCCTGCGCTCAATCCCAACGACAAGCGGGTTTTCTGCGTCAGCTTAATGTGGTAGGCATAGGCCATGCTGATGCCAATGCGCCGTGTCGGCCCTACGATATCCGTATAAATATGGGTGCCGATTCCCATGTTCCGTTTCTTCAGGGGCGCGCTCAGCGTGAGCATATAGGTACGCGGCGCATCGGTAATCCCGATCCACTGGTAGCGGTTGTTCGAGCGCACGTCCGTATACGTATCCTTCCCCGCCACTGCCGGGTTGATCGCCATCTCGTTGAGCATGTACTGTGTATATTGCGGCAATTGCTGGGCGTAAGCACCGCTTACACATAACAATACAATCAGGAGGTATATCAGTCTTTTCATTTCTTCTATCTGAATATGGTTAAAGGTCCCGTATAAGCGTCGGGATACGACGGATGGTTCAGTTTGATCACGTAATAATAAGTTCCTACAGGCAGGTTCTGTCCTTTGTACTGCCCGTTGAACGGAACCGGATAACCTTTGGAGTAGAACAGCAATTCACCCCAGCGGTTATACACCTCCACTTCATTGTTCGGGAACAGGTAGATCATGTCGAGCTGCCACACATCGTTCTTGCCATCGCCGTTCGGCGAGAAACCATTCGGAATTTTAATTTCAGGATACACGTACACCATCACCGTATCCGAATTTGTACAGCCGTTCACATCGGTAATGCTTACCGTATAGATGGTAGTCACGGTAGTGGATGTTACCGGGTTGGAAATCGTAGGATTGTCAAGCCCCGAGGCCGGCGTCCAGGTAAAGCTGCTTCCTGCGTTCGCTGTCGGGCTTCCGCCGATGGTCGCCGTCGAGTAAATCGGCATGTCCACATACGGTCCCGCATCAACAAAAGGCAATGGATTAGACGTTACAATAATAGTATCCGTATCTGTGCAGGCACCGTTTACAGCCACCAATACATATGTGTTCGTTCCCGTAGCCGGTGTTGCCGTTGTGATCAGCGTATTTGAAATCACAGTACCGGCAGGCAACTCGATCCACTGGTAGCTGTTGCCATTGCTGGAATTAGAGCCATTGAGCTGCAAGGTTCCGTTCTGGCAGAACGTGGTGTCGTTGCCTGCGATCGCAATAACGGTCACCGCAGGATTGATGGTGAATACAGTGTCGATGACACAGCCTGTTCCGCCACCATCCGTCACGGTAAGCGTATAAGAACCTGCCAGCACATTGCTCAGATCCTGCGTGGTTTGGCCGCCACTGGTCCAGCTATACGTGTATGCAGGCGTTCCGCCGGTCACGGTCACATCGATGGCGCCATCCGCACTGTTGTTACAACTGGCCTGCGTCACAGTTCCTGTCATCACCAGGGCCGGAGGATTTGCCAGGGAATAGCTTTTCGTTGCGGAGCAGCCATTCTGATCCGTTACATTGATCGTATAATTTCCGGCGCATAAGCTGCTTGTGGTGGCACCATTCACCGGGCCCGGAGTCCAGGTGAATACATACGGCAGGCTGCCGCCTACAGGAATGGCGGTAAGCGATCCATTGCAATCATTATGGCATTTCGGATCATCGGAATCAGGAGCGCTGAAAATGATCGGAGCAACCGCAGCGATGGAGAAATTCTGCACCGCTTTGCAACCGGCCACATCCGTCACCTGTACCGAGTAAGTGCCCGCACAGAGGTTGCTGACGGTTGGTGTTGTAGCGCTGTTCGACCAAAGGATAGAATAGGAAGGCGTGCCGCCGCTGATCGCGATGGCAATAGTGCCGTTGCAGGTTCCACCGCAGCTCACATCTTTCTTCGTAAATGCAATGGCAGGGCCATTAACAGATCCGATCGCAAACACCTGCGTTTTGGAGCAGCCGGCACCATCTGTAACTGTCAGCGTATAGCTTCCGGGAGCCAGCCCCGTCACCGTTGGCGTGTTTGGCCCGTGAGACCAGGAATACGTATAGGAACCTGTACCTCCCAGCACATTCACAGCTACTGATCCCGTGGCTGATGTGCAGGACGACTGCGTCACCTGCGAAATAAAGAACAGCGAAGAAGCCGGAGTGATCACCACGCTGGCCGTTCTCGAACAGCCATTGGCATCCGTCATGTTGCAGTAATACGTACCGGCACATAAGCCCGTCTGTGTCTGAGATGGCGAATTGTTATGCACCCAGTTATAAGTGATCGGCAATGCACCGCCCACAGCTGTCACGGTTACACTTCCATCGCATACTCCTGCACAGCTGACGTTGGTCTGCGTCACCGAATGGCTTGTAATTCCCGAACTGCTGTTGATCACAACATTTGTATTCGAAATACAGCCGTTGCCATCAGTGATCTTCACCATATAGACGCCCGCACACAAGTTCGAAATGTTATTCCCGGTTTGATTGTTGCTCCACACCAGCGAATACGCAGGCGTGCCGCCGGTAGGGCTCACCGTGGCTGAGCCATTGCACATATCGCAGCTCGGCTGGGTAATGTTTGGGGTAAAGGTTACCGGCGTCGGAGAGCTGATGGTTGCAGGCAACACACTGAAACATCCGTTTGCATCCGTAATCGTCACAGAATACGATCCGTTGCATAAGCCAACTGCCTGAAGGTTGGATTGCCCTAATGGATCGGACCAATGAAGCGTATACGGAGGCACGCCTCCGGCCACGCTGGTAGCCAGCGCGGTACCCGCACAATTCTGAGGACAGAGGTTATTGGTAACAAACGTAGAGCTGGTAATGGTTGTGAGAGCCGGCAGATTATAGTTGGCCGTAAACGTACAGTTCTTGCTATCCCTGATGGTTACGGAGTAATTTCCCGGACAAAGATTGGTCAGACTTGAGGTCGTTGCCGCGTTGTTCCAGGTATAGGTATACCCGCCGTTACCGCCACTCGGGTTCAGGGCAATCGACCCGTTGCAATTACCGAAGCATGCTGAACTGTTGAGCACTTCATTATCATCGATCAGCTGAGGCTGGCTAATCGTTAGCGGCTGAAACAGGACGCAGTTGTTGGCATCCACGATCTGCGCCGTATAGCTGCCACGGCACAGGTTGGTCACCAGGCTGCCTGTGGCTACAGGATTGATCCATGACACAGAATAAGGCGCCGTTCCGCCTAAGATGTTCGACACAGAAGCGGCTCCGTTGCACTGGTTATTGCAGGCTACATTTGTAAAGCTCATGGTAGCTGATGACGGTCCGTTGGAATTGCTTAGCGGGATGGTGACAGTAATTGTACAGGCGCTGGCATCGGAAACTACCACCGTATACACACCGGCGCTGAGGCCTGTGACAACGGTAAAGGTAGACTGTGATGCCGGCACCGGCGGTAGCCATTGATACGTGAATGGTGGATTGCCCGAAGAAGGCGAGGCATTGATCGAGCCATTGTTGGCACCGCAGGCCGCAGGTGTTACCGCCGGATTAATCGAAACCGTTACCGGCGCTGCAAGACTCACGGTTTGCATGGCCTGGCAGGCATGTGCATCCGTTACCGTTACGGTATAGATTCCGGCGCAAAGGCCGTTCACTGTCTGATTGGTACTGGTAGGCGAAGCCCACAAATATGTAAACGGCGCTGTTCCTCCGGAAGGATTAGCCGTTGCTATACCGGAGCATCCACCACCGCATACAGGATTGGTGAATGTTGCATTTGCATTCAGGACAGGAGGATTTACCAGGGTTGCCAACCCGACACCGGTACACAAATTCGCATCCCTTACCGTTACCGTGTAATTTCCTGCACATAAGCCGGTAGGATTCTGGACGGTGCCGCCGGCTGTGATCCAGCTATAGGTATAACCCGGAGTGCCGCCATTTACTGTTGTCGTGATGCTGCCGTTGCATGCAGCATTGCATAGAGGATTGGTCACCGTAGTCGTTACCACTATAGGCAATGGTTCTGTAATGGCAAAGGTATGCTGGCTTACGCAACCGTTGGCATCTGTTACCATGCCATTATAGCTTCCGGAACATAAGCCTGCAACCACAGACGTAGTCGTCAGAGGACCGGTGTTGTAAGAGAAGCTATAAGGCAGCGTTCCGCCGCTTGCCGTCAGTGTCGCGCTACCATTGCATTGCCCGCTGCAAAGATTATTGCTACTGCTGAGTGTGCTCGTAAGCAGTGCCGGCTGGCCAATGCTGACAGTGCCCGTAATGGTACAGCCTCTGGCATCGCTGGCCGTTACTGTGTAAATTCCGGTGCACAGGTTGATGATCGTATCCACATTGGAACCCGGGAAAGCGCCCATCGGGCTCCAGGTATAGGTATAAGGCGTTGTCGCACCTCCCACAACCGCCCTTACCGATCCGGTACAGCCACCGTTACAGAGCACATCTTTCTTATTAAAACTCAACGTGAGCGGTGTAGGCTGTGTAATCACAAAACTATTGGTCGTCGTGCATAAATTGGCATCTGAAATGGTCACGGAATAGTTATTTGCACAGAGGTTTAGCGGGTCCTGCCCTGTTCCACCCGCAGGCGTCCAGGAATAGGTGTAACCGGGAGTGCCGCCCGAAGGCGTAAGGTTAATAGAGGCGCTGCAAACCGAGTTACAGGCTGCATTGGTCACAATGCCCGATGATGTGAGCTGCGTTGGCTGTGCAATGTTCACTGTCTGGTTCGTCACGCAGGAGTTTACGTCCGTTACCTGCGCTACGTAATTTCCGGCGCACAGGTTATTTACGATGTTACCGCCACCAGGAATCGCCGGCCAGTTAATAGTAAATGGCCCCGCACCGGTGACCGATAACGAGGCTGAGCCCGTGCATAAACCAAAACAGGCAACGGAGCTGGAATTCACCGTCACGCTTGGTCCTGCGGGATCGCTCAGCGTCGTGGTGAACGACCTCACACAACCATTGTTATCCCTTAAGGTCAACACATAAGTACCATCCCCCAGGTTGATCAATGGATTGGTAGATGGCCCGGGCGTCCAGGTAAAGGTATAAGGACTTACACCTCCCGATGCAGTAAATGTAATGGCACCATCGGTGCTCGGACAACTCGATGGATTGGTAAATGAGAAAGTCGCCGTGAGTGAGCTTGATTCCGTGATCGTAATCACCTGGCTTTTTGAACAGTTATTGGCATCCGAAGCCGTGACCGTGTAGCTGCCCGGGCAAAGGTTAGCGATATTAGGCGTAGAGATATTGCCCGGCTGCCATACATAGCTAATGGCGCCGGTGCCGCCTGATGCACTGGCACTGCCGGTTCCATTGCAGGCACCGTTGCAGGTTACATCCGTTTTCGATACATTGAGCACGATCGCCGGAGGATCAGTGAACGTGATTTGGTCGGTGTTGGAGCATCCGTTCGCATCAGCCGCCATCACCGTATACGTTCCCGAACATAAAGCGGTTGCCGTTGCCGTACTTTGCAGGGTTGGAGTCCAGGTATAGGTATAAGAACCTGTTCCCCCTGAAGCGTTCGCTGTGGCAATGCCCGTACAGCCGCCGTTGCAGGTAAGCGCATTACCATTTGAAGTTACCAGTACCAGTACGGTTTGTGCAATATTCACAGTCGCCGTCGCTACACAGCCCTTGGCATCCGTTACGGTTACCGTATGGACGCCGATACAAAGGTTGGTGGCAACCGGGCTCGTCTGCCCGTTCGACCATAAGAATGTGTAAGGCATGGTGCCGCCCACTCCATTGGCAGTGGCGGAGCCGATGCAGACATTACAACTGGAAACCACATTTGTAATGCTAGCCGTGAGCACAGGGGGTTGAACAACCGTAGCCGTTGTAAACGACACGCAACCTTTGCTGTCTGTTACAGAAGCTATATAATTTCCTACGCACAAGCCGGAGGCTGTTTGTGTATTCTGAACCGGCAGCGAATTCCATGAGTAAAAATAGCCTGCCGTGCCGCCGGTAGGAATTACCGATACAGTACCATTGCAGGCACCCGCACAGCTTACCGTGCCATTTACCGGCGTAAGCGTGAGCGCCGGAGGCGTCGTAATCGTCACGTTTTGCTTTTTCACACAGCCAAAGAAATCATGCACCGTAAGCGTATAGACGCCTGCACACAGGTTGCTGGTAAGGTTGCTCAGGGTTCCGTTGCTCCAGTTGTAAGTATAATTCGGCGTACCGCCGGTAACGGTAGCAGTAGCCACTCCTGTGCACTGTCCGTCACAGTTAGGATTTGTTGGCGTGATGGATACCGTCATGTCCGGAGGCGATGTAATGTTCACAGAGGCCGTCACCTGGCAACCCTGTGCGTCGGACACTGTAACGGAATAATTCCCGGTACACTGGTTGGAGATCGCGGAGGCATTGCTGCCGGTGCTCCAGGTAAACGTATAGGCCGGAGTACCGCCATTGACGACCGTAGACAAGGAAGCGTTACAGATATTAAAACAATTGACAGGTGTGGTGTTTAAGGTCACTGAAATGGCATTCGGCTGCGTCAGTACGAGTGTGTGGGTAATCGTACAGCCCAGGTTGTCGCTTACGATCAGGGAATAAGAGCCGGCGCAGACGTTGTTGAAAGGTGGGTTGGAAATGATTGGCGCACCAACCGCCGGCTGCAGGGTATAGGTATATACTCCGGACCCTCCCGAAGGCGCGGCATTGATCGTGCCGTTGCATAAACCATTACAGGTGGGCGGGGTCAGCGACACGTTTGCCACTATCGGCAATGGCTGTGTAATAACGGTTGTTGCGGTCGACAGGCAGTTATTGGCATCCCTCACATTCAAGGTGTAATTTCCCTGGCATAAAGCCGTAATGCTTGCTGTTCCTTGTCCTACGGGATTTCCCGGCGACCAGCTATAGGTGTAAAGCGGCGTTCCCCCGGTAATGTTGGCCGTTGCCGAGCCATTGCATACCCCAAAGCAAGCCAGGTCTGTCTTCACGATGCTGATGACTGCTGCCGGCGGTTCTGTGATCGTGGTTGTTTTCGTGATCACACAGCCAACAGCATCCGTTACAGTAAAGGAGTAAGGCCCCGCGCACAGGCCGGTTGCCACAGGGCCGGTTCCTAAAGACGATGGTGTCCACGCAAAGGTATAGGCTCCCGTACCTCCCGCCGGGTTGATATTGATAATCCCGGTACAGCTCCCATGACACAGCACATTGGTTTGTGTAGGTGTAGCCGTGAGCGTAGGAGGAGAAGTGATCGCGAAGGTCGTTGTTTTTAAGCAACCGAGGTTATCCCTGACGTCCACGGTATAAGTTCCTGCACATAAGCCTGTAGCCGATGATGCGGACGACACATTAGGTGTCCAGGAGTAGGTATAGCCAACGCCGCTGCCACCCGTTGCAGTCACAGAAGCTGTTCCGTCGCACAAGGCGCCACAGATCAGGTTGGTTTTGGTAACCGTTACCGTAATGGTAGGTGGCTGCGTAATAGTGGCGCTGTAGGTTGCGGTACAGGTCCTGGTATCGGTCACCGTCATCGTTACCACTCCCGGGCAAAGGCCTGAGATGGTATTGGCCGTAGGGCTGGCGGCGGCGGGCACCCAGACATAAGTATAGGGGCTGGTACCGCCTGTGGGTGTTACCGTAGCCGAACCATTGCACACACCGTTGCAGGTAATGCTGCTGGATACTCCATTGGGAACCAGAGGCGCAGGCTGTGTGGTGATGGTTGTGAAAGTCCTGGAGCATCCGCCCGCATCGCTCACCGAGAACGTGTGCACACCGGCACAGAGGTTATTCACCGGCGTTGAAACAAAAGGGCTTACGGTAAAGGTCGGGCCCGGTAAAACAGGATCCACCTTCACCGTATAGGGGCCAAAGCCACCCGTCAGGGAAACATTCACGGAGCCGTTGCATTGCCCGAAGCAGTTGGGTTCTACAGGGAGGCTGAACACCATGTTGATCGGTGTCGGATTAGCCGGCATGTTTTGCGACAAGGTAGAGGTTACAAAACCCGAAGCGTCGAACACAAAGATATCCAGGAGGTTTCCCTGGCAGCTGCACAAATTGCTTAAGGTCAACGAAGGTGGCGAAATATTGTTGGTGCCGGTGGGAATACAGGTGGCGTTGGTGTTAAACACCAGGTCGTAAGGTCCGGTAAGGCATCCCGCAAAGGAGAAGGTCATGGTGCCATTGCACACATTGTTGCAGGTAAGGTTGGTAAAGGAATAAGTGAGCACACAGGCCTGAGGCGCAGGCTTCACAATCCTGGCGGAGGCACCGAAGCTGACATTGGGATCCACTTTATACAACGAAGGTGTTGTGGTGTTCGCAATCAGGATCAGGTTGGAAGAGTTAAAGCTTACGCCGCTTCCGAGGAAAAGCCTGTTCTTTACCTGGACCGTCGAATGATCGGAGTTGAAGATCACCGCATCGCTACTTCCTGTTTCCAGGTTTCCGGTAATCAGGGAGGTGTTGTTCAGGGTATACATCCCTTTATTGATCTTCAGGGTGTAATTGTCGCCGACCTTTACCGACTGGAGGTTCCAGTTTGCATTTTCAAATAAAACATCGGCCTGAACGATATTGCCGAAAAAATTAACCGTATGGGCAGTGCCTGTACTGTTACTGAAAATCAGTGGAGAGGTGGCATCGTAAAATGTCCTGCGATTAAAGATAAAATCACCCGAGCAACGCAGCGTGGTATAACTGTCGCCGGTCAGGTGAAGATCGCTTGTTGTCTGACGGCATTCGAGAGAACGGACGATGTTCATCCCAACCATGTGGACAACAAAATTACCGGTAGAAGAATTGTCATCAAAAATAAGATCATTGGAGGGGCCCGGAACGGTATTGGCTGCGGCACCACCGCTTGTCAGCGACCAGTGGCTCCGGTCGTTCATATTGCCCGAACCACCCACCCAGTAGAGGGTTTGCGACTCAAGAATGTACGAAAATAACAGGACAAATAACAGTAATGGTTTTCTCAACATAACAATTTTTAACTTTAACGAATATATGCTGCTTCGGGTTTCTAAAACTACAAAAAATAAGCTAGTAATCACCATTTTGCTGTGTGAAACCTACTTTTTACCGATTAAACATAAAGCCGGATCATGAGCTACGGATTTCTGCCGTGATTTTCGAAAATACAGGCTTTTATTACTTACTTTGCTCAAAATTACTCCCAATAAACTATTTTTATCGACCTATGGCAGATAATGAATCCCTAAACTCCTGGAAAACGCTCAGTTCGGAACTGGTATACGAATCTCCGTGGATTGCCGTACACAAACACCAGACCATTAATCCGGCAGGCAACCCGGCCCTGTATAGCGTGGTGAACTTTAAAAACCTGGCCATCGGTATTTTGCCTTTAAGCGACGAGGGCTATACCTGGCTCGTGGGTCAGTGGCGCTATCCCCTGAATGCCTATAGCTGGGAAATTCCGGAAGGCGGAGGTCCGTTGGGAGAGCATCCGCTGGAAACCGCCAGGCGCGAACTGAAAGAAGAAACCGGGATCGTTGCCGAAACATTTGAAGAGATCATGCAGCTTCACCTCAGTAATTCGGCAACCGACGAACATGCCTTTGTATTTTTGGCTACCGGCCTGAGCTTCGAAGAATCAGAACCAGAGGAAAGTGAAGACCTGAAGGTGCGGAAAGTGCATATCGACGAGGCGTTTCAAATGACACTCGATGGCGAGATCACAGACGCCATCAGTGTAGCGGCAATCATGAAAGTGAAGTATCTATTGGAAAAAGGTGGCATCGCAAGCCTCAGCCAACAGCACATCAAATGAATGTCAACCGATAGCTGAGCTTATCGAAACCCGCTAATATTACCAACCCGCAATTTCCCAGGTACCCTGCGAGCGCATCACCTGCTCCAGGATATCGCGCACGCAGCCTTCCCCGCCTTTACGGCTTGAAATGTACATGCAAATATCCCTGATCTCATTGGCAGCATCGAAGGGACAGGTAGCAATCCCTACGCGTTTCATCACCTCATAATCCGGAAGATCGTCGCCCATGTAGAGAATCTCATCTTCCAAAAGGTCCAGCTCATTGATGTAATCTTTATAACATTGCAGCTTGTCATGCTGGCTCAGGAAAATATCGGTGATCCCCAGGTTTTCAAGCGTTTGTTTTACAGAAGGACTATTGCCGCCGGTGATGATGACAATCCTGTAGCCCTTTTTCACAGCGAGCTGCAGGGCATATCCATCCTTGGAATTCATGCCCCGCACAAACTCCCCGTTCTCCATGATTAGTACCTGCCCGTTGGTTAATACGCCATCCACATCCAGTAAAATGGTTTTGATGCGGGTTAATTTTTGTTTGAAATTCTCCACGTCTGATTTGAAGTTTGCTGATGAATGATAAGAGCCGATAGTAAGTGATAGATGTCTTTTAAACGCTTATCCGATTTAAGTAATTTCAGGTGCTTGTTCATCACCGTCTTATCGTTGCGCATGGCGGGCCCTGTTTGCGCCTGCCTGGGCTGGCTGTTGTAAATCACCTTATTAAAGGAGGTGAGCATGATCGGCCAAAGCAAACCGGCATCTTTAGCGCTCAGATGCTCACTCACATAATCAAAGGCAGCAACATACAAAGCGTTGGTGAAATTGCAGGCAAACACGGCGGCAAGGTGCAGTTTGAGGCGGGTTTCGGAATCAACCGCTTTTACTACGCCGGAAACGGAATCCGCCAGTTTTGTGATCTGTTTCAGCGTGGCCGCCGAATTGGCTTCTACGAGGAGCGGCGTACGCTTCCAGTCAACCGGGCTGTTTTTGCTGAAGGTTTGCAAAGGATAGTAAACCCCTGTTTTAAGCGAAGCCTGTTTCAGCACGCCTATACCCACACTTCCGGAAGTATGCAGTACGGTGCCACGGAGCTTTAACGGAGCAAGTTCCGCGGCAACTTCTTCCAGGGCGCTGTCTCTCACACAGAGTATATAGATGTCAGCATGTGTATCCAGTTTGTTGTACAGGCTAACCAAAGGAACACCGATGCTTTCCGCAAAGCCTTTGGCCTGCTTGGTGAGGCGGTGATTGAACACCTGCACGAGCTTTACTTCTGCATTGCCGGCAAACGAAGCAGCAATGTGATGCGCCACATTCCCGGCTCCGATGAGAACGATATGTAAGGGCTTCGACACGTCTGTTCAGGCTTTGGTAAATGCGCTTATTCCATAGAAGGCTTGATCCGCTTATTGAGCCGCCTTCTTTCTCTGATAGCTATGACTGTACCGATGATCATGATGATACAACCCAGCCAGAGCACATTGATGTAAGGGAACATATAGGCTTCCAGAACCACAAAATCCTTCGCGTTTGATACCTTTTCGCTCATCTGGATCTCGATGCTGCCTTCATTCGGATTAATTTTCCAGAACACGAATTTCAATCCCAGCTCTTTCAGCTCGTACTGATCGGGCATGATCATGTTGTTCTTCAGAATGTACTGAGGCGTAGCTCTGTACACGGTTCCGTTGATGTCAGTGGCTTTCAGTACGGCGGTCACCACGAGCAGGCTGTCGCTTTTCGCGAACTCTTCCTCGTTGAGATTCGTGGTAATACTGTCGATGAGGATAATCGCATTTTCTGCAAAGATGGTATCTCCCATGTGCCCGATGAAATTCGTCGGCTCTTTATAGGCGTCCTTCTTAAGATCTGCATCATCGCTCAGGTTGGCATAGGTAATGTGCGTGTAGATATCATGGCTCAGGAAGTGCTTGGTATCAGGGTTAGAGGCCTTTCCCATTTTCGGATTATCCTGCACCATTGGGCTCAGCTCAAAGGCTTTCACGGCTTCTCCTTTTTCGTTGCGCTTCAGGTCTCCCTTTGCGTCGCGCTCAAAATAATCCATGTTGAAGTAGACGTCAATACCTTCGCGTTTTTTACCCTTGTAGGTCACCATGTACTTGCCAAGCGGCAGGGTATCCCCTTTGGTCAGCAACAAGCTTTTCTTCGCATTAAAGTTCTCTCCCAGCCCTTCCACATTTTTTTTGGAAGTGTTTTGTGAGATGGTTTGTTTTTTGGAAGTCGAGATCAGGGCACCCATCAGGATAAAGGCGAAGCCGATGTGCGCAATGGAAGAGCCCGCATGGCGAAGCTTCCCCTTTAAGATGCGCAGGGCGTACTCGCCGTTGGCAAACACAGCAAACAAGCCCGAGATGAACAACAGGGCATAAGAGATGAGGTTCCACTTATCCAGTGTTTTCGCCGTAGAGTAGCCATTCAAAAAGTACAGCGGGACCACGCAGGTGATGCCAAACACCACTGACAGCAGCAAAGAGATGCGGAACTGCCTGAAGAATGTTTTCGGGTCTGTTTTTTTGTACTTAAAGAACTGCGTGATGGCTATCAGGATAAGCGTCGCAATAGCGAAAGGCGTCTGCCAGATATTGTACTCCGGAACTTTTACCGGTGCTTTCTCAAGATTGAATAATTTGTTCAGAACAGGAATGGAGGTAAAATAGGTAATGATGAGTGCCGACAACAACAGCACCAGCGAGCCGATGAACATCCAGAACTCCCGTGAATAAAGGCTTTCCTCTTCTTCCTCTTTCGGAAAATACTTCATGTAGGAGAAGATGGTAATCCCAAAACTTCCTCCCAGCCAGATCATCATGATGGCTTTTTTATAGCCGTAGAACACAGCGAAAGCCAGCATCAGCAGCGAAACCATCACGTACGACACGCGAAAGAGCTTGTCGTGGATGAGCAGGGCGACACAGATAAAAATAAACGTGATGACGTAGATCACCAGCTGTCCCTGCATTCCAAGATCTGTAAAGGCGTGCACCGAGCTGTTACCCAGGATGCCGCTACGCGTTAAGAAAGTAGAGTAAAGAACCAATAAAAACGAGGAGATCGACAATAGGTGGGTCATGAACAGGGAGCCGCCCTTGTTCTTATTGATGATCATCACGTGGCCTGCCGCTACAATCAGCAGCCAGGGCACCAGGGAGGAATTCTCTACCGGATCCCAGGCCCAGAAGCCGCCAAAGCTCAGGGCTTCGTAAGCCCAGGCACCGCCCATCAGAATGCCTGTTCCCAGGATCATGATGCTGAAGAAGGTCCAGGTGAGCGCCGGCTTCTGCCAGCTTGTAAAATCCCGTTTCCATAAGCCGGCCAGGGCAAAGGCAAACGGCGGTAAGGTAGACGCAAATCCCAGGAACAGTGTCGGCGGATGGATCGTCATCCAGTAATTCATCAGCAGAGGATTGAGGCCACGCCCATCCAGCTTGGCAAGGTATTCCGGGTTTTGAACGAAAGGGAGATTGGCAAAATCAGGATTCTCCCTGAGCAGGATAAAAGGGTTGGTGCCCAGGCTGAAATCGCTGATAGTAATACCTAAAAGCATACTGGCCAGGAACACCTGCACCAGCGAAAATACGGCCATCGTAGGAGCTTCCCATTTGCTGTCGACGGTTCTGAATAAAATATTTCCCAGCACCACGTTCCAGAACGTCCAGAGCAGGAAGCTTCCCTCCTGCCCTTCCCAGAAACAGGACATGATGTATTCCATAGGCATGGAGTTGTTGCTGTGCTGCCATACATACGAGTATTCGTACATGTGGTTGAACAGCATGTAAAATAGGGTAGCCGCGATACCGATCACCGAAACGCTGTGAATGGAAAAGCTGATCCTGGCAAAGCGCTTCCACTCGCTGGTCAGGGTTTCTTTCGAATAAAAATAATACGCAAGTGTAGATACGAGGGCCGAAATCAGCGATAAATACACAAAGGCATTGCCCACTGTACCTGCCCATAAATGCTCTCCGATGTATGTGATCTTCTCCAAAATGCCCGTTATGCTTTTACCTGTGGTTTTCCATCATTGTACTTGCTCGGGCATTTCATCAGGATCTCATTGGCATGAAATTCCTGTCCCTGCATTTTCCCGATCAGCACGATCTGCTCCGATTTCTCCATATCCTGCGGAACGCTTTTGTGAAGCACCACGCGCCTCTCCAGTCCTTTATTATCGGTCATCAGGAAAGAACACTCGTCGGCATTGATCTTTGGATCGTACTGAACAGGAACGGATTTATTTAATTTCCCAACCACATGGTACTCCGTTTCCGGGTTCCGGGAGGCTTCCGCAAAATCCGAATAGGAAGCGTTGCTTTGAAGGGAGGTGAAAATAACGCCGATCGCTACTGCAATGACGATGATTCCTACAATGTGAAGCTTTTTCATGTTTACTTTCTTTTATTTTCCGCAGATCTCGCAGATTGCGGAGATTTTATAATGATATGGTTGCCTGTAGAACAGGGAGTTTATTTTCTGTTCTCCAGCTTTCTCAACCGGATGTCGATATAGATTAAATAACCAATCAGGCACAAAAAAGTTATGGTCAAAACGGCGATCACTACGTAGATTTTTCCCTGGCTCCTGAACAGGTCCGCCATTTCCGGTTCCGGGACATACGCGTCATAAGGCACCTTTTCAAAGCTTTCTGACGGTTTGGCAAGCGTATCTTGTGCCTGTAGGCTGAGCATGCCTAACAGGAAAAAAAGGATATAGGTGATCTTAGTCATTTTCCGAGTTGTATTTTAAAGTAGCTAGTCGTTTCTTCACATCCAGGATCCATAGGCTCAGCAGCACCCAGCCGATGACAGCCGGGTAAAACACCGTGCGCATGCTGTTGTCAAGGTCGTATTTTCCGAAAGCAGGATTGTTGCCGTTACCCGGGTGCAGCGAATCTGTCAGGCGCGGAAGGATCATGATGAAGACGAACATCATCACAAACGCAAAAATATTATATACCGCCGAAATGCGCGCACGCTTGAGCTCATCGGTGATGGAGCTTCTCAGGATAAAATAAGCCAGGTAAATGAGCACGGCAATAGCCACACCGTTGAGCTTGGGGTCTTCAAAGGTCCACCAGGTGCCCCAGGTAAACTTCGCCCACATGCAACCCGTCAGCAGGCCCGGGATGCTCAGGAATAAGCCTGTTTGTGCAGCCTGATCACTTATCAGGTCGGAGCGCATATCGTTTTTGTAAAGATGCTTTACTGCAAACACGACTGAATACCCCATCTGGAACAGCATGGCAAACCAGATCGGCACATGAAAATACACATTGCGAATGCTTTCGTGAAGGATGGCGAGCTTAGGCACAGGGTTTAGAAGTCCCCAAACCAGTGTGTAAAGGATAATAAGCACCGAAAGTATTTTCCACCACTTTATCATTCGCGCCAAAGGTAGTTAAATAATAGTGTAGCCAATGTAATTACGACGAAATTTAGCATCACCAGGATGAGCAGATAGTTATAGCTGACGCTCCAGGCCAGGCCATCGATGGCATTCTTGCTTACCTTGATGGAAACCAGCAGGAGCGGCATCAGCACCGGGAAGCTCAGGATCGCCATCAGGCTCATGTTATTTCCCGATTTGGAGGCGATGGCGCTCATCAGGCTCAGCACGCCCGAAAAAGCCGTAGAGCTGAACAGGAGCACCAGCATGAACAAGCCCATGTCCTGCACAATATTCCCTACAAACCAGCCGTAAAAGAAAAAGGTAAACAGGCTCAGAACAGCCATGAGGATCATGTTGTAAACGATCTTGCCGAGAATAAACTCCCGCGCGCCATAATACAGGTAGTTATAGAGCGCTTTTCCCTTGGTTTCCTGCACAAAACTTTTCCCCGATACATTAACGGTGATGAAGGTAAAGATCACCCAGAATAAGGCATTCCACACAATAGGATGGATCTTTTGCTTAAAGGACAATGCCGAAATGAACACTGTGGCAATGATATAAACAGCAATTCCGGCAAGAGTTGATCTTTGCCGGAATTCCAGTAGAAATTCTTTCCTGATAAGTGCCGGTAACTGCTGCTTCAACATGTGGTCGCAAATTTACGCCCAATTAGTTGAAATCACAATTTTAATGTATGATTTGGAAGTGCCCTTTATAGGTACTTGGCGTCGCATTCGGAACCGTTAAAATAAAGAAATAGGTCCCGTCTGTATGGCCACCGCCATTCCAATCGTTCTTATAATTTTCCTGCTCAAACAGTTTTTTGCCCCAGCGGTTGAATACCGACAGGTTATTGCTGCCCAGAGCTTCCAGCCCTTTGAATTTCAGGTAATCGTTTACCCCATCACCGTTCGGTGTGATCACATTCGGGATGTTGAGGGCTCCTTCTACACTGTAAGCCAGGCTTATGGTATTGGTACAGCCTGCAGAGCCTGTTACCGTTAAGGTAATGGAATATACGCCGGTTTCGTCATAGGCATGGTCTACCGGGGTTCCGCTGCCACCGGTACCGTCGCCGAAGAGCCAGCTGGTAGAAGTGATAGAGCCTGTAGACAGTGTGGACGTGCTGGTAAATGTAATAGTCTGGCCCGGAGCTACCGGGGAAGGAGGCGTAGAAACAAAGCTGGCCACCGGTGACACATCGTTCACCACGGTGATCACATTTTTAGCTTCGCAGCCTTTGGAATCTGTTGCCGTAAGCGTCACCGTTCCTGCAGCACATACCCTTGTCGAATCGTCTGTATCCGCCCCGTTGTGAGACCATGAATACGTAAACGGAGGATAGGTTGTAACGGCTGTCGACGTGATCACGGAACACTCGCCCGGACAAATGACCAGGTCGGGAGACCCGAGGATCACAGAAGGGCTTGATTTTTCGGTTGTCACCGTGCCTGTGCCGCGGCACATGTTCTGGTCGGTTACCACAACGGCATAGGTTCCGGAGCTGGCCGTAGTGGCCGTTGCCCCATTACCGAGGAAGGATGGTGTCCAGGAATAAGAATATACCGGAGTGCCTCCCGTTACCGTTGGGGTAAGGATGGCGCCAAGGCCCGCACAAAATACCACCGGGTTGTTAAAGGCCACTACCGGGTTCCCGGTAGCAACGATCACACAGGCATTGGAAACTGCCTGGCAACCTGAAACGGTATTGGTGATCTGCACGGTTACGGTCATCGGATTGGACACCGTAATGGAAGGTGTATGCGCTCCTGTGCTCCATGTATAAGTATACGGGCCCGGAGGCAGGATGGTGATTGGTGTGACCGTTGCCGCCGCACCCGCACAAACCGCGAGGTTTGCAGGGATCGTAATGGTAGGAGAAGGGCTGATGGTTACGTTAATGCTTGCTGAAGTCACACAGTTGTTGGCATTCACTGTCAGGGAATATACTCCCGTAGAGCTTACCGTTGTTGTTTCGGTTGTTGCCCCATTCGACCAGCTGTAGCTGCTGGCGCCCAAAATAGATGGAACCAGCGTGGAAGAAGAGGTTCCGCAGATAGAGATCGGGTTGGCCGTAATACCAAGCGTAGGCGTGGTATTGGAAACAGCGAAAGACTGCTGCGCCACACAACCGTTCACGTCGGTTACTACTACCGTGTAGTTCGTAGGCCCCGTAAGCGTTGCCGAGTTGGTCGTAATAGAGCCCGGTGTCCAGGAATAGCTGGCGTAAGCCGGCATGCCTGCTACCGGAGGCAGGATGTTCAGGATCGTATTTGTGGAAGGCGGGCAATAGTTGAATGGCCCTGAAATGATAATGGAAGGCACCGGGTTGGAAGTCGTGCTTACCGTAGCGATGTTCGAGGTATCGCTCTTACAGCCTGATACAGTATTGGTAACTACCAGTGAAATAGTGCCCGAAGCATTTGCAGTGATGCTTGGCGTATGCGCTCCGGTGCTCCAGGTGTACGTATAAGGCCCCGTCGGTGCAATGGAAACCACACCCAGGGTACCGGTTCCGCCCGCACAAAGGCTCAGAGATGGCGTAATCACCACCGTAGGGGTCGGCGATACATTGACGTTTATAGTTTTGCTGGTAACGCAGCCACCGCTGGCCGTTACCGATACGGTATATACCCCGCCGGTAGTCACCGTCGTCATAGGCCCGATAGATCCGTTAGACCAGGTGTAGGTCGCTCCCGCCAAAACTGTGGCATTGAGGGTAGTTGTTCCTGCACCGCACACCGATAAAGGATTGGCTGTAATGGATACCGACGGAGCGGAAGACGACACCGTAAAGCTGGTAGCGCCGGTACAACCGTTGGCATCGGTGACCCTCACTGTATAAGAGGTGCCTGTTCCCGTTCCTGTTAAAGATGCTGTAGGTGTGTTGATCGCACCGGGAGTCCAGGTATAAGTCGTGTAAGGCGCATTGCCCGGAAGCGGCGGATTTAAAGAAAGCGTTGTACTGGTGAGAGGGCTGCAATAGTTGAGCGGCCCTGCAACAACCGGCACCGGGTTCGGAAACACATTAATGGTATCGGAAGATGATTTGTAACAGCCCATTTTATTTACCGTTACATAAAAGATGCCTGAGGTATTCGCGATCGTTGAACAGCCGCCGGAACCATTGCTCCAGTATACATTATCGTAGGCGGAGCAGTTGGTAAGCGTTATGGTCGCTCCCGGAGTAGCGCACACCGAGCCCGTTGCCGGCGAAAGGCTTAAGGTAGGCTGTGGTACCGCAATATTCTGGATCTTGATGTAGTAGATGGCCGATGACGATAACGGAGGGTTTCCGTTGTCGGTTCCTGTGATCACCACGGTATGTACGCCGGTTACTGTCGACGTGGCCACAACCCGCCAGGCATAGGTGGTAATACCGCCGGTTGTATTCGTAATGCCTAAAGGCTGGAAGCTTCCGCCCAGGGTTGGTGCGCTGGCTGTTACGGTCACCGTTTGATTGTTTTCCGGTGCCAGGAAGCTGGTGGTATACACGAGCGTGTCGCCCAGGGCACAGATGCGGATGGTATCGCCACAGGCTGAACCGCCGCCCGTTGCATCCTGCACAATCGGAGGCAGGTTGTTATTGGTGCCGCAGGTGTTGAAATAGTAGGATTTATTATCAAGAAAAGAAACGCCGTCGTTGGCGCCGTAAGGGCCATCGTAGGAGATCCCTGCCTTATCAAAACGGCCGATCTGCACAAAATTGGTCCCGTCACCTTTGTTCACCCCAACGGTGGCCGGCGTGCCGCCGAAACCATTGGTCCCACCGGAGGCAGAGCCGGTTGTCCATTGCATATCGCCGTAGCAGAATGCCACGTTGTTGCCATTTGGCAATATAGGATCGGAGCCGTCGGTAATGATGAGCTGGAAATCGTTTACCTTATCGGCCTGGCTGCTATAGTAACCTACATGGTCCCATTTCACGATCAGAGCCGTTGCCGTTTTTTTGAAATACGGCAAGCCGCTGAGGGTATTCCTCGTATCGACGTCACCCCAGAAAGGAGCGATCATCACGAAACTTGGATCCGGAAAAGAATTGGAGCTAAAGGTCGCATAGGGGCTGCCGAAAGAAATGTTACCGTTGTTGTTTATATAACAGCTATTGTAGGTTGTTCCATAGAAACAGAAGTTAAAGCCCAAAGGAATAACCGCCGTCGAGCCGTCATCATTCCTGTAATCAGGCGCTGTTCCGGAGGTGATCGGCACCACCGAGAACGTAGGGTCAACTGGCATCAGGCACTGGCAGTTGCCGGTAGCCGTGGAAGGATTTGTTCCTGTGTGTGCCCTGCTTACAGGTGCGGCGGCAGGAGCCGTATTCGCATTGGCAGGCAGGATCTCGTAATGCATTTTGGGATCAAGCTTACCCGCTTTTTTCAACTGATCGTAGCTTTGAGCGGTTGTGTAAATCGTTTGGGCATTGATTCCTGAAATAGAAAACAGGATCCCTAAAATGACAAAATAAATTTTCTTCATGATAGTAGAACGGGGTTAACGGGTTTCGTGTAAGTTATAATGAATTTCAAACTTAATAAATTTTATCTTATTAAAACGTTAAAAATCAGATAATACTTCGCCTGATCTCCTGTTTTCACCTATTTATTTAAACCAATGGGGTCTTTCAGCAAGTCAAACTTAGCAGAAAAATCATCCTTTCAAAGCCGGTGCCAGCTATATCCGAAAGAAACAGATTTCTTTGAAATGAACTAGCGGAAGCGCGGAATTTTTCTTATTATTACATAAGAATCAGATTAAACCAGCTGTTATGAAATCCGCTCTCTTTGCCGCCCTCATCTCTTGTTCTTTCGTCTTTTCTTCGTTTTTTAAGAAGAAAGGAACCCCGACTTCCAGCATACATACGTTCAGGGTCAACACACTCGAAGGCCAGGAATTTGACTTTTCAGCATTAAAAGGCAAGAAGATCCTGGTGGTGAACACGGCCAGCAAGTGTGGCTTTACTCCACAGTTTGAGCAGCTGCAGGCGCTCTATGAGAAGTATAAGGATAAAAATTTTGTGGTGGTGGGATTTCCCTGCAACCAGTTTGCCAGCCAGGATCCCGGCACTTCCGAGGAGATCAAAACCTTTTGCACCCGTAATTATGGCGTGAACTTTCCGATGATGGAAAAAGTAGACGTGAAAGGCGATAACGCCGCCCCGGTTTATAAATGGCTGACGTCAAAAACGCTGAATGGAGTGGAAAGCAGCTCCGTAAAATGGAATTTCCAGAAATACCTGATCGACGAGAACGGCTTCCTGGTAGGCCACGTAGCTTCCTACAAAAAGCCCGACTGCAAGCGGATCGTGGATTGGATCGAAGGCAAACGACAGTAAGCCGCCAAAACCCATAAATATTATCTTGTAGCTACAACTACCTCAACACCGTTGTTGCATTGGCCTGCACGGTTGGCGTGATGATCACATCGCTGATGTTGACGTGCGCCGGGCGCGAAGCCATCCAGTAAATGGTTTCGGCTATATCTTCCGCTCTCAGGGGCACAAGGCCTTCGTATACTTTTTTGGCACGCTCCTCATCGCCATCGTAACGCACGATGCTGAACTCTGTTTCCACCATGCCCGGGTGGACAGCCGATACCCGGATGTGATGTGGCAGCAGATCGATCCGCATGCCTTTGTTGAGGGCATCCACAGCATGCTTGGTGGCGCAATACACATTTCCATTGGCGTACACTTCCTTCCCGGCAATAGAACCCACATTGATAATATGGCCTTTCTTACGCGGCACCATCAGGTTGCAAACGTACCTGGTGATGTACAGCAGGCCTTTGATGTTGGTATCGATCATCCGCTCCCAATGCCCGATCTGCCCTTCCTGGATGGGCGCCAGCCCGGCCGCGAGCCCGGCGTTGTTCACCAGCACATCAATGGCTTTAAACTCTTCCGGCAAGCCTTCTATGGCCTGTTTTACGTCCTGCTCCCTGCGGATGTCGAAACACAGCCCAAGCACCCGGACGTTATAGCTGCTCTCGAGCTCCCATTTCAGGGCGTCCAGCCGCTCTTCCCTTCTTCCTGTAATAATGAGGTTATAGCCTTTGGAGGCAAATTCCTGTGCGGTGGCCTTGCCTATCCCTGCTGTAGCGCCTGTAATCAATGCGATCATAATAGTCTGAGTATTAATAAGAAGGCTTTCACTGCCTGTCTTTTATAAATGTTACAATTTGTCCGGATTATTCCTGTAAAATTAAGTATATTTATGCAACTCTTTTCGAAGGGTTAGAGATAATTGTTTAACAGCGTCGGCCGGCTCATGGAAATATGGGGTGCAGGCCATAAAATATACAACAGAATATGTCTTGTACAAGTTGCTCTACGGGGCAGGATAAGGGGATACCGAAGGGATGCAATAATAACGGATCGTGCGGAACGGATAGCGGATGCAATAAGCTGAGTGTATTCGACTGGCTGGGCAATATGCGCCTGCCGGAAGGACAGGCGGTGTGCGATGTGATGGAGATCCGCTTCAAAAATTCACGGAAAGAGTTTTTCAGGAATGTCAATAACCTCTCGCTCAATGTGGGCGATGTGGTGGCGGTGGAGTCTTCTCCCGGCCACGATATCGGTGTAGTGTCTATTACCGGCGAACTGGTAAGGCTGCAAATGCGCAAAAAGAATGTGAACTACGATAGCGACGAGATCCGTAAGATCTACCGCAAAGCCAAGCAGCAGGATATCGACAAGTGGCGCGAAGCGCAAAGCCTGGAAGTGGAAACCATGTACAAAGCGCGTACACTGGCCCTGAGGCTCGGCCTGCAAATGAAGATCAGCGATGTAGAGTACCAGGGAGATAAGAGTAAAGCCATTTTCTATTACACGGCCAATGGCCGGGTGGATTTCAGGGAACTGATCAAGGTCCTGGCGGAAGAATTCAAGGTGCGGATCGAGATGCGCCAGATCGGTGCCAGGCAGGAAGCTGCCCGTTTGGGAGCAATCGGCTCCTGCGGCAGGGAATTGTGCTGCTCCACCTGGCTGAACGATTTCAGAACGGTAACGACCTCTGCCGCACGCTATCAGCAATTGTCATTAAATCCGCTGAAACTGGCGGGACAGTGCGGAAAGCTGAAATGCTGCCTGAACTATGAGCTCGACAGCTACCTCGATGCGCTGAAAGAATTCCCTGAGATCGATAATAAAAAACTGGCAACCGAAAAAGGCTATGCGTTTCACCAGAAAACTGATATCTTCAAACGGATCATCTGGTGGTCGTATACCAGCGAGCCTGACGTATTTCACGCCCTGTCCATTGAGCGTACCAAAGAGATCATGCGAATGAATGCCGAAGGACAAAAGCCTGCTGATCTCCTGGAGGCAAAACTCTACAAGGAGCTGGAAGTGAAAAAACCTGATTATGAGAATGTGGTCGGGCAGGATTCCTTAACGCGTTTCGACAAGCATAAGAAACAGAATAACCGGAACAAGAACAACCAGCATAAGAAACAGGCTTCATCCGGCCCGTCCAATAAAGGAAAAGGCCCGGCGGCGGAGCAAACAGGCACCGCACAAACGGCGCAGCCTAAAAAGCCGCAGCACAACAAGCCTCATCCGAACCAGAACAAACAGGGCGCAGCGCCGCAAAACAAGCCGCAGCAGCCGCAGCAGAATAAAAACCTGAAACAGCCTCCGAAGCATAACCAGCCGCAGGGTCAGCAGCAAAAGCCGCAAAACCCGAATCAGCAGGGGCAGCCGAAACCGCAACATCAGAATCAAAACAGAAGACCACAGCATAAACCAAAACCTAAACAAGATGGCGGTAACAACCAGGCGTAATACATGGATTCTCTTATTCGGGGCCTTGCTAAGCACCTTGTTCTTTTCCTGCAATAAGAATGTCGTGTTCAGCGAGTATAAAAAACTCCCGGAAGAAGGCTGGCGTATCAGCAATAAATTGTCGTATGATGTTACCATCGACGACAATAGCAAATACCATAATGTGTTCCTCACCGTGCGCCATGCCGATGCGTATCCATACAGCAACCTGTTTTTATTCCTGACAACAACGTATCCCGACGGCAAGATCTCGACCGATACCCTGGAATGCATCCTCGCCAACAAAAAAGGCGAGTGGCAGGGCGATGGCGCCGGCGACCTGTGGGACAATAAAATTCTTCTCAAGAAAAATTTACGCTTCCCTCAAAACGGCAAATACACATTTACCTTCGAACAGGGTATGCGCAGCGATCCTTTGCCAATGATCCTCGATTTCGGGATGGTCGTTGAGAAGGTTGATTGAGAAACCTGAACTTTTTTTAAACGTCATGGCGAGGGTAGCGAAGCAATCTTCTTATATGATGAGATTGTTCCGCTACACATCGTTCCACCCGCAATTGGTGCAAACCATATTAATCCTATTTCTCTTTTCCTCCGAAATTATAATTCAGGCCGAGGCTCAGGCGCCCTGCACTTTGCAGATCGCCGGGTAGTACGCGCTCCCGGGCGGTAAACTGCCAGGCAGCATTCAGGGAGAAGGACTTGTAGTAAACATCAAGCCCGGGGCCAAGCATCAGGACATTCACCAGGGTAGATGGCTGTACGGTGTTTTTTACATAAATCCCTTTGGTATATTCATAATTGGCTTGCAGGGAAGGATACAGAAACACATTGCCGAGCTTTGCCTTGCAAAATACCGATATGAAGTCGGTAGTGCTGTTCCCCACCCTTTCTTTGTAGCGGTTCTGCCCGTTCAGCTTAAAATTCCCGTTGATGTTGAAGCCGACTTTCCGGTACATGAGAATATAATTTACATATACAAATCCATCTGTGCTGCCTGTACCGGGTTGCATTTCGAAAGGCAGGCGCTGGCTCTGTGCATTGTGGGCATAATAATTTCCTGTAGGGAGCTTAATGCCTGCCCCTACAACGAGTTTGTGCTTTACGTCACGTTCTTCATCCGGTATGATTGCATGAAAACCGACATTGAGGGAAATGTCTCCGAAACCGGTATGGTGTTCATAGACCTCATTGGTTTTGGATTTGTTGTCGAGCAAGGGAGCGAATACATTCAGCTCGACGCGCTTGTGCACAAAATATTTAAACCTCAGCTCAAAGATCTTGTAAGACTCAAAATCCTTGCTGGAATGGAGTTTCAGGGTTTCGGGAATAGAATCGTGCTGGAGATGCGTTGTGCGGTAGGCCGATGGTGGAAAAAAGCGGCTTTCTTCCTGGTAGCTCCGGTAACCGTTGAACACGCGGTAGCGGTGCAGCAGGCTGATGCTGTTGCGGTTGTTATAGGGCGTCAGGCCCATAAAGTTCCCGCAGATGTCACAGGCTCCGGCTGTAGCAGAAAGACATAAAAAAAACAGGCAGAGGATAGGTGTCAGGAGTTTCATAACGCTGATCGCAAGGGCCGCAGGAGAAGGAACGCCTTCTCCTGCAAGCTCCTGTTTTTTTTTAAGGTTTAATTGTTATGAATGTGCTCTACACTGAACATATCTGCGTAATTGTCGCCGATCTTCTTCGCATCTGCTCCCGGCATGTGCACCGTATTGAGCGTGGAAAAATCGATGACATTAGGCGACTGGAACCACTCCATGATATCACATTTCAAATGGATCTTCGGTGTGATGGAACTGGTAACTTTTGCCACATTGCCTCCGAAAGACGGGGATACGGTTTTTAATACAGAGTTTGCGCCGCTGAAGCCGCCCACGTGGATCGTGAGCTTGTTGGCTGTAGCGGTGGACTGCGGTGAGGTGCCTTCCATCTTCGCCATGATGTAGCCGCTGTTCCAGCTCCAGAACATGCCGTTGGCCGGATCAAGCGCTCCTGACTGCGCGCCGGATACATTGCGCGCACTGTCAACACCGATCATAAATTCAATGGCTTTATAATCGGCATAGGGAACATTCGGGATCTCCACGATGGTGCTCAGGATATCCGAATAATCTACCAGGTGATAGCTGTTAGGCTCAGCCCATACGGTATTATCGTTTTTAGTGAGTCTGATATTGCTGATGTAATACTTACACAGGGTAATGTTAAAGGTATTTCCTGCCTGATTGGTGTAGGTTTGAGTGGACAGCACCAGCGATGAATCACCGACGGCGCCTTCAAACTCAATTTGCAGGGTACCTCCCGGGGTAGCGGGCGTAGTTACCGGTGGCTGCGTTGGTTCGGGCTCCGGGTCTTTGGTATTTTTTTTACAGTTGCTGAAAGTCAGGATCAGGCATGTTAATGCCATCCATAGAGATATAGATTTCATGTATCAAATGTGTTTTAATGCGTTTCACACACGGCAGAACCGGCAGCTAAAACAGCCGGAAGCAACCGCATCGGAACGCTGGTTTTAAAAATTATTTTTTATTGGCTTGTTCTATAGCCCTGCTGTATTTTCTGATCAAACGGAACTCGTTGAGCAGATACACGCATAGCACCACAAAAATGAAGAGCGCTGTTTTCATGTGTTTTGATTTTAAATGTGTAACGGAATCGATGCGAAAGTTCATCACCGCAAGCCGCCACATTGCCTGTATGCTGCCATACATAGCGGGAACAGTCCCGGTATGCAGGCACAAGGCCGCATTGGCACCCAAAGTGACAAACATTCTGCTTACCCAAACATCAGATCAACGCAGGCGGATGAAACACAGGAACAGCTCTGTGCTCCGGAAGTGAAGGTGTGTAGCGAACCGGGAGCTTGCGGATCCACACCGCCGGTAAGGGACTGAAAGATACAGGCCCGGAAAACAATTCGGTTTTACCCGTTTTTTCCTTGAGGGTGGAAGGAAGATCGGCCTGGCGCTTTTCTTCCTTTTTTATTTCCTTATCGAGGTAACATTTGGCTTTACAACAGCTTCCCACCACATCCTTATTCACACACACGGTTTCGGCAAGCTCTTTCTGCTTGTATTTAAAATGAATGTAGATGGCTGTTTTGGCCCCGCACTGCCAGCTGATGCTTAATAGCAGGAGGGTAGAAAGAAATATCTGAAACGACTTTTTCAAATCATAAAATAATAGCCGCCACAAAAATAGGATATATAGCAATACATTTAAAAAAAAGAATGCGGAATTTTCAGGATAGCCGCTTGTATTGCAAAAACACAGCTTCGCGATGAAGCCCGGACATTACTGTGAAAGCCTCCTTAGATAGGCTAAGGCTTTGGGCCACCTCTCAGGAGGAATTAGAAATTACACTTCAAATGTACGGTCGATGGAAAAGTTATGCGGGTTCTTTCCTGTTTTGGTAGAATAGAAGGCCATAATCTCTTTCATGTCCTTGTAAAAATCGCCGCTGGGGTACAAGATCTTATCGATGCCGCACTCGCGCTTGCGGTAATCCATGAAACCGAGCGCCAAAGGGACTTTGGCAGCGAGCGCTACATAATAAAAGCCTGTCCGCCACTTCTCTACCCTGGAGCGTGTGCCTTCGGGTGTAATCAGTAACAAAAGTTCTTCGTGGGCATCGAACAATCCGGCCATAGCTTCCACGGTGCTTTTTTTAGTGCCATCGGATTTGGACGATCGGTCGATTGGCAGCGCGCCCAGGTTTTGCATTAAACGCTTCAGGGGAAAACGGATCCACTCTTTTTTGATGGTAAAGCGTATCCTGAGCTTCATGATCTTTAGAGCACCCATGCCATACATAAAATCCCAGTTGCTGGTATGAGGCGCTCCTATAATGACGCAACGTTTTATTTCCTTCGGAAGGTAATGTGTGATCTTCCAACCACCCAGTCTGAATAAAAGCTTGAACATCCTGCAAAAATACCGCAAATATTGACACGGATCAACCGTTGACAGAAAGCCTGCGGATCACCACTGGTTTTTAGAAACCAGAATATCAGGGTTTTTTCTATTTGCGGCTGAGCTGCTCGCTCAGCCCCACGATGATCCCTTCGGGACCGCGGATGTAGGCCAGCCTGTAGGCATCTCCGTATTGCACCACCTCGCCCATCAGCGCGGCGCCGTGGTTCAGCAGACGGCTCACCAGCTCGTCAAGGTTATCTACGGCCAGCATGATGCGGCGTATCCCAAGTTCATTCACTGTAGCTTTTTCCGGACCTGTTCTCACTGCTTTTGGCGAATGGAACTTATCCAACTCTATGCGCCCGTGTCCATCCGGTGTGCGCATCAGCGCAAGGCTTGCGTGCACCTTATCAAGACCGATGAGGCGGTCTACTGTGTCGCCTCCAACAGTTGTTTCTCCTTCGAGCTCAAATCCCAGTTCTATAAAAAAGGCTTTGGCAGCTTCGAGATCATCGACAACGATGAGGACATTGTCCATCCGCAGCAATTTACTTTTTCCCATGGCTCTATAACGCGGTTATGTGTTGAAGCAGGCCTGCACGGCTTGTGTGGTGTGTGCCGGTAGCGAAAGAATGCTTAGTTCAGCTGTTCCCAGAGCATGTCTTTCAGCTTCTGGATATTGTAGCCTGATTGGGATGAAATGAAGAGGTAAGGAATTTTGAATTTTCCTTTCATGCGCTTTTTCAGGTCCTTCTCCAGCTCACCGATCAGTTCCTCGTCAATGGTATCGCACTGTGTAATGGCCAGCATCCGCTGCTTGTCGAGTAATTCCGGATTGTATTCCTTGAGCTCATTCAGTAGTACCTTGTACTCCTCATAGATGTTATTGCTCTGGCAGCTTACCATGAACAACAGAGTGGAGTTCCGCTCGATATGCCTCAGGAAACGGGTTCCAAGCCCTTTGCCTTCGCTGGCTCCTTCAATGATCCCGGGAATATCGGCTACGACAAAACTTTTATAGTCCCTGTAAGGCACGATGCCTAAATTGGGCGTGAGGGTGGTAAACGGATAATTCGCAATTTCGGGCTTGGCGGCGGAGATCACCGAAAGGAGTGTCGATTTTCCGGCATTCGGCAGTCCTACGAGGCCTACATCTGCCAGAACTTTCAGTTCAAGGATCTTCCACTCCGTGCGGCCTTCCTCTCCGGGCTGCGAATAGCGCGGTGTTTGATTGGTCGATGATTTGAAATGCGCATTTCCCAGACCGCCTCTTCCGCCCGGCACCAGAATAAATTCCTGCCCGTCTTCGGTAATCTCGCATTCCACCTCATCCGTTTCCACATCGCGGGCGATGGTTCCCAATGGCACGTCGAGGATCTGATCTTCCCCTTCTTTTCCGGATTTGTGCGACGAGCTCCCGCTTCCGCCCGGCTCGGCAATAATATGCTTGCGGTACTTCAAATGGATCAGTGTCCAGAACTGCTTGTTGCCACGCAGGATCACATGCCCGCCCCTTCCGCCATCGCCGCCATCGGGGCCACCTTTGGAAGTGAGGATATCACGGTGCAGGTGCGTGGAGCCGGCACCGCCTTTTCCACTCCGGCAACAAATCTTTACATAGTCAACAAAATTCGTATCCACTGTATCTGGTATAAAAGACAAAAGATTTAAGAGCAAGGACAAGCCTTTTTCTTAAATCTTTCATCAAAGGTTTCAATGATTATTTTTTCTTTTTAGCAGCTTTCTTAGCTGCCACTTTCTTCACCACTTTTTTCACAAGAGGTTTCGCAGCCACTTTTTTCACGGCTTTTTTAGCGGCTTTCACCACCTTTTTTACCGGAGCCTTTGCGGCCAGCTTCTTCACAGCCTTTTTAACCGCTTTTTTAGGCGCTGCCTTTTTCACGATGGCTTTTTTTACCGCTTTCTTCACCACTTTTTTCGCTGCGACTTTTTTAGCGGCTGTTTTCTTCAGCACTTTTTTTACCGGAGCTTTGGCAGCGATTTTTTTCGTTACTTTTTTCACGGCTTTCTTCACGGCTTTTACCGGAGCTTTCACAACAGCCTTTTTAACTGCTTTTTTCGCAGATGCTTTTACCACCGCTTTTTTCACCACTTTCTTAGCGGCTTTTGCCGGTGCTTTCGCTGCTACTTTCCTGACTGCTTTTTTAGGAGCGGCCTTTGTCGCTGCTTTCTTCGCAGGTTTAGCAGCTGCTTTTTTTGCAGGCGTTGCGGCTTTTTTTGCCGGAGCCTTCGCTGTTGCTTTTTTAGAAGCTTTCTTAGCAGGTTTGGCAGCTGTTTTCGCAGGAGCCTTCGCGGCAGGTTTGCTTTCTGATTTTGCAGCCGGTACTTTCACCTTGTCTGCCGAAAATTCGTCCTCCGTTTTTTTATCGCTGCTGAAAAAGTGGCTCACCTTTTCTTTGATCGTAGCAATGATGCCTTTTTTCTCTTCTCCTTCCTCTTTATCTTCTCCTTCCTTTTCTTCCTCCTCTTTTCTTACCTCATCCATATCTTTCTGCAATTCCGGAGAGATCTCGGTTACCTCTTCAAAATCATTCACAGTAAGGTCCAGGTGCTCGATGTCGTTTTCCAGCATGGTGAGCTCGATCTCGGCGTTCACAAAAGTAATGCGGTCTACCAGATCTTTGAAGATAGAGTCTATGGAGCCGATCCCATTGATGGCATGGAATTTCGATTGTTCGGAATAATATTCTTTCAAAGGCAGGGTCTTGTTATTGTATTCATTCACCCTGTTCCTGATGATGTTCTCGTCCTGGTCATCAGGCCTTCCGGTTTCCCTGCCGCGTTGCAGCAGGCGTTTGATCAGTTCCTCATTATCCACTTCAAGGGCCAGCATTGCGCTGATCGCTGTGCCCTTTTTCTGCAACAGGTCGTCGAGGGCTATCGCCTGCGCCTGTGTGCGTGGAAATCCATCAAAAATAAAACCTTTGGCATTCGGATTTGCATCCAGCTTCGATTCTATCATCCCAATCACGATCTCATCGCTTACCAGGTCGCCACGGTCCATAATGGCTTTGGCTTCCATTCCGAGTGCAGTGCCATTGGCAATTTCACTGCGCAGCAGATCGCCGGTAGATAAATGCACCAATCCGTATTTATCAATTAATTTCTGGGATTGTGTCCCTTTTCCTGCGCCCGGAGGGCCAAATAAAACAATGTTCAGCATATTGATGGTTTTTATGAGGTTAGAGAATTATTTATCGAGTACAAAAATATCTTTCATGTTTCTTCCAAGCCCGTCGTAGTCGAGTCCGTAGCCTACTACAAAGTCGTTGGGAATTTCCATACCTACATAATCCACTTTGATATCTTTGGTATAGGCATCAGGTTTCAGAAGAAAAGAAGCTATTTTGATCTGCTTTACTTCCTTTTTGTTCAGAAGCGCCACCAGCTTTTCGATGGTAACACCGGTATCTACAATATCTTCGACAACAATCACGGTTCTTCCTTTGATCTCTTCGGTAAGGCCGATCATTTCGGTTACAGTACCGGTGCTGCTGGTGCCGTGATAAGAGGCCAGCTTGATAAATGAGAGCTCGCAGGGGATAGTCACTTCCTTCAGGAGGTCGGCTGCAAACATAAAAGAACCGTTGAGCACCACCAGAAACAATGGCATGTCCTGCGCCAGATCCGTATTTATTTTTTTGGCCATTTGCCTCACACTTTCCTGGATTTTATCGGAGGTGATATAAGGGACAAAGGTTTTATCTTTAAGGGTGACACGCTGCATGCTAAGGATGAATTTTAATGAAACAAATATACTAACTATTTAAAAATCGCTCCTACTTTTTCAGGAATAAAAAGCCACAGGCGCTATACCTGCTCAAATTTATTTTACCTTTACGGGCCTTGAAAAACACCGCCTCATATCCGCATATCCGGGAAACCATCAGCCTCTCAGTACCCCTTGTCCTCACTCAGATCGGCCACATCGTCACCGGCATGGTGGATACTATTTTCCTGGGAAGGCTCGGCAAGACCGAGCAGGCGGCAGGGATCCTCTCCAACCAGCTCTTTGTGATCGTGCTGGTATTCGGCATCGGCATGAGCTATGTGCTCACGCCTGCCATTACCGAAGCCCACCACAGGCAGGACGAGCAGGAAAAGGCATCTTTGTTCAAGAATGCGCTCTTCATCAACTTCATCCTGAGCATCCTGCTGTTCATTGTGCTGTTCTTTCTTTCAGGCATCCTGAACTATATGCAGCAACCGGAGGACGTGGTAAAGCTGGCCATTCCTTTTTTCAACGTGCTGATCTTTTCCATCATCCCGGTATCCTTGTTCTTTGTGTGCAAGCAATACAGCGAGGGGCTCGGAAATACCAGAGCGGCCATGTACATCAGCCTGGCGGGCAATGTGCTTAACATTATCTTAAACTACATGCTCATCTACGGAAAGGGCGGCCTTCCGGAGATGGGCTACATGGGCTCCTGCTGGGCCACGTTTATCGACCGGTTCTGCATGGGCATCGCTTTCCTGGTATTCATGTTCAAACATAAAAGCGTTAACTCTTTTGCCCCTTTTTTCAGAACCGCAAAAATCAACGCTCTGCATTTCTGGCAATTGCTGAAAGACGGCATCGCCTCTGCCCTGCAGTTCACCTTCGAGGTAGCGGCTTTTGCTATTTCCGGCCTGATGTCGGGGGTTTTCGGTAAGGAGCAGCTCGACGGGCACGGCATCGCGCTGAGCCTGGCCGCCTTTACCTATATGTTTGCCAGCGGCATCGGCAGCGCCTCCACCATCCGCGTCGGAAAATATTACAATAGCAACGATATGGCCAATGTGAAGCTGGCCATCAACACCTCTTACAAGCTGGTGATCATTACCATGGGCTTTATGGCCCTGCTGTTTATCCTGCTGAATAATGTGCTTCCTCAGATTTTCAGCAGCGATGCCGAGATCATTCATATTGCCTCGGTGCTCCTGCTTTTTGCCGCCTTCTTCCAGCTCTTCGACGGCACCCAGGTAACGGCCATCGGCATATTGAGGGGCCTGGAAGATTACAGGTTCCCAACGGTGATTGCTTTTATCGGCTACTGGCTTATTGCCCTGCCGCTCTGCTATCTTTTTGCATTTGTATTCCATTACAAAGTGTACGGCGTATGGCTGGGCCTGAGCATTGGCCTGGGATTTGTATCCTTCGCGCTGTACTTCAGGATCAAAACCCTGCTACGCCTGAAAACACTTATACCAGGGCAAAGTAAAGACTAGCCAGAAAAAACAGGGCAAAGGCCACCAGCAGGCCATTCACGGAAAGGTGTTTATTGACCTGGTAAATAAATAAGCCTATTGCCAGGGCAAACACACATACGGTGAACCTTGCATAAGTTTCGAAGCACCAGAACGGGCGCTCGTCAAAAGAAAGCTTGGCTTTCAGGATCTTACCGAACAGAAAATCCTTACCCAAATAGATCTCCTGGTTTTTGGCAGGGATATCGTACAGCTTGTCGGTGTGCAGGATGATAAATTCCCCGGAGCCGGTCCTGATCTGGAGTTCCGCAATGGTACGCCTGTTGTTCTCATCCATCTGCCCGTAGCCTGTGATCACGCTGGCGACATGGGTTTTCTCCCAATAGTTAAGAACGAGTGCGCTCAGGATGCAATAACTCAGGAAGGCTGCCAGCGCAATATTAGCACGGTTGAAGATCTTATAAAAATAGCTCGCCTTGAAGCTTTCCAGCTTCTGGGCCTGCTTTAATTTTTTGAGCTCTTTAAAGTAATACAGCTCCGTTGGAGACAATGGAATGCGCGGCTTTCTCCTCGGCTGCTCCTCTGCCATCAGATATTGATTTTTTTCTCAAGAAGATAATTGTTCCTGTCGCCTGAATTCCTGAGGATAAGCTCTCCGATAAAGCCTGCCAGGAACAGCATGGTGCCAAGGATCATCGAGGTGAGGGCAATGTAGAAAGACGGCCTGTCGGTAAGCAGGCGTGCGGCTTTGTGAAGGTAAAAGGCATGCCAGGCTTTGTCGATGCCCAGGTAAAGCGTAACGCCGAGGCCAACCATAAACATCAGGGTTCCGATCAGCCCGAAAAAGTGCATCGGCCGTTTCCCGAATTTAGACAGAAACGTGATCGTCAGAAGGTCGAGAAAACCATTGATGAAGCGCTCCCAGCCGAATTTGCTGGAACCGTATTTCCTGGCCCTGTGCTGCACGACTTTTTCACCAATGTTATTGAAACCTGCATTCCTGGCGAGCACCGGGATAAAACGGTGCATCTCGCCGTATATTTCAATGCTTTTTGCCACGTCCCGGCGATAGGCTTTGAGGCCGCAGTTCATATCATGCAGCTGAATGCCCGAGATCTTGCGATTGGTCCAGTTATAAAGCTTGGAAGGGATATTTTTCGTTAGGGCATTGTCAAAACGCTTCTGCTTCCAGCCGCTTACCAGGTCGAACTTCTGCTCGGTGATCATCCTGTAAAGCTCGGGGATCTCATCCGGGGAATCCTGAAGATCGGCATCCATCGTGATGATAACATCGCCTTTGGCTTCGCCAAAACCAACATGCAAGCCCGGGGATTTACCGTAATTGCGCCTGAATTTAACGGCTTTCACACAAGGATTCTTCTCCGCCAGCGATTCGATGACCTGCCATGATTTATCTTTACTGCCGTCGTCTACAAATAAGATTTCGTAAGTAAAATGGTTCTCTTCCATTACGCGCTTGATCCAGTCATAAAGCTCGGGGAGGGACTCTTCTTCATTAAATAACGGAATAACCACTGAAATATTCATACAACATCTAAGACCGTTCTGTTTGGCGGCGTACAAATTTTACGAAAAATATGCTAATAATGAAATAAATTATCTACTTTTGCGGCGGGTAAGTCTTTCACGACCAGCTCCTGTCAAATCCCCCAGGTTGGGAACAAAGCAAGGGTAGATGGTTGAGCGGTGCGATGAAAGTAGCTTACCCTTTTTTTGTGCCCTGAATTTTCTTTTCGGATATTCATTTCTGTGATAGCATTGATCCGAACTTCACACGGCTGGCGGCAGATTACAACACCCGAAGATGGTGTTATTGCTTTAAAGGGATTGCCAACAACCAAACAGTTAAGGTTGATAAAGTGGGGAAACACTAACTCATTCTTAGTTCTTACTTAAAAAGAGGTTTCGCGGTATACCATGAAGCCTCTTTTGCTGGCACGCCATTTTCTAACACCTTCTTCCCTAAGCGACAAATACATTTCACTCATTAGAAGAAGCTATTTGCGATTCTATCTTAAAAAAATGATATTTTAGTCATGTACTATAACCTATGTCCCATGAAAAGAAAACACCGTTTTTTGAAAATTCCACGGCTCCTTATCCTCTCAGCCGCCACGCTTTTAAGCGTACAGTCCCAAGCCCAGATTAGCCTGATCAGCCCTACCGGAGACGGAGGCTTTGAAACCGGCAGCACCTTCGCCGCAAACAGCTGGTCGGTAGCACAGGGCACAGCCACAAACCGCGTATGGTATCTGGGGACTGCACAGGCCGGCTATAGCGGGGCCCGTGAAGCTCACATCGGAAACAGTGCCACGAACCTGGGATCCAACAATGCGGCCCGTACCGTTCATTTGTACCGAAGCGTCAGTATTCCGGGCGGAGCCAGCAACATCATCCTTTCCTTCAAATACAAACAGCCTGTAGCGGATAACACCTACGATTACATGCAGGTGTTTATGAACGGCAATACACCTGTCAACGGAACAGCAGAAACCTCAGGCCTGGTGGCCACCCTCGACCCGGTTCTGGATGCCGATTATGCCAGCTTTACAACAGTAACGTATACCTTATCCAACTCGCTGGCAGGTACAACCAATAACCTGATCTTCACCTTCAATTCCGATAATGTCACACCCATCGGGCAAAGCGCGATCGACGATGTGTCATTGACTTACGTGATGCCGACCTGCCCCGCGCCGGCGGGTATCGCCCTGGGCAGCATTTCATCCTCTTCTGCCAATATCACCTGGGTGCCAAGCGGCTCAGAACCTTCCTGGGATCTGTACTACGGGCTTTCTCCCCTGACGGTTCCAACGGCAACTACAGCCCCAACAGCAACTACCTCAGTGGCTTCGTCTACCCTTACAAGCCTCACACCTGGTTCGGGCTACGTGTTTTATGTCAGGGCACATTGCAGTGTGTCCGATCAGAGTTCCTGGAACGGGCCTTTTTTCTTTAACACGCCTTGCCAGGCTCCCGCTATTACCGGCATTACTCCCGGCCTGCGCTGCGGTATTGGCACCACAACCCTGGGTGCTACCGTTGCTGCCGGCGGAACCCTGAACTGGTATACGGCTGCCTCAGGTGGCACTGCGGTGGCTACAGGCTCTGTGTTCACCACACCCACCATCAGCTCTACCACCAACTATTATGTTTCTTCCACAGGTGCGCCATACATTTCTTCCGGTGGCCTCATCACGCCGATCCCGACAAGCACTACGAGCATCATGCCTCTGTTTGAAGGGATCATGCTCAATGCCACCCAAACCTTTACACTCCTGTCTGTTGATGTGTATCCTGACGGAGCAGCAGATGATATCTACATTGACCTCTACGATCCCGCCTTTAACCTGGTTGGCACTTACTCAGGCCCTATTCCTGCAGGAAACGGAAGCACAGCTGTTACGATTCCTTTGAATTTTGTTGTACCGGTCGGAACCGATTACCATTTTGAGGTGTATACAGATGCGGGCACTGCCCTGGCATCCAATACCGGCGTTACCTTTCCCTATGCTATCGGCAGTTCAGGCTCCGTGACTTCGGGCTTTGACGGCAGCGGCCCTTCTGCGACAGATTACTATTATTTATATAATCTTAAAATTTCTTCCATTTGCGAAAGCCCGCGCAGCATGGTTACCGCCTCTGTAACTCCTCCTCCGGCGCTTACCGTGTCTTCCGGAACAACCGTATGTGCAAACGTGGTATCTACCCTTAGCGTAACATCTACTGTTTCGGATTTCAACAGCTATATCTGGTCGCCGAATACTAATCTATACACCAATGCAGGGGCTACCACGCCTTATACCGGCACCAGCTCCAACACCCTTTATTATAAGTCGGTCACCAACGGCCCAACGGTGTATACCCTTACGGCCACCAATAGCAGCAACTGCGTTAATATCACCACGGTAACCATGGTGGCTGATGTTCCGGTGATCCTGGCCAGTGCCACACCAAGCGCTGCCTGCCTGGGCTCTACCGTTGGCATTGCAGCCAGTAACCTGGTGAGTGGTGTGGTAACCGTGGGAACAAACACCACAAACACGGGTACACAGGGGATCACGCCTTATGGCAGCAATTATGAAGGTTCCCGCCAGCAATACCTGTTCAGGGCTTCGGAACTCCAGGCACTGAATTTAAGGGCGGGAAATATCACCTCCTTAACGTTTACGGTCACTTCGCTGGGAACTGGTGTATTTGCTCAGAACAACTTTACCATTAAGCTGGCGCACACAGCCAATACGGCCCTAAGCTCTGCTTACGGCACACCGACCGGCGTTTTCACAACAGTGTACGGACCAACGACTCAGGGCCTTCCGGCAATCGGTGCCAATACTTATAATTTTTCGACGCCATTCAACTGGGACGGTATATCTAACATCCTTGTTGATATATGCCACGACAACGACATTAATGCTTCCTGTGTAGACTGCTACAGCGACAATTCGAATGTGGCCTTCACGGCAACCAGCTTCAACTCCATTTGGGGAAGCTACGAGGACAACGTGCAGAGCTGCGGCGTACAGGCTTCCAATACCATCAGTAATTTTGTGAGAAGGCCAAACATTACCTTCAACGGGCAGGTAGTAAATACCGGCTCAAATATTGCCTGGCAGATAAATCCGGGCGCCATTGCCACGAATACAGCCACCGTGACACCTTCGTCAACAGGCGTGCAGGTATACACGGTGACAGCCACCAATAACATCACCGGATGCTCCAACAATACCACCACCAGCTTTACCGTAAATGCTTCGCCAAGCCTTACCGTAGCCGCCTCGAGCAGCTCTTTATGCTCAGGCACATCGGCAACCTTAACAGCTACAGGTGCCAGCACGTATAGCTGGATGCCTGCCGGCGGCGCTTCTTCGGTAGCTGTTGTGAGCCCTGCGGCAAACACAGTGTATACGGTAACAGGAACAAATCCGGGATGCAGCAGCACAACAACGATCAGCCTGAACGTGACCCCTACACCAACAGTCGCAGCGCTTGCTTCTCCAAGCGTCATCTGTGCCGGGGCTACCGTCAGTTTAACAGCCAATGGGGCAACGAGCTATAGCTGGATGCCTAACGGCTCTGCTTCGGGAACAACAACTGCCAGCCCGCTTGCGTCGACCGTTTATACCGTGTCAGGATCAACCGCCGGTTGCAGCAATACCAAAACACTCAGTGTTACCGTGAACGATGTGCCAACCTTAACGGTGAGCACTATGCCGGCAGCAGCCGTTCTTTGTACGGCAGGCGCCACCGCTACCTTATCTGCAGCCGGAACATCCACTGCCTATGTATGGAGCAGCGGCGCGACAACTGCCAGTACTTCCGTAGCACCAACCTCTACTACCACATATACAGTGAGCGGCACCAACAGCTGCGGTACGCGCACGGCAACAGCAACGGTATCTGTAGCGGTAACTCCTACCATCACAGCAACTGCTTCAGCAACCATCATCTGCGCGAATAATACAGCTGTATTAACGGCGAGCGCTACACCGGGTGTAAGCTACTCCTGGAATACAGGCGCCGGCACGATGAGCATTTCCGTATCGCCAAGCGTAACCACCACTTATACGGTAACGGGAACCAATGCCTGCGGAACAGCCACTGCTACGGTTGTTCAGAATGTATCTCCTTGCACCGGCATCGAGGAGGTTATGAATAGCGGAGAAATCGCCATTTACCCTGTACCGGCCAACGACTATGTGAACATTGCGGTTCCGGCAAGCGTGAGCGCTGCCAATGCTACTGTTGAAGTCACCGACGCGTTAGGAAAAGTAGTGATGAAAGAAAACATCAACACCGAAGTAACTACCTTACACGTTGCGAAACTACAGGACGGCGTGTACTTCTTCAGGGTGATTGCCAATCATCAGCTGCTGAAAGTAGGCAAAGTGGTGAAGCACTAAGCGCACCATCATGCTCTTAAATAAGAAAGGCTATCCGTTTTGGATAGCCTTTCTTATTATACAAACGTAAGGCGCTTCTACTCCAATACGCCTAATTTTATCGTACGCATCGCTCAGGTTCCTGTCCCAATACAATCCAACATATGTGTAATGGTAGGGCCGACCTCTTTTTCGCAAAATTCTGTGGCTCTTTTGTATTCCTGCTCAATTTTTTTATTTATATCCTCCGCATTCGTAAACCCGGATAGGTTCAGGGGCTGCGACAACTGCTTGCTTTTCTCAAAAAAAGCAGAATATAAACTCATAATATTACTGTTGGAATTTAAAAAATAGTATTGTCCTACAATGTCGGAAATCTCTTTCAGGTAGTCCCTTATCCGAACCGACATATCCAGTTTGTTTTCATATTCAACTTTAAACCGTTCATACCAGATCGCCTTTTTTTCTTTATCGTTTTCCAGTTCATGCCGCCTTGAAAAATATTCTGATTGTATGAAATGTGATATTTCAAGCTGAAACGTATTGAGAATAATCGTTTGCAAAGCGAATAATTTTCCATACATCTGCCTGATCAATGCTTCTTTTTCTTTCAGCTCATTTTCTTCCCTTATCTTCTCTTCACGTTTTGTATTCAGCCTGTACATCCTAAACGTCACCCATGCTCCAAGAGAGGCCCCCGCAAATCCTGTTATAACAGGTATCAGCCTTTGTAACCAAACATCTATCATATTGTTGTATAATTAAGGGATTGGGATCTTCTTTACACATGTAATACCAGGGCAAAAAGTCACAAAAACTACCCAACCAGGCAGATTTTAAGATAATGATGCGCAATCACTTCGTACTTGTTCCCAGCAGTGTCACATGGCCGACCTTCCTGATGGTGCTGCCGCTCATGGTTTTTAGTTCCACCTGGTACACATACACGCCCTGTTCGCAAAGCTTGCCTTTGAGCTTACCGTCCCAGCCCGGGTTATTCTCATCGCCGGCGAAGATCTGTGTGCCCCAACGGTCGAAGATGAAGAGCCTTATCTGCGAAAGGCCGTAGCCCACAGGAATAAACACATCATTGCCGGCATCGCCGTTTGGTGTGAAAGCATTCGGAATGTAGACGTTCCAGTCTTTGGTAACCATCACACATACTTCATCGTAGGCCACGCAGCCGGCACTGCTGGTGCCCCTGAGGGTATAACAGGTTTTTTCCTGGGGATTTACGGTGATCGAGCTGCAAAAATTACAGTTCAGTGGTGTTCCCGCAGCCGGCAGGAATTCGACCGGCACATTTCCTGTACCGCGCAGGGTTACCGGCTCATCGACATTCACCGTAGTATCGGCGCCTGCATAGACCTGCGGCAGTGGGTTTACCACAAGCTCAAGGGTTCCCTGACTTGTGCACATGCTGCCGTTGCCTGCTGTCACTGTATAAATGGTTGTTACAGAGGGTCTGGCATTGCTGATGGCCTGGTTTGGAGAAGAAAGACCCGTCGTTGGACTCCAGGTGTAGGACATGGCTCCTGAGGCCTGCAACTGTGTTGTTTCACCAAAACAAATCGGGTTCACAGCCGGAATAATCAGGCTCACTGTTGGCGTCACGACGACCTCAACCGTTTGCGTTGCGAGGCAGATATGCGGAAAGGTGCCATTGCTTCCTGTGACCGTATAGATGCTGGTAGATGAAGGCGTGGCAGATACCGCCGCTCCCAGGCTATTGCTTAAGGTTGCTGCCGGGCTCCATGTATAAGATGAAGCCCCTGTAGCGCTGAGGGCAGATGAGCCGCCTTCGCAGATGGAAGACGGAGAGGCAGAAACCACGATGCCTGGCAAAGGGAGCACATCAACGGATATACTGATGGTGCCCGTGCATCCCGAAGCGTTGGCCCCTGTGACGGTATAAGACGAGGACGAGGAAGGTGATGCCACAACATTAGCGCCACCATTGCTCGTCGTTAATCCGTTCATCGGAGACCATGAGTAAACGCTTGCACCGCTTACCGCGAGGTTAGTGCTTGTTCCCGAACAGATCGTAGCGTTCGGACTGATGCTTAATACCGGTGGCTGAACTGCCGTAACAGTTACAAGTGTTTGCGACAGGCAGGAGGCCAACTCACCCTGAACGGTATAAGTGATGCTGACTGTAGGCGATGCTGTAACGTTGACACCAACCGTAGAACTTAAAAAGGTAGCAGGACTCCAGGTATAGCTACCTGCACCCGATGCATTCATATTGGTCAGACCTCCTGCACAAAGCGATGGAGAGGAAGGGCTCACCGCTATCACAGGAACCGGGTTTACAACCAGGGAGGTCGTAATCGTACTGGAACAGGTAGCACTTGCTCCCGTCACTGTATAGACAATGCTGGCTGCGGGCGTCGAGGTCACACTCGCTCCGGAGACCGCACTTAAATAGGTAGCAGGGTTCCAGGTATATGATGTGGCGCCAGACACAACGAGTTGAGCAGATGAACCGGCACATACCGTTTGGGTCGGGCTTACCGTCAGGGTCGGCACGGGATTCACGGTAATGGTCACGACCGTAGAGGCTGTGCAGGTTCCCAGGTTTCCCGATACGGTATAGTTTGTTGTCGTAGAAGGGCTGGCGGTCACTATGCTTCCGGTCGTAGTGCTCAGGCCCGTTGCAGGGCTCCAGGTATAACTGCTGAGGCCTTGTGCCGTCAATGCTGTGCTGCTGCCTGCGCAGATGCTCGTATTACCGCTGACCGTTACCGACGGATTGCTGACGACAGTCACCGAAGCCTGTGTAGTAGCGGTGCAGCCCGAAGCAGAAGCCAGCACCGAATAAACAGTCGTCACCGTCGGGGAGGCAGTAACCGTCGCGGTGTTTGCAGAACTGAGGCTTGCGGCAGGCGACCAGGTATAGGCAGCAGCGCCGGAAACGCTCATGGTTGCAGACTGCCCCTGGCAGATCAGCTGGCTGGCCGGCGTCACTACCGGCACCGGAACGGGCACCACCGTCACTGTGACAACGGTACTTCCTGTGCAACCTCCGGCAGACCCGGTAACGGTATATATGGTTGTGGCTCCCGGATTTGCGACAACCGATGTACCGGTTGTTGCATTAAGCGTAGCCGATGGCGTCCAGGTATAAGAGTTGGCATTTCCGCTTACCGTGAGCGTTGCAGAGCCTCCGCTACAGATGCTGGCACTGGCAACACTCAGGGTCACGGTTGTTGCGCTTGAAACGAGGCTGGCGGTGGCTGAATTCACACAGCCATTGGCCGGATCAGTAGCCGTAAGGGTGAATATGCCGTTACCGGAGGCAACAGGATTGGTAATGCTGGTATTGCTCAACGCTCCGCCGGCCGGCGCTGTCCATGTATAGCTTGCCGAGGCCGGATTGAGCACTGCCGAAAGCTGAACGGTGGGCGATGAGCAGCTGATGGTGGTCGACGCCGGTGTCAGGCCTATCGTTGGCGGCGTTATGTTTTGCTGAATCGTTGTGGTGGCGCTGCTGATGCAACCTCCGCTTGTGATCGTCACCACGTAGCTGCCACCGGCATTCAGCACGATAGAGGGAGTTGCAGCGCCCGAAACGATGCCGGGCCCTGTCCAGGCGTAAGTCGCTCCTGCCACTGTATTGCTCGACAGGGCCAGGGTTGTTGTAGCGCAGGTAATCGTTCCTGTACCGGTAATGGTTGGGCTTGCAGCTGATGCGGCAGCAGTCGCCAGCACCGTAGTCGTTACCGGTGTTGTCACGCAGGCCGTTGGATTCTGCACCGTAAGCGTATACACACCATTTCCCTGCACTGTCGCGTTCTGGGCATTGGTGCCCGAAAGGATCGTCCCTCCGGCCGGTGCAGTCCAGGTATAATTGACGCCGGCAGGCAGGGCCGACAGGCTCATGGTTGTGCTGCTGCAAGTGGAAGTGGCAGTAGCAGTGGGCGTCACAGGCGTAGAGAGCGAAGGCTGAATGGAAACATCGTCCAGGTAATAATAAGCATTGCCGCTATTGGTTCCCGGAACACTGATGGTGGCAGTTGCCACATTACTGAAGAAATTGCCTATCATAAAATACTGGAGGCCGGATGTTGTGGGCGTATAACAAAACTCGAGCTTGGTCCAGTTGACTTTATCGGTAATCGGGGTCCCGGTATAGTTGACATCGGGTGTGGCGGCATATACGCACATGCTGGCTACGTTTACAGGAGCGGTGCTGAACTTCAGGCCGATATTATTGCAGCCGTTCTTGCTATTGTCGGCAAGAGAAACATAGAATTCGATCTTGTACTGTGTTCCTGCTACCAGTGGTGAGGACAGGCTTCCCTGGAAGTATTCGCGGTACGGCGAGCAGCCTCCGTTGCCCCATAAGGAGCCTCCCACCATCACCGTTCCTGTTCGCGGGGCCTGTGGGCCTACAGCGGAAGCATTCGTGGAGTTGGGACTGCAGAAGCAGGCAGGCGCCAGGCTTGATACAAATATATCCGAAGAGCCTCCGGTGGGGCATGTCCAGTTATTGATGGCGCTGTTGAACTGCGCCTGGGTCGTGTACCAGGAGCATTGCAAGCTACCAGAGTTCACGTTCTCGAAACTGGGATTATTCACCAGGTTCTGTGCTTTCACGCTTACGAAAGCCATTGTAAAAACAGCCAGCAGAATGCGTAAGAGTAAGAATCGTTTCATGGTCTGCTGTTTAAAAGAAAATAATTGTTTTTTGCAGGGAATAGTTTTTCAGGAGAGAAGCATCCACTGTATGAACGGCAGATGCCTGCTTTACCTTATCCATGTAAAAATGCACGTGCACGCTGTTATCAGCCAACACAACAATTTCCCCATTGCCAATAGATGCCAGGGACACCGCCAGGTCTCTGATGGCTTTCTGGCTAAAGCTGCTGATGTTGCTTTGCCGAAAGGCCGAAAGGTCGACCACCACTCCTGCGTGCTTATAGGTATTGGAAACAAGGGTATTGTCCCTGAAGTTTTCGGTCCTGAAATTATGGTTATCGGAATCAGTATAATTCCAGCTGCCCTGCTTCATGCCGTTAGGATCTATGATCTCTGTAAGAGGATCACCGTTGGCATTCTGCTCATGTTTAAACTGCCCAAAGGACAGCTTGCATGCAAAAACTAAAAAAACAGATAGTGTAATAGCCTTCATCATTTACAATGCTTTAAAATACCGTCACCGGCATATACTATAAAGTTAGTGTTATTCGATAGCCCTTTCCCTGTGGCTTAGCGGGTCAGGCTGCTCCCTGAGTGAAATATTCCCTATTTTTAGTAAATAATGACATGCGATGAACCGCCCCGGCATTTCGCGTGGCTCATTATACTCTGTAAAGCACTTTCCCTAAGCTGCTTTGGCTATCTCAACAGCGTTACAGGCCCCTGTTTCTCAATGACCTGGTCGTTGAATCCTGTGGCCCTTACAAAGAAGAAATACGTACCGTCCGGAACTACCTGCCCCTGCCCGGTCATGCCATCCCAGGAAGCCTTGCTCCCTGCAAAGGTGTACATCTTCTGCCCCCAGCGGTTAAAGATCTCGAGCTGCATTTCTTTGACGCCTGTCGACTTGATGCTGAAGACATCGTTGACGCCATCCCCATTGGGAGTAAACACATTCGGGATCTCGATGCCAAAGTCCTCGTTCAGCACAATCGTGGCATAAGCTGTATCCGCGCATGGTCCGGCTGTAGCAACCAGCATCACGGTATACGACTGGTTACCTGTAAATACCTGGGAAGGGTTTACAGCAGATGACGTATTGCCGTTCCCGAAAGTCCAGCTGTAGGCGGATGCTCCTGTGCTCTGGTTGGTAAAGTTGACGTTGAGCGGCGACACGCCGGACGTTACATCGGCAGAAAAAGCAGCGGCAATACTGCCCTGCGTCACCGATACGGTGGCTGTTGTACTGCAGGAGGTAGAAGGATCTGTAACGGTAACGGTATAAACCCCTACCGAAGAGCAGATGGGCGATGCGGTAAAGCCTCCCCAGACAATGCTCGTTGGCGAAGGCCCCGACCAGGCATAGCTGAGGTTAGGATTTCCGGAGCTCACCAGCAGAGCAACTGTCGGCGACGTGCAGGGAAGGGTCCCGGAAGCGGTTGCTACTACCGGCAGAATGATGTTTCCATTGACATTGTATTGCGCTGTTGTTGTGCAGCCGTTCACCTGATTCGTTACCGTCACCGTTACCACACCGGGGCTTACGATGCCCGCTGTAGGCGTATTATCGCCGGTAGACCATGCATAAGCAACGTTACCGGTAGGGGTCGACGCAACGGAAAGCATCACCACGGGCGTAGCGCAGGAGATAGCACTGTTGCTGCTCACCGCCGAGAGCGTTGCTGTAGGCGCTGTGAGGTTGTTTGTAACGGAGCCGGTTGCTGTGCTGCTGCACCCGTTTGCATTGTCGGTAATTACAACCGTATAGGTACCTGTCTGGTTCACAACCACCGTTGCCGCATTGGAAGGGCCGGTGATGCCGGTTCCGGTCCAGCTGTAGCCTGCCGAAGCAGCGCTGCTCGTTGCCGTTAACGCAGCCGTTGTGGTGGCGCAGGTCAATGTTTGGGTCGGGCTCACCGCTACAGAAGCAGGCGCTGTTGTATTGGATGTGACACTTACATTGGCAGATGCATTGCAGCCGTTCCCTGTATTGGTTACTACTACTGCATAGTTTCCGGGAGTGCCAAAGACCGGATTCGCGGTATTTCCACCGGAGAGTGGCGTGGGCGACCAGCTGTAGGTGAGGTTGCTGCCGGTAGCCGTAGCGCTTACCCCGGTTGTTGTGGTCGCGCAGGTGAGTACCAGGGATGTGGTGGATAAGCTGACACTTGGCGCAGCCGCATCGGCAAACACCTGTGATACCGCCGCCGTCGAGGAGCAGCCATTGGCAGAGTTTGTGACAACAACCGTAAACACACCTGTGCCCGAAGCAACAGGATTTGCTACAGAGCTGTTGCTCAGGGAGCCTGTAGAAGGCACCTGCCAGCTATAGCTTACCGTTGCTGTAGAGCTGGTGGCCGTGAGCTGTACGGTAGGCGATGTGCAGGTAGTAGTATAGGATGAAGGACCAATGCTTACTGTAGGATGCACGGTGTTTTGTGTTACGGTTGTATTGGCATTGGCGCTGCAACCATTGGAAGGATTTGTCACAGTCAGGTTGTAGGTGCCGGGTTGGTTCACCACAGGGTTGGCGCTGCTTCCACCGGAAACAATGCCCGGACCTGACCAGCTGTAGTTCATACCGCCCGAAGGGCTGCCGCTCAGGGTAAGGCTGGTCGTCGTGCAGGTGAGCACGCCGCTTCCTGCACCGGCTGTAGCGGCAGGCGGTGTGTTGTTGACGATTGGCGACACATTTACGGTTGCAGAGCAGCCATTGGAAGGGTTGTACACAAATACGCTGTATGGGCCGGGGCCGTTCGCAGTTGCCGCCTGGGAGTTGGCGCCTCCGGTGATGGAACTACCGGCAGAGGCCGACCAGGTATAAGTGAGTCCCGCCGGCGATGCCGATAAAGATACCGCGCTTGAGGTACAGGTCACCGTGCTGCCGGAACTTGCGGTGGCATTGGGCAGGGACGTATTTTGCGTGACGTTGACTGCCGCCGTCGACGTACAGCCGTTAGCGCCGGTTACGGTAAGGTTATAGGTTCCTGCCTGGTTCACAACCGGGTTAGCGGTATTGGCACCTGATACGATGCCGGGCCCTGACCAGCTGTAGCTGGTACCACTGGTGGTGCCTCCGCTGAGGGAAATGTTTGCTGTGGTACAGGTGATCACGCCGCTTGCCGAGGCTGTAGCTCCCGGAGGCGTGGTGTTCTGCGATACCGACACACTGGTGTTTGACGAGCAGCCATTGGAAGGGTTGCTAACCGTTAGATTATAGGTTCCGGGCTGGTTGACCACAGGGCTGGCTGTGCTGCCACCGGATACAATACCGGGGCCCGACCAGCTATAGTTCATTCCACCGGGGCTGCCGTTTAATGTGACATTGGTTGCGGCACAGGTCAATACACCGCCAGAGGCTGTGGCTCCGGGAGGTGTGGTATTCTGCGATACCGAAACGCTGGTGTTGGCGGTACAGCCGTTCGATGGGTTGGTGACCGTGACATTGTACGTGCCGGGCTGGTTGACCACAGGGTTTGCTGTACTGCCACCGGATACAATGCCCGGGCCCGACCAGCTATAGCTGGTGCCTCCGGAGGAGCTGCCGCTCAGCGTGACGTTGGTGGTGGCACAGGTCAATGCGCCGCCGGCTGACGCGGATATGGTTGGAGGTGTTGTATTCGTACTCACATTCACAACCGCCGTGCTCAATGGTGAGCCGCAGCTGTTAGGGTCGTTTATGGTAACCGTGTAGGTGCCTCCGCCCTGGCCGGTAGCCGATTGTGAGTTGACACCGGATGTGATGGAGCTTCCGCCTGGAGCCGTCCAGGTATAGGATGCCGCCGATACATTGGTAGAGAGGTTCACCGAGTTGTTGAGGCAGGTGATCATGCCTGAAGCTGAAGCGGTAGCCGCTCCGCTGCTGGAGGCTACGATCGATACGTCGTCCAGGTAGTAGCGTGTGGTCGACTGTGCTCCGCCCACTGAAGTGGTGGTGGTGGCCCCGTCGTTATAAAAATTACCGATGGCAAAGTATTGCAGGTTTGGCACGCTCGGCGTGAAGCAAAAGGAGATCCTGGTCCAGTTGGTTTTATCGGTGATGGGTGCACCGGTGTAGTTTACATCCGGAACTGCCGACCATACGCACATACTGGTGGAGCTGTAGCGGGAAGTCAGGAATTTCACGCCGATGTTGTTGGCTGCCCTGTTTGAGTAATCGGCCAGCGACACATACATTTCGATGCGGTAAGTTGTTCCTACCACCAGGCTGCTGGAGAGCTGCCCCTGCACATATTCGCGGTAGGGCGTACAACCACCCGAGCCATAGGTAAAGAGCGCCGTCATGGAGCTACCGGTTCGTGGCGTTTGCGAGCCTACTGCAGAGGGATCGGTGGAGTAAGGGCTGCAAAAACAGCTGGTAGCAAGGCTGCTGTGAAAGATATCCGTACTGCCGCCGGTGGGCATATCCCAGTTGGCAATGGCTGGCGTGAATTCGCTGTTATCCAGGTACCAGGAACATTTCAGGTTACCAAGGTTTACCGTTTCAAAACTCGGGTTCAGTACCAGATTCTGGGAAATAGCCTGATGCGTGGTACCTATAGAGAGCCATACCAAACCAATGATTGCGTATAATTTCCTCATAGTGCTTAAAATCTAATGATTGAATTTTTGAGTGCCAGCTGTTGCACCGGCTCCAGGTTTAGATCCGACGGGATCTTTGTTTTCAGTTTGTTCAGGTAAAAATGCAGGTGCACGGAACCATCCTGGAGGATAATCAACTCTCCGCTGCCTATAGCCTGTAGCCGCCCGGTAATAAAAGTGATGGCGTTTGGGCTCAGCTCAGACAGCTGAAGGTTCTGATAGCCCATCACATCAACCGCGGATCCGTTCAGGAGGTAGCTGCTTTTTGTCAGTACATGGTCCGTGTAGGTTTCGATGCGGAAGATGCGGTCGCTGGCATCGTAATAATTCCACGGACCTTGTTTCATGCCTGAGGCATCGACGATCTGTGTGGTTGGATTTCCATTTGACGCATAGGTGTTCCTGAATTGTGCGAATGCATGCTGCGTCAATAAGATCAGGAAAGGGAGAATGGTACAGTATCTCATCATTTTGATTTTAGTAGGGCTTAAATGATCATACCAGGGGCGCAAAAACTGCGTTGTTCATCACGAAAAGCTTTTAAACACTAAAATAGAAGAAATATCCAGAACCCGCCTTTTGAGTTCGTGAAACTACGGTTCGGGCGATTAAAGAAACAACTAAATCGTTGTAACAAATTTAATTGTCCGTAAATCAAAAAGAAGGCCAGCCCTCTTGACAGAGAGCCGGCCGTTGCAGGGTAAATCTTATTTGCTCAGGTATAAATTCCGTTCGCTGTAGATGTTCTGAAAGTATTCATCCTGGAGGCTGTCGATGAAATAAATAGCCTCACCGGTAGATTTCATCTCTGGCCCCAGCTCCTTTTGGATCTCAGGGAACTTCTCATAGCTGAACACAGGGATTTTGATCGCGTAGCCTTTTTGCTTCGGTGCGAATTTAAAATCCTTCACCTTCGCGCCCAGCATCACCTTGGTGGCATAATTCACGTAAGGCTCGTCGTAAGCTTTGGCAATGAAAGGGACCGTGCGCGATGCGCGGGGATTCGCTTCGATGATGTAAACGATCTCGTCTTTAATAGCAAACTGGATATTGAGAAGGCCAACGGTTTTAAGCGCTACGGCGATGGTTTTGGTATGCTGCTCCATTTGTTTCAACACGTTTTCCGAGAGGTCAAAGGTTGGAAGGACGGCATAGCTGTCGCCACTGTGAATACCCGCCGGCTCGATATGCTCCATCATGCCGATGATGTATACGTCTTCCCCGTCGCAGATGGCATCTGCTTCGGCTTCAATAGCACCGGCCAGGAAGTGATCGAGCAGCACTTTATTATCCGGCAGGTCGTTCAATAATTTCACCACATGTTGCTCCAGCTCTTCCTCGTTGATCACGATCTTCATGCTTTGCCCTCCGAGCACATAGCTCGGGCGCACAAGCAGCGGGAAGCCCAGCTCTTTGGACAAGGAGATAGCCTCTTCGGCATCGTTGATCACGCCGAATTTAGGATAGGGAATATTATTTTCCTTCAGGAGGGTTGAGAAACTTCCCCTGTCTTCGGCCAGATCCAGCGATTTGAAATCGGTGCCTATGATCTTAATGCCATAGCGCTCCAGCTTTTCCGCCAGCTTCAGGGCTGTTTGCCCGCCAAGCTGTACGATCACGCCTTCGGGTTTTTCGTGCAGAATGATATCGTAGATATGCTCCCAGAACACCGGCTCGAAGTAGAGCTTATCAGCCGTGCTGAAATCGGTACTAACGGTTTCCGGGTTGCAGTTGATCATGATGGTTTCATAACCCATCTCTTTCGCAGCCAGTACGCCATGCACGCAGCTGTAATCGAACTCGATGCCCTGCCCGATGCGGTTAGGGCCGCTTCCTAGGATGATGACTTTCTTTTTATCGCTGCGGACACTTTCGTTCTCGTCTTCAAAGGTAGAATAGTAGTATGGTGTTTTCGCTTCGAACTCTGCGGCGCAGGTGTCGACGAGCTTGAATACCCGGTTGATGTTGAAGTCCCTGCGTTTATTATACACTTCGCTCTCGAGGCAACGCATCAAATGCGCCAGCTGCCTGTCGGCATAGCCTTTTTGCTTGGCTTCGTACAAGAGCTCTTTCGGGATATTTTCCAGCCTGTATTTGGAGATCTCGTTTTCCAGGGCGATCATTTCCTCGATCTGCTCCAGGAACCACATATCAATGCGTGTGAGCTTCTGAATGGTTTTGACCGAGATCCCGAGCTTCATCGCATCATAGATCATGAATAAGCGGTTCCAGCTCGGGCGTTCCAGCCCTGCCAGCAATTCCGCCTGATTGGTGTTTTCTTTTCCGTCGGCTCCCAAACCGTTACGCTTGATTTCCAGCGACTGGCAGGCTTTCTGGAGTGCTTCCTGGAAGCTGCGCCCAATGGCCATCACCTCCCCTACCGACTTCATCTGGAAACCCAGCTCGCGGTTACAGCCTTTGAACTTATCGAAGTTCCAGCGCGGGATCTTCACGATCACATAATCGAGTGTCGGCTCAAAATAAGCAGAGGTCAATTTGGTGATCTGGTTTTGCAGTTCATCCAGGGTATAGCCGATAGCCAGCTTGCTCGCAATGCGCGCAATCGGGTAACCGGTAGCCTTACTTGCCAGCGCAGAAGAGCGCGATACACGCGGGTTGATCTCTATGGCAATAATTTCTTCTTTCTCATCATCGCTCACCGCAAACTGCACGTTGCAGCCTCCGGAGAAGTTACCGATGCTTCGCATCATTTTGATGGCCATGGTACGCATCTTCTGGTAGGTGCTATCGCTCAGTGTTTGCGCAGGTGCTACGGTAATACTGTCGCCGGTGTGCACACCCATCGGGTCAAAGTTTTCGATGGAGCAGATAATAGCCACGTTATCGTTTTTGTCGCGCAGCAATTCCAGCTCATATTCTTTCCAGCCCAGTACCGCTTTATCGATCAGCACTTCGTGGATCGGGGATGTCTGCAAACCGCGGTTCAGCAGAGCATCGTAGTCTTCTTTTTTATACACCACCGAGCCGCCGCTGCCTCCCAGCGTAAAGGAAGGACGGATCACCAGCGGGAAGCCGAACTCCTGGGCAATGGATTTCCCCTCGAGGAAAGACTTGGCTATTTTGCTCGGCGCCATCCCAACACCGATCTCCACCATGCGGGCGCGGAACAGGTCACGGTCTTCGGTTACTTTAATGGCGTCAATGTCGACACCGATCATTCTGACATTGTATTTTTTCCAGATGCCCAGGTCATCGCATTTCATCGCGAGGTTCAGAGCCGTTTGCCCGCCCATGGTTGGCAATACCGCATCGATCTTGCGCTCTTCGAGGATTTTTACGATGGATTTTACTTCCAGGGGCAGGAGGTAAATGTGGTCGGCGGTGACCTTGTCTGTCATGATCGTTGCCGGATTGGAGTTGATCAGGGTCACCTCAATGCCTTCTTCCCGGAGGCTTTTGGCTGATTGTGAGCCTGAATAATCGAATTCGCATGCCTGCCCGATGACGATGGGGCCGGAACCAATAATTAAAACGGATTTTATGGATGTGTCTTTCATTTGCTATGTTGAAGGGTTTGCCTGTGGGTCCGGTTCCTGTGGTGCAAAAAGCTGCTCCCTGAGGCCGGAAACGTTCACAAAAAAACAAACTTGGTAAAGATACAGCTTTGTGGGGATTAAGCGGTATAAGATTTAAACATTTAATTAAAATCCTTCAAATCAAAAGGATTTTCGAAAAATGAGTCTCCGTCAACATGTAAAACCATAGCCTTGCATTGCATCCATGACGTTATGAATACAATTATTTGGGCGGCCGGGCGGGCTTTGCGCTCCAATCTTTTTGCCTTGGCTTCGAGGGCCTCAGCCACCAGGCAAAAAGGATTTCCGCAGCAATCCCTGCCGCAGCTCATCTTATACTTTAATCGCCGATTGAGCAGGCATCAACCATAATCCCCGGATTTTGTATATTTACAGGTATGCGGATTTTCCTGTTCTTGTTAGGTGTCATATTCTCCACGGGCCTGTGCTCGCAGGAGCAAGACTATACACTGCCAAGACCGCCGCGCGACTATGCGACTGACCCGGCAAAAAACGCCTTTTTTATTGAGCTGGCAGGCAATGCCGGCCTTTTCTCCCTGAACTACGAACGCTTGTTCCTCTACCGCGAGAAATTCAAAATAGGGGCACGGGCCGGCTTTGCGCCTAATTTCAACGGCATCTACGTGGAGCAGGTCTACCTCGTGGAAAACAATTTTATCTTCTTCAAAAATCCACACCACCTGGAGCTGGGCCTGGGAGCTACGCTTCAGCGGCGCTACAACGAGCGGCCGAACACCGTAGACCGTTATTTCTGGGAAAATATTTTTTTCAGCGTGTGGCGCTGCGGCTACCGCTACCAGAAGCAGGATGACGGCTTTTTCCTGAGGGCCGGCATCACGCCGGTAATCATGAGCCGCGATGCCCTGGGCTTTCACCCCGGATATTTCCTGTTTTGGGGCGGGGCCAGCATTGGGATGAGTTTTTAGCAAGGCCTGACTTATAAGGAACGATGTCAATCTGAAAACCAAAAAAAGAACAACACAGCCCTAAACCCTCTTGATAGAGGGGAACAGAACAGGTCTTCTAAATTACCCCGAAGGGGTAAAACATGAATAACGAAACCATCGCCCGCCAACACTGCAAGCCTGAAGGGCTTGAATGTATGTTCCAAACACCAATCAGAGATAAAAACAACACATATAGCTCACTTTCGGGCACCCTTTTTTATGAGCGGAACAGGGCAGACTTACAAGAGACGATGTGAATCTGAAAACCAAAAATAAGAACAACACAGCCTAAACCCTCTTGATAGAGGGGAACAGAACAGGTCTGACTTACAAGGGACGATGTGAATCTGAAAACCAAAAAAAGAACAACACACCCCTCGCCCCTCTTGATAGAGGGGAACAGAACAGATCTGACTTACAAGGGACGATGTGAATCTGAAAATCAAAAAAGAACAACACAGCCCTAAGCCCTCTTGATAGAGGGGAACAGAACCGGTCTTCTAAACAGAATAGACCTGACTTATAAGGAACGGCGTGACTCTGAAAAACCAGAAAAGAACAACACAGCCCTAACCTACTTGATAGGGGGAACAGAACCGGCGTCTTTCCTAGGCCAGATAGCCCTCTCGCAGGAGGGGAATTGGAACAGCTTCCTTCTGGAAAATTTAGTGTTTCTTTTTCATGGAAATGATAAACAAGTCGCCGGTGCGGTTGAACGGCCAGGTGGTATTGAGCGCGAGCTCCGTTTGCTTCAGCAACTTAAAGAGCCGCGGATGCCTGGCCGGGAAGTAATCATTGAAGGTTGGAGGCATGAAGCAGCCCAGGGAGCGGAGCTGCATCAGCGTATAGCGCTTACCAAAGGCTTTCCGGATGCTTGCCGGTGAATAATAGTAGGTATTGAAGTAGTGCCCTTCCAGGTGCGACTTCAGGCCTTTTTTTGTGAGGCGGCGGAAAGCGAAGCGGAATTTTCCTTTAAACACCGTGACCCATTCCCACAGGCAAAGCGGCGCAATGAGGACAAGATGGGCCATGCCCCCGGATTTCAGGTAAGGGTCAATCTGCCTGATCACAGAGGCGATATCCTCCGCACAGTTGAGGCCGCCATAATCGGAGAAGACGTGATCGAATTGCGCCACCGGGTTTTCTTTCAGGCTGAGCTGATTGAAGGAGCACCTCTCGTAGGTGATCTTATCTTCCAACGCCTGCGACATTACTTTTTGCTTCAGCTGCTCCAGCATGCCAGGGGCATTATCGGTGGCATGCACCTTCAGGCCTTTGCGGGCAAAGAACACAGCGTCGAGCCCGGTACCGCAGTTTAGCTCCAGCATAGACTCGCCGGAAAGAATGAATTGCTGTACATGTGTACGGATGATGCCACGGTATTCCACTTCCATTACGTTGGAATTGGTGAGCTCATCGAACACTACCGACTGGCTGCTAAAAGCACCGCTCACCTGCTCTTCCTGTTTCTGAGAATCCATCATGTGCTTACAAAACTATGAAATTTTTATCCAGGGAAAGGGCGAATCAGTTATGCGGAAAAGCTTGCGCAGCAAGGAGCCCGGACGGTATTTCCATTCAACGGTAAAACCTTTGAGTGCGTCGTAACTGTGATGGTGGTAATGCTCCGTCATTCCTTCCGCCTGTAACGATTGAAAATAATTCCTGGAATTCTGCTGCGCCCTGGCCCTTTCTTCCTCTGCATAAAAGGGGCTATCCACAATGTGGATCTCTCCGCCGGGAGCCAGCAGCTTTTTGCAAACTGACAGGACCTGCACCGGGTTTTTAAAATACTGAAAGGAGGCGCCAAAAGTGATGATATCGAATGGATCTTCGGGCAGCGTTTCGTTCAGCAGGTCGAAGTAATACCAGGTAATGCGCGCATCCGGGAAGGCCTGCGCCGCCTGTTTCAGCTCAGTGAGGTTCACATCCACACCCACTGCCCGGTGTTTTTTGCCGGCGAGCAGGTTGGTCATGAAACCATTGCCACAGCCAATGTCCAGAATGCGAAGCGCTTTTTGTTTGGTATGGATATATTCAACCAGGCGCCGGATGCTCTTCTGACGGAGCTGCCATTCGATGTAATTCTTATCCGACGCATCCGGGTATGGAAGCTTCCGGATCTCTTCCAGCGAGAGGATACGGCCTTCCTTGCTCCTCACGCCGATGTAGTGCTGCTCAAATGCAGAAAAGCGGCGGCGTGTAAGCTCCGACACCAACACGTCGTTTTCTGTGCTTATCGATGTGCTTACTGTCGTCATGGTTCCTGTATGATCAAGCCGGGCTCAATGCTCCTGAGCTTGTGTTTTTGCAAACGGCATTGCAAGCGCGATTTTATCAGGCGGAGCCTGTCGCGGAGAGCCGGACCAGCAGAGGCCTGAAGGCTGTCTCTGAGTTTTCGGATCCTGTAACGTGAATGGATGTAACGTTGCAGCTCTTTGTAAAATTCTTTCTTATAAGTCCCGGTAAACATCAGGTCGAGGTCATCACTGTCTGTCCAGTTACTCTTGGCTTTGAGCTGATCTTTCACCTTGTCATAAAAACCGGTACCGGGCAAAGGGTAGGATACGGAAATACCCAGGTCATCGGGCATCAGGTCTTCCACCATCTTCATGGTGAGCTGTATATCGTCGATGGTTTCCTGTAAATAGCCAAGCTGCAAAAACAAAGCGACGTGGATGTGATGCTTTTTCAGCAAACGCGTTGCTTCATAGATCTGCTCCACCTTAGTGCCTTTGTCCATCGCATCGAGGATTTTCTGGGAACCGCTCTCAGCGCCCATCCACACGGTTTTGCAGCCGCTGTTGGCCAGGTGCCTGATGTTGTCTTCCTCCAACAGGAGATCGGCGCGGCTTTGAATTTTATAGGCGATCTCCAGCTTTTCCGCTTTCACATGGTGCTCGAATTCCCTGAGCCACTGCGGTTTCAGGCCGAAGATATCGTCGGCAAACCATACATGGGTAAAGCCGAAGCGCTCCTGCCATGTTTTGATCCCGCGCACGATGTTCTGCGGGCTGTGCGAATTGTAGCGGTTTCCATATATGGGCTTGGCACACCAGTTACATTTGTAAGGGCAGCCACGGGTGGTAACAAAATTCAGGGAAAAATAACCGTGATGCTCCAACCACATCTTTTTATAAGGCGCGATGTCCAGCAGATCCCAGGCCGGTGCAGGCAAGGTGTCCAGGTCTTTGATCACCGCGCGTTTTGGTGTCGTGGAAACTTTTCCTTCAAAATCTCTATATGCAATTCCCTGAATCCTGTGGGTTGGGTTGTCATTCTTAAAGGCCTCGCATAATTCCAAAACGGTTTGCTCTGCTTCGCCGATAGCGATGGCATCCGCCCCATGCGCAAGGTAGTCGGCGTAATGATCGGCAGCGTCCGAGTTCGATGTAATAACCTTGCACCCTTTCGACTTTGCATAGCGCTGCATCTCAAAGCAGGCCTCCCGCATATTGGTAAGGCACATTTTGGTGAGGTAGTTGAACCCATCGTCGTAGCTGATGAAAATATCCGGCTGAAAGCTATCGACGGTAGCACATATGTCTTTGGCAGAATCGCAGAACATGGTGTCGAACAATCTGACCTCGTAGCCATGTTCCCTCAGGTAAGCCATCGCATAGAGCGTCCCCAGAGGAGGATAAGGCATGGCGGTTTGATACTGCTTGGTATCGAACTTCAAAAAATAACTATGGGTAAATAAAACTTTCAATTTCCAAATACATTAATATGTAGTGCTGCGCGCATTCAGGTTCAGGTAACACACGCATTTCTCACAGGTTTCATTGGTTTGCGTATTGAGCTTCTTCCTGTAGTCGCGGCTTTCCGGGCTATTGATGATCTCCGCCAAGGAGGCTTCTCTGATTGAGCCCAGGCTATCGTGAAAGAAGCAGGGCCTCACCGCCCCATCGGCTTCCACTACCGCCGATACCCAGGGAGCATTGCAGGCCTTTTCCGGGAAAGCCGATAAGCCATGCTGCGCGCTGTAATATTGGTAGATTTTTTGAATTTTTTGTGGTGACTCAGCGATGAAACGGTTCTCAAATTCCGGTTTGAACGCGGTGATCAGTTTGCGGATCATTGCCTCCAGCTCCGGCAACTGCTCCCGGTGGATCAGGACATCATCCTGCCGTTCGGTGCTCCAGGCTGTTTCCCGGTTGAAGGCCTGGCTGGTGACATCAGCCGGAAGAAAGCTGATGCTGTCGAGGCCGATGTTCTTTGCTGCTGTAATAATATGATTCCATTTTTTAAAATTAAAGCGATGGATCACACAACGCGCCGCTACCGGGAAGCCGGGCTTTCGCACTTTGAGTGCTTTCACACCTTCCGCCAGTGCATCGAATGCGCCTTTGATGTTCCGGATCTCATCGTGCAGCTCCCTGTCACCGTCGAGCGATACAATCACATCATCTACATAACGAATGATGTTTTCCGCATGACGGTCGAGCGTGAGGCCCGTGGAAAGCAAGGTGATCTTCAGGTCTTTTTGTTTCAGGATCTCACAAAACCTGAAAAAGTTTTTATTCAGCAGGGCTTCCCCACCCGACATCACCACGCGTTTGGTATCCAGCTGTTTCAGCGATGTCAGCAGACTCTGAATGTCTTCTTCCGTCAGCTGCTTTGCATTCTTATTTCCCTTCCAGATGTCGCACATCACACAGCGGCAATTGCAGGCGCTATGAGGCATGAGGATCGCAATAGGCAACACGCTGACCTTTCCGCCGCGAAGGCTCATGTAACGTTTGATGGTATGTAAGACGCTTTGCCGGTGCATGGATCAAACGGTTAAGGTATTGAGTATTTTTTCGTATTCCTGCTGTTTTTGTTCCCACTTGCCGAGCACCACATTCTGAAAGCCCTTGGTGTGGCGCTTGCACACGTCTTTGCGCGACCTGAACTGCAACTCAAAGGCTTCTTCCTGCATTTCCGGGTATTTTTTGCGCCAGTGTTTTAAGGTGGCCCGTAGCAGCCAATTATCCACAGCATCCCCGAAACGTCCATTCAGAAGCCATTCCGTCAGTCGCTTCATCCAGGGTTCCGGCGTAGCGATGCAATTGGTATTGGGCCGCACCGCCTTATTAGGAAAGCGCTTTTTATACCAGAGATTTTGCTGCAACAGGCTTTCATAAATTTCATAATTCACCGTTGGGATCAGGTAAGCCATCTCTGTTCCGGTAAACACATTATTCTCCGGGATCGGCAGATTGGAAGAAGCTATGAAATAGTTCACACACCAGTATTTTTTCAGGTGTTTCGGCAGCAGCTTGTAGCGTATGATCAGAAAGGTTCTGCAAAGCCAGAGCCTCCCCGGCTTGGTGATGATGAAAAAATCAATGTCGCCGTGCTCATCATAGTACTGTTTTGATAAGCCTCCCGACAGGCAAATGCCTTCTACAAAAGGAAAAGATGCTATCTTTTTGCTATAGCGGTAGGCCACAGGCATCACGGCACATGCCGCCTCATTCCCGTTCTTCCGCCTGATAATGAACTGTTCCTTTCCGTTCCTGCTCAGCACGAAATCGCCGCTCAGATTCAGGATGGTGTCTTCCAGCAATTTCTGAAACTCCACATCGAAAGCCTGCCTCGACAGACAGATGGCAGAGTTTTCATAAAGCTCGTCTACCGTCAGGGGATATTCAAAGATCTCAAAATAGAGAACGGCTTTGATGATCTCCAACTGGTCGTTGCTGTAATTATGAACGCAGGTTTCTGCCATGGCTATCCCAGCGGCTTTAATTGGAAGATATAACTGATTTCAAATCTTATCTTACGCTGCTCAACCATCATGAACCCGATGCCATGAAGGGTGGCCATTTCTTTGATCCGTTGGATCTCCGCATTCTCCGCCAGGATCATGTATACCTGCGTGGAGGTATGTACGTGTTGCCTCAGCGCCGAGAACAGCTTCTCAAAATACTCGCCGTTCTCACCGCAATACCAGGCCAACTGTGCATCCACATCTACCTTCCTGAAATAGTAAGGCGGGTTGATGACGATCACATCAAATACTTCCTGCCCCAGCGCACTGAACACGTCGCTCTGCAAAACCCTGAAGCCTGCCTGTTTACCATCGAAATTTCTACGAAAATTCAGGCGTGTATTTTTTACTGCTTTAGGGTCAATATCTACGGCTGTTACCTGCGCGCCTTTCCTGAACGCCAGCAGGCTCAGGATGCCCGAACCGCAGCCGATCTCCAGGAAGGCTTTACCGGCAAGGGTTTTGTTATTTAAGTAGTCATAAAAATATGTAGAGCTGAAAAAGAACTTCGGATGGAACACTCCTTTGAATACCCTCAGCTTAAAGCCATCGATGCGTGTGCCCGAATCGGTTTTCAGGTACATGCTGATCACAGGCTTGTACACGTAACGGTAATATGTTTCTGAAATCCCTCTCATCAGAATCCTTCTTTTTCAGGTTGCCGGTATTTCCACAACACCTGTATAAGCCTTATCTCCTTCGGGAAGGCGTAGATCTCCAGCGCATAGCGCCAATACCCTGTTACTTTCAACAACAGGGTCTTCCATTTATTCAGCTTGATGTCGGACACCGTCGGGTAACAGGCATTCAGCACCGTTTCAAAATTCCGGATCTTATCGATCATATAAGGACTGATCCAGGGAGTGAGCGGATTCTTGCGGAGGTCGAAGTTCTCCCAGGCCGGGCTGATCCAGTCTTCCAGCACTTCCGGAAATGCAAAGCCGCTGTCGAGCACTTTCTGATACATATCAGAGCCTTCGGTAGGAACCGGGCTGTAGGTATAAATAATGATCTCCGTTTTCGGATTGATGGCTTTTACTTTTTTAATAAAGGCAATGTCGTCATCGATCTGCTTATTGACCTGCTCTTCGGTATCTGCCGGCGTGCCCAGCACAAAGGAATATTCGGGGATGATGTCGAATTTTTTCAGGCGTTCGGCAAACCTCAGGATCTGCGCTGCACTCTGCGTCCCGCCTTTATCCATTTTCTTCAGCACCTCGTCGTTACCTGTTTCGGCGCCAAAAAAAATCATCTTACAACCCGCATCGCGCAGCAGGGCCAGCGACTCGTCCTTGTATTTATCCATGGTGTCGATGCGTGCTTCGCCCCACCATACCATCTTATCCTCTTTGATCAGCCTGGCAAATTCTACCACGCGTTTTTCGGAAACAAAAAAATTATTGTCATGAAATTCGATCGCATCAGCCTGGTGTTTTTCTTTAAGGGCTATAATGTCCTTATAGATGCCTGCTGCCGACTTGCCTTTCCAGCGGGCGTTGTAGATAGGAACTACCGCGCAGAAGGAACAAGTGAAGGGGCAACCGAAGCTGCTGTGGTAGGCGAGGGTACGCTTGCCGAGATAGGTGCGGCCCAGGTAACGTTCCAGCGGATAAAACGTATTCAGCTTATCGTAAGGCAAATCGGGGAGCTTATCCAGATCCGGCAATTCTTCTTTCGCTGTTTTATGATAGCGGCCCTCTTTTTTGATGATCAGGTTTTTGATGCCGTCCAAAGGAAGCTGTTGCTCAATGGCCTCTAACAAGTTCGGGAAAGCAGCGTCGCCAGGGCCGTTCACGATGTAATCGATATAGCCTGAATCCAGAATGACCTTGTATTGATTGGAAGCAAAATAACCACCCCACACCACATTGACATAGGAATACAATTCTTTTACTTTTTTGGAGTAGGGAATCGCCTGTTTTAATTGCGGGCCAGGCATCACGGTACACCCGAAGTAAGAAAATTTACCTGTGTACAGGTAAGCCTCGATTTTCGTCCAGGGATCTTCTTCCAGGTTTCCATCCACGATGACCCAATCCCGCTGACCGTCGATACTCGCTGCTATTTGCAGGATACTGTTAGGAACGCGCGGCTTATGATTAGCCGCCCTGGGATTAAATAATATGACGCCGTTGCTCACTCTTGAAAATTCTTATGTGAATATAATCATTTTTAAAAGCCCTTGCATGACTTGTTTTTTAGCTACTTTTAATACCGCTGCGTGATGACAACAGACAAATCCGGCATATCAAAAAAGATCTTTAAAAAATTAAGGACCATCTGCCGTAAAGTCAGGGCGATCTGTTTTGACCTGAACTATGCTTTACTCAGGCAAACACCCAAAGCGGTCCGCCGGGCAAGAGGACTCAGGATCCTGGTATACCACGGCATTTGCGATGATACACCCTGGCGCTTCAACTCCCGTTACCTCAGCGTGGCTCAATTTGAGGAACACCTGAAGCTCATTAGCCGTTGGTACCACCCGGTTTCTCTGAAGGATATGGTGAGCGGAAATTTACATGCCGGCAAATTAAATGTGCTCCTGACCTTTGACGACGGCCTGAAAAATAATTTCAGCCTTGCTTTTCCATTATTGAAGAAATACAAGGTGCCGGCGGTATTTTTTGTGACCGCTGCTGCCTCCACTTCCCAGCCTTTTCTCTTTAATGACCTCACCGATGTGGCGCCTTTTCTGATCTCCGGCAATATCAGCATAGAGGGCGAAGTCTTCCGGCGAAAAAAGATTTTCCTCAATCAACGCTTCGTAAACAATGAAGGCATCCAGTTGGCGCAGGTCTTTCATAAGGCCTCTCAGGCTGAACGCTCGCGCGTGATGCAATGCCTGATTGAGCACATTCCGGAAGCGGAGCTCAACAAGTACAAACGCTATTATGAGTTGATGAATGAAGCCGAGCTAAAAGAGATCAGCGATCATCCGGACTACGAGGTCGGTGCGCATGGGTTTTACCACACAGATCTTTCCTCGTTAAGCGAACAGGAACTGCATGATGACTTGCAGCGCTCACAGGCGTATTTAAAAAACAGTTTGGGAAAGGAGATCAGGAGCATCGCTTTCCCTTACGGGAATTATAACCAGGAAGTAATCGATGCCTGCGAAAAACACGGCTTCCGCTACCTCTTCCGCACAGAGAAAGACATGGCTGCCGGCACAAAGACTATGCTGTTCGAACGCTTCACCGTAAACCCTTTTGTATCTGCACTCAATCAACTATATTACATTGCCAAAAATAAGTATGAGTAACTATGCATTCGCCCGGCTTGACGCCACCAACCTCAAAGACCTCTACACCTTGTTTGCCGCTGTGTATAACAAGCCCTGCCCTCAATCCTATTTCGAGCGGAAGTATGACACTGCCTACACCGGCGTTACGTACATCGGTTACCTGGCTTACCTGGATACCAGGCCGGTTGCTTATTACGGCGTAGTGCCAACGGTTCTTTCCATCAGGCAACAAAGAGTGCTCGCTGCACAATCCTGCGATACGATGACGCATCCGGCCCATCAGAAAAAAGGGCTCTTTGTGAAGCTTGCAAAACAAACGATTGAGCTGGCCAAACAGGAAGGCATACACCTGATATTCGGTTTTCCGAATCAGAACTCTTATCCGGGCTTTATCAAACACCTTGGCTTTACGCATGCCGACACCATGCACCGCTACACCATCCGTTTTTCCAATACGCCTTTCAAGGTGCTCATGCGAAAAATGGGTCTGGCCGGAGGCAGGCAAATCAGCGAGCCTGTTTCCAACATCCTCTTGCAGGAAGGACATGATGGAGTGATCTATGATCAGGCTTACAGGACTTATAAAACCTATAATTCCAACACGGTTATCGGGACGAAGGAGCAGCGCTTTTGGGTGAACCTTCCAAAAGGCGGATGGATCGGCGCTTTCGCCCCATTGAACAAAGAGCTTTTCTCTCAAACATTGCGCAACCTCGAAAGCCTGACAAAAGCGTCTTCCATCACGTTTATGATCTCACCGGGTACGGGGCCCGACAGCGCTTTGTCGAAAACCATGAGGGCCGAAAAGGGATTTGCCGTGATCGTCAAAAACCTCAGCGGAAAATACGAAACGAGTCGTTTGAAGTTCCAGTTTAGTGATATCGATATTTTCTAGAAAAATTTCTTTTTTCCGGATTGGTTCTTACAGGCTTTAACGGAATTTTAGCTGCAACCAAACGGATTTCAGAAAAATTTTCAGGTAATACCATGTAAAATCCAGCTTCAGGGATTGTAACAAATAGGCTCTGCTCTTCCGGTAGAGTTTTTTATAGAGGTAATAGCCTGCCACTTTGCTGTAATTCTTTGCCTTGATCTGACGATACTGTAATCCCGAGATCCGCTTTGCTTTCAGAAGCTTATCGAGCGTGCGGTTGTATTCCAAAGGCGAAATAATATCCAACACGGTATGTTCTTTACTCACGTTGCGGTCGTGCCTTCTGATGTAATTCAACACCTGCGGAATAAAGATGCTCTTGTAACCGGCGCAGAGCCTGATGATGAGATCATGTTCCCCTACAAACAAGCGCTCATCCAGCAAAGGTATATTGCCTTGGATCATTTTCCGGTAAAAGATATTGGAGCCAAAGGCAAGGGAAATGTTGTAAACGATCAGCTCTTCAAATACATCTACTTCTTTTTTATACATCTCATGCGCCACACTCGGCCCGATATAGCCATCCTCATTGAACAGGCGGCAATCGCTGAAACTAATATCTGCGCCTGTTCTCAGTGTTTCCTCTACATGCCACCTGATCTTATCCTCATGCCAGAGGTCGTCGGAATCAATAAAGGCAAGGTAATCTCCCGTGCTTTTTTGGATAGCAATATTCCTGAGCTTGCTGATGACTCCGATCCGTTTATAATAAAAGTACCGGATGCGCGGATCGTTGAAGCCTTCGAGCATGCCTTTCACATCTTCTGTAGAGCCATCATCCACCACGATAAGCTCATGCACCGGGAACGACTGGCTGAGCACCGATTGCACGGTTGCTTTAAACAGATCAACCCGGTTATGTAAAATGGTAAGCGCGCTGACACGCATAAAGATTTTTTTAGCTGAGCTAAATTAATAATTTTACATATCCTGTTTCATGAAGTTATTCAACATCTTATTCCTGGCTATAGGCCCATCCGATTTTAAGTTCCTTGAATACAGGCATAGGATCGATTCCCGGTCTTACCTGGCAATGAAACCATTATTCGATGTCACACACCTAAAACTCATACAAGCGCGATTCAAGCCGCCCTCCAGGTCAGATGAGCGCTTTTTCCCAGGCAAAAATAAATTCTTTCATTTACCCTTTGCACTCTGCCTCTACCTCCGGCGTGAAGCGCCTGAAGTGCTAATGGTTCATGGATTTACATTCCCTGTACAACTGCTGCTTTTACGATGCTTCACGCCCAAAACAACGAAGCTGATCATCCAGCATCACGCCGAGAAACCGTTTGCGCACCCCGTCAAACGCTGGTTTCAAAAGAAAGCCTATGCACAGGCCGATGCCTTTCTGTTTGCTTCTTTGGCTTTGGCAAACCCTTTTCTTGAACAGGGCATCATCAAAGACAAACGCAGGCTGCATGAAGTCATGGAAGGCTCAACGCTCTTCAGGCCTCTCCCTAAAGCGGAGGCAAGGGCCCGTTTGAACATGCCCAACGAAACGGTTTTTCTGTGGGTGGGAAGGCTTGATGCCAATAAAGATCCGTTGACTGTACTCAAAGCCATGCGTCTTTTGAAAGAAGCCGGAAAGCAATTCAAACTCTACATGATCTATGGCACCAATGAGCTGGAAGAAAAAGTCCGGAATTACATCCAAAATGAGGGTTTGGCTGAGAATGTGGCATTAATCGGAAAAACAGAGCATGACATGTTGCAAAGCTGGTACTCCGCCGCCGATTATTTTGTAGCAGCTTCCTATTACGAAGGCAGTGGCATCGCGCTATGCGAGGCTATGGCCTGCGGCTGCATCCCCATCGTGAGCAACATCCCCTCTTTTGCGACGATGACCAGCCAGGGCCGCTATGGCTTCTTATTTGAAGCAGGAAATGAATCGGATTTGTTTGAAAAGCTCCTCGCCTTACAGCAGCTGGATGCGGAGCGCATGAGCGCTTCCGTCGTTCAACATTTTCAGCAACACCTTTCTCTGGAAGCGATCGGCAAACGCTTCGGCTCTATCGCCGGATCATTGCTGCGTGAGTAAATTAACCATACGCCTGGCAGTATCGTGCATCGTATTAAATACCACCCGGCTTCCCAAATGCTCCTGATCATGCAGAAGAGATAACAAGGCCTGCTTCAGGACTTCACGATCGGAAGATACCAGGAGATGATCTGTTTTTTTATACGAAAGCGCGCAGGTGCTCAGCACGCGGCAACCGCTGTACAAAGCTTCCATCAATACCGTAGAATTTCCTTCGTAATGGGAGGTGTGTAAAAACACCTTGCTTTGGTTCATCAATACCAGGGTTTCGGCATGCGATTGCGGCCCCAATAAACGGACATTGTTCTCCAGCCCGAGCTTTATGATAAGGTTTTGCAGGCTATCTCTCTCTTCGCCTCCACCGGCGATCTGCACCCGGATCTGCGGGAAATCCTGTTTCAACTCTGCGATCAGTCCGATGAACAGGCTGTAATTTTTAAGTGGGATGAGCGAGCCTGCGCCAAAGACGTCGATCGCGCGTTCGCCGGTATTCAGTCCGGGAAAGATACTGACGTTAATCCCATTCTCCATCACGTGCTGCGGCATGATGCCGTAATTTTTGTAAAATTCGTCTTTCAGAAAATCGCTCATGGCGATGAGCTGCGAGGCTTCCGGCCTTGTGCGTTTCACATAGCTGTTTCCTGCCTTCGCATCCTGGCCTATGATCCAGATCACATGCTTCAGCTGATGTTTCTTTGCAAAGCGGTTGGCAACCAGGGCGCATTCCGTCATCCACAGGCTGATGAGTCCGGCTACCTCATGCGTTTGATAGATTTCCCGCAAGGCCCTGCGGGCAGCCATCCAGGTGCGCAAGCGAAATAATTTGCTGCGGTTCTTTCCGCCCAGGGCAATCACCCCGATGCCTTTCCATTGATAACGGCGGGCTTCAAACGGATATTGAAAGGACAGGACGATCAGCCGGTACTGCGGGAACTGCTCTTTCACCGACAGCGCAAATTGCTGAAAGGCCGGAAGACAGGATGTATCCTGCTCATCCTTCGGAAACCCGGGACTAAGCAATATGAGTGCGGGTTTAGCCAATAAAGCGATGTTAGTTTAAAACAAGCTTATCGTTATTGATGGCGCCGATCACTTTCCCCTGTAAGCTTTCACCGATAAACGGTGTATTCTTCGATTTGGATACAATTTGCTTTTCAGTCAGTATGGTTTTTCCGCTGAGCGTGAACAAGGTCAGGTTGGCGTCTTCGTTTTCCTTGATCAACACGGGCTTCAGTCCAAGCACCGCGCGCGGATTTTCCGCCAGGCATTCTCCGATGGTTTCCGGAGCGATCTTCGGCATGGCTGTCACCAGGCAATTGAAGGCGGTTTGCAGAGCAACGATGCCATTGTCTGCCAGGTCAAACTCCAGGTCTTTGCTCTCAATGTCCTGCGGGTAGTGGTCGCTCACCACCACATCGATGGTTCCGTTCTCCAGCGCGCGCTTCAGGGCATTAACATCCTCTTTGGCTCTTAGCGGCGGATTCAATTTATAATGTGTATCGAAGCCTTCCAGCTCTGTTTCATCGAGCAGAAGCTGGTGTGCGGCTACTCCGCAGGTAACCCGCAAACCGTTAGCCTTTGCTTTTTTGATCAGGTCCACGCTGCCTTTGGTGCTGATGGTCGGGAAATGGATCCTACCGCCTGCATATTCCAGGATCTGGATATTCCGCTGGATCATCAGCTCTTCCGCCAGGGCCGGAATGCCTTTCAAGCCGAGTTTCGTGGATACCACGCCTTCGTTCATCTGCCCGCCCTGCGAAATCGTTTTATCGTCGGCATGCGTCATGATGAAGCTGTTGATGTTTTGAGAGTACTGCAAGGCCCTTAACACGAGGCCTGCGTCTTTGACCGGCTTTTTATAGTCGCTGAAAGCTACCGCGCCTGCCAGCTGCATGTCGTACATCTCCGCGAGGTCTTTCCCTTCCTGGTTATAGCTGATCGTCCCTACCGGGAATACATCCGTCAGGCTGCCCTTCGCACGGTTCATCACATAGTCGATCTGGGCCTTGTTGTGCAGCGGAGGATTGGTGCCACTCATCACGCACACGCCGGTAAAGCCTCCTTTGGCAGCCGTTTTCAGGCCGTTCTCCAGGGTTTCCTTATGCTCATACCCGGGGTCGCAGAAGTTGGCCTGCATGTCGAGCCAGCCGGCCGACACACACAATCCTTCTTCCTCAATGGTTTTGATCCCTTTTTCCGGAACAATGTTTTTTTTGATCTGAGTGATCACGCCCCGCTCTATCAGGATATCCACAGTCTTACCGTGGTGCGGGCTTTGGGTGTTGACAACGGTGGCTTGTTTTATTAAGATATTCATCAATACTTTATGCTATACTTTTTTGCTCACGAATCGTTACGGCTAGACGGATCACCTGGCATGCAGACCTTTCCCTATATGCGTACAGACCGTCATTATTATTTCACTAAACGGATAATCAGGATTTCAGCGGCTAAACATACCAAAGCCAAAATTAAACATAATTTCCATAATTTTTTTCCATCGTTCACCTCCTGCAAAGCGTCTGTGAGGTTCTTGCCGCCCGGTTCTATCAGGGTTACATTCCTCAGCCCTGTTTCGTCGATCATTTTCTGCAACTCTTCCCGGTTATAAAAATTCATGTCCGATTCTTTGCGGTCGTAGTTAAACGCCAGGCCTTTCAGCACAGTCTCAAGATCCATCACATTGTAATGCCCCGCTTCCGTGATCTGGTTCTGGGTAAACATGGTCAGCGTATTATTTACCAGGCGGTGCTCGGGGATCACATCCACGGTTTTGGCAGTATTGACGATATGCAGGGGCCTTTCCGACAGGCCGCCCTGGTTGGGCAGTTCCACAGCCTCGTTGGCAGATGCCTTATAATAGATCGCTTCAGGCCTCAGGCTTAGCACGGAGATCCGGATGAGTGTCGGCACAAACAAGGCATGGCGGATAAAGTTAGAAGAAAGCTCATCAGAGGGCGAAGCAAAAAGGTAGATTTTTCCGCTGCCCAGGCTGTATTGCGCCAGGAGCGGGTTTCCGTTTTGCAGGCTCAGGATAGCGCGTGCATTGCTTCGGGTAGCCTGTGCAAAGCTGTAATGCTCTTTCACCTTCGGGAGGTCCATGCGCTGGTCGGCCTTTTCAAACACACCCTCATACAGGCCCTGATCGAAATTAATAGCCTGCGTACGCATGCTGCTGGTGTCGAGGCCCGTGATAGCCGGTAACTGAAGATTCCGGAATGCCTCATTATAGGAAAGCAGGTCGGATTTACGCGCCGGGAAAATGACGAGACTGCCGCCGCCATTCACAAACTTCTGCAATTCCGAACCAAGGCCAGAGCTGAGCGTGCTTAATTCATTGAGCACAATCATATTCAGCTTCGGGAACAGGCCGTAGTCGATGGCAGTTTCAGGATTCTCTGCATATACAAACAAACTGTCATTCTGCATCAGCGATCTGAAATTTCCACTTGTGCGGCTCTCCTTCCCGTTAATCACCAGGGAGCGGATCACCGTTTGTGCATTGAAACTGAAAAAGAAGGCATCGTCGTAAGTCACAGGATAATCCTCTATTTTCAGCAGGCCTTTGTTAATGCCCTTTTCCCTGACCGTAAAAATGATGCTCACGTCTTTTTTTGCTTCCGCCCCCACATTGAAAGAGCTCATTGCCACCTGCCGGTCGTTGATCAGCAGCTTCAGGCTTCCATTCTCAATGTCTTTGGTGCTTTTATTAACGATCAATGCATGAATGATCTGCTGCGTACCGAACTGCTGCACCGGCGTTTCGAACCAGATACTGTCGATGTATACATTATTTACCTCCGACGATACCAGCGGGATCAGGCTTACCACAATGCCCGTATCCAACTCGCTTTTGCGGATCAGCGACTGGTTCTTCTGAAAATCGCTGAGCAGGAAAATACGCTTATTCGCTGAGCCGCTGTTCTGCAGGAAGTCCTGTTGCCGCTTCAGCACATCATGTATGTTTTTCGTAGCCGATGAGATCTTTACCTCATCGAGCTGCTCGATGAACTCCTCTTTACTGAGGAAGCGCTGGTGCCTGCCTTCAAAATCGTTGGTCAACAGCTGGAATTTATCCCCGGCATTAAACGAGTTGACGATCTCGGTAGCAGCTGTTTTGGCATTCTCCAACAGGGTGCCCTGCTTGTTGGTGCTTTCCATGCTGAAGGAATTGTCGACATATACGCTGATGACTTTCTGGCCTTGCTGCACTTTGGCCTTGCCCGGAATAAAGGGCTGCGCAAAAGCCAGGACGAGGAAGGCAATGGCCAGGATGCGCATGGCCAGGATCAGGTATTCCTTGAGGCGTGATTTGCTGTCGCTTTCCTGCTTGAGCTCTTTTAAAAAACGGACATTGGTAAAATAGACCTTTTTGTAACGCCTGAAATTGAAGAGATGAATGATAATGGGAATGGCAATGGCTGCTAAACCAATTAAAAATGTAGGAAACAGGAAATTCATCTGGGTAAAAATAAGAAAAATCCTCTCTTTCGCTTCTTTAAATATTCATAAAGCGTGGATTACTCTATTTGCCCGGTAATAATTGGATTACCAGCTGTCATATTTACCGCATACTCTTTAATAATTACTGTTGACGAACCAGCTCCAAAACCTTCAAACCGGATCCATCCATAACAATTATTCTGAAGGCAAAATCCGATGTAGGCCTCTCCTGAAAAGTCATAATAAAACCACCTACCGTCGTTACTATACAAATAATTAAGCGATGTCTGATAATTTCCGGAACTTTGTGATAGTTCCTGTCCCTTTGAAAAAAATTTAATTTGGGGAGTCCCGTTTGAAGACGATATGCAACACGTCTTGTTGATATTTCCTCCCGAAATAACCACCTTAGTAAAATGCGCTGTGCATGGCCCCCCACTAGGTGTTCCCTGATATGGACATAAATAGGTGTTCAAACTAATACTCAGATCTGCGATCTGATCCGAATTGACATCTAGTACGCGCCCTATTACCGTATCCCGCCCACTTACATTTTTCAGCGTATCATCTTTAATATCTGTATAAACGATTTTATCGGGAATAGAATCCGGTTTCCTGTCTTTTTTACAGGCAATCAACGCGACGAGTAACAAAAACGGTAAGTATTTCATAACTGGTAAGAGAATCTAATATAAGACTTTTCAAAGAGAATGCTTATCCTGCCAGATCACTTTCCAACCACCCTGTTTTTTTACAAACTAGAAAAAATTTAACTTCAGTACCCCTTTTTAGGCACCTATTCCCAAAAAACTTAACTTTTTTTCTTGCACCCCCCCTTTTTTTGATCTACTTTTGCCAAATAATTGATTTTTTCACCCTTCACCATTAAAAATACAAGCCAACACATGACCACACGACGTTTTTTAGCCATGCAGGAAGTAACCAGGCGCACGCCTGTTGAATTTACTAAAAACAAGAACCGCCAGGTATCCCAGTATTACGGATCGAAAGTATTCGGCCAGGATGCCATGCGTGAGTTCCTGTCGGAGGAAGCGTTCCAGAGCATCCAGCAATCGATGAACCAGGGCACCACTGTGGACCGTAAGATTGCCGACCAGGTAGCGGCCTGCATGAAAGCCTGGGCGCAAAGCCACGGTGTGACACACTACACGCACTGGTTCCAGCCTTTATCCGGTGCTACAGCCGAAAAACACGACGGTTTCTTTGAGCCGATCGAAGGTGGCCGCGCCATTGAGCGTTTCAGCGGCAACGCCCTTGTACAACAGGAGCCCGATGCCTCTTCTTTCCCGAACGGCGGAATCCGCAATACCTTTGAAGCCCGCGGCTACACGGCCTGGGACCCAACCTCCCCTGCCTTTATCTGGGGCGAAACGCTTTGCATCCCAACGATCTTCATCTCTTATACCGGCGAATCCCTCGATTTCAAAACACCGTTATTAAAATCCCTGCATGCACTCGACAAAGCGGCGACCGATGTGTGCCAGAGCTATTTCGACAAAAATGTGAACAAGGTGATTGCCACCCTGGGCTGGGAGCAGGAGTATTTTTTAATTGACTCCGCATTGTATAATATCCGCTACGACCTGCAGCAAACGGGCCGTACACTCTTCGGACATGCGCCTGCCAAAGGCCAGCAGCTCGAAGACCACTACTGGGGCTCTATTCCGGAGAGGGTAGCTGCCTTTATGCGCGACTTCGAATACGAATCGCACTTACTGGGGATTCCGGTGCGTACCCGCCACAATGAGGTAGCTCCTGCGCAATTTGAATGCGCCCCTGTATATGAAGAAACGAATCTGGCGGTAGACCATAACCTCCTGTTGATGGATGTGATGGAGAAGGTGGCCATCCGCCACAACTTCCGCGTGCTGTTGCACGAAAAGCCTTATGCAGGCGTAAACGGAAGCGGCAAGCACAACAACTGGAGCCTGGCCACGGATACCGGCAAGAACTTACTGTCGCCGGGCAAAACACCGAAAACCAATTTGCAGTTCCTGACCTTTTTTGTGAATACGGTGAAGGCCGTATACGAGCATGCGGATTTGATGCGTGCCTCCATTGCCTCTGCCAACAACGATCACCGCCTGGGTGCCAACGAAGCGCCGCCGGCCATCATGTCGGTATTCCTCGGCGAGCAATTGTCGAAAGTACTGGACGAGGTAGAGAAAGCCGTACACAGCGGCAAGATGAGCCCTGAAGAAAAAACAGCGTTAAAACTTAACATCGGAAAGATTCCGGATATCCTCCTCGACAACACCGACCGCAACCGTACCTCTCCCTTTGCCTTTACGGGCAATAAGTTCGAGTTTCGCGCGGTAGGCTCTTCGGCCAACTGCGGCTGGCCCATGACGGTGCTCAACTCCATCATGGCGCAACAGCTGATGGTGTTCAAGAAAGATGTGGACGCGCTGATGGACAAAAAAATGGATAAGGACGAGGCCATTTTCCAGGTCCTGAAAAAATACATTTCCGAAAGTAAAAAGATCCGTTTTGAGGGCAATGGCTATGGCGATGCCTGGAAAGCCGAAGCGAAAAAGCGCGGGCTCAACAATATTCCGACCACGCCGGGCGCACTGGATGCGATGGTGTCAAAATCCACGCTTTCCCTCTTTGAGAGCCTGGGCATTCTGAGCCACAGGGAGCAGGAAGCTCGCTACGAGATCAGCCTGGAAACCTATACCAAAAAGATACAGATCGAGTCGCGCATCATTGCCGATGTGGTAGATAACCAGATCATCCCGTCGGCTCTGGCTTACCAGAAGGTGCTGGTAGACAACGTGAGCGGCCTGAAAAATATCTTATCGCCTGCGGACTTCAAAAAAGCGGCGGATACGCAGATCGGGCTCATCAAAGAGATCAGCGAGCGGGTTTCCGTTATTAAAAAGGCAGCCGACGACATGACGGAAGAGCGCAAAAGGGCCAATAACCTGGATACGGCGAAAAAACAAGCGCATGCCTACTGCGACAAGGTGAAGCCTTTCTTCGAAACGATCCGCTATAACGTGGATAAACTCGAGAATATTGTGGACGATGCCACCTGGCCTCTGCCAAAATACAGGGAAATGCTCTATCTGAGATAGTTTCTACCGATGCTCAAATCGCTCTGCGGAACACCACAGGGCGATTTTTTATTTTGAGCGTTTTGAAGCTATATCGGGAATAAGTCATGACCAAAAGCCATTTTCGGAACATCTGATCTGATTTTAATCTTTAGACCAAAATGGTTAAAAAGTTGTTTAAAATTTTTGATTTTTTAAAAAAATATATAAATTAGCGACTTACAAAGTTTAAATCACTATGAAGAACTTAAAAAAACTAGCACTAACTACTACAGCCGTTATTGCATTAGCATTTTCGGTAAGCGCGCAGAAGAACTTTTTAAAAGACGCCGACCTTGCTTATAACAATCACCAGTACTTTAATGCAATTGAGCTGTACAAGCAGGCTTATGTGAAAGAGAAAAAAGCTGCTACTAAAACCAAGATCCTGTTCAAAACAGGAAGTTCTTACCAGGAGATCAACGACCTGAAAGGTGCTGAGACTTACTATACGAAAGCCATCAAAGCCAAATACCCGGATCCTGTTGTTTACCTGAAGCTGGCTGATGCCTTAAAAGCTCAGGGTAAATACGAGGAAGCGATCGTAGAATACAATAACTATAAAAAAGAAATGCCTTCCGATCCGCGCGGGGAATCCGGTGTAAAATCCTGCGAACTGGCAAAACAGTGGAAAGACGCTAAAAATACGCCTGAAACACGTATGAAAGTGGAAAACATGGCGCTGATTAACTCCAAAGAAGGTGATTTCAGCCCTGCTTACGCTGATAAAAAATTCAACACCCTGATCTTCACCTCTACCCGTCAGGGCTCTACCGGTGGCATTGATGTTACCAACGGGCAAAACCACTCTGATTTATACGAAACCAAACTCGACAAAAACGGCAAATGGAGCACACCGGTGATCCTGGCAACGACCATCGCTTCTAAAATGAACGAAGGCGCTGCTTATGTTTCTAAAAAAGGGGACGTGATGATCATGACCCGCTGCCCTGAAGCTAAAGGAAAACAGCTGAAATGCCAGCTTTATGTTTGCAAAAAACAAGGTCCGTCCTGGGCTGAGCCTGAACTGTTGCCATTCAACATCGATACGATCCCTTTCCGTCACCCTGCTTTATCTGCTGACGGTAATACCCTCTATTTCGATACAAAACTACCGGGCGGCTACGGCGGTACCGATATCTGGTACAGTGTTTATGACAAAAAAGGTAAAACATGGGGCCAGCCGATCAATGCCGGACCAAGCATCAATACCGCCGGTAACGAAGGCTTCCCTTTCATTTCCGAAGACGACAAAACCTTATACTTCTCTTCCAACACTCACTTAGGAATGGGTGGCTTGGATATTTTCAAAGCGGAGAAAGATGCCAGCGGTAAATTCACCAAAGCTCCTGAAAACCTGAAATATCCGATGAACTCACCTGCTGATGATTTCGGTATCATTTTCGAAGGCAAAAAAGTAAAAGGCTATTTATCTTCTAACCGCGAAGGCGGAAAAGGCGGTGATGATATCTGGTCATTCGTATTACCTCCACTGGTATTCAACCTGAACGGTACCGTAGTAAGTACTGAAAACAATGAGCCTGTGCAAAATGCATTGATCCACTTAAAAGGATCCAACGGCGACATGTTCGAATTCAAAACCAGCGCTGACGGTAAATACACGTTCAAATTAAAAGAGAATACTTCTTATGAGGTAACTGTAGCAACCGACAAAAACACGGTATCTCAATCATTCAAACTGGGCTTCCTGTCTTCCAAAGATATGGGCAAGTTCAGCACAGTAGGTGAGAATGAATCCAAGGATTTTGTGAAAGACTTTGCCTTACAGCCTGTAAAAGCAGAGATCCGTTTCCCTGCGGTATTATACGCTTTGGGTAAAGCAGACCTCTTGATCGATCCTACAGGAACCGACAAATCGAATGATACGCACAAGCCCCTGAACTCTAAGGATTCCCTGGACTTCTTATACCATACCCTGGTTGACAACCCTACGATTGTGATCGAGCTGCAATCTCACACGGATAGTCGCGGTTCGGATGCTGCCAACCAGAAATTATCTGAAGCCCGTGCTAAAACCTGCGTGGACTACCTCATCAACGAGAAAAAAATCCCTGCTGCCCGTTTAACTTACAAAGGCTGGGGTGAGAAAAAATTACTCGTAACGGATGCCATGATCGCGAAGGCGAAAACAAAAGAAGAAAAAGACGCCCTGCACCAGAAAAACCGTCGTACAGTATTCCGTATCGTGAACTGGGATTACCAGGATCCGAATGCTCCTAAATCCGACAAGCCTGTCTATAAACCACAGGTATCCGGTGAAGAGAACTCAGAAGACATTGAAACGGCGCCTGATGCCAAATAATTTTTCTGATTATAGATTAAAAACCCTCACGCTACACGTGAGGGTTTTTTGTTTTATCAATTTATGTTAAGACTCCCGTGCTTTGCCTGAAATAGCGTAATTTTGTATCAATAAAAACAAAAAACTGTGCGCGATATTATCTGGACCGTCATCCTCGTTTGGTTAGTGTGGAAGATTTACGATGCCTTTAAAGGGGTTTCGAAAATGCAGACACAACGTGTCAATAACCAACAAAACCGGCAGGGAAATACGTCCTATTACAATAATCAGCAAAGCCAGCGTAAAGAGGGCGAAGTAAAACTGGACTCCACGCAGGGTACTCACAAGTCGCATTTCAAACCGGGCGATGGCGAATACGTGGATTACGAAGAGATCAAGTAATGAAATCACTGAAGGCCCTCCTCATGTTATTTTACCTTGCATCGCCGCTTTTCTCGGCAGCGCAGGAGGTGCCATATACCAATCCTTATCCTTCGCAGCAGCCACTCAACAATAACCCTGCTCCCTCCGATTTTCCGGAATTTAAGGACAGGCTTTATTTTGGCGCCAGCGCCGGTGCCTGGCTCGGAAGCACCACCTACATCAATGTATCTCCTTTTGTAGCTATCAGCGCCACCAAAAAGCTGTCTTTCGGCGCCGGCGGCACCTATAACTACTACAGCGAGAATTATGGCGGCTATAAATACACCTCAACTGTATACGGCAGCAATTTTTTTGGCCGCTACATGATCACCGAAAACTTTTTTGCACAGGCTCAATGGGACAGACTCAGCGTGCCTGACTTTACCTCGCCCATTGCAAACGAAAGGGCCTGGGTGCATAACCTGCTCATTGGCGGAGGCTACAGGCAATTGTTTACCGAAAAGGCAAGCTTTGTAGCCATGATCTTCTACAACGCCAACCAAACGCCCCTCTCGCCTTACACAAATCCTATTGTACAGATCGGCTTCAACATTAACCTTTAGGCTTAGCTTCTTTATTGACGTCCTTTTTTAAACAAGCTTTCCGTGTTATCAAAGGATTGGAGAGGGTTGATGACTATAGGCCTTCGGTAGTGTCAATGCCCGGACCCATCACTATCTGTTTCCTATATTTTGCTTTATTCTCCGCTAAGTGTATTTTAGTGAAAATTATCTTAAGATGCACATCAGCAGCAAACTGCCCAGCGTCGGCACCACCATCTTCAGCGTGATGAGCGGACTGGCCCGCGAGTACAAGGCTATCAATCTCTCCCAGGGCTTCCCCGATTTTGAAGCCGACCCGCTGCTCATGGAGCTGGCCCGGGCACATACGGCTTCGGCATTCAACCAGTATGCACCCATGCCCGGCGTGCAGCCTCTGCGTGAGCAGATCGGCATGCTGCTGCAAAGCTGCTATGGCGCAATTTACAATGCCGACACCGAGATCACGGTTACCGCCGGCGCTACCCAGGGCATTTACACGGCCATTGCCGCCTTCATCAGCAAAGGCGATGAGGTGATCACCTTTGAACCGGCCTACGATTGCTATACTCCCGCTATCCAGGTGCACGGCGGCATCCCTAAACCGATTGCCCTTAGGTATCCGGGCTTTACCATCGACTGGGAAAGCGTAAAGGCTGCTATCACTGAGCGCACCCGCATGATCATCATCAATTCGCCCCACAACCCCAGCGGCACCACGCTTTCGGCAAACGATCTCCTGGAGCTGGAGAGGCTGGTACGCGACAGGAACATCATCGTACTGAGCGACGAGGTGTACGAACACATGGTTTTCGACGGCGCCCGCCACGAGAGCGTAGCCCGCTACAAGAGCCTTGCCTCACAGTCTTTCATCGTTTCTTCTTTCGGCAAAACGGTGCATGCCACGGGCTGGAAGATCGGCTATGTGGCCGCTCCGAAGGAGCTCATGGCAGAGTTTCGCAAAGTGCATCAGTACCTTGTGTTCTGCGTCAACCATCCGTTTCAGATGGCCCTGTCCGAATACCTCAAAAACGAAAACCACTATAAAGACCTTCATGCATTTTACCAGGCCAAACGCGATTATTTCCGCGGGCTTATCAGCGGCTCCCGCTTCGGCATCGAGCCTTGCACCGGCACCTATTTCCAGCTGCTCAACTACCAGGCAATCTCCGGCGAAGCCGATACGGATCTGGCCATCCGCCTCACCAAAGAAAAAGGCCTGGCTGCCATTCCGCTCTCGGTGTTCTACAGCGACCAGCGTCAGCAGCAGCTTCTCCGCTTTTGTTTTGCCAAAAAAGAAGAAACCCTCCGGCAGGCAGCCGAAATAATCTGTACCTTGTAGGATATTCCCTGATGCCATGAAAGCCTTCTACTTCATCGTTTTCCTGACTGGCCTGTGCCGCCTAAACGCCCAGGATACCATCGTGTATAAGAACGGGCTCCGGACCCCGGTTTTGCTCAAAGAAATTTCACCTTCGGAGATCCGCTACAAACGCGAAGGCATGAGCGATGGCCCCGACTATGTCATCAGCAAAGCCGATGTAGACCGGGTAGTTTATAAGAACGGCGTTTCCGAAACGTTTCAACCCCCGGCAGCACCGGTGCAGGAGTCGGTGCAGAGCCCTGTCCTACAGGCTCCCGAAGGCCTAAGCTACCATGAAAAAATAGATTACCGGACTGCCAAAAAAAATTACCGGACCCTGAAGGAGCTGGCTCTCAGCCATCCCAATGCGAACCGCCAACAAACGCTCATGGGACTGGCCCGCGATATCAGTCAACACAAGAACGCGCAGGATGGCACCCGCACCGGCGCCATCGTATGCGGCGGGCTGGCCATCGGCGGCACCTTCCTGTATGCTTTATCCTATGCGCTTTCCAACAGAAGCGAGCCTGCATTTTATACGCCACCGGCCATCCTCGGCGGCCTGGCAGTGGCGCTGGGCTCCGTATCTATCGTGTATAACATCAGGCTCAGGGACAAGCGCAAAGAATTTGTGAACCTCTACAATGAATAAGATATTACGCATACTGTTTTTTTCCGGCCTTTTCTACTCATGCAGCCTTTCGGCCCAGGACAGCCTCTTCATCAAAGACTCCGAAACACTGCTGGTACGTGTGCTTGAGATCTCCTCGACCGAGGTGTCGTACAAAATGTACTTCAACCCCGACGGCATTATCCATAAGGTGGCCAACTCAAGGGTGGAGCGCATTGTGTATGAGAACGGCAAAACGGAATCGCGCTTTCAGATCGCCAAAAAGACCACGGCGCCGGTCAACGGTTACAGTCCTGGCCGGTTTATCATCGACGATAACCACATCAGCTACGACAACCGCGACATTACCCACCGCGAGGCCTTTAAGATGATGCTGAAGCGCGATCCCCAGGTCAACAGTGATGAGCTCAACCTGCTGCTGCTCGATGCAGAAGGCAAGCGCAATGCGCAGATCGGCTTTACCATTGCCGGGCCGGTGCTCTTCCTGGGCAGCTCCTACCTGGGTATCAGGCGCTACTATGGCCCTAACGACAAGCCTATGCTTCGCAATTTTGTGCTTACCGGCGTAAGCCTCCTGGTAGCTTCCGAGATCACGGCCATGATCTATAAATCCGTTAAGAACCGCAAGATCCGGCAGGCGGCAAAGCTTTACAACAAGGAAATTTCCTTTGATTAAGGGAATAAAAGCAGGTTTCACGCTTCGTGACAAATAGCATCTCGGAGGCAACATACTTTATTCCTGTTTTACACGTTTATTATTATCCCGGTTATTTTACTACTTTTAATACAATGAAACACAGCTTATTTTTTATGCTCCTGCTCATGGGCTTCACGTCGCTCCGTGCGCAGGACACCATCTACAAGCGCAGCGGAGAGGTTATTCCCGCAAAGATCACCGAGATCAGCACGGCAGAGGTCAAATACATGCGCTTCAGCATGCCCGACGGACCGGTCTTTATCATTGGCCGCAACGAGGTGCAAAAGATCCGGTTTTCGAACGGGGTTGTGGATTCGTTTGCGATAAGCCAGCCGGTAACAACGCAGACCGTTATGCCCACCGAAACCCCGGTTATCATACAACAGCAGCGAACGCCTGTACTCAGCGGTCTCATCGAAAATCCACGCGCCGGCCTGTACTATTATAACGGCGCCAAGATTAACGAAAAGAAAATGCTCTACCTGGCTGCTGATAAAAACAGGGCCTGGAGAAGCAAGGAGCTCGACCAGGCCATCCTGGCTACCGGTGACTTCAAAAAGAACCAATATATCTCAGGATTCGGCGGACCTGCTGTGCTTCTTGTTTGCCTGATTGCCGCTACACAGACTTCCCAGAACAATCCCAACTCCAATGTTTCGGGTGCGCTCGTTTTCAATGGCCTGGGTATTTTTGTGGCCTCGCAGATCGTATCGCCCATGTTTAAGCGAAAGCGCTCACAAAGCGCCCGCCGCGTCGTATCGCTCTTCAACGAACAGGTACAGAAACAGCAGCAGCCACAAAACTAAACATCACTATGGATTTAACTATCAGTACCCTGCAAACTTCCCTGTACTGGGAGGATCCTGCCAAAAACATCGCTCATCTTACCGAAAAGATTGCCGCCCTTCCGCCAACCGATCTTCTTATCCTTCCCGAAATGTTCACCACCGGTTTCACTATGAAACCCGAAAGCCTGGCCGAAGAAGCCGGAGGGCTTGGCCTGAAGTGGATGCAGGATCAGGCTCGGGCTAAAGGTTGCGTGCTTGTGGGTAGCATCTCTGTAAAAGAAACCGAGCACTACTACAACCGCTTGTATTGGGTGAAGCCGGATGGCTCTTTCCTGTCTTACGACAAGCGCCACCTTTTTCGGATGGGGAAGGAACACGAGCACTACACGGCAGGCAGCAGCAGGCTTACCATCGATTATAAGGGCTGGAATATCTGTCCGCTCATCTGCTACGATTTACGCTTTCCGGTTTGGAGCAGGAACTCTTCTACGGAACCTTACGACCTGCTCATTTATGTGGCCAATTGGCCCGAGGTGCGAAGCTTTCCCTGGAAGCAACTGCTCATTGCGCGTGCCATCGAGAATCAGTGCTATGTGGCCGGTGTCAACCGCATCGGCGCCGATGGCAACGGCTTCTCACACAGCGGCGATAGCGTCGTCCTCAACCCGAAAGGTGAAGCTATCAGCCAGACAAAAGCCAACGATGACCGCCTCGAAACCCTTGTGCTGTCTCATCAGGCACTCGCTGATTTCAGAAACGCCTTTCCGGTGTTGACGGATGCCGATCAGTTCAACATCCGTTAACCTAAACAAAAGCAGGAAATACAGGAAAATTCAAAGAGGCCGGAACGTGATCGCATCTGCGCCTGCCCTTATCCTGGCACGATTCCAACAGAAAAAAAGCCTCACCGGATAGTGAGGCTTTGATTATAGTTACAGTCCCGGTACACTGCCCGGCTATAACAATGAGCTTTTCTGAAACTCTTATTTATTATCCCTGAAAAGGTTTCCGATGGAAGTGCCCAGGTCATTCATGTCGTGGTTGAACTCTTCTTTGAAGCTTTGCCATCCCTCTTTTGTGTCATCTTTATAGTTGTCGAGCTTCGCTTTCAGTTCGTCATTTCTGCGCTCCAGATCGGCAATCGCCTCGTCGTATTCTTTTTTTGCTTCCTTTTTTTTGTCTTTGCTCTTCGCTTTCAGATCCGCAATATCCTGTTTGTTTTTTTCGATGCGGGCATTTACATCTGCCACAAATTCATCGCGTTCTTTTTTGAGGTCTTCTTTGGTTTCATTCATTTTCTGCTCCACGTCTCTGGTAGCCTGGTCGATGTTTTCCGAAACTTCCTCCTTTTTGGATTCGGAACAGGAAACGAAAATGCCTGTGCTCAGCAGGGCAAAAGCAAGAGCGATGGTTGTAACGATGATTTTCATGGTGATGTTTGGTTTTATTTTAGGTTATTTTTTATTCTGGTATATGCTGTGTTTTAGTTTTCTTCCTTTCAGTACCGTGATCAGGATTAAGATCCCGGCATACAAAAAGCATGTATCGGCAGAGAGCAGGTCCATTGTTCAGTTGAGATGAATGATGTAATAGTTGAGCACCATGGCGAAGCAGCACCACAGCAGGTAAGGGATCTGTAGATAAGCCGACAGGCGGTGCACGTTCTGGAGGTGCATCATCCAGAAACAAATCGCTCCTATGAGGCCGGTGATAATGACCAGGGCCAGCGAAGGATTTTTAAGTCCGAAGAAGGCCAGTGTCCATAAAACATTCAGCGTAAGCTGCACCCAGAAAAGCGCGATGCTGTGCTTATACGACTCTGCATGGTTGGAGCCATGCTTCATGGTATTATAAAACCCAAGGCCCATGAGCAGGTACAAAAAGGTCCACACCGGTCCGAATACCCAGTCGGGCGGATTAAAGCCCGGCTTATTCAGAAAAATATACCAGTTATTGATGGCATTCAGCGTCAGAAAGCCTGCGGCCAAGCCAACGAGCTCGCATAGCAGAATTGCGCCTGCCAGCTTCTTATAGTCGGTTTTTGAACTCAGTGTGATCATGGGCATGATGTGATGTATAAAATGGAGGCCGGTTAAAGCCTCCATTTTGTTGTTTTACATAAAGGTAATCAGTACGGTTTGTCTCAGGTTGTAAAAACTTTAAAAAACTAAAATGAAATAAATCATGCTGCTTATGTAAAACTGTTGTTATATCTGTAAACCGTCAGGTTTCCGTATTTCCGGATCAACTCTTTCGATTTTTTAATAGCCGTTTGCTGCTCCAGCACCTGTTGCCTGATATTGGCCGGAATGCTTACGTCCGAATGAAGCGCTTCGTCATAAGCCTTGATTGCCGCCACTTCTCCAAACTCGCAGCTATCCAGGATCGAGGTCGTATTGTTTGCTTTAAACGTGTTTTTAATGTTCATCCAAAGCCTGAAGATTTTCCCTGCCAGGGTCGTATCCGTTCCGTTTTCACCTTCAAGCGCACTTATCTGTTCCTGGAGCTCGTTTATAAAATCCTCACTCTGTTTTGATTTTTCGTAAAAGATGGAAGAAAGATCAGGATGATTATCTGCTTGTTTTTTAGCGGTCCTGTATCCCTCTACCCGGTCTTTATTAATTCTGGCAAGATCTCTCAGGAGAATAACAAGGTTTTTTGTATTTTCTGAAGACTTCATTGGCATTTTGACTTCTTTTTTTTCAACGATGATGCCAATGAAATTAAGCTTTTCAGAGCTTTTTGACGGTAAGAATGGGGAACTATGTCCTCAATGCCTAGTTAGGAAAGATCACGCGGAACGTGGTACCCATGCCCTGCTTGGAGTCTACCTCGATGTGCGCTTTGTGGGACTTGATGATGTTGAGTGTAGACACAAGACCCAGCCCCATCCCGGTTTTTTTGGTGGTGAAATAGGGTTCGAAGAGCATTTTCAGGTCGTCTTCCTTAATCCCGGAGCCATTGTCTTTAATCAGGATCGTGGTATGCTCAAGGTTCTGGCTCAGGCTCACCGTGAGCTGGCCTTTGCCGCTTTCCATGGCTTCCACGGCATTCACCACAAGATTCAGGATGGCGATCTTGAATTTTTCTTTATCCAGGGTTCTTACCACCGGGAAGTTGAGGAGTGAAATATCGGTGTGTATCTTCTTAAGGTCAATTCTGTCCTGGGCAATTGACACGACTTCTCTCAGAAGGGCATTCAGGTCTACCAGCTCGGGCCTTATTTCGATGGCCTTACTGGATTGCAGCAGCTCGGTAATGATGCTATTGATGCGGTCGGCGCCGCGCTTGATGATATCGACATAAGGCTTTTGTTCATCCTTAATGCCTTTTTCGAGGAAGCCTTCCAGCGATAAGCCGATGTTGGTCAGCGGATTCCGGATCTCATGGGCCAGTGTCCGCACCAGGCGGTATGTGGCCTCAAGCTTTTCCGACTGGAGCTTGGCCTGCTCAGCCTGCACGCGCATGGTTTCGTCATAAATAATGCCCTGCCAGTAGGCGGTTTCGCTGTCCTCCTCAAAGTAGTTGAGCGAAAGGTTTCCTGTTTTGATCTCGCCATGCTTGGTAAGCAGGCGGATATTGAAATTGTAAATATTCTTCTTCTCAACGATCAGCTTCCGGAAGTTGTGCTTGTCGCTGTCATCAATCAGGTTCAGGAACGATTTCCCGATCAGCTCATCGGGCATATAGCCCAGCAGGTATTCGGATGCAGGGTTTGCGGCGCTGAAATGCAGCAAAGGGTCGCAGGTAAAAATAAAGCTCAGGGCGTTTTCGAAGATCAGCCTGTACTTTTTTTCATTGTCGTTGATGACCTTAAAGCTTTTATAACGCTCATACGCATAACGCAGGCAACGCTCCAGCTTTTCGGTGGTGAGGTCGCTTTTCACCAGGTAGTCGTAAGCGCCATTTTCCACGGCCTGCTTATCGATCTCCACGGTGCCTTTTCCGGTGAGCAGGATAACGGGTTTATAGCAGCCACGCCCGATGGCTTCTTTCAGGAGCTCAAGCCCTGTTCTTGCACCTAGCCGGTAGTCGAGGAAATAAATGTCGTAGGCATTGGAAGCCAGCTTCTGCTGTGCGTCGTTGATGTTATAACTCCAGCTGCAGTTAACATTAAACGCTTCAATGTCCTCGAGGTATTGCGATGTAATAAAAAAATCGTCTTCATCATCATCAATGATCAGTATTTTCAGGTCTGATATCATAAAGCTATGATTGTAGTTGAGGGAGTAAAATCGTAAAGTTAGAGCCTACATTGGGCTTGCTGTTGGCGAAGATAAAACCGTGATGGTTGTCCACGATTTTCTTGCAGATGGCAAGCCCAATGCCCGAGCCCTTGTATTCGGTTTTGCCATGCAGCCTCTGAAAGATCTTGAAGATGCGTTCTGAAAACTCCTCGTCAAAGCCTATCCCGTTGTCTTCCACCGTAATACGGACGTAATTTCTGTTTTCTGCCAGCGAAAGTTCCGGGAAATCATTATGAGTAACCATGTCACAGGAAATCGTAATGACAGGGGCTTCATGCTCTTTTCTGAATTTAATGGAATTGTTGATGAGGTTGGAAAACAGTTGCCGGATCTGTGAGGGGTAGGCTTCAATGTCGGGCGACTCCCCGCACCTCACACTGGTTTTCGACTCCTCGATCTTAAGTTCGAGTTCGCTGATCACTCCGTTGATGCACTGTTGAAGGTTTACTTTTTCAAATTTCTTTTCATCGAAGGACAGCTTTGAAAAGTCCAGGAGGTCTTCCAGCAGCGTCTGCATATTTCCCGCAGAGGTCTGGACTCGCTTCAGATAAGACTGCCCTTCTTCATTCAGCGATTCGAAGTGCTTTGCATGAATGCGTTCCACAAAGGTCGAGATTTTACGAAGCGGCTCCTGCAAATCGTGCGACGCCACATACACAAACTCCTGCAGGCTGCTGTTCGATTTATCGAGCTGCTCGATCTTTTGCTCAAGCGCCTTTTTGAAACGGTAGTTTTCCGTAATGTCCTTAACAATCCCGCAGTATTCGAGCACATCGCCCTGGTCGTTGAACTTAATGAAATTCTCGGCGTAGACGCGCTTGAAAATCCCCTGCTCGTTGGTAATGGAAAACTCCACGCGGTAAGGCCGCTTATGGCGCAGTGAATCGCGCACTTCATGAAGCACCTGCTGTTCATCTTCCTTGTGAATATACTTCAGAAAGAGTGACACCGTAGGGATAGCCGTTGGGGATTTAATTCCCAGAATATGGTACATGCCCTGGCTCCATTCAAGCTCTTTTGTATCAAAGGAGTAGCAATAGGCCCCGAACTGTAGAATGTTTTCCATATATGGGAATATATGAGAAAATTTTTCTACAGATAGCGTGTTCAGATTCATAAGCTAGCGCGCAATGCAACGTGTTCTAAAGTTCCCCGTTGAATTCTTTATATTGTTTCATTTTATTGTAAAGTGTTTTGCGGTCGATGTTTAGCAACTGAGCCGCTTTGCTTTTATTGTAGTTACATTTTTTAAGGGCTTCTACAATAAGCTCAAACTCCGCATCAATAGAGGCATGCTTCATGCCCTGATCGCTGAGCGGCAACACCTTCTTAGGCTGCTCGGGCATAACCTGAGGGCTTCTCATATCATGCATCGACGGCGACTCGGGTTCAAAGTTGAGCTGGTCGTAATGTGTGATCTCAAAAGGCAGAGAAGACACCTGCACGAGGTCGCCTGCCGTTAAAAGGGTCGCGCGTTTGACCACGTTATTGAGCTCGCGCAGATTGCCTGGCCAAGGATACTGGTTGAAAATGCGGATAACCTCGTCGGAGAAGCCTTTCACGGATTTACTCAGCTCCGCGTTGGTTTTTTCGAGGAACACATCGGCAAAGAGCATGATGTCTTCGCGCCGGTTTCTCAAAGGAGGCACCTCGATACTGAACTCGTTGAAGCGGTGATAAAGATCTTCCCGGAACTTGCCTTTTTTAGCGGATTCGGACAGGCGCTCGTTACTCGCCACAATGATCCTCACATCCAGGTCGATATCTTTTACGCCACCTACACGGCGCATCTTTCTTTCCTGTACTACGCGAAGCAGCGCCATTTGGATATCGTAGGAAAGATTGGCGATTTCATCGAGGAAAATCGTACCGCCGTTAGCTAATTCAAAGCTGCCGATCTTCTGGTTGATGGCGCCGGTAAAGGAGCCTTTCTCGTGCCCAAACAATTCGCTGCTTGCCAGCTCTTTCGATAAGGCCCCGCAGTCGATGGCAATGAAAGGCTTATGGGCACGGGCACTGTTATTATGGATTTCGTTGGCCACGGATTCCTTGCCGCTTCCGCTTTCTCCGTAAATGATGATGCTGAAATTGGTAGGGGCCACCAGCTGGATCTGCTCCAGGATGGTTTTAAAGATCGGGCTCCTGCCGAAAACGTATTTGCTTTTGTGTTTTTTTGGTTTCCTTGTATCCGGCTCGCTCACCAAATTTTTGGCGGGCTCGTCGTTTTCCGCCTTTTCTTTAGGGCTTTCTGCCAATGCGCGCTTGAGGGTATGCAGGATTTCTTCGGGGAGCAGGGGTTTGGTCACATAATCGAAAGCCCCTGACTTCATAATGTTCACTGCGGTTCTCACATCGCTGTAGCCGGTCATAATAATAACCGGGATATTGGTGTGAATCTGTTTGATCCTTTCGAGCAGTTCTCCTCCATTCATATCGTCCAACCGGAAGTCGCAGAGTACAATGTCGGGGGTCTGGTTCATAATACTCTCCAATGCAGCCTTTCCTGTATGTGCTGTGGTTACATTGAACCCATTTTTAGAGAGATATCTGTTCAGCAACATACAGATATCTGTATCGTCATCAATTACTAAAATATTGCTCATATATCTGTTTTTAGTTTTATCTTTAGTCCTTACGAAGCCCTATCCATGTAAAAATATGAAAAAAAAGCGCGTATTGATTTATTTTTGCATTTGTTTGGCTTTATTTGCGCTGCTCGGAATATCATTCTTTTCCCTAAGCAAATTAAATGCCTTGGAGAAGTATAATGAACGCGTAGATCACTCATACCAGGTCATCATACAAACTAACAGCCTGGAACAAAATCTGTTGAATGCTGAAACAGGGCAAAGGGCTTTTTTGCTGACCGAGGACCCGGCCTTTCTGGAAAATTACCTCAACGAGCTTAAGGGAATCCCTGGTATTTTCCTGGAGCTGGATAACCTAACCGGCGATAACTACATTCAGCAGCAAAACCTCGATACGCTGAAAGATATCATCAACCTGCAGCTTCGCCTGCTGAAAAGCAACCTGAGCGACGAGCTCGAAGATACGCTGATGATGGAGCGTTTCCATCAGAGCAATATCTACATGAATAAGATCCGGGAGATCATTTCCAATATTAAGAACAACGAATCTCACCTGCTGGCGAAGCGGACCAAAAGCAAGCAGATCAACAATAAGGAAAGCAAGGATACCAGCTTCCTGTCATTTGTGATTGCCTTTGGGGTATGCTGCATAGCGGCTATTGCGATCATCAGCTTTTTCAACAGCAGCGAGGTGCACCGCTCCAACCTGGAGCAGAAGATCCGCGAGCTCAACATCCTCAATAAGGAGGTAAGGGAACTCACACTGGCCAGTACGCACAACCTGCAGGAGCCTATGCGCAAGGTGCAGGTCATGATCGACCGGCTGCAACATCTGAAGGATAGTGACAGCCGGCAGCTTCAGGAGCAGATAGACCGGATCAAGCAGATCTATAACCAGCAACGCGAAATCAATAACAACATTGTTGATTACTACCAGATACTGGCGGGCACCGGCCCAAAGGAAACGATAGACCTCAATATCTGGTTGCCGGAGCTTATCCGCTACAACAACTGGGAAAATGCTTTTGAGCTGATACAAGAGCCGCTTCAGGCAGTTGAAGCCGATCCTTACCAGCTCAGGCTGCTCTTCGCTCATATCCTCCAGAACAGTATCCGCTTTGCCCACCCCGAGCGCCCGCTCGTTATCCACATCCACGGCGAATACCACATCGTGAAGGAAGGAAAGTACCTGAACCACGAAAAGAAAACCTATTACAGAATCTCTATCAGCGACAATGGCATAGGAATTCATGAAGACTATCACCGGAAGATCTTCCAGATGTTTCAAAAAATAGAAGAAGCCGGGCATCCGGGTACCGGTATGGGGCTGAGCTTCTGCAAGCGCATCATGCTCAACCACCAGGGATGGATTGCCGCCCAAAGCCACTTGCCCCACGGCCTCACGCTTTGCCTGTTTTTTCCGGCTGTGTAAAGCGGGGAATTTTTTACCCAAAATATCTTTTTACGCAGAGTGGCATTAAAAATTAATGCCCTGATTTTCAAAGTCTTGAAAGGCTGAAAAATTCGGCACTATTGTTTCAATGCCATACTGTATAATTATTACTAACCCTTTAAAACTAAACACTATGTTACGCTGGACATTAATCTTTTTAGTAGTTGCGATTGTAGCGGGACTTTTCGGCTTTACGGGAATTGCCGCAGGTGCTGCAGGAATCGCAAAAATACTATTCTTTATATTCATCGTATTGTTCCTGATCACGCTTATTGCAGGAGGAACTTTATTAGGAAAAAGAAAATAAAGAAAAAAACCGCAGGGTATTATGGATATACTCTGCGGTTTTTAAATTTTAATAAGAAACACGGTTTTAATAATAATCATACAAAATTCTACGGTTATGGCAATCATTCAATCTCAGACGCAAAAGCAAACGCAGAAATTAACCTCCCAGCAAATCCAGTTGTTCAATATGTTATCGTTGCCTACGGTAGCGCTCGAACAATGCATTGCTGCCGAAATGGCTATCAATCCTGCGTTGGAATATGATACCGATGCGGAAACGCCGGCAGATGATACGGATCCGAACGATGTAGAAACAGAAACAGAAGTTGGTGATTTCGACGAGGCGGAAGTGTCGGAAGGCAAGCTGGGAGAAGATTACGACTATACCGACTATATGGACCGCGATTCGCTGGACGATTATAAATACGAGGCGAACAACCACGCCAATGAAGACGATAAGCGTGAGCAGGTATTCCTGGAGCAGCATGACTTTACCGAGCCTCTGATCGAGCAGCTGAAATTACTGCCTATCAGCGATAAGCAAAAAGAGATCGGGGTTTACCTCATTAATACTCTCGACAGCGACGGCTACCTGAGAAGAACCATCAGCGATATTTCCGATGAGCTGTCTTTTGTTCAAAATACCTTTGTGATGGAAGAGGAGCTGGAAGAAGTGCTTGCCAAAATCAAAACGCTTGAACCTATGGGCATCGGTTGCAGGAACCTACAGGAGTGCCTGCTGGTACAGCTCCAGCATAAAAAAGAAAAAACTAGGGACACGTACAATGCCATTGCGATCCTTGAAAAGCACATGGACCAGTTGTCTACCAGGAGCTTTGACGCAATCAAAAAATCGCTGAAACTCGACGATGAGGAGTTTGCCGATGCTCTGGCCGAAATTAAAAAACTGAACCCCGCTCCTGCCGGAAGCTCAAAAGAGTGCGGCAGCAAAGCCATCACCATTGAGCCTGACTTCTCCGTATCGGTGAATGGCGAGAACGTGGAACTGTTCCTGAATTCAGCAAAGCATCCTCCGTTGAAAATCAGCGAGGATTATGTTGAGATGCTGAATACCTATTCCAAATCGAAAGATAAAAGCATGCGTGAGGCTTCGGGTTTTATTAAAAGCAAGATCGAAAGCGCCAAATGGTTTATCGATGCACTGCAACAGCGCGAGAAAACAATGGTTACTGTAGCAAGGGCAATTGTTAAGCACCAGAAGAAATTTTTCATCACAGGCGATCAGTCAGACCTGAAGCCCCTGATCCTGAAGAATATTGCGGAAGAGATCAATTCCGACATTTCCACCATTTCACGGATCGTGAACAGCAAGTATATTCAAACGATCTACGGCACCATTCTGATGAAGAGCTTATTTGCAGAGGGACTGAGCACAACAACCGGCGAGGTGGTAAGCACCAACGAGGTAAAACGCATCCTGATGGAATGTGTATCGGCCGAAGACAAATCCAATCCGCTGAGCGATGAGGAAATTGCCAGGCAGCTCATCCAGAAAAAATACTCGATCGCACGCCGTACGGTTGCCAAATACAGAGAAGAGCTTAATATCCCAAGCAAGAACTTCAGAAAAGCAGCGTAGTTTATTTTTCATACAGGAAAAGCACCCGCAATCATGCGGGTGCTTTTTTTATTTTGGTAACCAAGGGAAGATTATACTGAATTAACTTCCGGCTGCCCTTAAATCTGCCCTCAGCAGCATTTAGTTTCGTCCAAAGCGCCTATACGATAGCTTAACGTAGAATTTAATACTCAACAAATGCAATTGTCAAAATCAGTACATGGCTTTTGAAATATAAAACCCGTGGAACAGAACTTGCAAATACCATAGAAATATAAAATTATGAAACGGTTATTTCTAAATATATTCCTTATTTCCTGCCTGGTGTTTATACAGGGTTGTGCAGTGGCCGGAGGGATATTTAAAGCGGGTATGGTATGGGGAATTCTGTTAGTTGTGGCCTTGATTGCCGGGATTATTGCGCTGGTTGCACGTTCCCGTAAATAGCAGCGATTTTCTCTAGTACTAAATTAAACTCTAAAAACACCGATTATGAAAGCTCAAAGTTTAAACGTCTTCATCCTGAATGACGACGTGATGGTTGCCGGAAAATTAAGACGATATCTTAAGAAACGATTTGGTGACAAACTTAATATATCGTTATTCTTCAACAGCAGGAGCTGCCTGCGCATGCTCAACGGCCAGGTAGACCTGGTGGTGGTAGACGACTACCTCCAGGAGTCGACACACAGCGGGATCCCGGGTTTGGATATGCTGCAAAAGGTAAAAGAAAAGGATCCAAATACAGAAGTGGTTATCCTCTCTTCCGACGAAGATGTGGCAACTGCTGTGGAGGCCATGAAGCTGGGCGCCAGGAGCTATATCCGCAACGACCGTTCGGCCTGGCAACAGATCCTGACTATTATCGACCAGAACATTCAGCAGCCCATCCGTTACCTGATCGCTGAGTTCGGAGTGAATGTCTTTATGGCGGTGTTCTTCACTGTGTTTGCAGTCATGGGCATCATTACTTACCTCGCCCTGCGTTACTGGATCCATTGATACGAACTGTGTGTCAAAAAAAAAGCGGCAGTAGCCGCTTTTTTTGTATCCGAAAACCGGATCCGGTATAAAGATCATAAGCAGTGATAGCCTGCTTAATCGGTGATCAGGTCTACGGCAGTTTCCAAAGGGTCTCCCAGGCGCCTGTATTTTTTCTTCAGCATGAACATCCTCACGTCCTTACTCACCTCGCGAAGATTCACAGCCACACCGAAGGAAATAAAAGGGCCATCAAATCGGGATCCCGGCACTTGGTTAATAATCGTTTGCCGGTAACCTGCCGTAAGGCGTACACCCACCCAGCGTATGGGCTTGAATGTACCCGATGCGCCAAGGTCGATGAGCGAGACAAAGCCACTCCTGGTATATTTTTGCTCATCAGCAGGAGAGATTTTGTAATGGAGTGTATTTTTCCCAAAGCAAAATTCGAAGGGAATCCCGAGGGTAAAGAAGCGGGAATTGTGATAGACAAACTCAATGTTCATGCTACCATATTGCAGCTTCAGCCGCCTGTCGAAATAGGTTCCGCTTTCTGTTTTGGAATAGCCGCTCAGCTCGTCGTTGAGCCTGTAGTAGCCAAGGGTGAAGCGGATCTTCTCCTTTATCATAACACCGGCATCGATCCCATCGATGTTGTAAGAGTCGCCCCTGTAATAAGAGATTTTGTTGTCAAGCCTCAACTGGGGCCTGAGGAGCTTCGGCTTCATGATGGCTACCGAGTCTTTCCGGAACTGCGCCTTGCTGTACTTTTTCTTGGGCTGTTCCTTTTTTCCCTGCTTGGGCGCAGCGGCCCTTTCCTGTGCGGAAAGAGGGTTAAGGCAAACAATCGCGAAAGTTATGTAAAGAAAAAACTTCAAAACAACTTATGAGTTAGGTTTTCTTCCCTGGCTCATTGGGTTGAAAAATCCTATTTTGTTGAGTAGCAGTTTGACAATATTGGTTTCCATCTGACTTTGTGTTTCCTGAGTAGTGGTCATGGTTTTATTGGCATAGGCCATATAAAATAATTTCATCAGGATGATAAAATAAGAAATGAGCAAGGGTCCAAACACCAGGCCCGGTAAGCCGAAAAACTTCAGCCCCATGACCACGCCCAATACGGTGATGACAGGATGCACATCCCCCACCCGCTTGGAAACAACCATGCGCACAAGATTATCGATGTTACTGAGCACGATGATGCTGTACGAGCACACGAAAATTCCCTGCCATACCTGGCCATTGGCAAACAGGAACAACGATACCGGGAACCAGATAATAGCAGTGCCCACGAGAGGAATGATAGAGGCAAATCCTGTAAGCACAGCCCATAAGCCGGAGTCGTCAACACCGGCAATACGGTAGCAAATGTAGGCACAAACACCCTGGGCGATGGATACGAGCGGCACACCAATGGCATTACTGTAAGTCTGATCGACCAGCTCTTTCCCGAAAAGCATGATCTTGGATTTTTTGAAAGGCAGGAAGTAGATGATACGCGCCTCCATCGTATTCATGTTGATCAAGAGAAAATACAGGAAGAAATACATCATGAGGATATTACCTACCGCGCTAAGTGACGAGCTCAGCGCTCCTCCCGCGTTTTCGGCAAGGAAAGCTTTGGCCTTGATGCCGATGGTATCGGCCGATACGTCGAAAGGCAGCTCTTTCAGTTTGTTGGTGAACTTATCGACATACTCCGTAATGATCTCCGGGTTAGCAGCCAGGGAGGCGCCCTTATTCAGGAGCATACCCACCAGCACCGTTACAGGAAGCACTACAATAAGAAAGGAAATGATGATGATGATGACTGCCGAAAGGGACCTTTTCAGCTTCTTCCGGCGGGTGAGGTAATACATAAAATTCTTAAACAGGGCATAAAATACTACAGAGCCCAGGAAGGCATTCAGGAATTCCTGTAATCCGCAAAAAATAAAAATACCCAGCAGTAAAATAAAAAAAGCATAGATGTACTTGTTAATGATGTCTTCTGTTTGCATAAATGGTGATTTGTCTGGATGTTATAATAAATAATCGTTCCTTGTGTGTGGACCCGTGCTTCGGCCTCTGAAGCCCTGTTTGAGCCTAAATGCCAAAGCAGGATTTAAATATAGCAAAAAACTGTAGAAACATATCCACACTTCGTTTGTGTTAAAATTTTTAGCCCGGATTCGGGATGGCATCACGTTTTAAAGGCTTTTATAAAAAACATATATTATGAAAAAGGATGCGGCAACTATTGAAAAAATCATAAACAGGTTAAACGATCTCCTGGCAGCCTACCAGGTAGTTTATTTTAACACACGTTCATCGCACTGGATGATCAAAGGCGAAAATTTCTTTGAGCTTCACAAAGTATTTGAAACGGCCTACAATGATGCTACGGTAAAAATCGACGATATTGCCGAGCGTATCCTCACTCTTGGAGGTATTCCTAAAATGTTTGCAACGGACATGATCAAAAGCTCGGTAGTGAAGGAAAAAAAGGTAAGCGGTGACCAGACAGAATGCGTAAAAGGCATGATAGAAGATCAGGAAGCCCTGGAAGTAATCGAGAATGAAATCGTGAAAATGGCAGACGATGCCAATGATGTGGTAACGGCCGATATGCTTACCAAATACCTGGGACAACAACAGAAAACGAACTGGATGCTTTACCAGTTCCTGAAGAAGAAATCACACATTGAGGTTAAGAGTTAGAAGGATATGAACAACCTGTTGTATATTATAGCTGTCATACTCCTGATTGGCTGGGTGCTTGGGGCCTTCGTATTCACCGTAGGAAAGCTAATCCATATACTTTTGGTGCTGGCCATTATTGCTATACTGATCCGGATCATCCGGGGAGAAAGGGTATAGGGATATGAACCGCCTGGCATATAAACTAAAGACGAGGACCCGGAATTTTTTCATTTTAGTGAAGGAAAGCGCTGCCGGCTTTATTGCAGATGATGCACTGAAGTTCAGCGCTTCCTTGTCTTATTATACTATTTTCTCAATCGCCCCGATGCTTATTATTGCCATAGCTATCGGGAGCTTCCTGTTTGGGCGTGCAGCTATCGAAGGGCACCTGTTTGAACAGATCAATAGCATTGTAGGCAACCAGGCGGCCCTGCAGATCCAGGAAATGCTTCGCCATACCACCTTAAAAAAGAATAACCTGATGGCTACCGTGATCGGGGTGGCGGTATTCTTCATCGGTGCCACCGGTGTTTTCGGCGAGATCCAGTCTACGATCAACCGCATCTGGGGCCTTAAGGCAAAACCAAAAAAGGGAGTGATCAAGTATCTTGTCAACCGGGTCCTGTCTTTCGCCATGGTCGTTTCCATCGGCTTTTTGATGGTTGTGTCTTTGATTGCCAGTATGGTGATCGGCATTCTCAACGAAAAGCTCAATACCTTTTTGCCGGAAGCCACTTTTTTACTGGTGGTCGTCAATAACGCAATTTCCCTGCTCATCATTTCCCTTCTCTTTGCAGTTGTCTTCAAGTATCTTCCTGATTCCATCGTCAAATGGAAAGATGCCTGGATCGGCTCACTATTCACTTCCGCCCTTTTTCTCCTCGGCAAGTACCTGATCGGGCTATACCTTTCCGCTTCTTCGGGCGCCAGCGCATACGGCGCGGCCGGCTCCGTGGTTCTTCTTCTTTTATGGGTCTATTATTCGTCTATCCTTTTGTATTTCGGGGCCGAATTCACCAAAGTCTATGCGCTGAAACACGGCTCCGGCATCTATCCGAACCTGTTTTCGGTACGTGTGGAGTATGAAGAAAAGGAAGTTACCCGGATCAGGCCCTGGTAAGTATATGACGGAAACCGAAATTGCTACCCCTTATTCACCTAGGAGCATCTTACTTGTCTTCTTTTAAAATCAATGATTACCTTTGCTGAACCTGTACAATCCATACAGGTTCTTTTTATTTATCAAACACCATCATTTATGAAAGCACTATTCGATAAATTCTCAGCCAAAGTCACTGCTGCTACCGGTAGCCCTACAGCATTCATTACAGCCTTCACCATCATCCTTGTATGGGGCATTACCGGCCCGCTGTTCGGGTTTTCAGACACCTGGCAGCTTGTGATCAACACCGGCACCACCATCATCACGTTCCTCATGGTATTTGTTATTCAGCAATCACAAAACAAGGATACCAAAGCCTTGCATCTGAAGCTCAATGAGCTGATTGCCTGCAATAGAATGGCCAGTAACCGCCTTATCGATATCGAGGACCTTACTGCCGATGAAATCGAGGTGCTGAAAACGTATTATGTAGAGCTGGCCAAGCTCTCCGCCAAAGAGAAAAGTATTCACCGTACACACTCCATCGATGAGGCCAAAGAAAACCACGTTGAAAAGGTGAAGCACAGAGCAACAACTGGTACGAATACTCCATAACAAAAAACCTTCTATCTGGTGATAGAAGGTTTTTTGTTATCAGAGAGAACGGCGCATTAGCGGATTTCACAATCTCTGGAGTAGTTTCCAAAAGCGTCGGAGCCTGTAGTTTCCTGATCATTGCAACGCGATTCAGCACGGGCACGCGTATCCTTGAATGTATAGTCGCCATCGGCGGTAGAAACAGTAGTAGAACTTCCTGTTCTTGTTTTCTGACATTCGCATTTGTATTCTTTTTTGCAGGATGCAAAGCTTAAGGTTAATAAAGCTACTACAGCAAGAATTGACTTTTTCATGGTTTTGTTTTTTTATATTGTTTATACTTTCTCAGTTATAAAAGCAAATGCCAATGCCAATTGATGCCGGAATACCGGGATTGGTGTCTTAAAGACCCGGTTCTCATTCTTTTTTACCCATTGTGTGTGGTTTCCGGGCTTTTCCTGTCCATGTTTTTCTACATAAAACGCGGGTGTATTTAGGACAAGGCTTGCCAGGGGTGTATTTTTTCGTATCTTTATCGTGCTATGGTAAAGGATTATATATTAATCGCAGAGGATGACGAAGATGACCAGTTTTTATTGAAATCGGCATTCAATGAGATAGAGTATACCATCGACCTGGTATTCGTTAATAATGGCATCGACCTGCTGAATCACTTCAATAATGTTGATAATGGGAGTATCCCCAGGTTACCGCTCCTGTTGGTCGTTGATCTGAATATGCCTAAAAAGAATGGGAAGGAAGCTATCCAGGAGCTCTCCATCAGAAGTTACTTCAGGAGTTTTACAACAATTGTTTTTTCGACAACGAGTAACGATGCCGAAAAAAATAAATGCCGGGAATTGGGGATCAATGATTTTTTTGTAAAGCCTTCTAATTACAAGGATCTGATAGAGGTTGTGAATACCTTCAAAACATTGGCTGTTTCCACCTGACCGTTAGAAGAATTTTGAAAGCTTGAGCTTCAGGTTTTCAATGATGCTTACCTTTTTTTCTTCGTGAAATACTTTGGATGCGAGCAGTGTATTGGCAACTACCGGCACAATGTTTTTCACCAGGATACCTGAATTTTTCAGAACAAACTTTTTAAGGATAAACTCCACGGCGCTGGTAAGCAGGATTCGCGGAACCTTCGGACCTTTATGAGCATTTTCGTCGGGAACGAAATTACTTTTGAGCGCATCCATTTTTTGTTTCAACTCTTCCATACTTGTTTTCAGTCGTTCTTCGGAAGCCGCTACCTGGGCATGTATGAGGTCCTGCTCTTTAAGCATCTCATCATAGTCATCCATAGTTTTACTGACTTTCAGAAGAATGGTGTTTTTAAGCTTATTCCTGGCGATCTTATTTCTGAGAAGCAGATATAAGCCGAGAACTACAAAATAAAATCCGCCTACGGTCAGGAAGCCGTAAGTTCTGGATTCAAAGACATCGCTTAAATAATACGCTAGTCCGAAATTAATGAACAGGAAAGAAAACAGGCCGAACAGTGCGATAAAACCAGCACTGATGCCACTCGATATCACATTGGTAATACGCTCATATACCTCCAGCTTAACTGATTTCGACTGAAGGTTGATGTATTCGCGGGTATTCGTATAAAGCTCCTGTACGATGTCACCTGTTTTTTCCATAGTTTCTTTTCACAAAGGTTTAGATAAAACAAATCCTGCATGACAGGCATACAGGATTTGTCTTTTCAGTGAAGATTAAGATAAAGCCTGTTTGGTATTTTCGATACCGGCTTTCACTTCTTTTTTCGCGCTGTTAGCATGCGTTCTGATTTCTTCACTTGCATCAGCTAATTTTTCTTTTCCTTCAGAAATGAAATCTGAGATCTTATCGCTCAGGTCGCTGATTGTGTCTTTAATGGAAGAACGTGTGTCGCTTCCTTTTTGAGGAGCTAATAGCATTCCTACTGCTACGCCTGCTGCACCTACAGCTAACAGGCCTAAAATTGTTTTTGCACCGCTGGTCATGTCTGAAATTTTTTAGGTTGGTTTTTAATTTTATTTACTACATAAATTATAATATAATGCCATCAGACATGCCTCAGATTTTAGATAAATTAGGTTAAAAATTGGGGATTGAATTTTTTAATGTAGATATTTATACACGTCATGAGCACGGATCCTATTAAAATAATTATCATAGACGACGAGCCTGATCTGTGTTTCCTGCTTTCGGGCATGCTAAGATCTTACGGCTACCAGGTTAGCTATTTTCATACATTGCAAAGTGGCATTGAAGGCGCTGTTGCCGACCGCCCGGACTGGGTGATCGTGGATAATAACCTTCCGGACGGCCTGGGTTGGGAAGGAGCCAATGAGATCCTGAAAACCCACGAGGACACCCACATCATTAAGATTAGCGCCAATCCTGATTCGCCCCGCACCGATAACCGTTACAACATTCATTACCTCATTAAGCCGATAAAGGTTCAATCCATCGTTGAGCTGATCGACCGGCACACGGGGTAATTTTTTCTAAAATATCCTACAGCGAAGCATTAGAAGGCATCTCAAAAATACCTGTTGCCTCTTTGCGCGTCTTTTCCATTCATGCTTCGTTTCTTTTCCAGCCCGGACTGTGGGAGTATGAGTTTCGAAAAGAGCCGCGCCTGATCGAAAAATCCTGAGCAAATAGCCTAAAACCTTTTTTTGAAATGGCTTCTAAATAAGAAAGGCGCCACAATGTATCGTGACGCCTTTCGAAACTCTGACCGAAACGTTTAAGGTTGTTCCGGTGGAGTAGTACCACCTCCGGCCGACGGATATTTCTTTTTGTGCATGAAGAGCTTATTGATGTGAAGCCTTTGCGCGTAGTATTTCAGGCGGCTTCCCAATTTCTCTTCCGACGTGATCTTTTTGAGGATTACCGCGAGGATGAGTCCGAAGATCACATAAGCAATGAAGAGAATAAAGCCGGGTTGCAGCGATGTTTCGCTGGTACCGATGGCCCCAAGGGATTTTCCCTTGGCGTTGAAGTTATGCATCTGGTTTTCGAGGATGCCTTTAAAGCCGATGTAAGCCATGAAAATAGCAACCACCATGACGTCGGCCATCGACCATTTGCCGGATTTGAAGGCGAAGAAGTAGATGAATTTATTTTTCTTCCATTTCTCATTTCCAAGCAAATAAATTTTGGTAGAGATCAATTTGGTGATCGGGAAAATAACGCTGAAGATCAGGATCAGAATTCCGACGAAGATGGAATCTGTTTTCCCGGCAGTTACCAGGATGTGTACTACATCGAGGATGCTTTTGCTTTGGAAAAAGATCACCTGGTCGTTGAACATAATATGAGAGCCGATAAGGTCGAAGCTTAGCTCTTTGATGCGCGCATCAATCTCTATCATCGGAGCCAGGAGTCCTGTGATAAGAGCCACCAAAGCCAGCAGCACGCACATCACAAATAAAGGCGTGTACATATTCCGCCTGTTCCTGAACACGATCCAGAGCAGGAGGTAAAAGGTGAGGCAGCCGATAATGACAAACGTGTTGGCATAGGTCTGTTCGTTGAGATGACGTGCGCGCTTTCCTAATTTTTTATTGAATTCATGGACATCTGTGGTTCCGTACTTGGCCATGATCGCCTGGAGCCTCTCTGCATTGCTGATACTGTCATGGGTTGCTTCCGCAAATTCTTTGAGCTTATCCTGCACAATAAACTTAAGGCGCTCCTTGCTGCTGGGTTTCTTTATTTCATCAATGATCGTTTGGCTGAATTCCGGGACCTTACGTTTGTAGGCATCTACATCCACAAAATTCTTCACGGCAAATTTGGTGACCCGTCCCTTAAACGTGGTTTGCTTTTTGGTGACCATCTTTTCGGCTTTGTTGAGCACTGCGCCCAGCACATTGTTCAGTTCCTTCTTCAGGGAGTCTTCCATTTGGGCTGAAAACTCAAACTCATCGATCTGCTGATTGATAATTCCGAAAATGTTTTCCTTCCACCTGTCTACCGACAGGAGTCCATATTGCACATTGTTGACCTCGCTGTAATCTTTGCGCATTTCCGCCCGCTCATGCGAATAACTCCTGATCTGGTATCCGTTCCAGATCGCATACAACAGCACCGGTGTCAGCAAAAGGACAAGCAGCGCCTGGTAAAGTCTTTTATGTGTTGGTTTTTGAAGGGTAGATTCTTCCATGACGTATTATGATGATGTATTATGATGATGTTAATTTCCTGAAACTTAAAATGTTTTTCCCGATTTCCGGCATTGTATCGCCAAGCAGAAAGCCCAGTGGCTTCAATGGTTCCACGCGATCACAGATCACTTTGATAATAGCCGTAAGCGGAATAGACAGGAACATGCCACCCACTCCCCAGATGGCTCCGCCGATCAGCACTACAATGATGGAAATGAGCGCGTTGATCTTTACTTTGGAAGCCACGATTTTCGGCACTAAAAAATTATTGTCCACAAGCTGCACGACCAGATACAGAATCAGTACCGCAATCGCAGCGCCCAGGGACTGTGTGGTTAGCGCCATGATCATGGGAAGGGCAATGGCCACCACCCCGCCGATGTATGGGATCAGGTTGAGGATGGCGCCCACAATGCCGAGCAGGATGGCATAATCGACACCGATGATGAGAAGCCCGACGGAATTGAGCACTGCCACAATGGCCATTTCCAGCAGAAGGCCCACGAGATAGCTCTGGATAAGACGCCTGGTTTCCTGCAACACTTCTTTTACGGTTTCATGCTTTGAAGACGAAAAGCACATGGCAATGAAATCAAGAAGCAAAGGCTTATAAAACAGGATCAGGAAAATGTATACCGGCACCAGCAGCACCACTACCATCGCACCGGTTACCGAAACCAGCGTTTGGCCGATCACAACGCTGCCGTTCTCCAGGCCCTGGTTTTTCCGCTCGGCAATCCAGGCCTTGATCTTTGGTGTGCTCACATTGAATTTTTGAGAAACCCAGCTTACAATGTCTGCGAAATAGCCGTTGAACTTTTGCTTGAGCAAAGGAAAAGATTCACTGAACATAGCCATTTGCGAACCGATGAAATAAAAAAGCCCTGCAAGGATCAGCACAGCGAAAATGATCGCCAGAAAGATGGATATCACACGATTGACCTTCCTTGACAGGAAATTGACAACCGGGTTCAGGAGAATAGCAAGTATCGTGGAAAAAATAAGCGGAACAATGATATCATGCCCAATATACAGAATATAAAAAAAAGCAACCAGGCCGATAGTAATTTGTGCACACTTTAAATAAAAGGGCAGTTCTACAGATGTTTTCATAATGATAGGCGGGTTTTATGCCTTTTGAATTTATATAACGCTGTGCCCACCTGATTCTACACTAAAGAAAGGCTCAGGCCGTAAAACCATGCTCCATTGTAGAAAAATATCCACACTATGTATTTCAGAAACTAAAAAAGGGCTCTTTTAAAGCCCTTTTCGCGGTTAATCTGTTTCTATTACTTCCGGTCTTTAATCGCATTCTCGGTCATCAATACCATATCGAGGTGCGAGCGAACTTCAGAAGCCGTAGCAGAAGCCCAGTCCCTGACCTGTGGATCATCGGATTTTTCTGCTGTTTTTTCATAGAAATCCACGGCATCTTCATGATTGCTTTTCATCTTGTCGGTAAAAGCCTTGTCGTAGTCGATACCTGTTTTCTCGGATAATTTTTCAAGCTCTTTGCGTTGATCATCTGTCAGATCAGCCGGAAGAGTCACGCCTTTGGCATCAGCCAGCGATTTCACATCCGCATTCATTTTTGTATGCGCTTCTACCAGCATAGCGCTTAATTTTTTAACGTCCTCCGTAGACGCATTCATCGCAGCATTTTCCGCTGCGCGGATCTCGAACATATTTGCTGAATAAGCATGGACCAGTTTATCGGCTGCTTTCTCCCCTTCTTTGCTCAGGTTTTCTTTGTTTGCATCCTCTGCTACTTCTTTCGGGTCGTTTTCATGTGAGCAGGATGCTGCAAATACGGTGAGTCCGAGGCATAAAAGCGTGGTTTGTAGTGTTGTTTTGAGTGTCATGGTTTTGTTTTTTTGAATAGGTTTGTTATGGCATCCCTCACCAAATATCCGTGCCATTGCCATCAGGAGGCTTTTCTTTGTCGGGTTGTAGAATTATTGAGGCTTTCACGCAGTTGCGACATGATATCTTTGGATTTACTGTGGACAACTTTCAACGCCGGCTCTTTCAGTTTGATACCTTTCGCCTTCGCTTTGATAAGTTTCATCAGGTCGGCAGAGTAAGTATCTTTGTATTTCTTAATATCAAATTTTTGCGTAAGCTGATCGATAAGTGTAATGGCCATTTTGAGCTCAGGGGCTTTCACCGCGCTTTTTGGAGGCAGGGATAAGTCGGCTGTATCCCGTATCTCCTCTTCAAAGCGGATCCTGTTCAGCACGATCACTTTTTCATTGGCCCGCAAAATAGCCAGCACCTCCTTATTCCGTAACACAAAGGTGGCTACTCCTACTTTTCCTGTTTTCAATAAGGCTTCACGGAGCAGCGCATAGGCCCGCACGCCCGACTTATCAGGCTCAAGATAATAAGGCGATTCATAATACATGCTTTCGATCTCTTCTTCCTTCACGAAGTTCGCAATATCAATACTCCTGGTTTTTTTCGCACTTGCCTTCTCAAAATCTTTGTCCGTCAATACCACGTACTTATCATTCGGAAGCTTAAAGCCTTTGACAATATTTTCCCATTTCACTTCCTTTCCTGTTTTTTCATTCACTCTTTTAAAGTGAATATTTGCATTATCCTTTTTGTCCAGCATATCCAGGTCCAGGGAGCTCGTCTCCGTGGCGCTGTATAGCTTCACCGGGATATTTACCAATCCGAAGCCGATGGCTCCTGTCCATATTGCTCTCATCGTGTTCTATGTTAATGTTAAACCTTCTTTTTCCAGGATCTTCAGCAAGAGTTGTTCCTCTTCGGCAAGACCATTCTTTTCCTCTGCTTTTTTCGGGGTACCGGCCGATGTAAGGTAGTCATGCAGTTTCTGGCTTTCGTAAAGGCTGACGATAACAGGGTGCACATAATACTTGCGGCATACAGCCGGGGTATTTCCCAGGTGCGCTGCTACTGCGGTCAATGCGGCGGCAATCGCTTTTTTCCTGCCCGCTTGAGTATCGCAGGGCTCTATACTGCGGAAAGCCAGCAAGGCCTGCACCGATCCCGCCCAGGTCCGGAAGTCTTTGGCGGTGAAGTCTTCTCCGCTAATGGACTTAAGGTATTGGTTCACCATCCCCGAGTCGATGCATTTGTGATCTCCCCGCTCATCATAATACTGGAATAATTCCTGCCCGGGGATATCGCGGCACTGCCTCACAATCGTCGCCAGCCGCTTGCTCCTGAGGCTGATCTTATGGACGATGCCCTTTTTACCTTTAAAGCAGAACTGCATCGAAGAGCCCTTGATATTCACATGTTTGTCTTTGAGGGTCGTGATGCCGAAAGAGCCATACAGTTTTTCATACGCATTGTTGCCCACGCGGATACTGGTACGTTCCATCAGGCATACCACGGCTGCCAGTACTTTCTCCTGGGGCAGGCCCGGCAGTGCAAGGTCTTTTTCAAGCCTTTCCCGGATAAGCGGTATCAGGCTACCGAAACGGTGGAGCCTGTAAAACTTCGTGTGATTCCTCAGCGAATTCCAAAGGCTGTGGTAACGGTATTGCTTCCGCTTCCTGAGGTCGAATCCCGTAGCCTGGAGGTGCCCGTTCTCCTCCGCGCAGATCCATACATTGGTCCATGCCGGTGGGATAACCAGGCTCCTGATCCGTCCTAGCAAAGCTTCATCCAATACTTTCCTGCGGCCCAGGGTGTAAATAAATCCTTTTCCTTTTTTGATGCGTTTGATTCCAGGTTCGCAGTCATGCACATACACCAGGTTTACCGCTTCGGCGCATTTCTCTGCGTCGTGCAGAATGGTTCTGATGACCTTGTCGGAAATATGTATGTTCTCTCCCAGGTTCAGCATCGCGTCAACCGTTTACAATTTCGCCGCCATTAGGATGCAGCACCTGCCCGCTCATATAGGCAGAATCTTCGCAAGCCAGGAACAGGTAGCTGGGCGCTATTTCCACAGGCTCCCCGGCACGTTTCATGGGCGAGTCGCTGCCGTGCTGTGCCGTTTTTTTCGGATCGAAAGAAGCGGGGATCAATGGGGTCCAAACAGGGCCGGGCGCTACGGCATTCACACGGATTTTCTTTTCCATGAGGCTGGCCGAGAGGCTTCGTGTGAACGAAATAATGGCGCCCTTGGTACTCGAATAGTCTATCAGGCGGGAACTTCCGCGGTAGGCCGTTACCGAGCTGGTGTTGATGATAGCGCTGCCTTCCGGCATGTGCTCAACAAGTGCTTTGCTAAGATAAAACATCGAGAAGATATTTGTTGCGAAGGTTTTTATCAGCTTTGCCGCTGTGATCTCCGTGATGCTTTCGTGCTCATACTGCGTAGCGGCATTATTCACCAGCACATCAATCTGTTTATACTGCTTCAGGATCCTGGCAGCTGCGCGTTTGCAAAAAGCCTCCTTGCCGATATCACCCGAAATAAGCAGGCACCGGCGGTGATAGCCTTCTTCCACAAGGCGCTTCGTTTCTCCCGCATCGGCATGCTCGCTCAGGTAAATGATCGCGATATCTGCTCCCTCCTTAGCAAACAACACAGCAATGGCCCTGCCGATACCACTGTCGCCGCCTGTAATCACGGCTACTTTGTTGTGTAGCTTTCCAGAGCCTTTCACTTCAGGATCATCAAATACCGGTTGCGGCGACATCCTGGCCTCAAGTCCCGGCTTCTTCTGGCTTTGCGGTTTGCGCAGGCGTTTTTTCGGATTACCTTTCTGCATCATCCATGGATTATCTGATTTTCAATAGCCTTAACAAGCCGAAGAAAGGCGCATAATACCAGATGTCGTGTTTCAGGTATTCTTTCAGGCAGGCCGGATTTACGCTTCCTGTATGCAGGATGGCATCGCTCAGCTGCCTGGCGCTGACGCCCCATTTTTTAGTCCAGTAGAGGATGTTGTTGCTATCCTCCGGGTGGATAAGCGTGTCTTTTGCTTTCATAAGTCTGGGAGATTATATATTGGTTAAAAAGTCCTTATGCTGGGAGTAATGCCGCAGCGGTACATTAGCCGGGCCGTTCAGCACTTCGCCTTTATGGTTGAAGCGGCTTCCATGGCAGGGGCAATCCCAGCTCTTCTCATCGTTGTTCCATTTTACCAGACATCCCAGGTGTGTGCACTCTACCTCCACAAAATGCAGCTCATCTTTTTCGTCGCGGTAAGCACCCAGCTTTTCTCCGACAAACTCGATGATTTTTCCTTCTTTCGCCTTCAGGTCTTTAAGGCCGGTATTGTCAAAATGCTTCGGTTTTGTTTTCAGGTAACTTACAAAGCCACCCACAAATTCTTTGAAGAAGGTTTTCCCGGCTTTGAATAATTTGAAACGCGAAGGGCTGTAAAGGTCCTTCCAGGGGTTGTCTTTGCCGGTAATGAGATCTGTGATCAGCAGGCCCGCAATGGTGCCGTGCGTCATCCCGTTCCCCGAATCGCCGGTCACGATGTACACATTATCTTTGTCCAGCGGGTTGTGGCCGATGTAGGCAAGCGAATCCATTGGTTCCATGACCTGTCCCGACCATTTGTAAACAATATCTTCCATTTGCGGAAAATACTCACGGGCCCAGTCTTCCAGGATCTTGTAACGCTTTTCTTCCGGAATGTGCTCTGCATCTGCCAACCCTGTAGGATGGTCTTCACCGCCCACAATCAACAGATCATGCGTGTCGTTCAATGGTTCGGTGCGAACATAATGGTAGGGCGGGATATCGGCATTAACGTCGAAGTTACCGGTGTCCCACCACAGCGCCTGCCCGATGGCTTTTTTAGCAACCCGCGCAGCGATCACATAGGTGCGATAAGGATATTGCCTGAGGTGCATGATGTATTTGTTATTTACCGGGCTATTGGTAGCGACCACCACATGCTTAGCGCTCACATTGATCCCTTCATTCGTGGTAATACCGGTGTGGTCGATGTCTTTGGCATGAGTATCCGTATAGATTTCGCCTCCCATACTCACAATTGCTTTACAAAGCGCCTTCAGGTAGCGCAGCGGATGAAACTGCGCCTGATTATTGAATTGCAGCGCCTCCAGTGACTTGCCACCGAGCGTGATCGTTGTTTTTTCTACCGAAAGGCCGGCTTTAAGGCCCGCCTCCAATTCTCTTTCAAGCGATTCAGGCTTATCGCTCGGATGCAGGAACAGGTAACCTTTCACCCGTTCAAAGTTGCAATCGATGCCTTCGGCGCCTACCACCCTTTCTACAAAGTCGATGGCCGCGCTATGGCTTTCCGCAATCAGTTTTGCAGTATCCTCTCCGAATTTGGAAGCCAGGTCATAATACCTGTCGTCCAGAGCGTTCACCAGATGAGCTGTCGTTCTTCCCGTTTCGCCGCTGCCAATGTAACCATCCTCTACGAGCACTACTTTTTTTCCCGCTTTGCAGAGGCAATAGGCAATGCTCACACCACTGATACCGCCGCCCACAATGATGACATCCGTTGTTCTGTTTTCAGTAAGTTTGCTGTAAGCGATCGGCTCGCAGGAATCGATCCAGGAGGAAAGATGTGAGCCTGCCGTAAACATTGGGTTATTTGTCGTGGATTTTGCTTTCATGGTAGTTGTTGAATCGTGGAATAAGCTTATGCAAATTCAGTTCCCTGCCTGTTACCCGCCTGTAAGGCATCAGGCAAGAGGATTTTAAGGGGCTTTTATCAGGATTTGACCATAATAATCCCCATGGAAACGGCTGGAGACTTATCGCAATGGCATTAAAATAGATTAAAAAAATAAAAAATGCCCCAATCAATGAGAACCTTAGTTAAAAAGCTATTTAAAGGAAATGTGTTCGATCTGATCCTTTTCTTTACCACTGAGGATCCTGTTTCATCAACAACCACTAAAACCAGTTAATATGGCACGTTGTCAGTTTTCCATAGAATTTTCAGGAGCAGCGGAAGAGCTCCTTCAAAAAGCCAAAGACGGCATTACCCATGCGAGAGGAAGCTTTGACGGCGATGCTTCGCAGGGCTCCTTCAAAGTACCTACACCGTTGGGCGACATAAAAGGTATGTATGCCATCGAAGGCTCCGTTATTGCAATCACGGTAGCCGATAAGCCCATGCTGCTGGGCTGCGGCCGCATCGAGTCAGAGCTTCGGAAATTCATGGGCTAGCTCAGAAATATTTTTCGATAAGCAGGCCGTAAGTGATGAGTAAATTTTCGCGCTGTGTTTTGCTTACCTTATTATAGTTCAGAGCTGTGGTGAGACTCAGCCATTTTTTGAGCCGGATACCCAGGCTCAGATCGCTCCGGATAATATAGTCATCCCCGTAGTTGAGGGAGTGTTGGAAGAAGCCGACGCCGTTTATAAATACACGGCTGCGGATGTCCCAGCGAAAGCTCAGACGGAAAGAGTTTCTCCAGGTATCGTAAATCTCATTGGTGCTGTCGTTCAGGATCACATCACTGTATTCATAGATGAGCCCGTCGCTCACATTGATATTGGCCCCGGGCTTATCTATAAAATTGTAGGCAATGCCAAGCCCGCTCTGCAACTGGTGATTTTGCTTCAGGGAATAGCTCGACGTGTAATTGGCCAGGCCCCAGTAATAGAAATGGGGCAGGGTTTTATAAAGGTTGAAATCCAGGGCCGAGGAAAAATCATTGTTCGTGAGCACATTGGTTTGCTTGCCATATACCCATTTTGTATTGGAATTGAGCGACATGCTTTTTTTGCGGACGCTGAGCTTTGCCGCATTATTGAAATTGTAGAGTTCGCCGCCATCGTTGGTCTTATTGTAGGTTCCTGTGGCATTGAGCCCCGTATAGTAAGTAACAGAATCGCTGAATTGTGCGGGCAATAATTTGGTAATACAGATGGTGATCAGGATTAAACTATATTTTCTCATGAGGCATCGGGAGCTTCTTTATCCACGGCGATCTGTTTTTCTACCACCAGTTCTTTTTCTTCAGGCAGCACGATCAGTTCGGCGTCTTTGGTCGGCTCTATTTTTCTTCCGAAATGTACGGCAAATTGTTTAGTAAATTCAGCGCCGAAAAAAAGAATCATACAGGAGTAAGATACCCAAAGCATCAGGAGGACAACGGAGCCTGCTGCGCCGTAGGTAGACCCCGGGTTGGCTTTACCGAAATAAATTCCCAGGGCAAATTTTCCGAGTACAAAAAGCAGAGAGGTTACGATAGAACCGATGATCACGTCTTTCCAGCGGATGCGCGCATCGGGCAATATCCTGAACATGAGGGCAAACAACACAGAGGTGACTCCGAAAGACAGGATAAAACTAAGGAGACGGAATACAAACATCATAATATCCGGCAGGTGCACTTTGATCCATTCACTGAAGGCGGAAAGGCCTGTACTCAGAAGCAGGGAAACCAGAAGCAGAAAGCCGATGGATAAGATAAGGCCGAAAGAGAAGAGCCGGTCTTTGATGCTTTTAAGCCATTTCTTTTTCGCCACCACCTTCACCTCCCAGATCTGGTTGAGGGATACCTGAAGTTGCGCAAATACACCGGTGGAGCCCAGAATCAATGTGATCACACTGAGGATAGTAGCCCAGATCGAATTTTTTTGCTCGCCGGCCTTTGCGATCATTTCTTCCACTTGCCGGGCAGTGCCCTCACCAATAGCCTGGCCTATCTGCTTTGAGATTTCACCCTGCACGGCTTCACGTCCAAAGGCAAAGCCCGCAAGGGTAATGATGATTACCAACAGGGCAGGAATGGAAAAAATAGCATAGTAGGCAATGACAGCACTTTGCCTGAACGGATCTGCGGCATTCCAGGCGCTGAAGGTTTTTTTGGTGATGCTCCATATATCACCCAGGTGAAGTGTAAATTTTTTCATATAGTTTTGATTGATCAGGCTGTTCATAATCAAATCAGGTACTCAGATACGTGCCCCGGGAAGAGCCGGATTTTTTCGTTGTGTGGATTTAAATTCCCATTTGATGCATCCGCCATCGCGGAAAGACCGTTCCGATACTTATTTAGTGACCTGGCTACCAGGATAAAACAGCGGCATAAGAATTGCCGACGTCATGCAGTATCTTAAAAAAATGGTGTTATGAAAACAGCAGATATCCACTTTAAAGAAGAAGAGCAGGTGCTTTCCCAACAGGATTATGAAAAATCTGAGTTGATGCAATTATTTGAATCCGAGCTGCGCAATCCTTACAGGGGGCAGATCGACTTAATCAATGCAATATTAGAGCAAGAGTAATCTTTCTCAAAACGATAAAGTCAAAGGTGGAAAAATAACTGGACCACACAAACGTTCTGATTTATCCGGTACACCTTTGCACAAACTCCCTAATTCCCTTTTTATGACAACCAGGGTGCCCAAAGGCAAGCTGATCCTGATCGGTGGCGCCGAAGATAAAGGAGAAAGTATGACTGTAAGAGACATTACCTCAAAGCAGATCAAACGCCTCGAAATTCTGAATCAGCTTATTCCCGCAAAAAAACAGAAAGGTGGTATCGAGATCATTACCACTGCCTCTTCCGAACCCGGTGAAATAAATGCGATGTATAAAAAAGCATTTAGCCGGATAGGTTTTAAAAAAGTCGGTTTTATCAGCATTGGCAATCACCCCGAAGCACACAATCCCGTTTTCCTGGAGCGCATCCGCGAAGCCCATGCCGTACTTTTCAGCGGGGGCGATCAGTTCAGACTATCGACTATTCTCGGGAATACCGATATTCTCGAAGCGGTGAAAGAACGCTATTTCAACGATCCCGACTTTATTGTAGCAGGAACCAGCGCCGGCGCGATGGCCGCTACCAACCTCATGATGTACCAGGTAGAGGCACATGAGCGCCTGGTGAAGAACAGCATCAAACTCAGCTCCGGGCTCGGATTTATGGATGGCTGTATCGTTGATACGCATTTTACCAACCGCGGCCGCTTTGGCCGTCTGGCGCAGGCTATTGTGATGAACCCTACCTGTGTGGGTATCGGGATCAGTGAAAATACAGCGCTCATCATCCGGAAAGGGCGTGATGCCTACTGTATCGGATCCGGAATGATCATCATCATCGATGGCCGGCATGTAGAGCATACCAACATCGCTTATGCCGATGATGACGAGGGAATCTGTATCGAAAATCTGAAAGTCCATATCTTATGCGAAGGGAATGGGTATTTGCTGGATGATCGCACTTTCGTGGCCGACAAAAAAGATATTGCCCGTGAAGAAAGCGCAGAAATTATTTCCCTGAAAGCCAAAAAACGAAAAATGAAGGCGGAGAAAGCGGATAAGCTTTTAAATGATTTCTCCGGGAAGAAAAACTAAAAACCTCCTGCGGATCATAACTAAGCGATCGGTCTGACTATAAAGGCTTTGAAAGTGATTTCTCATCTGCACTGTATCTATTTGCCTGTTCAGGGTTATAGCGTATATCGGCTCTCTCTTTGAAAAAATGTTAAAGCCGGAGACTTGGTATTAAACTTGAACCATGTATAGACGAACCCCAAAATCCATTGGCCATGATTGCAGTTAGTAACGAAAAAAGCCTCAAGGCTCGCTATACCGGCGAAAAGTACAGGGATGTGGAAAAAAAGGTGGAGGCATCCTCCAGGCATGAAGCCTTTGTATTGTTTGAAAATGCCAAAAAACGGCTCAACGACATCAACAACTGGCAGCTCCTGTGTGGAAAAACACCCGCAGAGTTTCATCTCACCGATGAAACGGGAAATATACTCCATGTACCTGCCCCCCAAACCGGGAACTTAATACGGGTACGCTGCTATGATAAAGAAAAAGATAAAGATAAATTCATCTGGTACCGCATCGGGGAATTCCTCCACGAGAAAAATCTGCTGAAAGACACCGAGCATTTTGGCTTTAAGGTCACCATGGTTTCCGGCCCGGAGGCTATTCCGTCCGTTGAAGAAGGAATTACCTGCACCTTTGTCGTAACACGTTCGGGCTGTAAAGTAAGTGCGGTGGAGGCAGAACGAAGCAGGATCGTGGCCGGGACCGGTCATCCGGTGCTCGCCCGGTTGAGAGATAAGCTCCAGCATGTGTTCTCCTGGATCAATTCTTCCAACCAGCAGTGGAAAAGCCTGATCAACGGAGTGCTACAGTACTGATACTCTTGAATCACATTAGTTTATAAAGCCCGTTACGGTATGTCGTGACGGGCTTTTGGCTGTATGTGCACGTATGTAACTCACGTCATCCTCACAGCCTCCTTAAAGATGGCTCAAAGAATTATGCATGTGATCCTTCTGTTTATTTTCAAAAAAAATCATCCAACCGAAATCCGGATCTTTTTTTCTGCCGTATATCATTCAAATCCTAAAACACATACTTATGAAAATGATCACAAAAATGGCCCTGTTAGCGTGCGTTACGCTTATGGCTCAAGGCGCTTTTGCGCAGGAGAAAATGGACTCCAAAGAAAAAACAGTGATGGTAGGCGGTGCAGCGATGTATCCTTCTAAGAATATCATTGAGAATGCAGTAAATTCCAAAGACCATACAACCCTGGTGGCGGCAGTGAAAGCTGCAGGCCTGGTCGAAACCCTGCAAGGTACGGGGCCATTTACGGTATTCGCTCCTACCAATGAAGCATTCGATAAATTGCCAAAGGGCACAGTAGAGTCTTTGCTGAAACCCGAAAACAAAGCCATGCTCACCGGCATTCTGACCTATCATGTCGTTTCCGGAAAATGGAGTTCTTCCGACATCGCCGGCCTGATCAAAAAAGGCAACGGCAAGGCTGAACTTACAACCGTTGCAGGAGGAAAACTCACGGCGACCATGAAAGGCAAAGACCTTGTGCTCACCGATGAAAAAGGCGGTATGTCGATGGTAACGATCAAGGACGTGAACCAGAGCAATGGCGTGATCCATGTGGTGAACACCGTGCTGATGCCAAAATAATCCGGTCCTGAATTAAAAAGCCTCATTGCCGTTCAGGCGCTGAGGCTTTTTTAGTTTATAACAACCCATGCGTTGTGATCCTTTGAAAGGAGAGGCTTTCTATACAGGGACATAAATATGGAAGGTTGCACCAACACCCGGTTCTCCCACAGCAGAAATGCTTCCCTGGTGGTTCTCCATGATCTTCTTGCAGATAGCCAGGCCTATGCCTGTTCCCTTATATTCGTGCTTTCCATGCAGCCTCTGAAATACTTCGAAGATGCGCGTATTGTATTCCGGAGAAAAGCCAATGCCGTTGTCCTGCACCGTCAGGTGATAATACGCTTTGTCTTTTACGAGATCGGGGTGTCCGTTGCCCTGCACTTCCTCGGCCCGGATAACAATATATGAAGGTACATCCTGCCTGGAAAATTTGAGTGCGTTGGAAAGGATATTGGTGAAAAGCTGCCTGAACTGGAAAGGAATAATGTGCATCACCGGCAGGTCCTGGTAGTCGATGGTCGCCTGCTTCTCTTTGATCACCTGTTCCAGGTCATGCTTCACCTCTTCGATCAGGGTGGTGAGCGGGCAGGTTTCAAATACCTTTTCGGTAGTGCTGGTACGCGAATAAGCCAGCAGGTCCTCTATAAGCAGATGCATCCGCTGCGCGGCGTCCTGCATGCGCCTGAAATAATCTTTTCCCGTATCGGAAAGCACTTCCTTCTCAGCAATGCGGTTAGCAAAAGTCTGTATCTTACGCAGGGGCTCCTGCAAGTCGTGGCTTGATACATACGCGAAAGAGGCCAGCTCTTCGTTCATCCGTTCCAGCTCCTGGTTAGCCTGCTGCAGGTCTTTTGTCCGTTCCTGCACCTTTGTTTCAAGCTCTTTGGAAAACGTTTTCTGGTCGTGGATATCGGTGCTGGTGCCCACCCACATCTGGATATTGCCGGCTGCATCTTTCTGAGGTATGGCGCGGCTCAGCTGCCAGCGGTACTCCCCGTCGTGCCTCCTGAACCGGTGCTCAAATAAAAAGTCCTTTCCGTTTTTTACCGATTCCAGCCACAAGCGGATGTTCTCTTCACGTTCATCGGGGTGCACGATCTGCAACCATCCTTTTCCAACAAGGTCTTCCGGCTTGAGGCCTGAGTAACGGTACACAGACCTGTTGAAATAGTTTAAAGTTCCCTGCACATCACCGGTCCAGATCAGCTGGGGCATCGAGTCAGCCAGCAGCCTGAATTTTTGCTCGCTGTCCTTCAGCTCTTCCAGCGCCATTCGTTTTTCGGTAATGTCAAGCATCGTACCGGAGAAATGATACGGCTCCTGGTTCTCATCAAAAAAGGCTTTTCCTTTGGCATGGATCCATTTTACCTTATCGTCGGGAAGGCCGGCGATCCGGTATTCCGATTCGTAATTGCTGGCGATACGCGGGTTCAGAGCCTCGAGCATTCTGTCCAGGGTTCCCGGCCGGTCGTCGGGGTGTATGCTTTCCCAAAAGAGGTCCATCGTTACCGGAACGTCAGGACCAATGCCAAAAAGCTTGCGGGAAGCATCGTCCCAGCGCAGCACTTCTGTTTTAGGGTCGTAGTCCCATGTTCCGAGCTCGCTCGATAAAGCGGCCGTGCGCAGGCGCAACTCATTTTCCTCGATCTTCTGCTGCTTTCTTTTTTCATCTGTCAGGTCCCTGATCGTACCGATGATTTTGAACGGCTTGTTCTCATCATCATGCAGCATTTTTCCCTTAGCCTCTATCCAGTGGAGGCTTCCGTCAGGCCACACAACCCGCGTCGCATAATTCAAAAGGCCGGTTTCATAGGCTTGGGCAAATGCTTTTTCCCTCACTTTCAGGTCGTCGGGATGCAGGCGCTTTATCAGCTCCTCATGCGAAGGAGCATCTGTTTCCTGATACCCCATGTAATGCAGGTAGCGTGGCGAATAGGTGATTCTGTTTTCCTTGAGGTAGATCTCCCAGGTGCCGAGTTCACTGGCCTCTACCAGGATCTTTAATTTCTCCTCGTTATCGCTGATGAGGTGCTCAATGCTCTTTTGCCTGGAAATATCGCGCGCTATTTTCGACACGCTTACAATATTGCCCTGCTTATCCTTAACCGGTGAGATGCTTAATGAAATATCGATGGGAGCGCCTGACTTGTGCTTGCGGATGGTTTGAAGATGCGCGATAGGCTGATCTTTGAGAATTTTATCGAAGATCTCGTCCTCCTGGTGCCAAAGGCCTTCCGGGATAAGCGTTGTAATAGGCTTGCCCAGGATCTCTGCTTCCGTGTATCCGAAAATCCTTTCCGCAGAAGGGTTCCAGTTGATGATGAGCCGGTTGAGATTTACAGCAATAATGGCGTCGCTTGTGGATTGTACAATGGCGGCAAGCCTCGAGTTGTTTTCATCCTGCATGCGCTGCTCCGTGACCTCGTTGGCAATTACCATAATGCCGCTGACGCTGCCGTCCGTTTCTTTCATAGGCTCGTACACCAGGCTGAAAAACGCGCGCATTGTTCTCCCCTCTCTTTCCAGGATCACCTCCAGCTCGGGCGTATGATGGGCTACCCCATTCTCCATAACGTTTTTCAGGACGGATTTTGTCACGGCCGTTTCTTCCGGAAGGCAATCGAAAAACACATTTCCTAAAACCTCTTCCTCTGTTTTCCCGATCAGGGAGAGGTATGTTTTATTGGCCATTTCGAAATGGAATTCCGGACCTCTCAGGATGGCAATGCCCACCGGGGCCTGCGATACCACATTCCTGAATTTTTTTTCCGTCAGGTGCGCCCGCGTTTCCGCCTCTGCAATCATTTTACGGGAAACAACCTGTTCGGTAACATCATAGCACAGACACAGAATGCTATGGTCTGTATCCCTGTCGCTCTTCAGCGCTTTATAAATAAAATTCAAATAAACGGGAGACAGGACCCCGTTTTTTTCGAGGTAGGCCAGGCTCTCTTTTCCCTCATAAGCCATGCCTGTATCATATACATTCTGGATGATATTCAGGTAGGGCTGTCCGACGATCTCCGGAATAACATCCGTCAGCTTTTTTCCGATGACGCTTTTGTCTTTGCCCCATAGCTTCAGCGCCTCATCGTTCGCAAACTCGATCACAAAATCTTTTCCCCTGAACAGGGAATAGGATACAGGACCTTCATGGAGCAGGCTGGAAAGCTTATGTTCGATCAACGGTAATGAACTATCGGAAGGGGACATGTAGTATTACTGGGGCTGCTGCTCCGAAATTATAATTTTTATCATAAAAACGGGCAAAGTTCAACATAGATAAACGCAAAAAAAGCAATTATAAGGGAACGCAAATTACATGCCAGCTCAGGATTGGATCTGATCTACCTGCTGCCGGATATAATGCTCCTCCTGATCGTCCTCCATACTTCCCAGCAAAAGGATAAAGGCAATCTGCATAAAACCAATAAGGGCCAGGCCAAAAGCCAGTTTCGTCAGATCCAGCACCATATAGAAGTTTATGCTCATGAACAGGAAAGAGAAGATACCTGATAGCAGGAACAGCAGTTTCTGAAGAAGGTAGTAAGTGAGGAAAGAAATCAACAGGATGCTTATGCCGGAGCGGAAAATGCTTTTGTAATGCTTCCGGATCATCGCCCCGAGCAGCCTGGCAGCAGCTTCCGTATCGCTTTTATCGCGATAGCAGATGTACAGACTTCCAAACAGCAGGAACAGCAGGAATGGCAAGACCACCAGCACCGGTACACAAGGAAGGGCTACCTGGGTATAGTAACTGATGACATCCGGGTTGGGGTCAAGGCTGCTGTTATAGTCCCGCTGCAAGCCCAGGAGCAGATGCATGATCTGCCAAAGCGCACAACAGAAGATGAACACGATGGCAAAATTCGGAAGCCATTACTTAAAGCCCTCTGCAAAGCCCTGTTTAACGGCCTCTGCCGACGGCCTTGTGGCAGGCGATTGATCGGCGAGCATCATGAATTTGTTGAGGCTGAAATTGTAGATGCCAAGCCCGAGCACAAAGACGCCGAAGAGCAGGCAATAGAATATGAAGGTACTCCTGGAGAGCTCGCTTTTATGGAAAATGGATTCGTTGAACGGTGTGGCATCCTGGGTCAGGTAGGCTGCCACTGCCTTTGAGATGAGGATGCAGGGCAGTGCCAGAAAGCCGGCGGAAAGAAGAAGGGCATTGCCATTCTTTGCCATATAGCGGAGGCTATCGAAGAGGATCTCTGCAATGCTCCGGCGCTTACGAACGTAAAAGGTTTCGGGGGATGGGCTCATAGCAAATAAATAACGAAAATAGCAAAAAGCGCTTTAGCCGCCGATACTCATCAATAGGGATTTAAACGAAAAAGCTCCCGGAGCACTGAAGCCGGGAGCTTAAAGAGTGCCCGAAGCGAGACTCGAACTCGCAAGCTGTGAGGCATACGCTTCTGAGACGTACGTGTATACCAGTTCCACCATCCGGGCATTACATAAAGAGCATTCTTAATTCAGAAATTAAGAGGGGCAAATATAAGGCTTTTTTTAGAAATACTCCAAAAAAATATCTTTTTCGCTTCAAAACAGGCTTTTGGCGCACCAAAATAGGCAGCTACGTCCAAAAAAACACGGTCCATAAGGCGGGAAACGATCCTCTTTTCTTCCCAAAGGCCAATCCATACTGACCGGATCATTAGAAGGCAGACGGCCATTTCCGATATACAGAAAAACCAAACTGTAAACCATGCCTGCGGAACTCACACGGCCACTATACTCGCCTGAATGATGACCATCATCCCGGTGACACGCCGCATGTATCCTTAACGTTAGGGATGTATTTATAAGGTTATTAATTTGCGGTTTTTTACATATCTTCTTTGCATTCAGGAAGGGATTCAGGATCTAAACGCTATTTTTGAGTATGGCAGCCAACGATAGCGATGATATAGATCCAAAACGGGAGATTGTGCAGGTAGTTCTGGCATTCGTGTTTCTCACCGGCCTGATCTGTTTTATGGTATTTTTCAGGTAAAGCCATGGTTCTCATTTCACCTGTACCACCTTACAGCCTTTCTCAGAGGCTGATCTGCTCCTTGCGAAAATTGTAGTAAAATAAAAATAGTCCGGATGAAGGGTAAAAGCCAGGGCCTCTGTTACACCAATTCCTCCGTTTACAATACATGTCATGTATACCTCACTTCTGCGAACGCTGCCTGTAATGAAAAAATGCAGACGCATGTTTTTCAGCTCTGAATATTCTTTTTTCTTAAATTCAGGCAAATACAACTGCCGGTTGTCATAAAACAACGATAAAGAGCAGGGATACAACCAAGAAGAGCCTCCGTTTTATGGACCTCCGGGCTGAAGCGGGCTACCTTTGCAGGGTCTTATAAACCAAAAAACAATCTCATGGAAAACATTTTTATTGGTGAAAAAATTACCAAAGCGCGAAAAAAAGCAGGCTTCTCCCAGGCACAATTGGCAGAGCAATTATTTATCAGCCCACAGGCCGTCGGCAAATGGGAACGGGGGGAATCTATCCCGGACATCCTTACCATCAACAAGCTGGCGAAAATCCTGGGCCTTGACCTTAATTATTTTTCGGAGAATATGCCATCTCCGGAAAGCGATCCAACATCCGGACCGGTACATGCTTCTGCCAGCAAGGAACATGGTATGCAGGAAGAGGCTAATACAGCTGGCCTACAGGAGCGGCCCTTGCTCACGAACTTCAGCGGGAGCGCCCTTGCAGAAACAGACTTCGCAGGAGTGAGCGCTCCCCGACGAAAATTTGCGGGCAGCGATCTGCGCGGTGCCAACTTTTCAAATGCGGATTTAAGCGGAAGCTCATTTGTGGGGAGCGATGTACGCGAAGCAAATTTTAATGGGACGAACCTCACGGATTGCAGCTTCTCCGCTCTTGACCTCACAGGGGCAAGCTTCAACAAAAGCATTCTGGTGCGTACCCAATTCAGCAGCTCAACATTAAACGGCGCCAGGTTCAGCCATGCGGCGCTGGTTGATGTCAGGCTGAGCACTACGGATCTCACCAAAACGGTCTTTGAACACTGCAGCTTCAACGGCGTCGACTTTAAGGCTTCCGATATGAGCGGCCTGTGCTTTGACGGGCAGACCTTTACCGGCGTGAAGTTCGATAACGCCTCGCTGAAAGAGGCCTCGTTCAGGGGCGCGACACTCCAAAACGTTTCCTTCCGCCCCCGCTTTGCCCTTACCAACCGGTATTACAAAAGCCTTAAGACCATTTGCTTTGAGGGGGCAAAGATGGACAAGCTCACCTATGCCGCCCTCAAAGGCGTGGGGCTTGACCTGTCGAAGGTGACCGTTTTCTGAAGCGCCTCTGACGAAATAGCCTTAACGGCTCACACCTTTGCCCACCAGGTAGCCGGCCGAAGAAATTCCCATCAGGATGTAAGCGGCTGAATCAAACTCGATGAAATTCATGGGAAGACAGGCGGAAGTTGCGGATGCCTGTTTGCAGGTGAAAAAATAAGTGACATAGATACAGAGATACACAAAGGTAAACACAAGATGCTGTAGGCGTTCCACCGACAGGGTATCGCTGTCGCCTTTCAAAAGATCGATCCAGAAGCCTGATGAGCTCCCGTTCGCTTTCAGGGGCGTGGATGTAAGCCCCTTTGCGAGGTTGGCGTTGTTCCTGGCGACATTGGCCTGCGTCACCATCCCCGAAGTTAAGGTGACGCTGGCCGAGATACCGATGAGAACAAGGAACGTATTATTGATATGTGTGTCGCCATGATAGCCCCAGTGAAGGATGAAGGCGGGGCCAAGGACGATGGTCCAGAGCCAGAGTTGGAACTTCGACAGGCTATAGGGAGAGTCCGGGAGGTCCTTCTCACGTAAGAGTTTGGTTTTAATGCCTAAGATAAGAACGATGGCAAACACCACAATGGCAGCGACGATGGAAATGATCTGTTGAGGCATGGACTTCAGTTTAGAGGGTTAGCGATTACCAAAGCTAAAGCCCGGGAGGGGATAAAAAAATAAGTAGAACTACCTGATTTTCGGACAGCAGACCGCTTACTATTTGGGAGCCGGAAAGCTACCCGGTACTATTGAATTTTTCAAAACAAGAGAAAACATGTCTGTGAATGGCATTGGCAAACAGTGAAACAACCATTTTAAAACCATGCGGCCACAGGCCCGAAGAAACAAAAAAAGCCTGATAGCTTTTACAATCCGAACAACAGCACAAACGCAATGAAATAAAAAAGCGTTTGAACGCTGTACATGCCAGATAAACTTACCTGTTTTGGAGAAGGCTCTCAAACCCGTTTACAGAACACACGGGCTTACTGATCGCAGGAATAGCAGACTTCGGATATTCTGCCGCCCTGGGACTGATGAAAAAAACCATCCCGGTGCCAGGGCCTGTTCTTCAAAAGGCGGAGCAGACGCAAGCAAAAACTTGTTAAATAAGATATCCTAAACAAGCGATTTTTTATATTTATACAACTTAACACCGTTCGCATGATCCACCTGAACACATCCAAAATCCTGATAACAACAGATTTCTCCGACACATCCCGCCTGGCTTTTAGTCACGGGGCATTCCTTGCACAGTTAAGCAAAGGTGAAATCTTCCTGCTTCATGTTGTTGTGCCGCAATGGGAAATCGCACATCTTTTTTCGTCAGGCGCTGCCACGGGCGATGCGGAGAAGGTGGCGCAGGCAGCTCAGAAAACGCTGGATGATTTTGCTTCTGAGCTTCGCCGGCAATACGGCGTGAAGGTAACGACGGCTGTAAAGCAGGGCAACCCCACCAAAGAAATTTTGAAATACGCGGAAGAAACCGGTGCGGGAATGATTGCAATGGGCACGCATGGCTACAGCTCGTGGGAAGACCTGGTGATTGGCAGCAATGCCCTGAAAGTGCTTACAAAAAGCCCCTGCCCGGTGTTAACTACATCAAGGGCAAATGAAAGCAGTTATAAAACCATCATCCTGCCAATTGATACATCCTTCCATTCACGCGCCAAAGTGGTGTTAACCATGGAGCTGGCCAAACAGTGTTCTGCAAAGGTATTTGCCGTGGGACTTCTGGCAGGTGATGAAAGCAATAAAAAGGGAGCGATGGAAGTGATGCTGAACCAGGTAGTAAGCGAGGCGCTGAACCACGATGTGGTTTGTCACACAGAGCTGATGATGAACGTCAGAAACAGGGCGGTAGCTACCGTAACCTACTGCAATTCAAAAAACGGGGACCTGATCTCCATTATGACCGACCAGGATGCAGAGCTCAGCGGCTTTTTCCTGGGCCCTTATGCGTTACAGGTTATCCAGCATGCCAAAGTACCGGTGATCAGCATTAAGCCCGAAGAGCATCCCGAAGATGCCGGCTGGGAAGACATTCTCGCAGGCACCTAAAGCGCGACACGAGTTCCATTCAATACATATAAATTTATAACACACACACCATCATGAAAAAAGCAGCAGCTGTATTGGCCACCTTGTCATTTGTGCTTTGCGCGGCATCGGGTATAGCCCAGGACTCACCTAAGAAAGAAGAGAAAGCCATCAAAAAGGAGAGAAAGGTGGAGAAGAAAGAAGAGAAAAAAGGCGCCAAAAGGGAAAAGCAGGTAGAGCCTAAAAAGAGCGGAGAAAAAGAGGAGCGAAAAGCAGAAAAGAGAGAATAGCTTTTCAAAACTGATAAATGCCTTCTGGCTTATTGCCGCCAGGAACACGGCGGCACACAAGCATGCAACCATCGGGTAATTCATCTGCCGGGCAACGCCATCGTGCATGCCCGACAGGCTTGCCATGGAATTTGCCAGGATAAAGACACTGGCCATGGCCGTTCTTTTCCGGGGCGCATCCCGGTGCATCAGGCTTTAAGCCGGACTAAAAAATACGGCGTCCGATACCAACCATGCGCGACAAAAATCCGATGCCACCGCCGATCGATCCCTGCTTAAGGAGATCATGTGCCTGAGCCGTCGCGCTCCTGTGCGTTTCGGAATCTATTTTGAGCCCGGGCAAGAGCCCGCAGAACAGCGTTGGATCCGGATGCTGAACGGGATTTCGTAAATCCCGGAGGCCGGCTGACCGAACGCGAAAAAGCTCCCGGATCCCACCGGGAGGATGCATATTTTTTTAGTACATTTATCTCGTTCGGATAAAAGAATCACATCAACAAACGAGTCGTCACTCATGGAATATATTGATTATTATAACATACTTGGACTGAATAAAAATGCCACGGCCGATGATATCAAGAAAGCTTACAGGAAGCTGGCAAGGCAACACCATCCCGACCTCAATCCTAACAATCCTGAAGCGGTCAAACGCTTTCAGCAGATCAATGAAGCGAATGAGGTGCTGAGCGATCCTGAAAAGAAGAAAAAATACGACCAGTACGGAAAAGACTGGAAAAATGCAGAGCAATACGAGCAGGCCCGCAAGCAGCAACAATCTTCAGGTTCGGCGGGCGGCAATCCTTTCGGAAACGGTGGTAATCCTTTCGGCGAAGGCGGCGGATCCTACTACTCGGGAGGTGGCGATGAAGGTGATTTCTCCGACTTCTTCTCCTCCATGTTCGGCAACCGCGGCGGCGGCGGCAGGCAAACCAAATTCAAGGGGCAGGACTTCCGGGCCACAGTGCAGGTAAACCTGTCTGAAACCTACAAGACGCACCAGCAGACCTTTTCAGTCAATGGAAAAAACATCAGGATTACAGTAGCCGCCGGAATTGAGAACGGCCAGGAGATAAAGATTGCCGGCCACGGAGCCCCCGGCGTAAACGGCGGGCCGAACGGCGACCTGTACATCACGTTTGAGATACACAACGACACGGCTTTTACCCGTAAAGGGAACGACCTGTATAAAACGGTGACGCTGAGCCTGTACAAAGCGGTGCTGGGAGGCGAAGAGATCATTGATACCTTATCCGGAAAAGTGAAGCTGACCATTGCGCCCGAAACACAGAACGGCGCTAAAATACGGCTCAAGGGAAAAGGCTTTCCGGTATACAAAAAAGAAGGAGAGTTTGGGGACCTGTACATCACCTACCAGGTGCAGATACCAACGAAATTATCCGAGAAGGAAAAAGAGTTATTTGAACAGTTGTCTAAACTACGCTAAAACAAAGGGACATGGAAGAGATCAGAAAAATATCCGTTGAGCAATGCTGTACTTATTACAGTGTTGAAGTATCATTTGTACAGCAGTTGGACGAACACGGGCTGATTGCGCTGAGCCATTCGGGTGAAGAGGCTTTTATTGAATACGACCAGCTGCCGGACCTGGAGAAATACATGCGCATGCATTACGACCTTCATATCAATATGGAAGGACTGCACGCGATCAAGCATTTGCTGCATCAGATAGACCTGCTGCAAACAGAAATGAGAAGACTACAGGAAAGTCCCGGCAGGGAATAACAACAAGCCAACAGGCGGATCATGGATATCAAAGCAACTTTAGAAGCCCATGCGCTTCACTTCCTGCAGGGCATTAAAGCGGAATACCGCGGGGATCAAGAGGCAGGAGCGATCATCCGTAAATACCTCTCAGAGGGCACAATCACGGAGGAGGAAGATCAGGTCCTGAGAACTCAGGTCCTGGACTCCCTGAAGATAGTAGGCATCGGCGTTCCCTTTGCGCTCATTCCCGGGGCATCGATCGTGATGCCAATCCTCATAAAGGTAGCGGCCAGGCACAACATCGACCTGATACCTTCCACATTTACAGACCCCAACAAGCAACAACAGCAAGGGTGAGCATACACCCGGCTTTTCCATGAAAGGCCGGGTGTATCGTTCGGTCATCCTTTGAACGGCAACGCGCGGTTCTTACTCATAAGCGATCTCATCATATGCAGAGATGCTGCTGTGTTGCTCTCTCATCGCCGTTTATCGATTACTCCCCTTTGTTCTTCAATTGCATTAATAAAGAATAAGCTCCTTTTATCACAACAGGAAGCCTTTCCAGCTGTTTTCCCTGAACCGCTTTCACCCCTGTAAATCCTCCTTCGGAATCGCCCTGGCTCACTTCAACTAATCTGAAATTCCGGGGCTTCTCTTCCACAAACACAAAGTCGCGCCCCTCAAAGCTGACGATGGCATCGGAGCTGACGGCTAACTGATCGGAAACATGAACGGCCACTTCAGCATTCATATACATGCCGGGCAACAGGGCTTTATCGTAATTGTCAAAATGACAATGCACTTCTGCGCTCCTGTCTGCTGAAAGATCCTGGCTGATGAGGATAATCTCACAGCCGTGTTTTTTGTCCGGCTGATTGTTGTTAAACGCCATCAGCTTTTGCCCGACGGACAGTTTGTCCAGGTCCTTCTCGAATACCTTTAAGTTCAGGTGGATGTCTTCCGGGTTGATCAGCTCAAATAAAACATCCGACGGGTTAACGTACTTTCCGATATTGACATTGACTTTGGAAACAAAGCCATCTATCGTTGAATACACATTCACCTGCCTCGACAGGTTGTCTTCGCTGAGGAGCGCCGGATTGATGTTAATGAGGCGCAGCTTTTCGGATAAGGCGCTAAGGGCGATTTTCTGGGTTTTGAAATCCACTTCGGTTTGCTGGAAAATTTTATCGCTGCTGGCTTTGCTCTGATTGAGCTCTTGCTGCCGCTTGTATTCGTTCTCGAAATAAGCCAGCTTTGATTTTGCGGTCAGGTAATCCTGCTGCAGCTGAATGTATTGCTGATCTTCCATGACGGCCAATACCTCGCCTTTTTTTACAGGCATTCCGGGCAACAGCTTTGACGATTTGAGGAAGCCCCCAAGCGGCGTGCTCACCGACACCATGTTCTGAGGCGGCACATCGATCTTCCCATTTAATTTCAGTAAGATCGAAATCGTGCGCTTTTCCAATGTTCCAGTGCGGATATCTGCGTCCTTGTATTGCGCCTCTGTCAGGCTAAGGGTCGTTTCATCGGAAACGGCCGTTTCGCTTTGATCGGCTTTTTCCGAAGAACAGGAAGAAAGTGATAAAAGCACGAGCAAAAAGATGATACTGTTTTTCATAGTTGAAATTAGTTTGATTGTAAATAGTTAATCTGTATGATCGTTTCATTTAAATTCCTGACAGCATCCATATAGCCGGACTGAATAGCGATTGCCTGGTTGGTAAGTGCCACCCAGTCCAGGTAATTTATCTCTCCATTCAGGAATTGCCTGTCTGCTGTTTCAAAAATCACACGGGCATTTTTCAAGGCTGTGTTCTCGAAATAATCAACCGTTGAGATGTTGGACTGGTACCTGGCAAGAAGCGACTCATACTGGTTCTCGATCTGTTTCTTTTCGAGTTGATACGCATTGTCGGAAATGTATTGATTGATGCGCGAAGCGTTTATCTGTGCTTTCTGAGCGCCGAAAAACAAGGGAAGCCCAAGGCCGAACTGCACAGACTGGAACCTTGTGGAAGCGCTGTAGGATCTGTTATCGGCTCCTGTTCCCTGCATGGACATGTTGTAGTACCCAATGCTAAAATCCGGTAAAAGCCTGGCCCTTTCAACTTTTCTGGTAATAAACGATATCTTCTTCTGCTGCTCCAGGAATTTGAGCGCAGGATGCCGGGCGAAACCGCCCTGATCCGCCTGCACCTCCAGCTTCAGCTTCCAGTCCGGCTCTGCGGGAATGAACCGGGTTGAGGTATTAAGAAGCAGAGCCAGCTGCAGTTTCACCATCTCAATATCCTGTTTCAGCTGCTTTAATTGAACAGCGATCGAGCCGCGCTGAACCTCCGCGCTCGTCTTTTCCAATACGTTGCTTTCACCTTTTGCAAAGCGTGCATTTGCTTTTTCTAAAAACACGCTATACATGCTGTCGTTTCTCAGGAGAAGCTTTTCTTTTTCGGCCAGGTACAGAAACGTGTAGAACACATCACACACGAGCTTCTTTGTTTCCGCCTCCTTCAGGTTCACGCTTATCAGCGCCGCATTCCATTCCTCACTCAGCAGCTGCTTTTGATGACCGTATACGGTTGGGAAATTGAAGGATTGCGAGGCGCCGAACCGGTTGTCGCTGTAATAGCTGTTGATCTGTCCGTACTCTCCGATGACACTTGTCCGAGGTACGCTGGCAGAGGTCCTGATCAGTTTTTTCCTGTATTCTGCTTTCAGCCTTTCATTTTTTACCGTTAAATTATTCTTTAAGGCCGTGTCGATGGCTGTTTGCAGGCTTATCGGTACCTGGGCCCTGGTTTCGGAAAACGCCATTAACATAAGGATCACCAGCGCCCCGGTGGCTTTCGGTGCTTTTAAAGCTTTTGCTTTGGCCATCGATTCAAAAATGACATAAAGAACAGGCAATACAAACAAGGTGAGGAAGGTTGCGATCATTAATCCGCCGATGACCACTGTGGCCAGCGGGCGCTGCACCTCTGCGCCGGCGCCATTACTGATAGCCATTGGCAGAAAGCCGAGCGATGCTACAAATGCCGTCATCATCACCGGGCGCAGGCGGACGCTCGTTCCCGTGAGCACGACCCGGCCGAGATTCTCCATTCCTTCCTTCCGTAAGCGGTTAAACTCTGCGATAAGCACTATTCCATTCAATACGGCGACGCCAAAGAGGGCGATGAATCCTACACCCGCGCTGATGCTAAAGGGCATACCTCTCAGCGCAAGGAAAAAGATGCCGCCTATTGCCGAGAGAGGAATCGCCGAATAGATCAACAAACCCTGCCTCACAGAATTGAAGGCGAAAAAAAGCAAAAGGAAAATCAGGACCAATGATACCGGAACAGCGATTCCAAGCCTCTGCTTGGCCTCATTGAGGTTCTCAAACGCACCGCCATAGGTGACATAGTACCCCGAAGGAAGTTTTACCTGTGCATCTACCTTTTGCTGCAACTCGTTTACGATCGTCTGCACGTCTCTTCCTCTTACATTGAATCCTACAACGATGCGGCGCTTGGCATCTTCCCGCTGTACCTGGTTCGGCCCGTTTTGTATGCTCACATCCGCCAACTGGTACAATGGGATTTGAGTTCCCTGCCCGGTTGGTATTAAGATGTTCCTGACATCTTCAAGGTCTTTTCGTTTTACCGTATCGAGGCGTACGACGATATCAAAGCGCTTTTCTCCCTCAAATAACTGCCCGGTGCTTTGCCCCGAGAAAGCCGTGTTTATCACTTTATTGATGTCGGAAATGGCCAGATCATACTCGGCAATGGCGGCACGGTTATAATTGATGATGATCTGAGGCATTCCTGTCACCGGCTCCACATAGATGTTTTTAGCACCTTGCACGCCCGCCGCTATCCCGCCAAGCTTTTGCGCATACACGGCCAGTGTATCGAGGTTTTCTCCGAATAGCTTGCAAACCACATCCTGCTTGGCACCTGTCATGAGCTCATTGAAGCGCATTTGTACCGGAAACTGAAAGCTGAAGCTTGTACCAAGGACAACTTCCAGCTCTTTTCCCATTTTTTCGCCAAGCTCAGAGAATGTCTTAGCCGAAGTCCATTCGGATTTATCTTTTAAAATAATCATCAGATCGGCAGCATCTATCGGCATGGGATCGGTGGGCACTTCACCGCTGCCTATCTTGGCAACCACTTCCGTGACTTCCGGGAACCTTCGCTTTAAAATGCCGGCCGCCTTTGTAGCGCTTTGCATGGTGGTGTTCAGGTTGCTGCCCGGCAAAACCCGCATTTCAAGAGCAAAATCTCCTTCCTCCAGGGCCGGGATAAACTCTCCACCAAGCGTGGTGAGTGTAAAAGCAGCTCCGGCAAACAATGCGATCACCAATGCCAGAACGGTTCGCGGATAGCGCAGCACTTTTGCCAGCGCATGCTGATAAGCCTTTTCAATCACCGACATCAGCTTATCGGAGATGTTTCGCTTGTGCTTTGTTTTTTTACTCAGAAATAAGGCGCTCATCATGGGGATGTAGGTAAGAGAAAGCACAAAAGCGCCCAGCAGGGCAAAAGCCACTGTTTGTGCCATAGGCTTGAACATTTTCCCTTCTATGCCCTGCAGCGTGAATATCGGCAGGTACACCACAAGAATGATCACCTGCCCGAAAACGGCGCTGTTCATCATTTTGGATGCGGACAACTTTACCTCCTCATCCATTTTCTGCTGGCTGAGCTGAGGAATGATCCTGAACTTTTTATTATGGGAAAGCTGGTGCATCACCGCTTCTACAATGATCACCGCACCGTCTATGATCAGGCCAAAATCCAGCGCGCCCAGGCTCATCAGGTTTCCGCTTACGCCAAATATATTCATCAGGATGACTGCAAACAGCATGGCAAGCGGTATGACGGAAGCCACCAGCAAGCCTGCCCTCAGGTTCCCCAAAAACAACACCAGCACGAAAATGACGATAAGCGCTCCTTCCATCAGGTTTTGCTCAACGGTACCGATCGCATTGTTTACCATCTTCGTTCTGTCTAAAAATGGATCGATCACCACGCCCTCCGGAAGCGTTTTCTGTATCTGGGCAACCCGCTCTTTCACCTGCCTGATGACATCACTGCTATTGGCGCCCTTCAACATCATCACCACGGCTCCTGCAACTTCTCCCTGATCGTTATAGCACATGGCACCGTAGCGGGTAGCAAATCCAATATGTACGCTGGCAACATCCCTGATGAATAGAGGTCGCCCTGTCTCTGTTGATTTAACCGATATATTCTCAATGTCCTCAATATTTCCGATCAAGCCTTCGCTTCTGATGAACAAAACAGTCGGACCTTTTTCAATGTATGTGCCTCCCGTATTCTGGTTATTTTTTTCCAGCGCGTTAAATATATCGAGGATCGTTACATGATAGGATTGCAGCTTATCAGGATCGACGGCGATCTCAAATTGTTTCAGCTTGCCGCCAAAGCTACTCACCTCGGCCACACCTTTAACACCCAGCAACTGCCTGCGCACAAGCCAGTCCTGGATGGTACGCAGCTCTGTTTCGCTGTACCTGTTTTCGTAGCCCTCTTTGGCCCTGACCGTATATTGGTAAATTTCACCCAGACCGGTAGAAACCGGGCCAAGCTCCGGCGTACCGATTCCCTGGGGAATTTGCGATTGTATTTTCTGAAGGCGCTCCGAAACCTGCTGCCTTGCCCAATAAATATCCGTTTCATCATCAAACACGATCGTTACCAGCGACAGGCCAAAGCGTGAAAAGCTTCGGATCTCCTTTAGGCCGGAAATATTTGTGTTTGCCTGTTCGATCGGAAACGTGACAAGCCTTTCGATATCTGTTGCACCAAAAGACGGCGCCACGGTGATAACCTGCACCTGGTTATTTGTAATGTCGGGCACAGCGTCAATAGGGAGTTTGGTCACTTCATAAGCGCCATAGCCTATCAGGGCCAATACGAAGAGCCCGATGATGAGTTTATTCCGTATGGAAAACTCAATTATTTTATTCAGCATAATTTTCCTTTAGTGTTAATTATAAAAAACGACAGTCGTTTATATGCCGACCCAATGGGAGCATACAATGACTAAACATCAACTAATAATTAACAGGCTTTTGGCGGCTGCCAGATGGAAGAAAGAGAAGTGGAAGGTAAAAACACATCCTGGTACGAAGAATAGATTTCCCGGCCTGTGTCGGAAAGCCTGAATGTGAACTCCTCATCATTAGCAGGCACGAAAGAAACCAAAGACGTGCCGGGACAAACGTTATGCTTTTTGAAAGGTAGCTTCATGTCCTCATCGTAGTCATCATCCTGAATGTCCTGATTCGCATAATGCATTTCAATAAATCCGATCAATGATAATTGCGAATCTTTAGACTTGTGCTCAAGATAGTGTTTCACAAATAAAGGGAGCTTCACGAACTGGCCAAGCTCAGTCGTGAAGATCAGATAAACTGATAAAAGAAATATGGAGAAATACCTAAGGATAGAACAAAGTTATTTAATTGAAGCGAAGTTTAAATTAAATTTTCAGCGCCAAAGTTCAGGACCCGATCTAATTACCTGACTATCAAATGACTAAAAACAAACCAAAAAACACTCTTTTTTTATACAGAACAGGAAAACGAGCTATCCCCGGGCCATAAAAAAATGCCCGGGAATAAAATAACATCTGCTTTTTGATGCTTCCCACAGCTTTTGGCTAAGCTGCTATCCAACACCATCAGCAGGGAATGTAAATGAAACCATGAAACAACTTCCTGACATAGAAGCCTGCCTCATTACCATGGGATCTCGCCTGTTGCAGGATTGTTCTCCTCACTGAAAAATTTTCCTGTCGGTCCGTCTTTGTCAATCAATGCGTATCGGATGATTCGTTTGCCTGCATCCTCAATCTTGCCGGGCCCGCGATGGCCGTTGAAATCTGTCTTTGTATAACCCGGGCAAACAGCATTTATTTTAAAATTAAGATCTTTCAGTTCGTAAGCCAAAACCACTGTATACATATTCATGGCCGATTTTGAAGAAAGATACACAGCCCCTTTGTAGTCGTAATAGGTGTATGAGGGGTCGCTGTGCAAGGTTATGGAACCCTGACTTGAGCTGACATTGACAATGCGGGGCTCCGGAGACATTTTCAATAGATCCATAAATGCCTGTGTTACCCTCACCACACCAAATACATTGGCATCATAGGCGGCCTTGAACTGGTCGATGCCTGCATTGAGCGCCTGCTGCGGATAGCCGCCGTAGATGCCTGCATTATTGATCAATATGTCCAATGCTTTTGTTTTCCTGCCAATTTCCGCACGGGCATTCTTTACAGATTCGTCGTTTGTCACGTCAAGCTCAATAGCCTCTATGGTGTTTAAGCCTTCTGCTTTTAATGCATCCACGGCTTTCCGGCCGTTTTCTAAATTACGGCTGCCGAGATAAACATACATTCCTTTTTGTGCGAGTTGCCTCACAACTTCAAAGCCAATACCCTTGTTGGCTCCTGTTACTAATGCTGATTTCATTTTTTTCAAGTTTAGATGAATGACGCAAAAGTAGGTAGCCAAAAAACAGGGAAGATGGACAAATCCATTTATTCTCCTGACAAATCCTGCCGGGTTTCTAAAACCTCACTGACGCTTTTTCCGGTGCATTTTTTGAAAAGGCGTGAAAAATAATCAGGGTCATTAAAGCCCAGCTCATAGGCCAGTTCTTTGACCGACAGCCTGGAATAATGCAATTTCCGTTGTGCTTCTATCATCAGGCGGTTAGTAAGAAAGTCCTTCGGCGAAATCCCGGAATATTCTTTGACGATCCGGTATAAGCTATTGGTGGTTAAAGCCAGCTTTTCGGCAATGGCATTGATAGACGGCTGCTCTGTCAGGTGTGTTTCTACGGCCAATTTGAATTCAATAAATTTGGAAAGGTTCGCGTTTAACTGGCTGGCTGGCTCATTGTTTTTGAAATAAGCACTGTTCAGCTCCACTAACAGCGAGTTCAGATAGGCCAATAGGATTTCTGTATCGGTTGGAAGTTGATCCAGGTAAAGAATCTGGTTTAAAATCTCAAAGCACTTTCTTATCCGCTGCCTTGCGGCATTGTCAAAAAGTATGGTTTGCGACTGCAAAGGATTCACTAAAAAGGGAAATTGCTGTGGCAGCAACGCCAGCGTGTTATCATCAAATAATACCTTGAAGTACGTAAGATCGTCTGCTTTGGAGGGGGGCACAAAAACCTGGTTCGGCATCGCAAACAGCAACTGCCCTTCCGTAAGCGTAATATCCTGCATATCGAGGTTGTAGGTGATGGAGCCGCTCTCGATCAGCACCATAAAATACGAGCTCAGCTTGCGTGGCTGAAGGCGTTTTTGCTCCATATCAGCAGATGGATACGGATTTTCGTTTGAGTTGACCTTTATCTTCAAGTTAGTGTTGTTAATGCACTAATCGTACTATATTTCATCGGGAGCTAATTTATAGATTAAAATCTATAAAAAAGGGCGGTAAACCGCCATTTTTAGATCAGGAGGATTGATTAAATTGCTTTCGGAGACTATGAAATACAACCTCTGGAAATAGATAACCCATAAAATAATACTTCTTTGAACAAAACACTTGAAAATATTAGCCCTGTAGAACTAGAAGAGCTTATAAAAGATCTCTTTTCAAAAAGAGGATATTCATTGACGCCTCAGCAAGGCCCTAATGACCTAGGAATTGATTTATCGCAAGGTTATTCACCGGAAAATGGTCGCAAAGTAATTTGCGAGATTAAGCGAATCCAAAATAATGATTCATTTACCTTAAGAAGAATAGCCGAACAGATTCAGCCATTATTTAATTTACATCACCCCGATGAGTTCCTATTAGTAATTATAAAAAAAATAAGTGAAGAAGATAAGAAAAATTTAGTCAAATTACTTGGGCCCTATTTACAGGAAAAATTAAAAATTTTTGCCTTAGAAGATGTTGAAAATCTACTATTAATTCATCCCGATGTAAAAGACAAATACTTCCCTAAAAAATGGCACGAGTATTACTCACTTATATCACGAGAGTTACAAAATCATTATTCTAATTGGAATCTTAATACGGAAGAATCTAGTCCTGGGTATAGCCTGATTAGAAAATTAACAAACGTTCCCGGTTTTGTTGAAGAAAACAATTGGATACAAAGAG
>DGQK01000057.1 GCA_002390745.1 Bacteroidetes bacterium UBA4416 | reverse complement strand
GATGTCATCTGCATCCATGCGCGCCACGTATTTCCCCTTACAGGCTGAGAGTCCGTAATTCAATGAGTAGATCAATCCTTTATTTTCGGGATTTACCAGTAGCCTGATGCGGCTGTCGTTATAGGATGCTAAAAGCGCCTCGCTGCCATCGGTAGAGCCGTCATTGACGATCACAACTTCCAGGTGATGGTACGTTTGCAATAAGATGCTGTCCATGGCTTCCTTCAAATGCTTTTCAGCATTATACACCGGCATGAGCACCGATACCAAGGGTTGTGAGTTTACAGCTTCACCCATGAGGCAGGAATAATATCGGAGGTATTCACAGAGCTATCCAGGAACCATTGCTTTGGGGCCACAACGATCTTCCCGGCTTTATCGTTAAGCCATGCGCCCCACCAGCTAAAGCTGCTGTTGGCAATGATGTGGTGATTGCACTGGCTCATGAGGTACATATCTTCATAGGCCGTGTTGGTTTCTATAAAATGGGTCGGCCTGTCGAACTTCAGATGCTCCCGGCACCAGGCAATATCATCGGAAAACACAAAGAGCTCCGTATCTTTTTGCGATTGACCAATATAGTGAACGGCATCGCGGTAATATTCCGGAGAGCATAAACCGTGGAATTGATTGGCGGCCGGGTTGCTCACGTAGTCGCCGCGCCTCACATGGAGCGATACGGCGTTGCAGCCACTCACCTGTTGTTTAAGGTGCTTACAGGCATCCGTCACGCTTTCGCGAAAACGAAAATCTTTACGGATCTCAGCCTCATACTCTTTGAAATACGTTTCGCTCTGCCAGAAGCCTTGCAAATACGTATTCTTAGGATACCTCGCAAAAGCGGGATGATAGGCCGATCCGCTTTCCACTGCATTCAAGGTATTGAACAAAAAAGGCAGCCGCCTCTGCAATTCACGTTTGATGCGGCTTCCATCGCCTTCGGCAAAAGGCGCCCGCTCTTTATCACTGGCTACCTGGATCCCCGATGCAAAGATACCCAGTTCATAAGCACGCTGTGTGTATTTGTCACCGGCGTTTTTATTCAGCTCCGACAGATCAACTTTCACTTCCACGCCGTGCCGGCAGGCCAGCGCTTTCCCCGCTGCATACTGAAACATCTGGTTCCCGAGGCCACCTATGAGTTTGGTAATAATCATCCCTTGATAAGATTGAGGTATAGCTGTTCATATTCTTTGGCAATGACCTCCCAGCTGTATTTCTGCTTCCATATCGCGAAGGATTCCTCCGCCATTTGTTGACGTTTTTTTCCGTCGGCATAAAGCTGGTTCAGCATGTTCACGCCTTCCTCCATATTCACATGGCTGAAGCCGCCTTCATCTTTGGTAGTAGGCATGATGAGCCCGCCTTTGGTCCACTGAGCGATCTCAGGCGTATTGCCGACATCGGTAGAGATAAATGGCAGCTTCGCGGCTGCGCATTCGAACAAGACGATCGGAGAGCATTCCACATTAGAAGGAAAAAGAAACAGGTTTGCCTGCTTGTAAGCCGCCACGGTAAATTTCCGTGGAAAATAATTAAAGATCACCTTTTTGCTGCTAAAGAGCTTACTCATGAGCATCAGGAAAAACAACTTCGGATGCTTCACGTACTGCCGCTTGAAATACTCGTAGTTATTGCCGATCATCAGCAACGTTGCATGCTTCAGGTTTGATCTCAAAAACAATTCGATGGCCTCTTTGTGACCTTTCCAACCGGTGTAAGAGCCTACCAGTAACAACAGGAAATCATCTTTCGGGATTCCCAGCTCCTTACGCACATCGATCTCCGTATCTGGCAAAAATTCATCTTCCGCAGCGCCATTCGGAATCACCGTCATGTGCTGCACCTTGTTTTCACGTGCAAAATTAATATCGCGGTAATCATGGCTCAGGTACACATTCATGTCGTAGCCATGGATCTGGGTTTTCATATCCTCAAAATAATCTTTGAACTCAGGCCAGTACAAGCCCGAGTAGCCCGTTGGCACCGACACTTTCTTCGCCTTAATCCTGCCGAGGATTGGCAAGGCCAGGTTGGTAGCCCATTGCTGGGCGGCAAAAAATGTGATCACGTCGGCATCAAGGTTCAGCAGGTAGTCTACATAACGCTGGTCTTCTTCACTTTCCACTTTGCGCGGATTCCCCACGATCTTAAATGATTCGATCTTTACACCGTTGAGCTCAGAGAAGTTACGGTCCGGATTATAGCGTGTAGCCACTGTTACCTGGTGGCCCAGCCTGGCAAGGCGCTCGGAAAGCTGCTTCACCACCTCCTGCATGCCCCCGACGTTGGGATGATACGATTCTACACAATGAACAATCTTCATCTTAATCATTAATTACATTCGGATGTAAGCCCTTTAATTTATTTTCCACTTTCAAAAAGAACATCTTTAGCTTATTGTCCGGGAACTTTCTTCTCTGGTTGATATTCAGCCTGTAGAGGATGATCTTTTCATATTGTTTTTTTCTTCCTGTCACCAGTTTTCTGTCATTCGGATACAAAGTACCTATGCGGTCTGCAAACTCCTGCAAGGCCAAAAATAAGTCTTTTCGCGATAAGCCCTTGCATTTTTCCGGCCTCCAATGGTATAAAGCGGCCAGCTCATGGTACACCTCCTTCTTCTGCCCCATCAGGTTTTCCATGTTCAGGAGGCTTTGGTTCAATACCGCATCTTCCTTAAAATAGTTCGTGCTTTTGGAAAGCCCCTTGTCATGATGCCTGTACTCCAGCAGCACATCCGGCAGATTGGCCACATCGCCCCTCTGCGCAAAGCGCGACCACAGCTCATAATCTTCAAAATAGGAGCGGTCGGTATTGTAGCCGCCGATCAGGTCACTGTCTTTCTTACGGAACATCACCGTGCTGTGGACAAAAGGATTATCGAACAGGAGGTCGAACTTCAACAAAGCCGGATACGTGGCATGGTCGTGCTGTTTGATAAAACGCTGCGTATCGGAAAACACATTGGCCCTCGTACCAAGCAACAACACCCCCGGGTGTTTCTCCAGGTAGGCCACCTGCTTTTCAAAACGGTCCCGGTGGGCAATATCATCCTGGTCCTGGCGTGCGATGTATTTCCCGTTGCTAAGCTCCAGGCCTTTGTTGAGCGTTCCGGCCAGCCCGATGTTCTTATGAAAATGGTACCTGATGCGCGGATCCTTATAGGACAAACAAATTTCCTCCGATGCGTCGGAGGAGCCATCATTCAGGATCAGCAACTCGAAATGCGGATAGCTTTGTGCCAGGATACTGTCTATTGCCTCGCGCAGATAGGCTTCGGCGTTATACAGCGGCATGATCACACTTACCAATGGATTTTCTGTCATGTTCTTATGGGTTTATTCCGAGCTTATCTTTCAGCTTCCTGAAAAACTCTTCAGTGGCTGTCGGAACGCCTTTATGCTCAATTGTTTTCAGATGTTTCTTCAATGCCCGTTTATCTTCTCCGGATAAAACCACCCCCTCCTTTTTCATCCAGCCTTTGAAGTCGGCGAAGATCACCTTGAACATGTCCCAGGCATCTCCTTTGTACTCCGACCTCACGGAGGTTTCAAAATGATCGGTGTAATTCACGAGGTTCTCATTGATGAAGCCAAAATCCGCTTTGGTGGCTATGCGCAGCCACAGGGCATAATCTTCTGCCACCAGCTCCCTTTCTACCGGGAATAAGGAAGTGCCGAGCAGAACCTCTTTCCGGATCATGGCCGAACTGCAGATCACCGAATTCTGAAGCATCAGGTCGCGCAATGTAATGATCGGCTTATCATAGTGCACATAAGCGCCCTCGTTGATGCCATTCCTGATCCGCGAAGCATTTGAGCATACCGCTTTCAGACGATGGTCGCGGGCAAAAGCCAGCTGTTTTTTTGTTTTTTCCGGAGTCCAGCTATCATCACTGTCCAGAAAAGCGATCCAGTCGCCGGCGCTCTTTTCAATCCCTATATTCCTTGGAATAGCGGGCCGGCCATTCTTTCCGCAATCCAGCCATTTGACGGCAGGGTGATTCAGCTGCCCGATCAGCTCACGGGAATTGTCTGTAGAGCCGTCGTCGCACACCAGCACTTCCAACACCGGCTCTTCCTGCCCAAGCACACTTTCAACAGCAATCAACAGGTCGGCGGCGCGGTTGTAAGTGGGAATAACGACCGATATAGACTTCTTATCCTGCAAACGATTTTTTCAGTTGGTTCTCAAAATTGGCACACCATACTTTATGCATTTCTATTTCCGAAGGGCCCTGGTCTACCATATAATCCCTCAGGTAGTCTGCGCCGTTTTTCAAGGCCTCCTCATAGCTCAGCGATTTCACCTTCTTCCCGATCACTTCAATGTTGTAAGTGCGGAGGTGCGAGTTCCGTTTTACCTCCACCACCTCAAAGCCAAAAGCCCTGAAGATCTTCGTAAGCCTGTGTTTGGAATAGCCCTCGTAGTGCACAGCCCAGGATGCTTCCTGCGACCCGAAAATATGCCTCAATCCTACGCCTTCATATTTTGTACCGTTCAGCATGGAAAAGTTTTTTTTGAAGGTCATTTCAAAATCAGGCACCTCGATATGCAGAATGCCTCCCTGTTTCAGCCAGGAATTCCAGCCGGCCATAAAGGCGCAGGCCGCCATGCGCTCGAAATGCTCGAATACGTGATGGAGCCTAACTTCATGAATAGTGGCAGGCTTATAGGTGAGTTCGTACAGATTATGGAATTCATCCGCCACACTTTTTTCCTGTATGGTATGTTCCGTTAGTGGAAAGTCGATATTCACGTAACCTTCCATGTATTTTAATCCGCAGCCTAAATGTAATTTCATATCTTGGTGTTAATGTTTTTCTACTAATTATCCTCTCCTCACGGAGCGGCCTGTTCAGCCGTTTATTTCCCTGATCTCCACCGGCAGCTGGTTCAGGATAAGCCCACTGTCTTTGTTGATGATCCTTTCGGTTTCGTAAGCCATACCGGCATCGCTGATGGTAAGGAAAGACTCGGTATCGTTGTAAAAATACGAATGGTTGTTATTGGACAGGCCCACAGCTATTTTGTATTGCCCGGTGGTATAAAAAATTTCCTGGTTGCTGAAAACAGCTTCGTACACCCCGCGTTTCATCGGCCTCCCACTGCTCCAGGAGGTATTGATGGGATTTCCGAACAGGCTCTGGAAGCCGTAGCCGATCACAAAGAAGTCATGGTCTTTTTCAAGCACGAACCGGATAGAGATCTTCCAGGAAGATCCTGTCGGGATCTCGCCTGAAACCTCGTTGTGCGCGTTGAGAACCGATACCGACAGCACCTTGCCCATCTGGCTCAGATTCTCGATCTGGTTTTTTTCGATTTCAAAAAATCCGTTCGACAAGGCATTGTTGCTGATGTAGGAAGAAATGACGGCATCAATGCCGCCCTGCTGCAACAATTCGCCTTTATGCATCAGCAGGCCTTTATTGCATAGCTTTTGCACGGCATCCATGTTATGGCTTACAAACAAAATGGTACGGCCTTCTTTGGTGCTGACATCCTGCATCTTGCCCAGGCATTTTTTCTGAAAAGCGGCATCGCCTACTGCCAGCACTTCATCCACAATTAAAATTTCGGGTTCAAGGTGTGCCGCCACGGCAAAGGCCAGGCGCACATACATCCCGCTGCTATAGCGTTTTACGGGTGTATCGAGAAAGCGCTCCACCTCGCTGAAAGCCACGATCTCGTCAAACTTCTTGTCGATCTCCTGCTTGCTCATCCCAAGGATAGAGCCGTTGAGGTAGATGTTCTCCCTTCCGGAAAGATCGCCGTGAAAGCCCGTACCTACTTCGAGCAGGGAAGCCATGCGCCCCGTATATTCGATGCGGCCTTTGGTAGGAGGCGTAATACGCGATAGTATTTTCAGCAGGGTCGATTTTCCTGCGCCATTCCTGCCGATCACCCCTACCCTGTCGCCGCGCTCCACCTCAAAGGATACATTTTTCAATGCCCAGAACTCCTCGGTTTCTTTTTTACGCCCAATGGTTCTCAGCCCTTTCACAGCGCCAAGCACATTGCCGTACAGCGTATCACTTTTCTCGGCAGCATTCCTGTTGAGAATATATTGCTTACTCAGGCCCTCAACCTGTATGATGTGATCTTTGCTCATTAGATATAATCGACGAAGCTGCGCTCGAACTTAAAAAAATACTTGATGCCTGTAAACAAAAAGAGGAAGGACACACCTACCGATAAGGCAAAGGTTTGGGGGTTGTATATGGCTTCGCCGCCAAAGAGGCAATACTTAAAGCCGTCGATGGCCCCTACCATCGGATTCAGGCAAAAGAGCCAGTGCAGCCATTGCGGAAGGCGCTCCAGGTAATACGCTGTGGAAAAAATAACCGGGCTCACATACATCCCGAACTGAACCAATACAGGCACAATGAATTTCACATCGCGGTACTTCACATTGATGGTTGCAAAGTATAAGCCGATGCCGAAGCCATTGATAAGAGTAAGCAGCACAAACAACGGCGCCAGGACAATCTGCCAGTGGACGGGTTCTCCGGCAATGATGAAAAGCACGATCAGGATAAGCAGTGAAATCACAAAGTCCACGAGGCATACCAAGATGGTGCTCAGCGGAATAATGATCTTAGGGAAATACACTTTGGAGAAAAGGTTGGCATTCCCTACGATGGAATTGCTCACCTCATTGAATACATTAGAAAAGAGCTGCCAGAGAAGCATGGCAGAGGCCACATACAGGAAATTGCGCGCGGTACTTTCGCCGCTGTTGATCTTGGAGGCGATGTAGCCGAAAACCAGGATGCTCACCAGGGGTTTCACAAGCGCCCAGATGATCCCGGCAAAGGCCTGCTTGTAACGCACTAAAAAATCGCGCCGGGCCAGATTGCTCAACAGGGTTTTGTACCTGACGACCTCTTTTAAAGAAAAAAAGGACCCCATATTGGGATCTATGATGATCTTATCTTTATTCACTTAGTTGCAAAAATAAATGCTTACGGGATGCTCCCGGATTATAAATGCTAAAGATACTGAATTCCTGATTCAATTAAACTTCCGGAACGGCTTTTTGATATAAATCCGAACATGGCTGTTTTATCGTACATGCCTGTAAACCTCAATAACCTCATTATGCGAAATCTGATCATGCTCCTCATACTCGCCGCTTTTACAACGGCACAGGCCCAGCAGCCTGCAACAGCCCAAACACCTTCCCCGGCCGATACGGCCTGGACAAGCAAAGTCATCAAACCGGACGGGGAATGGAAAAAGATCCTTACTCCGGCCCAGTACCGCATCACCCGGGAGGAAGGCACGGAAAATCCGTACACCAAAGGCAACTATAACGATAACCATGAAAAAGGCTACTATTACTGCGTAAGCTGCAAAAACCCGCTGTTCAGCTCCCTGAAAAAATTCGACTCGGGCACCGGCTGGCCCAGCTTCTGGCAGGCCTACTCTACCAAAAGCATTAGCAAATCAACGGACAATTCGCTGGGAATGCAGCGGGAGGCTGTTTCCTGCCAGAAGTGCAATGCGCACCTCGGCCATGTATTCGACGACGGGCCACAGCCCACCGGCTTAAGGTATTGCATGAACGGGCTGGCCCTGTTTTTCATCAAAGGAAATCCAACCCGCTAAGCATTTATTCCTGATTTTTATTATTTTAGCTTAACCTAAACGTTTATAAGCATGGAAGTAAAATCGGAAAAGCCGGATCTGAAAATCATCCTGACCAATATCAGCGAGCGCTGGAAATATAAACTGGATGAGATCTCGCCGGGCGTGTTCAGGCTTGATGTAGCCATGAAGCAAAAAGACGAAAGCATGCGTTACCAGTATGTGTACGCCTGGGTCATCAAAGAGCGCTATATGGGCAAAGACGTGTTCTATTTCAACAGCCGTTGCGGAGAATATAACCTCAACCTGAATTTATACCAAATGCTGAAAGAAAGTAGCTACTGTACGTATTGCTCCGTGATCATCACCACCGACAAGCGGACGGATGGCACACCTTGCGAATCGGTTGTGGTACACGCCATCCAACCGATCGAACTAACGTCCGAGGCCATTATCAATGAAGTGATTTGGGATATTGCCACGAATGCCGACATCATCGAGATGACTTATTTCGGCGGGGACAATAACTAACTCACTAGCCCGGTTTTCTGCTATCCGGCCTGCAACGCGCCGTCACAACTATGGATGTGCATAACTTCGAGTATGCACAGGCTTGTATCTACACTTTGTTTTCGCCGGTACCAACATCGCGCCGGTATTCCTGCGTGGCATGCCGATCCACATGGCCTCATTCATAAATTTACCAAATGCCGTAATTCTACAATCCCACCTAACAGGCATTCAACTAACAATCAAGACATTGCGGTTCGGCATCTAAATTGACTACTATCCGGTGTTTGCTCTACTGGCTTCCTGCCTGACTGATAATTAATAAATGCACCTATGATACCTGTTACGAACAATACTGCCGAACAGCAGTTTGAAACTGAGTTGGATGGCCTCAAAAGTTACCTGACCTACCGGTTTTACAAGGGAAGTATTGCGCTGATGCATACGCGTGTTCCTGAACCTCTCAAAGGGAAAGGCATCGCCAGCGCACTTGCAACGGAGGCTTTTGCTTATGCCAGGGAACTTAAAAAACCGGTCATGGTGTACTGCCCCTTTGTATCAGGTTTTATAAAAAAACATCCCGAATATAAAAAACAACTTGACCCTAAATACCATCACTAATACTCTAAAAAATACGACTATGGAAGACAAAATTCTTGGCCTGCACCATATTACGGCAATCGCCGACAATGCACAGCGCAACTACGATTTTTATATCAAGGTACTGGGCTTACGCATGGTAAAAAAAACCGTAAACTTTGATGATCCGGGCACCTATCATTTCTATTACGGAAATGAGCAGGGAGCGCCTGGAACCATTCTTACCTTCTTTCCCTGGGAAGGTATAGGGCCGGGAAAAGCAGGAACCGGCATGGCCACTGAAATCGGGTATGCTGTACCTGCCGGAAGTTTCGGGTTCTGGAAAGCCAGGTTTGATGCGTTTAAGGTGCCTTACGAACATGAAACTGATATTTTTGGCGAGCCTTCGCTGGCCTTTACGGATCCTGACGGACTGAAGCTCGTGCTGGTGATCACTAAAACCAGCGATGAACGCAAAGCCTGGGAGTCGCAGGACATAAACCAGGTAAACGGCCTTAAAGGATTTCATTATACGGCTCTTACCTTGAAGGATCTGAAGCCCACAGCTACCATACTCACGGATATTTTCGGATACCGCCAGGTTGCACAGGAAGGCAACCGCTACCGTTTCGTAACAGATGCCATCGCCACAGCAAATAGCATTGACATTATCCTGGAGCCGGATGGGGAAAGCGGACGTGGGGCTGCCGGAACCAACCACCACATAGCTTTCAGGGTGCAAAATGAAGAGATCCAGATGCGGTACCGTGAAAAAATAGTCGCAGCAGGCTACCAGATCACTGCGAAGATCGACCGCGATTATTTTTACTCTCTCTATTTCAGAGAGCCGGGCGGAGTGCTGTTCGAAATTGCTACCGATAATCCCGGGTTCACCGTTGATGAGCCGCTGGCTGAATTAGGCAGCCACTTAAAATTACCTGCGCAATACGAAGGCCTCAGGGACAAGATCGAAACGGCATTACCAAAAATCCAATAATCTTTTAATCCGACATCACATCATGCACAAACGACTGGTTATAGAATCCGGAAATCAGACCAATGCCTCTAAGGCGCTTATAATGCTGCACGGACGCGGTGGAAGCCCTGAGGATATTTTATCCATTGCCCAATACCTTCCGGTAAAGGATTATGCGCTGTATGCTCCGCAGGCAAGCGGCTATAGCTGGTATCCTCAATCATTTCTCGCACCTCCGCCTGCCAATGAGCCCTGGCTGAGCTCGGCCCTGGAACAGATCGGCACACTGGCAGATGAAATCGTACAGAAAGGAATCCCGGCAAAGAATATCTATTTTCTTGGCTTCTCACAGGGCGCCTGCCTGACCCTTGAATATACCTGCCGCCATGCACAACGCTATGGCGGAGTGGTGGCTTTTACCGGTGGGCTCATCGGAGACCGGATCTACTCTGAGCGCTACAAAGGTAATTTTGAGCAAACACCTGTTTTTATCGGCACCTCCGATCCCGATCCCCATGTGCCGGTTGACCGGGTCTATGAGAGCGAGACCATTTTAAAAAACCTGTCTGCCGCCGTCACCGTAAAGGTTTATCCTTCCATGGGTCATACCATTACAGAAGATGAATTACAGAAAGCGTCTCGGATCGTTTTCTCCTGAGCGGCGATGAGTTATAATTGCTTTTTTGATGAAAGATGCCATGTACTGCCAGGCCGGGGCTTATCGACGCAAGCGGACAATCTGAGATAAGGTGGCAGCCATGAAAACCCTCTCTTCTTCGCAGGTATGGATTATGGCAGCGACAGCAGGCATTGCTGTCGCCAATGTCTATTACAGCCAGCCCATTCTTCACAGCATCGGCGCCTACTTCCGGATCAGCACCGAAAACGCGGGCCTCATTTCCGTTTTGTCCCAGGTGGGTTACGGCATCGGTTTATTTTTTCTCACGCCTATCGGCGACATGCTCGAACGCAAAAAGCTGGTACTCTACCTCCAGGCAGCGCTGATCGCTTCATTACTGCTGACTGCTTTCGCGCCCCATCTGTATGTGCTGTACGCAGGGAGCCTGCTCATTGGCGTTTTCTCTGTAGTGGCCCAGGTTATTCTTCCGATGGCAGCAAGCCTGGCCGATAAGAACCGTGGCAGGATCGTAGGGCAGATCTTCACAGGGCTCCTGGTGGGCATACTGGCGGCAAGGGTATTCAGCGGATTTATTACCAACTGGCTCGGCTGGCAATATGTTTACATCTTCTCGGCAGTGCTGGTGCTTGCGGTAACAGGCCTGATGCAGGCAGATTTTCCAAGTGTTCCGGCGAGGTTCAGCGGAACCTATTCCGGATTGTTGAGATCCACCCTCGCTCAATTATCAAGGTTTCCGTTGCTTCGCAAAACAGCCCTGACAGGCATGTTTATCTTCGGCACCCTGAGTGCATTCTGGGTAACGCTCACGCTTTACCTCAGCGGAGCTCCATTCTATTACAAGGCATCGCAGATCGGAATGTTTGGCCTGCTGGCCGCCGCCGGAGCATTGATCGCACCTGTATTTGGGAGCCTGGCTGACAAAGGCTCCACCTATCGCTCCCTGCTTTTTTCTACCAGCCTTACCTTGGCCAGCGCCATCCTCTTACTTATGTTCCAGGGATCTGTAGCCGTCATCTGGCTTGCCGTTATCCTGCTCGATGTTGGCGTACAGGCCACGCAGGTTAGCAACATCGCGGTTATTTATTCCTTGGATGAAAACGCCAACAGCCGCATCAACACAGCGTATATGACCAGCTATTTCATTGGCGGGGCCTTGAGCGCCTTTATTTCCATACAGCTATACGATGCCGGCGGCTGGAGCTGGTCGGTCCTTTTCATGTGTTTTCTTTGCATCGCCGCCATGGCCAATGTCGCCACTCTCCGTTCTGGCAAATAAACAGATGGCCGGGAAATTAATGGCAGCAGCGGATTAGTAGATGAGCTTCAGGCCGGCGCTTCCTGATGAAGAAAGGCAAGCTTGAACGAAGCTTCGCTGTACCGCAGCCTGATCCCGCAACGGGGCAAAGAGATTCAACCGAGATGGCATCTCCTGACCGGCAGCAATGCTACCCTGAAGCCGTAGTAAAAAACGGACCGGCTGATTTTCCGGTTTTGCCAATTTTCATAATTTTACGAAATAGCGTATTTTAAATATAAGCTTCCCGGATCTATACTTTTGACATCCAACAACTTAAAAGCCGGCATTTGAATTGTGTTGGGCACAATTAAAAACTTACTAAATCTGTTTAAAGAACAATGAAACCGTCCCTCAATGTGCTTCCGCCAGACAACCACACCCTTGTATCAATCGATGTGATATGACGAGGACGATGTCTTTAATACCATTTACCGGAACCTTAGCGCGGCTACTGATGGTGGCCGGCATCTTTACCATACAGGCAGAGGCATACGGGCAATCCTTCAAGCTGATGCGTTTTGAGGAAAGCTACACGCAGCTTGCCGATTCACCGAAAACGTTTTACAACCGTTTCAAGTTCATGCCTCTTTCAAAAAGCAAAGCGACGTATGTTTCTTTTGGCGGTTCGGCAAGGGCAGAGTATGTTGATTTTAATAATGAGGATTGGGGGCTGTATGGCATCGGGCATAACTATTTCCTGTTGCAGCGTTACGACCTCCATGCCGACCTCCACATAGGTGCCCGGTTTCGCATATTCGGCCAGCTTAGGAGCGCCTGGGAAAACGGACGGAAAAACGGTCCCAGACCTATTGACGCAGATCATCTGAATATCCAGAACCTTTTTGCCGACATCAAAGCCATTCAAACGGCATCCTCATCGCTAACGGTAAGGCTCGGCAGGCAGGAGCTGGATTATGGCAGTGGCCGTTTGATTTCTGTGAGGGAAGGCCCTAACCTCCGGCTTTATTTTACCGGGGCGAAAGCGGTATTCTCTTCCAAAAACTTGCAAATAGATGCCTTTGCGATGATGGCCGATACGGTCAATACCGGCACTTTTGATAACAAGCCAAGCCTGCAGGCAAACCTGTGGGGCATGTATTCCAGGTTGATCCTGAGGAAGGCGGCAAATCTCGACGCTTATTATCTTGGGATACAGCGGGGCAATGCTACATTTGAGGAAGGAAGGCAAAATGAAATACGCCACACATGGGGCACGAGGGTCTGGAAATATGGCGGCGGATTTATCTATAACCTGGAAGCTGCGCTTCAGCTGGGAAAATTCGGACAGGGCACGATTAAGGCCTGGACCGGATCTGTTGATATAGGCTATATGTTTGAAGGCGTAAAGTATAAGCCCTCCGTAAACCTCCGCAACGATTATATTTCAGGAGATCAGAAGGCCGGGGACGGAAATCTTCAATCCTTCAACCCACTTTACCCCAAAGGAGGCTATTTCGGATTTAGCCCGCAGATCGGCCCGGTGAACCTGATCGATATCCATCCTTATGTAACCCTTACTCCTTCACAGAAACTCCTGTTGCAGGCCGATGTGGTGATGAACTGGCGTTATTCGCTTCATGACGGTGTATACAGACCCAGCGGAGGGTTCAACCTCCCGGGATCTTCGTCGTCGAAAAGATACATTGGCACAGCTTACCTGCTCAGCCTCACATACAACTTCAACAGGTTCATCTCGTTTAATACGGGCATTCAATATTTCGACACCGGCCCTTTTGTTGCCGACTTGGTAGCCACGCCCAAAGACGGTATTTTTATTAACTCGCGGCTTTCTCTTAAATTTTAATAACCTCAAAAAAACAATCATGACGAACACCAATCCTAAATACCGCATCAGAAGCACATTTGCAGCAGGCCTTCTGGCATGTTCCCTGCTCTTCGTAACCCTTGCCGCCAGCGCTCAGCAAACCGGCAGTGTAGCCACCGCTACAACTCCCATCGGGACTTCTAAGATCTGGGGAACTGTGGATGGGCTTGCCATCGAAGGACTGGTCCAGGGGCCTACCGGCGCAGCCAGTGCCTTGCAGGTGGTATGCGTGTTTGAATATACCGAAGGCGATATTTTCAATCCTCCGGCACTCCCTGCTGCCCTGAACGGCATGGTACACCTTGATGAAGCCCTGAAGGGCCAGATTACCGAACTCCGGAAAACCGGAAAATTCACAGGTCGTTTGTATGAAACCCTGCTGATCGAGCCTCCCAAAGGATCACTCAAAGCGCCCAGGCTTTTGCTGATCGGCCTCGGAGACCGGAACAAATTCACACCGGAAGTGATGACCGGTATTGGCAGTGTGGCTTTCCGGGAGGCTGTAAAACTGGGAGCGGACAGTTTTGCTTTTGCGAGCGACATCAAAGACGCCGGCATTGACTCTCCGACAGCACTGGTAGCCAGCAACGTCACCCGCGGCATCATCGAAGCGCATAGGACCCAACATTACCTGAAAGACAAAAAACTCTCTACTGCCACAGGGCCGGTAAAAGCCATTCTGCTTGCCGGACCGGCCTTTTTCAATACCGCAGGAGAAGGGATCAAAGAAGCGATCACCTCGTTTAAAAATTAAAAAACTAATGATGGATTTGTATGCCGGAAGAAGTACCAAAAAACAACCTGAGTTCAATCTGTTTTTTCCGGTCTATCGATGAAGTGACCTTTTCTGATCCCGAGCTTCTGCATCTTCGAGATCAGCGTGGTGGAAGGAAGTCGTAATTTGACGGCAGCGCCATTTGGCCCGGAAATCCTGCCATTGGAGAGCCTGATCATGTTAAGGATATGTTCGCGCTCTACGTCTTCCAATGAGCGGGCCTCTGTTTCCGACACGGTCTGCGAAGGCTGTATCCTGATCTTTCCCGGCAGATTGATCGTGGTAATAAGAGGTGTGTTCGTAAGTAGTATACTGCGCTCAATCAGGTGTTCCATCTCCCGGATATTTCCGGGCCAGGAATAAGATCTTAGCTGCTCCATGACCTTGGGTGAAACGCCGGTGATCTTTTTTCCGGTATCGGCGGAATAGCGGCTGATAAAAAAAGACGCCAGTGCGGGAATGTCTTCTTTTCTTTCGCGCAGGGGAGGCAGAGTAATCGGAAATACATTCAGCCGGTAATAAAGGTCGCTCCGGAAGCGGCCTGCGGCAACTTCTGCTTCAAGGTTTTTATTGGTAGCGGCAATGATACGCACATTGACCCTTATCACAGACTTCCCGCCGATGCGCTCAACTTCTCTTTCCTGCAGCACCCTCAATAATTTTGTCTGCAGTTCCAGTGGCAACTCACCGATCTCATCCAAAAAGAGTGTGCTGTTGTTTGCCAGTTCAAATTTTCCGATCCTGCGTTCGTGAGCTCCCGTAAAACTGCCTTTCTCATGCCCGAACAATTCGCTTTCCATCAGGCTGGCGGGGATGGCGGCGCAATTCACTTTGATCATCAGCCGGTGGCGCCTGGGTGAGGAGTTATGGATCTGGCGGGCCAGCAGCTCTTTGCCCGTTCCCGTTTCTCCCAATATCAATACGGTTGCCGTGGACGCTACCACCTTCGACACCAGCACCTGCACTTCCTGCATGCTGGCCGAACTGCCAATGGCTTTATCATGGGGGCGCCTCTCTTTTATCCGTTCTCCTTCCTGATCATGGTTTTCCTGCTCCAGCTGCCGTTTGTATTTTTTAATTTCTTTCAGCTGGCTTTCTACTGTTTCATTCGCAAGGATATTGGAAATACCTGTGCCCAGCTGGTCGGCAATCCCTTTTAATAAACCCGACCGTTGATTAAGGAAAGCGTCTTCTTTCAGCGAATAGAGGCAAAGCACGCCTTTGGGCTCTTTCCCATTGCTGATCCTGATCAGCATTGCTTTTTTCACGCCCGTGTTGTACCAGTGGATGATGTATGCGGGAATCGCATTTTGCCGTGCCAGGCGCTGTAGATCAAGTACAAGAGGCTCCTCGCCGGTAATGGCCTTGTCGAATACTCCATCCCCGATCGGATACTCCTGGTGAAGCACCGGGTTTTGGCCGGTCAAAGACCGTATTGACTTTTCGTTGCTGTACAAAAAGGGAGAATAGCTGGTAGCTTCTTCATTGATCAGGTAAATGGTATAATACCGGGCACCAAATAGTTCAATCAGCTGCTCGGTAATGAGCTCCCAAAGATCGTCTCTATTCCGTGCATTGCCTATTGCTTTTGAAAGACAAAGCAGGATATCCAGCTCATTTTGTGCGTCTGGTATAGAGGGTGTATTCATCCCCGAAAATTACGAAATACAGTAAATACCCCAAAGAAAAAAAATCAAACATTTATCTGATTATCAATCAGGTACACGCTTTCGGTCACTAAATCCCGATATGATCGTTCGGCTGTTTTTTTCACCCTTTTAACGAACAAATATGCAGGGTGACGACAGATCAATAAACCACCCTATAAAACAAACAGCTCCATATCATACGATGGAGCTGTTTGTTATGTCTGCACATTTTCTGTTTCGGAGCCTGTTAGTTGAGCTCCGTTACAAAATGCTCTTTGGGCTTGCGTACTTTTTTGAGATTCACGAGCCAGTCGTTATCAGGGTCGCGGTGCCCTAAAGGCAGGAGGGTTACGCTTTTCAGGCCTTTTTTGTCGAGCCCTAATAATTTATCCAGCTCCGGCCCGTTGAAACCTTCCATTGGCGTAGAATCCACTTTCAGCTCGGCAGCTGCGGCAATAGCCATTCCAAAGCCAATGTATGCCTGGCGTGCGGTGTGCGCAAAATTGGCTTCGGCATTCCTGTTGGTAAAATTGTTGATGAGCATGGTTTTAAAATCGTTCATCGCTCCTGCCGGCAGGCCGCGCTCGCTTTCGGTATGTGCAATGTACTGCTCGATACGCTCTTTGGTGTAGTTGTCCCATGCGGCGAACACCAGGATATGCGAGCTGTCGACTGCCTGCTGCTGGTTGTTGGCCAGCGGAAGGATTTGTTTTTTCAGTTCCGGGTTAGAGATCACGATGACCTCGAAAGGCTGGATGCCTGCGGAGGTAGGCGCCAGCCTGGCGGCTTCTACGATCTTATCGACATCGGCTTGTGCCACGGGTTTTCCATTCATTTTTTTTACGGCATAGCGCCATTGGAGGGCATTTAATAATTCCATAGGTTTCTTGAGTTATTGGTTAATTGTGTTTTTCTGGTGTCAGATGCTCAGAGAACATCGCCGTGAAAAAAAAGTTTAAAGCGGCGGCACAAAATTCAATAATATACTTTACTTTTGAAAGTGGTTTCCAAAAGTAAAGTGCTTTCCTTTAAGAAACTACGTATTATACCATGTCAAAGAAAATAACCATCAATCACCCGCCGGAAGCCTGCAAAGGCCAGCTCCGAGCCATACATGACACGCTCGACCTCCTGAGCGGCAAGTGGAAGATCTCCATCATCAGCTCCCTGAGCTTTAATGGAAAACGACGCTTTATGGAGCTGCAACGTGAAGTGGAAGGCATCGGCGCCAAAATGCTCTCCAAGGAGCTGCGCGAACTGGAAATGAATGACCTGGTGATCCGGACCGTATACGACACCAAGCCGGTTACCGTGGAATACGAGCTGACAGCCTATGGAAAAACCCTTCAGGCCGTGATCGCTGAAATGGCCAAGTGGGGCCAGCAGCACCGAAAGCGCATCAAAGCGTCGCTGGAAAAGTCAAAAGCGGCTTGAGTATACTCTTGTTGGCAAGGATTCTTGTTGGTGAGAACACCAACAAGGGCAAAGAGAGAGAACAGCAACACGGGCAAAAATGTGCAAGCGGAGCGGAAGGAATAACGCCAATTACATCACCACCTTCAGCTTCGCGTATTTGAGCAAAAGATTTTTCTCGCCACTGGTACGGAACTGAATAGTGGCTTTGGCTTCGGGGTACACGCCCTCTATGCCGGTGATCTCGCCTATTCCAAATTTCTCATGTTCCACTACGCTTCCCACACGCAATAAGGCATTGGCGCTGGTATCGGCCGGAGTATTGGTAGCTGCCATGCGCTTCGCCAATGGAATCAGCTTTTTGGGTGGAGAAAAATTAATGGGCTTCGACAAAGGAGTTTCCGTTGAGCTGCTTTTTCCGCCAAAGCCGCTATCCTGTTTATTAAATCCAAAGCCCCCCGCATTCTGGATACGGTTGAAAGCACTGTCGCTGAATTTTTTGGACACTTGTTCTTCTGCATATTCCACGCACTTCTCATCGAGCTCGTCGATGAAGCGGCTTGGCTCGCAATAGATGATATTTCCGAAACGGTAGCGTGTGGTCGCGTAGCTCACGGTTGCCTTTTTCTCGGCGCGGGTGATGGCCACATAGAACAGGCGGCGCTCTTCTTCCAGCTCGCTGCGGCTGTTGAGGGCCATCTGCGACGGAAACAGGTTCTCTTCCAGACCAACGATGTGCACATACGGAAATTCGAGGCCCTTGGATGCGTGAATGGTCATCATCGTTACCTTATCGGCATTCTTTTCGTCCTCCCCTTCCTTGTCTACATCCGTCAGCAGGGTAATTTCCTGCATAAATTCATCCAGGGTTTTGATCTGCACCGGCTGCTCCTGCGGCGTATCGAACAATCCGGCGGGCTCCGTGGCTGTGTTATCAGCTGCTTTGACGATGGCTTCCTTCAGCTCTTCTTCCTGCGGCGTGCGGTCCTGCTCTACGAAATCCTTGATCCCGTTCAGCAGCTCCTGGATATTCTCGTAACGGCTCACTCCTTCGGGTGTTTTGTCGTTGTAAAGGTCTTTCACGATCCCGCTGGTTACGGCAATGTGGTTGGCCGCTTCAAAGGCATCCTGGTAAGGGATCATCATCGAGAAGGAACGAATGCTCGTGGTGAACTCCTCGATCTTGGCAGCTGTGCCGCTATTGATCCCCAGATTAAAATCTTTCAGGTTGGTGAGGATCTGCCACATGCTGATGTTGTGCTCCATCGCGGCAATCATCACCTTGTCGAGGGTTGTCTGGCCAATGCCGCGCGCCGGGTAATTGATGATGCGTTTCAGGGATTCGTCATCATTATGATTGATGGACAAGCGGAAATAGGCCAGCACGTCCTTGATCTCTTTTCGCTGGTAGAAGGAAATGCCTCCGTAGATGCGGTAAGGAATGTTCAGCTTACGCAGGGCTTCCTCGAAGGAACGCGACTGAGCATTGGTTCTGTACAGGATCGCAAACTCTTTATAGTGGGCCTGCTGCGTATAATGTGTGTCGTAGATCGAAGAGGCTACTTTCTGCCCTTCCTCATTGTCGGTATTGGAGCGGATCACCCGGATCTTCTCTCCCTCCTCATTGTCCGTAAAAATATTTTTCTTGAACTGGTCTTTATTGATGGCAATCACTGCGCTGGCGGCTTTTACAATGTTTTGCGTGCTGCGGTAGTTCTGCTCCAGCTTAAAGGTTTTGAGATCGGGATAATCCTTTTCGAAATTGAGAATGTTCTGGATGTTCGCTCCCCGGAAGGAATAGATACTCTGTGCGTCGTCGCCGACCACACAAATATTCTGGAAACGCGCTGCCAGCTGCTTCACGATCACATACTGTGAAAAGTTCGTATCCTGATACTCATCCACGAGAATGTATTTGAACTTGCTCTGGTATTTCAGCAGCACTTCGGGGAAATCGCGGAGCAGGATATTGGTATTAAACAGCAGATCGTCAAAATCCATCGCCCCGGCTTTGAAATTCATTTTCTGATACGCCAGGTAGATCTGCCCCAGCAAAGGCTTGTTGGACGCCCGGTCCTCGGCCTGCGTCACGGGATTGTTGGCATACTGCCCGGCAGAGATCAGGCTGTTCTTGGCAGATGAAATGCGGTTGAGCACCAGCGAAGGTTTGTACACCTTTTCGTCAAGGTTCAGCTGTTTCAGAATCCCTTTGATGACACTCTTGCTGTCGTCGGTGTCGTAAATGGTGAAATTGCTGGGATACCCCAGCTTCTCGGCTTCAAAGCGCAGGATCTTGGCGAAGATGGAGTGAAAGGTGCCCATCCACAGGTTCTTGGCTTCTCCTGCCCCTACGATTTTGGCAATCCGCTCTTTCATTTCGCGGGCCGCCTTGTTGGTAAAGGTCAGCGATAAAATATTAAAAGCATCTGTTCCCTTCTGCATAATGTGGGCGATGCGGTAGGTCAACACCCTGGTCTTTCCGGAACCCGCGCCGGCGATGATCATCACCGGTCCTTCCGTTGTTTCGGCAGCCATGCGCTGCACCGGGTTCAATTCATCCAAATAATTGCTCATTGCTACAAAATTAAGCATAAAGCCCGTTTTTATGGGCTATTCTTTTGCGATTTTACATACTAATTTACTAAACCTTTTAAGCAGGACTTTGTTTATAGAAAAGAAGGCAGAAATAGATCAATTAGTTGCAAAATCAGAAAATAGTTGTTTTGTTTGTCGGATAAGAAACCATTTTTTTTAGTCATATTATGGGGGGAGTTAACAAAGTTATTTTAGTGGGAAACCTCGGGAAAGACCCGGAGATCAAATACCTGGAAGGGAACATTGCCAGGGCTAACTTCAGCATGGCCACCAGCGAGTTTCATAAGGATAAAAACGGCAACAAGATCGAGCAGACGGAGTGGCACAACATTGTGGTATGGAGGAGCATGGCGGAAAGTGCGGAAAAGCTTCTGAAAAAAGGCACACAGATATACCTCGAAGGAAAGCTGCAAACCCGCCAGTGGATCGACAAGGACGGCAATAAGCGCAACATCACCGAAATTGTGGGCGAATCGTTCCTGATCCTGCAGAAAAAAGAGCCGAGCCATAACAGCCCGGCTTCCGACGCGGATGATACGACCAGCGGCAATTTCCCGGATACTGATAAAAAAGACAGCCTGCCGTTTTAAACAAAGCGGGGTTATTAATTTTGAGCCGTCGCGATATGTCGTGGCGGCTTTTTATTGTGTAAATTTACGGGTATGCAAACATCCGTTTTAGTTTCCTTTATCAAGTTCGTTGTGCTGGCCGGTGCATTCTGTGTTCTTTCTTCCTGCGATGACGACGATGATGAAGTGTTTACTCCCAAACCCAAAGGCTACCCCAGGCTAAGCTTTGAGGAGAAATCCTACAAGCGCTACGACAGCCTTTGTCCTTATAGTTTTGAGATCCCTGTGTATTCTCACATGGAAAACGACAAGCACCTGCGGGCGGATCCTTGCTGGCTCAACATTACGTTCCCTAAATACAGGGCCAAGATACACCTGAGCTATAAGGCCATCACCAACAACCTCGACACTGTACTGGAGCAAAGCCATGACTTTGCGGTGAAGCACCAGGTAAAATCCACGGGTATTGATGAAACGGTGATCATCCGCGACAGTGCCCGTGTGTATGGCTTAGTGTATGATATCAGCGGGAATACGGCCAGCAATGTACAGTTTTACCTGACGGATAGCACGCATCACTTCATGCGCGGGGCTTTGTATTTCGATTCGCCTCCCAATATCGATTCCCTGAAAATTGTGGTAGATTACCTGCGTAAAGACATTGTGCACATGATCCAGACGTTCCAATGGAAGGGTATTGAACCGAAGAAAGGGAAATAGAAGTAATTATAGTCTTCCATGGTGGTTTCGAGAGCCTCAACCACCATTTGTTGACTGAGAGGCTCCCGAAGTCAACAAATGGTGCCGAAAAACCATCTTACAGCATTTTTTCATGATACGTTCCTTCCAAATCAATGACCTACAGGCAGCAGAGCTTATTTCCGAAGATTTGCTTATTGCTGATGTCGCCTCAGGCAGTCAATTGCTGGTCGATCTGTATTACCAGCATTTCGATATCATGATTTTCCATGAGAAAAATATCAATCCGGATTTTTTTGAGCTCAGAAGCGGTATGGCCGGCGAGCTGCTTCAAAAGGCCAGCAATTTCCAACTCCGACTGGCTTTCATAGGGAAATTTGAAGCATACAGCAGCAAGAGCTTGCAGGATTTTATCCGGGAAAGCAACAAGCATGGAAAGATCCTGTTTGTGAGTTCGCCGGAAGAGGCGATTAAGCGCTTTGAAGGGAAGTGAGGGCTTAAGGCTTTAAGGATCAACTCAGCTGCTCTGCCAACTGCTCCATTTCCCGTTTTGCATCCTTGTGGTTGTAGATGATGTTGTTCACGGCATTGGTGATGGGCATGTTGACCTGGTATTTTTTGTTGATCTCGCACACGCATTTCACCGCATAATAGCCTTCGGCAATCATGTTCATTTCCATTTGAGCCTGCTGTACGCTGTAGCCCTTGCCCAGCATTGTGCCGAACATCCGGTTGCGGCTGAACTGCGAGTAGGCGGTTACGAGCAGATCTCCCAAATAGGCGGAGGCTTTAGTGTCGCGGTCGATAGGATGCACGGCGGCGACAAAGCGGTCGATTTCCTGAATCGCATTGCTAACCAGCACCGATAAAAAATTATCGCCGTAACCCAGGCCGTGGCAAATGCCTCCTGCCACAGCGACGACGTTCTTTAAAACGGCTGAAAGCTCCGTGCCGAAAATATCGTCGCTGCTGGAACATTTGATGTAGCGGCAGGCCATGTAGCCGCAAAGTTCGTCGGCATTGGCAATGTTACTACAGGCCAGTGTGAGGTAAGATAATTTTTCGAGGGCCACTTCTTCGGCATGGCAGGGGCCGGTAATGACACCGATGTTCTCAAAAGGTACTTCATAAACGGTATTGAGGTATTCGCCTACAATGAGGTTATACTCCGGTACGATGCCTTTGATGGCCGAGAAGACGACCTTGTTCTTAAAGACCTCCGGGGAGATCGGCTTCAACGTGGCATGGATAAAGGCAGAGGGCACTGCCAGGATAATGATGTCGGCTTTCTGTAATGTGCCCAGCAAATCGGAAGACAGATCGAGCTTCGCCAGGTCGAAATTGACAGCGCTGAGGTACCTGGGATTGTGCTGATAGCGGCTCATGTAATCAATATCTTCCTGGCGCCTGAAATACCAGCTTACCTGATCTGAATTGTTGCACAGGATCTTTACAATAGCGGTTGCCCAGCTTCCACTTCCTATCACTGCTATTCTCTTTCTGTTTGTCATGTTCTTCGTTTCGCGCGGATCTTACAGATGCCGCAGTTTTTTAATCCATTTATGCGTAAACAATATCCTGGTCTTTCAATACCGGCAGGCCTTTCAGTGATTGATAGATCTTTGCCAGCGTGACCACATCTTTGATGCAATAGGATTTGATGCGCTCCATATTTTTCTCCTCGTGATATACCCGCCCGATCTGGCTCCCGTCGATGTCGTCTTTCGGAGAAGGGATCCCGAACACATGTGCGAGCAAATTGAGCGAGGTGAAGTTTTTAATATCCCCGAAACGCCACAGTTCCATGGTATCGAGGTGCTTTACTTCCCAGGGCTTCATGCCCTGGATCTGCAAAAGCTTCGGCAAAGCCAGGCCGTTCACCAGCATACGGCGGCATAAAAAAGGATAATCGAATTCTTTCCCGTTATGCGCACACAGGTAATGGCTGCTGGTATTGAAATGCGACGAAAGCAGTTCCGAAAATTCTTTCAAAAGGGCTTTTTCGTCATCGCCGGCTATGCAGCGCGTGCGGAATTTTCCTTCCGACAGGTAGCCAAGCCCGATGCAGATCACTTTCGCAAACTCAGCATACACGCCGGCTTTGGCGTATTGCTGTGCAGGATCCAGCTCGCGGTTATAGACCCATTTTTTATCCCACAGGTCTTTCTCTGCAGGCGAGAGGGAGGAATATTGATAATGGATAGGAGCGGTTTCAATATCCAGGAACAAAATATTTTCCGGTTTTATGCTGCTCATACTTTTTGGTATTTCTGAAAGGTATAATTAAAGGCATTTTTTTCGTCGGCAAGGTGTTTCTCTTCCCATACCAACCTGAAAGCGGCAGGATCGATTTCAGGAAAGAACACATCGGCGTCGAGTACGGTATTCACCAGGGTCAGGTAAATGGTATCGGCAAGCGCCATCGATTGTTTAAAGATCTCGCCGCCGCCAATGACAAACACTTCCTTCTCCCCTTTCAACTGCTCCAGGGCTTCGTTGAGGCCGGAGGCAAGCGTGACATCGAATGTTCCATCGCTGTTGAAGGAAGCGTCTCTCGTGATCACCACGTTCTTTCTTCCCGGCAGGGTACGGCCAATGGATTGAAAGGTTTTACGCCCCATTACGACAGGGCATCCCATGGTGGTTTGCTTAAAAAACTTCAGATCGGCCGGCAAATGCCAGGGCAGCTGGTTGTCTTTGCCAATACCATGATTAAGAGAGCTTGCTACAATAAGGGATATGGTCATAAAATTAATTCCTAAATCAGAACTATAAGTCAGGTTTTAACGTTGGCCCGATAAGGGAGAATTTTTCACATCCTCCGCCCTTCGGGCACCTCCTTCAAAGGAGGAATTTGTTTAACTCATTTAATATGCTAAATCTTCGATGAAGAAAAAGAATACGACGGCAGCCACCCAGTCTTTGCGTACACCGCGGCACTCACCTATCCGGCTACCGTTGTAGTAGATATCTCCGTCCTCTTCTATCTGCCCGATGCGGCTGCCATTCTTATAGACATCGCCATCGGATTCGATCTGCCCTACACGGCTGCCGTTTTTGTAAATATCACCGTCCGACTCGATTTGCCCAACACGGCTGCCATTCACATACACGTCGCCATCGGCTTCGATCTGTCCTTTCCGCGAGCCATTGATGTACACATCGCCGTCACTTTCGATCTCGCCTTTTTTACTGCCTTTGATGTAAAGGCTTTGTGCGCTTGCCGTAGAGCAGATGACACCACAGGCCAGCAAGAGAAGCAGTTTCTTCATCGTCTGCGCTGATTTTAAAGGGGTTAATTTATTTTGCCCTGTATTTCACCTCCACCTGGTGAAGCTCAATGATCGGTTTCAGGAACTCTTCGAGGTCGTATACGCATAGCTGAGAAGCCGCATCGCACAGGGCTTTTTCAGGTTCCGGGTGCGTTTCGATAAACATGCCGTCGATGCCGCTGGCGACACCAGCGCGGGCCAGCACCGGTAAAAATTCGCGCGCGCCGCCTTTTTTGTCGGAGCTTGGTATGCCGTATTTGCGCACACAGTGTGTCACGTCGAAAACTACCGGATACCCGATGTTTGTCATATGGTAGAAAGCTCTCGGGTCAACCACGAGATCGTTGTAACCGAAAGCGTAGCCACGCTCGGTAAGGATGATCTGATCGTTCCCGCTGTCCACGCATTTCTGAGCCGGATGTTTCATATTGTCGGGAGCCAGGAACTGCCCGTGTTTGATATTGATGACGCGTCCTGTTTTAGCTGAAGCCACCAATAAGGACGATTGCATACAAAGGTAAGCGGGTATCTGGAGGACATCACACACTTCTGCGGCGGCATCGGCCTGATCGTGAGAGTGGATGTCTGTAAGCACCGGGAAACCGAATTGCTCCTTGATCTTGCCCAGCATTTTTACGCCTTCCGAAAGTCCCGGGCCCTGATAGTAGCTCAGGCTACTGCGGTTATCTTTCGTGAAGGATGATTTATAAATGACTTTGATTTTGAGGCGCTCCGATACTTCTTTCAGCATCTCTGCCGTTTTCATCATGGTGAGTTCGTCCTCGATCACACAAGGACCTGATATTAAAAACAGCTCATCGCTGCCGCATGGGATATCGCCTACTTTAACTATTTTTTTTGACATGGTTTTTCGTATTTTCTATAATATAACACTAAACAGTAAAGTTAGTTTTATATTGATAAAAACAACCGTTTTTTGTGTTTTATTATCAACTTCCGGGCGCTGGATTTGCGGGCGCTTTTTTGTTGAGGTACAGCGCGATAGCGATCTCTACGCCAGGGATCAGCAGAATAAGAAAAAACACCAGGCAGATCCCGGTTTTGAAGGTGACCGCTTCTTCCTGAACAGTGCCTGCTCGCTAAGCTGGTGGGCATGCAGCTCGATAAGTTTTTCAACGGCAAACGAAAGGTATGATGACAGGGATTGAAACATGGCTGGTTGGTGGTTTCGAGAGCCTCAACCACCAATCCCATGTCGGCTGAGGCTCTCGAAGTCGACAATAAATATTATTCTCTTTAGCTGAACTTCAGTGACAGCACCCGCGATTTTTTCTTTTTGGCATAAACACGTGTCAGGATTTTGTTATCCGACACGGATTCAAACCTTACAGGAATCACTCTTATTTTCAGTTCCCTGGAATCGAACACGGATTGCTTGGTCATTTTTCCGCTCTTATCGATCTTCACCATCGTCAGGAATCCGCCGGCGCCATCGCGGTGTGCCGCAGGAACAGCAGTAAGGGGCAGGTTGATGTTTTTCACATTGTCGAGGTAGAAGAAATAATCCTCGCCTTTGTATTTGTGGTAGTGAAAGGACATGCCGCCCGTTCCACCTCCGCCGGCCTGATTTTTCGGGATCTTATTGGCCCAGACGATCTTTCCTTTATCATCCACCTTCATGGCAATGATGTCCTGGTAGTAGTAAGTAGTGCGGCAGCTTGTATTTCCTTTCGAATCGGTGGTGCATACCGTTATCGAATAATATTCCTCACCAACAATGGTCGTGGTGCCGTCCTTATCGAACTTAATTTCGCGGAGCACAAGGTTGCTGGCTTCGATGTCGTCATCGCCGGTCTTCTCCTTATTCTTCTTTTCCTTCTTCTCCATTTTTTTCTGTGTGCGCTTGCTCTCAAACTGCTTGAGCAAGGCTACCGGAAACTCATAGAAGTATTTTCTGATGGCAGAAATGTCGTTGTCCTCGAATTCGATCTTCAAGATGAAAGCCCCGTCGGAGCCGTAGGAGTTGCGGTTTTTGGAGTAATAGCCTCCCAGCACCAGGTTGCCTTTGCTGTCTTCATTCAGCACCGATGAGCGGATAAATTTACCATCCAGGTCGAGTTTCAGGATCTCAGGCTTCACCGAATTCTTACCGATCATGAACAGCTCATAGTGGTAATCCGGGACTTTGCGCTTGTCTTTTCCTTTCACTTCCTCTTTAGGCTCATACACCTTGGCAAGCATGTACACGGTACCGTTCGACGCGATTTCAAAATCGGCATTGTCCATTTCCGCTTCGGTATAAGGCATGGTCATTTCATTGCTCCACAGCTTTTTCATGTTGTGGTCAAAGACGTTGAAACCGATCTTGTCCTTATTGTATTTGTCTTTTTTCTCCAGGGGTTTCAGCCGGTAGGTCACCAGCATTTTGGAGCTGTCGGCCGAAACGTTGAAAGCATATTTGTTGCTGACTCCAAACTGGTAGAAGCCTGTGGCAATCGTGGTTCCCGACAGCTTATTGGCTTTTATGATGGTTTGATCCTGGCTCGAAAAACGGTTGTTCTTGAGGTCGAAAGGCCGGTAATGCAGGTATTCGCGTTGCTCTTCGCGGTTCCAGGTAGAGTAATACCAGTAATAGTTATTTTTCAACTGGATAAAATTATCGCTCACAAATCCTTTTCCCACCTCGGAGATATCGACGGATTGCTCGCTTACCGGCGCATAATTTTTATTGAGGGTCTGCACGACGATGTCATCGCCCATGCGGAGGCTGAGCTGTGAATAGCCGTTTTTTTCGGTTCCAATAAATCCCAGGTCCCTGTGCTTTTTAGGAAGCTTATAGGGTTCGCCCAGATCGTAGGTTACTTTTTGAGAAAAGAGGGCTGCCGAAAGCAGCATCGCGGGGAGTAAAACGATATATTTCATAAGGGTTGGTTACAATCTCCGGAAAAGATCCTTGATGTAATCAAGCGTGGCGATCTCTTTGTAGTTATCGCCAAAGGCATGATTCCACATGAAAGGCAGGTTATAAGACACCGTCGCCATGGCGGTGATGGTTTCTTCGCTCCAGTCTTTGCTTAGGTTCTGCGGCAATACGATCTTGTGTTTCTCCAGCATCTGCATGAACTCGCTGTGGCCTTTGAGGTAAATATCTCCCAGGTGCTGGAAAATAATACAGTTGGCATAGCAGTGGCGCGTCCCCAGGATCTTCGACAGTCCGTAACTGATAGCATGGCATACGCCCACTTCGCTATAGGTGAGGCTCAGGCCGCCCATCAGTGATGCCACCATGAGCTTGTCATCGTTCTCCGGTGTTTGTCCTGCGTTCTCTCCCAGATATACTTCGCGGCAAAGCTTGAGGGATTGCTCACCATATGCCAGGCTGAAGGCGTTGTTACGGATCCCGGTTTCAGATTCAATGCAGTGGATATAGGTATCCATGCCGGTATAAAACCACCAGTCGGTAGGTACGGATGCAATTAATTCGGGATCGAGGATCACCTGATTGAAAACGGTCCAGTCGCATTTCAGACCGAGCTTTTTCTCCGGGCCGGTGAGTACGGCAGTCATCGATACTTCGGCGCCGGTGCCCGAAATGGTAGGCACTCCCAAATGGTAGATGCCTGGCTTTTTCACGAGGTTCAATCCCTGGTACAACGTGGAGGATCCTTCGTTGGTAAGCATCAGCGATAAGGCTTTTGCAATATCCATGATGCTTCCGCCGCCAATACCGATCACCCCGCTGGGGAGACCCTGTTTGGCGAGGATCTCATCGCGCAGCGTGTCGATCTGCTCTGTGGTAGGCTCATGTGGGTCCACATCGATGTAATAGATCAGGTCTTCCGGCTTGTTCTGCAATTTCGTGGAAAGTGGTTTTCCTTTAAAGTAGTTATCGACCACGTAAACGAAATAGTTCTTATTCTCTTTACGGATGGGTTCTACGGTTTCAGCCAGTTGTGAAAAAGATCCGCGTCCGTAAGTTACTTTATCGATGTTTTTGAAATTCTTGTGTTGCATGTTTATTGAGCACTAATCCCTCTCCGGGTTAGGAAGAGGGATTTGGATTTTTCGTTTAATAGATTTGTCTTAAGCGTTATGGACTCAGGCATTCACTGTTTTCATCGCTTTCACAGCCGCTTCGGAAATTTTGTTTGCTAAAGCCGTCATTTCCTCTTCCGTCCAGGTGCAGCGCACGCCAAAAGAGATCAGGCGGCCCACCACTTCCTGCGATTTCGGCAACTGCAACTTATTGTAATCCTGTGGTGCCCCTAATACTTCGACCGGCAGCTTCGCTACGGTTTTCAGGTCTTTCAGGTGATTCCACTGATTGATGAAGTGGTACATGTTGGTGAACCAGTAGTTGAAACCGCCTACTCCGGCCGCGTTCAACTCTGCTACCGTATTTTTGGCGATCTCAGGCGTTGGCATCAAGATGTTCAAGAAAGTTGCCGAATCTCCTGAAGGATCTGCCAGACGGGCAAAGCCGATGCCTTCTGTTTTCGACAGGAGGTTCACCAGGAATTTTTTGTTATGGTTGTTTTTTTCCTTGATGCCCGGCACTTTGCGGGTTTGTGCTAAGCCCACGGCAGCATGCAATTCGGAGATGCGGTAGTTGAAGCCCATGTAAGGATGGTTTTCCATGCCCCGGTTGGTGCCGATGTGATCGTGCCCGTGGTCGCTGTATACATCCGCTTTTTTATACACCTCTTCGTCGTTGGTGACGAATACACCACCTTCGCCGGCTGTTGCGATCTTGAAGAAATCGAAGGAATAGCTTCCGGCAGTTCCGAACAAGCCCGTGCTGGTGCCCTTGTAGGAAGCGGCAAAGGCCTGCCCTGCATCTTCCACCAAAACTAAATTGTGTTTTTTGATCACCGCCATGATGGCATCCATATCCGCCATTCCGCCGCACATGTGCACGAGGCAAACGGCTTTGGTTTTCGGGGTGATGGCTTTTTCAATGCCTTCTGCACTCAGGCAAAGGGTTTCGTCGATTTCTGCAAATACCGGCAGGGCACCCACGAACATCACGGCTTCGATAGAGGCAATGAAGGTAAACGGAGGCACGATGACTTCGTCGCCGGTTCCGATGCCGCTGGCAGCAAGGGCTGTAGCAATAGCAGTAGAGCCGGAGCTCATGGCGTGGGCATATTTTGCGCCCGTGATCTTCCGCACTTCCGCTTCAAATTCTTTTGCTTTCCAGTGGTTATTACGCTGAGCATCGTGGCCGTAGCGAAACAACACCCCGGTTTCCATCACGTCATTCACTTCTTTACGCTCTTCGGCGCCAAATAATTCTGTTCCAGGCATAGTATGTAATTTTAATGTTTGATTTAAATTGCTTGAATGTCCGTTATACAACGGGCTTTAGGGTACTATATTGCTTTAGTTCGGCAGGAATTCGTAGGTATTCTGCTCTTCAATCACGCCAAAGTTGACGGAGCTCAGGCGCCCATTCTCGAAATAGCAGTCGAGGCCTGCATCGTCGAAGCTTAAGCGGCGTTCTCCCCACTCCTGCTGTTCGGAGTCAGACAGTGGATAACCGTTGCTCTTCATGAGTTCTATGAGCTCCTTTTCTTTTAATTGAAATATTTTCCGGGAGAACAACAGGGTTTCTTCATTATCGACTTCCACACTGCTGAATTTTTTCGCCTGCTTATTATCAAAGAAAAGTGAAAATCCTGAATCCCAGTAATGTAAAACCGTACAGGATGTTTCTAAAATATCATCGTTCAACTCCTGCGTCTCTTCCGATTTTCCAAAAATCTTTTCTGCCTCGGCGATGGTTTGTCCAAAAAGTAAATCTGAAAAGCCTTTAAGCAAATTGATCTGATAAATAGAGCTCATAACTGCGATAAAAATAAAATTTAATGCCGCTATAAACAAGGAATAGCAGACAAAATAAAAAAAATAAAAAAGCGAAAAAAAATTTTGCAGGTTTAAAAATCGTTTATATATTTGCAACCCGAAATAACAACAACGTTCTTTTTACATAATGATTCCGTAGCTCAGCTGGTAGAGCAATACACTTTTAATGTATGGGNNGGGTTCGAGTCCCAGCGGGATCACCAAACAACATGATACAGTTGTTTCAGAAAGGAGGCTTAATCGCCTCCTTTTTTGTTTGCCTTCTTCCCTGTTTTTTTCAAAACAACTTCCCGAGAACCGTTTAGCCTTTGTTTCTCCTCGCCTGCGCAACAAGCCTGTCAACGCTGGACTATGCGGGACGCTTCGCCAGCCTCATCAAGAGAAATCATTCAAATGCTCAAAAAAGCATCCGACAAAAAAGATCTCCGGCATCTATCTATGTCCGCTTGATAAAAATAATAAAGGATATTTTTATCCTTTATTTTAAATTATGTAATTTTATCCCGAATTCTGTTCCTCCGGCGTTCAATGCCATAGCCCGGAACCTGAGATCTTATAAGCAGTTAGCCTGAAGCAAAAAACAAATGATCTATTTCAGCAGAAAACATTTCTCAATAAAGGACAAAAAAGTCTTAATATAGTAAACGACATGATACCACTCTATACTCTACCGTTATGATGAAGAAAGAACTGACAAGCCCCGAAGACATCAGACGGTTGGTAGATGCCTTCTACGCAAAGGTAAAAGCAGATGCTGTTTTAGCCGGCATTTTTAATGAAAAGATCCGGGACAGATGGCCTGTTCATTTGGAAAAGATGTACCGTTTCTGGGAAACGGTTCTGCTGGATGAGCATACATACACCGGCAGCCCCTTTGCGCCACATGCGAGGCTGCCCATTGGAACGGAACATTTTGACCGCTGGCTTTCCTTATTTCATGAAACCCTCGGGGAGCATTTCTCAGGCGAAAAAGCAGAGGAAGCCAAATGGAGGGCGGAAAAAATGGCCGCTATGTTTCTGCACAAAATCCACTATTTCCAAAACAACCCTGACAAGCTCTTATCATGAATACGATCCTCAAAGACCCTTTTACTATTGCTGTGGCCTATCTGTGGATAGGCTTTGTATGCGCGATCAGTTTCATGGAAGCATGGCTCAAGTTCAGGGCGCCGGGAGTCAGTTTACCGATCGGCCTGGGAATTGGCCGCCTGGTATTTAGTGCTTTAAATAAAGTGGAATGGGTTTTCGCCCTGGCGATCATCGCCGGATTCTTCATCAGCGGAAAAACCTTCTTTGCTTTTCAAAACATGTGGTTCTTTCTATCGTTATTCCTCCTGATCCTCCAAACGGCCTGGCTCCTGCCCGCCCTGGATGCGAGAGCGCTTCTGCACATCGCCGGCGCACAGGTACCTCCGTCTAACCTTCATTTTTACTATGTAGGCACAGAAGTCATTAAGGTCGCCGGCCTTTTTATATTCAGCATCACCCTTTTTAAATAACAAACCTATGGAACAATCTATCATCGACGCACTGGAAGAAAAATACAAAGCACTGGGAGAGAATCCCGACACTTACCTCAAAGGCCTTCTGCAGGCCAAACCCATCAACTATTGGGACTATGTAGAGGTTGACACCCTGCTATCGCTGCAAAAACCGAGAACAGATTTTAAGGATGAAGAGATCTTTATCATGTATCACCAGGTGACGGAGCTGTTTTTAAAGCTGATGATCCATGAGATCAAACAGATCGTCTATCACAGCTCCATTACCGGCCCTTTCCTTCTCACAAAGATCAGGCGCCTTAACCGCTATACCCATATGCTCATCAATTCGTTCGACGTGATGCGTGAAGGGATGGATTATGACGATTATAATACATTCCGTGCGACCCTCGCGCCCGCAAGCGGTTTTCAGAGTGCACAGTTCCGCCTGGTTGAAATTTACTGTACCCGCATCGAAAACTTAATCAATGCCGAAGGAAAAAAACGCGTGCCTGCTAATCCAGGCACAGAGGATTACTTTGAGCACATTTACTGGAAAGATGCAGGCATGAACCGCAGCACCGGCGAAAAAACACTGACGCTCCGCCAGTTTGAAGAAAAGTACCTCGACCGCTTCATTTCATTGGCCAATAAAGTGAAAGGAAAAACGGTGGAAGACCAGATCGCGAGGATAGAAGATCCGTCGGATGAACTCAAAGCCAGCCTGCGGGAGTTCGACTACCTCTACAACATCAAATGGCCGCAGGTGCATTTGACAACGGCAAAGCACTACCTCGACAAAAAAGGCGAAAACCAGGCAGCTACAGGGGGCTCCGAATGGAAAAAATACCTGCACCCTCAATTCCAACAGCGAAAGTTTTTTCCGGAGCTCTGGAGCGAAAAGGAAATAAACGAGTGGGGAAAATCACTCTAAAGCCCGATACGATCAGGCCATACTGACGAGCTGATATCCTTACAAAAGTCTCCATGACCATGACATGGAGGCTTTTTATTTTTTTGATGCTGCTGTGTTTCTTCCGTTTATGTGCTATATTAGAATAAGCAAAACTCAAGAGGCATGAATTCCGATGATGACTTCGGTATAACGATGAGCGGACGGAAGACAATGAAGAACCGGAGCAAAGACGAAAAGACAGCGCCGATACTTGAAGCATCCTGCTGTTTAGCTTTATGAATCTGCTAAATCATCACGATCATGAATTTTTTAAGACATAGCATCATGGCCTTTTCCCTTTTGGGACTTTTGTCCTGCAACAAGTCGAGGGTCGCTTATAAAGGGAACTACAAGGGCAAGGACGTTCTCATCAAGAGCATTGAGCGCAAAGGCTTTTCCACCAATAGTATTTCGTACGAGGTGCATTATGGAAACCTGAAACCGCTTTTGCTTGATGCTTCCACATGCGACCTTTATGACAGGCCTTACAGCGACGACCTTTTTGGTGATGCGCCCAGGTACTATTTTGATACGGCTCACAGTTCTTACAAAAATGAGATCGACTTTGAACGTGATATCACACCCACGATGCTGTACCTCTCAAGAGAAAAATTCAGTCAGGAAGAATTTGAAGCTTATGCTGATTTCTTTGAGCACAAATGGTCTGAATACGTGAACGAAACCAATAAAGAATGGCACTATATCCGGGAGCACTATGTTGGAATTGTGTATGGAGATAAGCAAGACTTCACCCATTTCTTTTACGGACATGAGCAGGGAAAACCCTATTTCTTTGACATCACCCCCGACGGGCTGATTGCATATCACGCCGGAACACCGGCAACGGCGACCGGCTTCCAGGGCAGTGGCCTGTCAAACAAAGTGCAGATGCCGGGGAAACGAATCTTTCTGAATGATACCAGTGTGTTCAATCTTGAAAAGCTCCGTGGCTACCGGGATGGAAACGGGAAAAGCATGGAAGACTATTTTACGATCCTGGTACAACCCTAAACGTCATTTCCATAAAAAAGCCGCCGGAATTTTTCCGGCGGCTTCTCTATCACGATATTGGTGTTTTTGATTAGTTGGCGGCCGGGAGCACCGTTCCGCTCAGGGTCAGGATCACCGGATTGGGATCGCCGGACAGGGTCACTGTCACGTTTTTGGTAAATGCCCCGACAGCGGCGGCGTTGTACACGGCCTTCACGCTTCCTTTCTCTCCGGGTTTCACCGGCGATTTCGAATAGTCGGGGGTGGTGCAGCCACAGCTGGCTTTCACATCGGTGATCAGCACCGGCTCTTTACCGGTGTTGGTAAATACAAATTCGAAGGTTACCGGTTTGCCCTGCGGGATCTCCCCGATACTGATCTGCTGATTGGTCCATTTGATGGAAGCCGCTTTATCGGAAATGGTTTTGGTTATTTTCCTGTCGCCATGTCCATGGATTGTAAATGACATGAGGCCGATGCTTAATGACAGCGCGATAACGGCCATCGCTTTGGCTGCAACGTGCTGAATGCTGTGTTGGTGTTGGTGATTTGTCGTTTTCATGAGTTTGATTTTAAAAAGTGATGATGTCTTTCATCCGTCTTGCAAGCCCGGATGTCACAAAAGTAGGCTGTAATGAAAGGCGGTGCTGTTAAGCGGTTTCAAATAATTGTTAATGACATGTTAACGTGCCTGTCCCGCCACGTTTTTTTTGCTAATATTAGTGACGTATTCTGTCCTTCGTTTGAAAATCAACAAGCTCAATATTGCCATCATCCTCGGCTTTGTGGCCATTACCGGCATCTTAGCCGTACAGCTTTTATGGACGAAGCAGGCCTTCAACTACGAAGAACAAAAGTTCAGCCAGAAAGTGCATGTGACGCTGCTCCAGGTGATCGACCGCCTGTATGAACTGAACGGGCACGAATATCCGCTCAAAAATCCCATCAATAAAATCACCAGCAACTATTACATCGTCAATGTGAACAATGACTTCGACGCCAATATGCTGGAGTATTGCCTCAAAACGGAGTTCGAGCGCTCAGGGCTGATCACGGATTTTGAATACGCCATTTATAAATGCGAAAGCGATGAGATGGTGTATGGCAATTATGTTTCCATGAGCAATAAATCGGCGCAGAAAAGCGCCTTCCGGTTTCCCAAGCAGGGGAACCTGGTGTATTACTTTGCCATCCGGTTTCCAAAGGAGACCACTTACATTTTCAGCTCCCTGGTATTCTGGCTGGTGCTGTCCGGTATCCTGCTGGTGATCCTGCTCATTTATGTGTTTTCGATCTTCACCATCCTTCAGCAAAAAAAATATTCGGAGTTGCAACGTGATTTTATTAATAATATGACGCATGAGTTCAAAACGCCCTTGTCTTCCATCCTCATTGCCTCGAACTACCTTTCCAAACAAGACAAGATCCATTCCGATGAGAAACTCGCCAAATACGCGGGGATCATTATTCAGCAAAGCGAAAAACTGAACACGCACATCGAAAAGATCCTGAACATTGCGCGTTCCGACGATGCGCCTTTATTGCTTCAGAAACAAAAGCTCACACTGGTTCCGCTGCTACAGGCCGTTACAGATAACCTGCAACTGAAGCACGAATCACTGGAAGTGCAGATCGAAGGCGACAAAGAAGCCATGATCCTTGCCGATGAATTTCATTTCACCAACCTGGTTTATAATGTAATGGACAACTCCATTAAATACTGCGATCAAAAACCCGTTATTACGATCCGCATCGCCTCACTTAAACAGGCCATTACCATCGCTTTTAGCGATAACGGCATCGGGATTCCCGGAAACAAGATCCGGCACATCTTCGACAAATTCTACCGGATCCCGACCAGTAAAAGCAATGAGGTCAGGGGGTTCGGACTGGGCCTGTATTACGTTAAAAAGATATGCCTGCTGCACGGCTGGAAGATCAGCGCCAGCAATAATGAAGACAAAGGCATTACCATTTCTCTTTTAATTCCGGACAAACCATGAGCTCTATAAAAGTACTTTACGCGGAAGACGATGAAACGCTGGCCTTTCTCACTAAGGACAACCTCGAGCAGAGCCACTATGAAGTAGTGCATTGCACCGATGGCAAACATTGCCTGGAGGCTTTCAAAAAGGACAGCTTTGACATTTGCATCTTCGACATCATGCTTCCGAAGATGGATGGCTTCGAACTCACCACGGAGATCCGGAAGCTGAATACAGACATTCCCATTCTGTTCCTGTCGGCAAAGATCCTGAAGGAGGACCGCATCAAAGGCCTGAAGATCGGTGCCGACGACTACCTGGTGAAGCCTTTCAGTATGGAAGAGCTGCTGTTGAAACTTGAGATCTTCCTGGCCCGCTCCAAAAAACATGCTTCTGCCGTTCTTTACCATACGGTTGGAAAATTCCGTTTCGACCCTGCGGAGCATGTATTATCGACCGAAACGGAACGCATCAGCTTAACGCAGCGCGAATCGGAGTTACTGAAATTATTTTTAGAAAACAGGAACAAGGTACTGAAGCGTGAGCAAATCCTGACAGCCCTATGGGGCGACGACAGCTACTTTATGGGGCGAAGCCTCGATGTATTCATCTCGCGCCTGAGGAAATTACTTTCCGGTGAAAAGGGCATCAGCATCGAAAACCTGCACGGCGTGGGCTTTAAGTTTACGGAGAAGCCGATGCCCGATCTACTCTAAAAACATGCATTATATTTTGGGCGTCCGGCGGGCTGCTTCGGGCTCTCACGACACGTCGTGATCGCTTCGGTTCTTTACCGCGCAAGAACAGGCCCGGTAAAGGAACTAAACCCTCCACGTCCCTGACGCAGCTATGTCTCAATGAAAAATAAGTCTATAGATTAGCGAACACTGCTACTTTTTATCACAGCACCCGGCAATGTATTTTCTGATAAAACAATTTATCTATTTTCATCTGCCTATTCCTCGTTATCATAGTACAAGCCGAGGCTATCGAGGTAATCATCAATCATGTAAAAATCCTGTTCGTTCTCTGCCTTGCGGTACCAGGTATAGGCGATCTTCCGGGCCTTCTCCTCGTCCCAGTCACCGTTTTCATCCAGGGTTTCCTCCGGCTCTACCATTCCTTTTTCATACATCACCCCCACATAGGCCGTAGCTTTGCCATTGCCATTGGCCGACGCGGTCTGGTAATACCGGAAGGCTTTCTCCAGGTCCTGTTCCACGTTGGTTCCGGTTTCATAAAACCAGCCCATGTTGAAACAAGCTCTGTAGTGGTCTGCTTCTGCAGCTTTGGCATTCCATTCGAAGGCTTTGCCGTGATTGATATCACAGCCTATTCCCTGCGAGTAATACACATACAGCTCGAACATGGCGTCCGGGTTGCCCCTTTCTGCTGCTTCCCGGTGCAGCTCATAACTTTTGAGATCGTTCTTGTCGCAGGCTTTACCATGATAGTATAATAGCCCCAGCAGGTAATGGGCTTTGCCTTCCGGATCGTCGCCGAGCGCTTTCTGCACATAAGTAAAAGCGTCGTTATGATCTCCCTGCTTATAATAACGGTAATTGGCATAATCATAGGCGGCGCGGCTATGGCCTTGGTCTGCCGCCCGCTTCAGGAGTTCATAGGCTTCCGTTACGGTGCCTTCGTTCAGGGTAGCCTGGGAAATGATCAGTAGTGTCCTGGCTTCCTCATAGAGTTGTTCGGGATTGGGTGAATCGTTCATCATTCATTTTTTATCGAAACTAAGAAAAAACGGTTGTGGATTTTAATCCATAGTAAATTAAAAATGAATTTATTTTCTCCAATAATGCGGTATTAAACCAGGCCTGTTGTTTGAATCTTTCCCTTGTACCAAAAACACCGATGCTATGAATCAGAATTTAACCGCAGAAACGTCCATTACCATCAAAGCCACACCGGCAAAGGTATGGAAAGCCATTACCACGCCCGCCTCTATCAGGCAATACCTGATGGGCACCACCGTAACGACCGATTGGAAAGAAGGCAGCCCGATCACTTACGAAGGGGAGTATAAGGGCAAAACCTACCACGACAAAGGCCTTATCAAAAAACTGAAACCGGAAAGCGTGTTTCAAAGCACCTACTGGAGCTCCATGAGTGGTAAGGAAGACAAGCCGGAAAATTACAACACCGTCACCTATACATTATCCGACGAGGACGACCGCACTCTTGTGACTTTAACTCAGGACAACATCTCCACCGAAGAAGAAAAGGCGCATGCGGTCAAAAACTGGGAACAGGTGCTTCAAAAGCTGAAAGAAGTGGTGGAAGAACAAGGTTAATTAAAAAAGACAGTTGGTGAAACTGTCTTTTTGATATTTGAATAAGGCTGTTTTTTTACTGTCGCATGCTATAAATTTGCGCCTCCGGACACTTCGATGCGCTGGGCATTGATCCAACGGGCATCCTCGGTGCAGAGAAAGGATACCACGCCCCCGATGTCATCGGGAACCCCTGCGCGACCAAGCGCTGTGGAATCGGCCACCATTTTATTGTACTGTGGATTGTCGCGCACGGCACCTCCGCCAAAATCGGTTTCGATGGCGCCGGGAGCAACTACGTTCACGGTAATGCCGCGCGGCCCCAGCTCCCGGGCCTGATACCGGGTGAGCGTTTCCACTGCCCCTTTCATGGCTCCATAAGCCGAATAGCCCGGTGCCGTGAAGCGCGCCAGGCCGCTCGACAGGTTAATGATGCGACCGCCATCGTTCATCAGGGGCAGGGCCTTTTGCGTGAGGAAATAAACGCCTTTAAAATGAATGTTCATCAGGCTGTCGAAGTCTTCCTCCGTCATGGCAGCGATCGGGCTGTTGATACCAATCCCTGCATTGTTTACCAAAAAGTCGAAGCGCTCTGCGCCACACCTTTCTTTCAGAATGGTTTTTAGCTGTTCGAAAAAAGCGTCGAAGCGTTTTGTTTCTCCTGCGCTTAGCTGTATAGCCGCTGCCCGTCGTCCCGTCTGCTCTATTTCCTCCACTACAGCCAAGGCCTCGTCCTGCCGGCTGTGATAAGTGATAATGACATCTATTCCTTTTTTGGCCAGGCTTAAGGCCATGTTCTTCCCTAGTCCGCGGCTACCGCCGGTTATCAAGGCTATTTTTGCTGTTTCCATAAGTTGATTGTTTGATGGGAGCAAAATTACAGGATGCCCCCGTCCATGCTCTTGCAAATAGCAATCCGTTATTTGCAAAAATCAAATGATCAGGACCGGAAAGAAAGCGGGGTAAGCTTCGTTTGCTTTTTGAAGAAATTGGAAAAATGGGCCACCTCTTCAAATCCCAATGACCAGCCGATCTCAGACACCGTCCAGTCTGTTTGCCTCAGAAGGATCTTGGCTTCACGGATGACGCGGCTGCTTATAATGTCGGTGGTTGTTTTCCCGGTATGCTCTTTCAGCACCTTATTGAGGTGATTCACATGCACCGACAGGCGATCGGCATAATCTTTGGCCGTGCGCAGGACCAGCCTCTGCCGGATGGACTCGATAGGAAACTGCCGCTCGAGCAGCTCCACAAACAGCGAGGATACACGGGCAGAGGCTGTGTGCGTATGATGAAGCGCAGACGCCGGCTGCAACTTTTGCCCGTAATGGATCAGCTCCATCACATAGGTGCGGATGAGGTCGTATTTATACCTGTAATCCGAAGCGAGCTCCGCGCTGATCTTTTTAAAAAGGGCCGTGAGCTCTTCTACCGCTTTGTCGTCAAGCTGGAACACCGGATAGGCGCCGGGCTGGAAGATCGGCAGCTCGTTGGGATCGACGCCTTTGAGGAACTTACACAGGAAATCAGCCGTAAAAATGCAAAAATAGCCTGCCTGCCCGGTATCATAAGGCACATAGTGATAGGGCACCTTCGGGGTAGCAAAGAGCAAAGCGCTCTTCCCGATCTCAATCACCTTGTCGGCATATTCTGCCCTGTTCTTTCCAAGGATGAGGCTGATCTTAAAATAATCGCGGCGGTTATATGGCATGGCCCGGTCGCCTGATTTCATGCGGGCGCTAATGTCCCTGATATTGAACACATTGAAATGTCCGATCTCTTTACTGATCCCATCGGGGATCACCAGCGAGGTTTCTTTATAAAAGTCTTCCAAAGAAGCAGCAGCCATGAAGGAGCGGGTTACATAATTCAAATAATGATTACCGGGCATAAAGGTAGTGTATCCATTTGAAAAAACACACCTGCATTCTACAGAAGGATGAACTATCTTTTTATTTTGGCCGCCTGCCTGGGCAGTAGAACCGGGCGGGCTGTTTAAACCCAACTCGCGGGTAAACCTTGCGTGAAGGATTGAAGTGGAAATCTCCCGCGTTGTTCCTTACGCGGGAATTGGAACGCAAAGCCTGACCCGCAGGGGCACGCCCTGATATCTATCGAATGAAAGGTGTTAACTAATAATCTACAGACCTGGCGCAAAACAGCACGGATCAGGCATCTTGGCTGCGGAAGGGCCATTCTGCATTGCGCTTCGCCTTGATCATGTAAACAAGGGTTCCGGCTGCAATCACAGCAAGACCTGAAGCAACCATCTTCCAGCCGGTAGAGACCAGGATACCGGCCCACAACGCAATCGCCAGGTAAACGGGCAGGGGAAATAAGGGCATCCGATAGGGAAAAGCAGCTTTGCCCCGCGATTGGCGCAACAGCATCAAACCTACGCCCTGCCCGATGAACTGGACGAGGATACGCATGGCCAGGATGGCACTGATGACGTCGCTTAACTTAAAGAGTAAACTGAAGACAAAGGCCACGCCTCCGAGGAACAAAAGGGACACATAAGGGAAATGGCGCGTGGGGTGAAGTTTAGCGAACACTTTGAAGAATGCGCCATCCACCGCAGCGGCATAAGGAATGCGGCTATAACCGAGCGTGGCCGAGAACACGGATGCAAACGCCACCCAGAGTACGAGGCAGGTCATGACAATGGCGGCTGTATCGCCCGCAAGCCTTTGAATAAAAACACTGATGACATAAGCGCTGTCTTTGGCTTCGTACCAGGGGATCACACTGGTGACGCTGATGTTCATGGCGAGGTAGAGCACGGCAATACCGGCAATGGAAATAAACATGCTGCGTGGAATGTTCTTCGCCGGATCTTTAATTTCGCCGCCGAGGTGGCACACGTTGTAATAGCCAAGGTAGCTGTAAATAGTTTTCACGCTCGAGAAGCCGATAGCCGCTACAAAGGCATAATTTACCACAAGGCCATCATTGATGTGCTTCACCGGCTCCCAGAAATACCCGTGGGCAAAGCCTCCCCCGATGATCCACAGAAGTGTGAACAGGACTCCGAGCCATAGCAGGACGCTGATCCTGCCAATGGTTTCAATGCGGCGATACAGAAGCACAATGATGAGAATGACCACGCCGCCACTTACGGCTTTGGAGGCAAGAGTACTCAAGGGAACCAGGTAAGAGAGGTAAGCCGCAAAGCCTATGGATGCGGAGGCGATCACGAGCGGCGCCTGTATCATGGTTTGCCACACAAATAAAAAGCTCATGAGCTTTCCGGCTTTGGTGGTGCCATACGCTTCTTTCAAAAAATTATAGGAGCCGCCGGCTTTTGGGAAAGCCGCTCCGAGCTCGCTCCAGATCATAGCGTCCACGAAGGAGAGCAATGCGCCTGCGAGCCATGCATACAGGAAGTAAGGGCCGTTCATCATCCCGATCACCATCGGCAGGGTAATGAAAGGACCGATGCCTACCATGTCGATCATATTGATGGCGGTTGCCTGTAAAAGCCCGAGGCGTCGTTCCTGCATAAATAGTTTTGCTGAGAAACACAAACATCGGAGAAATTGTTGAATAAAACGCTCAAAAAAGGAATATCAACTACCAGGCAAATGCTATATCATTCAAAATCAAGACTTAGGATTGGCATCAAGTTCTATAGATGCTATATAAGGAATAACACAAAAAGACGGAAATCATGGAAAAGAATTATTTCACAGCCTTAGGCCCCGACAATAAAATAGAGCTCATGTTCAATTACGGCGAAGTGATCAGAACTGTAGAAACAGCCGACCGCATCATTCTCCTGTTTTTACTCGATCATTTTTTTGTAGAAATTCATACCGATAAAGTCAAGAAAGAAGTGCTCGCCATCGAGATCCAGGAAGACTCCGATGTGCTGCACGCTTATATCAAGGACCTGGACATTAGTGACTTGCTGGATGCAGCGTAGTATCCCGTAAATTCCAGCAATGATCTCCCCGGACTCCAAATGTTTGCTATCCATCTTTTCATGGTCATTGGACATCCAGAAGATTGATTTTTATATCTTCCCGCGAAACAAGTTGCTAAGCTCGTTCAGATCGGCAGCTACCAACAGTCTTGTAAAATCGGCCGAATAGTTGTACATTCATCATACTGAGTGGATGTAAACAGTCTTTGTAAAACGCTCTTAAAAAGACAACAGGACTATACTGACACGATAAAGACCATGAAACCAAGGCTACTTTTTTTCCTTTTTCCGCTGACATATAATTTGGCTTTGTGCCAGCAGATCCCTATGACGATTCATGCAAGAGTTGACACCACAAAAAAGGAAATAAGAGAAATTGCGCTGCTCTGGACGAATTATCTGAATGCTCGGCCAGACAGCATTTATAACAATCCATACTGGAATGAGGCCGAAAAAAAATTATACAAGGACGTTGACTTATCCCGTATCTTTATTTATCAGTTTTCTTCCAGGCAGCTTTTAAATTATTACAAGCCCACAATTCTGTCTATTGAAAAGGAGCGTGATGCTTATGCAATCAGAACTCTATTCGCAGCAGATGGACTTGAGGAGACGTATAGAAAATCGAATCCCTGGTGCATCACCAAATTATACGCCGTAAAAGAAAATGATAAATGGAAATTAAAGAACGCCTTACCTATCTTAACGCAGAACTGGAAAAGAACAACTGTTGGAAAAATAACATTCATTTATCCACCACAACATCGTTTTAATGACACATTAGCTAAAAAAGCAAACGAATTCTGTAACAGAATTACAAACGATTTTCAATTTCCCGAATGGAAGATCTTTGACTTTTTATATTACTGAGAATGGTGACGAGTTAGGACGACTTCTCAATTTTGACTTTTTTTTCACCGGCCATACCACCGGAATAGGCATGAATGATAACAGAATACTTCTGGGCGGCTTCGGCTCGGAATGGTATCCACACGAATTCGTTCACATGATTGTTCCCGACAACGAACGGCACGGATTAATAAATGAAGGATTTGCAACCTGGCACGGCGGAACAATGGAAAAAACATTCGAAGAGCGAGCGAATATTCTTGCCTCGCAAATTGCCAACAATGACACGGTAACATTTGCCGACGTACTGCATAAAACATGGGGATGGCAATACGCGGCATACTATACGACAGGAGCGATTTTCTGCAAATTAGCCTACGATAAAGGCGGAATCCCTGCCGTAAAAAAACTATTAGAAATCCCTCCGGACAACGGCAAACTGATGGAATCAATCTGCAAAGTGTTTAGTATTGGCAAAAACGACCTGGATAAGTTTTGGCGAACAGAAACTTTGCGGTATTTAAAACCGGATAGCAAGACCAAAAACAATGACCACTAAATGCTGGATCTTCACTGGATTGCAGCCAAAGGCAGCGGACCCTAGGCGACCGGTTTTGCAAATGCAAATTACGGCTGCTTAGTATCCTTCTTTTTTAATCTGTCCCCATTTATGAAAAACAGAGCTTCAACACCTTGCCAAATTAAAAAGGCGCCCCAAAGACGCCTTTTGCATTTTTCCGCGGTCTGGACGGGACTCGAACCCTCTCGTCACCAGTGACGAGACGTGACAGGCTTCATTCTACCACACCCATACAGAAACGATATTAGTATCTGAAT
>DGQK01000077.1 GCA_002390745.1 Bacteroidetes bacterium UBA4416 | reverse complement strand
GCCAACTTTCAGGTAAGCTTACAAACATCCGCGACAACAGGGCATCCTTTTTTGATACAAAGCCCTTGACAGTTCTTACATTCCATAATTCTCAGGTGAAAAAGTGAACACTAAGGTTTTGGAAAACCTTGTTTTAAGCATCCTCCGAACTTACAAATAAAAGCGAAGGTAAATTACCTTCGCTTTCCGCTTGTTTTTATTTTCTAATGTATTTGTTTTGAAGCAGTTGATCTTTTATGGTCCTTCCAGGTGACAAAGTGAACACTACCCAATTGGTACATGACTAAAATACTCTTCAATCTCTTTGATTATATTTTCACAATCGCTAAAAGTCCAAAAAATTATATTCTCTTTATAATTGGGCACATTATGAATAATTTTTATGCCTTTACTTAAAACGCCATCATACCTCTTTAAAGAGATAATATTTTCTTTTGAGAAAGATAAATTTTTAAATATAAGTACGCTTAAATTGAGTACTCCATTATTAAGCTTTAACCTTGCAAATGGCCACGTTGCATTAAAAAGTCCTATCCTAGCGCCTCCAATATAATTAACTCCCTCCATTTGTCTTAATCTTGTGCTTCTGCATATGTGTTATCAAGAACCTTTGAAATAGCTTTCAAATCTCGGTTTTCTTTTTGCAATGTATTTGACCTATCACTATTTTTTCTCATATCCTCATTATTCCTACCTATCTGACCATCAATCCGTTCACTTTCTTCCAATGAGGAGCTATTATCTAATAGTTTATATAATTGTTCATTATCCTTTAAAAGCATATTATAGTTTTCTTTCAAGCCCGCTATCTCGTGCGTATTAGCAGAAATTGTAGAGGCTATATAAGCTTGAGCTTTGTCAAACTCACTCTTCAGTGCAGACTTTGAATTAATTCTATCTCCTAGTTCAGTATCCGTCTTAGCACCTTGTGCCTGGAAAGGTAACACAGAAATACCACCCCCAATTTGATAATTCAATCCATAATAACCACTCGAATATACAGCATTAGTTCCAATACTCCACCCCTCTCCTCCACTGATCCCGTAACTATAACCAACACCAGTAGCATCCTGAATGTGAGGCATGTCTGGGAAAAAGGCAATTGTAAGATATGCTCCACCTCCTAAATTAGATGCCAAAGATGGTCCAGAGCTTGTATATTTATATGCGCCTTCGGGACCAACCATAATCCCCGCTTCCCAACCATATCCAATAACAGCGTTCCCTCCTCCTCCAAATCCAATAAGAACTACTTCAAGCCCTTCTAATTCTACACCATCAATAACCCGATTTTCAGAAAACGCATAAGGGGAATTATAAGAATATTTAGCAGCTAAAGGATCCACACTAAAGAACCTACCTAGCCTTGGATCTTCCATTCTATACTTGTAAGAAACTGCACCACCCCATATTTCCGGATCTTCTTCCTGGCTCTGATAGCCATAGCGGTATTTCTGACCTGCTATAAAATTCCTCCCGGGCATGGTTGAACCAAAGGCATAGTAATCATTAGCTGAAATAACTTCAGCTGTAAAGTAATCGGTGATACCATCTCTGTCGCTATCCACCGCAATTTTGCGATCAGACACAGTAGCCAGTACATTTCCTAAATGGTTCGTTAGCTCATAAGACCTGTGGTTTAGCGTACGCTTCACACTACTTATATTGATCGGTGTATGGGGATCTCCTCTAAGATCTGCCTTCATATTATCTACCCCCAGTCTGCTACTGCCATAAACATGACGCTCCTCAAGATTAAAGCTCATCGCATCAGTATCCGTGTTCCACATCTCACTATAGGTTGCCATCACATTACCCTGCGCATCCCGTACATAATGCGTGGCATTAAATATATTATCTGTTGCGTAATCATGAACAATCTTACTGATCCGGTTTCCCGAAGCGTCGTATTTATAGATCAGCTCTCTGCTGCGACCGGCAAAGTCGATCTTTTTGATCTTACCGTAAACAGTCCATTCAATCGTCAGGCCTTCGGCGTAATCCTTCTCCAGGTTCCCGATCTGATCGTAATTGTAGTTCCCCGGCGATTGGCTGCTGATATCATCCGTATACGGATCACCGCTAACGGCATCATCCACATAATCCAGCTGATTGGTATTCGGCTTATATATGTACTTGAGTGCATCCATCGCCAGGCTACCCGCATTATCCCCGTTGCGCTGCGCTTTCAGGATGTTACCGTTCTGGTCATAGCTAAAATCCTCTTTATACAATAAGTATCCTGCCGAGCCCCAGGTATTATCTGTTTTGAGATTATCATTGGCCGTGGCACTTTCTATACGGTTCAGCTGATCGTAAGTGAAATCCCTCAGCAGGGCTTTTACATCATANNGGGCATGGTTGAACCAAAGGCATAATAATCGGTCACAGTCGTTAGTACCGAGCTATACATTGGCTGGAAAGCCGCCACAATATGCTCCACCGTGACACTGCCAATCTCGCACTCAAAATAACCGCCGCCGCCATTGCTCACACCTAAAAAGATATTGCCACGGTTCGTTTTCGGGATCACGTAGTACGTGTAATTGCCGGTGGTGGTGCCCGTAATCCCCTCCGAATAGTCCAACCAGGGAGTACCTTCATCATTCTCATAGCCAAAGAACAGCTTGTTGGAGCCTGCAGGCTGTGATGGATTCATATTACTCAGGTTGCTCACGTTCACTGTGATCTTATATAACTGGTCCTGCATCAAATTTACGCTTTTTGTCGCAGCATACCAACCTGCCCCCGAGGTACTTTGTGACAGCTTCATCCCACCTCCGGGGTAGGTCACCGTCAGGTTGTTGCCGATCCAGTTCGACGGGGAACCCGACAAGGGCGTAGCAATCAGCGAGGCATTGGCTACATCCAGCTGTTTCACCAGGATGTTGTCGATGTAAAAGGTATGATTGGCCACAGGATCCTGGTAGGTGAATTTCAGGTCGAAACTACCGGTGCCCGATGGTACCGTGATCAGGAAATCGTTCCGGCCTTCGAGCTGTAAACCACCGTAAGGATTGCCGGCAGTGTTTATACCCGATACATCGTATTGCGCAAAACTACAGGTTCCCGGCAGGTAATCGAAGCTCAGTAAAAAATTTCCTCCTGCCGTACCCGGCAGGGTAATGGTGCGTACTACTGTGGCACCTGTACCGGTACCATATATCGCCAGCTTATTCCCCGCATTGCTCACCGTACTTCCGGCCGGGGCGCCCGGCGCCAGCGCAAATCCTCCTGCGCTTCCATCGTTGAAGTTCTGCTCAAAAGCGATATCGCTCGTGCCCCCGCTGAAACGCACCTTATAATCCTTCACGGTGCCATGCACATTCCCCAGGTGATCTTTAAGCTCATAGCTCTTATTGTCAAGCACGCGCTTAGCCGCTAACTGGGATCCCGACAATAAAGGCCAGTATATCTTCACCGGTAGTACCGGCAGGCTGCCGTACACCACGCCGCTCAGCAACGTGGTAGCTGCCGTGGTGGTAGCGTTCGGGTCTGTAAACAGGTTCAGGGTTGCCTCTCCGGGCCGGGCAGTGGTGTTGCTGATGTAATAGATCTTACCGTTGCTGCCCCGGCGCACCGCCCCGGTGCTGATCGGGCTGCTCTGACTATGCATCTGCGTGGCCGTAGCTGTGAGGAAAGTGCTCACCGGCAGGCGGTAAAGCTTCGCCGTGCTCGTGTTATTGGCTGATACAAAAACCGACACATCGCTGTCGGAGAACTCCACCGATACCGCCTTACCCGGCAAGGTTCGCGTGCCTACCGCCGTCAGGGCCTGGTGATCGGCCGAAAGCGTATACAGCCTCACTTCGCCTGTGCTGCCATTGGTATTGGCAATAGCCATCAGCGTACCGCTCGGCGCAATGCGGATCTCGCCGGCTGAGCTTCCGGAAGTCGCCGCGCCGATCAGCACATCCGCCTGGGCGATGATGCCCGATGCCGTAATCGTAAATGGCTTGAGGTATGTATTGGTGCCATTGAAACGGCGTAGGTACAAGGTAGTCGGGCCATTACCCACTTGATCTTCAAGCAGAGCCATCGTTTGCCCGTAATCGCTATTGCCATCCAGCACATTGTTCACATCCAGCATGACGCCCGCTGTAAGATCGATGGTATGGTAATAAGGCTTTCCGTCGGCGCCGATCGTAAAATAATAATACTCGTCGGTACTGCCGGGTTTTTTGAGGAAAACAGCCTGTGCATCCGCCGAATTATTCAGGACATCGGATACGCCTAGAATCTGGTAACTATCGTTCGCATAAAGTGCCGTGCGGTTTCCGGCAAATACCCCGCTGTTATAGAGCTTGTAAGTAAAGGCGCTCAGCGCCACATTCCCCTGCTCGTCGAAAGCCATGGCCTGTGAGCTGGCTTGGTCTACCGTGGTACTACCCGACACTGTCTGCACATATTCATTGGGCCCCAACACAATGCTGCTGGTTGGAACTGTATAAATATCCCTCGAATACACCTGCGTATTGGTGCTGTTGGCAAAGGGGATCATCAGGTAGGGATAAGCTGATACCTGCGCGGGTTGTGGCTGCGGTTGCGAACCGGTGCCTCCGCCCGAAGTGACGGTAGCTGTACGCAGCACACCATTGTTCTGGGTGCCAATGCGCTCGCTTCCGTAGATCGGATGTTCTTTCAGTTTGTAAGTAGCTGTGTAAGTGGTTGCCGTTCCGGTATTGCTGCGCTCATACACCGCCATGGAATTGCCCGTGGCATCTTTCACATAATATGTCGTACGGTCGTTCACCACCGGCGCTCCCGGCTCTTCGTATTTTTTATACACCCGGTTGCCACCGGCATCGTACAGGAAAGTGAGGCGTGAGGTAATGCCGGATTTTGTTTTGTTGATCTCGGCGATCTTTCCGTACACATTCCATTTGATGGAAGTGATCCCCTCCGAAGGGTCGGCCGTCAGGTTACCGATCTCATCGTAGGTATAGTTGACTCCGCTTTGCCCGTCGATATCGTCGGCATAGGCCGCGAGCTCCGCTGCCGAGTTATAGCCTTCGGTTACATAGGCCAGGCGGTTGGTGGCGTCGGTAACGGTGGCCGGCGCCTGTGCACTCACGGCGTAAGTACCTCCCGACTGCTTGTAGTAATTGTAAGTGAGGTTATCCATATTGAGGCTTCCGGCTTTACCCAGGCGCTGCAGATTCATCAAGTTGCCGTTGGCATCGTAGCCGAATGCCTCCTGGTAATCGCTGATACCGCTCCAGGCCCCGGTGGTGGCATTCTGCGTCAGGAAGTTCGCCTGTTTCAGGCGGTTGAGCTGGTCGTACTGGAACGTCCTGGCAGTGCGTTGGGTATTGTATGCAAAGCCCGACAGCATGCCCGCATCCATGGCCTTCCGGTCGTACACCTGCTGCCAGGAACTGATATTGCCGTTGTAAAGGCCGGTGCTGGTATAGTTATTCATCGGGCTACTGCTGTTGAGCAGGGAGCTGCGGCTATAATAATCGTTTTTGTGATAGCCCAGCACAAAGGTGTAAGCATCGCGCGGTACATACATATTCTGATCTACCAGCGAGCCGTCGCCTCCCGGATCCCCCGACTGCGTATAGCCATTGAGGCTTTTCAGCCAACCATTGATGGTATACACGTAATCCATCCCCTGAATACCATCATGCCCGATCAGCGCACGTTTCAGCGGGCCGTGCAGGTAATAGTCATACCTGGCATCCTTTTCCCAGATCAGATTATCCGCACTGGTTTCCACGGTTTTCAAACGCTTGTCGGCATCGTAGGTGTAGCGGTGGTAAAAACGGTCGCCTGAATTTTCATTATAGCTCACCTTCAACACACTACCGCTGGCCAGGTCGTATTCGTATGCAATGTAGTTTTTTCCGAGCTCCGGAATGTCCTGGATGATCCATTCCACATTGCCGTGCGGGTCGTAGCTGTAATAGGTTGCCACCAGGTCGTTAATGGTTCCGGTATTCCCATCGCGATCGGTGAACGAATAGCTTACACGGTTCTGGAGATTCCGCTGCGGCTTATTGCCGGGATATGTGATGCCCGGTACGACGGTGCTGTAAAATGTCCGGGTAATGTCGGTGCCCCCCGACGCCGGGTAATTCAGCTGGTTCACATTATTGATTGCTGCGGCATCGATGATCTCCCCCACGTCGGTGATTCGGCCAAGAGCGTCGTATTTGGTATAGGAATATTTCGCGGCATTAGATGCCTGCTGCTTGGCATTTTGCGAAAAGCGCAGGCGCCCCTTGGCATCGTACCAGAAATTGGTTTCGCCCCCATCAGGCGTTTTCTGCCTTATCAGCTGCCCCAGGGAGTTATAGGCGTACTCTGTGATCATGGCATGTGCCGGATGTGTCAGCCGGTCGGTCGTTGTTGTCGTAACGCCGGCAGGCGGCACGGTTTTCACCAGGTTTCCGGCCCGGTCGTAGTAATACAGGGTATAGTGATGGTATTTCAGCTGGTAGCTTGCCGTGTAGCGGTCGGTAAGGTTCCTGATGCAATTGGTTTTATAGATATCGCGTACTTTATTGGCGTAATTCCCAAGAATATTAGAAAGCTGGGTATTAATGGCATTGGCAATGTCGCCCAGCGTTTTCGCTTCACAGCTTATGGGACCGCCGTCGAACACGTAGGCACCCGGAGGCGCAACGGTAGGAGTCGGTACAACGGTAAAGCAGACGCTGGCATCGCAATAAGGCGCGTTGCTTCCCGTGATGTCAGACGAGCATAGGTCATAAGCCCAGTAAGCATTCACCGTCGTACCGTTGGTATAGCCGCGGAGGCTGGTGCCTGATAGGATCTGACCGCCGGAAAGGGCGTTCGGCACACTCACCACATTCCCGATGGCCGCCGCGCTAACGGGAACAAAGGTATTGGAAGGGCTGGAAGAGAACAGGTAATCGGTTCCGGGATCAGCAACAACAGCCGAAGCAGGTGATGTCGACGATGCGCTGTAAACAAAATTGCCGGACGATGCCACGGTGTTCTGGCTATACACTTTTTTCTCGGAAAGCGTTCCGGCAGTGCTGCTGTTACGGTTAAAGTAATAGCCGATGCGGTTACCGCCCGTAACTCCCGGAATCATCGCAAAATAAGAAGGGATGTCGGGATGTATAAACACTTTCAGGCTATTGAAATAGCTGGCATAAGAAGAATTGATGCTATTTAAGAAAGGTTTAAAATCCCACCAGGTACCGGCAGGTCCCGCCTGCTGGCGCTGGGTAGCCAGGTTGTGGTTGAGGATGAGCACGATGGTGCGAACCAGGCTGTCTGAAACCTGCGTGGCATTGGTATTACCCGTGCTGCATGGTACAGCCGGGGAACGGACGAACTTGCCCGTAAGCAGGTTTTGGATCGCTGCGATCTCAGCCGCCGATCCAAGCGCTCCGCTCGGGCTCTGCACCGTAAGCACGCATTGCGATTTGCAAAAACGTTCCAGGGCATCGGCATTACAATACACTTTCGACAAAGGCACATCCGAGGCATTTGGCACGTGCAGGGTGTTACCGGGCTCATAGCCTCCCGGCACCGCTACCAGCTCCCACTTGTCGCCAGCAACGTGGGTTCCTCCGTTATGAATGAGCGCAATCTCGCTGGTCACAAATTCGGAATAGAGCCCTTCGCAATGACGGCGGCACTCGCTTCGAAGGTCGTCGGCAACCGATACATCCATATGGTTTGGTGTAGATTGAACATTGCAGGCGCCGGGGTAGCCGGAGTTGGCATTGTTGATCACACAGCGGTAAAACGCCTCTTTGTTGTTGGTAGTGGATGATATACACGGCAAAGGCAGCACAGTGCCAATAGAGTTGAACCAGGTTATGAAGCTGGCTGCGGTGCCGCAGGTAGCCCCGGAACCGGTAATCGATACCGGGCAGGACGGCGGAACAGGCGTGCTACAGGTGTTATAGGTGTTCACAAAAGCCACTTCGCAGGCACAGCACTGGCTGCTGTAGTTCATCCATTTGTACGGATGGCTTTTGTAGCCGCCACTACTCTCCGGGCCAACACCTGAACCCGGCGTCGTTTTGATGCCGTCGATCTTATAGCCGGTGCAGGTCAAAAACTGATCGAGGTAATTGATAGAAGGTGAAAAAGAACCGCCACCCGACACAGGTACGCTAATCGCAGGCTGAATGTTGCTACTGTTATTCTGAGCCATAAAGTAAGCTACGGTACCTTTCCAACAGTTCCAGAGCTGCTCACAGCTATAGCCCCCATACTGGTACATGTTCTGGATCACCTGGTCGAACTCACCGGTATTGTAAATATTGGTGCCGAACATCTGGTCGAGCTTCGTCTGGTTGTTGGTAATGCCGGATGGCGTGTACAGATTGTAAAAATAGGCTTCGAAGTTCAGGTTGCCACCATTGCATGGGGCTTCGCAACGCCAGATCGGGATGCGGATGACATTGCAACCTATTTTCACATTGATGTGCGTATCTGCGGGTCCTGCACCCAAATAGATGTAAAGGTTATCCAGGTTACCGGCATCGATCAGCGTCAGCACCGTTTGAAGCACCACCGACGGCGCACCTGCCACCGCATTTCCGGCATCGTCTACAACAGTGCCACTGGCCGAAAGGAGGTTGCTACTCAGGCTCGACTGCGCTGCCTGGATGAAGGAATTAAGGTAAGTGACCGATGAGCTGGAAGGCGAAGTATTCGCTTCGATGATGCGCTCAATGGTGTAACTGCCGGGCTGTAGATTCACAACAGTTGTGGTATTGATAGCTGACGCGGAACAGCCTGAGCTGGCCGGGGGTATCACCGTCGATGTCACAACAGGCGCAGTTTCCCCGCTGTTGTCTGTAACACGGAAGGTGATCTTATAATCGCAGGTGGAGCAAGCCGCCAGGCAGGTGGGATCCGAATAGCTGTTTGGCGTCAGCGTATAGGTGAGCGTTACTGCCGTAGGCTCTGTGAGTGCCAGGGTCTTAAAGGCATGAAAGGCATAGTCGCCCACGCTGGAATTGGCAGTCGTAATAACACTTGTCACTGTAAAGGGAGAAGAAGAAGCCGAAGCCAAGGGCAAAAGATTCGAAGCTCCTGAACCCGAAAGGCAGGTGGCAACCGTCTTCCCTTCTTTGGAAATATATGCTACCGAAGCGCTGTTGTTGGGGTCGATGGTGATCGTTTTATAGAGTGTATTTTCATCGGGCGCTTCGTCGCCCATGATCCTGATCACCTCCATATCCGCCACACCCGACTCGTACACACGCGTGGTATGCTTAACAGCCGTTGCCGAGGGGTTCAGGCGATGCTCTTTACCCGGCATGCTGCTTTCTATAGCTGTATTCTTGCCGTCGCGCGAAAATACCGTCCGCGAAAAAGGGTAGCCGGCGGCTGTGGGGATGTTATCTTCGTTATCGTTGTTGGACGAATAATACATCGACGGGCTGCCAAGGCCTCCGCCGGATACTACCGAATCCATAGGCGCCGGGTCGTTGTAATTGCCGGTTCCTGCCAAAGAGGAATAATCGAAATCATAAGCAGAGTAAGGCTGGTTGCTACTATTTAGGATAAAGCCTGGTTCATAGGCCAGCGTATGTTTATTGACAGGGGTGGGCAATACGCTCAACGCAGCCCTTCCGTTGTAATCGTAAATGCTTTGTGAAATCACTTTTTTGGCATTGCTCATCATCCGGCTTTGCTGCTGGTTAGCCATCTGCAGGCGGTTGGCATAGCTCACCGATTCTCCGATCGTCACCTGCCCGTTGCTCACCTTATCGCCTTCCACAAAATGGCGTTGGAAGATCCAGTTGCGTTGGTCATCGTTCAGGCTGGTGAATGTACTTCCCGGGTAGTTGGCAGGCACAAAAGCCAGTGATGGGTTGTAGGGATCGACGGCATTGTATGAAAAATAAAACAGGTAAGGCGAAGCGCCGGAACTTGTTGCTACACGGGCGCCCTGGCTATAGGCGCCGGTACCTGTCCAGTTGCCCCAGTTACGGTCGTTGGCAATACCGCCTTCGAAGGCATTACCGATCGGGCGAACACGCCACACATAATAGCCGGTTCCTTCAGCCATCGTCAGAGTCAGTTCAGATTTGCTATTCCCGGTTTCAATGCTAAGAGCCTGGCGCCAATCCACATCGGCCGTGATCTGCTGTTCGTTGGTCCGGGTTCCAAAGCCTGAATTATAAAGACGCAGCAATTGGAACTCATAGTTCGGGGCCGGTCCATTGCGGTCGCATAGCAGAACCCAGGAAAAGGTAAGCAGGTTGTTACCGGTAATCCTGATGGGATTCAACGCGATGTATGGCGACACACCACTCGTACCGGTATACACATCATTCTCGAACTCTTCGCTGTAGCCTACGTCGGAGGTAATCAGGGCATTTTGCGTAGTGTTGCCGTTGACTGTTATAATCACCGGGGTCACCACGATCCTCACGATGCTGCTGTACAACGCACTGAAGTCGATACTGGCCAGCGCCTGAGGCTGGTTATTATTAATCGCAACACTGGTGTTATACGTCGTGATCAATCCGCCGGTGCCGGTGTAAGAGGAATAGCAGGCAATGCTGTAATTGATCGTATACTGCGCTGTTGCCATGCTGTTATAGTCATTATTCCAGTTAAAGGCCACGTTGATGGTTGCTTTCTTCAGGCGGCTCGGTATGGAGCTCGTCCCGATCCCGCAATAAGACAAAACATTCGGCTGCACGATCAGGGTTTTGGCCGTTCCCAGTCTCAATTCACTGTGACGATAGGATACAGAAGGAATCTTGGTATAGGTTTGCGCCGATGCGTTCCCGAAAATACCTGTTAGCAGGACCGCCAGCAAAAATAGCTGTGCTGCCTTCGTTCCAAACATGTGTTGTTTCATAAACTTCATATTAAAAAAAATGTGTGTTGTTATTTTTTCTTCGCGCTTACTTCTTTTTTGTGCTTCTGATCCCTGACATCTATCAACTGATACCCTGCGTATGCCGGGCGGAGCTTATTTCCATCCATGAACAGGCTTTTAACCGGCTGGCGAAGGCTTACCAGGCGGTGATCGTAATCGATCTCCCGGAAAATATATTCCACGGATTTCAACTTTTTAAGGTTTGTATAATGGATGACCTGTCGCTGCAATTCTTTCTTTTCCGAGTTCAGGTAATAATCAACCGACGCGATCTGCGTAAGCTCCACCCATTTCTTTGCCGGAAACAGCGTCACCAGTTTATCAGCACCGCTACCCGTCAGTTTTGCGCAGGTCACGCGATCGGAGTTCCTGAACAGCGTATCCTGCAACTGTTTCATCTGCCGCAGGCGTTCATCGCCATTCGCTTTGATTCCGGCATTTGCGCGGTATATGACCTTACGCATGGGGATTACCGTGAACACCTCATCCTTATCCTGGTACACTTCGATATCGTCGCTGATAAAGCGGTACTGTTGCTGCCCGGCATAGGTGCGCACCGTGCTATGCCTGCTTTCCTCCTGCTCTTTTGGCCCCTGTGGCCTGTTGGTCGTTATCACTTCGTAACTCACAAAAGCAACCCGGTCCTCTTTTGGCAAGTGGCCGTACATGGTTTTAAAAATGGCGTCCACTTCCTGCAGGCAGGGATCGAGTGGTAATGTTTTCGGAAACAAAATGGCCGTAAAACACAGGGCCGCAATCATGCTTTTCATTAGTAAGAAGTTGGTCGGTTTGTTTTCGGACTGTTATATTGGGTTTCGGTTACGGTTTTCATGCCACGTTCGGTTTCTATGAGCTTTCTCACCAGCTTGCCTTCCTGATTATACTGGTAGTAAAGCCCGAAGTGCTGATCGTCGAAGCTGGTCAACAGCCTGAGCGTACGCGGTTCGTATACATAGGCATTGGTTTTGGCCTTCAAGGGCTGCAGGCGGTAGTCGTCGATGTAGATCGTCGGGCTATTGGTGACATTGTTTTTCAGCACCACTTTGATCGTGCTGTTCAGGGCCAGGCTCTGCCAGGCAGTTAGCTTCGCCTCATAAAGCGTCCACTCGCCCGTCTGCGCAATTTTCACAAACGACAATGGCAAGGCAGCGGTACCGACAATGCTACCCGAGATGGGAAGCGATACCCTCTGAGGATCCTTGACCCAGACCTTCACCGATATGCCTTCGTTCATAAACTGCGCATTGAGCGGCGTTTGGGTAATGGTAAAGGCCGTAGCGCCGAGCATCATCGATTTGCTGCCTGCGTGGGCATACGCGGAGCTAATGGCCGATGGCGTATAAGCAACGTGGTCTTCCAGGTAATTGCTTGAAGATTCCGTATAACCATTTTCGAAACTTTCGAAATACATGGATTCGTAGTTCGTATTTTGCCCAACCAGGTAAGGCACCTTCTGGCTGTAGCCGTATTTGGCAGCACTGTACAAGTGCATGGCGTCTTTTTCCTCGATGGCATTGCCATGAGGCGAATAACGGGTTACGGTTGAGCTACGCACCCATAACAGGGTATCATTCAACGATGGATCGAGCCAGTTGAACTTGTTCATGTAGAACGTCCCTGCTGATTTATAGACACGCTCATGACGAACTCCGTTTTCAACAGCGCCGCCAATCACATCGTCCTTATAGACATAAGATGACAGCACGCGCCACTTGCCTTTTCCTGCTGTTTCGAAAGCATTGCCGGTATTCAGCGAGGCATTGTAAACACTGGCGTTATAAGGCCACACATGATCCATCGTGGAGGCACTTGCATGAATCACCCTAAGCCCTTCGACTACCCCGTCGCAGAATTTCAGGCAAGACACAGCCAATGAAGTGCAGGGCAGATTGCCAGGGATATAACGTAACATCCCGTTTCCGTCAATAACAAAGCTCGAACCCGCGACATAGGTATATCCCTGCGTAGAGCATTCCAGGGTTATCCCGTCATATATTCTCAGATAATAGGCACTCGAAGACACCTTGAACATCTTGACTTTGACGTTGGTAAGGCAGGCGCCGGATGACGACAGAAAGCCTAATCCCGACGGTATTGTTACATCGGACTCCGTGCCGATAGGTTGTAAAGAGAAGGTATTGACCAGAGAGGTGAGATTCGCTGCAAAAGCCTGTTTGAGTGACAAATTCACGATGCCATTCCCTGTTATCTGCGATTTTCCGTATACGGTATAATCTCCCACATTGGTGCTGAGCTGGTTGGTGCGACCGGAACGTACGATCTCCATCACATTCACGGTTGCAGGTGAGGCAGCCGGCGTCGAGCTTCCGTTATGGTGGCCCGACAGGAGGAGGGTTACACGCGTTCCGTTAATGGCATCGACGTGATAGTAAAAATCGCCGTTGCTGCGACTGACTCTCACGAGGTCGCCCACCGTCAGCGCACCCAGCGCAGCACAAAGGTCGTCAGTGGTTCCGTTTGGCCCTAAGGCCAGGTCCACAAAATACTGCGACCCGACGATGCTGAAGTTCAGCAACAGCTTGGTGGACGACACGATTTTTTGCCCCTGGTTGATGGCTTTTTGACCAAGCTCCCGGTATTGTGCATAGCCTGGCATGGTATAACTGGTGTACTTGCCAATGTGCGCATTCGACTGATTGAGGTTCTTGCCATCGTATCCATCGTAAGATACGGTTTGGATAGGCTTGCCTGTGAAGCGGCTAAATACGAGGTGTTCCGTACGGTGCGTGATGCCATTCTCCATCGAGGTAGTGGCTTTCTGAATAGCCGGAAAGTTGATTACCTTAGACACCACATAGGTGTACATCTTACGTTCCGAGTAACTCAGCGAACCCGAACCGGAGAAATATGGGATATAAACCACCGGAGGTGTAATGCCCATGCTGGCATCAAACTCCGTGCTGATATCTTCCGTCACATCCTCTACCCCACGCGTTTCCATCGCCACTTCCATTTCCTTTCCGATCTCCTGCGCTTCCAACGAGCCGTCGTCGCGCATTACATTTACCTTTTCCCCCGGCTGGAAGTATTCGTAGTCTGTATAGCTACTTTTATTGAGCAGAGCCAATGAGCCGCTCACATAGTTGCCAGCGTACGTAGCAACCGATTTGGGCTGTCCGTGCATATTATTCTGTACGAAGCGGTAGCCCTGGCTGGCCCACATATTATTGATCGACATATTGACGAACACTGCCGGAACGTTGAGCCACTGCTTGTCGAAGGTCTGATCGTCGATCACTGAATGGCTCACGCCGCTACCGTTGTAACCATTGGCGCTGCTGTAATTCATATCGTAAGGATAATCTTTGGCTGTATAAAATTCACTGACTACAAATCCGGTATTGGTTTTCCCATTGTGAATCGTCTTGGCTACTACTCTTGAATAGCCTACCGATGGCGAGGGAAGGAGAGATTCGCCGATCGGTCCTTCGAACTGCTCGCGGTCGATTCCCGAGATGGCTTTATTCAATAAGCTCTGATCATTGCGCTTCGGAAGGAAGGTCACCAACGGATTTTCCTCGCGGATGCTGGCCGGCTCGTTAGTGGCAACCCCGCTACTCTCCCCGTTCTCATTTTTGTAGATGTATTCTGTTCCGTAAAGCGCCGGAGATCCATCATCCACTCCGTCCGGATCATACATCAGCAGGCGTTTTACCCGCAGCCCTCCGCCTTTTTTGGCTTTCAGCATCGGGATTTTGAAATAGGAAAGGGAGGGATTAAGCTGTACGCATAAATTGTTGGGCGTAAATACCGTGCCCATCTTATTCAAGAGCTGCCTGACAATATCAGTGGCTGATCCCCCGTCACTAATGCCTTGCGCAGGGTCACAGTTACCGGTTTGATTGATCTTCCCGCCCTTTTCTTTTTTTACCAGATCTTTACAAACGTCCACCGGGAATTTGTAGTTACCGGTACCGCCAATATTCAGAATGATGTTGCCATTGACCATATTATACTGTGCATAAGACAACAGCACATAACCCGAAATATATTCCGAATTGCAGTTGCCGACAGAGGGCGTCGTATTCCCAATGAGCGAATACAAAAACTTGAAATACAGTTTCTCGTTCATCAATTCCGAATTGATCAGATCCGTTAAAGCCTGTCCTTCGGCGGCAGATGTATAGCCTAAGTCAGCCGGGTTGATCTCAAATTGCCCATCGCTGCTGGCGGCGGCAAGTCTCACCAGTGCCATGGCGCGCCGGTCTTGTACATACTGGTAGTCGTCCTGCTCGTAATGAACGTGGATCTCTCCGCCCGACGGCAAGGCAATACGCTTGAGCTGCCAGGCTGCCGGATCGAAATTAGCCGACGGGGTTTGGGTAAGGTTGCGCTTCAGGTCCGAAAAGCGGGCACTGCCGTTTTCCTGGTAATTGCCCCAGGCATCAACATCCGTAGGATTATACGCCGGATTCTGATAGCCCGTGTTCGCGACTAAATGGTCATACTCATTGAAGCGGTTGGGGTTCGATGCATCGTAATAAGGGAAAGGGTAACTTGCCGGATTGGCATAGGTATAATAGAATTGATATGGGCTGATGCGGGCCTGTACAATATTATCGTATTCGAACCAGACAGACTCCAGCGTTAATTTTCCGGATCCGCCGGTAGCGTTATATACACCGGGACATAGCGAGTAATTGTATTTAAAACAGGTTTTTTTCACCCGCTTACCAGGAACACCGTTGCCGGCGTTGGTGTACAGGCAGATACTATCGAGTTTTTGCAGGTAGTTGCTTCCAATGGTCGCTCCTCCACCAGCCTGATCATCGCTTGCAGCATCGCGGCCGTCCACGCGGTTGCTTCGATAAAAAACTGCTACATGCGATTTGGTGACGATTTTATCGAGGTAGCAAATGTCTTTGTCCCCCGAATTATAGGAGCCCATATCGTCTTCGGGATTCGATATATCACCGTTGCTGTATAAATATCCTTTGTAAGGCATGCGCCAATGATAATTGCTGGTAGGCCTCGCATACCGGAATTGTGTATACCCTCCAAAATCATTTTCATCCGGCCCGTCCATGCCGCGGTCAACATAATCGGGGGTTGTGATGAGCGTCAGCAAATGCGAGGTGGCATAAGCTGAGGGACTTTCGGTACCCACCCTCATCCGGTTTTGCTCTCCGGCCGCTTTGTATGCCAGGAACATGCTGTTTACAGAGCTGGCACCTTCCATACTATGACTGATGCTTTTCTCATTCGACGAATAGACAGGCAATCCATATACGTAGGTATTTCCATCTTCATTGACCGTAGCTATTTCTGCGATCTGCTCGGTATTGCCTGCGTATGTATTCCTCAGGCCGGCTGTGCTTATACTCTTATCATAAGCCAGCAATTTTACCTTGTCCGCATTATTCAGATCTCCGTGCGTATTATATGCAATGAAGGATGAACGGCCGCTTCGGTTTACCTGACTCATGGTATTGTCGATCTGGGATGTGAGGCTATTTCCCTGGTAATTGAGCCCTCCGGCCAATGAGTTAACAAGGATCGGATCCCTGCCCGATACGGTGGCTCTCACCAGGTCGTTGTTCCCGTAGCTGACATTACCGCCCAAATCATTTGAAAAACGGAAGAAATAAGGTTCATCGCCAGTATTGTCGAATTTGTAAGATGAAAATGCCGCAGCCGAATTCGTGTTCCCCCAACGGTCACCGATTACTTCCAGGGTTTGCAGTCCCACACCAAAGTCGGTACCCGCACCTACGGTAAGCCCGACATTAAACTCCGGTGCCACCTGATAGATCTGTGTCTTGCTTTTCATGCCATTGGGTCTGAAAAGCCCTACCTGTCGGCTATGCAGGCGAAAACCACCACCCAGGCCTTCTCCGGAAACACTGTATTGATCGGCATTGCTGAACGGGATGCCCATGTACCGATCGCGCTTGTTGAAAGGCGAATCCTTCTCCGTGTAATAATCCATCACGGACTCCGGATCGCTGTAAGCCTCTTTGGAATAGAGGTAGCCGTATGCGGTGCGCTGCTTATTGGCTTCGTTGGTTTGCTGTGTGTAGTTGCCATTCAACCCCATTGTAATGCCTATAGGAACAGGCCCTGGATCTAAATCTACGTTAAGACTAACATTGAATGACCGTCCTGTATACGGTGTTATGGTAGTAGGCATTTGATTATCCCCAAAAGTGTGCATTCCGTAAGAGCTAAGGCCACCGCCAATAGCCCCGCCACCCGCTTTTTGCATTGCATTCTTCGCTTTTTCACCAGAAGAACGTTTTTTGGAATCGACATCTCCTTTCTCAAAAGATTTGGATTTCCATTTTTTATAATTTTCTTCGCGTTTTTCTTTTTCCTCCTTTTTCTTTTTTCCTAAAGAAAGCAAGCCTGCCGGATTCACCTGGGCCGAAAAGCTCCCCGAGCCATCGGATACGGAATAACCCAGGCTTACAATCCCCTTAATGGAAAGGCCGATGCCTGCCGTATACCCGAAGCCCTTATAATTATTATACCTCAATCCTATATTGCCCGACACTGGTATATCCACACTAAAAAGCTCCGGATCACCCACGCTGGTACCCACACTGGCCGTCCAGTTCTTAGGCACCTCGTTAATAAAGGTGTGATTGGATTTGGTGTCGTCAGCAAAGCCACGCTTGCCGCGGTTGATGGCTCCCGGATTCAGCGTCCAGCCATAACCCACCCAAGACGCTTCCGACTCGGTAGACTCGCCGCTGTGGTAAGATAAAGACATGGCATATCCGGAGCCATCCGGGCCCGGAATGTTGAGTACCGGAATATTATACGTGAAGTCTCCGGAAAACTCATTCACCATATTCGTTGTTGCCACGGGCTCGAAACTGGAAAACTCCGGCGACGACGGCCCGCTGGTTAAGGCCATGGATGCCGTTGGCCAAACAGTTTCAAACACGATGATCGCCGCCAGAAAAGCGGCACTGCGTTTTCTGAATACGCTGGTTTTGTGATTCTTTCTTATCATCTCTTCTTTTATAAGTTGATCTCCGGAAGCGTTGATTTGATCTCCGGATAGTTGAATGTAAAATGTAAAATTCCTGTCTGGTAAACATCATCCTCATACACCAAGTCCCATTGGTTTTGCCTGTACAGGTCGTAATCTTTTTCCTGACTGCTGAATACCAGGTACACATCACGGCCTTTCGATAAGCCATATGTATTTTCCATCGACGACAATACGGGATAGCAGGAACCAAAATCACCTTTCAGCTGCACACGCGATTCCAGGTCAAAATTGAGGGTCATGTTACGCTCGAGGTATTCCTTGTAGCTCCTTAGGTCTTTGTACATAACGTCTTCTCCATCCTGCCCATGACTGCTCTCGAAGGACATGAGAAAGGCTACTGAATGCTTGTAATTGCTGAATAAGCTATCGTAACTTAACCTGCCGCCGGAGGCCTCCTGATCTTTGAGCGCCAGAAATTCAGGCGGCAGGTATTTCATCGAGATCACCATATCGCCTACCTGCCTCGATACCTTGCAAGGATTTCCCTTCTCCGCGAGCCACCGCTGGTAGCTTTGCACGTCGTGCACAGCATGTGAAGAACAGCCAGGCAAAACAATCAACACGAACCATAAAGCAACACTATAACTAATGAGTTTTGTCATCGGATTTCGGGGGATTTTTATAATGTTCGTTCAATTGCTTCAATACTTCTTCTGTAATATCGATCGCTGGCTCTCCATAAAGGATATTGCCCGAGCTGGTGGTTCCGAAAATAAGGGTGTAGTTGTGCGTTTTCGCATAGCCCTCTATAAATGAATTGATCTGGTTTAAAATTCCTTGTGTCAGATCCTGGTCGTTTTTCTGAACAGACTCCTCAACGCCCGCGGAATAGCGCTTCAAATTTTCCTGTTGCATCGCCAGCATCTTCTCTTTAGCCGCGCGCTCCTCTTTAGAAAAACCGGAAAGTCCTTGCTGATAAGCATTCAGGGCTTTTTGAAAATCCGCCTGAAGTGTATCCAGGTTAGCCTGATACTGCTGTGTCTTCTCTTCCTGCAACAAATGCGCCTCTTTCATTCCTTCATAGCCATACACCAATTCATTCGACCTTACGAACGCTATTTTGCTTTTACCCGAAAAATGCAGGTAATATAAGCCGGCTACGCCAATTAACGCAATGCCAGCCAGCACTGTACTTGTACTCATTTTTTTCATCATAAGATTAGAAGGGGACAGAAGAAGTGTTCAACTTTTCATCGCAAAAATACCTAAAAGCATTTCTGAAAAACAATACTTGTTAATAACCTTTCCTCAAAATACCTATTTATCAGTATTCTACTTTTTGTAGCAAGCAGCTCTTTTTTTCAACAGCAAAACCCGCTTATCGCAGGCAACAATGCATTAATCGACAGTTCCATATTCTATACTCCAAAAATATACCAAACCTTCATATTAAAGCATAAAAAAGGAGCGAACCCCCGTCCGCTCCTTTTCCCATTAAATCATGATCAGCTCAAACTTAATACACTATCCCGGAAAACCATGTATGTTTAATACCATATATTATGCATTAAATGTTAGTGTTTTTGAACAACGATTTGTTTGGTGACAGTAAGGCCATTGCCTTTGATCCTCGCCACATAGTTCCCTTCTGCCAAATGGCTGACATCGATGCTTGTTTCCTTTTCCGAAAGTGGCAAGGTGTATACTTCTTTTCCACTGATGTCGAATAGTGTAAGGGAAGCTTCCTGAGGAAGCCCGGTCTTTAAGGTGAATTGCCCGTTACATGGCATGGGATATACGTTTACGAGGTTATTACCGAAGTCCATTGCTTCGATACCGGTGGTACTTTCAGGATTAAGCGACAGCTTCATGATCGGCGCACCGGGAATATAATCTATCCCACAAATATTATTAGCACTTGTAAAATACAGATTGTTCAGGTTGTCGATGTGAATGTATGCCAGATCATTGCCTGTACCCGCCAGGCTGGTACTGTCAACGATGGTGGACAGGATACCGGAAGCGCTAACCTTACGGATAAGGATTTTGGGGGTTGTGGATGTCGCCGTAAAACAAAGCTCGTTACTTGCATTCATTGCCATACGCCCGCCGCTGACGCTGAAAAAACCTGACGAGAACAACAGATTGCCCGACGTGGCTACGCCACCGTCTCCGGAATACCCGGCAGTTCCGCTACCTGCATAGGTGGATATAACGCCGGCAGCATTCACCTTACGAATCCTGTAATTACCCTGATCCATAATAAAAAGATTGCCTGCATTATCTGTTTCAAGGCTCACCGGAAGCGATAACTGAGCCGCTGTTGCAGGGCCGCCATCACCGGAAAAACCCGGAGTGCCGTTACCGGCAATAGTGGTGATCACACCGCCCGTTGTTATTTTTCTAACAACATGCTGATTGAACTGGCACAAGTAAATAGTTCCGGTCAGGTCTATTGCCATGTCTGTAGCCTGTATCTCGGCGGCAAGTGCCGGACCACCGTCGCCTGTGTAGCCGCTGCTCACCGTGCTGGCATGGGTGGCGCCGGCTATTGTTGTGATCGTTCCGGATGGTGTAACTTTTCGGATACGTGTACCGTATTGGTCCAGGATATACAGATTACCTGCTGCATCGAGCTTATTGATGGTATTGCCCGACAAGGTAGCAAGCGTAGCCGCACCACCATCTCCCGAATAGCCAGGCACCTGGCTTCCTGCATACGTGCTGATGATACCGGCGGCATTCACCTTTCGAATGTCGTAATTACCAACATCCGAGATATAAAAATTACCCGAAGCATCGCTTGTTGCGTGAGCCACCATATTCAGAGAAGCCTGGGATGCCGGCCCGCCATCTCCGCTATAACCTATTATACCATTGCCTGCGAACGGAACCACCTGCGCACTCAAAGATCCTACCATTACCGATAAAGCCAACGTAAAAAGTGTTTTTGTTTTCATTTTAAAATTGTTTTGATGATTATTGGGATAAAAATAACATCACAAAACAGATGCCGTGGAGGGATTTAGTGACAGCTCACTCAATGAATAAAAATTTCGGGCATTTTTTTGAGTAAAAACAACTTTTCAGACAGTGCATCCCCACATGCTGCGAGGAAAAAAAAACAAGCCTGTTTGGTGAAAAGCGACCGGGCATGAGTGAGTGAATTCAAAAAGCATTCGTCAGGATCCAAAACCGCAAAGGCTTCGTGTATTCAAATGCACACAACACATAACAAAAAAGCATAAGCCCTGATGGCTTATGCTTTTACACAGTAGGTTAGCTGTTGGAGTTCTTGTTAACGCTTTTCCTGCGCATCTACGACCGCAATCGTAATCATATTTACGATCTCGCGCACCGAAGAACCCAGCTGCAACACATGCACCGGTTTCTTCAGGCCCATCAGCACAGGGCCAATGGCTTCTGCGCCTCCCAGCTCCTGCATGAGCTTGTAGGCAATGTTACCTGCCGCCAGGTTCGGGAAAATAAAAGTATTCACATCACGGTCTACCAATGAACTGAATGGAAACTGCTCTTTCAGCAATTCGTTGTTCACCGCGAAGTTGGCCTGAATGTCGCCATCCACGATCAGTCCCGGATAATTATCATGGAGGATCTTAACCGCCTGCTGTACTTTCTTAGGCACCTCGCCTTCCGCAGAGCCGAAGTTGGAATAAGACAACATCGCAATTTTCGGCGTAATATTGAACTGCTTCACCGTGCTGGCCGTAAGCGCAGCAATATCGGCCAGCTGCTGTGCTGTAGGGTCGGCGTTCATTGTCGTATCTGCAAAAAAGTAAGGCCCGCGCTTGGTTACCATAATGTATAAACCTGCCACACGGCTTACGTCGTCCTGCACACCAATAATATCCAAAGCCGGCTTGATAGGTGCGCCGTATTTACGGGTGAGCCCGGAGATCATCGCATCTGCCAGCCCCAGCTCGACCATAGAAGCGCCGAAGTAATTCCGGTCGCGCATCAGTTTGCGGGCGTCGTATTGCGTGAGGCCGCGGCGCTGACGTTTCTTCCAGAGCAGGTCACCAAATTCGTTACGGCGCTCTTCTTCTTCCGGCAGCCAGGTATCAATGATCGGAATATTGCCCATATCGAGGCCATGTTCTTCGATCAGGGAAAGGATCTTTTCTTTATTGCCTAATAAAATTGGCTTGGCAATGCCTTCGTCTTTAGCTACCTGGGCAGCTTTCAGGATCTTATACGTATCGGCTTCTGTAAACACCACACGTTTCGGGTTCGACTTGGCCTTGTTGGCCACGCTCCTCATCAGCTTGTTATTCTTGCCTAAGCGGTTTTCGAGCTCATTGGCATAAGCATCCCAATCGGTGATGATGTGCTTGGCCACACCGCTATCGATGGCTGCCTTAGCAACGGCAGAGCTCACCGTAGAGATCAGTCGGTTGTCGATCGGTTTCGGAATGATATAATCTGTGCCGAAGCTCAGGTTTTTGGAGCCATAGGCGAGGTTCACATAATCGGGAACAGGTTCTTTGGCGAGGCGTGCAATAGCCAGCGCTGCTGCCAGCTTCATGTCTTCGTTGATGCTGGTTGCCCTCACATCGAGCGCTCCCCTGAAAATAAACGGAAAGCCCAAAACGTTATTCACCTGGTTAGGATGGTCGCTGCGGCCTGTCGCCATGATGATATCCTGGCGCGAAGCCAGGGCATCCTCGTAAGAAATTTCGGGAGTAGGATTGGCTAAGGCAAATACGATGCAGTTAGGTGCCATCGAACGCACCATATCCTGCGACAGGATGTTTCCTTTGGAAAGCCCTACAAATACGTCGGCGCCTTTGATAGCTTCGTCCAGCGTATTGATCGTTGTATTGTCCGATGCAAAAAAGGACTTGTATTGGTCGAGGTCTTTTCTTCCTTTGTGAATCACGCCTTTGCTATCGAGCATGGTGATGTTCTCTTTCTTCACTCCCACGGCAATATACATTTTGGCGCAGGAGTTGGCGGAAGCACCGGCCCCGTTGATCACGAGCTTTACCTCATCCATTTTCTTGCCCGAAAGTTCTACGGCATTCAGTAAACCTGCCGATGAAATAATGGCCGTACCATGCTGATCGTCATGCATTAAAGGGATATTCAATTCCTCTTTCAGGCGGCGCTCGATCTCAAAACACTCGGGTGCTTTGATGTCTTCGAGGTTAATGCCCCCGAAGGTAGGAGCGATATTCTTGACGGTATTCACGAACTCATCAATGTTCTTCGTGTCTACTTCGATATCAAACACATCGATGTCGGCAAAGATCTTGAACAGGAGGCCTTTTCCTTCCATCACGGGCTTGGAGGCCAGCGCGCCGATGTCGCCTAAGCCAAGCACGGCGGTACCATTGGAAATAACCGCCACAAGGTTCCCCTTGGCGGTATATTTATAAGCATCTTCCGGGTTCTTTTCGATTTCCAGGCAAGGCTCTGCAACGCCGGGAGAATAGGCTAAGGTGAGGTCTCTTTGAGTACTGTATGGTTTGGTGGGTATTACTTCTATTTTTCCGGGTCTTCCCTGGGAGTGGTAATCTAAAGCGTCCTGCTTTCTGAATTTAGCCATAAATGTCAAATTTAAGAGAACGAATGTACATGTAATTCGGGATAAAATCAAGAAAATAGAGCAGGGATCATGACTGGCAATGGAAGGCGGATAAAGCACATGATTCGGGCAGGCAGGATAACACTGGACCAGCGCAGGCCGAACAGATATAAAGAAAATAGATCCCTCGATCACTACACCAACTAAGATGGTTTAAACCGTATTTCGCTTTAAAATGCCCTGCGTTCCATGAAGGCCGTTTAAGGGAACAATTTGCAGCTGATCCTGATTAAAATACCGGTATTTCTCTATCGCTATTTTTTTTGTATCTTAGAGATGTATTTTCAGCCGTTAACACATGATCAAACAATTACTCTCGCTTACTTTACTGGCCTGCACCTTCAGCAGCTTTTCACAAACCACCGTGGTCGACAGCATATTTGCCGGCGGCATTTACCGCTCCTACAGGCTTTACGTACCTGCCATATACAATGCGTCCAGCGCGAGGCCGCTCATCATCAATATGCACGGCTATACCAGCAACGCTGCCGCCCAGCAGCTTTACAGCAATTTTTCGCCTATTGCCGACACCGCTAATTTCCTGATGGTGTTTCCTCAGGGCACCATGTATATGGGGCAGCCTTTCTGGAATGCAGGCATTTCGCCAACGCTCGTAGACGACAAAGGCTTTCTCGATCATCTCATCGATTCCCTGAAGCTCAGCTATAACATTGATATGAACGCGGTGTATGCTACCGGCATGAGCAATGGCGGCTATATGAGCCAGACCCTGGCCTGCGAGCTCAGCAACCGCATCACTGCTATTGCTTCCGTTACAGGAGCCATGTTCACAACCCAGGCCGGCACAAACTGCCATGCCAACCGGCCTGTTCCGATGATGCAGATCCATGGCACTGCCGATGGTACAGTGCCCTACACTGGAAGTGCGACCTCCCTGCCGATCGACTCGGTGGTGAGCTATTGGGTCAGAAAAAACGGCTGCAACCCAACTCCCGCCTTCAGCAACGTCCCTAATACCAATACCAGCGACGGTTGCACTGCCGAACATTATGTATACAGCAATGGCAACTCGGGGAGTAGTGTAGAGCTGTACAAAATCATCGGCGGCGGGCATACCTGGCCGGGAGCGCCGTTTACCGTGGGCGTTACCAACCAGGATTTTAATGCCTCGGTGGAGATCTGGCGCTTTTTCAGAAAGTACAGGCTCAATACCTTAACCTCTGTCCGGAACATGGAACAACAACAGGCTAACTTGAACGTGTATCCTAATCCGGCGAACGATGTGTTGCATGTAAGCTTCGAGAATAATGGCAAACCAAGCACAATTGTTATCTCCGATCTCCCGGGCCATGTCCTGATTAGGGAAGCGTCTTCCGGCGGACAAATCAACACCTCAACGCTAGCACCGGGCATGTACCTGTTGTCGGTGCTGAGCGAAGGGAAAGAGATCGGGAAACTGAAATTTATAAAAGAGTAGAACGATCCTCCCCTGCCCGCTCCGGGAAGGGGAAACATCTTAAAAAAAAGGATCACGTAGTGGCTACTACTTCTTCAGGATCTCTTTTTTATAATCCGGTAATAAGGCCAGAAATTCGGTGATGGTGGCATCGAGCTTATTGACATTGCCTCTTCCGCCGGCGGCGTTGATGTGCCCGCCTCCATTGAAATGCTTGCGTGCGAACTGGTTGACATCGAATTTGCCTTTGCTGCGGAAAGAGATCTTGATCTTTCCATCACCTTCGCTGAAGAAGGCGCAAAAACGGATGCCTTTAATGGAGAAGGGATAGTTGACAATGCCTTCTGTGTCGCCTTTTTTATGCTGGAAACGGTTGAGCTCTTGCTCACTCAGCGAAATATAAGCTGTCTGGTATTCGGGAAGCACGACCATCTTTTCGGTAAGGCAGTAGCCGAGGAGCCGCATCCGGCTTTCGCTGTAGGTATCGTAGATGGCGGAGTGGATATCGCTCGGCACGATGCCGGTTTCCAGCAGGTGTGCCAGGATGTGGTGCGTGACCGGTGTCACACTGTCGAAACGGAAAGAGCCTGTATCCGTCATAATGCCAGTATAGAGGCATGAAGCTATTTCCCGGTCGATCATCTTTTTTCCGCCCAGGCCAACGATGAATTCATAGATCAGCTCGCAGGTGGAGCAGGCTTTGACATCGTGGTACATGAGCGTGGCATAGGTATCGGGCTGCTGGTGGTGATCGATGAGGATCTTGGCCGCTTCCGACTCTTTTAGCAGGTCGCCGAGGCCTTCCAGCCTGGAGTAATTATTGAAATCGAGCGTAAAGATCAGGTCGCATTTGGCGATGAGGCTTGCTGCTTTTTTGGGTTTATTGCTGTATTCCACCACCGATTTATTACCCGGCAGCCATTGCAGGAAATCGGGGTAATCGTTCGGTGTGATGACCGACACGTTTTTGCCTGTTTTCTGGAGGTAATTGTAAAGTGCCAGGGAAGAGCCCATGGCATCACCGTCGGGATTGAAATGTGTGACGATGACGATGTTGTCCGATTTTTTTAAGAGGGCTTTAAACTTTGGAAAGGGGTCTTTTTGCATGGTGTGGCAAATTTAAGGTTTTTATCGGGGTTTGCGTTAGGGATTGCAGTGGAAATCTCCCGTCACGAGGTGTCGTGACGGGAATTGCAACGCAAAGCCCGGCCCTTCCGCGTTCTGTTGCGGAAGGGAACGCCCGGATGATGTTTTATTTCCCATTGTTTGATATAACTACAAAAAGTGTATCTTTGCAGCCTAAAAAAACAATAATGGCAGGAAATATCACTTTTACAATGATCAAGCCCGATGCAGTTGAAGCAAACAACATCGGTCCTATTTTAGCAAAAATCAACGAAGGCGGTTTCAGGATCGTCGCTATGAAATACCTGAAACTCAGCAGAGAAACAGCCGGTAAATTTTACGAAGTTCACAAAGAGCGTCCTTTCTACGGTGAGCTGGTGGACTACATGAGCAGCGGGCCTATCGTGGCAGCGGTGTTATCCAAAGATAACGCGGTAAGCGACTACAGGACCCTTATCGGCGCTACCGATCCTTCCAAAGCGGAAGAAGGTACCATCCGCAGGATGTTTGCAAAATCGATTGCTGCCAATGCCGTTCACGGTTCCGACAGCGATGAGAACGCGAACATCGAAGCGAACTTCTTTTTTTCTCAGATCGAACGTTTCTAATAAAGGTCATTGATCTTATACCACTGAAAGGGCTGCATTTTGTAGCCCTTTTATGTTTATCTTTACCCTTAAAAAAACGGTTTTGAAAAAATTAATTCCGCCATTTCTCAGGCGCATCGATGCCTACCTGCTTCTTAACCATCCGGTAGCCTGGATCAGCAAAATTCATTTCGTCCTGTTTTACGGCCTCATTACCTGGTCGCTGTCGGCGCTCTCAGGCTTTGCCATTCCTATTAACCTGTCGCAAACGCAGGACCTCGGCCTGTGGTACTTCCTGTTTACCATCCTGGCGATCGTTGCCCTTTGTTTCTGGATTTACCACAACATCATTTTCAACCTCGAAAAAAAGTTCGGAAAACGAAGCTGGGCCGACGCCTATAAGATTTTTTTCCTGAACCTCTGCTGCGTGTTCATCTTCATCAGCTTTCCCATTCCCTTTACCTCTATTTACAATACGCGGGTGGCACATACAGTGAGCGATGAGGAATTTATCAGTGATATCAATACACTAAATGCAGGCGAAGCCTTCCTGATAAATAACGTCAGTAACTACGAATCTACCTACGATACGCTTACGCAACTCACCTACTACGATTTCAGAAAGCCGTTGGTATCCGATCCTTATACGCCCTGGCTGATGAAGTACGATACCCTGAAGTATAGGGGCCTGTTAAGTTCTTATGCCATTGCGCAGATCTACACATCTGCTAAAAGCGATGAGCAGGTCAAAACGCTGATCCGCGACTACCAGGGCATCTGGAGAAAATACTGTGTCCTCGGATACGGCTCTATCTCAGAAGACTCGCTGCTTGCCAGGTCGAACTACCTGCGGGCACATTCGCCAATGGAAAGCAGCCTGTTCTATAACTTCCAGCACAGTTATTTCAACAGCAATGAAATGGAGCAGATTTTCAACCGGGTTTCTGACGCCAAGTACGGCAGCTTATTTCTGTTGGAAACCGAATTCCTGAACTTCATCCTCTATACCTGCTTCTACCTGTCGCTGCTGGTGATGCTGTTTAAAATGGTACCCTGGATACAATTCCTCCTCACGGTCATTGCCTGCATCATTGTTCCGATCCTTCTTTTTATTATCAGCCAGCTCTTCCGTTTCACTGGTTCGGGTAATGACTCTTACCTGGCCTTGCTGCTCTTAACCCTGCTGGTGGCTGTTGTGTTTACGGCTATGGGCTTTTTGCCTGCCAGGCAGTTCGATCCGTTTAAGAATATCTGCGCACAGATCACCTATTTGGTCTTGCCGATGCTCCCGGTTATCATCGTCCTCATTTCCAAAGAGTTTTTTTACAACTCGTTTGACTACAACCATTATGATTACGATTACGCGACCTATGAGCAGATCTCTCCGCATCAGGCATACACTTACCAGAACCAGCTTTACAGAACCTGGCCGCACATTTACATGCAGCTGGTAAATGACTACTGGCGCGCCTGGTTCGAAAAATGGATCTTTATCAGCTTATACGGTGGACTTGTTCTATTTGTCCTTGTGTGGATGCCTTTGATGAAGCAACTCTTCGTAAAACAACTCTCCCTGCCGCACCGAAGCTAATGCGTTTTCACCTCGATCTGGATACCGGCAGCGGCCCTGCAAACATCGGGCACCGGCAAAGCCTTTTACTGATGGGCTCCTGTTTTACGGAACATATCGGCCGGCGCCTGAGCGACCTGAAATTAAATTGCGCTACGAATCCTTTCGGTAGTGTTTTCAATCCGGAAAGTATGCGGCAAGCCCTGACCCGCCTCCTGGAAAGCAAGCCTTTCGGGGAAAGTGAACTGGTGGAGCAGCAAGGCTCCTGGCTATCGCTCGACACTCATTCATCGTTTACCAAATCCTCACAGCAAGAGCTCCTGACAACACTCAACACCCTGGTAAGCCAGTGGCACGGGCATCTGAAAACTGCCGATTGGCTGCTGCTTACCTTTGGTTCGGCCTATTATTACGAACACATCATGCAGCGGCGTGTTGTGGCCAACTGCCATAAGCTTCCGGCCAAAGCATTCACCAAAAAAATGGCTGATCCCGCAACGATCACGGATTCGTATACGATGCTCATCCAAAAACTCAGGAAGCTCAACCCGGAGCTGAAAATAATGCTAACTGTTTCGCCGGTAAAACACCTGCGCGATGGTGTGGTGGAAAACAACCTCAGCAAAGCGGTTCTTACGGTGGCAGCCCACGGCATTGTGAAAGCGAACGAGCAGTGCTTTTATTTCCCGGCTTATGAGCTGGTGAATGACGACCTGCGGGATTACCGTTTCTATGAGGCCGACCTGGCACATCCCAACCAGCAGGCGATCGATTATGTATGGCAAAAATTTTCCGGCAGCTGGCTCGATCCTGCCAGCCGTCCCCTGCTCGACCGCCTTGCCGCACTCAATACTGCATTCCGCCACCGGCCATTGCAGGAAGACACGCAGGCTTTTGCCGATTTTAAAAATGCCCAGCTGCAGAAATGCCGCGAGTTGAAAACCGCTTTTCCTTACCTCGATCTGGATACAGAGATGACTTATTTTTTGCAACGATGAAAGAGATCAAACATATCTTTTTCGACCTCGACCATACCTTGTGGGACTTCGAGAAAAATTCGCGGGAAGCCATGCTGCACCTCTTCCTGGAATATGGCTTTGACACTGCCTTTAATACGGACTTCAATACTTTCATAGCCGTGTATGAGAAGATCAACCATGAGCTCTGGCGTCAGTATGCGCTGAAGCAGGTGAGCAAAGAAGAACTGAGGTATCAGCGCTTTCACCAGGCTTTTCTGCATTTTGGCTACGACCGGGTGGAAATTGCCAAAGCCTGGGCCGATGAGTACCTTGCGATCTCGCCTTATAAAACACACCTCATCGATGGTTCCCTGGAAATATTGAATTACCTGAAGGCAAAAAATTACGAGTTGCATATCATTACCAACGGCTTCCGGGAAGTGCAGCACATCAAGCTCAGCGAGTCGGGATTGAAGGATTTTTTTCGCCACATCATCATTTCCGAAGATCACGGCGTCAACAAGCCGGATATCAAAATTTTCGAATTGGCTCAAACTCTATCCGGTGCCGGGCAGCCGGAATGTATCATGATCGGCGACAACTATGAAGCAGATATCCTCGGCGCGCTCAATGCCAGGTGGAAAGCCGTTTATTTATCGGTAAGCCCCCGGCATAACGAGCAGGCCGGCTTTTACCAGATCTCTGCCCTGAAACAATTGAAAGAGCTTCTGTAAGCTGAACAGCGACACCGCACAGCAGGACCGGACAGATTACCGCATTTTTTTTTACGCCAACAGTTATGGTTTTGCGAGCCATTTCTCGATCTCCGTCTGATCGAGCTCCATGTAATTGACGTTATTCTCAACCACTGAATTATTGACGAGGAAGATTGCCGGCAGGTTCAGGCCTCCGAGGTAAACGAAGGCGGGCCCGTTGAGGATGCAGTAATCGATGTTCCTGGCTTTGGTATCATCAAAAAAGCGCGGGATATCCTTATAATCCCCGTTCAGCACCAGGTACATGGAAATATCAGGATTCTTCTCCTTCATGATCTTCAGCTTCTTGGCGGCAATGCGGCAATGCGGGCAGGTAAGGCTCATGAACGAAATGATATGCTTGCCCTTGCTCAGGCTCTCCGGTGCCTGGTGGATCTTATCATGCTTGTAAAGGGTGTCGAGTTCCAGCTTAAAGCTATCTTCCTTTTTGGTAAGGTAAGCGGCCGAATAGTTCAGGTCGACATAGTTCAGGATATGAGGAAGGGCAAATGCGGTGAGGAACAGCAGGATGAAGAGCCATTTGCCGGGCTTTTTGAACCGAGCGTTTTCGTAGAAAAAGCTGAAGCCATCGTAGAAACGGTAAATAACAAAGGAAACGGCAATCATGATGATGTTCTTGATCAGGGCCTGTAGCGGTGTCATGGAAATAGCCGTGCCAAAGCAGCCACAGTTGCCGTTATTTCCGGCAGTAGCCATCACAAAAATGAGGTAAATGCAGAACACGATCAGGGAGATCACCGTGAGCTTAATGGTAAAGCGCCTGATGTATAAGCCTGTGATGAGCAGAAATCCGATGAAGAATTCCAGGCCGATCATAAAACGGGCTATGAAAGGCGCCAGCCGCCAGCCGCCGATCCCAAGGTCCACAAAGGTAAATTCGAAAGGCTCGATTGGTTCCAGCTTGGTATATCCGCTGTACAGGAAAACCACGCCCATAAAGGCGCACAGCAAAAAGAAAAAGATCTTGATCAGGATGGATTTCACGGTAATTAAATTGTAGGTATTCTTAAAAAACAATTCGTCAAATGTAGCTTTTTATTTGTTTTCCAAACCGCCGATATCGAAATAGAAAACGCATGCTTTCCTGTATTTTGTTAAAATAAAAAAGCTATCCGTAACGGATAGCTTTTTTGATGTATGGAAAGAAATGATCTTATTTCAGTTCGCACTTGGATTTAATTGTTTCTGTTTCAGTTTTCACACCTGAGTTTGAACCTGAACCTACAGAAGTTACAGTAACATGGTCAGAGTTTGAATCCACGCAGCCGTATTTCCTTCTGGCGTCTTTTTTAGTGATTTTATCTTCTACTACTCCGATAGTGGTGCTTGTAACCTGAGGGTCAGTTACAGTTACGCTTGTTCCACCTACGTTAGTGGTAGTTGTAGAGTCATAAGTAGAAGTGCAGGTGCAAGTCCTGGATTTTTTGCAGGATGCAGCAGCTAAAGCCATCATTACAACTGCAGATAATATAATTGTCTTTTTCATGGGTTTGTGAATTAATGTGTTTAAATTATTTTAATTTGCAGTCTGATGTTGAAGAGCTGGTGTAAGAACCGTTTGTGCTGGTGTTAGTAGTTGTAGTCGTCACTTTGTCGCACAGGTACTTCGCATCCGATTTCCTTGCTTTGGTGTAAGTAATATTCTCGGTGTTAGAAGTTACATTGGTCGAGCCTGATTGTGTGTAAGTGCACTCGCAAGTCCTGTCTTTTTTGCAGGAAGCAAGGCTTAACGCTACTGCTGCAAAAGCAAATAAAGTAATTTTTTTCATTTTTAGGTTTTTAAAAGTTTCCGCAAATATAGATATCTTTTTTCAATTCCAAATACCCAACAGCCGGTATTTTAACGAAAAACATAGCCAAAACCCGCCTTGATGTGTTAATTCGGGAAGTCGGTCGATTTTTTCAATTTTACATCCGGAGCTTCAACAAAACAAAAAAGCTACCCTCATGGAGGGTAGCTTTTTTTAAAACAATCAGATTCTGATTATTTAATCTCGCAAGTAACACCAGTAGTGTTTTTTGCAGTACAAGCGTCTTTAGCTTTTTTCTTAGTGTCTTTGATTGTAGTGCTGGCAGAGATAGAAACACCACCGCTAGTAGCTGTACATTCGCAAGTGTAGTCTTTTTTGCAAGAAGCAAAAGTGAAAGCAGCGATAACAGCTGCTAATAACGTAATTTTTTTCATTTTAGTAGTTTTTAAAAAGTTTGTGCAAAACTAAGGTATTTTTCTGACAAACAAAATTAACTTGCTGACTTCTTTTTTTCATTTAATCCCATCAAGCCTGCATTTAATCCAAAACTTACTGTTTGTCAACAGGTTGAAGGATTTTGCATTTTTTCAACAGCCCGTTCTTCATATCTCAAAATCACTATTTATGAGTACAGGAAAGGACTGCAAGGTGGTTGCTACCCATGGATGGTTTCTCTTTTACCGTAGTTTCTCAATACACCGGCTTCGTAGTCCAGCCACTGCTGCCAGCGTGCATCCACATCTTCCGTATCGGAACCGTATTTGCGGGCAAAACCGATGAACATGGTATAATGTGTGGCCTCACTGATCATCAGCTCCCTGTAAAATCCCCGGAGGTCTTCATCGGCAATCTGCTCCGAAAGCAACTTAAAACGCTCGCAGCTCCTGGCCTCGATCATAGCGGCAAACAGCAGCCTGTCGATCAGCACAATCCGCTTGCGGTGGTCGCCTTTGCGCATGAACTTATACAGCTCGCCCACGTACTCGTCTTTGCGCTCGTAACCAAGCGTCAGGCCTCTTTCTTTGATCTTGGCATGCACCATTTCAAAATGGGTCAGCTCCTCTTTGGCCAACGCTACCATATCATCCACCAGGTCGGTGAGATGAGGGTAACTGATCATGATGGAAATGGCATTGGTTGCCGCTTTCTGTTCACAATACGCATGATCCGTTAAGATTTCTTCAATATTTTTTTCTACGATATTAACCCAGCGCGGGTCAGTTTCCAGTTTTAAGCCAAGCATGAGGTACTTTTGTTTTGCTGCAAATGTCGGAAACTAATTTAGATTTTCGCAGCAGATGTCGCTGTTTTTGCGATGTATCTGCCGGGGCGGATTGATTCGGGCCAGTTATGGCCACTTGTATCAGCAGTGATTGTACGATGTAGCGTAATTGGTATTCCTCAGCTGAGTTAAAAAGAAAGATTAATTCCTTAGTTTATCCAGCAAATGGTTGATGGTTTTCATTTCCTCATCCGTTAATGCCTTAAAAACGTCCTTAAAATGATCGTCGATGCTGTCCATCGACTTCAATAATTCAAGGCCTTTGTCGGTAATCAGAATGTCTACGCTCCGCCTGTCTACAGGGCATTCGCGCCTGTCAACCAGTCCTTTGGCTTTTAGCTTATCCACGATCCTCGAAGCATCGCTCATGCGGTCGAGCATACGCTCCTTGATGAGTTTGACGCTGCAGGGGTTCGGATATTGTCCTCTCAGGATCCTCAACACGTTGAATTGCTGCATCGTAATGTCGGACGTGCGGAACATCGCGCTGTAGTGAGCATTCAGCCAGTTGTGGGTATAGGTGAGGTTAATTGCCAGCTTCTGCGTTTCGCTCCTGAACTTTTTCTGCTGTATTTCGTCTTCTAGTTTCAATCGGTGCATGTTGAAAAAGAGGCTGCCTTAAACCTGTTGTTTGCGGCAGCCTCCATGATAACTATTTATATAAACCTTATTTTGCTTTCGTAAGCTCGATGTTCACATCGATCCTTACGTTTTCGCTTACGGCTACTCCACCTGCTTCCAGGGCAGCATTCCAGTTAAGACCGAAATCTTTACGGTTCAGGTTTCCGGTTACTTTAAATGCATAACGCTCCATTCCGTAAGGATCTTTCACGATTTTAGATGCACCGATAGCTGTTAAAGTTACCGGCTTGGTTACACCATGCATGGTTAAGTTACCTACCAGGGTATACGTACCTTTTATTTTTCCCGGTTTCATGGATGTGCTCACAAATGTGATTTTCGGGTATTTCTCTACGTCAAAAAAGTCAGGACTTTTTAAGTGGCCGTCCCTTTTTTCGTCATCCGTGTTGATGCTCGCTGCATCTACAGAAAATTCTACTTTAGCATCTGTAAAATCGGCATCCGGCTTCACAGAAGTTACTTTTCCTTCATATACTTTGAATTTACCTTCTGTTTCGCTCACCATCATGTGGGTTACGGCAAATCCTAATTTACTGTGAGAAGCATCTACGTTCCAGTTTGCCTGTGCTTTTGCGCCAAAGGTTAAAGCCGTTACGGCCACTAAAGTTGTTACTGTTTTTTTCATTGGTTTATGGTTTAAGGGTTTCAATTATGGCACAAATATATGTTACAACATCTATTGTTGCAACTCTTAATACAAAATTTTTGTTAACAAGGCGTTATTTTTCGGGTTTGTAATTAATAAGTGGGCTTAATAGCGAAAACGCCGGACGAAAATGCCCAACGCAAAATTCTCCCTATGCTACAGACAAGGGTTGAATGACGTGCTTATACCAGGATTTATTCGATAGCAAGCGTGGTGGAATAGCTTAGGCCTTCCATGGCAATGATAACGGAGTAGAGGCCTCTCTCCTGGCTTTCACCCAGGTCGATGAAAAATTCTCTCGAAAGAATGAACTGAGTTTGGGTAACGTAGGCTTGTATCATTTTTCCGGCCTTATTGTAGATAACGATCTTAACCTCATGATTATTTTCAATGCCACGGGCATTAATGAAAAATCTTCCGTTGTTAGGATTAGGATATACTTTGAAAAGTACAGGCTCGTCGGGCAAAAACTGTGTGTAAATGAGGGGATGATATACGGCATCGAAATTTAAATCAACCTGTTTTAGACGGTAATAATTAATTCCGTTGATGGGCTCTGCATCCGTCACCGAATACTCCAGCTTTAACAGGCTATTTCCCTGGGGAGCCTGACTTGTGATCCTTGTAAGGGGTATAAAATGGATACCATCGTCGCTTCGCTCAAGCTCAAAGTAACGGTTGTTGTGTTCCGAAGCGGTTACCCAATCCAGTACAATGCCTTCAGCGCCCGGCCTGGCATGAAAGCTAATAAGTTCTACAGGCAGAACACTTTGAGAAGTACCATCCGTGATTCTCCATGGACCGCTTAAATTCCCGCTACCACTACTCCATTCAGCGGCCCCGCTACCAAGCACTATTTTTTGAGAATTGTTGCTGATGTTTGTGATGATGCCGCCCCCCTGGGCTACATTTATCGTTGCGGTCGATACAAGGTTAAGCCGTGCTGAGTTGCCGGAAAAAAATAAAATACCATTGACATTGATGGTTGTATTACTGCATCCGGCATCCGTAAGTATAACATCGGTACTTATTGTAATGGTGTAACTGGCCGGAATAACGATGACATCGTTGCAGGTAGGCACCTGCCCGCAAGACCACACAGACGGCTGTGTCCAGTTGCCTGAAGCCAACGCTGTACAGGTGGCCGAATACGCCTTGCCAAAGCTACCCATCAACAGAAGCATTATCAGCATGGCAATCATACTGCTTTTAATTTTAACAGATTTCATTAAAAAAGGATATTAATTTTTATTATACTTTACTTTCAGGGGACATTAAACCAAAACACGATGTTTTCGTTTTCGCACGTGAACAAACTCCGTGCCACGTAAAATTACGTGGTTTTTAATGTAACGCATTTGATGAAATACTCAAATAGGCATATTAGCAGTTGACAGGCCTATTGATAGCACGACGAGAAATTAGGAAGAGCCAGCAGAATTATTCGCCTTCCGATTGGAAAAAAAGATAGGCTTACAAATACGTTGAAATCCGTTTTGCTGTGGTTTCTAAATCCTTATATTTGCACTCTTAAACTTAAACCCACGTTGTAAGTGGGACGATTGTTATGATAAAAATTACCTTACCCGATGGTTCCGTCCGCGAATATGAAAAAGGAACCACCTCTATGCAGGTTGCACAGAGCATCAGCGAAGGCCTTGCACGCAATGTGCTGGCAGCAAAAGTTAGCAACGTCGTAGTAGACGCTAACAAACCCATTAACGAAGACAGCACGCTCAGCTTACTGACCTGGAACGATGCCGAAGGCAAAAATACCTTGTGGCACTCGTCGGCTCACCTCCTGGCGGAGGCGCTGGAAGCCCTGTATCCTGGCGTCAAGTTCTGGGTGGGCCCGCCACTCGAAAACGGCTTCTATTATGATGTGGATATGGACGGGCAACCGCTCACACCTGCCGATTTTGAGAAGATTGAAGCCAAGATGCTGGAACTGGCGCGTAAGAACAGCGAGTTTATCCGCAAAGAGATCAGCAAAGCCGATGCTATCAAATATTTCACGGAAAAAGGCGACCAGTATAAGCTCGACCTGCTCGAGCGCCTTGAAGATGGCAATATTTCTTTATATACCCAGGGAAATTTCACCGACCTGTGCCGTGGCCCGCATATTCCCAATACCGGCTTTATTAAAGCGGTAAAAGTGCTTAACGTGGCCGGAGCCTACTGGAAAGGTGATGAGAAGAACCGCATGCTGACCCGCATTTATGGCATTGCTTTTCCTAAAGACAAGGAGCTGAAGGATTACCTGGTATTGCTGGAAGAAGCCAAAAAACGCGATCACCGCAAGCTGGGTAAAGAGCTCGAACTGTTTACCTTTTCCGAAAAAGTGGGCCTTGGCCTTCCATTATGGTTACCTAAAGGCGCCATGCTGCGTGAGCGGCTGATCAACTTTATGCAAAAAGCGCAAACCAAAGCGGGCTACGTGCCTGTGGTGACGCCGCATATTGCCAATAAAGATTTATATGTATGCTCCGGGCATTACGAAAAATACGGGGCGGATTCGTTTCAGCCGATCAAAACCCCGCATGAAGGCGAGGAGTTTTTCCTGAAGCCGATGAACTGCCCGCACCACTGCGAAATTTACAAGTCTTCTCCGAAGTCGTATAAGGACCTTCCGGTACGTTATGCGGAGTTCGGAACGGTATACCGCTACGAACAGAAAGGTGAGCTTCACGGCCTTACCCGCGTGCGTGGCTTTACCCAGGACGACGCCCACTTATTCGTGCGCCCCGATCAGGTAAAGGAGGAGTTTCTGAAAGTGATCGACCTCGTGCTGCATGTGTTCAACGCTCTTGACTTCAAGGAATATACCGCGCAGATCTCTTTGCGCGATCCTGAGAATAAAGCCAAATACATTGGTACCGACGAGAACTGGGCTCTGGCGGAACAGGCCATTATTGAGTCGGCTGCCGAGAAAGGACTGAAAACCGTAACGGAACTTGGGGAAGCGGCATTCTACGGGCCTAAGCTCGATTTCATGGTGAAAGATGCCCTGGGCCGTAAGTGGCAGCTGGGAACGATCCAGGTGGATTACAATCTGCCGGAGCGTTTTGAACTGGAGTATACCGGCTCCGATAATCTGAAGCACCGTCCGGTGATGATCCACCGCGCACCTTTCGGGTCGCTGGAGCGCTTCATCGCCGTGCTGATCGAGCACTGCGCCGGCAAGTTCCCGCTTTGGCTGACACCGGACCAAGTAGCGGTATTGCCGATCAGTGAAAAATATAACGATTATGCAAAAAAAGTTTTAGAATTGCTAAATAATTCCGATATTCGCGGCCTTGTTGACGAAAGAAACGAGAAGATCGGGAAGAAAATCCGCGACAATGAGTTAAATAAAATTCCATTTATGCTCATTGTAGGCGAGAAAGAGGCGGAAGAAGGAGTAGTAGCTGTTCGCGAACAGGGCAAAGGCGATATCGGCACCATGTCGGTAGCAGAGTTTGCAAAACTGATCCATACAACGATCGACAACGATTTTAAACAAAAAAATAATTAACAACTAAAAAGCGGAGGTCATTATCAGCGTTTTTAAGAAACCAATAAACAACAACAATAAGAACACCGGGCCTGTAAAGCCGGGTGAAACGCCTGCCCCTGTCTTCAAACGTCCACGCGGATTAAAAGAAGGCTTCAAGCGCCCGGGCGTTAAGGAAGAACAGCACCGTATCAACAGGAACATCCGCAATACGCCGAAGGTGCGTGTGGTAGGTGATGATATCGAAGCAGGTGTATACCCGATCGAGGAAGCAATTAAAATGGCGGAAGACCGTGGGGTTGACCTCGTGGAGATTGCGCCAAATGTAGATCCTCCGGTATGTAAAGTCGTTGATTACGGTAAATTCTTATACGAACTCAAAAAGAAAGCGAAGGAGGTAAAAGCCAAAGCTGCTAAAGTTGTGGTTAAGGACATCCGTTTCGGCCCGCATACGGACGAGCACGATTTCCAGTTCAAAAAGAACCACGCCACGAAATTCCTGCAGGAAGGCTTTAAAGTAAAAGCCTTTGTATTCTTCAGGGGCCGTGAGATCGTGTTCAAGGAGCAAGGCACTATTCTGTTGCTGCGTTTTGCATCCGAGCTGGAAGAGTACGGAAAGGCAGAACAGTTGCCGGTATTGGAAGGCAAGAAGATGCTGATGGTTCTGGCTCCTAAGAAAAAACAATAAGAAAGTACTAACAAATAAATAAAATCACGCAAATGCCAAAAATGAAAACAAACTCCAGTGCAAAGAAGAGATTCTCTGTAACTGGGACCGGCAAAATCAAAAGAAAACACGCTTTTAAAAGTCACATCTTAACCAAGAAGACGACTAAAGGGAAACGTGCGTTGACAAAATCAGGTTTAGTTGATAAAACTGATATGAACAACGTGAAGTTCCTGTTAGCGATGTAATTTTGAATTACCCGGTAGAAAGGTCAAAAAACAAATGTTTAACCGGATTTTATGTAGAAAAGTACCGCCGGAAGCGGTCACGTAAAATCAAAAACTAAAAAAAGAAATGCCACGTTCAGTCAATCATGTAGCCAGCAGGGCTCGCAGAAAAAAAATCCTAAACTTAACCAAAGGGTATTGGGGTGCAAGAGGTAATGTTTGGACAATCGCCAAAAATACCTTAGAAAAAGGTTTAACTTATGCTTACCGCGATCGTAAGAATAAAAAACGCACCATGCGTTCTTTATGGATCCAGCGTATCAACGCCGGTGTACGTCAGTACGGTATGAGCTACAGCGAATTTATAGGTAAAGTAAATGCTAAAAACATCAACCTGAACCGTAAAGTATTAGCTGATTTAGCAATGAATCATCCGGAAGCTTTCAAAGCTATCGTAGAGCAGGTAAAATAAATTTATTTGTTATTGTATAAAACCGAAAGCCCTGTAGAAATGCGGGGCTTTTTGTTTGTGACGTCATTGCGAACGAAGTGAAGCAATCTCACAATAACGATGAGATGCACTGCTGCAGGGCGTTGCGCTCGTAATGACAGTACGGCTTATTGACAATTGAACCCGGTGGCTAAGCTGAGTCCCTCTATTAAACGAACAACATGAAAATCCTATACGGAGTACCTGGAGAAGGCATGGGCCATGCTACCCGCAGCAAAGTAGTGATCGACCACTTGCTGGCAAAGGGCCACGAGGTGTGCGCCGTTTCCAGCGCGCGAGCCTTTACCTTTCTCGATAAAACTTTTCCCGGAAAAGTGATCGAGATCAAAGGCTTTCACTTTGCCTACAAACATGCCGAAGTATCAAAGACCGCCACTTTCCTGGCCAACCTGAAAGCCGCAGGCAAAAACCTGGTGTATAATACCGGAAAGAAACGCCTGATCGAAGCCAACTTTGTGCCGGACATCGTTATCAGCGATTTTGAAAGCTTCAGCTTTTTCTTCGCAAAGGAACACCGCTTGCCCCTGATCAGTATCGACAACATGCAGGTGATGGACCGCTGCGTGCTGGATATTACCATCCGCAAGGAGGAGAAAAATAATTACCGCCTGGCAAAAGCCATCGTGCAGACCAAAGTTCCGGGCTGCGATCAGTATTTCATCAGCAGTTTTTTCGATGCGGAGATCAAAAAGAAAAACACGGACATCGTGCCGCCTATCGTGAGAAAGATCATCCAGGAGGCAAAAACGTCGAAAGGAGAACACATTGTGATGTACCAGACAAGCAGCAGCCTCAACACCGTGAAAGAGGTCCTGCAGCAATTGCCCGGGGAGACGTTTTATGTGTATGGCATGAACAGGGACCAGGCAGTGGGCAACGCCATCTTCAAGCCCTTCAGCGAAGCCGGTTTTATCAAAGACCTGGCCTCTGCCAAAGCGGTAATTGCCAACGGCGGTTTTTCCTTTATCAGCGAAGCGGTGTACCTGAAGAAACCCGTCTACTCCTTCCCTATCGCCAACCAGTTCGAGCAATGGATGAATGCCGCTTACATTGAAAAACTCGGCTATGGCAGGCATTTCGATACCTTATCGGCGGATCATCTGAAAGCCTTTCTGTACGACCTTCCGTTGTTTGAAAAGAAGCTGGCAAGCTATGAGCAGAAGGGAAATGAGGTGCTGTTTCGGGAGTTGGATGAAGCGTTGGAAAGGCTGCAATAATCCGGAAACATGAACGATCAGGAATTAAGCGACTACCTTTCCATGCTTGGCTATAACATGAAATGGCTGGAAAATGGACTCTTGACAAAAGAACTGCTTTCGGCTCAGGTTCATACGTTTCAACACGCGGAGGATAAGAACCCGGAGCATTACCGCTATGCCTGTTTCCGGAATTACCTGGCAGATAAAGAAAGGCTGACAGATGAGGAACTTGCGCGGTACATCGGGCTTGCGATGGCCGATGAAGACCGGGCAATAGCCGGCGCAGCGCTGGTCGATGTGTTTAAAACGCAGCTAACACACACTCAATTTCACACACTCATCACTCAACTGGAAGCCCTTGGTACATGGACCTCAACAGTCATTGCCCGGCAGATATTGTTGAGAAGACTCAGCCAGGAAGTCCTGACAGAGGCGCTGTTTGAGGAATGCTTTGCGCAGGGCGATAACGTCGTGCAGGAGTACCTTATCCATGTAGCAAACCGCGAACAGCTACACATACTAGCATCAAAAGGCCGGACGAAAAGGATAAGAAGCATGGCCCTGGAACGGTTGAACTAAAGCTGCGATCTCCCGATCTCATTCATGTACGTTGCTGGTAAAACTGTTGAACAGGGCTGTTATCTGCATCTATTGCCCGGATCCCGGAAAAAGCCGCGACGAGAGGCTACAAGGTGAGCGGAATTGGAGCAGAACGGCGACGAAACCGATAACCGCCTCTATGCTATCACATTAAATTCGGAGATCAGACTTTGAAAAAAACCATAGATGCGATGAAACCGGCTACACCGGCTACAGCCCATACTATTTTATGAAGCTTAGGTGCCTGCTTATAAAAAGCGTCTGGTGCAACTTCCCGGCTCCGGCTTTGCTTTAAGGTAACATGGTATCCGGGAAAGATTAGCATGGCAATCCCGATCATCAGAAATACAGGTGCTGCTATTAAAAATTTAAAAACAGAGCCTGTGTCTGTAAACATATCATAAGCCATGAAGCAGCCTATGCTGCTCAACAAAATAATGGTTATTCCATAAAATCTTCCTATTGTCATCGGTTTAGCTGGTTGGTTAAATTGTTGGTTAGTTATTCGTATTTGTGATTCTTCCAAAGCCCATCTCAGAGTGCTTATTCTGAGCTTAAATGCTGTGGCGGGCTCAAAATTACGCTACAGGAAAGGATATTTTTAACAGGATGTACATACCCGGACTTTGAATTGACATTTGAAGAAACATAATGAATATCCGCTTTGAAACAGGCTAGAAGCCATCTCATAAATACCTGTTGCCTCTTTGCGCGTCTTTTCTATTCATGCTTCGTTTCTTTTCTAGCCCAGACTGCTAGAGTATGAGCTTCGAAAAGAGCCTCGCCTGAATGGAAAATCCTGCGCAAATAGCCTAAAACCTATTTTTGAGATGGCTTCTATACAAAACAGGCGTTTACATTTCTAAAAATAAAACCGAAGCATAGTTTAATTTCAAGAGCAATTAACAATCCCTGAGGGATAATTGACATTTTTTAAGGCTACAGGCATCGGATTAAGCCGTAATTTGTGCAAAGCCGATGCTCAGCCAGCCCACACATCCCACGCTTTCCAAAGTGCAGCTATCCTTCCGCGAAGGCATCTTACACATGCGCTTTGCGGAGCAGGTTGTGATTGACGTAGAGGATGTGATCTACATCTACTGCTACGGCCTCGATAAATCGGGCCAAAAGCCCTACGGCATCTTATTCGATTCCACCAGCGAACACGAACTGACGGAAGAAGCCGTGATTTATATCGGCGATTTCCACATGGCCCACCATATCATTGCCATCGCCTATATTTCAAAAACGCTCATTAGCAGGATCCGCCTGAGCCTGCTCCTGATCTTTGAACGGCCTTCGGTCAAACTGAAACCGTTTGATGACGAAACAAAAGGCCTGCAATGGCTGAAGGAGCAGGTTAATTCAAAAAGCTAAAAACTCCCGCCACAAACGTGACGGGAGTTTTCTTAAATTATTCTACCGTTGACTTCTAGTCGCGCTGTAGCGTGATCAGTCAACGTATTGAGTTTACTACCAACCCAGCACCCAGCTGAAGATCAGCGGCGCCACAATAGTCGCATCGCTTTCTACAATGAATTTCGGTGTATTGATATCCAATTTACCCCAGGTAATTTTTTCGTTTGGCACAGCGCCTGAATAAGAGCCATAAGACGTGGTGCTGTCGGAGATCTGGCAGAAATAGCTCCAGAACGGAATGTTCTCCATTTCCATATCCTGGTACAACATCGGCACTACGCAGATCGGGAAATCACCGGCAATACCGCCACCGATCTGGAAGAAGCCCACACCTTTTCCTTCACTGTTTTTCACGTACCAGTCGGCCAGCCAGGCCATGTATTCGATCCCGCTTTTCATGGTCGTCGCTTTGATCTCACCTTTAATCACATACGATGCAAAAATATTTCCCATGGTGCTGTCTTCCCAGCCCGGAACCACGATTGGCAGATTGCGCTCTGCCGCCGCCAGCATCCAGCTGTCTTTCGGGTCGATCTCGTAATATTGTTTCAATTCGCCGCTGTTGAGGATCTTGTACATATACTCATGCGGAAAATAACGCTCGCCTGCCGTGTCGGCATCTTTCCAGATCTTGTGAATGTGCTTCTGTAAGCGGCGGAAAGCCTCTTCTTCCGGAATGCAGGTGTCCGTCACGCGGTTATAGTGGTTTTCCAGCAGATCCCATTCGTCCTGCGGAGAAAGATCGCGGTAGTTAGGCACACGCTTGTAGTGGCTATGTGCAACCAGGTTCATGATGTCCTCTTCCAGGTTGGCGCCTGTACAGGAGATAATGTCAATTTTTCCCTGGCGGATCATCTCTGCTAATGATTTTCCAAGCTCGGCTGTACTCATGGCACCTGCTAAAGTAACCATCATTTTACCGCCTTCGGTCAAATGCAATTCATATCCTTTGGCGGCATCTACCAGAGCCGCAGCATTAAAGTGTTTGTAATGGTGTTCTACGAACTTTGAAATAGGGCCTTTGTTTGCTGCTGTTGACATATCTTAATTTTTTAGTCCGCAAATTTAGTGTTTTTGGGAGAAAAACGGGATAATTTTCAAGAATATGTGCTTAAAACACAGATCAGCGTAACATAACATTTACTATACAGGGGCGATGTTATTAGGCTAAGATAAATGTTTGGCTCCTACGGAGCCAGAAGAACATTGCTCTGTTTCTTTTAATAATGTGTTGCTCCTAACGGAGCAAGGGGATAATCCTTAAACACTTGGAGTTAAATGAATCACTCCATAGGAGCAACATGTTTTTAATATATCCGGACAAAAAGGTATTGGCTCCGTAGGAGCCAGACATTCGGCTTATCCTTTGCTACTCCGCAGTAGAAAGCGTTTATTTTTCAGAATCTCTTTCTTTAACCAAATTCGTTAATCGGCTCCCGGTTTTGTCCTGGCGGTTGCTCCATAGGAGCAACATGTTATTAATGCACCAGGCTCAAAATATCATTGGCTCCGTAGGAGCCAGACATTTCTGCCTTTCCAAAGATTTCGACTTTGCCGCTCACTTAATCACATTGCCACCAAGATTAAAAAAAACGTAATGAAATGGTTTAACCTGCGCTCTACATCGATGATCTATGACCGACACTTAGAAATACAGGTTCAGCCGGATGCTGCCGCTTGGCCCGAAGATGGAATTTTTATTATCGTTGTCGAAAAAGAATTTGTTTGTTTTTTCACCGCTGATGTCCTGGCGTCCTACTACCAGCTCAGTGCCGTTATTACCGATGCTTTCGAGAGAGTATTTGGCCTTGCCCGAAGCGCCATAGCCAATGCCCCAGCCAAACTCGCCGGCGACAGACATTTTAGGCGCAATGAAAAACTCGGCGCCCACAAAGCCCCTCGCTCCTATCTCAAAGCCCAGGCCTGAACTTTGCTTCAGGATGCGTGCGTCGTTGTTGTAAGTATCTTTGGTAATGTTTACGGCCGTTGTACCAGTTCCGGCTGCTACAAACGCATCGTTCACCACATCCACGCTCACCGGATTTTTGGAACTGGTAGACAGGGCATTGCCATACTTGTAGGTATTGGAGCCGTTGGAGAAACCGATACCGCCTTCGATGCCATAAAAGCCCTGAAGCCTGGTTTTCCCACGGCGTTTCTCAATTCCGAAGGATAAACCGATATTGGTATACGATTGCTTCCAGGAGTTTTCCACACGAAAGGGCACAGCCGGGTACACCGGGGCTGTGGTAATAGACCGGTCGTCTACCTGTGTTTTTTTGGTGACATTATTAAAGCCGAGGCGCACCGAAGCCCTGTAGGCTGTTTTCGGGTCGATGAATTTTTTGCCGGTAATGGTAAAGTTATTTGCCAGGAAGTTCCAGCCCGGTGCCTGGTTGGTATAATGCGAAGCCGTTTGCACGGTACCCGTTGTTACGGTTGTGGAGCCTCCTTTGCCGAAAAAATTTCCGAGGTAATTAAAAAAAGGAGTCGCATCGAGGCCTATGCACCAGTCGCCCGTTTCAGGCAAAATAGGATGGCCCTTGCGTGAAGTGAGGTCCTGGGCAGTTATGACATGGGCAGCGAGGAAGAGGGCTGCAGTGAATATTCCTTTTTTCATAGAGATTGGGGTTTGTTTGATCCGATACCTAACGCTGACAAATGTAAGATTATTGCCATGAATTAGCCCGCTTAATTTTTATTTTGCAGCATCGGCACAAATTTAAATTTCCCGAAGGTTTTCTTGTCGAATTCCGTTTCCGAGCGCTTCACGATCACGTTCATCACCTGTTCCTCGCCCTCTCCGAGCGGAATCACCAGGATGCCGCCCACACAAAGCTGGGCCAGCAGGTCCTGCGGAATGTAGGGCGCTGCTGCGGTAACAATGATCTTATGAAAGGGCGCAAACTGCGGCATGCCTTTGTAGCCGTCGCCATAAACCAGCTTCGCTCCCTTGTAGCCCAATAAAGGCAGGAAAATCTTCGTTTTGTCGTACAGCTCTTTCTGGCGCTCCACCGAAAATACCTTTGCCCCCATCTCCAGCAGCACCGCCGTTTGATAGCCGCAGCCGGTGCCTATTTCCAGGATCTTATCGCCTTTCGCTATTTCCAGTTTTTCCGTCTGGAAGGCCACCGTAAAAGGATGTGAAATGGTTTGCCCTGCACCGATCTTCAACGCTTTATCCGAATAAGCATGGTCCAGAAGGGCCGGCCTTTCGGTCGATTGGTCAAAAAACAAATGGCGCGGGATCTTTAAAATGGCATTCAATACATTCTGGTTGGTAATTCCTTTCTCTTTCAGCTGTTCCACCAAACGCTTTCTTTTTCCCTGGTACAGGTACTCATCTTCTTTATTTACCTTCAATACGATCATCTCTTTCTGCTCCCGGAAAATTAGATACGGGAGGCTTTTAAAAGTAGCGATAATCGCGAATGTTTTTTTAGGGTTATGAATTCAATTTTTAACAATGTGGTTTTAATATAAGCTTATATTTGGCGAAAAAAACTAAAAATGGACATTGGAATTGTCGGCTTGGGGCATTTGGGGAAAATTCATTTAAAACTGTTGGCTGAAATTCCTGACTTTAAAATTACCGCGATATACGACCTCAATACGGAGCTCACCACCGAGCTGGCTTCCCTTTACCAGACCAAAGCCTGCGGCACTTACGAGGAGCTGCTCGACAGTTGCGAGGCCGTGAGCATTGTGACCTCCACGCCTACCCATTTTGAATTGGCGAAAAAAGCCATCCGCAAGGGAAAGCATGTTTTCCTTGAGAAGCCGGCTACCGATAATTACGAAACCACCATGCAGCTCCTGCGCCTGGGCATGGAGGCCAACGTAACCATACAGGTAGGGCATGTGGAAAGGTTTAACCCGGGTTTTACAGCGGTCAAGCCGTTCATAGGAAACCCTATCGTATTTGAAGCCAACCGCTTAGCCAAATACAATGTGCGCGGAACGGATGTATCGGTGGTGGTGGACCTGATGATCCACGACATCGACCTTCTCCTCAACATCACCCAAAGCCCGATTAAAAAGATCTCGGCCAACGGCTCCCGCGTGGTGAGCCATACAGCCGATATTGCCAATGCCCGCATCGAATTCGAGAACGGCCTGGTGGCTACATTAACAGCCAACCGCGTGGCGCCGGAGAATGTGCGCTCGGTGAAAATCTTCCAGAAAAATACCTACATTACCGTTAACCTGCTCGATAAAACTGCCCTGGTGCAAAAGGTGATCACGGAAAAGCAGGCCAGCGGCGAGCCCGAGATCATCGAAAAATATGTGACCGGAACCCCGGTAAATGCTATTAAAATGGAACTGGAATCGTTCTACCAGAGCATCATGACGAACTCGCCGGTAATGGTAAGCCTGAAAGATGCGGAGGCTGCCCTCCGGGTAGTACATGAAATAGAGCTACAAATCAACGCTTCATTAGCCTGAATAACCGATTTTTAACGACCAGGAAAAAAAAGCGACTTTGCCCTTATTTTTAGGAAACGAAATACAATAACAAGGTTATATTTGCGTTTTACTTATTAATATGCGTGCATTTTTACCAGTGTTTTTCGCGGCAGCTCTCTGTGTGCTTGTTTCCTGTAAAAAGGAAAAATTAAAATCGAATGCCGCATCTTTTATTGTTGTCAACGAAGCTGTCGTCACTTCCACCTTAACTACTATGGCCGACAGCCATAAGATCACAGATATCTGGCTTTATGTGGATGACAAATTCCAGGGAGTGTATCCTATAGGCAGCGTGATGCCTGTTATGAACAACGGAAACGCCACGGTAAGGCTTTACGGAGGGATTGTAAACAATGGCATTGCCGGAACACGCTTACCGTATACCTTTTACAATCCTTACATTTATAACGGCACTTTCGAAGCCGGAAAAACCTATACCCTAGTCCCAACATTCGAGTACCGGAGCGGCATCCAGATCCAGGACGATTCTTTTCTTCCCAGCGGGTCGTTTTACCAGGGCAGCGGCGATATTATCCCGGTAATGATTTCCGATCCGGCTAAGGTATGGAGCGGCAGCGGCAATTCCATTTATATGACGGTGACCGATGCCAAGCCCCAGGCGATGCTGGAAACCAGCGCTCCCCTGGCCCTGCCTTTAGGCGGCTCCGATGTTTACCTGGAAATGGATTATAAATGCAATCACGAAATAACGGTAGGTGTTATCGGCGGGGGAGTCGAACAACGCCCTGCATTGACCTTAAGACCTACAAGCACATGGAATAAGATATACATCAGCCTCACCAGCGTGGTGAGTACGCAGCCTACCTACACGTCCTACCAGGTCTTTGTGCAGGCTATCAAACAACCCAGCGCACCTGATGCCGAAATTTATTTAGACAACCTCAGATTGGTAAGACCTTAGTGAATAAACAGTTACAGACATTCAAATACGTTTTTGCCGATTACCTGTCTGCTGCCCTGGCATGGACGCTCTTTTACATTTACCGCAAATTATACATCGAGCCCGACAAGTTCGGTATGCTGCCCGAAAAGATCTTCGACAGCCAATATATCCTCGGGGTGCTCCTTCTGCCTTTCGGCTGGGTACTGACTTATTACCTGACGGGGATCTACAAAAATATTTTCCGGAAATCGCGGATCAATGAGATTGCCCACACCTTTACCACCTCCGTTATCGGTGTGACTTTCATCTTCTTTGCCATCCTCCTCGACGACTTTGTTTCAAGCTACAAGGCCTACTATAAGGTGTATTTCGTCCTGTTCCTACTTCATTTTTTCCTGACGGCCATTTTCCGCTTCATCCTGTCATCCGTTACCATTCACCGCATCAACAAGGGCACCATCGGTTTCAATACGGTGATCATAGGCAGCAACCAGCGGGCCCTGAAATTGTATGAAGAGATCACCGGCAGCCCGAAATCGAGCGGCAATAAGTTTGTAGGGTTTATTCACCTCGATGAGAAAAACGGTTTTTCGCAACAGCTCAAAGATAAAGTACCTCACCTGGGAGAATATAAAGACCTCAAGCAGATCGTGAAAGACAACCAGGTGGAGGAAATCCTCATCGCCATTGAATCCTGGGAACATGAATACCTTGAAAAGATCATCAACGAGCTCAACGACTTTGGGGTTATCATCCGCATCATTCCTGATGTGTATGATATCCTCTCGGGGCAGGTGAAAATGAACTCTATTTCCGATACGGCCCTCATCACCATCAACCAGCAGGTGATGCCCGACTGGCAGCAAGCCGTAAAGCGTTTCATTGATGTGAGCGTATCGCTGTTTGTGCTCATTACGTTCAGCTGGCTTTACCTGCTGCTTGCCATCCTGGTGAAGCTCAGCTCCAGGGGTCCCGTATTTTTCAGGCAGGAGCGCATTGGCAAGGACGGGCAGGCTTTCAATATCATCAAGTTCAGAACGATGAATGTAGACGCCGAAAAAAGCGGCCCTTTATTGTCCAGCAAAAATGATCCCCGGATTACAAAGCTTGGGCGCTTTCTGCGGAAGGTCCGCCTTGATGAGATCCCTCAGTTCTATAATGTGATCATCGGCGACATGAGCATTGTCGGCCCCAGGCCGGAACGGAAATTCTACATCGACCAGATCGTGGTTCATGCGCCGCATTTTGTGCACCTCCATAAAGTAAGGCCGGGTATTACCGGCTATGGACAGGTAAAATACGGGTATGCCGAAAACATCGATCAGATGGTGGCCCGCGTCAAATTCGACCTGCTCTACATCGAAAACATGAGCCTCAGCATGGATTTTAAGATCCTGATCCATACCACGCTGATCGTGATCCAGGGAAGAGGGAAATAGAAGAGACTTAGAAGACTTAAGGGATTCAAGAGATTTAAAAGACTTTAGTGACAGAAGGAACCTGAGGGACTTAAGAGAATTAAGAATGATAATCCTGTAAAACAGGTCCCTTTGTCCCTTTAGGCAATCCGTCTCTTGAGTCCTGATAAACTCTGTGCGCAATCAGTATATTTTCATAAAATCGAAAATCTCACACGGAGTTTCGTATATTCGTAACGATTTTTTTGCAAGCTATAAGAAATGAAACTATTAATTACAGGAGGCGCAGGCTTTATCGGTTCACATGTGGTGAGGTTATTTGTAAACAAGTACCCCGATTATACGATCTATAACCTGGATAAGCTGACCTATGCCGGGAACCTGGCCAACTTAAAAGACATCGAAAGCAAACCCAATTATCATTTCATTAAAGGTGATATCGTGGATGCTGATTTCATTAATACATTATTTGCGGAACACCGCTTCAACGCGGTGATCCACCTGGCGGCGGAGAGCCATGTAGACAGAAGTATTACCAACCCGCTGGAATTCGTTTACACCAACGTGATCGGGACCGTGAACCTTCTGAACGCCGCCAAAGAGCTTTATAAAGCGGACCCTGCCATGTTCACGAGGTTCTACCATGTAAGTACCGACGAGGTGTATGGTTCCCTGGGCGACACAGGCCTGTTTACCGAAACCACGGCTTATGACCCGCACAGCCCCTACTCGGCTTCCAAAGCCAGCTCCGATCATTTTGTAAGGGCTTATCACGACACGTATAAATTACCCTGCGTGATCTCGAACTGCTCCAACAACTACGGGCCGTATCATTTCCCGGAAAAGCTGATCCCTCTGTGTATTAACAACATCAAGCACAACAGGCCTTTGCCGATATACGGAAAAGGGGAAAATGTACGCGACTGGCTTTTTGTGGAAGACCACGCCAGAGCCATTGACGTGATCTTCCACAAGGCTGATTCAGGGACAACCTATAATATTGGCGGGCACAACGAGTGGACCAATATCGATGTGATCCGTTTGCTTTGCGACATGATGGACGAGAAGCTCGGCAGGCAAAAAGGCTGCAACCAGAAGCTGATCACCTTTGTGACAGACCGCGCCGGCCACGATATGCGCTACGCCATTGATTCGTCGAAGCTACAGAATGAGCTGGGCTGGAAGCCTTCGCTCCAGTTCGAGGAAGGCCTCTCCAAAACCGTGGATTGGTACCTTGAGAACGAAGAGTGGCTGAACAACGTCACCTCCGGTGCTTATACCCACTATTACGAAAAACAATACCAATGAAATTCTAAATGAAAAATGTTCAATCAGAAATTAAATGGGCTTTGATCCATACAGGCTCAGATTCATCATTTAGCATTCAACATTTATAATTTCAGGCGATGGTTTTCAGCAGCATCACGTTTTTGGTTTACTTTCTCCCGGTCTTCTTACTGGCCTATCACCTTACGCCTGATAAGTTCAAAAATGCATGCATCCTGCTGTTCAGCATTGTGTTCTACGCCTGGGGCGGCCCGAAATTTATTTTTGTGATCCTCGGCACCACGCTCCTCGATTTTATCCTGGTGAAGAACATGGACGAAGCCAAAACCGGCAGGGCCAAAAAGCAGCTGCTGGTGGTCTCGCTGCTGATGAACCTGGGGCTCCTGTTTTACTTTAAGTATTCCAATTTCTTTATCGACAACATCAATGCGGTATTGGGTGCCATGGGCATGAAAGAAATTACCTGGCTTAAGATCGTGCTGCCAATCGGAATCTCCTTCTACACCTTCGAAAGCGTGACCTATGTGGTGGATGTGTACCGGGGCGTGCACAAGCCCCTGAAAAGCTTCTGGCATTATCAAACGTATATTCTACTGTTCCCCAAGCTGATCGCAGGCCCTATTGTGCGCTACCATGATATTGCCGACCAGATTACCGACCGTGAAAAGAATTACACGCCCGATGTGAAGCTCAGCGGCTTTTACACCTTTTGTATCGGCCTCGCCAAAAAGGTGATCATTGCCAACACCATCGGCTCACAGGCCGACGATGTGTTTAAGCTCGGCATCGACCACGTGGATACAGCCGCTGCCTGGGTGGGCGCCCTGGCCTATACCTTCCAGATCTATTTCGATTTCAGCGGCTACAGCGATATGGCCATAGGCCTCTGCAAGATCATGGGCTTCCGGCTGCCGGAGAATTTCAGGAACCCTTACCTCTCAGGCAGCATCACCGAGTTCTGGAGAAGATGGCACATCACGCTCGGTAGCTGGATGAAAAACTATTTATACATCCCGCTCGGGGGCAATCGCGTGAACTCTGCCGCTAAGCTCTACCGCAACCTGTTCATCGTTTTTCTGCTCTCCGGCTTATGGCACGGCGCGAGCTGGAATTTCATCATCTGGGGGGCTTTCCACGGCCTTTTCCTGGTACTGGAACGCCTCTTCCTGCTCAAGGTCTATGACAAAACAGGACGGATCGTGTCCACCATCATCACTTTTTTAATTGTGGTAGTAGGCTGGGTGTACTTCCGCATCGAAGACCTGGATTACGCCAATCACGTGGTAAAAACAATGTTCAGCTTCAACTTTTTCGACGGTAAATTCGCCCTTCATAATGATTTTTATTTTTCGCTGGCCCTGGCAGCCTTTTTCTCTTTCTTTGCCTGCACGGCATTTACCAAAAACATCCAGGCCAGGGTATACGGCGAAAGCCATACGCAAAGCACCCACCTGGTTTTGCTCGGCACCTGCATCCTGCTCTTCTACATTTCCTTAAGCTATATTGCGGCGCTCGATTTCAACCCTTTCATTTATTTCAGATTTTAAGGCATGCAAAAGAAAAAGTCATATAACCTCCTGGTAGTGATCGCTTTCGCTGCGCTGGCTTTTCCTATGCTGAAAGGCTTTGTCAAAAAAGACAAGAACCCTCACCTGACGGGGCTTGTGATCAACCACGCCAACCCCGACTCCCTCTTCAAATCCGAGCAATGGTTCAGCGGGGAGTACCAAAGCCTGAAAGACGATTACAACAACGATCACTGGGCCTTCAAGGAATTATTTGTACGCCTCAACAACCAGCTCTACTATGACCTGTTCAACCAGATTCGGGTGAATGGCTTCGTATCCGGCAAAGAAAATTACGTATTCAGCGAAGGCTATATTTTCTCGGCTTTTGGCGATGACTACATTGGGCGCGAGCGCATTCAGTCAAAACTGGAGAAGGCAAAAGTAGTACAGGATTCCCTGAAGCGAAAAGGCATAGACCTTCTGCTGGTGTTTGCACCCGGTAAAGGCGAATATTGCGTGGAGCAGATCGCGGATAAATACAAGCACCCGGTCCTGCACACCAACTATGCGGATTACACGGACATCAGCAGGAAGCTCAACATCAATGTGCTGGATCTCTACGCCTGGTTCAATCAGCTAAAATCCAAAACGCCTTATCCGCTCTTCCCGAAGTTCGGCCATCACTGGAGCTTCTACGGCGAGTGCCTGGCGGTGGATACCATCATCGGTCATATCGAAAAACTGCACCACTGCGACCTGCCGGATATGGTATGGAACAACATTGAGGTGGTGGATACTGCCCGCAGCCGCGATGCCGATGTGCTGAAGAGCATGAACCTCTATAAAAACCCTCCGCAGAACATGAAGCTGGCCTACCCGGAAGTATTGTTTGAACAGGATACAGCCAAAAACAAAACACGCGTGCTTACTATTTCCGACAGCTACTGGTATGGCCCCGTGTACATGGGCGTAGGCCAGAACTGCTTCGCCGGCGGACAATTCTGGTACTATTACAATAAGATCATTCCTAATCCCAACCCTCAGGAACGGGTGGAAGTATGGCAGCTCGACCTGAAGCAGAACATCGAAAGCAACCAGGTGATCATGCTGCTCTATTCGGACGGAAACCTCGGAGCCTTTGCGAATACCTTCATTGAAGATGCCTATGAGATGTACACCAACCCGGCGGCTTACAATGCCCGCATGGAAAAAACCAGGCAGTTGAAGCAATTCGAAAAACAGATCCGCGAGCAACCCGTGATGCTGAAGAAAGCCACCAAAAAATCGTTCGACCTGCAGATCCCGCTGGATTCGGCTATTAAGCTGGATGCCATGAAACTGGCTGGGATAAAGTACTAAGTGCTCATTTTATACTTATTGTAATTCCCTGTATTTAAGAGAGGTGATCAAAGGCGGGCGCTGTTTTCCTCTCCTCTTAACCTCACGGTGACACAGGCGCTTCATCTATGTCCGATTACCTCCTGACCGACGCGTTCAGGTTTAAAAAGACAGCAGAAGGAAGGTTTTTGTAAATATCAATATCATTTTTTCGTATCTTGTCAGTTATAAATTCACGACATGAAAAAGTGTTTAGTTCTCCTGGCATGCCTGTTGGGCATGCATCCTGTAGTAACCGCGCAAACGTATCCGAGTCTCAACATCAACCTGCTGGCACACATCACTCCCGAAACCGACAATACCGGATACGATGGCCGGAAGTACTCAGGCTGCTGGGGTTGGTACCAGGCCTCCAAAAACAAGGAATATGCGATCGTTGGCACAAGCGCCAAAACCTATTTTATCGATGTGAGCAACCCGCAGAACCCAATCATCAGGGATTCGGTGATGGCAGCTCATGCCGGCTGTACCTGGCGCGAAATTAAAAACTATCAGAACTACTGTTACATTGTGAGCGACGATGTTCCTCCCAATACCTTTCAGATCGTGGATATGCAGTACCTACCCGATTCGGTGCATGTAATCCATAACGGCACCACTTACTTCGAGCGTTGCCACACCATTTTTGTGGACCAGAACCGTTTGTATTGCGGAGGCCCTACTCCTGCAGGTGGTGCCGGTACACCGACAGAAAGCATGAGAGTATACAGCCTTGCCAATCCGGCAAATCCGGTGCTGCTGCGGAAATTATCACAGGATATTCCTGCGATTAGCTATGTGCATGATATGTTTGTAAGAAACGACACCGTGTATGCTTCCTGTGGCGGGCAGGGATTTTTCATCCTGAAGTTCAACCCGGTCACCAATACCTTTACCCAGATGCAGAGCTTTACGGGCTATCCGTACAATGGCTACAACCACAGCTCCTGGCAGACCGATGACCGGAAAACAATGGTATTTGCCGATGAGGTGCCGGCGGGCCTTCCTGCCAAAGTGATTGACGTGTCCGACTTCAACAACATCACCCTGGTGGACACCATTCGCTCGCACCTGAGAGCCACCGCCCACAATCCTTATATCATGAACAACCGGTGGTGCTGGATGAGTACCTACCAGGATGGTATTTACCTCTACGATATTTTCAACCCGTCGAACGTCAACGTTTATGGGTATTTCGACACGTATCCCCAACATGGCACGAATGATAATTTTGCTGGAAGTGCATACAGCGGCAACTGGGGGGCCTACCCCTACCTGCCCAGCAAGATCATTATTGCCTGCGATATGCAGAACGGCATCTTTATCCTGGATGGTGACGATGGCTATAAATCGTCGGTGGGCACAAATGAAAAGCAAGGATACACGGCAAATGCTGCGGCTTTTTCCGTATACCCGAGCCCTGCCAGCGATGAGGTCATGCTGCTGATAGCCAACCAGGACAACCGCATCCTGACCTACAGCATCTGCGACGTGAGCGGCAAGATCCTCCAAAGCGATAAACTGGCTACAGGTAATGAGCTGTTGCACAAGGTTAGTATCGACACCAGGGAGCTCAGCAGCGGTTGTTATTTCATTACCCTGCATGGCAACAGCATCAACGAAACCAAAAAAATCATTATTCAGAAATAAACTATGTTTACCAAAGACTCTATTATTGGCATCGTAGGCTCAGGAGCCATGGGCAGCGGCATTGCACAGGTAGCTGCAACGGCCGGACACAAAACCATGGTATATGACACCAATGCGGCAGCACTCGAACGGGCGAAGGCCAATCTTCAAAGCGGCCTGCACAAGCTGGTGGAAAAACAAAAGATCAGCGCTGAAAAAGCCGACAGCATTGTCAGGCTCATCTCCTTTACCGGGTCCATCGAGGACCTGAAGCCCTGCAAACTGGTAATTGAAGCCATTGTAGAGAACATCGATGTGAAACAATCGGTATTCAGGGAGTTGGAACAAACCGTGAGCGAGCATTGCGTCCTGGCTTCCAATACGTCTTCTTTATCGATTACTTCTATTGCCTCTGTATGCCGCCAGCCGGAACGTGTGCTGGGAATTCATTTTTTCAACCCGGCTACGCTGATGCCCCTGGTGGAGATCATTCCGGGCATTGCCACAGACATGGTTATCGCCAACCATTGCCAGGCGCTCATCAACAGCTTCGGCAAAATAACCGTGATGGCCAAAGACACGCCCGGCTTTATCGTGAACCGTGTGGCAAGGCCTTTTTACAGCGAGGCGCTGCGCATCTACGAAGAGCAGATTGCCGACATGGCTACCATCGACTGGGCCATGCGCGAGCTGGGAGGCTTTAAAATGGGGCCTTTCGAACTGATGGACCTGATCGGGCATGATGTGAACTATGTGGTGACGGAAACAGTGTGGAAACAATTTTATTATGACCCGCGTTTTAAGCCATCCCTGAGCCAGAAGCGCCTGCTGGAAGCGGGCTTCCTGGGAAAAAAATCCGGGCGGGGATTTTACGATTACCGCGACGGTGCTGATACACCCAAACCTGTGAAGGATGAGCAGCTTGGAAAATACATCCTGCACAGGATTCTTTGCATGCTCATCAACGAGGCCTGCGACACCCTGTACCTGGGCATTGCCTCGGCACAGGACATCGACCTGGCAATGACCAAGGGGGTCAATTATCCAAAGGGCTTATTGCAATGGGCGGATGAGCTCAGCCCTGCTTATGTGCTCCTGACCCTGAACGGGCTTTACCAGGAGTATGAAGAGGACCGTTATCGCGCCTGTGTCAAATTGAAACAACTGGTTAAACAAGGGAAACTATTTTATTAACGATTCAATGTGTTAAACCACTGAGTGTAAGTATTTGTTAATATTACCGAAAAACAATACATTTGAGTATAAAAATCCAAAAAATGAAAAAACTCATTTTATCCACGCTTTCCGTTTTTGTTTTGGGAAGCCTTATTTTTATTTCCTGTAAATCAAAAAACGATAGCAGCGCTATCACTCCTACCTATAAAGAAGAAGGCGGCACCGGTGGAAATCCGAGCATTACCAATGTGACAACCACAGGCACTGTGGCTACAACGGCTACTGCCTACCAAAACTCCAGTATGAGCAATGTCGGGCTGGGCGGAACCTGGTCGAGCGTTGGCTGCTCCGGGCAAACCTGCTTAACGGTAAACAATACCAGCACCGGTACCTCCATCTCTATTTGCTTCTCAGCACCTCCAACTGCAGGCACTTATGCCCTGGTAAGCAGCTCGGCGGCTTTATCGGGAGGCGGCAAAGCCTTCATGACGGTTACGAATCCTACCGGACAGCCTACTGGCACCACCTGGTATTCGGCAGCCGGCAGCGTGGTGGTTACCATTTCCGGCAGCAGTATCACGGGCACCTTCTCGAACATTGCCTGCCTGCAATCGGGCTCTGCCTTCCCTACCGTAACGGTTTCGGGCCAGGTAGGTTGCTTATAAGGAAAAAAGCATTTAATTTTAAGGCTCCTGCGATGAATCTCAGGAGCCTTTTTATTTCCGTGCATATACGAACACCCTTCACCACATAACCGCTTACTTAAAGAAGGCTTATTCGCTGGATACACGGGCACTGTCGCTCATGCGGATCGGCGTAGGCCTCGTCCTGCTGGTCGACCTTTTCATCCGGAGCCTTTCCATCAGGGCTTTTTTTACAGACGAAGGTGTTCTGCCGGTTGAGGTGCTTAAATCGTATAACTGGAATCCCTACTATTTTTCGTTTCATGCCCTCAGCGGCGACCTGTGGTGGCAGGTACTGTTGTTCGGGGTGAATGCGCTGTGCATCGTGCTTCTCATCCGGGGCTACCGGGCCCGCCTGTTCACCTTCATCTGCTGGGCATTCCTGACATCGCTGCAAAACCGGAATCCTTTTATCTTACAGGGCGGCGACGACCTTCTGCGGCTGGTCCTGCTCTGGGGCATTTTTCTCCCCTGGGGCGAACGTTATTCGGGCAGGCCTTCCTCCTATCCGGATCGTTCCTTTTCCTATGCCAATGTGGGCTATATTCTCCTGGTGGCCTCGGTGTATTTTTTTTCAGCCTTACTGAAAACCCATGCCGAATGGCACTCGGAAGGCACAGCACTCTATTATGCCCTGAGCCTCGATCAGCTGCGCATGCCTCTGGGGACTCTGCTCTATCAGTATCCGGGACTGATGAAAGCCCTGACGCATGTTGTGTTTTACCTGGAGCTCCTGGCGCCTGTTCTGCTGGTGCTCCCTGTTCCCAATTACAGGATCAGGCTTACAGGATTGATTGCCATTGCCCTTCTCCACATTGGGATTGCGGGCACACTCTACGTGGGTTTGTTCTACATCATCGGCCTGGTGACGCTCATCGGCATGCTGCCTTCGCATTGGATCGACCGGCTGGATGCACGATTTGGCATCGTGCACAGGCATCGTGCTGCGGAAGAAGTACAAGCCGGCGGATCCGTATTCCTGAAGGAAAGCAGCAAGGTGCTTGTCAACGGCCTGGTAGCCCTGATCATTTGCTATTGCCTGATGCTGAATTTAGGCAACGTCAAAAAATTCCCTTATATGCTGGATCCTTCCCTGGTAAAATTCGGGAATACCCTGCGCCTTGAGCAAAGCTGGGGAATGTTCTCGCCCAGCGTGTATAAGGACGATGGCTTCTACATCTACAGCGGCTATACGTCAAACGGCAGCTTCATCGACCTGAAGCGCGGCGGGCAGCCGGTAAGCTATGCAAAGCCTTCGAGTATCATTTCGGAGTTTGAGAGCGACCGCTGGCGCAAGTTCGGCGAGAACTATTTATTCAACAACAATAATTACATGCGGCCTTACTTTTGCAAGTACCTGATCACTACCTGGAACAGGAAACATCCGGAACAACAGGTGAGCGACCTTACTATTTTCTTCATGAAAGAGGAAAGCCTGCCCGCATACCAAACCAAAGCCCTGGAAAAAAATGCCCTGTGCAACTGCCAGGATCATTGACATGAGCATAACACGCCTGCTGAAATACCTCAATTACCGGCTCACGGCCCACACGGAGCACGATGTGCATTCGCCCTTCGTTTACAGTTTTTACCAGGAACTCATCGCTCATCCGGCCCCTGTTGAGGATTTCACGGAACTGGAACGCGTCAGGAAACAGCTGCTACGGAACCAAACGACCATTCGCATGACCGACCTGGGCGCCGGATCCAAAACGCTCGACGGCAATACCCGCTCCATCGGCGACATTGCGCGCCATGGCATTGCCCGGAAAAAACAGGCGGAGTTCCTGTACCGCCTCGTGAAGCGCTTTGCGCCTCAATCCATGATCGAGCTGGGAACTTCCGTTGGTCTCAGCTCTTTGTACCTGGCCAGGGCGCAGCCAGCATCCAGGCTCTACACCATCGAAGGCTGCCCGGAGCTTGCCGCTTTTGCACAACAACAGTTTGTGCAGCAAGGCCTCAGCAACACTGTTTCCATTACCGGTAATTTTGACGAGGAGCTCCCAAAAGTACTGTCAACCCTGGAACGCGTGGATTTCGTGTATTTTGACGGCAACCATGCCTACGAGCCTACCCTCCGTTATTTTAACATGGCCCTTGCCAAAAAACACGCCGGCTCTGTCTTTATCTTTGACGATATCTACTGGAGCGCCGGTATGGAAAAGGCCTGGCAGGAAATCCATACACACCCGGACGTGCGCCTGAGCATGGATTTCTTTCAATTCGGGATCGTTTTTTTCAGGACCGAGCAAAAGAACAAGGAGCATTTTGTTCTGAAGTTTTAACAGTAGTTTTTTAAATCGCCCAAACACCCGTCAGCCTTTCCAGTTCGGCGGCCCTGCGAATGAAAGGGCGGCTGCAATCCTTGCAGAGCGGCACATTGGCCATGCTTCCCTGATGATACGTTGTCAGGAAACTGAGCTCGCCATTGCAGACCTTACACCTTCCCTCACCCGTTATTTCATGCATTTCCTGCATCTTATGGATTTCGGAAATCAACGCTTCGGCCACCTGCCTGATCCTTTCATAACTTTCCGGAAAAGCAGTTTCCGAAAAATCGAGCAGCTCTTCGATAGCGGAGATCATATCCCTGAATACAGGCTGCCGCTCTTCAACGTCCATTCTTACATAATCGTAACAGGCTGCCTTGAGCCGATCGATGTACTGAGATGCCAGGAAGATATGCCGGGAAGACGGGTGATTAGGATCTAACATGATGTCTTATTTTAAGAAAATTAATGTGGTCATTTCGGGCGAAGTCAAAAACCTGGCAGAGTTTATCAAGCTACTTCCCGACTGAGCCCTAACTCAAAGGCTTAAGCCTCTTGGCGAAATCAGAACGTACATTTTTTATTGATGTTCCGCGAATTTGTTTTGCTACTTTCTTTACGACTTCTTTGCTATAGCTTTCTTCACAGCACGTTTCTTTGCAGAAGCTTTCTTCAGCTCTTTTTCCTTCGCTTTTTCCAGATTTTCCTTCAGCCTCCATTTGACGATCTTCGTGATGAGTGCCAGCGGCAAAGGCTTATCCAGGGGAAACTGCACCGAGCCCTTCGCGCCTTTATACACCGACAACTCCGTTTTAAAGGCTTCAATCCCTGAACCGGTGGGATAGAATCCAATATGTGCCTTATAGCCGGCAAAATACACTAAAGCGCCATGCAGGCGATAGGCCGGCATTTGATAACCGATAACTTCCTCTGCTCCCGGAGCGGCTTTAAGGATCGTGCTGCGCATCTGTTCCAGGAGGTCTTGCGTGGCAGGCGGAAAGCCGGCGATATAGCGGTCTACTTCGGGGTTTCTTTCTGCTGTTGGCATAGCATTCAATTTTTTAGAATGAGTTGAAATGTTACCGGTCTACCGTTTTTTTATCCGGCATCCTGATGAAAAACACAAATCCGTTCTGGCGGTAGAGCTCTTTCAATGCCGGGCGACGCTCTGTGATCTCATCCACGTTGGTGATCTTGCCGACAAAAAAGCCGGGCTTCTTAATGTCGCCTACTTCCAGCCAGTTGGTATGGATCAGCCCTGTATACATCACGGCATTCTTGGTTTCGCCCTCCTCCCGCAGCTCGCCCAGGCGCCGGATGGCATAAGCCCTGTAAGCCGGGTCATTCATGGTTTCGGGCATGATCTTTCCGTAGAACAGGGTGGCATAACTTTTAAAACTGATGGTTTCCACATCGTAGCCATTCCTTGCGCACATCTTATAAAACTCGATGGCTGCGTGCTGAGAATACTGCTCTATTTTCGGCGCCACGACCATGATCAGGCTATACACGGTGAGGAGAGATCCGAAGAAAAGCATGTAAATGAATTTTGTTTTTCCTGTCCTGATCTTAAAGATACCGATGAACATCATGGCCAGGAAAGATAAGCCGATCAGCCATTCGGCGCCCGACCAGCTGACATCAGCTTTCAGGTTTTCTACTGCAAAGCGATCGGCGATGAGGTTGCTGTGGATCAGCCAGTCTTTCAAAAACGGGATGCAGCACACCAGAATAAAAGCCAGCCCCATAAGCGATGTGAGTATGATGAAGGAGGTATGCAGCCACTTTCTCCAGGAAAATTCGCCGCTGATGAGCTTCTGGATAGCATAGGTTGCCAGGTAGGTCAACGGAAAATAGCACAGGGAAGAATAATGGACGATCTTTGTTTTCACAATGGAAAATAAAATAAGCACCACCCAAAACAGGATAACCATCCAGCGCTTGCTGTGTTTCTGGTAAGGTGTATCCTGCGGAGAGCGCTTGTGGGCCAGGATCAGAAATAAGGAAGACGGAAAGCAGCCTACCAGCAATACCACAAAATGGTAAATGAAAGGCCCGCCGTGGTCGCTGTCTTCTGTTTGGAACAGGCGTACCTGGTAATCGATGAATTCCTTGATGATGGCGCCGTTGCCTTTGAGGAGCTCAACGCCGAACCAGCTAAAGCCCGTTAGCAGGAAAGCCAGGAAAAAGACAAGCACAAATTTAAGCTCCGAGATCTTCCTGAACCGCCCCAGGATAAAAACGATAACCACCGTTAAGCCCACGAGCAGCAAGGCCGCCGGCCCTTTGGTGAGCAATGCCAGGCCCAGGAAAAATCCTGAAAACAACGCTGTTTTATAGCCTTCGCGCCCCACCGGGTTATTGGTATGCTGGATCAGGAAAAACACCGAGCTGTAAATGAACAGGTTGAACCAGGGATCGATGATCCCGCTTTTGAAAAAGAGGTGAGGCAAAAGCGTAGCCGCATATACAAAACTCCAGGTCAAAGCAAATTTACGGTCGTTGAGGCGTTTTCCTGTCTGGTATAATACGAGCAGGGTCACAACGCCACAAATGGCATTGGGAAAACGCGCTGCAAATTCGTTGATTCCAAACAGGTTCATGCTGATAGCCTGTAGCCAGATGAAGAGCGGCGGCTTTTCCCAGAAGGGCTGAAAATACAATTGCACGTTCGAATAATTGTCGGACACCAGCATTTCGCGGGCGCATTCGGCAAAGTTGATCTCATCCCAATCAAACAGAGGCATGTTGCCAATGAATGGAATGAACAACAGCGATGAGGCGATGATGATGAAAGCCCAGGCTTTCCAATCGGTATTAAGAAGTTTAAACACGTTTCTGTTTCCTTTCTGCTATCAGTTTAGGCAAAGTGGTATTGAGCCGCACAAAGCGC
>DGQK01000059.1 GCA_002390745.1 Bacteroidetes bacterium UBA4416 | reverse complement strand
AACGATGTCAGTTCATTCAGAGAAGAAAAAATTAATTCACTGTTTGTAGACAAGGGCTTTGTTGAGGGCGAGATACTACAATTAAGGACGTTGCTAGAAAATGCGGAACTTTACGAGAGTTTGGTAAAAAAACAGACAGAATTGGAACAAGAAGAGGAAAGTTTGAGCTACGCTGAGAGGTTACTTACTCAACAACAAGAAAAACTCAAAAAGGAAATAAATGATGTAACAGAAACAAAAGGAATATACTTACTCAATAATGACCTAAAACGACAAGACGAATTTTTTGAGGCTAAACAATTTCATATAGATTATCGGAATAACATAGCTTTTATTTCAGACAAAGAGGCTAAATATAGCGCCAGCTCAAGTTTTTATTTGAAAACCTCTGCACGGTTCGCAATTTTCCTGGCTTCTTTAGAAATCGACCGTATGCGTTATCCTCGATTTATAGTATGTGACAACATGGAGGACAAAGGAATTGAGCCGAATCGTGCTCAAAATTTTCAGCGGATCATTATAAAGGAGGCGGAGAAACATGATTCATCAAATTACCAACTAATTTATACTACTTCCTATATTCCGGGAGAATTTAATAATGAAAAATACTGCGTTGGCGAATACTATAGCCAAACTAATAGAAGCTTAAAAAATGTTTAATACTGACATGGCAAAATCCAATTATACAAAACAAAAAGCTGAATTAGACAGGGACAAAGCATTATCTTTAATAGGAAGAAAATACCTGCTAGATAATGAGTTAGTTCAGGTAGAAAACATAGAGATCAGCGAAAATGAGCAGGGTCTATTTGCTGCTGTAATTTACAAAGAAATTAAACTTGGAGGCAAGCGCCTTTCTGTTACGACCAAAGAATTTTGGAATAACGCTAGAGCACACGATAATACTTAATAATNNAAGTAATCAAGCCACTTCAGGTAAAATTCAATTACCTTATGGATTTTCAAATCAACACAGGCTGTTAACGTAGAAGTTGAATAGCAACAACAATATGTTAAAGTTTCTCTACCTATTTAATCAATAATTGATGAAGCTTTATAACAACATTTTTAACTACTTTCTGATTGGCGTTTATCATGTCATTTAATTACATTCGCTAAATAAACTATGAAAACCTCCATCACCCACCTTCCCGCCGATAAGCAAGCGGAGATCGGGCGCATCAAGGATGCGCTGATCCCGAAGTATGCGGAGATAGAGATGATTGTGCTGTTTGGTTCGCATGCGCGGGGCGATTGGAAGATTGATGAGTATGTGGAGAACGGGGTTACCTACAGCTATAATTCCGATTACGACCTGCTGATCATTACCAACAACAGCGAGAAGGCCAATGTGGATACCTATTTGTTTTCTATCATTGATAAATTGGAGGCGCTGAACTTCGAGACGGCCATTCACATTGAGCTGGAAACGATCGATTTTGTGAACCAGCAATTGCAGGAAGGCAATTACTTTTTCGACGATGTGAAGAAAGAGGGCATTGTGCTCTTCGATACCAGCCGCTATAAGCTGGCCGAGAAACGGGATTTAAGCCCCCGGGAAGTTCAGGAAATTGCTCAGCGGGATTTTGATAATTGGTTTCTAAGCGCAAATAATTTTTATAAAATGTTTAAGTTTTCTTTTGGCGAAGGAGATTTAAAAGAAGCGGCATTCGCATTGCATCAGGCTACCGAACGCTATTATTCCACCATCCAGTTAGTCTTTGCCGGTTACAAGCCCAAAACGCACGACCTGGAAGTATTGGGCCGCCGTGCCAAGAGCCTGCACATGGCCTTTGGCAAAGTGTTCCCCAGGGCCACCATCCTGGAGCGGCAGCGCTTCATGCTGCTGCGCAAAGCCTATGTGGATGCCCGCTATAAGATCAACTACCGCATTACCAAAGCTGACCTCGATTACCTCGGCGAGCGCGTCGCGCTGCTTCGCCAGCTCACCGAACAGCTCTGCACCGAAAAGATCGAAAGTTTCACCAGATAAATTCATTGTCGGCTTGCTGCCCTAAGGAGGAAACATTCTTAAACGCAAGCTTCAATGAAATCAAGCGCCAACAACACCCGAACCCATGTCACGCCCGATCCCTTGCAGGACGAGCAGCTCCTTCATTATTTATTCAGCCCCCTGGAGATCAAAGCCCTTGAGGGCAGCCACGATGCCGTCTTAAAGCCCGCGCATGGCCGGTGCATTGCCCTGCCGCCCCGGCTCAATGAGGAGCTGGCCAGGATCGGGCAGAGGAAGGTCCGCCTGCTGGCGGAGTTTAGTTCCGGCCTCCCGCAGGAGCACATCCACCACGATCCCGCGCTGGAGCATTTCCTGCACCGTCCGCTGGCCAACCACGGTTTGCCCACGCGCCTGTACCACCTCCTCCGGGGCAAAGACTGCCACACGATGGAAGACGTGATTGGGCTCGGCCTGCCCGGCATCCGCTCCATGCGCGGCATCGGCAAAGGCTCCATCAGGGCCTTGCAGAAACTCCTGGAAACGAACGGATGCGAAGGGCTGCTGTAACGCTTCGCTCACTTCTTACAGAAAGGCAGCTCTCGGTGTGTAAGCAGGCGTACTCCGGTATACAGGCATTTCGTTTTGCGTATATGGGCATATTAATTTCGCTGTATGAACATGTATCCCGGTGGATATGGGCCCCGATCCGGTGAGGGCTAAGCATGCGCGATGCAGGCAGGCCCCGGCTGCTTTACAAGCGCACCGTAGAACTATCGATGGGCATACCAGGCACTCTGTATGCACACCGATAGAACGATACATGGTCACACAGAGCACTCTGTATGGACANNCACACAGAGCACTCTGTATGGACACCGGTAGAACTATGTATGCGCACACAAAGCACTCTGTATGGACACCGCTAGAACTATGTATGGACACACAGAGCACTCTGTATGGACACCGGTAGAACTATGTATGGGCACACAGAGCGCTCTGTATGGACACTGGTAGAGCTATACATAGGCATACAAAGCACTCTGTATGTACACCGGTAGAACTATGTATGAGCATATAAAGCACTCTGTATGCACACGGTAGAACGCTGAACGGGCCTGTAAGGCCTGATGTGTACCGCATGCCACCTGCCCGGGAGGGCACTGCACACCCCTGCAAGAGCAATTGGCATTGCTAAAGGAAATGTTTTCTATACAACAGCGCGTTCCGGCAGGCACCATCCGCAAAAAACGCCTGACGGATGTCAACCCGTTTCAACCACTTAAGCGGAAGTTACAGCCACTTACCAATAAAACCGGCTCCGGCATGTTTTCTCAGCCCTTTCATTTTCAGTTTGGCACGCCTCTTGGAATTTATCTGACAGAGCCTTCCGCCCGAAGCTAGCCGCGCATCAGGCTTACGAATACATAAATAAATTTTTTTAATGACTATACGAAAGAAATCTGATCTCTGCGGAAGGTTAGCATCCATGCCCTACGCAGGCGTCTTTAAAGGAACCCGGTTCACGGCATCAACCGGTCCGTAACAAATTCAAAAAAATAAAACATTAGAAATAATGAAAGCAATAACATACATACCATCCACCGATGCGGGCAAAGGTGTTTGGTTGGCTAACTTTAGCACAAAATTGCCCCTTTACGCGGCAAGCCTTGGCTTGAGCGCTACAGAAGTAGCAACGGTACAGGACGACAACGCGTTTTTTCAATACGTCATCGGGATGACAGAGGTGTACAAGCAAACGATGTCGAACCTGGTAAGCTTCAAAAACCAGCTGAAGCATGCCGTTGGCACGCAACATCTTGGGATGCTTCCTGCGCTGCCTGCCTTATCCGCGCCGCCGGTATCGGTACCCGAAGGCATCTTCGACAGGGTGAGCAAGCTGGCAGCCAGGATCAAGAACAGCCTGGCTTATTCAAACAACATCGGGGCCGATCTCGGCATCGTCACGCCCTCCGGCTCATCCATCGACATTTCCGCCCTGCAGCCCGAGCTCAAATTAAGGCTGGATGTCGGCAGGCCGCGCATCAAATGGACCAAAGGCATCACCGATGCCCTCGACCTCTATGCCGACCGGAACGATGGCGCGGGCTTTGTCCTGATCGGCAGGCTGGTGAAAAACGAGTACATCGATGTAACGTCGATCGGCGCCGGCAAGATCTATGATGAGTGGAAATACAAAGCCATCTACGTGATCGCCGACGAGCAGGTGGGCCTGTTCAGCCAGGTAGCCTCCATCGACGTGAAAAAAATGTAGTCTTTTTCGTTTAATAGCAAATCCTTCACGACACGTCGTGAGGGATTTTTTTTGTTTGCAAAATAGCCAGATTGTTTTGAGAAGGTCACGGACTACAAGTCGCCACAGCGGGAGTTTTTTTATTAACCACATAGGGACATAGAAGGTATAGCTGGATTAGGGCGTTTACTGTTTATAGAGGTCACGGACTACAAGTCCGCGACAACGGGGTTGTTTTGATAAGGTCACGGACTACAAGTCGCCACAGCGGGAGTCCTTTATTAACCACATAGGGGCATAGAAGGTATAGCTGGATTAGGGCGTTTACTGTTTATAGAGGTCACGGACTAAAAGTCCGCGACAACGGATGTCGGAAAAAAATGATGTGTTAGGGCGTTTACTGTTTATTGAGGTCACGGACTACAAGTCCGCGACAACGGATATGCCAACCGATAGTTTAGGGCAGGATCATATTTGTCCGGCCGGTTTCCATGAGTAGAGCATCGGTCGCTGTAGCGGTCGCAGGGCTCATGCTTTTTGATCGTTCGGCCGTTTTATCTTCGGCTATTTCTTGGAGTTTGTGCCCGTTGTCTTCCACTTTTACGCGGGTAACGTTTTTCCAGCTGAAGTTATAGCCGGTGTAGTTTTCGATCAGGTCAATGTTTACCTGGAATACATCTTTATGATTGTAATCTGCAAACGGTTCGGGCCTGACAAAGCTTCGTGTTCTTAAGTCCGGCTTCGTGTTTCCTGGTATCAGTTTCAGTTCCACCGCACGCTTATACTGGCTCATCACAAAGGCTGTGCAGTAAAGCTGGCCTTTGTGAGCAAATACCACCAGCTTAAAAAAGAACAAGGCAACACGGAAGCTTTTGTCGTATACATACTTTGGGTCCCTGTCCTTCATCATTGGCCCTGTGAATACACAGATGCGTTTGTTGTCGGTATCGGCAGCCTCTTTAATGACGTAGCTTTCGAGCTTGCTCCATAAACCGGAGTTGAGGCGCTCTACCTGCGGCACGCTGTTCACGAAATGAAACGTTTGAAAAGCCTGGAGCTTGCTGTTTTTCCCCCATGATAATTCATTGTGCGAAGCCATGTGCCCAATCTCGAACTCCGTAAAGTCGGTTACCAGGTCATAAAAGGTATCACTCAATTGTACATCCTCGTCAAGGATGCGCTGATCACACTTAAATGAACTTGCACGCGCGACAGCTACTTTTGCCGTACCGTCAATATTGTAGGCCGATACAAAAGGCATTTTTCGTGTCTTGTCATAAAGCACAGAAAGCATGGTGTATTTGAGGATGCCGTTCCTGTCGCCATCCACCTTTGGAAGGTGTTTCTTCTGGGCATCGTTTAGAATGTTTGTAAGGTCTATTTTATCTTTCTTGTTGATAAAACCGGCATCATAGCCCTTGGCGGCTTTCAGGGTTTTCAGATCAAAAGGGTCGATTACTTTTGGCATATCCGGGGAATGTTTAGTGAGTGATCAGACTTAACGAAATGATGGCTCGTTTAAATTGTACGTTCAAATCTATTTATAATCCATGACAAAAAAGTGGTGGTTTACCGTCCTTTTTGGATGTAATGGAATCAATACCAATCACCTGTTATCTGAATCGTTCCCGATACATTCTGATCCGCAAAGAACCGCGGATCAGTCACGCTTTATCGCGACGAACTGACTATCATACTATTGAACCTGTTGTCGCGGACTTGTAGTCCGTGACCCGACTTTCACGACATGTCGAGGCGAACTTACAAAGCTTGATGTTCTGTCACTTCGGGTGTCGTCTGCCCGCCTCTTGCAGACGTTGTATCGGGATTGTTCCTGAGGATAGTTCCTTTATGACTTTCCGCTCAGCCAGCTGTTATTCTTCTTTGTTTGCGCTATCTGCGGATATTCACTCATGGTTTCTGATCTGTTCTCTATATGCCCTTTGTCACGACGCGTCGTGATGTGGTTTTATCTGTTCTAAATCTGCGTTATCTGCGGTTTTTTTTGTTTACAAAATAGCCAGATTGTTTTTATAAGGTCACGGACTACAAGTCCGCGACAACGGAGAAAAATGTAGTCTTTTTCGTTTAATGGAAAATCCTTCACGACACCTCTTGAGGGATTTTTTTTTGTTTTTATTAGTACTGGCAACGAGCTGGACGGTTGAATCTCCCTTCGGATTTAAATGCCAGCCTGTTGTCGCGGACTTGTAGTCCGTGACCCGACTTTCACGACATGTCGAGGCGAACTTACAAAGCTTGATGTTCTGTCACTTCGAGTGAAGTCGGGAAGTGTTCTTAGATGGGTCTTCCCTTTGTCGTTCCCGACTTCGTTCCCATGTTTCATTGTTCCAAATCCTTGTTCTCATCCGCTCAATCCGTGTCTTTTTGCTATCCGCGGGCCATTTCTCCTGTTCCAAATCCCGTTCTTTGTCTGCCTGATCTGCGGGCCCTAATCTTCCACAAAAATAAAGCTACAGAATATAGCAAGCACCTGCTACATTAGGCTGTACATTTGATGTCATAAACTAACGCTATGATTGCCTCAAAAGCCAAAACCACGTATTTCTGCCAGAGCTGCGGCGCCCAGTCGGCCAAATGGGTGGGCAAATGCAACAGCTGCGGCGAATGGAACACCTTAGTAGAGGAGGTGATCCACAAAGAAAGCAAGAACGACCGCCTGCAATTGTTTTCCTCATCCAAGAATGCCGTGGGCCAGTCCAATAAACCGGCGTTGTTGCAGGAAATAGGCATGGCGGAGTACCCGCGCATCCCCGTTCCGGGGCAGGAGCTCACGCGCGTGCTGGGCGGCGGCATTGTGCCCGGAAGCCTGGTGCTCTTTGGCGGTGAGCCGGGCATCGGCAAATCCACGCTCATGCTGCAGCTGGCCCTGCGCCTTAAAAACCTCAAGGTTTTATACGTGAGCGGCGAGGAAAGCGAGCAGCAGATCAAGATGCGGGCCGAGCGCATCGGCATTACCACCGACAATTGCTTTATCCTCCAGGAAACCAACACACAGAATATTTTCACGCAGATCAATGCCATACAGCCTCAGCTGGTGGTCATCGATTCCATCCAAACCATCCACACGAGCTATATCGACAGCAGCCCCGGCAGCGTCAGCCAGGTGCGCGAATGCGCCTCGGAGTTCCTGCGCTTTGCCAAGGAAACCAATGTGCCGGTGTTTATGATCGGCCACATTACCAAAGAAGGAAGCCTGGCCGGGCCGAAGATCCTGGAGCACATGGTAGATACCGTGCTTCAGTTCGAGGGCGACCGCAACCACATTTACCGCCTGCTGCGCGCTACTAAAAACCGTTTTGGCAGCACCAACGAAATGGGCATTTACGAGATGCACGGGCAGGGGCTGAAAGAAGTGCTGAACCCTTCCGAGATCCTCATTACCAACCGCCAGGAGCCTACCAGCGGAGTAGCCATTGCCGCCACGCTGGAAGGGAACCGCCCCTTGCTCATCGAAACGCAGGCCCTGGTGAGCACGGCGGCCTATGGCA
>DGQK01000072.1 GCA_002390745.1 Bacteroidetes bacterium UBA4416 | reverse complement strand
CGGTGCGGAACACGGCGGCGGTGGCGGCGGCGGGCAAGGAGCCATCATCTTTTCAGCGGTGCAGCCTACCGTCAATATTACGTCAACAACCACCAATGGTACAGGCGGCAGGAACAACGCCAGTGGAGCTTCTTATGCCGGCAATGGCGGCGGCAGCAACAACAGCGGCATTCTGAGCATGGGCGGCCCATTACCGCTGGAGCTCTTAAGCTTTACCGGGGAAAAAGAAACGAACCGCGTGAAGCTATCCTGGATAACGCGAAGTGAGCAAAACGTGTCTTCCTTCATCATCGAGCGTAGCAACGATGCTCTGCATTTTACGGCGATCGGCAGCAAAAAAGCGACAGGCTCACTCTACTCCGGCAGCAGCTACGATCATTACGATGAAGCCCCTTCTGACGGTATCCTGTATTACAGGCTCAGGCAGGTGGATCATAACCGGAACTACAGCTACTCGAATACGATTGACATCCATTTCGACACGGAAAAAGACTTCAGCCTGTTCCCGAACCCTTCGGAGGCAGGCACAACGGTTTACGTTCTGCTCCAGGGCTCCCTGAACGCGGAAATCGAAGTGTTCGACCTGACGGGTAAATGCATCCTCACACAGCATTCCGCCATGCAGGCAGGAAGGCCTGTCGCACTCAACACGCCACTCCCCCAGGGCATTTACCTGGTGCGGATCAATACCGGCAGCAGCAGCCTTCTGAAAAAACTGGTGGTGAACTAAAACAGCCGGCTATCCGTGCCGGAACGTGAGCGCAAAAGTAGTTCCCTCGGCAGATGAATAACCGAAGGTTCCGTTGAGCTGCTCGCTGAGCGCCTCGATCACCGACAGGCCCAGCGATTCTTTTTCCTGGTAGCCGGTTACAAGCCCGATGCCGTTATCGCTAACGGATAAGGTATAGCTGTTTTTTTCCTGATGAAAAGATACATGGATGGTTCCCTGGTTTCTGCCGACGAAAGCATGCTTATAACAATTGGTGAGCAGCTCATTCAGGATCAGGCCGCAGGGCACGGCAATATTGATATTGAGCGACACATCGCCGATATCTGTTGTCACGTTTACAGAACCCGAGATGGAAGGATAGGAAGCATTGATCTCGGAAATAAGCTCTGCAATGTACTGCTCAAAGTTGACGTCCGTAAAATTGCTGTTTTTATAGAGGCGGTTATGAATGAGCGACATGGAGATCACGCGGTTCCTGCTTTCCACAAGCACGTTCCTGGCTTCCGAAGGCGTATCATTGCTGATCTTCAGGCTGAACAAACCGGAAATAATCGCAAGGTTATTCTTAACACGGTGGTGCAGCTCCGATAACAAAACCTCTTTCTCAGCCAGGGCTTCCTTGATCTTTTTCTCTGCCTGCTCATGCTCTGCGATCCGCTGGCTGTAGAGCTCCGACTCCTTAAGGCCGTTTTTGATAGTGAGGTAGATAAAAAAGCCTACCGCCAGGCAGCTGAACAGCAGGTTAAATATAAACATCTGGTAACGTTTTTCATCCGTAATGAAATGGCTTCTGAACAATTCATAACCCGTTAGCAGGTTCACAAGGATCAGCAGGATGATAAAGGACAGGTTCAGGGAAATGATCTTCCGGTCTTTGCGAATATCGAAGACAAAGGCAATGGCAAGGATCAGCGGAAAGTAATAGAGATAGGTTCCTGATAAAACGCCCGAATAGGAGCTGAAATAAAACAAGGCCAGGTTAATGGTCGTAAACAAAAAGATGATCGCAAAATCATGATGGTGGCGGCTGTTTATATACAGGCCGACAAGGCACACCAGCACAAAGCCTTCGAGCAACATACCGGAGAAAATATCGCCGAGCCAGAGGTTATTGAGCCCGCTGAAACAAAAAATCGTAAGAGCAATGATACTGAACTGGTTCGTGAGCGTAATCCGCTTGGTCAGGCTATCATCATAGCCCTCCCTGATTCCGATCCTTGAAATCCGACTCCAGTATTTTTGAAACATAAATTATTTACTCAAAATTTTAAAATCAGTGCGCCTGTTCATTTGCCGGCCTTCGTCGGTATCGTTGCTGGCCACCGGAACCGTTTCGCCATAACCTTTGGCTACCAGCCTGTCGCCGGCAATACCCTTTCCGATCAGGTAGGTCACCACCGACTGGGAGCGCGACTGCGATAACTTCTGGTTATAGTCATCACTGCCTTTGCTATCGGTATGGCTTCCCAGCTCTATTTTGATGGTCGGGTTCTCGCTCAGCAATTTGATAAGCCTGTCGAGCTCATTCGCTGATTCGGGACGTATCGTGGCTTTATCGAAATCGAAGAAAATGTTACGCAGCGTGATCGTTTTGCCGATATCGATCTTCTTCAGCTCGATGTTCTTTTCCACTTCCTGGAAGTTGGCGCTTGCCGGCAAATCGAAGTTCTCCGAGTGGAAAAGGTAGCCCTCTTTCTTCACAGCGATTCCATAGTTTTTGCCGCTTGGCAGCGATACCAGGTATTTGCCGGTGGTGCTGTTCGATTTGAATACCGCAATCACTTCGTTCTTCGTATTATCCACCAGCTCAATGCTTGCCTCCAGGGGCTGTTTGGTTTGCTCATCGGAAACCACCCCTTTGAGGATGGTCATCTTCGGCCCGCTCGACTCTATCTTTTCAGCTTTGAACTCGCTCACAGGCGCTGTCACGCTGGCCAGGAGATTGTCTTCATTCATCAGCAGCGGTGCTTTTTCAGGACCCAGGAAGGTGATCTTGTAAATATCCTTGTCGCCATAGCCGCCCTGTTTTGCAGACGCGAAATAACCGTGATGTCCGCTACCGTTGATCACGAAGAACACGTCGTCATCAGGCCCGTTGATCGGATAGCCCAGGTTTTCAGGTTCGCTCCAGGCCCCGTTCTCAAATACGGATTTAAAAATATCGTAGCCGCCCATGGTATTATGCCCTTTCGAGCTGAAATAAATCGTTTTGCCATCGGGGTGGATGAACACACCTTCTTCGGCGTATTTTGTATTCAGCACAGGGCCTGCATTCACCGCCGGGCCCCACTCGCCTTTCGCATCTTTATCGGAATAGTAAATATCGCGGTCGCCCAGTCCGCCTTCACGATCGCTCACAAAATAGAGGCGTTTGCCATCATAAGACAAGCTCACAGACGATTCGTGCGCTTTGGAATTGATATTTTTATTGAGGTGTTCGGGCTTGGTCCACACATTACCGTTCAGGTAGCTCACATAAATGTCTCCCCCGTCTTTTTCCTTGAATTTATAGACGAACAGGATCGTCCCGTCGGATGAGAGGCCCGCTGTGGCATCGTGGTCCTCGCTGTTCACAACAGGCCCGAAGTTCTGTGCAGGTGCCCATTTGCGTCCTTTCTTGCCGGAAATGTAGAGGTCCTCAAAATAGCCGCCGTTCTCCCCATCGCTTTTTCCTCCTGTGGTGGTGTTACGGCAAGCCGTGAAAGCGATCATCGACTCATCAGCGGTGATAAACGCGCTGTACTCCGGATAAATCGTATTGATCTCCGGCCCCAGGTTCTCAACAAAAATACGCTGCGGATTTGCCACTAACAATTTGCCGGTTTTACACTCCTGGATCTTTTTGGTAACATCGGCCATCGGCACGGCATTCGCTTTTGCATTGGCCGAATACCGGCTCATCGCTGCCTGGTAATACTTAATGGCGTCGTCCCATTTCAGGTTGATCTGGCAGGCCCAGCCGAGCAGGTAAATACCATCCTCCGGGATCTGCGGATTCAGCGAGTATGCTTTTTCCAGGTACTTGATGGCTTCAGGCGATTGCGCATTCAGGTTGAAGGAAATAAAGCCTAACATGTAGTTGAGATCGGCATTGTTCGGATTGAACTCCTGGGCTTTTTCCAGAAAAGGTTTTGCCTGCTTGAAATAAATATCGCCGGCATGCCTGTAATCGTTCCTGCTCACAGGATAATAGCCGTGTGCATTCACATACTCGTCAAGGATAAACTGGTATTCTTTCCTTCCCAGGACAAAAGCATCCTTCCCCTCATCCAGCGCTTTCCGGGCCTCTTTCAGCTGGTCTTTCCTGTCAGGGAAATTAGCCTTTTCAAATTCCACATTCTGTGCCAGTACCGATGTACTTATAAAAAACAGCGCTAAAATCGTCTTAAATGTATTCATATAGCTAGTGTATCGTGATAGTCATTTTTCATTTATCAATGCTTGCTGCTTAAGGTGAATAACATCATCGAACAGTGAACATTAATCCTGGGCTTATTTCATTAGAACCAAAGGCACCTAATCGCACAATCCGGAAGCATACCGTTTTCCTTCCGGGATCCCCAGCTCTGCGGCTTTTTTCCAGTCTTCGCAGGCTCCCTCTTCATTCTGCTGCATTTGTTTGATGATTCCCCTGTTCAGGTAGGCGGCACCTGCTTTGGCGTCGGCCCTGATCGCTTTGTTCACCCAGTCTTCCGCTGCTTTATAATCTTTTTTCTTAATATAGGCGGAAGCCATGTTATTCATTGCCAATGCATAATCCGCCTTCTGGCGAAGGGCGGCATCAAAATCAGCGATAGCGCCATTGATGTCATTGCTGTTGAGCTTTGCCGAGCCACGGTTGTTGAGCGCCAGGTAATAATCGGGCTTCAGGGAAAGGGCCTTATTGTAGGCCCCGATCGCTCCGGCATGGTCGCCTTTGTTGCGCTTGCAGGAGCCCAGGTTGTTATACGCAAAATACATAGTGGGATCGCTTGCCACCGCTTTTTCATAATCCGCAATGGCGCCGGCATCGTCGCCCAGCTGCCTTTTGGCAGAAGCACGGTCGTTGTATGCATAGGCATAATCGGGCCTCGCGGCAATCGCCTTATCGTATTCAGCAACTGCTTCCTTGTAATCGCCGCTTTCAAATTTCAATTGCCCGGCCAGGTAATAAGCTTTGCTGTAAGCTTCGTCCACGAGCGTGGTTTTATTAAGGTAAGAAAGGCAGGAATCGTTTTGATGAAGGGCATAAAAGCTTTGAGCCTTTCCGTAGAGCGCATCGGGATAAAGGGCTTTAAGGCCCAGCGCTTTAGTGTAATCGTCGAGAGAGCCCTGGTAGTTTTTCGATTCAAACTTTGCAAAACCCCTGTTGTAGTAGGCTTTCTCAAAAGACGGATTCAGGTTGATGGCCTTCGAGAAGCTCTCGATCGCCATGTCCGTGTTTTTCTGATTCATGAATTCCAGTCCCTGGTTGTAAGCATTTTCAGCTTCCTGGGCGGGGGTGAGGTTCGTTTTAACTTTTACGGTATCCTGTGCATTTACCTGAAAACACAGCAGTCCGAGGCTAACCAAGACTATCTTTTGCATCATCGTTTTGTTAGTAACGAATTAAAGATAGAAAAATAAATGGATAATGTCCAGAAGGACTAAAAATTAAGGTAGTAATCTTTGGTGAACTCCCTGTATTCCTCGGTGTAGTCGTGCCTTCCACCCTTTTCGATCACCAGGGTTTTTTCCGAGAACTCGGTAGGCACAAATTCAAACTGCATGAGGTGGCGCTTGTCGGTGTCTTTATCCGCACGCGATTTCACCCGCAATAATTTCGACAGGTAAAGTCCTTTCTTTTCGGCCATCAGCCTGAACCGCTCTGCCTCCGGCTTTGGCAGGATCAGGCAAAATTTGCCTTTGGGATCCAGGATTTTCAGAACGCCCTCCAGCAATTCCTCGAAGGGAAGCGTATAGGCATGGCGCGCCTGCGAGCGCTGCTCATCGGATGATTTCAGGCATTGCTCAAAATAAGGAGGATTGGAAACGATCAGGTTAAATTTACGATCAGTCGCTTTGGCGTAGTCCTGGAAGGAATATTGAGACACATGGATCCTGCTGGCGAACTTGCTTTCAGAAATATTTTGCGAAGCCTGCTTAACCGCATTTTCGTCGATATCGATGGCGTCGATCCGTGCTTCTGTTTTCTGGGCCAGCATAAGGGCGATGATGCCTGTGCCTGTACCGATATCGAGGATTGATTTGCTGCCGTTAGGCACAATCCATGCCCCTAATAATACCGCGTCGGTCCCTACTTTCATGGCACAGCGGTCCTGATGGATTATAAATTGCTTAAACGCAAATGAAGTCCCGGGCATAAAACCATTAAATGAAAAATTTTACTTTTAAAGTTAAAACAAAAAAAAGCATTTCGGTTTTCTAAATTAACAAAAAAAGTTAAACCTGTGGGAATCCGGCTTTTCATTTCCGGATTTTTTAGCTATTGTTGCGGCTTATACCGTATGGCCTGCTGCGCAAAAAAACAAGACTGCCAGGCCAACAGGAAATAATGCCTACGCTTACAAGATCCGCTCATGAACACAATCCGCTTTTCTCTTCTTTCCCTGCTCTGCGTTCTTGCCCTGCATGCCCGGCCACAGAAGAGCATTGAGGACATCCTGAAGTCGTACCAGACCGACAAGGACCTGCAGCATGCGCAGATCAGCTTTTGTGTGATGGAGGCAGCCACAGGAAAAACCCTGAAGGAATACCAGTCCAACATGGCCATGATCCCTGCCAGCACCCTCAAAATTGTGACAACCTCGGCAGCATTGGGAATCCTCGGAAAAAATTACACGTATAAAACCAACGTCTACCTGACAGAAAATCCGGATGCTGCTACCGGCATCTGCAACGGCGATCTGCTTATCAAAGGCAGCGGAGACCCTTCCTTCAACTCCTCTTATTTTTACAGCAGCGACTCTGTATTCCTTGGCACCTTCATCAAAAAACTGAAAGCCAAAGGCATTAAAAAAATAAAAGGAACTGTGAAGGCGGATGCGTCCTGTTTCGACAACAGCATTCCGGGAAGCTGGATCTGGAGCGACATCGGCAATTACTTCGGTGCAGGCGCCAATGGCTTATCGTACCGCGACAATAAATTTTCCCTGTTCTACTCCACAGCGGAAGCGGGTTCTGCTGCCAGCCTCGTCAGGATCAAGCCTGATTATTTTGAAAAGAACATGTCCGTGCAATCGTCTGTGAAAGCCTATGGCACAGAAGACGATGCGTTTGTGTATGGCGACCCCAACGGTTACACACGCAAGGTCAGCGGCACCATTCCTCCTAACCAGAAAAATTACGAAGTGGAAGCTCAGATGCCGGATCCGGCCTTGTACTTTGGATCAAGCCTCCTTCTTGAACTGAACAAGCAAGCGCTCCTGGCAACGAAAGACAGTAAAGCCCTGGTGAATGAAACTCCCGACGCCTTTGTGTATAAGCCGGAGCTGCTGGTTCACACACACGTTTCCCCCACACTCGAAAAAATTGTCTTCTATACCAACACCAAGAGCAATAATCATTATGCGGAGAGCCTTCTAAAAACCATTGGCGCGGCCAAAACCGGCAAACAGGGAACAACTGATAATGGCATAGACGCTGTGGAAGCCTATTGGAAAGAACGCGGCGTGGATGTATCGGGCCTGCACATGAGCGATGGCAGCGGCTTATCGCGCGCCAATACCCTTACCACAAAATTGCAGGCAACTATCCTTTCCAAGATCTCGCGGGACAGCCTGCTTTATCCTGCCTTCAACGCATCACTCCCGGTAGCGGGAAAAAGCGGAAGCATGGCCAGCCTGTGCAGAGGTACGTTTGCAGAAAACAACATGCGTGCTAAAACAGGCTATATTAACCGCGCACGGGGCTATTGCGGCTATGTAAAAACAAAATCGGGAAAGGAACTGGCCTTTTCGGTTCTCTTCAACAATTACGATTGCTCTCCGAAAGAAGCTAAACTGAAAATTGAGAAGCTTCTGGTGGCGTTGGTAGACCTTTAACACACATGATCACCAACCGACAACAGGTGGTGAACTAATCTCCACCTGGATGAGGATATTTTCCGGAATCCCCGTATACCTCATCGCGGCTGCCAAGAACACAAGCGTACTATTCTTAACGGTGTTTCTCTGCGGACTATACGTCTAAAAGACCTCATCGATACATTTCAGAATGATCGCACAGGCTTTATGGATCTCTTCTTCTGTAATAACCAGCGGCGGTGCGATACGCATTGAATGGGCATTAAATAAAAACCAATCGACAATCAATCCGTTTTGTACGCAGGCTTCGATGATCTTCATATTGAGATCGGCTTCTCCGAAATCCACCGATAGCATCAATCCTTTCCCTTTGATCTGCTTAATGGCCGGATGCGTAAGCAGGGAGCGGATCAGCTCCGATTTTTGCGCAACATCGTTCAGCAGCTGTTCCTTCTGTATGACCTGGAGGCAAGCCAGGGACGCGGCACAGCACACCGCATTGCCACCAAAGGTATTGATGTTTCCCAAAACAGGGTTGTATGTAAATTCATTCAGCAATTCCCTGGAGCTAATGAAGCAGCCGATAGGCAAGCCACCTCCCATGCCCTTTGCCAGCAGGAGAATATCGGGCGCAATGCCCGTTTGCTCAAAGGCGAAAAGAGTGCCGCTTCGGCCAAAGCCATTCTGGACCTCATCGAGGATGAGCAGGGCGCCGGTTTCCGTGCAGCGCGTGCGGAGCGCTTTCAGAAACCCGTTGCTTGCTACGGTATAACCGGTCTCGCTTTGTACGGGCTCCAGGATCACAGCTGCTGTTCTGTCGCTGATCCCTTCCATGGCTTCTTCAATGGAATTATATTCCAGGATCCTGATATCCGGCAACAAGGGCCGGAAGGCCTGCTTGAAGCTCTCATTACCCATCACGCTCAGCGAGCCATGAGAACTGCCGTGGTAGGCATCTTTAAAGCAAACGATCTCCGTTCTTCCTGTTACCCGCTTGGCCAGCTTCAGGGCACCTTCCGTAGCTTCCGTTCCCGAATTGGTATAGAATACGGAGTTCAGGTGCTCCGGCAACAAATCGGTAAGCGCCTTCGCCAGAAGGATCTGCGGTGCCTGCACATATTCGCCGTACACCATCAGGTGCATATAGGTTTCTGCCTGCTTTTGAATGGCTTTCACCACGTGAGGATGGCAGTGACCCACATTGCTCACGGAGATCCCGGAAATAAAATCAATGTAGGATTTACCCTGGCTGTCGTGAAGGTAAACACCTTCTGCCTTAACGATCTCCAGGTCCATCGGTTTGGGCGACACCTGGGCCACGTGATTCAGAAATAGCTGGCGGTTGGAAAAATGCATGCGCAAAGATAAGCCAAACCCGACAGGTTTCATAACCGGGCTTAGCGGTGCTCATGCCAGGGCGCTTTCGGCCTGTTTGCCGGGTAACCGTTCTTTTCCCTGTAGGCTTTCCGCTCTTTGGTAAAATCCCACCAGTTCCTGCTGACATCCTGTGTATTGGCATAATGCACCGCAAGGCGGAACTGGTCTTCCACGCAAGGGTCTACCCTATACCCTTTTTTGAATTCATACTCATCAAGCAAAGCGGCGCCGCTGGTTTCTTTCAGCTCGCTGACAGAATAGCGCCCCAGGAAAATCAGGTCTTCAGCAAATTTAATCCCGATCGAGGGAATGGTCTGAAACTCCGCCAGGGCATGAATTTCTTTGGCACGCTCCAAAGGCACATCCAGCAGCACAGCCAGCTCATCCACCGCGAAGTTCAGAAGCTCCGCTATTTTCAGCTTGCCGGCTCTGAGCGTTCGTTTCTCTGCATCGCTGAGCAAGAGTTTGATCGTTGTTTTCCGTTTCATCGTTGCAAACATGTAATCCTTACCGGTATTCCAGGGTCAGGCCTTCCGTCTTCTTCAGTTTTTCCTCGCAGGCTTCACTGTTGGCTTTCCGGATATGAAAGCTGATCCTGCAATCGTTGTCAAATTCCTGCGCCGTTATCTTCGCTTCCGATTGCTTGAGGATCTTCATCACATCGTTCAGCTTTTCAAAGGAAAAACGGATGGTGTAGGAAAACAGGATCTGTTTTTCGACGATCGTGGCTACGCTGATGACTTCGGCGGCTGTTGTTTTGTAAGCATGAATAAGGCCGCTCACACCGAGCAGGGTACCGCCGAAATAGCGCACCACCACAATGAGAATATCCGTGAGGTCATTGGACTGGATCTGCCCCAGGATGGGTCTTCCGGCAGTATTGGAGGGCTCGCCATCGTCATTGGCCCTGAACGTAAGCTTGTCGGGTCCCAGGCGGTAGGCATAGCAATGGTGGTTGGCAGTATGGTGTTCTTTTTTCAGTCCCTGCAAAATCTCTTTCACCTGCTGTTCATTTTGCACGGGGTAGGCCAGCCCGATGAATTTACTGCCCTTATCTTTAAACAGCGCTTCTGCGGGCTCCCCGATGGTGAGGTATGTATCGGAAAATAACATCAGAACAATTGCGGTAATAAGCCGAGAATAAAGATAGCCAATAAGCTGAGCGCGATGCCCAGCCAGTTTTTCCCGGATAGTTTTTCTTTGAATACCAGCACGGAAATGATGGTGGAGAGGGTGAGGATACTGAGGTTATTCACGGGGAACAGCGCCGATGGCTCCAGTACTTCGGAGTTGAGCGCCTTCACGATAAAATACATAGTGCCAAAATTAATCACGCCGAGAATGGCGCCCGCCGGTATCGCCTTCGCCTGGAAGCTATGCTTCTGTATCGCCAGCTGGTAAAGCAACACAAGAAAGCCGAATACAAAGGCCGTCATAAACACCGTGGAAAGAAAGGCGTCAAAGTCGTTATCGCTTAGCAAAAAGCGCTGGGCATAATTAATGGAAGAATCAATGATACCACTGCAGATAAAGATCACCAGTGGAAAGAGCCACCACAGCTTTTGTTTTTGGGTTCCGCTTTCTTCTTTATGGGAAACAAGGTATACTGAAACAATGGCGAGAAGAATGCCGGCAACCTTAAATACGGTCAGGGCATCACCATAATACATCATTGCCACGGAAATAGGGATCACCACCGCCATACGGTTAGACACCTGGGCAACCGAGATCCCTGAACGCGCCGTCGTTTCGGCAATCACAAAAAGGCTGCTCACAAATACAATTCCAAGGCCGATGGCTACCCAGACCCACTTCTGGGAAAAGATCGTGAAGGGTGTTACATCCGAGCTGGTGGTGATAAAACCCAGGGAGCCGGCAACCAGGTAATTGATGACAATGGCCTGGAAAGACTTGATATTATTGACGGCGATAACCTTAAACGAAATACCGAATAAAGTCGAGATGAGAATAGAGAGGATTAAATATGACATAAGGATTAAATGAGATCTTGCGCCGTTTTATTAAAACCATAGAAGGCTATACAAGGGTATATAAGATTGGGATTAAAGTCATGTAGAATTTGACATTGAAGGCCATGCACTGAGACATGAATGCACTATACGGCTGGTGTTATAGATTGACAAGAATTGTTTTTCGTTCTTCTTATAAAGTTATTTCTTTTAAGCCTTATTTTTAATGGTATACAGCAGATCGTTCCCGACTGTAACCGGCTTATGGCCCTTTAACCCTATTTCAGGGGCGTGGATGCCATGCGTAAATTGCTTGGTTGGGTTGACAAAGACCCTGGCTTCGTCCCAGAGGTCCTGGTTCATAAAGTTGTAAATCGTATTGGTGCCTCCTTCCACGATGACGCTTGCAATCTGGCGGGCATAACAGAGATCCAGCACTTCTTTCACTTTATTTTTCCAATCGATTTTCACATACTCGACGAAATGCTTCATTTCGCTTTTTACACCATTCAGCACAAGCGTTTTGGCATCTTTATTATTAAACACCTGCAAGTGCGATGGCAGATCTGTTTCGCGCGTCAGGATCAATCTCAGTGGATTGCTGCCTTGCGCCAGGCGCGTGGTAAGCAAAGGATCATCGTTGACCAGCGTGTTGTAGCCGATGAGAATGGCCTGTTCTTCCGAGCGCCATTGATGAGAAAGGGCTTTGCTCTCTGCTCCTGTAATCCAATTGTCTTCCTTACTCTCAGGCAGAGGCCACCGGCTGATAAAACTATCCCCTGTCTGTGCCCACTTCAGGATAATATAGGGCCGTTTGTTCTCATGAAACATATAGAAGCGTTTGTTGAGCTCGCGGCATTGCTCTTCCAGGACGCCATGCACGACTTCTATGCCGGCGTCTTTCAACTTCTGAATGCCTTTGCCTGCCACCAAAGGATTGGGATCGGGGCTGCCAACCACAACTTTCCGGATGCCCTTATGGATGATCAGGTCTGCACAGGGTGGTGTTTTCCCGTAGTGCGAGCAGGGCTCAAGGTTCACATAGAGGGTGCTTTCCCTTAAGACCTCATCGCTGAGCTGACGGATGGCATTGGGCTCTGCATGTGGAGCGCCATAGGTTTCGTGGTAACCTTCCGATACAACGACATGATCGCGCACAATGACGCAGCCTACCATCGGATTGGGGGCTACATGCCCCATTCCTTTTGCCGCCAGTTCAAGGCAGCGCTGCATATATGTTTTATCCGCGCTCACAGGATTCAATTAAACAGGTCAAGCTGTACGCCATCGAAAGCGGCAAAGACCATTTTCGGGTGCGAATCCTGGTGATACACCGTTCCGGATCTATCAATGGCAATCGCTCCTGCAAAGCCATCATAGGGCTTCAGCTCGGCAAAACTTTTTTCAAAGGCAGCGGCAACAGGCATACCATCCGTGACCCGCGTCACGATCTTTGTAGCCAGAGCGGCGCTCACAATGTCCTCCCCTACTCCGGTGCAGCTCACACCACAAAAAGCATTGGCATAATTACCCGCCGTTGTTGCCGAATCGGAGATGCGTCCCGGGATCTCAAAGCCTTTGCCGCCGGTAGAGGTTGCTGCGGCGATATTTCCGCCGGCATCGAGCGCCACGCAGCCTACCGTACCCGTTCCCTGCGACTTTACTTTTTCCTCATATTCTTTCCGGCGCTGCGGGATCTCGGTGCTGAATGCTTCAAAACCGTTCTTCCGCGCAAAGCGTATGGCTCCTTCTCCTCCAAGCACACGGTCGTCGTAACTAAACAACTTTTCCGCCACCCGGATCGGATTTTTAACATCCTCGATGTTGATGACACCGCTGAACTTGCTGCTAACACTGTCCATAAGCGAAGCGCTCATGCGGATCTTTCCATCGCTCTGGATCTGTGAGCCAATACCGGCATTGAAGAGCTCATCATCTTCCAGTTGCTCGACCGCATAAACCACGGTTTCGAGGGCTGTATGGTTTTTCAGGTACTCGTAGGCGCTTCTGACGATACGCTCCAATGCATCCTGCTTGGCTTTCCTGGTTTCGTGTGACTGTGAGGACTCGCTGAAGAATCCGCCGTGTATAATGAGTTTCATAAGTAGATTTTTTTTCTTTTTCCAATTGCCTTATGTTATAGCCATGTTATCTTACCTGGTTTTGTCATGAGCTATCGTGGTGGCTATTTCATGGTTTTCGGTTTAGCTGTCGTTTTGCGGTATTTATGGCAATTTCATGCCTGCATTCAAAAGGCCTGTTGGCCATACAATAATAAGAATTCCTTTGCTTTTGTGGGCTATTTCGTCCAAAAATTTTACTTTTGCCTATGCTAAAATCAATGACTGGCTTCGGGAAAGCCACCCAGGAATTCCACAATAAAACCGTACATGTGGAAATCCGGTCTCTCAACAGTAAAAATGTCGATCTGAACCTTCGCCTCTCTTCCGTATACCGCGACAAAGAACATGAGCTGAAAAGCGAAATTGCCAGGCTTCTGGAGCGTGGAAAAATCGACCTTTCGGTGTACGTAGAGCCCAAAGTACAGGAAACGCCCGTAGAAGTGAATACGGCGCTTGCCAAAGCCTATTACGAAAAAATCAAACAGCTGGCCATTGAGCTGAATGAGCCTACCGACCATTTATTATCCCATGTGCTCAAAATGCCCGAGGTGCTGAAAACCGAGCGCAAAGAGCCTGATGAGCAGGACTGGACAGAGATCCACCAGGTGATCCTGAAAGCAGTCGCGGGACTGGATACCTTTCGCAGCGATGAAGGCCAATCCATCGAAAAAGATTTTGAGAACCGCATTGCCCTGATCGGCAAAGCGCTGGAAGACATCAAAGTGCATGATGCCGCCCGAATCCAAAATATTAAAGACCGCATCCATAAAAACCTGGAGGAAGTTGTTGGTGTGGACAAAATAGACAAGAACCGCTTCGAGCAGGAGCTGATCTATTACATCGAGAAGCTCGACATCAACGAGGAAAAGGTAAGGCTCAAAACACACCTCGATTATTTCATCAAAACCATGAAAGAACCTGCCGGCGGGCGCAAGCTGAACTTCATCGGACAGGAGATCGGCCGCGAGATCAACACCATTGGCTCCAAGGCCAACGATGCAGAGATGCAAAAGCTGGTGGTACTGATGAAAGACGAGCTGGAAAAAATAAAAGAACAGACCAACAACGTGCTGTAAGCAGAGCAAAATTATGAACCTGTATAAAACAAGCGGCTATTTATCTCTCGTATTCGGCGGGCTCTGCTGCATCTTCATTGTGCTGCTGGTGCTCACCGACAATCCGTTGTTCCTGATGCTTTCTCTGGTCAATACCTTCCTGGGCTTTATCAGCGCCATCATCAACATTTTTCTTAATGCCAAATACGAAATCTCCAAAAAGAGCTTCAGCATGGGCTTTGCCGGGCTGATCCTGTCTTCGGTTCCCGTTATCTTTCTCATGATCCTCATCCTTAAACCATAAGCCCATGAGCACTGTCAAGCATTATTTGTCCCTCGTTAAGTTCAGCCATACGATCTTTGCACTGCCCTTTGCGCTGATCGGCTTTATGCTTTCGATCCACGAAGGCTACCACTTTTCCTGGAAGTTATTTTTGCTGGTGCTGGCCTGCATGGCTACGGCGCGCAATTCGGCAATGGCATTCAACCGTTATATCGACCGCAAATTCGATGCGCTCAATCCGAGAACAGCCATCCGCGAAATTCCAGCAGGCATTATCAATCCGGGCAATGCGCTCTTTTTCATCATTCTGAATTCTGCTTTATTCGTTACCTCAACCTATTTCATTAATACCATCTGCTTTTACTTATCGCCGGTGGCGCTCTTTGTCATCCTGTTCTACAGCTATACCAAACGGTTTACACCGCTCTGCCATTTAGTGCTGGGTGTCGGGCTGGCGCTTGCTCCTATCGGTGCCTACCTCGCCGTAACGGGCCATTTTGCATGGCTGCCACTGCTGTTTTCGTTCACCGTGTTTTGCTGGGTGAGCGGATTCGATATCATTTATGCCTTGCAGGACGAAAGCTTCGACCGGGAGCACCGCCTCAACTCGATCCCGGTGCTCCTCGGAACCAAAGGTGCGCTGCGCTTTTCGGAAGTACTGCATGTGTTCAGCATTGTGTTTGTTGTGACTGCGGGTTTTTATGGCCATTTCAATTTCCTGTACTGGCTTGGCGTGGCATTTTTTATCGGGCTCATCGTCTACCAGCACAGCATTGTGAAACCTAACGACCTATCGCGTGTGAACCTGGCTTTTGGCACCACCAATGGAATTGCCAGCGTGGTGTTTGCGACATTTACCATCATTTCTTTATTCATTTAATGAAAGCCTTTTTCCTCCGGCATCGGCGCTTCTTCAAATGGCTTTTCTTCCTGCTGTTATTTTGTTTTTTATCGCTTGTGCTTTGCAACTCCTGGATCAACCGCTCTACGGCATCACAGCTCTACACGGAGAGCAGCACCATCCCAGCACGCAAAGTAGGTCTTGTGCTCGGTGCTTCCAAAAATACGATCCGCGGCACCGACAATATGTATTTCACCTATCGCATGCAGGCCGCCTACGAACTCTACAAAACGGGCAAGGTGCAGTACCTCCTCCTGAGCGGCGATAACCATACCGAAGGATACGATGAGCCTACCGACATGCGCGATGCCCTGATCAGGCTGGGGGTTCCTGACTCCTGCATTGTACTCGACTATGCCGGCTTCCGTACGCTTGACAGCGTGGTGCGGTGCAAGGAAGTGTTTGGGGAAGATTCCATTACCATTATTTCACAGGCGTTTCATAACCAACGGGCTTTATTCATTGCCAATAAAAGCGGCGTTCATGCGATTGCCTTCAATGCGCAGGAAGTGAACAAAAATTACTCGTTAAAGACGCGTATCCGCGAGTACTTTGCGCGGGTAAAATGTGTCCTGGACATTTACATTCTGCACACGGATCCGAAATTCCTGGGAGAGAAAATTAAGATAGGAAAATAAGATTTAAGGGAACAGAAGCCGGAACAGCAGGCAAATGCCCCAAAAAGACATCCCTATTTCACAACGGCAATAAAGCCGGTTTTTTTATAGACGGCATGGTCAATGCCCTCTGCGAACAGGTAGTAGTTATACACATCTTCTTTCACCGGCTCTCCTTTATAGGTACCGTCCCAGCCTTTTCCCATATCATCGGATTCAAATACCAGGTTGCCCCAGCGGTTGTAGATCATAAACTGGTATTTCACAATATTAGTGCCCGGGGTATATAACACATCATTGAGATCATCGCCGTTCGGTGTAAAGGTATTGGGAATATAGATGGTTGATTCCGGTGACACCTCAATGGTGATACAGGCCTTTTTCCCGCAGCCTTCTGCCGATACTGCCGTCACACAGTAATCACCCGTTTGCAAAGGTGCAAAGCTAATCGAAGAAGAAAGGCTTCCATTCGACCACGAGTAGCCGGCACCGCCGGAAGCGGTGAGCGATACGCTTTCGCCGGGTGTATTGATAATCGTACTACTGGCCCCGATGGAAACATCGGGCAAAGGATTGACATGCACGGATGTTTGCAGGGTAGAGCTACACATGCCCAGCGTTCCTGTCAGAACATAGGCAGTTGAAACCGATGGCGTGGCAACGACTGAGGCCCCTGAGGCTGAATTCAGATAGACCGAAGGCGACCAGCTATAAACCGACGCTCCTGATGCGTTGAGGCCGGCAGAGAAGCCATAGCACACGGTAGCGGAATTCACAACCAGCACCGGGAGCGGGTTTACCGTCACCACACTTTCTGCCGTATCGGAACAATTGCCCAGCATACCAACCACTGTATAAGTGATGCTTACCGGCGAAGAAGAACGGACACTGCTGCCGACAGTAGCGCTCAAAGCCGCTGAAGGAAACCAGCTGTAGCTCGTGGCGCCGTTTGCAGAAAGCAAGGCATCAGCCCCCTTGCAAATACTTGCCGAATTCACGCTCAGCGTGGGTGTGGGCATAACGGTAACCGATGCGTTCGCCAGCGCTGTACAGGAGTTCACCGTTCCGATAATGGCATAGACAGTACTTGCAGCCGGTGTGGCTACCACGGAGGAACCGGTAACGGCATTAAGGCCGATGGCCGGACTCCAGGCATAAGCGGATGCGCCCGACGCCGTTAAGGTGGCGGATAAGCCGCTGCAAATGGTTTCTGAATTGACGCTTAACACTGGAAGGGGATTTACCGTGACCTGAGTGCTCACGGTATCGCGGCAGTTTCCATTGGAGCCGATAACCGTGTAAAGCGTCGTGGCCGAAGGATTAGCCGTAACGCTGCCGCCCGATGTCGCACTCAGGCCTGCCACAGGCGACCAGGTATAATTGGAAGCACCGGTAGCGGTTAAGCTTGCTGTTTGCTGGCCGGCACAGATCGTGGCCTGGTTAACGCTTACAGTGGGCGTTTGCGGCATCACGACATTAACCGTGTCTTTGATGAGCTGGCAGCTGCTGTTGTTCTGAAAAAAGTAACTGTATACATATTGCCCTTGCAGATTAGCCGAAGGTGTGTAAGTGCCCAAATAGCCGCCGCTCAGCAAAGAAGGCCCTGTCCAGGTTCCGTAGGTGGGGCGCGCCGTGGTGAACAGCCCGTATAAATCCAGACCGGGTGAGGTGCTGCACAGGCTCGCCTGCGCTTTCACCCCGGGCGAAGTGAGGCATTGTTCAATAAGCAGGTCATCCACTCCCAGGTCGTTTCCGCCGCCACCGCCTACATTGGTATACAGGTCGAGGATGATCGTGCCTGTGGTGGGAGTAACTACTCCCGACGTGTATTGCCCGAAGCCGGGCGCATAGGGGCAAGGAAAATTATTGACAGCATTTAAAACAGCACCATTGGCATCTTTCAACACAATTCTGACATTGCATTGCAAACCTGAAAACGTGGTACACAACCACATCGAAACCCTGTGGGGGATATTCGGGCAAACAGTGATCGTCTTCCTGTAGAATAAGGTCCCTGCCCGCGTTCCGGGAGGCGAGGTGGAATTGCTGTCTACAAAATTAAGGTATACCGACTGGCTTCCCGAATGTGCGGCATAGCTTGCCGGATGCGGCAGGGCATAACTGATACCCGTTATAAAATCAGGGCTGATGGTGGATTGCGAATATTCAAAGCCATCAAACAACAGGTTGCTCCAACTGCATTGTGCGTGCTGCGTTTGATGCAATACGCCCAGGATCATGACGGTCAGCCAAAGCCTTGTCCTAAAAAACTGAAATGCAGGAAAGAGAGTCATGCCTTGTTTGCTTATGGTTTTATCGCAGCAGCGTAATGAAGCCTGCCTTTTCGTAAAGCGTATCGTCAAGTCCTTTCGCACGCAGAATGTATGAGTATACTCCGGCCGAGGCGTTCGCACCATCTACTTTCCCATCCCAGCCGCTGTTTCTGGCGGGATCCGACGATTCAAATACTTTGATTCCCCAGCGGTTAAAAATAGAAACATGAAAAGATTCGAGGTTGCTGCAGGGGAAAAAGAAGCGATCATTAGGGCCATCGCCGTTAGGCGTAAACACATTCGGGAATGAAAGCTCTGACTTGAACTCAGCGAATATAGTCACGCAGGCCGTATCCGGGCAAAAGCCGTCCTGACTTACCTCCACGCAATAGGAGCTTGTTTTTTGAGGGCTCACCTGAAGCTCGCTGGAAACATTGCCTTGCAGGATCCAGTTGAAAGTATTGCCTCCTGAGGCGCTTAGCACGCTCACTGGATCGGAGGAGGTTATGGAAAAATTACTGGCACTGATGACGGCGGATGCTGACTGGCGAACCAGCACGGTAGCCGTGGCTTTTGCGGAACAACCCGATGAAACGCCCGTGACGGTGTACACCGTGGAAGAGGCCGGGCCCGCCACGACCGTAGGGGCCGAATTGCTGTTAAGCCCTGCGGAAGGAAGCCATGAATAGGAAGAGGCGCCGGAGGCATTTAAAAGGATGGTTTTTCCCTGGCAGATCTCTCCGGAGCTGACCGTGAGCACCGGCAAGGGGATCACCGTGACGGTTGTCGTCTGCATCGCGGAGCACATCCCGAAGGTCCCGGTAATGGAATATACCGTTGTAGCAAAGGGCGCGGCGGTAACCGAAGTGCCGTTTACGGCATTAAGCCCTGTGATAGGCGTCCAGGTATAGTTGGCGGCTCCACCGGCGACAAGTACTGCCTGTTGCCCCGCACAGATGCTTGCCTGGTTCACACTGATCGTAGGAGAGCTGATCACTGTAACTTTTGCGGTATCCCTGATCAGCGGGCAATTGACATTGTTTTGATAGTTATAACTGTAAATATAGTTTCCCTGCGCATTAAGCCCCGGATTGAAGTTTCCCTGGTAGCCGCCCGAAAGCACAGAAGGACCTCCCCAGGAACCGAACGCGGGCTGCGACGAGCCCAGCAAGCCAAACAGGTTGAGTGCAGGAGAAGCACTGCACAGTGTTGTTTGTGTGGTCACACTGCCTGAAGCATTCAGGCACTGCTCCACCAGCAGATCATCCATACTCAGATCGTTCCCGCCTGAGCCGCCTACGTTGGTAATTAATTCCAGGATCATCGTGCTGGTTGTGGGAGTCACAACCCCGGAACTATACTGGCTAAAGGAAGGGGCATAAGCGCATGGAAAACTGTTGACCATATTCAGGATCCCGCCGCTTCCGTCTTTTAACCGGATCTTCAGATTACATTGCAAACCGGCAAAGGTGGTGCAAAACCAGGAAGACACTTTATACTGGGTATTAGGGCATACTGTAAAGGTCTTACTATAGAACAGGGTGCCGGCATGCGTTCCGTTGGCCAGATTGCTGTCAATGAAATTAATGTATGCCGACCGGCTCGGGCTGTGGGAGGCATAGGCTTCGGGATGAGCCGGCGAATAAGAAACCGTCTGCACAAAGTCCGGACTGGCAGTGGTTGCCGGGTATTCAAAATCGTCATACAACAGGTTGCTCCACACACATTGAGACACCAGCCTCAGGTTCATAAACATCATACAAATGAAAATTTTCAGGATCAGATGTCTATGGAGAATTTGAGCGTTCATGCGAAAAATAAATTGAATTTGTTATGCTAACTTATTTACTAAATAGTTAAACTTTATGTCAGAATACATAAGTGAGCATATACAGGAATAAGTGGGTAATTTTTTGCTGTTATGCGCCTACCCTAACGCGAACAAGGCCGGATTGACTGTGCCGCGAGGCGCCAGGCCACCTTAAAGTTTTACCCGGAGGCATTTATTTTCTACCTTTACAGCTCTTAAAGAACGCATCATCAACACTTCCGCCAGATCATATTTTTTCATCAAGGTCCTGCTTATTGTTTTTCAAAACACCATGTTTTCGCAGGCATCCTTTGTTTCGGAAGAGAGTTTGAATGCCCGCTTCGATTATTCCATCAAAATATGGAACTCGGAGAACGGGCTCACTCAAAAAAAGATCCTGGACATGGTTCAGTCAAAAGACGGGTTCATTTGGTTTATCTCCGAAAGCATCCTCACCCGTTTTGACGGCGTTACGTTCAGGACCTACCATTCCGGCAATACGCCGGGCTTCCCCAAAGACGGGGTCATCGGCATGTTCGAGGATTCTGAAAAAACCATCTGGCTTATCCGCAACAGCGGCCTGGTGAAGTTCTCGAACGAAAAACCGGTGAGCTATCCGCTCATGCAGGCTGCCGGCCATGTGTCCTCTGTTTGTGAAGACGACCAGGGAAACCTGCTTATCGGGTGCAAAAACGGGAAGATCTACCGGTTACAAAGCGGTGCCTATTCCCTTTTTTATGACATGGCACCGGCCTTCATTACAAAGATGACGTATTATAACAAGGCCCTTCACATAGGAACCAGAACAGGGCTTTTTGTTCTGAGGAAAAATCAACCGGTACGCCTGAATGTGCCACAACATCTGCCGGTACTCCACATGAAACATGGCCCCGACAACTCGCTTTATGTTTCCAATCATTATCATCTTTACCGGATCAGGCAGGATTCCGTACAGGAATGCAAACTCCCGGGCGCTATCATCAATGAAAAATCAGACGGTTACTTCAACGATTTTCTGATCGACCAGGACAGGATATGGATAGCCGGCAAAAACGGGGTGTTTATCCTTAAAGGGAATACCTATTCATCGATAGACGTGCACAACGGGCTTACGTCGAACGAAATACAAAACTTCCTGAAAGACCGCGAAAATAATATCTGGCTGTGCACCGGCAATGCCGGGATCAACAAGCTAAAGCCGAAAGTGATCAGGTCCTATTCTGAAACCGAAAATTTTTATGGCAGCAGCAGCGGCTCTATCATCAATGGCTCCCAGGGTTCTATCCTGATCAGCAGTTACTGTAAAGGCGTGTTTGAGTTTACAGGCTCTCAGTTTAAGCCGGTACCTTCCTACGGCTGTGTCTGGACTCTCCTGATAGATCATCAGGGGGCCTTGTGGAGCGGATCTTATGGCGGAGGAATTTCCAGGTTCTATCACAACAGGCTCGAACAACGTTACCAGATACCCGATGGCCTTCCTTCCGACCAGGTTTTCTGCTTGTACGAAGACAAATCGCACACGATATGGGCAGGAACTTCCGAAGGCCTTTGCTACTATAAAAACGGAACGTTCAAGTGGGTAAAGGAAGCAACGACCAATTCCATCAATCAGATCATACAGGATAAAAACAATCAACTATGGTTTTGCTCCAAGAACGGACTGGGTGTTATCAGGAACGGCAAGGTAAAAATCTACACGACAGATGACGGCTTGCCGCACAACAATGTGCGCTTTATTTATGAGGACCCTTCTGATACAGGCACATACTGGATCGCCACCTATGGCGGCGGCATCGCGAGGCTCAGGAACGGCGTTTTTTTCGCTTACAATAAAAGCCTTGAACTGGTCGATGATTTTGCTTCCTGTATCCTTGAAGACGATCATCTGAAATTCTGGATCAGCACCAATGCCGGTATTTACTCGGTATACAAAAAAGACCTGAACGACTATGCCGGGGGCAGATCGTCTTTTGTGCCGTCTACCTTCTATGGCCGTGAAAGTGGGATGAAATATACCGAATGCAACGGCGGGTTCCAATCGCCCGGATTGAAAAGGCAAAACGGTGAACTGGTTTTCCCAACCATCAACGGCTTTGTGATCACGGATCCGAAAAAAGAATATGTATCGGATTATGTGCCTGACCTGTTCATCGAAAAGATCGTAGCCGACAATACCGAGTTTCCCTATAGCGATTCGCTGATCCGCCTGCCCGGGCAGACAGGCAGGCTGGAAATTCAATTCAGCGCGCCGTTTTTCAGCGACCCCAAAAACCTGCTCATCCGCTATAAGCTGGATGGATTGGAAAAAGACTGGAATTACATGAGGGAGAAAAGGCTGATCACTTATACCAACCTGATGCCTTCCGATTACACCCTGACGGTAGAAGTTGTTGGCCGCAAGGGCGAGAAGCTGAATAAGACCAAACAGATCCAGTTTACGATCCCTTCCCCTTTTTATAAAACCTGGTCTTTTCTTTACACAATGCTTGCAGGCATTATTTTGGCCGTGCTGATCATCGTTTATATCCGGATAAAAATTATCCGTAGAAACGAAGCCGAAAAAACGGAGATCAATAAGAATTACGCCCTGCTCGAATTGAAAGCCCTGCAGGGCCAGATGAATCCTCACTTTATCTTTAACTGCCTGAACACGATCAAATACTTTATCTCCACCGACGATAAAGTATCGGCCGGAAAATACCTCGGAAAGTTTGCCCGGCTGGTTCGCATGTTCCTCATCAACTCCAACAACAATTATATTTTTTTGCAAACGGAAATCGATTTGCTGAAGCTCTACGTTGAGCTGGAACAATTACGGCTCGATCACAAATTTGAGTTTATGCTGATGATCGATCCGCTCCTGGAAAAAGAAAAGATAGAGATACCGGGGATGCTGTTCCAGCCTTTCGTGGAAAATGCGATTCACCATGGCCTCCGGGAATCAGAGAAGGAGCGGGTCTTAACGATCCGGTTCGAAAAGAAGGATGGATGCCTGATTGGGATGATCGATGACAATGGGATCGGGCGCCGTGAATCTGCCCGGAAAAAATCGCTGCACAGCGACTCGCACGTTTCGATGGGCATCAAAACCATCATCGAACGGATCAGAACGATCAATTACATTGAAAACAGTGACATCCGGCTGGAGATCACCGACAAGCTCAATCCGAACGGAGAGCCTGAAGGAACCTTGGTAAGCATCCGCATTCCTCTTAAAAAACCACAGGCATTTTAATTTCTTTATACCATTGGCTTATGATAAACACCGTAATTGTTGACGACGAAAAAAAAGGCAGGGAGCTGTTGCAGATCCTCCTCCGCGAACACTGCCCTGCTGTAAATGTTGTAGGAGTTGCCGAAGATATTTCAAAGGCCCTCGACCTCATCAATTTACTGGACCCGGACCTTATCTTCCTGGACATTCAAATGCCCGGGGGATCGGGCTTCGACCTCCTGGAAAAGATTGGCGAACGCAAGACGCATGTTATTTTTGTATCTGCTTATCATGAGCATGCCATCAAGGCCTTTAAATTTTCCGCCATCGATTACCTGCTCAAGCCGGTAGACGAGGAGGAGCTTGTCAAAGCCGTTAAAAAAGCGGAAACTTTGATCACGAAACCACAGGCACCGAAAGACAACAAGCTTCCTAAAGCTAATGTCGCCATCGACAGGAATAAACGCCTGGCCTTAAGTACCAACCTGGGCCTGGTGTTTGTGGAGATCAGCGACATCGAGCGCTGTGAAGCCGCCGGAAAATATACCATTTGTTTTCTTACGGACGGCAAGGAAATCATTGTCACCAAAAACCTGAAGGAGTTTGAGGATGTCCTCAGCGGTTACAATTTCATCCGGGTACACCACTCGCACCTGATTAACCTTGAATACATCAAACAATACCACAAAGGCCGCGGAGGCTATGTCATGATGAAAAGCGGAAACACCATTACGGTATCGCAACGCAAAAAAGACGAGTTTCTCAAACGCCTCAACAAAATATAAATACAGGCACGTGATCATGAAAAGGCCTCTGTAGTTATTACAGAGGCCTTTTTTGTATACAAGCCGGAACAGGCCCTTCACACACCTGTTTCCTGAATCCATAACCATCGCTCTATGCTCCGCAGAAACCGAACATAGGGCCATGTTGATGTACCTTTAGCTACATCTAATTCCGCTATCAATCATTTACGATCAGTTTACGTGTCACGATTCCCTGCTTTGTTTTTGCAGAAACAATGTAGATGCCTGCACGATCCAGTTGCAACGTCGTCGCATTCGCGACAGCATGTGTTCTTATCACTTCCTGTCCTAGGGCATTGGTCACTGTAATTTCTGCCTGAGAATCTTCCAGCTCAATGGTGAATAGCCCTTTCGACGGATTGGGATACACCAAAAGCAAGCGGTCGTTTTCAGCATGATCCATCACCCCTACAGGAAGCTGACCGGATGTTTTTCCGTGGAAATAAAGAGAAAGCGGAAAATTACCGTCGCCTCCATTGAACGTTGCGGCAGGAACACGGATCAGAAAAGAGTGGCTCCCGGCTGTAACCGGTCCTAAAGGGATCTTGCGAATGTCGATGACATCGCCGGGGCACCAGTTGCTGAAGGACTGCCATTGTGCAGGTGTCTTTACGGACGATCCATAAATCCCGTTTGCCTGGGTATTATACTGTCGGAATGGCTCGCAGGTCAGGCGGCCGGGCTTGTAGGTAAGCACAAGGGTATTATCAAAATACGCATAATGAACCCTCCGGTTGTATTCTTCACCGCCGGAATTGGCACCATGGTTGGACGTGATGAGCGTAAACTCGGCGTCTGTCATATTAGACGGCACGTTAAAGGTAATACGCCTGGTGGTAAGCCCCATCGTATCCGTGGCGCCGGCCTGGTAATTATTGAAATTGGCATTGAAGAACAAAGGCAACAATACATTTGTGTTTTGCACGGGCGCAGGCGAGTTGGTCACGAATTGCAGCTTGCCCCTGAACACATCGTTCCGGCCTGAGCATCCCGCTACCTGGGTATTAGCGGCATAGGGCACTCCAAAGAGCGAAAGCTCGATCCAGATATCGAAATTAGAAGTGATACTTGTCTCTTTAAGCAGCATGGCAACATTATCGATGTTGAAGGTGTAAGAAACCACATCCGGCTGAATGTTTTTATTCATGAAAGGCGTAATGAACCGGCCAAGCTCAATGCGCTGTACATTATCAGGGTTGTAAGTGGCAGAGCCTACTGGCACCAGGGCGAGATTGACACCCCCTATCCTGTCGTAATTATCACATAAAGCCTTTATGCTCACATTCATCTGCAGACTGGTACCGATAGATGATAATTCTGCAGCGGTGAGCTTCCTGGCAAATAAATCGTTCCGGTGCCTGACAACTCCTGCCGGAGTCGGATTGGTAACAACGGTTGCATAGCCGTCGTAAAACACCACGCTATCCATGACGGTAATCGTGGTTTGTGCTGACACCCGCATGAAGCAGGCAGCAAAGAAAAGAGAAATTAATTTTATGTTCATCTGGTAGTTTAAGTAATGAGTGTTCAAAAGAAGCTTAAAGGAGTCCGGCAACGATGATAAACCTTTTACATGACAGCCGAACCCCCTTAAACATATCTTTCTATCTTATTGTTTGATCAGGCGGATCGTCTGAACCTGCCCTCCCTGCGCTACTTTGGCCAGGTAGATGCCATCGGCATACTGATTCAGATCGATCGTTTGTTTCCCTGCCATCACATCGTAGGTCATGAGGATATTTCCCAGAACGTCGTAAACGCTTACCGCAAAGGCACTTCCCGCTTCGATGGTAAAGATACCGCTGGATGGATTCGGATAAATAACAGCCGGAGAATTTCCTGTAGCTAATTCATGAAGGCCTGTACACAGGCTTACATTCTGCGTGAGCAGAACCACTCCCGTACAACCGTTTGTTCCAAGGCTGGCAACAGAATATGTTGTATTGACAGAAGGACTCACCACAATGGAGGCCGCGTTGGAACCAGTGCTCCAGGTATAGCTGCTCACGCCCGTTGCCGTTAGCGTAGCGCTTTCTCCTGCGCAGATCATCGGGCTGCTGCTGGCAGCGGTAATGGCAGGCGACGGCATCACCGTAACAATGGATGTTGCGGGCAGGGATTTGCAGCCGATGGCATCGAAACCGAGAATAGAATAAAAAGTTGTGGAGCTTGGCGATACCACCGCGGATCCGGACGAATAGATATACGTGGAAGCACCTGTCGGCAGGATGGTAAAGGATTGCCCCTGGCAGATCACCCCGTCATTTGCCGTTACAACAGGCAGCGCATTCACCGTGAGTGTAACAGCTGTGCGTGTGGCGCTTGGCGCGCACGTAGAGGCCTCCGCATAGTAGGTATAATTTCCTGCGGCCATCACCGGCGTGATGTAATTGGTTCCTGTGCCCAGTGCCAGCGTGGAAGTGGCGCTCGAATACCAGTTAACGGTGCCGGTGCCTGTTGTTGCCGACAGGGTGCCGGTAGTGCTCACACAAATCGTCTGCCTGCTCACAGGCGTAGCATTGACAACCGGTGCCGGCGCAGCACATGGAAACAGCTTTATCACAAAAATATCGTTGCTACCGGCAGATGTCAAGGTATTCACCATGGTAGGACTTGTATTCGGGTTAAAATCCGAATACAAGTCCTACCATGGTG
>DGQK01000041.1:310-43848 GCA_002390745.1 Bacteroidetes bacterium UBA4416 | reverse complement strand
GCTCGAAAATAAGGTAAGCTTACATTCTGACTTATTGATTTCAGTACTTAGTTTAGGGAATGCTTTTGAAATGTCCTCTATTGATCTTGAATTAAAAAGCCGATTAGGTAAAAATATGAAAGATAATGATTGGAGTAGGTAATAGGTCGGGTATAAGATTATCAGCCTCGTATTTGCCGATATTCCAACCTTTGTCGCGAATAGAACATCCGCGCCAATATGTAAGCCTCACCAAACTGGGACTGGGTTTTAATTACATTTCAAAGATAACTGTTTTGAGGAAGAACAAGCCCTTCGAGGTGTCCTTGATGAGCTTGATAGAGTAAAAATATCATTACCCAGGAATTTGTTGTTTTTGTTATCCGTTTCATTAGCTACATCCCATCCAGTCCCGAGCTCATTTTAAACAGCGGCGTGTACATAGCTACCAGGATAAAGCCTACCAGGCCGCCAAGGATCACGAGAAATAAGGGTTCCACCACTTTGCCGATCACGGCCTGCTGGTGCTCGATCTCTTCGGAGTACTGCTGATTCAGCTTGTCGAAGATCAGCTCCGGCGCATTTACCTCTTCCGATACTTTGATGAGCGATACCAGCTTCTTCGGGAAGATCGTATGCTCCGAAAGGCTTTCGTGCAATTGCTTCCCGGCATACACATCTTTTCTCACGGAGTCGAGTGCAAACTCGATCGGGTAATAACCGATCATGTTCTTTACCAGATCGAGGGCGTCGATGAGCAACACTTTTGAGCCTAAGAGCAGCTTCATCGACTGACAAAAGCGTGCTAAATAAATTTTACGGATCAGCTCATTGATCACCGGGATCTTTAAGAAGAGGGCTGCCGTGTATTTGCGGAACCAGGTTTTGTGTTGCTGGGTCTTATGAAACAGCATGCCGGCAATCACGAGGAAGAGCAGGCTGTAAAAGATCAGCCCCGACTTCGCACTCACCTTAATAAGCAGCTGCGTGGTAGCCGGAAGATCGGCGCCAGTGTGCTTGAAAATATCGCTGAACATCGGCACCACAAAGGAAAGCATGAACTGCACAATGAGCACGCTCATCACCAATACCACCACCGGGTAGGTGAGGGTGCTGATCACCTGCCGCCTGAGCTTAATGGCGCTGGTATAAAATTTTCCCAGTTCCATCAATACCTCCGGCAGCTTGCCCGATTCCTCCCCGATGCGGATGCTTTGGTATTCGTACACGGAAAACGTTTTCGGATGTTTGTGAATGGCTTCCCACACGGCGTTTCCGGAGATGATATCGTCTTTGATCTGCACAATGATCTCGCGGTGCTTTTTGACTTTCATCTGGTCTTCGATGATCTCCAGCGCTGTCTTGATATCGATCCCGGAAGATAATAGCAAGCCAAGCTCCGAATAAAAAGCTTCTTTCTGAGCCTGCCCAAACTTCTTATCGAAGAAAGCGATGTCTTTGCTCAGGGTATCCGAGAGCTTCTCCGACAGCGAGGAGCCTTCTTCCGCCGGCCCTGCAGGCTTCTTGCCGGGCTTCGGCTGCTGGTATCTGGAAAGATCAAGGCTGCTCATCGGGTGGTAATAATTCTAAGGTGGTGGTTAATAGTGTAGAGGCATCATATTCCTTACGGAAAGATACGCGAAATTTCTGGCTTTGGAACATCACCGTACAATCGAAGCTCCGGAGAAGTGGTAAAGGCGTTTGGTCACCGAGCATCACCGGCAGGGGCTTAAGCTCTTTCGCTTCCATGGCAAAGGTATCGGTGTGCGACGGAAATTTCAGCAGCATGTTCTTTGTGCTCATATCCAGTAATACCGTATTTGAATCCGTTTTAAAGGCAATGGTCTTTTCGCCCTGGGCTTCTACCGTTTTGGCCCGCTCCGACAGGATCGCCAGGGCTTTGTTCAGCTGGTTGTAGTCGGTAATAAATTGGCTCTGCACCGTATAGCTCACAAACAGCTTCTGCACCTGGTTATAGCCCATAAAGGCAAAAGCCACGAGGATGCCTGTGAGCGTCATGCTCACCAGCAACTCCATTATGGTAAAGGCTTTCAGCTTGTGGTTAATCGGCATGGATGAGCTTTTGAAGTTCGCAGACTTTCTTTTCTGTTTTGTGAAATACGGTAATGTTGATGATGATGCAATCCGGGTAACGCCCGGAGTGGCGGATCGTTTTTTTCAGTGAGAACTCTTCTTCCTTATACTCCTGGTCGAAGTAGTCGCGCTTCTCTTCGGTTTCCCGCAGGCAGTTTGTTGCCAGCTCCGACGCTTTTAGTTTCAGGAAAGGCTGCGTGTTCTCCTGGATGTTCACATAAATGCCCATTCCCATCACCGAGGCAAAGGACATGATGGCGATGGCGATCAGCACTTCGGGCAGGGTATTGCCTTTGTATTTGCGTTTCAAAACCATTGGGCGCAGGTGAGGTGATTGTCTTGTTGTTTTTGCCAGGCCGGCACCGAAAGCCCCGTGCTATAGCGCTTGGGGTCGATGAAGCAATTGTATAAATGATTTTCGTAGACGCCCGAAGGCGTTTGCAGCAATAGGGTTCGGCAGCAAAGCGATCCGTAGAGCTGGCCCTGTGCATCGGCATAGTCGGAGCTGTAAATGCTCCCGATGAACTCAAACTCTTTGTTGAGCCGGATCATCATGCGGGATAAGTTCTTTTGATCGTTGGCCGCCAGCAGGCCGCCTTTGAACTTGCAGGCGGTACCGAAGAAAATGCCGCGTACCAGCCCCTTTGCCGAATCGGGAACATGTTCTGCATACACACCAAACGAAGAAGGATAGGCAAACTCGCAGTTATCTTCTGTCACAATACTATCCCTGCAAATGGCATGCACCGTGCCTTTAAAGCCTTTCTTAAAGATCACCTTGCGGGCAACGAGCAGCACGTTTGTCAGTTGGGCGCTGTTCTCCACCGTAATCACGTCGGAGGCAATCAGCTTGATGTTGTTGCTGAGTATGCGGTTGCTCAATACCATCGAGCCCTGTTGGATCACCGCCGTTTGTTGTTTGAAGGATTGGTTCCACTGATCGGGCATAGAAGACAGCAGGCTGTCGCTGTAAGGATCGATTCCCGATTGACTTTGCGCCATGGTCTCGAGGTAGTGTTCGCTGAGCTGCGGAATGTAAACGGGGGCCGGATGGATGTAGGGCTTCAGGGCGTTAAGGTCGGAGAAGCCGTTGCCTTCGATGTAAGCGGATTGGATGCCTGCTTTCGGGAAATAGCAATTGCCCCGGAAACGGATCTTTCCTGCCAGGCCGATCTGCCGGTTTTGCTCGGCAAGCACGATGGCCGTATCACGCCAGCCGAATGTGCCGAATAAGCCCGTTTTGTTGAGCCGGAAATGAGCATTCTTTGCTTTCACATCGATCAGCAGAAAGCAGCCCCAGGCTTTTTTTCGCACAAGGATCGAATCGTTGTTGTAAGGCATTTGCTGCCAGGTGCCTCCGTCAGCGGGCATGTAGTACTCCGACCGGGCAATCTCAAAGCCGCTTTCAAGGCTCAGTTGCAGCTGTGTCAGCGAATTCTGCGCCTGTACCGAGCGGGTGTTGTAATACGCCACTACAATGAATAGGCTCAGGATGATGGAAATAAGAATAGAGATAATGACCGACACATAGAGCGCGCCGCCTTTTAACCTGTTAAACATCATCAGGTGCTTACGGAGGTTTTCTTTGCGCTCTTCGCAGGCTCTTCAGTCTTCGGCTTTTTACGGAAGAGCGATTTCAGCTTATCGCCAAAGGATTTTTTTTCTTTGCCGGTGGAAGGCTCCGTTGCTTTATTTTTGTGGTTGCCCTGATCCGGCTTTGCTTTGGTTTCCTCATTCGGCTTAGCCTCTGTGGTTTCGGCAGATCTTTTTTTCTTTCCGAACAAGCCTTTTTTTTCTTTGGGAGGAGCCGAAGCATCGTCCCTTTTTTTCTTCTCTTTTTTCGTTTTCTCTTTTTTTACCTTTTCGGTTTTGATAATCTCTTTGCCTTTTTTGTATTTCCGTTTCGACGTCAGATTGCCATTGTTGTCATACGTAGTAAAAGTGCCTGTGAGCAAATCGTCCTTAAAAGTTCCTTTGGCCATCAGCTTTCCATAATCGCTGTATAGCGTGTAACTTCCGTTCTTGCGCCCCTTTTTCCAGTTGGTGATTTCTTTCAGCTTGCCGTCAGGATACCAGTTCTTCCATTCTCCCGACTTCACGCCGTATTTAAATTCCCCGCTTTCAAATAACTGGTCGTTGAGATAGAAAGAGCGGTAGGTGCCATGCAGCAATTTTCCGTCGTAGCCGCCTTTGGTTTCCATGATCTTCTGAGATGTATACCAATGGTAGGTCAGGTCGACATCCGGCTTGAACTGCTTCGGCTCTTTCAGCATTTGCGTTTTCACCGTATAGTCGGGGTAGTTGACGGTGATATTAAATGCCTTCATTTTATCGGGCTCAACAAAACGCTGGGCACATACTGAAAAGGCAAGCAGAAGTATAAGGCTTAAAATGGGGATCTTCATGATTTAAAAACCCTAAAATAAGGGATTTTAGCCGGCCCTACAAATAAACCAGCCTCATTCCGGCCCTGAATGCCTGTCGGAATCTAAAATGTTTATAGGATGTTAATAAACCCTCCCGGGGAACTTTAAGTCTTCTTACGGTTTTTCTCCCCATACAAAAACAGGTGCAGGAACACCGCGATCAGGAGCACATTGTACTCCACGCCATTGAAGCCGCCTCCTACCACAAACCAGCCTTCCCTGCCATGCACCAGGATAATCCCCATCAGAAGAACCGGTATGGTGATGAGCGCTGCTGCTTTGATGTAACGGTTCAGGATCAGGAGCAGGGCACAGGCCAGGTGCGAAAGTTTCACGGCCCAGGCAATGGCCAGTCCGAAAGGCGCAAAGCCCAGCGGGTCGAGGTAAAGCGTCCCGAAATCATGGATGCCGCCATTGAACATGCCGGGCACACTGTGCATCAGCAGGATCAGGGCAAGTGTGAGCCGCAGGAGCAGGCTTTGGCTTATGAACAGGTGTGTTGGCATGTGCAAAAGTGTATTGTGTAAACGATTCTGATGAAGATGCAAAATACAACAAAATAACCAGCGCCGCTTACCTGCTAACAGGTAATATGCCCATGCCTCAGGGCCAGATTGCGCATTCATGGTCTTTAGCACGCACCTCTTCGGTCTGCCGGGTGCCTGGTGTTTTTAACCGGCATCTCCGTCAAGTAAATCAGAATTAACGTTCCGTTTTTGTGTAAAACAGAAAGGTATGATACATTTGTCCCCAAAATTGAATAACGATGAATTTCCAGGAATACCTCCACTATTTCGAACACGTGCTGAATAACGATACGCCCGTAGCCCCTTACGATAACCCCGATTACCTCAATTATACCAGGCTCAACTGGGCCAGGATGAACCGCTGGCTGAAAACAGCCGTGCTTACGGAAGAAATGACAGCGGCGGTAAAAGCCATCCATGAGCCACAGCAATGGATTGTCATCACAGAGCCCTGGTGTGGAGATGCGGCACACATCGTGCCTTTTCTGCAACTTATCGCTTTGGAAAATCCCCTGATCTCCGTCGACTATGAACTACGCGACTCCGAGCCTCACCGTATCAATTCATACCTCACCAACGGCGGAAAATCCATCCCCAAGCTGGTGATCAGGAACGCACAGAACGAGGACATGGCCGTGTGGGGGCCAAGGCCGGCCAAATGCCAGGAAGTATACGCCGCACTCTCCGCTCAGAAAACAGACATCGAAACGCTGAAGACAGCCCTGCAAAACTGGTACAACGCCGATAAAGGAAAAGAGATCCAGGCTGAGCTCAGCGCCTTGCTCAGCACTGTAAAAGCCTGAGTTAATAATAAATACCATATAAGGCATATCAGGTCATAATAAGAAAGACAGAAGAGTTTTTCATTTTAAGCAAACCCTTATATGTTCTTATATGTCTCATATGGTTCAAAAACCGGTACAGGAAAATAAGCAGCGCAGGAAGGCTTTCCTTAGCCGTAGATCGCCAGTAGGTTGTTCTGCACCACAAAATCGATCAGCTCCAGGGTACCGGAGGTATTGGTTTTTTTGGAAATATTGTAACGATGGCCTTCAATGGTGCGTACGCTCAGGTTGAGCATCTTTGCAATATCATTGTTTGTTTTTTTATCGCAGATCAGCTTAATGATCTCGATTTCGCGACGGGTAAGCTCCGTATCGGGTATCAGCGTTGGCATGGCGGGAATCCGCTTGATCATCCGGGCCATCACAGCCGATACCTTATGGTCGTAGTAGTAGCCAACATCGTGCGCCGACTGTATGGCATCCACGATCTGCCCGATGTCGCTGTTCTTGGAGATAAAGCCGCAGGCCCCGTTCTTGATAAACTCAATGATATAACCGTCATTGAAATGGGTGCTCATGATAAGCACTTTCATGCCGGGATATTTCTCCAGTACCTTATCCATCGTTTCCTTGCCGTTCATCACCGGCATTTCTATATCGAGCAGGATCACATCCGGCATGCAGGTACGCAGGCATTCCAGCAGCTCTTTCCCATTGGCGGCATCCAGCACCACATTCAGCTGGTTGAATTCTTTCAGAAGCAACTTCAGGCCCTGCCTCAGCACCAGGTGGTCATCTACAATGCCGATATGGATCTTTTTTTTCATGCGTTGCAGGGAATGCTCAGGGCGATAGAAGATACTTTCGCGGAAGTACGGTAGTTGATATCCGCGCCAAGCAATAGTGAGCGGGCCTTCAGCGATTTCAGCCCAAGCCCTTTTGAATTTTCGGTGTATAGATCCATCTCTTCATTGTTCACACCTTTGCCGTTATGCACAAATTCAAAGACGATCCGGTCTTTTACCTTTTGCGTTACCATCCGGAGCTGGCTGCATTTCGAATGCTTGAAAAGATTATTCAGGATTTCGAGGCAGATCCTGTAGATGTTCAGCTGATCCTGCTTGTTAAATACATCCAGGTCATTAAGGGTGATGCGACTATCAAACTCTACGGTCAGGTCGTCTGCCTGCTGCGCCGTGCGTACATATTCTTCCAGGGCCTTGAGCAGGCCGAACTGGTGCAGGAAAGAAGGGATCAGGTCATGGCAGGTAGTGCGGATGCCTTCAATCGCCTTGTCCAGAAGATCGGAATCTTTTTTCAGGCTTTCAGGATCAAACGTGTTCTTCTGGGCCGCCATGCGGTGCCGGCTCAGGTTGAGCTTAAGCACCACCAGCAGCGGGTTGATCTCATCATGAAGGTTGCGTGCTATCTTTTCTTTCTGCTGCTCCTCCACCTCTACGGAAGCTTTGAACAGGCTGATCTGCTTTTCCTGCTCCATCATCTGGATGTGCGCTTCCTTCAACAGCATTTTGCGCTGGTAGTAAACCACGAAAATAGTGATGATCGCCGCCAGGAAGAGCGTCATCATAATCCCCAGTGTGATTAGCAATTTTACGTTTGTGATGTCTGCGTTTTCCAAAATCCGATACTGATTAAAATGAGAAATAAAATATTAACAAGCGAATGCCATAAGCCCCAGAGCTCATAGAAACCATATTGCGAATGGGTGAGCAGGTAGCCGCTGAACAGGTGCAGAAAGAAATTGCCGGTAAAATAAAACAAAAAGGCCGAGTTGATCCAAAACACCGGCGCATCCAGGATGTTAGAGTAAACACCCTTTTGGAGAAGCTGATGGAACGTCAGTACCGAAAACAGCGACACCATTACCGACTCAAGCGTTACCGATACGTGGTTCATCATGTCTTTATCCCTGGAAACAATTTGCTGCACAGAAATAATGAGGAAAACAATTCCTGTGATCAGGGTCAGTAGTTTAAAATTACCCGACTCGAAAAAGCGATAATAGAAAAACGAAATGGTCAGAGCTTCCACGATAAAGTAAATATTGATGAGCGAGATGTTTCTGGAGATGGACAGGTATTCGTAAAACAGGTTAACAAATTCAGTAAGCGTAGCAAAGAAAACAAGCAGCAATATGATCTTTTCGTTTTGCTTCAGAAGGCGTATGCGGTAAATGCCTATAATCAACGGGATAATTGAAAAATAGGCGGACACGTAGCTTAATATGTTGTACAGGGGATTCAACTTATTTTGGATAAAAATAAAAAAAAGGCGCATATAAACTGCGCCTTTTTGTTAATAGTTTCTTTTACTATTAATTACCTCCATTCAATGGGTTGGAAGTTCCGCAAAACGGAGGGCAAGGTCTTGAAACTTCGGCAATAATGCCATTGTGCAAGTCGTTCTCGTGAGCATCGGTTCCCACCATGATCAGCTGCGGCTTGCCTTGATCGTCTGTTGCATAATAGCACCGGATGCCTACACAGCCTTCCTGAGCAAGGATTCTTTGAACGATCTTTTGTCCGAAAAAATGCCCTGTGGTTTTGTTGGGATTATTTGCTCTGTAAGTTGCGGTCCATTTTGCTGCCGTTTCGATTGGAAACTCTTCTGCTTCATCGCCTGTAAATGCCATAAATTTTTTTGGTTTTAGGGGTTAGTTATTAAATGATTTACAGTAATCATACGTTGATTTTTTAAAAGGGTTTTGATTTTTAAGATAAAGATGCCGCAAATCAGAGCGTGTTTTTAAGTTGCTCTAATAATCAACGGATTAAAAAAACTACCTGAATTTAAAAGCAAGTAATCATACGTAGTTAAATTAAGTAGTATTACTTAGATAAAAAATCGGGTATTACTACTTGTTTTTTCTGCCTGGCAGAATGTATACTTTTACCGGGTGAGTGAGAAACTTTATATAGTAGATGGGAAAATCGATACAAGTCCTGAAGCCATCAGGTACTGGGCCGGTGAGTTCAGGTGCTCCGACAAGGACCTGCTTGAAGCGGTTGCCCGGATCGGTAACGGCTATACCATCCTGCTGCTATACCTCGAAATGAACCGCCTGATAAAAGACGAGTAATACTTAGTGGCTGATCCCCGCCACCAGGTTCACCATCAGGGCTACAACAAAGGTATTCAAGCCAAAAGAAAGCAAGCCATGCAACAGCACAACGCGTCGCAGGTGTTTTGAGCGGATCGTCACATCCGATACCTGGAACGTGCAGCCGATCACAAAAGCAAAGTAGGCGAAATCAAAATAGTCGGGATCTTCCTGGCCGGGGAAATTCAAGCCCCGGGCTGATTTTTTTTCATCATTGTAATACAGGTGCGCGTAATGAAATGTAAATACGGTGTGGATCATTACCCAGGAGATCAACATTCCGGAAATAGCCGTAATAGAAAAAAGCGCCTTGTCGTAGCTCTGCTCTTCTTTGGAAATGATGAGCAGGAAAAGCGTAACCACACTGGCCAGTGATGCCAGGAGGATCATGGCCAGCACAAAGCCTGAACTACCGTCGTCGTTCATCGCCGTTTTTTTGATCTGTGTCACGTCCCTTCTGAACACGATCAACAGGTTCATAACGGTGTAGCACAGGGCGAAAGCGATCCAGGTGAGAATGGCAATCATAAGATTGCTAAGCCTGTGTCCCGGAAGTAAGAAGAAAAACAAGGCTGCAAGGGTAAGGCTGATGAGCAGACGATGGATAGGGTGCAGGGTGAAGGTGGCTTTGCCGGTCATACGCGTTTTGTTGAACCGTAAAAATAGAACAATACCTGCACAAACGGAAAAATCCACGGACTCACATGAGCACCGTGGATTTTTTCAGGACAGCCGGCCCCTAGAAACCAAAGTTGATCCCGGCGTCCAGCCTGACATTGCCATTAAGGTCATTTTCAGAATTGCCTGAGTACACGTCCATAAAGCCCTGATAATAGCTGGCGTCTACATTGATCCAGATGGCGCGGGCAACCCGGTAGTTGAAACCGGCGGTGAACTTACCTCCCAGGTCAATAGACCTGGCGTTGGTACTGTTTACTTCGCCCACGAGGATACCTAAAGACGGGCCTAATGATACTTTCGGCCTGAAATCCTTATCATAATCCCTGAAGAAATAGATCGCTTTCACCGGAATGCGCACATAATCCAGCGTTACCTGCCTGTCGTAACCGTTTCCGCTTACAGGATCCAGGTATTCGAACTTGGCGCCTTCCATAGAGTACAAGGCGTCGAGCCCAATCCCCCAGTGCGTGCCCGGTGCATAGATGGCGGAAATACCGGCATCCCAGGATGGACAAAAAATATAATTCCTGTAAGGCATGATAAAAGAATGTCCGAATCCGCCTTTCAATCCGATCGAAAATTTAGATTGCTCGATAGGGGCAGGAGTTTCAATTTTATTATTGTTATCCTGTGAGAAAGCAGCCAATGAAGAGGCAATAAGTGTTATCGTTGTAAGCAGGTGTTTCATAATGATAATGTGTTTCGTTAAAGGTTTGAGTTTAGTTTTCTTGTCGTGACAGTTAAAACTTAATACCAGAACAGTTATTTATGATTTTGTTGTTTTTCTGTAGCCTGGTAATTGCCTTTTGAAAGCCCTGTTTACAAAGGATTTTTGTTGATCTCATGTACTATTGTGCAACGTTTTAAAATGTGGATTACTTTCCTCAGGTATTGTTTTCCGATGTGTTGTCTGTGTAAAATGAGCGGTGGGAAGCCCTGAAAATACGGATAGTAGGATCTAAGGGTTTTTTCTGTGCATGGTGTTTGATAGGACAGGGGGCAAAACCTATTCTATGAAAAAACGTATGACTCACACCAGCATCCTGGCAGCCGCTTTAGGCGTTGTGATGCTTGCCTCCTGCTCATCCCATAAGCTGTGTGGCGATCCGGAAGCAAAGCCCGCTCAGAAGTATAGCTCCAAGCGTTACCGTAAAGCTTTAATGGAGCGCGACTCCTTATGCAACCTTAGTAAAGAACAAAAAGCGGAGATCGGCAGGCTCAATGCAAGTTATTCTGACCTGGATTCAAAGTATAAGCAGTTGCAGGCCGCATCCGGCGACCAGCTCGATAAACTCAGCACCGACCTGGGCAACAAGCAGGCGGCGCTCAACCAGAAAGACGCACGCCTGAGGCAGCTCGAAGCGATCCTGATGCGCCAGGATTCAGTGCTCAACGTTCTGAACAATTCCGTGAAAAATGCCTTGCTCGGCTTCAATCCCGATGAGCTCAGCGTGGAAATGAAAAACGGAAAAGTGTATGTGTCCATGTCCGATAAGCTTCTCTTTAAATCGGGAGATGCCAACGTGGAAGTAAAAGGGAAAGACGCCTTGAAAAAACTCGCGGAAGTTTTAAATAAAAACCCGGACGTGAGCATCGCTATCGAAGGGCATACGGATAATGTGCCAATCAAAACCGCCCTTTATAAGGATAACTGGGATTTAAGCACGGCCAGGGCTACCAATGTGGTACGCTTGTTATCCAATGAATATGGCATGGACGCTCATCGCCTGACGGCTGCCGGAAAAGGCGAGTTCTTTCCCGTGGCCGATAACTCCACTCCGGAAGGCAAAGCCAGGAACAGAAGAACAGAGATCGTGCTGTCGCCGAAACTCGATATCCTCATGAAGTTGATCAGCACGAGGTAATACAGCTCTTTTGATCTGAGCATGAAAAGAGGAAGCGATACGCTTCCTCTTTTTCGTTTGAAACGTCCTGGTTTTCTTCATGGCATGTTGCTGGTACCTGCTTTGCCGGGAGAATGCAGTTTATAATTGAGACATTTATGAGAATAAACAAACCCAAAGGAATTTTGATCCCTATCGGTGGAGCAGAAGACAGGCTGGACAGGATGGAAGTGTTACGCCGCATTATTTCAGAAACGGGAAAAAAGAATCCCTGCATCTGCCTGATCACGCTGGCAACCTCGGAGCCGGATATCAGTTCCTATAAGAAAGCATTCAAAAACCTCAAGCTTACGAAAGTATGCCATATATATTACGAGAGGCATGATGAAGCCAATACGCCTGAAAACCTGGAAATGATCAGGTCGGCAGATGCCGTTCTGTTATGCGGTGGTGATCAGTTACGCTTAACGAGTTTGCTGGGAGGAACCAGCTTGATACAAATCCTGTCCGAAAGGTACCACCAGGAAGAAACGTTTGTTGTTGCAGGAACAAGTGCGGGTGCCGCAGCCATGTCTGATACGATGATAATTTCCGGAAGCAGCAGGGATGCCATGGTGAAAGGAGAGTTGCAGCTCACAAGCGGCATGAACCTGATCAGTCATGTGTTTTTTGACACGCATTTTACCGAGCGGGGAAGAATAGGCAGGATCGCGCAAACAGTGACCTGCAACCCGGGAGTATTGGGGATCGGCCTCGGGGAAGACACCGCAGTGGTCATCAAAAAAGGAGAACTCATGGAGGTGATCGGCTCAGGCCTGGTGATCGTGGTAGATGGCAACAGCATTAACTTTTCTGACCTCATGGATCGAAAGGATGGAGAGCAGATTAGTGTCGAGGGGCTTAAAATGCATATATTGGGCCATGGCGTTCGGTTCTCATTGCCGGAAAGAAAGATCATATCGACTCCCAGGCCGGGAAAAACTATCTGATTCCGGGATGATTCTACCGGTGACGGAAAGTAAAGGCATAGACATGCACAAAAAAAGCCACCCTGAAGCAGCTTTTTCTGATATGGGTATCCATCGTTGCTTTACCAAAGAGGTTTTTTGCCGGCGATTGGATTTTTGCCCAGCTTATGGTTATTGGCATGTTTCACGGAAAGATCATTGAGAATGTCTTTTTTATTATTCATGCCTACAGTTGCAATATCAGCCGGCGTTACCGGTTTTTCAAATAAGGGATGATCCGGGTGCTTTTCATCCGTAGGGACGCCCTCTGTTTTTACAGCCTGTGCAGTGATATGGCCCGGTTCAATATTTTCGGCATGTTGCGTAAATACCGGCGTTACGGACTCATTGGATTGAACTTTGTTTTCCGTCAGGGGCATTTCCTCCTGTTTCACTGGTGTAGCAGGAATTGGTTTTTTTACCGCCTTTTTAGATGAGCTTGTTTTGGCCTTCGCTGTGGGCCTGGCCGGTGTTTTAGCCGTTGATGCCTTCACTTTTGCTGCCGGCCGCGCTGTAGGTTTCGTAGCCGTTTTTTTGGAAGCCGCTTTGGCAGGTGCTTTTGCTACTGCTTTTTTCACTGTGCCTACGGCTTTTTTTGCAGCCTTGGCAGCTTTTTTCACAACCGGCCTTGCCTTACCGGCAGCCTGCTTCACGTTTTTCTTCACAGAGGCTGTGGTCTTCTTAACAGCCTTTTTAACGGCCTTCACTGCTTTCTTTACAGGGGCTTTGGCAACTACTTTCTTCACGGCCTTTTTCACGCCGGCTACCGCTTTTTTCATCGGTGCTTTAGCAGTCGCTTTTTTGGAGGCTTTTTTCGCAGGCGCCTTCGCTGCTATTTTCTTCGCTGCTTTCTTGGGAGCAGCCTTTTTTGTAGCATTCTTTGCCGTCCCGCTGGCTGCCTTCCTGGCTTTAGCCGGGGACTTTTTTGATTTTGTTGCCATAAGAGTAGTTTTTAATTTTTACTTAAAAAGCAACAACCGTACCCTGTGTTGATAGTGAGGCACTTACAGCATTCATGCCCTTGTAGCCCTTTGCTGTATAGCATTTGCGATACATTACCGCATCAGGAAGTGCATCTGTTTTAAAAAGGAAAAAATCACTAAATGTAGAACTTAGTCTACAAATGAATAGCGGGAGATAAGGATGGTAAACTATTAATGTAACTTAATCGGTGTGATCCGGGACATGAAGGAAAATTAAAACTTGATCAGCTCTTCGTAAAGCTCTTTTACCGGAAGTCCCATTACATTATAAAAGCTGCCTTCGATCTTATCGATGCCGATGTAACCGATCCAGTCCTGCACCCCATAGCCGCCCGCTTTGTCGTATGGGCTGTAGTTGGTAAGGTAATATTCGATCTCTTCGGATTTCAGCTTTTTGAAATACACTTTGGTCACATCAAAGAAAGTCGTTTGCTTGTTGCCGCTTTTCAGACATACGCCGGTATACACTTCGTGCATTTTTCCGCTCAGCGTTTCCAGCATTTTTTTGCCCTCCACAAAATTAGCTGGCTTGTTAAAGGCTTTGCCGTCGCACCATACGATGGTATCCGCAGTGATCAGGATTTCATCCTCTTTCAGATCGTCAGGATAAGCATCCGCTTTCTTTTCGGCAAGGAATAAAGGAATATCCTCGGCCAGTAAATCGATAGGGTAGCTTTCCTCTACATTAATGGGCTTATTTAAAAAATCGAATCCGAGGCTTTTTAAAAGTTCCTGCCTGCGGGGGGAGTTGGAGCCAAGAATCAACTGATAAGGAAATTCTTTGATCGTCTGTTCGATGCTAGTCATAAAGGTTTTTTATAATGAAAGTAAAAGCAATACCAAATAACATGATAAATTTAAGCAATAAACTTGCCATTTTAAAATCCCCCGAGCTTTTGGCCCGCATGATCAGGATCAGCAGTATGGTGAGCGGTAACAAGAGCAGGCCAATGATGTAATAAAGCGCCAGGGCCTGTTGCAGATAGTAAAACCTGATCCCCGCAAGGAGCAGCATGCCTATGGTGATCACAATCACAAAAAACGTCACCACTTTGCTGGTAATGATGCCCCATACAATAGGCATGGTTTTGCAGCCTGTTTGGATATCGCCTTTGTAGTCCTCCATATCTTTCACAACCTCCCGCGCAAAAGAGGTCAGGAAGGCAAAGCCCGCATAGCCAAAGGTGATGATCACCAGGGGCTTCAGCGCTGTAGACGTCATAGAGCCGATGAGAGGCGCTGTTCCGGCAGAAAGGTAAAAATCATAAACCATCGGCATTACCGGAATTGTGGCCGTGAGCAGCGATACCACGATATTGCCCACCAGCAATTGTTTTTTGAAATTGGTGGAGTAGAACCAAAGCAGCAGGATGCTGAGAAGCTGGAACGTTACGAGCTTCAGGTTATGGCATTTCAGAGCGATGAAAATACCTAAGAGAAGACCCGTAGCGCTGAAGAGGATATGCAGGATCATGGCCCAGCGGCGCTTGATGCTCACGTCAACTACTACGGTTTCGGGGCGGTTGATCTTATCGGTCTTCACATCAAAATAATCGTTGATCATGTAGCCCGCTGCCGCAATCAGCAAGGTGCTCAGCAGGGAAATGGAAAAGAGGCCCGGCGTAAAATCCGAATAAGCATTCACAGGGGCAAACACCAGGTACTTAATGCAGATCTGGGTGATCGCAATAATAAAGAGATTCTCTATGCGAATCAGTTTTAAAAACGCTATGAAGGGGTTTCTGAGCAAAATAGTACGAGAACGAATTTAGGAAATAAAACCCTATTTTTAACAATAAAAAGAAATGGAGGAATTGAACGCACAATACTGGGATGAGCGTTACCGGAATGACGATTTTGGCTGGGACATCGGTTCTGTATCGCCGCCGCTGAAAGCCTACATCGATCAGCTCAGCGACCGGGATCTGAAGATCCTGATCCCCGGAGCAGGGAATGCTTATGAGGCAGAATACCTGCATGCAAAAGGCTTTGCCAATGTGTATGTGCTCGACATTGCCACGGTTGTCTTCGACAATATCCGCGGGCGTGTGCCGTCCTTCCCGGGCAATCATTTTATCCAGGAAGACTTCTTCGCACACCGTGGCCAGTATGACCTGATCCTGGAGCAGACTTTTTTCTGTGCCCTCGATCCGGCGTTAAGAAAAAGTTATGTTTCAAAAATGCACACCATCCTGAAACCGGCAGGCAAGCTGGTTGGCGTGTTGTTCGGCCATCCTATGAATGCGGATAAGCCTCCCTTTGGGGGAAGCTTAGAGGAATATGAAGGCCTGTTTTTTCCGGCTTTTCAAAAGCATGTTTTCGGGCCTTGTTATAATTCCATTGAGAAACGGGCAGGCCTCGAGCTGTTTATGATCCTGAAGAACACAGATGACTTCTAGTGAAAATTTTCGGGCGTGTCCGTCCCGAAAGTGTTCGGGATGGATCAGGCTATCACTCCTCACACCATGGTGTGATTGCAAAGAGGCAGCAAAAAAAGGATTTCCGTTCTATCCTTCACGCAGGCTACACAGCCAGCCATAAAATTTAACCGTTGCTAAGTAATGCAATAGAGATGAAATTGTAAGCGATGGCTTAACGAAAAGGCATTTCTGCCGGTGCAGAAAATTTTCCGTACCTTTACTCAGTATCTGGCATGCAGGATTCCAAAATCATCTTTGAAGAAAAGCAATACATGGGGCACAACCGGCTCAGCATGATCTGGCGCACCCTCATTGCCCTGTTTTGCTTCATTGGCTATTACTGGAGCCAGAATCCCTATCCTGTGAAGGTGGCCATCTTTCGCATCGGGCATTACCCCGCGCTCGACATCCCTAATTCAGGGCAGATCTTTTTCCTCCTTGGCTTGCTCGTGACGCTCTTTTCGCTGATGCTCACTTACATCCTGCACACGCATACCAAAGTGCATGCGGAGTACCTGATCATCGACGGCTTCTGGACCGCCCGCCGCGTCAAGATCAACCTCGATACCATCACGGGCATCCGTAAAAGCAAATACAAAAAGCATATTTTCCGCAGGGCCGTTTATAATCTTCACAGCCGGGGCATCATCCGTTTTTATACCAGTGGCAACGAGTTTGTGGAGCTTAAGGACAGTTCGGGCTTTACCTACAGGATCGGCAGCCAGAAGGCTCCCGAGTTTTACCAGGCGCTCAAAAAGCAGCTGAACATCATCAACGCCTCTAAATAATTCGCTATAAATTATCGTACCACTGCCGCTGCCGCGGAATTTTCACATCGCTGAGCATGCTCGTTTTGAGGTTGATGGTGAGGCTGTAGCTCTTCCGGAAACCGAAAGGAACCCAGTCGATCCGGGCTTCCCAGCAACGAAGGTCGCGGTAGATATTGATGCTCGTATAGCTGAGGTTTTTGGCTGTAAAATCATAACCGCTGGTCACACCCACTTTCCAGTTTTTGGTGAGGGCAACATCACCCGAAAAGCTCAGCGTCTGGATGGTCCGCACTTTCGCAGTATCTTTCGTAAAGCCCACATTGTAGTACATGTTCAGGTTCCAGGGAAGCTGGTCCTGCGATTGCACGGTGTTGGTAGGCGCAGCCCCTTTTTCCGCGCCGTTGGTAAGGTCGGGCTTTTTAGGCTTCATGGCCTGTATCGTATTGGAGCTGAATGAGGCATTGATGGCGGCATTTCCGGTTGTGAAACGCGCGAGCTTCCCCGATTTGTTGATGCTGTATTCGTTTACCCGCATCCGCAGCGTGGGATCGTAATAGTAAGGATCGAAATTGGAGTTCACTAACAGGTCGAAGAATTTCCAGACCTTGGTCCGGGCCGACAGGCTGATCACGCTCATATTGAAACTCTGCGCGGCAAAATTATAGTTCCCGTTCAGGGTCAGGTTTTGCAGGAGCTGCACTTTGCTGTAGGTGTAGCCTGTATCGGTGGTTTTCCTCACCTTCGCATCGATGGTGTTGTTCAGGTTGATCCCGATGTTGTTTTGTTCTCCGTCCGGTGGCCCCGGGAACAGCGCATTTTCAAAAATGGAATACCTGGCTTCGTAGCTGGATTGCCTGCTGTTCCGAACCTGTCGGTAAAAACCATACTGCTCGGCACCGTAGTCGGGCCGGTACAGGTAATTAATGGTAGGAATGAGGAGATGCCTGATCTGCTTGATCCGCTTGCTTTTGAAGAGGTAATCCATGAACACCTTCGTGGTTAATGCCGTATTGAAATTAGCATCGTAGCCCGTTTTAAATTCCTTGATCGTATTCGTATACACTTTATTGCTGTCCTCGACGAAGTATTTTTCCGTGGTTTTGGTAACCATCAGCGCATTGAAGTTCAGCGCCGGCGTCAGCGTGAAATATTTCAGCAGGGTAATATTTGTGGAGACCGGGATGCTGTGCCTTACGCCATACCTTAGCTTATCGCCGATATCTCCCTTAAAGATCGCGGAATCGTAATCTGTTAAGCTGTTGCGCGCCTCAAGCAGGTAGCTGATGCCCAGCTTGTCCAGCGGATTGGGCTTGGTGCGGCCTTCTTTCTTGAAAGGGAAAAAGCGGTTCACGTTAAACGTAAGCTCCGGAAAGCTCAGGTTCATGATCTTGGTCTGCGTATTCTGATCGTGCCTGGCGCCGATGCTCAGCGAGGAAAGCTTGAAGGTTTTGGTATAGTTGATGCTGGAGTAGAAGGTATTGGCAAGGTACTGCCCTGTGTTGAGAGCGTTGTATTTGTTGTACTTGGACGTTTTGATATTCACATTGCTGCTGAAGCGTACCGAAGGATTGTTCTTCTGATCCTGGGTATGCGTCCAGGTTACCGAGAAATCTTTTTGTTTGCCGAATGCTGAGGGAAGTCCGGTCGATGCCGGGATTTCCCGTTCTCCGGACCGGAATTCGGAATAGCCAAGCGAGAGAGAGCCCGTGTATTTATAGTTGATGTTGTAATTGTTCAGGGTCCGCAGGGCCCAGCTGCCATTCGTATAAATATCGCCGCGGATGGTCATATCCGTCTGGTCGCTGATGCCCCAGTAAAAGCCGCCGTCCTTGAGGTTATAGCCAAGTACCTCGCTGCTGTTGAAGGTAGGGATCAGGATACCCGAATGCCGTTTTTTGGTATTGGGGAAATACCCGAAGGGCAGGCCGAGCGGAGTAGGCACACCGCCGATCTCGAGGTACATCGGCCCTGTAACGATCTTGTCGTCCGGGATGATTTTGGCCCTTTTGGCTCTGAAAATAGTACGCGAGTCTTCGAACTGGCAGGGAATGCATTTCAGGTCCTTCATGTACACCACGTCGTTGCTGTCCTTTTTCACTTCGCTGCCCAGCAGGATCAGCTCCCCCTCTTTGGTTTTGATGCCGTAGATCTTTCCCTTTTTCGTCTTCACATTATAGATCATACTGTCATTCGAAGATTCCTGCCCGTCGATCTTCAAAGAAGGGGCTCCAATGTACCTGCCCAGCGAATCTTTTTTCCCCGTTGCCTTAATGAGGTTTTTTTCGTTATCCACCGTAATGTACTCCGCTTTGATGCTCATCGTTTCGTATTCGATAAAAGCATCGCCGAATAAATACACTTTCTGGCCTTTGGTTTCGTATCTTATCGAATCCCGTGCGTTATAAGTTACCTTTTTGTCCAAAGCCTGGTCGTCGTCCCCGTCATCGGTGTCGAGGGTATCAAGGTCCACGGTTTTCACTCCGTCTTTGCCCGGGATGGCTGCCTGAGCGTTATTGCGCGCGGTATCCGGCGGGCTTGTTTTGGGAGGGTTAACCACTTTGGTATTAGCGCCTTTCGGGTCGGATTGAGCAACCAGGGCGGCTTTACTTATTAACAATAATAAGAGTATAAAAAATATTTGTTGGAGTCTGATAATAAATCCTTCGGGCTAAATTTACCTAAACCTGCAAAGCTAACAATTAACAGCCTAATAGGCTATCAAATAACGAATTTTAAAGATAAAAATTACCCAAAAAAATATAACAGGATCCACCATTTCAGTGTCCGAAAACGAAAGTGTTATGAAGTCCGAAAACACATGTAAGATGCCGGGAATACTGCCGGTAACAGCCCTCCTGCTTACAGGTTTTGTATTGTTTAGTAGTTTTTATATTCCCCGCGGCCACAAGGCACCGGCCAAAGACCGTAAGGTAAAAGTGGTTGTGATCGACGCGGGCCACGGCGGCAAAGATCCCGGATGCAATGGCGTGACCCATAAGGAAAAAGATGTGGCTCTGGCGGTGGCGCTGAAGCTGGGGAAACTCATCGAGGAATACGTGAAGGATGTAAAGGTGATCTATACCCGCAAAACGGATGTGTTCGTGGAGTTGGAGGACCGAGCCAAAATAGCCAACGATAACAATGCCGACCTTTTTATCTCCATTCACTGCAACGCCGCCGGCAAGCCGGTAATGATCAAGGATAAGAAAACCGGGAAGATGCATCCCAAAACATTTAAAAACTCGAAAGGAAAAACGATAGTGGTGGAAACGGCGAACCCGGTACCGTACGGCTCTGAAACCTATGTGATGGGCTTAAAGAACGAAGAAGGGAAGATGAAAGTGGCTCAGCGCGAGAACTCCGTGATCCTGATGGAGGACAATTACGAGAGCAAGTACCAGGGCTTTGATCCCAATAGCGAGGAAAGTTACATCATCATGAGCAATTATACCTCTGGCTATGTGATCCAGAGTGCCGGCCTGGCCCTGAAGATCCAGGAGGAGTATTCGAAACGCGCAGGACGCGTGGACAAGGGCGTGCACCGGCAAAGTATCTGGGTGCTGTGGCGGACCTCGATGCCGAGCGTGCTCACCGAGATCGGCTACCTGACCAACCCGCAGGAAGAGAAGTTCCTCGGCTCCGAAAAAGGACAGGAGTACATGGCGTCCTGCCTGTTCAGGGCCTTCCGGAAGTACAAAGATGAGCAGGAGGGCATCAAAAAGGATTACGACGATGCCATCGAGAATCAGAAGAACCTCGAAAAGGAAGTGCATGTGCCGGTCCGGGAAACAGATACGGTAGAGACCGAAGACGATGAAAAAAAAGACACTTCGGGCAGCCTGGCGATAATGCCCAAAGCCGGAGAGGAGAGCATCAAAGCCTACAGCGAATCCATCGCCCTGGCCGATGTTTCGTTTAAAAACAAGAATTACGAAGAGGCGATACTCCTGTATGAAAAAGCGCTGAAACTTCGTAAAGGAAAGGATGAATACGCTGAGAAAAAACTGGGAGAAGTGAATGCAGCTATTGCCCGTGATAAAAAGGCCGAAGACGACGCGAAAAATAAGCCGGTTGACAAGAACGACATTATTAAAAACTATAAGGATAAGGTCAACAAAGATACTTCGGCAGGCTCAGGGGCAACACCAAAAGCAGAACCTAAAACGGAACCGAAAACAGAGCCTAAGGGAGAAGTGAAACCGCTGGCAAAGGCCGGTGCCGTTGAGTTCAAAGTGCAATTTGCCGGCACGGATAAAGAAGTGGATGCCAAAAGCAAATTCCCGAATGTCAAAGATGTGTGGTTCTATAAGGCCGGAACTGTCTATAAATACACCTCAGGAAGTTTTTCTTCGTTTGAAGAGGCCACCAGGCATCAGCTGAAGATGAAAGAGCTTGGCTATAAAGATTGCTTTGTAGCGGCCTTTAAGAACGGGCAGCGGATGGATATCAACGAAGCCAAAAAACAGGCGGAGCAGAAGTGATTTCCCGTAAAGGAGCAGGCGCAAGCTGCGCTTTTTTGGTCAGGATGCTAAGCTGCAAATCCGGTCATCCAATCTTTTTCCTGATCTTATCTCAACCTGTTAATTCACGCTCATGTTAGTGAACCGCGTCATCTGCGGTTTGTTCGATTGAACCTTATTTAGCAAGCGTATCCGGGATACTGTTCATCACACCCGATTGCAGCGGAGTCCACACTCCCATGGTGATGTTGGCTTTGTGAAGCGTATTGCCTGTCCAGGTGTTGCAGGTTTTAAAGAGGCTGTAGCGTCCTTTGGCTTCAAAATAATTATCGTGCGCGCCATAAGCGGGGTGGGGGATCAGCTTTGGAGCCCCGTCCTCCAGGTCGAAGCTCCGGGTAATCTCGGCGATGAGGTTCTGGTAGTCGGGAGCGCTGATCTTAATTGCTTTGGTAGACTCGCCATCGGCCTCCATCCGGCGGTAATAGGTGACGTGCATGGCCGTACTGCCCAGGCCGAAAGCCGCTTTAAATGCGGTAGACAGCTTCAGGTCTTTCCATTCGGGAGTATTGAGGTAAAATCCTTTGTCGCCCCAGCCAACCGCTACATAATGGTAAGTAGAATCCACATCGTGGAAAAGCGTATCGTTGACGAGGTTGTTCCAGTTGAAACTTACGACCGAATTAGGAAGGTGCATGTTCCTGGGCATCACAATGTCGGTATGCACGCCATTCGTTCTCACGAAAATTGTTACTTCTTTCACATCTTTTCTGTCTTCCGCTTCCAGCTTAATTTTGGGAAGCAGGAGGGCCAGGGCCAGCCATATCCCACCCAATGCAGCCGCATAGAGCAGCAGCTTAAAACAAACTTTAAGAATTTTCATGAATTCATGTTAGAAGCCGTACAAGCCGGAATGTTATTTCTCTTTGCTCAGCATGATCTGCTTATCGAGGCTGAACGTATCGGTCGTTCCTAATTTCAGATCGATTTTTTCCTCGCCTGTTTTATAGCCTTTTTTAGAGGCTTTGATGGTATAAGACGTATTGCCTTTCAGAGTCATGAAATATTCGCCGTTGTCGTTGGTTACCGTGCTCATAACTACAGCGCCGCTGGCGTCGGTGATCGTTATATCCGCCATGGCAATGCCGGAGCCTTCGAAGCCGTCTCGGATCGTCCCTTTGAGGATGCTCAGGCCGTTGTTGACTTTTTTCTTATTGTCTTTTTCCAGGATCGCATAATTGGAAAGGTCTGCTTTGTAAATATCGCTCTCTCCCAGGCCGCCGGTGCGTTCGCTGGCGAAGTAGGCGGTTTGCGCATCGGCGCTCACTACCAGAGGTCCGTCTTTGAATACGGTATTGATGGGATATCCCAGATTTACCGGTTTGCTCCATTTTCCGCCTTCCAGCACCGATTTAAAAATATCGTAAGATCCCATCGAGTTCATGCCGTTGGAAGAGAAGAACAAGGTTTTACCGTCCGGTGCCAGGAACACGCCTACTTCGTCATAGGCCGTATTGATCTCCGGGCCGATGTTCACCGGTTTCCCCCATTCCGTTTTGTTGATCCGTGTCACGGAGTAAATATCGGAATGGCCATAACCACCAGGGCGCTCACTGGTGAAGTACAGGGTTTTGCCATCGGGAGAAATACAGGCGCCGCCTTCCCAGTAGGTCGTATTAACGGGCTTTCCGATGGCCTCCGGTGTTTTCCATTTGTTGTTCACCACTTTGGAAACAAAGATGTCGCCACCCCTCGATTCATTATCCTTCACGTCGTTCTTATAGATGAAGATCTGCTTGCCATCCGGCGAAATGCTGGTGCAGGCATCGTGAGCGTCCGTATTTACATTACCCGGAACATCCTCTGCCTGGTTCCATTTTTTGTTCACCGTATCCCAGGTAGCGATAAAAATATCCTGGAAGAATTTGCCGTCACCTTCCACATCCCTTGGCGAATCCGTTGTTTCAGGGCGGCGGGTGTTGAACACCAGCTTGCGTCCGTCGGCACTTATCGCAGGCGATTGATCGTCGTATTTGGAGTTGATGGCGGGCCCGAGGTTTTCCACGACCACATCTACCGGCGCAGCCATGTATTTTTTCGCATTATTGCAGTGGGCCACGTACACGTCCACCTCCTCATATTCCGATTCTTTAGGCTTTGCCGTACTTTTATAGGTATTGAATTCTGCAAGCGCCTCATCGATCTTCACATTGTGGAGGTAGATCTTTCCAAGCAGGAGGTGTGTTTCAGGCTTGACGTCCTTATTGGTGGCAATCGCTTTTTTGAAGCTTTCTTCCGCATCATTGTACTTTTGCAGTTGAAACTGGCAAAAGCCTACGTAATGCAGCACTTTGGAATCATCCGGATTTTTCTGGAGAACTTCTTTATAAAGGTTGAGGGCACCGATGTACTGGCCGGCATAGAGTTTTTGTTTGGCCAGTTCCATTTTTACAATATCACCGGCATCCAGGGCCTTTACACTTGATACAAGGGCTAAAAAACAAATCGAGGTGAAAAATATCTTCATAAGGCAGAAATTTCTTGTTTATAAATATAATTAAAAGGAATTAATATGTCGGGGAATTGTGTAAAAAAAATATGAATTATCTGTATTTTTACCAGCATGAGCGCTATTGGTTTCTATGTTGCATTACCATTTCTTTATCTTATTTCGCTGCTACCTTTCCCGCTGTTCTATTTGTTTTCCGACTTCGTGTATTTCCTGCTCTACCGGGTGATAGGCTACCGGAAGAAGGTGGTTTTTGAAAATCTGAAGAACTCCTTTCCCGAAAAATCGCAGCGCGAGCTGAAAGAGATCGAGCGTAAATTCTACCATTACCTTTGCGACCTTTTTCTTGAAACGCTGAAAACCCTGACTATTTCCAAAGAACAGGCCATACGCCGCTGCGCGATGAATGAGAATACCAGGCGGATCTTCCGTGAACTGCACGACCGGAAACAATCCTGTATCCTGGTGATGGGCCACTACGGCAACTGGGAGTGGGCAGGGAGCTCCTTCAGCCTGGTTAACCCTCAGCAGCTCTATGTGATCTACCATCCGCTCAGCAATAAAAGCTTCGATAAACTCATGTATCAGATGCGCACCCGCTTCGGAACAAAGCTCTATGCCATGAAAGACACCATGCGGGAAATGATCCGCAACAGGAGCGAAGTCAATGCTACAGCCTTTATTGCCGATCAAACCCCTTCGCCGGATAATGCCTACTGGACGACCTTCCTTAACCAGGATACTCCTGTGTTCTGGGGAACGGAGAAGATCGCGCAGAAGCTTAATTTTCCGGTAGTATACGTTACCGTGAACAGGGTGAAGCGCGGCTATTATGTGGTGAATACCGAGTACCTGGTGATGGATCCGAAGAATACCGCCGAAGGCGAGATTTCCGAGCTGCATACCCGCAAGCTCGAAAAAGACATCATCGCGCAGCCCGAGATCTGGCTGTGGAGCCACCGCCGCTGGAAGCACAAGAAGAAATGATCCGTGGCATCATCACGCCTGCACAGGCAATAAACACGTCCGGAAAATCCTCATTTCTCAGGCTTTTGCAGAGTAAGGCATAGCCCTATCAGCAAAAGCAGGCAAGCCGGCGGCAGGATCATATCGTAGAGTTCGACAACCCTGGCAGAATCCTTGTTTTCTGCTGCTGTTAAACGCTTTGCTTCGTGTTCCCCGGTGTTCACTATGTCCTTAGTCTTGAGTTGAGGGCCCTTTATAATTCCGGTCTCCCATCCCAGCCGGTAACAGGAAAAAGCACTGGCGTCGAAAGCGCCCGGAAAGCATGGTGCGATGCACAGGGCCAGAATAAGCAGCTGTTTCATAGGATAGAATGGGGCAAGTGGTTTCGTTCTAATGAATTTTTCAGGAGCTGTGCCGCTTTCACTTTATGGTGCTATAAAATTAGCGCAGGAGGAGCTCATAAAAACACTAAACAGATAAGTGGCCGTATTCATTAAATAAATGCGGGAGCCTGGGGCAGAACCGGAATTAAAAAGCCCGGAGCTATAGCAGATCCGGGCTTTTGTGCTACTCTGAGTATTAAAAAAATAAAACCTCTTAGTGTTTGATGAATTTCTTCACGGTACTCTTGCCCTCCGTGATTACTTTTACAAAATAAACTCCTGCTGCAAAGCTACTGATGTTCAAGTTTACATGTTCACTGTTTTGTGCTGTGAGATTAAGTAGTACTTTTCCATACACATCGCTGATCTCAATAGTTGAAGGCTTTGAGCTTTTAGTCCTAAGATTGATTTCCGAAGACGCCGGATTAGGATAGATGAGAAAAAAAGATTCCTGCTCTTCTTCTTTTACCGACGTTATGGGGATGCAAAAATTCCAGGGATACGTTTGCTGATGAAATGCGCGTAGTGACTGCATATCACTTTTTAATTCTGCGACCGCACTGCTGTTGTTGGTAGGAAAAGAGGTGCAATGCACAAACTCTATTTCATGACTGCTCCCTGCGGTAAACATAAAAGCACCGATGTTTATATTAAACTCTCTGTTGCCGGGAGAATTTCCTGCTGTTTGCTCCGTCCAGTTTCCGCCGCAGTAAGGGTATTGACCGGGATATGCAAAATAAGTGAATAAGCTTCCTCCATAGCCGTTTCCTCCGCATGTCAAAGGACTGCCATCTTTCCATGTCGCGCTCATATAGCGGTAGTATTCAAGTGGAGAGGAAGGAGGGGTTTGACTAACCGGTACTCCAGGAAACAAATGATTGAAATAATTAAAGGACATCATGCCCATTTGTTCGCAGGGTTCATCAACCATGCCATTCCGGTTGTCATCGATGCCGTTTTGAGAATCGACCGGTCCTCTCAGGACCTGATAGCCGGCTGCGGGAATAAAGGAACCATATCCATTGATGCCGCCAATCGTTTCATCATAGGAATCACTATTGTAAATGTAACCGAAGTTATCTGCAATATCACAACCGATAAAATCATCGCCATAATACCCAAGATCGGCATCAGACCATAGAGTTACATTCACGTTGTTGTAAGATTGATTACTCCGGTTTATAATCTTGTAGTGATAAAAGGTTGCATTGTTTAAATAAGGGTTTTGAACCGATGTCGTGCTCTGTCCGTAGGCGTATGCCGTGGCATGTACCTCTACCTTCATGGGGAGGCCGCCACTGTTGCCATGACTCATGTTGTCATTGAAAATAAAATAAAGCATCTGATCGCCTTTCATGACCGGGTAATCGCCACCTGTCAGCGGATCGTAAATGTGATTCTGATTCACATCCACAAAAGGTGCCAGGTTCCGTGATTGTGCTCCCACTCCCTGAGCGGGCCATGATAAAAGATCGGCGGCCGGCGTAAACGAATTATTCTGGACGTTGCCGTTGTTGAAGTTGATGATAAAGTTATCAATATCTGTTTTGTTTAGCTTCCAGATTTTATCATATTGGTTGGACGTCGCTGCGGTTATGCCTCCATTGGTAGTATCCAACGGCCCAGGCCAGAAATCGTCGCTTTGCCTGTAAGTCTGGGCAGCGAGGTGGAGAGCATTGGAATTATCATAACCGCCAATCCATAGGGCGCTGAAAAAATCGGAATGCTTACCGCTGCCACGTGGCACTTCATAGGATGCCTGGTTTGTAGCCGGGTCATAATGCATGATTCCCCGGTTGCCGATCCCGGCTTTCACATTATTGATATCTAAATACTTGAAATTGTTCTGCGCCTGGATTGTGATGCCAATACAAAAAAGTGGGAGTAGCGTTATAGCTTTCATAATTGTCCTGTTTTTAAGATTAACTACCGGGGATGGCGTACCTTAAAATTACGGCAATGGCAGGCAGCAAAAAGCCCAAACCAACAAGTGCAGGGTCTGGGCTTATAAGTGACCGGATTTTTTCAAGAAGTGGTTTTATTCCTTTTCCACGTCCAGATCCGGATTTTTTCCTAAGGCTTTACGCTCTTCGTTCTTTTTGAAGGTTTTATTCAGGTAGTACAGGTTTTTCTCTTCGTAGCCCACACGCTTGATCATGTCGATGAGGTCGGTCACGTCTTTTTCAGATTGCTGCTGCTCCAGCACAAAGGCCTCAAGGAATTTGAAGGTTGCAAAATCATTCTCTTCGTATGCCAGCTTTGCCAGCTTATTGATTGAAACCGTTACTTCGTGTTCAAGGTCGAATACATAATGAAAAACCTCCAGGATGTTTTTCAGCTTCACCGATGTTTCCTTCAATGGTTTCAGGTGAGCGCCACTGCCGTATGTGTTGAGGTATTTGTAGATCTCGAGCATGTGCTGCCTTTCGTCTTCGGCGGCTGCATAAAAATAAGCGGCTACGCCATCAAGGGCTTTTTCTTCGCTCCAGGTTGCCAGGGTAAGGTAAGAGTTGGAAGCAAAGGCCTCTTTCTGGATCTGCTCATTGAGAGCTGCTTTGATTTTATTAGATAGCATTGTACGTTTTTTGTTTCGGATTGAGGCACGAAAGTTACTAATATTTTTTTCGTGGCTCAGGATAAAATAACAATTTTGTGACCCTCTGATAGTTAGAATCAGAATAAATTACCTGAAGGCCTTATGGAATGTATTTCCGGGAGCGTCTTTTCAATAAACGGGATTATGAATAACATGACTACCTGCCTGCTGGCTCTGCTGCTTACCGCAACGGCAACCTTGAAGGGACAACACCAAATCACCATCTTTGGTACGGTAACAGACGATAGCACGCATGCCCCGCTCCGGCACGCCGCTGTTCAGGTGCAAAATTCGACTTACTACACCACAACGGACAGGCAGGGGAACTACCGCCTGGTGATCCCTGCTAAAAAGCATGTTTCGCTAGTCGTTAAGCAGATGAGCTATGTGACACGCGTCAAAGAAGCCGATCTCACCGGTGTTCCCGATTCGGTAAATATTTCCATATCCCTGAAACCGGCTGCCACTGAGCTCGGCATGGTGCCCATTTATGCCAAAGCAAGGCCCGATACCATCCTTGGCTCGCCGGCATACAGCGTGTATGATTTCGACTTTTACGAAGACAAGTTTATCCTCCTCACTGCGGCGAAGTCGCTGAGGGAGGCAAACCTGAAACTGGCTGACCTTAACGGCAAGGTCATTACCAGTTTTGCAGTGCCCCGGGAAGGTGGCCTGGCCAGGGAATTTTACCGCGACTATATGGGTTACACAAACCTGGTTTGCGAAAATTACATCTACCGTATCAATATGTATCACGACCGTTTTGTTCTGATCCCCTTGGCTATAGAGGATGTCAATGCGTTTATCAGGCCGATCATCGACACCATTAACGGGAAGATCATTTATACCGATTACTGGAAGGACTACCCCATGTTTAATTATTTTGCCTTCAATGAAAAAGACAGTGCCCGGAGCAAACTGATCTCTATCGAGGACAAGGAGCTGATGCATGCCTACAACTTCGAGTATTATTCCCTCAAGCCCAATGAAAAGTTGCAGGCCAGGCGCATGGCGATGGACCTGAATGTGGATAAGCACGTGGTGGCATCGCTCATGAGCGGCTTTACCAAAAGTATGTTCTATGAGCCTTTGTATGCGCCCCTGTATGTGGTCAAAGATACGATCTCCATATTCGATCACTATAAAAACCTGTTGTTCCACATCGACCGCAACGGCCGGAAGATCGATTCCCTGAGCATCAGCTACAACCATCCCAAAAACTGGAAAGAATGGAAGAATGTGATGCTGAAAGATGATGTCGAAAACACGATCTATGCTGTTTATGAAAAGAACGGGCGCAAATACATCAGGCAGATCAGCCTTCATAACGGGCAGGACCAGGGCAGGTACTCGCTCCAGTTTCACAGTGCCGACAAGCTGAAGATCCATGATGGCTACGCCTATTATATTTACCGGCCTTTTGAAAGCACACAGGAAAAGTACTTTTACAGGGAACGGATAACCTTGAGTAAGTGAGTATTGGGATGTTAGATGTGAGTATTGAGATGTTAGATATGAGTATTGAGATGTGAGAAAAGAGGCAGTGTCTGTTGTCCATTTTTCGATGTCTTTTGCCTGGTAGCGTGTATCTTGTTCCTTAAGTCCCTTCCATCCCTTCTGTCTCTTTCATCCCTTTTGTTCCTTCCTTCATAACTTTACAAAAAAATAACCTGCACGATTTCTGAAAGCGGTTTTTTCTTTGCACATTCGTTGTTGATACGCATAGTACGATGAATAAGTTAAAGATTCCTGCCCTTACCCTTGTGCTCAGCCTGATCTCTGCGATCCTGCAAACGCTCCTGGTAAGCATCATTGCCTACAAAATTACCGGAGCAGCCAATTTTTCCATCATGCTGCTTTATTTTTTCATTTCGTTCATCATTAGTTTTTTTGTAATCTATATCCTCTATAATAATATCATTTTCGATAAGATCGATAAGCTCTACCTAAAGGTGAAGGCTTTGCAGCCCAAAGAAATACCCAATACAGAGTTCCAGCTCGATGAGGTGGATGCCCTGGAGCGGCTGGAGGATGAGATCAATAAGCTGGCGGAGGAACGCAACAAAGAAGTAGAACAGCACCGCAACCTCGACAGCTACCGGAAGGAATTTCTCGGCAACGTATCGCATGAGCTCAAAACGCCCATTTTCAATATCCAGGGCTATGTGTCCACACTCATCGATGGTGGTGTGGATGACCCTACCATCAACATTGAGTACCTTAAGCGCGCTGACAAAAGTATCGATCGCATGATCCAGATCATCGACGACCTGGAAACCATATCCCAGCTCGAAGTAGGCACACTGGAGCTCGAGCGGGAGAAGTACGACATCGCTCAGCAGATCAAGGAAATTATTGAAGCGCTGGAGTTTCAGGCCAGCCGGAAAAACATCCGCCTGCTGCTGGCGAAAAAATACGACAAGCCCATCATCGTGCATGCCGATAAATTCCGGATCCGGCAGGTCATTGTGAACCTGCTGACCAATAGCATTAAATATGGCAAAGAGAACGGGAAAACGCTGATTACCATTAATCTGTTCGATGAGCAGGTGATCGTCGAGATCAAAGACGATGGGATTGGCATTGAGGAGAAGCACCTCTCGAGGTTATTCGAACGTTTCTACCGTGTAGACAAAGGCCGCAGCCGCGAACAGGGAGGCACAGGCCTTGGACTTGCTATCGTCAAACATATCGTAGAGGCGCACAACGAAACCATTGATGTGGATAGCAAGGTCAATGAAGGCACCACCTTCACCTTTACCATCAAACGCGGAGACTGATCGTGTCCGTCCGTTGATCGTACCTGATAAAATCTATTCATATACTTTAAATTGTCGTTGGCAACATTTAATGTTTATTCTGAAAGGGAAATAATAGATTCGCGGCCCTAAACCATTTCTATTAGCTCTATGAAAAAAACATCTGTACGACTTAAATTATCGTTGACAGCATTTGCCATGCTCACCACACTTTGGGCGGCTGCGCAAACATTTACCAAAACAGGCCCTTACGACACTATTATGACAACCCCACAGGTATTGAAGCTCAATGTATCGGGTCTGCAACCCAACGCTTATGGTACTGCCACGCTCACCATCTACTATGAAGGTGACTTCGGCGCTTCTTCCGAATTTATAAGCATCCGCGGAGAGAATAACTATGCCATAGGGCAAACACAGCCTTACTTCGATGGAAGCGACTGCATGGCCGACTCCGTGAAGTTCCTCTTTCCTGCTTTTCTCATTAATACCTGGGCGGCAGATGACACACTGAAATTTACAGGCACCACAAGCAATAACGTCGATTATTTCTGTACCGCCAATCATGCCAGGGCAAAGATCCGTTATAATTACTGTGTAAGCGGTCCGGTAGCCTCTTTGTCCATTCCATCCAATACATTTTGTACCAGCGGCTCCAGTGTGGCCATCACAGCGACGCCTGCCGGAGGTGTATTGACAGGCGCTGGCGTTACCGGGAGCACGTTCAGTCCTGCGTCTTTAACGCCGGGCAGCTCGTATACGGTATCATACTCTTACACGAATACTGCCGGCTGTATCAGCAAAGCCGAAACCACGATCCGGATCAATGAAGGCTTAACGGCGGTGAGCTCAGGCTCTGTATTGAGCTGCGCGCCCAAACAGGCAACCCTTACCGCTACAGGCCAGGGCGCCATCGGCTGGTATTCCGATTTGGCAACCACGCAGAGCGTAGGGGCAGGAAGCGTTTTCATAACACCATCCCTTACCACCACTACCACATATTATGCGGCTACGACCCTGAAGCAAACGTATTTCCGGATCGATTCGCTCGGAGAGACCAATAGTGCAACCGTAGATCATAACGACATCTCCGGCGACGACCGCGGAGGGATTGCCGTTACCAGCAATTACATTTACATTTGCGGCGATGACAGCGTCGCGCGTTATGATTTGAATCTGCAAAACGGCATCAATCTTCCCAGAGCAGACGGCCTGTTCAGCGATCTTGGCAACGGGCAGCTGTACTCGCTTTATAATACCTATAAAGGATTGCCGGATGCCAACACCATGGATTCCATGTATGTGACGCACCTGGTAGCACTCACGCCGACACTTTCCATCGGAACTTCTACTATTACCTTATCCGATTCTATCGCTTTTGGCTGGGATGAAAACTTTAATTATCAGAGCGGGGTTTTTGCCGGAAAAGGATTTCTGGTGATCTACAGTGCACCGAAGCATTCATGGTATTCCGTGAACCTGCAAACAGGGCAGGTAAACAAGCTCGGGATGCTCGCCGATCCCGAATTTTACCAAAGCGAGTCATGGGCATGCTGGGGTGTGGCTGAGTTTAACGGAACTTACTCTGTACTTTACCGCGATAACAACTATTCGGAAATCAAAAGGCGTACACTTCCTGCAGGAGCGCCAACTACTGTAAAAGCATTCAGCGACATCAGTGATATGGCCAGCTTTACATACGCTCCCTGGAATAAACGCTGGTACATGCACTACGAAGGCTCTGCGCAGTTTGGCGGCATGGATGAAACACTGGTATATGCGGCAGGAAATGATTCCACAGGTGCGACTGTGTTTAGTACGATCAACTGCGCGGCAAAAGCCACTGTGCTGGTAGATCCATGCACAAACGTTCAGGAAAACGCGGCCGATGCCGATGTCGCCCTGATGCCAAACCCAAACAACGGGCAATTCACGATCCGTGTAACCAATATGGATAATGCAGGCATCGAGGTATTGTCGCTGGATGGCCGTGTGGTATATTCAGGAAAAATCTCAGGAAACGAGGAAACACAGGTGTCGCTGCCGGAGCTGGCATCCGGCATGTACATCGTAAAACTGAGTAATGCTTCGAAATCACACACGGTGAAGATGATCAAACACTAATGAGCTCTCTCGCCGGGCAGAAAATATAAATAGCAAAACAGCCGGTGATCAGCCGGCTGTTTTTATTTAAGAACGTTCTGAAATGCGACGTTTCAAAAAGAATGGGAATGATTTTTTAGTGGAGAACACCTGCTGTCAGGCCCTCTCCAGCTCGATCACGGTAATTTCGGGCCAAATGCCCAGGCGCCCCGGATAGCCCAGGAAGCCCAGGCCGCGGTTTACATAAAGGTATTGATTGTCCTGCCTGTAAAGGCCTGCCCAGTGTTTGTAAATGTATTTAACAGGGCTCCATTTAAATCCCGGAATTTCGATCCCGAATTGCATGCCGTGCGTGTGGCCGCTTAGGGTAAGGTCGATGTCTTTGTATTTTCTTTCCTGGCTCACTTGCATATCCCAATGCGAAGGGTCGTGCGATAGCAGGATCTTAAAGGGATAACCTTCTGTGCCTGCGTAGGCATTCTCGAGTTTTCCGTAACGCGGAAAGTTCAGGTTCCCGCCCCAGTTCTCGATTCCCAGCAAGGCAATTTTCTGCCCGTCTTTTTCAATAGGCACATGCTCATTCATCAGCAGGCGCCATCCCGATTGGGCGTGCACATCTTTCAGCGCTTGCAGGTTTGCTTCCTTGGCCCCCGGTTCCCAGTCATGCTTGTAATCGCCGTAATCGTGGTTGCCGAGCGAGGAGTACACGCCGTAAGGTGCTTTTAGCAGTTTATAGCTTTCAAGGTGAGGCTCGGTTTCTTTGGCTTCGTTGTTGACAAGGTCGCCGGTAAACAGGATCATGTCCGGCTTCTGTTCCATCACAATCCCGAAAGCTTTCACCAGGGGATCGCTGCTCATAAAGCTGCCCGAGTGGATGTCGGAAAGCTGCACAATTTTAAAGCCATGGAACGCTTCGGGCAGGTTCGGCGACTTTACCTTCACCTTGTGTACCCTGTATTTGTACGCGCCTTTCACCATCCCATAGATAAAGGAAATGGCAGGAACGACCGTAAACGTAAGGCCAACATAACTCAGGAATTTCAGGCGGCTAATGTGGTGCGTTACTTCGGTTGCATCAGCCGGTGCTTTTTGAAAATAACTACCGATCCAACGAAACAACCTGATCACATCATCAATAATCAGGAATAAGACCCCAAATAATTTGCAGATCAGGAGGATGAAAGCGATGGAGTAGAGCATCCTGAAAAAGACAGGCCATTCATTGGGAGGATAGAAAAGAGCTACCGCGCTAAAGATGATATTGAAGGCTGCAAGGCCATAAGCGATGTAATACACCAGCTTTCTTTTGCCGGGTGTGAAGTCGATCGTGATGGTTTTAATGATCTGAAAAAAATAAATTTCAATCAGAACGACGAGAACAAAGACGATGAGAAAACGAAAAAACATACGGATGCAATTTAATTGGGCTTAAAGGTATCAATTGAAACAACTTTTGAGCCTTACCGGTGAGTTATATTTTACTAAAATCGGTGGCTTTTAGGCTAATGTTGGCCCGCTGTCGGTCAGCGTTACCTTATACTGCCCGCTGAACTTTCAGGCGTTTCAGGTGTTAGTAGCTGAAAGCAGGCTTAATTTAGGCTTAAATGTTAATTAAATAGGAAAATGTTCATGTTTTTTAGATGAACGGATCATCAAACTTAAATTCCAATGCTATATTTGGCGCGTTAAATTTAAAACACTGATTATGAATAAAGAAGTATATATCGTAGCAGCAGTGAGAACCCCAATGGGTTCTTTCGGCGGAACGCTGGCAGGAGTTTCTGCTACCAAACTGGGCGCCATCGCAATTAAAGGCGCTCTTGACAAAATAAAACTGGATCCGAAACAGGTGAATGCAGTATACATGGGCTCGGTGTTGCAGGCCAACCTCGGACAGGCCCCTGCGCGGCAGGCCGCAAAATTTGCAGGCTTGCCCGACAACGTGAACTGCACCACTATTAATAAAGTGTGTGCCAGCGGTATGAAATCCATTTCCCTGGCAGCACAGGCTATCATGCTGGGCGACGCCGATGTGATTGTGGCCGGCGGAATGGAAAACATGAGCCAGGTGCCTTTCTACCTGGAGAATAACCGTTGGGGAGCGAAGTATGGAAACGGAACCGTGATCGACGGCCTTGCGAAAGACGGTCTGACCGATGTGTATGGCAACGTGCCAATGGGTAATTGCGCAGAGTTGTGTGCCAAAGAATACCACTTTTCTCGCGAAGATCAGGATGCCTTTGCCATTGAATCCTACAAACGCTCGGCAGCAGCATGGGCAGCAGGGAAATTCAACGAAGAAATTGTTCCTGTGGAGGTGAAAACCAAAAAAGGCGACATCCTGTTTGCAGAGGATGAGGAATATAAAAATGTGAACTTCGACAAGATCCCCGCTCTGAAACCGGTATTCCAGAAAGACGGAACGGTAACGGCAGCCAACGCTTCTACCATGAACGATGGTGCAGCAGCCCTGGTATTGATGAGCAAAGAAAAAGCAGAGTCTTTAGGCCTGAAACCTCTGGCAAAGATCAAAGGCTATGCGGATGCAGAGCAGGCACCGGAGTGGTTTACCACCACACCATCGGTAGCGGTTCCTAAAGCGGTTGAAAAAGCAGGCCTCAACATGAGCGATATCAATTATTTCGAATTGAACGAAGCCTTCGCTGTGGTTGGTCTGGCCAATATCAAGCTGATGAACCTCGATGCTTCCAAAGTGAACGTGAACGGCGGTGCTGTTTCCCTGGGCCACCCATTGGGAGCTTCCGGTGCCCGCGTGATCGTAACGCTTATCAATGTACTGAAGCAAAATAACGCCAAATACGGCGCGGCAGGTATTTGCAATGGCGGTGGCGGCGCTACGGCCCTGGTGATTGAAAACATGTAATCCTCAACTAAATTATATGAAAGGCTATCTCCGGATAGCCTTTTTTGTTTGTATGCGTGGGCTCCGGATCTTCTTCGGCACGTATGCTTATGTCGAGAGGGCAGAGCGGAGGAAAACGATGTGCTGGCATCAGATTTTAGTAGCAGGGACATAATTTCGTCCCATGAACCTGATGGCCTCACTGATCATTTCTCTTAGCCATTTTGCCCTGATTGTAAAACGGCTTGGCAAGCACCTCTTGGTTTATTTCAAAAGCCCTTTCCGGTGGAGAAGCGAGCACCGGAAAATCAAGTATGAATTTTCTTTGAGGAAGTACAGGTGAGATTTTGCTTCAAAAGCCAGTGTTGTTTTGATACAATGCGTTCATAATGTGTTGCTCCTACGGAGCAAGTCGGTTTATACTATAATGAATTTTTGCTCCGTAGGAGCAAGACATCATTAAAAGAAGAGGTAGGATTATGCTCCTGGCTCCGTAGGAGCCAAATATGAATCCATGACTTTATATAACTGTCCCCTTTTAGGACTTGTATTTACAGATAAGAAAATGACACGCTTGGTTGGTATGTGCGACCCGGAGGTATGTCAGGATTTGTGTGAGTTACGAGGGCAGAATATTTTGCTCCTACGGAGCAAGCTGAGCGTTGGGCTGCCATGTAATTAATAATGTTAAGTCCCTACGGGACTTTTTCACTGCTCCGTAGTAGTAGAACATTATTAATTAGAAGACCTTAAAAGTTTTATGGCTACAGCGTACCAGACATTTCTGATGTTTTTCGACTACAGAGCAAGTTACACCAATCTCATCCCGACATGCCGTGAACAGCTTATGTTTAAAAGCCAATCTATTTAGCACCAATATCACAGATGGCGAAGAGTGTCTTTTAGCTCATGTGCCAGTCTTATGACAGATTCCGGCCTTGATTCATTAAAACCATCAAACACGTATTGACAGTTAGAAGCGGAGAGAGGAATCACTGTAATATCATCGTAAAAAAAAACTTGCCTCAAAAGAAGCAAGCTTTTTTACAATTGGCTGACAGGTATTAGTAATTGTAACGGTTGGAGTGATTGTAGTCACTTTGATGGGAATTCCTTCCATTGGAAGAAGTGCGTTTGAATTCGTTGTTCATAGATACATAGCCTTGCCCGCGGTTAGCCGAACGGTTGCCGGTGCGGGAATAAGATCCATCCCGTTCCTGGCGGTAAGAACCATCATGGTGTCCGTCATCATAGTAGTATGAGCGGCTGTTCAATGGCATACGGTTTTCTTCACGCCGGCCCGTTCTTTCGAAATCATAGCCACCGAAGGAATAGAGGGTTTCACGGTTGCCGCTTCTTCCTGATCTTTCAGAGTCATAGGAGTTTCCATAATCTCCACTGCGTGACGAGGTCCGGTCATTTCCGCTGTAGCGCTCAGAGTTCTCGTGATTATAGCCTCTTCCGGAATTCCCATGTGTCGACCCGTAACGGCCTGAACGTTCGTTGCGTCCGGGGTGAGTGCTTCGCGAAGAATAATCGCCGGATGTTCGGGAGCTGTTACTGTTTGAAGAGCCGTACCTTCCATCGCGCGAATCGCGGGTTTCGTTGTTTCCACGGGAAGAGTAGGAGCTATAGCCGCCGCGGGAGCTGTTGGAGTAATGGTTGTCGTCATTTCCATAGTCCTGCCTGCGTGATGAATCCCTGTCCGAATCCAGGTAGTGGTTATTTCTCCTGGAAGTATAATAGGCATTGCGCTGGTTATTGTTGGAACCGTCATTGCTGTTTCTTCTTTGCGAGGAGCCTCCATATTGTTGCGAGTACTGACGCTCAAAATTTCCCTGGCCTGAGCCGTAACCATGACGTTGATCGTACTCGCGCGTGTACTCGTCATGCACATAGCCATCATCATCACGTTGATCGTAATAGTCGTCGTCATAATCAGCCGTGTAATTTCCGCGGCCCCCATCTTCGAAGCGGTCGTAGTCCTCTTCTTCGCTACCGCGGTTGTAATACGTGTCGTTATCCTGGTTGTGATAACCATGGCGGTACTGGTCGGTGAAGCGTCCGTGAGAGTCTCTCTGTTGTGTTCCCCGGTTTGTTTCTCTGGTAGTTCTCATGATAATTGATTTAGTGGTTTTCCAATATGTACAAAACACGATACCAGCCTTATCCTGAAAAAGCCGACGCAAATCATGAAAAAAATGCTACACCGCAACCTATTTATGCTGTGGAAGCGATTCCACAACGGCATGCAAATTGAATCCTGTGGATAAAACAATGTATCTATGGGGCCTATGTTCAACAACTTCCATCATTTCTTCCACAATTTCACAAGCTACATCCCCGTCATCCTGGGAGGAATTGCCTGTATGGTAGCCACGCTTTTCCTGGCGGCTTTTCTGTCTAAACTTATTTCACGCTATTCGCTCAGGCGCACGAAGGATCCGCTCATCTCCAATTTTATCGGTAAGATCATCTGGGCAGTGATATTTATTTTAGGAACGGTGATGGCTCTCGGCATCCTGGGTTTGGGAACTATCTCCAATAAGATCCTGGCAGGCGCAGGCCTCACGACATTTATCGTGGGATTTGCCCTCAAAGATATCGGTGAGAATTTTCTTTCGGGCCTTATCCTGGCTTTCAGCCGTCCTTACCATGTGGGCAATCTAATTGAGTGCGAGGCAGTGAAAGGAGTGGTAAAAGACATGACGATGCGGCAAACGACGGTGGAGGCAGAGAACGGGAAGATAGTCCTGATTCCCAATTCCATGATCCTGAAAAATCCGTTGATCAAATATGCGCATGATGATAACAACCTGCGGCAGGAGTTTATGGTAAATGTTGCCATCAGCCAGATGCACGAAACGATAGAGCGTATCAGGGAAACAGTAAGTTCCTTTAAATTTGTGATGAACACGGATAATAAGCCTGTGAAAGTTGTCATCGACTCCCTGAATTCCGACAAGGTAAAGCTGAAGGTTATTTTTTGGTATGATCTTGCCGTCTTCAAAGGTTCGCGTTCCGGCTCCAAAACAGCTATTATGATGAAGGTATTTGAAAAATTAAAGGAAGGTGGCATTAACTTTTCCGGCTGATCTGCGACATGGAATTGCTGAGCAACACATATTCATCGGAGCGTTATTTTCTGTATGATGACGGTATTTTTCCCAATAACCGGGAGCTTCCGGTATTGGTCTACCACAACGTGCTCAGGCTTCCTGAGTTTTTTCCGGCGCTTTTTGTAAGGAACCTGTTTGCTGCAAACCATTGGTACAACAGCTGGAAGGACGGCGTTCTGACGGAGCACCACTACCACAGCACCACACACGAGGTACTGGGTTTTTATGCCGGTAAAACACGGTTGCAGCTTGGCGGAGATTCCGGCATTACCTTACGGGTAAAAAAAGGGGATGTGATCATTATCCCAGCGGGTGTCGCACATAAAAACCTGGGACGCAAGCATGATATCGGGTGTATCGGGGCCTATCCCGACGGGCGCGACTATGATATGAATTACGGACTGCCCGGTGAGCGGCCGGATACAGATTACACCATTAAAAAAGTACCGCTCCCTTACTGGCATCCGTTATTCGGGGTGAGGCTGGTGAATGGATTCCGGAAGCCGATTTTCTAGGAATGGAGATTGCATTTTTTTCTACAATGTTGACCGTCCGGTCTTATTAATTCCACACGGCTTACCGAAAACGTCATGATATTCCCTGAAACCTGGAGATAAAATGATGGTAAGGAAATTGAAAAGGTATTAGAGATTATAAATCAACCAATCAATTAACCCTAAAACATAAACACAATGACAAGCTTCAACAACAAAAACAAGTCTGAAACATCGACTTCGAAAACGGATTCTAATCCTACCGCAAAATCAACAACAGAAAATACCACCGGTGCCACTACCGACACAACTTCTGTTGAATCTGAAACCAAATCGAAAACCAAAAACGAGGCGGGTCTGAATACGGATAAGGATACTCAGGATTACAGCTCTTCTTATAATAATAAGGAGAACTCAAAAGATTATGACAACCAGAACTGGGATGAAAAAATCAGGGAAAAGCCTTCTGTAAAAGGGAATCAGAATGAGGATCAAAACTATGGCAACAGCAACCAATATGGTTCGAGCCGTGGCTATGAGAACCAATACGGCCAGGATAAACAGAACTACGGCCAGCAGAATGGCGGCCAGAATTACGGTAACCAGCAAAATTATGGAGGGGCCAATCAGGGGCAGTATGGCTCAGGCTCTAACCAGGGTGGGTTTGGCTATTCCAATCAGGGACAAAGCTACATGAACCAGTCAGGGCAAACAGGCTACAACCAAGGCTACGGACTGGGCGAATCCCAACAAGGCTACGGCAATCAGCGCCAGGGAAACTCTTATGGCCAGGGTGGATACAACCAGGGTGGATACAACAACCAGTATGGCTCACAAGGTAGCTATGAAGGTAACCAAAACCAGTTCAATGCCGGGCAGTATTATGGTCGCAACCATGAGAACCAGTTCAACGAAGGGCAATATTATGGACAAAACCGTAATTACACCAATCAGAACGAAAACGACCAATACACCTCACGTGGTAGCTATGGTACTACCCAGTATGGTTCAAACCGTGGTTATGAAAATCGCGGGAATCAAAACCAGAACAGTCGTCAGTCACAGTACGGGCAGCAAGGTCAGAACCGCAATGAGTACGGCTCAAACCAGGGCTATGGCAATCAATATGGCTCCAACTCCGGAAATTATGAAAACCGCGGGCAGTATGGCTCTAACGAAGGTTATGGCAACAGCCGCCACGGTTATGGAAATCAGTACGGCTCCAACCAGGGTTATGAAAACCGTTACGATGATGACCAATCTTACCGCAAATCGAATCAGCAAAACAGAAGGGGTAACGACTGGTACAGCGAAACAGGCCACAACAGCGGTTACGGAACAGGCTCTATGAACAGCGAATACCGTGGCGGCCTGCAAGGGCACAGAGGTTATGAAGACTACAATTATTATGGCAATGAGCAGCCTTCGCGCAACTCCGGCTATGGTTCCTACGAAGGAGGCGGCAATTACGGAAATACCCGCTACGGCCGCCAGGATAATGATTACAGCAGCAGCAATGATTATGATAACTACAGCGGATATGGCAACGAAAGAGGCCGCAATGAGTTTGATGAAGAGCAAAGCCGTTACGGCGATCGCTACAGCAGCGGTTCACGCAACCGTAGGTCAAACTGGTAGCCACCTTTTTTAATAGAAACAAGAAAGTCCCCACGTAATGCGCGGGGACTTTCTTATTTTGCAACGGCTATGTTCTGCGGGGAACAGGCGTGCGATTAATTGTTATTGTAATTCCTTACCAATAATACTTCTACAGCTTTTGTTGCAAAGTCGTCGGAAATAGATAAGGCATCTTTTAAATGGGTAATGATGGCTTTTTCACCGGCAGAGATGATGCCGTCGATAAGCACCAGGTCGGTACACACGGCAAATACCATGTTTGCATTTTCTTTTTGGATCTTAGGCGCGCATTCATTCACGGCATCTGCCAGCGAAGGATACGCTTTGATGTTTTTCTTGCATTCCTCGATCAGCTCCCAGATATCAACGGTGCTAAACAGTTTTTTTTCAAACAAGGTATCGTAAATCGTGTCCCATTCGTTCCCTTCAATATCTCCGTCAGCAGAACCGCAGGCTGCTAAAATAGTTAAAAATGCTTCTTGTTCGCTTGTGATTGCAGGCTTGGAGAGGGTTTCAGCAGCTGCAAATAATTTGTCAAAAAATCCCATTGTTTTTAGTTAGTTAAATTAAGGCCTACTCTGTTTAAGGATTTTCGGCGGATTCCTGTTATTAAACAGTGCGAATGTATATCATACCAACGTTTGATGAAGGCCAAATGAACAGCTGACAGCACTTTATGAATATTAGCCTGTGTTTGACGTATATCTGCTTTATGAATGGATCGAAGCAGCCGACTGCGTTGTATTCATGAAACAGGTACATTATTTCCAATGGATGGAAATCGGAATGGTAATTCTGACACATACCTTTTTTGAGTTCATCATGCCGGGAGTCCAGCCATCAGAACTCCGGATCAGCCCGATGAGCTGTTCCTCTATAGGTTCGTAGTAATCGCGGGAGGTGATGCAGCAGACCTGTTGTGCTCTTCCGCTGGTATCGATCACGCAGGTGACATAGAATGTAGACCGGATTGAGCCGGTATTCTTATTGTGCTCAGGATAAGTCAGGTTTTTAGAAATGTAATTCATAAAATCCGCAGCACCATCCCGGAACGCAGGCATTTTATCTGCAGTTCTGTGCACGGCTTGCCCCATGTACATATCCGGCGAAGAGATACATCGTTTAATGGCTGAAGAATCCTGTTGAGCCATAAGCGCCGTTTTAAAAAACAGCAGGGTAATAGTAAGTAAAAGGTAACGCGTCATGCTGGCGTGAGTCAACACATGCCAAGGCTCCTTTTGGCCCGGGAAGCATGGATAGTGTATAGCTAAAATTCTACAATCTCTTTAAAAGTGCTATCCGTATAAAACTGGATAGGCAGGCCCTGCTTGGCAATCAGGTCCATCGCCTGCATCGCAGTTTCAGGAGGGTCCTGTAGCCGGTTGTCGCGCGAGTAGAAGATGATAAGGTCCTTGTGCTGGCTCTTGTACTCTTTTAATTTCGCGTCCAGGGACTTGAGATCGGTGAGCACTTTGTTCAGAAAAATGCGACCGTCTTTGCTTACATAAATGGTAGCATGGAGCTTAGATTCATGCTTCGGGATCTCCGCCGGAGCAGCAGGCGGTAAAGGAGCAGGAACTTCCTGTTCCTGTTTCTGTTCGGATGGCGCGCAGGCGGTGAGTAAGCCTAATGCAAGAATGCCGGTAAAAAGAACTTTCATAGGAAAACTAATTTAGTTATTGCATTTGCCGGTAGCCCAGGTTAAAGACAGATCCTACAAGAGAAATAAAAATAACCTTTCCCGGAGCTTTATTTTTAAAAGGTAATAAGTCGAAGCTGATTTTGGTTTTCATGGTGTCCTTGCAGGGATCGGTAGCAGCCATCATGTATTTCAACAAAAAGTTCATCTTATACGATTGCGAGGTCAGCAGTTCCTCGTTCGTTACAAATTCCATTTCGGCCTTGCAGCCGCCATACATAATGCTCAGCTCAAGGCAGTCGCCGTTGATTTCCGCGTGGTAAATGCCTACCCATTTTCCCTGCATGGTATCCATGCGGCCCTGTACCGTGCGGATGGGCATGCAGCTGTTGTCGGCCGGAATGCTGTTGACTATAATTGCCGGCTCCTGGGAAAATCCGGTAGAGGCAAGTATCAGCAATAAAAAAGCATAAAATAGTTTTCTCATAAATGAATTGTTTTGATCAGGTTTCCAAACGCTGACCGGGGGTAATTTATTTTAAAGGTATTTAAAATCCTGTTAACAAAAAACCTCCTGCATTGCTGAGGAGGTTTTTTTTATTAGAAAATAGTCTGTTGATTACGCATTTACATAATCCCAGGTTTCCATGAACTTGGTGGTATAGTTGCCTGCTTTGAAATCTTCGTTCTGCATGAGCTTTAAGTGGAACGGAATGGTGGTTTTTACCCCTTCGATCACATACTCGCTCAGGGCGCGGTGCATTTTGGCAATGGCTTCCTCGCGGGTTTGCGCTACGGTGATCAGCTTGCCGACCATACTATCGTAGTTTGGCGGGATCCTGTAGCCGCTATACACGTGCGAATCGACACGGATGCCATGCCCTCCCGGAGTATGCAGCGTTGTAATGACGCCCGGAGAAGGTGTAAAGTTTTTAAACGGATCTTCCGCATTGATGCGGCATTCTATAGCGTGCATCTGTGGAAAATAGGCTTTGCCAATGATCTTTTCGCCCATGGCAATTTTTATCTGCTCCTTAATCAAGTCAAAATTGATTACCTCTTCTGTTACACAGTGTTCTACCTGTATACGGGTATTCATTTCCATGAAGTAGAAGTTGCGGTGTTTATCAACCAGGAACTCAATGGTTCCCACACTTTCATAGTTAATTGCCTGTGCGGCTTTGATGGCTGCGGCACCCATACGTTCGCGGAGTTCATCCGTCATAAAAGGAGAAGGAGATTCTTCAACCAGTTTCTGGTGACGGCGTTGAATAGAGCAATCGCGTTCACTCAGATGGCAAACATTTCCATATTGGTCTCCTGCGATTTGTATTTCAATATGCCTGGGTTCTTCCACGAATTTCTCCATGTAGAT
>DGQK01000041.1:0-236 GCA_002390745.1 Bacteroidetes bacterium UBA4416 | reverse complement strand
ACCACAGGAACACCAGCTTTTATCATGGTTTCTTTTGCGGTGATCTTATCGCCCATTGCATTGATCATCTCAGGTGTGGGCCCGATAAATTTGATTCCGTATTCGCCACAGATGGTTGCGAATTTTGCATTTTCAGCAAGGAAGCCATAACCTGGGTGGATGGCGTCAGCATTTGTAATTTCTGCGGCAGCCATGATATGCGCCATGTTCAGGTAGCTGTCCATACTGGCAGGTTT
>DGQK01000071.1 GCA_002390745.1 Bacteroidetes bacterium UBA4416 | reverse complement strand
TAAGGTCCCGCCGGTCACGTTCAGACTTGGAGTTACGGGTGTAATCGTGTAAGCATTGCCGGACTGGTTCAGGGTGATGTTGCTGTTCCCTGCCGTCAGCGAGGTCGATGAGCTCGGGATCGTCAGCGTCTGCGAAGGATAAGCGCCGCTTAAGGTGCCGCCGGTCACGTTCAGGCTTGGAGTTACTGGTGTGATCGTGTAAGCATTGCCGGACTGGTTCAGGGTGATGTTGCTGTTCCCTGCCGTCAGCGAAGCTGTAGAGGCGCTGACGGTATAGCTATTTCCGCTTTGGTTAAGTGTGATATTGCTTCCTTGTACTAAGCTTGTCGAAGAACTTGGGATCGTCAGCGTCTGCGAAGGATAAGCGCCGCTTAAGGTCCCGCCGGTCACACTCAGGCTCGGAGTTACCGGTGTAATCGTGTAGGCATTGCCGGACTGGTTCAGGGTGATGTTGCTGTTGCCTGCCGTCAGTGAGGTCGATGAGCTCGGGATCGTCAGCGTCTGCGAAGGATAAGCGCCGCTTAAGGTCCCGCCGGTCACGTTCAGGCTTGGAGTTACCGGTGTAATCGTGTAGGCATTGCCTGACTGGTTCAAGGTGATGTTGCTGTTCCCTGCCGTCAGCGAGGTCGATGAGCTCGGGATCGTCAGCGTCTGCGAAGGATAAGCGCCGCTTAGGGTCCCGCCGGTCACATTCAGGGTAGGTGTTGGCACATTCACATCATAGTGGTTGGCCGTGCTTGAAGTGATGATTGCCTGACCGGATCCCGTCAGGGTTAAGCTTGTGGCGGCAAGTGTGGTGCTGATAATGCCATTGTTGATATCAATTCCGTTTCCTGCTGTGTAGCTTAAGGCAGGAGGAATGTTGATGCTGTAGGAACCTGCCGAGGGATTTGTAATGGTATTGGGGGCATTGACCGTAATCGTCGGTACTGGGGTGGCATTTCCTGCGGTTTCGGCATATAAGGCATAAGGTACGCTCATCAGCTGCTGGATTCCCACAGAGCTGTAGGAGTTCCCGTTAGCAGGATCTATGGATACTTCTATAAAAAAGGGGCCATTGCCCCAATTTATGCCCGAAAGGCTGCTGATGCTGCCAATGGCTGTCGTAAACAAGCCAAATGCATTGGTTCCAAGCCCTGAAGCTCCCTGGTGTTGTTCTGTGAACACAATCGCCCCCAGCGGCGAGCCCTGGTGGATATCAAATTTTACAGCAATGGTCGTATTACTTAGAACGGCCCCGAGGTTGTTTCTGGCAACTCCCTGATAGGAAATTTTTTGTGGAGCCTGGGCACTCAGCAAATTCACCAGCAATAAAAAACAAATACTAACTATTTTATGCATATTTAAAATTGCGTCAACGTAACATGCTATAGGGCTTTGGCTCTAAAAGCTTTTAAAAAATTTGTCGCAAATGTATGCTTAATAAGGCAAACAGGTAAAAATACGCGGTAAAGTTTAAGTGATTTTTTGCTGTTTTTAACATTTAGTATAACATATAAATGTTAATGCCTTGAAAGGGCTGTTGTTAGTCGGGCTGCACGATGGCTTTGATATCAGGCCTGAAATAGAGCTTGCTTTTGAGGATTTTGCCGTCTTCCCTGTAAATAGGCTGGCCGTTTTCATCCAGCTTGCTCATATTGCTGCGCTGGATCTCATCAAACACTTCTTCTATTTTGTGCTGGAGGCCGTGCTTAAGAATGGTTCCGAACAGGATGTACAGCTGGTCACCCAGGGCGTCGGCTATTTCCACGAGGTCGCCATTTTTACAGGCTTCCAGGTATTCGTCGTTTTCCTCTTTGATGAGGTTATAGCGAAGGGTGTAGTCTCTTTCATCTATGAGTGTAGGCGCATCTGCATTCCCTATTTTAAAGGTTTCATGAAAGTGATGCACATACATGATCTTGCTGAGCAGGGCTTTTTTATCTTCCATTATTTCTTAGCTGCTTTTTTGGCTTTGTATTCTTCATTCAAACCTTTCAGAACATCGCTTGTAATATTCAGCTTAGGGTTGGTAAGCAAAATGGTGGGTACCAGGTCGGAATATGAAAGGATATAATCAAACTTTCCATTGTTGTAACGTTGCAGGTATTCCTTCACATTTTTATTAAGCTCCGCATTTTTCTCTTCAAGTTCTACGGCCAGGTTCTGCATCTGCATTTCCTTGTTGGCCAGGTCCTGTTGCTGCCTTTTCAGATTCTCTTCGGTTTTCATGAGCTCGGCCTGAGGTGCGATGCCGGCTTGCGCGGATTGCTGATAGGCCTGGTAATCGTTCTGAAATTTGATGGTCATACTTTCCATCTGGGCCTCCAGGCTGGCTTTCTTGCCACGGAGCACTTTGGTAAAATCGGCGATATAGGCGTAATGCTCATTGAGGCTGTCGGTATTCACGTAGGCTATTTTTGCATCGCCCAGATTGGTGGAGCTCGCTACGATCTGCGGCTTTACCTCTGTTTCCTGGCTTGTTTCAGTGGCAGGCACCACAAGCGATTTCAAACTATGTACCTGGTAAAAAAGAATGGCTACGGCAATGATGAGGATGCCATTCAGAATAAGCGAAAGGTTTTTCATAAACTAGTTGGTTTTACACGGTAAATATAAAAAGGCTTTGGCTCAGTTGGTAGATTTGTTATAAACAAAACAGCCAATAAATATTAAGACAGCAGGGACTTAAGAAACGATCTTTTTCAGGGTGGCAAAGATGATCCTCAGGTCCATCCCCAAACCATGATGCTGAATGTACTCCCTGTTGATGGCCAGTTTTTCGGGCATGATCTCTTCAATGTAAGTTTTCTCCGGATCGGGAGAAGCCGCCAGCAGGTCGTTCTCATGAATGAACTTCAGCGAGGCAGGGTCTGTAATTCCGGGCTTCACCAGCAGTACTTTTTTCTGTTCGTCGCTGTACAGCTCTACGTATTTCCGGACTTCCGGCCTAGGTCCCACGAGGCTCATATTTCCGATGAGCACATTGAACAGCTGCGGCAGCTCATCGAGCTTGTATTTGCGCAGGTAATAACCAACCGCTGTAATGCGGGGATCGCGTCCGCCAACCGTAAGCAGCCCTTTTTTATCGGCGCCGCTATGCATGGTCCGGAATTTAAACAATTTAAAATCGCGGTTATTTTTCCCGACGCGGCTTTGCAGGTAAAACACCGGGAAGCCGCTGTTGATGATAACCGCAAGGCTTATGCATAGGAAGACTGGCATAAGAATCGTGATCCCTATGAACGCACATGCGATATCAAACATCCGCTTTATCAATGTACTTTGTCAAGTGCCAGGATCACGGCATCTATCACTGTTTTCACCTGCTCTTCCGTAAGATCGTAATACACCGGCAGTGAGATCTCGCGACTGAAGTTATCGTAGGTTACCGGATAATGTGCGATATCGTATCCCTGCTTTTTATAGAAAGACATCATCGGCACCGGAATAAAATGCACGTTCACGGACACCTCGCTCTCGAAGATTTCTTTGATAATAGCATCCCGCTCCTGCTCCGTGATTCCCACGATCCTTAAGGGATAAAGGTGATAACAGCCGTTTTTGTATTCCGTTTCGTGCACCGGAAGCTGAAAGCGGCTGTCGTTTTTGAAGCCCTCATTGTACAACTGAAAAATGCGTTTCCGTTTCAACTGTGTGTCATTGTCGTAGCGGTCGAGCTCCACCAAGCCAATTGCTGCGGCAACATCCGTCATGTTGCATTTATAACCTGCCTCTACAATATCGTACTTCCAGTTGCCTTTCTGCGTTTTGGCCAGGGCATCTTTGTTTTGCCCGTGCAGCGTATACATGCACAGGTATTTGTATACTTCCTCATTATCAAACGGCTCCGGCAGGTTAAGCGCCACAGAGCCTCCTTCAGCTGTGGTCAGGTTTTTCACGGCATGAAAGGAAAACACAGAAACGTCGGTCAGTGAGCCGCATTTTTTTCCTTTATAGCAGGCGCCAAAGGAATGCGCCGAATCAGACAGGACAAGGATGCGCCCCAATTGCTGCTGGCGCTCCGTCTTTGGCCTGAACAGGCCGGCGTGTTTTTTTGCAAGCGCGTTGATCTCGTCGTAATCGCAGGGAAAGCCTGCAAAATCAACCGGCATGATCACTTTGGTGTGTCCGTTGATGGCCTTCTCTATTTCGGAAACGTTGATGTTGAAATCATCGGCATTCACATCCACGAACACAGGCTTTGCCCCTACGTGCATCACCACATTAGCGGTTGCCGAATAGGTATAGGCCGGAAGAATCACCTCATCGCCCTCCCCTACTCCGAACCAACGCAGCATGATCTCCAGGCCAGCCGTTGCCGAACTGAGGCAGATCGTATTTTTATTCCCGCAGTAAGCGCTGAGCCTTTTCTCAAATTCCTTGGTGCGCGGGCCTGTGGTGATCCAGCCGGAGCGCAGGGCAGCCGTTACTTCGTTAATAATTTTATCGTCGATGCGCGGTGGAGAAAACGGGATCATTCGTGATGGGTTTGGATAGGATTAATTCGCACCGAAAATAAGAAAGTTTAGCGAGTTACGGAAGTTCCGCTTCTGCCTTATTTTCGTTAAGCCCGACGAGGTTGTATTGCAGAAAGAGGCAGAGGAACAACACAAAGAACACAATTCCTGCCTGGGTTTGCAGCATGGACTCTACCAGGAAATTCAGCACAATGAGGATGCTGAACAGGGCCAGGATGTAATTCTTTTTGACAAAGCCTATCACGATGCAGCCAATCGTCATGAGGCAGAGCAGCGCAAAACCGACGATCCCTGTGCCGATGAAGGTTTGCAGGTATTGGTTATGGGCATTCAGCCGTTTGGCCAGCGCCCCGGTCAGCCCATTCTCCTCGTAGGCTTTGTACAGGGCATCGTTGGTATCTCCCGGCGTAATTCCAAAAACGAGGTGCTGCCTGATGATCTTCACAGCCTGCTCCCAGATAAGGATACGTACGGCCGTGCTTTCGCTCGCGGTTTTATCAATTGTTTGCGAAGAGGCCGTAACTGACAAGGCGACTTTGATCCTTTCGAAAGGAGAAGGCGCTATTTTGTACGCTACGAACAAGCCCAGCACTAATGATACGACCAAAGCGGCGATGGTTTTTTTATAGCCACGGCTGAACAAGATCACCGCAAAGGTGGCCGGTAAGATCAGCAGCGCCGCCAAAAAGCCCATTTTGGAAGAGCTCAGAAAGATGCCTGTAACATTCAGCGCCGTGATAAAGCAGATCTTGGAATCAAGGTTTTTGATATGCGAGAGCCAGTCTTTGTAAAACAGCATCACCACCAGCTGCGCCAGGGTAAGGTACATCGCCAGGTAGCTCGGGTGAAGGAAGTACGAAAAATCGGAATAAAAGAAGGCATTCTCGCCTTTCACGAAATACAGACCGGCGGCCCTGAACAGGCAGATCATCACCGATATAAAGCAACCGCTCACAAAAGCGGTTACGATCTTTTTGACTTTCAGGGCATCGTAGCTGATGCAGAATAACAGGAGCGGAAAGGCGAAGAAGCTCATTTTGCCCTCAATGCTTACCAGCGCTTCGTGTTTGTTTTCGGAAAACCAGTAAGCGGCTGCATGCAGGAAGAAAAAGCCAAGCAGGATATAGCTCCAGAAATAGCGAAATACATTTTTAAAGCCTTGTGCCGGGCTGCCGAGAAATAAATAGCAAACCGTCCAGGCAATAAAGATCGGCGCGTAGTTAATCCCGAATGGCAGCAAAAAGGCGATGAGGGCCGGAAAGTTATAACCGATCGAGGAATAGAGGGCTCTTGCTTTTGCTAACATGGTTTAACGCGATAAGGACTCCTGTTTTTTAATGGCTTTACCCAATATAAAAAAGTCAAATATACCTTTTAAATAGCCGAGCCCATAACTGAAATGCAAAATAAAAAATGTGAATGCTACACCAAAAATTGCCCCGAAGGACGAAGCGCTGCGAGCCGCGAATACCAGAGCCAACAACAGGTACAACACGCCGAACGTACTCATGGCCAGGAAAACGGGCTTACACGTAAAAACACTTAATACCAGTAAGATGAGGTACAACACAAAGCACATGGGTATGAGCTGACGTACGGTGGTAATGGTTTTGTGCTTCTTATTCACAAACACTTTCCAATAGCCGTACTGATAGTATTGGCGGTACAGTTTGCGGAAAGAGGCCCTGACAAAATAACGGCATCTGATCTCATGGTTGAGGTAGATCTTATATCCGGCATTGGTGATACGGAAATTAAACTCATCGTCCTGGTTGCGGATCAGCTCCTCATCGAAGAGTCCGACTTTATCAAAGATCTCCCGTTTATACGCTCCAAAGGCCACGGTATCCACAAAACCGCTTTTATTGCCGGTGCGGAAATGCGCATTGCCTACACCGAAGGAGGAAGACATGGCTGCCCCGATCATCCGCGACGTTTCATTTTCATAGACGTTTTCGAGGACGCCGCCGGTGCACATGACCGCCGGATCGATCTCAAAGGATTCGACGCTCTTCCCGACAAAACCGGGGTCAAGCTCGGAATGCGCGCCCAGGATAATGACGATCTCTGCGGCTGAGGCCCTGATACCAAGATTCAACGCAAAAGGCGTGGTCTTCCGGATATTATCCAGCAAGGTAAACTGAGGATGCGCTTTGGAAAAATCCCTGATCAGCTCCCGGGTGCCGTCATCACTCATCCCATCGCACACATAGGTGCTGATGAGCTCTGCCGGGTAAGATTGGGCGGCAATGGATTGCAGGCATCGAAGAATATAATTCTTCTCGTTGAGGCAGGGAATGACTATGGAAACGGTTTTCAAATTACGATTCTAATTCCCGGATAGCGGTTTTGAAATTAACGAAATCGATGTTTCCGGATCTGAGGTATTCGATCAGCCACATGTACCAGTCTTTCCAGGTTTTATGGCTATCGGAAAAATAACGGTCGTGGAAATCGATACCCAGGTAAGGAAGGCCAAGGTCGAGGCTTTTATCAATGATACGCTTTGTGGCATCGCAGCTTTGGGAAAAATCCTTGCTCTGCCATTGCTTCGGTTTTTCAATAATATAGGAATCCATTACCTGGAATGGAAATTCCCACATAGTGCCGATCTTATAGGGAGCCTTATAATCCATTTCGCTGCTGTCGAATGCATAACCCGCTTTGGCCATGTTGGCGTGCGTGTGCTCATTGGTGCGGATATAATGCATCCGTGTGCCAAAGCTCTGCTGAGCAGAGAGCTCTTTAAACAGGGCATATTCTTTCTCAATATCTCCCGCATTTTCGAAGGCGATGCTGTGAGGTCCGACATCGCAGCCCAAATCCTGGAGCTTATGAATCCAGTAGGCCGATTGCGCTTTGGAATAGGACAAACCTTCTCCCCGGCACACACCGATAAAATACGTCGTAGGAACTCCATGCGCTTGGTTGAAGCGATGAAGCGCTTCGAGGTGCTGCCATTTATCCTTAAAGACATCTCCTATCCTGTTCCCAAACTCCTTCAGGGAGATCTTACCGGAGAATAATTCGATGTGGCTTCTCACAAAAAACTTAGGAACGATCAGGTCCCTCAGGTAATGCTCCGAAAGGGTTAAGTGGTCGATATCGTGAGAAACAATGGCTTTCATGCGCGTTTTTTGAATTTTCTCCACGCTGTGGAGAGAATTCAATTTATACTTTTGGGCTTAATTTCCTGGCCGGTCTTCTTTTTATTTAACAGGATAAATCTACTCATTTAATTAAACGGATTCACGAAAGCTTTTTTAAAACCTTGACCAGCCAGGGCAGCCGGTTATAGCTCAACGAACGGTATGGCAGGGCCACTGCGCCAAAGCCTTTGTAGAAATTGGCCAGACTTTCCTTCATGCCGCCACCGAAATCAAAAAGCTGTGTTTTATCGGAAAAGAACCGGATCGCCGAGCTGTTGAGCAAATGCATGCTTCCCAGGCTCACTTCCTTATCAAAGTTAATGCCTTTAAGGTATACCGTATGTTTCCCATTACTGATAAAATGCGCAATGGCCAGCAGTTTTTTTCCGGGGTCTGTTACCCTGAACGAATACAGCGTGCCCGCAGCCATCGCCGACTCCAGCAATTTATCAAAACGGCCAATGACCACAGGAGAAAGCCTCAGTTGTTTTTTCAGAAACGGATTGAGGTATTGCTGCGATAAGGCCAGGATCTCCGGTTCGGGAATTTGCTCAAAGACCAGATGATGATCTGCCGCTTTCGCCACATTACGTTTGGTATTCTGGTTGAGCTTGTAGCCGTTCTTATAATCGATGATGAAGGTCTGCCTGGGCACATGGTCTTTGCTTTGCAGGGTATTGGAAGCATTCAGCTCTATTTCAATCAGCTTGTAATGTGAGGTGATGTACTCATAAAATGCTTGTTCGATACCCGCGTCGACGGTTCCGTAGACACCCAGCTGAGGCGTGAACGAAGGCTGATGCAAATACGGGATGCCCAGCTTTTCCTTTTGTGTGAGCGGGAATACGGAATCGTAATCCCCGATGACCAGGGCTTCCCAGCCTGGAAATGTTGCGTCCAGGTAAAAGGACTGCGCAAATACCAGCGGGTATTCCGAAGAAAGGATGGTGTGATCCCACTTCATTCTGTCGATCTCTGAATGGCTGATATGTCGGATCTTACTCACGGGGTAATCGTATGAAAGCTGTGGCCTCTGGCTTTGGCAAAAGTAATAAATTCATCCAATGCGCAGAATGAATACGGTGCCATGGATTTGGGATGGCTCAGGATCATCATGCGCGCTTTGCCCTCCTTTTCCGTTCTTTTCAGAACAGGCTTTAAGCGGGAAGCAAAAAAACCGTCGCAGCAGGCGAAATGATCTGTGCTGGTATAAAAATGTTTATAGATGCGCTTGCGGTCTACCAGCCAGCTACCGTCGCCCACCGGCCTGTATACAGCAGGATTTGACCTCATGTTGAGGTACAGCTTCCAGTAAAACATGGGCGGAATAGTATCGGGAGTCACCGGGATCTCCCTGAAGCTTCCTGTTTTCTGAACGACGCAGGGATCATCTTCAAAGGGCCACTCCGCAAGGTCCGGCGCATTTCTGAAATCATACGCATGAGCGGCGGAGGCATGATAGCCATGATAATAAACAGTGCTGTCGGTATGAATGCCATTCTGCAACAAGGCTTTTTTAATGGGCCCGAAAGGCTGGATACACCATCCTCCTGCCCTATAGGACAGGCAGGGCTTCCCCGTGATATCTTTGATCGCCTGGTGGTACTTGCTAACAATGGAAAGCACTTCTTCCTCCCTGAAATCCGCGAGCTTATAGCGCGTGGTATCGACGCGCCATTGCCCGTCCTCCACTACCGAATCTTCCCAATGCGGATGAATGTGCAGGGCGATCTCATGACCGCCGGCCACCAGCCGCCTGAGCTGCGTTGCAATCCGCTCGTAATCGGCTTTGTAGGCGGGCACATGCGCATAATGCGTCAGGCGGTGCAAATAACCGGCATCTACAAAAAAAATGAAAGGCACCTTGTGCTTCGTCGCAATATCCATTAACCGCTGTGAAGGTTCCAGGATGCACTTCTCCGCCGTTCCCGAAGCGCGGCCAAAAAACAATTCATAATCAAAGCTCACGTGTATCTGCATTGTTTTTAGTGCCCCTGCGGCGTGTACATGGTTATTCCCCTGTTATTATAATTTTCCAGCATCCAGGCATGCATGGCTTGCGCATCGATGAGCAGGCAATCCGCCAGCCCGAGCCTGAAACGCTTCAGGATCCCGGCAGCTTCAAAATGCGGGAGCAGATCGTTGCACCTTCGTTTTTTGGAGTACACCGGATTATGCACTTTGGTTTGCATGGTTCGCCTGTTGCCTGCCGCGTCGATCAGCTCCGTGGTAAAAAGAGTGTCGTGGTAAACCGGGTATTTAAAATCAGGGACGGCATCTTCCAACGTATGCAGGTTTGTCAGGCTTTCCAGGCCCACACCAATCATCAGGATCTTTCCGTTCAGCGCACAGAGCCTGTAAAAAGGGCTATTGTCATTGTAAGGCGTCATCTGCCCGAAATGGTCTTTCACCAGGTATGCTGCCTCTTTGCCCAAAGCGATCACCGGATCCGTGGGATGCAGGCTTCTGAGAACTCCGGCCCTTTTCCGGAACGTTTCAGTGACCACACCCATTCTGGAAGGCGTATGCCTCACATCAAACAGCGGCTTAGTTTTCAGGTAATCGTAATTATAGCCGATGGCCGGAAAGGAGGGCATTATCAGCGTACCTTCTTTTCCCAGAGTGGTTACCAAAGAGTTGATAAGCGTATCGGCGCCTTTTTCCACAAGCCCTATCTTTCGCAGGCTGGAATGTACCATCAGCACATCGCCTTCATGAATGCCTTGCCCTTGCAGAGTGGTTATAATATCTACCGCACTCACGGCCTGGCTGTTCTTCGCCAGCTCTTCGCGCTGCCTGGCTGCCGCCCGTTTTTTACCTTGCTTGTAAACGTCGATCAGGGCCTGTGGTAGTATCTTCCTCAGTAATTTTCTCACTTAAAATAATTCGCGTTTCTTAAATTTCAAAAGCAGTTCCAACGGCAGTACGGCTTTATTGACGGTAAAATAGGGAAATAATTCAGGGCCAAAGCTTCGAAAGAATTTCTCTACGCCTTTCAACATAGAGCCCTCAAAATCAAAGACATTGCAATTCAGCTCCCCGGACCGCTCAATGCTTCTTTGCACGAGCAAATTGTTGACACCCTGGATCCCCGCCTGTTTGTTGACTCCGCCGAGCAGGTAATAGCAGGCCTGCTGATCATAAATACAAAATACCATTCCTAACAGGGCCTTATCTTTATAAGCCGTAAAACAAAAGGAATTTGTTTCGTTGGAAAACTCCAGCATGATCTTTTGTAAAATACCTTCGTAAATATTGGCACCTGTCGCACCCAGGTTTTCCTTAAAGAAGGCAAAGACTTCCTGTTTGCTCAATGCATTCAAAGAGGTTTCAACACCTTCCTTCAGGGCTTTATTGATCGCATTCCTGTTCTTGGGATCGAAGTTGGCGCGGATCTCTTCCGGGGACTGATCCAGGCTGATGCGGTAGGTATAGTTGGGCACCACTTTGTACTTGCTCCAGATAAAAGCCTGCATATCCACCACATGAACAGGAAAGGCCAGGATGGTGAGCGCGCTCTTCAACGACGAAAAATAAGCGCATACTTCCTGCATCACCTCCTTTGAAAAGCTGTTGGCAGAGGATTTGTTTTTGCTATCCGACCGGAAGAACAAGCCGCAATGGGGTGTGTAGGGAGGCAGCTTGATGAAATCAAAGCCGAGTTTTTTGGTTTTGAGATAAAAAAAACCACCGATCATCTGGTGCTCGTCTTTGAAAATACCGATCATCACCAGTTCTTTCCCGTACATGGAAAGCCAGGGCTTGCTGCCGAAGACGCCGATGAAGGGTTCTGCCTTTTCGGAAAAGATCTGGATATCGACTATTTGTTTTAAGATCAAGTTGTTTTTTAGTTGTTTCAGTTATTGACTTCGGGAGCCTCTGCCGACACGCGATGGATGAGGCTCCGAAACCACCGCGCAAAAAATCGCTATCCGTTCTTCTGCTTCTTCTGCACTACTTCATCAGCTGCCGATAAACGCCAACCATCTGCTCTATATTACGTTGCCACTGGTATTTTAAGATCACTTTTTCCCGTCCCTGCTTCCCTACCCGCGCAGTTAATTCCGGATCCAGGAGGTATTTTTCCATTTCTTCGGAAGTTTGCTTCACGTTTCCTACTTCTACCAGCGAGCCAAAGTTAGCGTTTTCCACGATTTCTTTCAGCCCTCCGGTGTTGGTCACGATCACCGGTTTTTCGCAGGCCATCGCCTCTATCACCGACACGCCAAAGCTTTCATAATCACTGATATTTACCAGCACATCCAGCATATTGTAATACTCCGGGATCTTCGAAAAAGGCACCCTGCCTGTGAACAGGACATCAGCTGCGATTCCCAGCTCTTCCGCTAATTGCCTGAGGGCCTGTGCCTGCGAGCCTTCCCCGATGATCAGCAATTTGATCGTTTTTTGCGGCTGACGCGTTTTTAGTGCGGCAAAGGCCCGGATCAGCACATCGGTATTGTAGAGGCTTTCCAGAGGCTTGATGCTTCCGTACACAAAAGCACCTGCTTCCATCAGGCTTTCCACCTGCTTCTTCCGGAATAGTTCCGTATCCACGCCGAAAGGAATGACCTGCACGGGTTTATCCGTAACGGGCTTCAGATAGTCTTTGATGGTAAAAGACGTCGCACAGATGGCATCGGCCTTGCGAAGGTTGTATGTCAGCATCGCGCGGTTCAGGATGTTTTTCTGCGGGAACTTCATGACATCGGTTCCCCAGGCAGAGATCACCAGGGGATGAAAGCCGCTTAAGGCCCCGATAAGCCCGTAGCTTGTGGCATAATGCGCATGCAGCACATCCGGCTTAAACTGCCTGATGGCTTTTTTCAGCAAGCCCACATGTTTCAGGTAAGATAATTTCCCTGTGTCCGACGAGGCTCCCAACTGCTCCGCAGGCTCATATAAAAGCCTGATCCCGGCTTTTCCGTCATACCAGGGATACGATGCTTTGTTAAAGCTGAAGATCCCTACTTCCAGGCCGTATGCTGCCAGCCCGAGCGCCCACTTTTCGGTGTGCTCGGAGTAGGTATCCGCCAATAACAGTATTCTCAGGTCCTGGGGCATTCTCTAAAATTAAGCGCTATAAAGATAAACTTCCCTGCTATACAAAAAGGTTATAAACACGGGGATTTTAAAATGTTAGGGTCTTACCGCAAAAACACTAATTTTGCAGTATTAAGTGAATTTACCGAAAAAGATAGCCTATATCACGGTTTCTGATCCCAGGGACAAGCATGCCTGGAGCGGAACCAATCACTACATCTGGAAAGCGCTCGAAAAACGCTTTGGCGACGTCGACCTGCTGGGGCCTGATGAACCTGTCCTCATTACCTTTTTATGCAAGGTTGTTCACGGCATCTCGCTATACCTGTTCAAAAAACGCTTCGACTACCGCAACTCTACCATCTATGCGAAGGCCTGCGGCCGCTTATTTGGAAAGAAGCTGAAAGCCAAACACTACGACCTGATCGTTTCTCCTGCCGGTATTGCCTACATTGCTTACCTGAAAACCGATGTACCCATTGTATTTGTCGGCGACCGCATCATTGCCAATTCCCTGAACTACCATACGATCATCAGCAATTTATGGAAATGGTCGGAGCGCCAGAGCCTGAAAACAGAAGGCATCGCCCTGCGACGGACAGCGCTCAATATCCTGTCTTCGCACTGGGCAGCCGATTACGCCATTTCACATTATCAGCTTAACCCAAAAAGCACCATTGTCCTGCCTTTTGGTGCCAATATGGATCAAACGCCAACAGCAGAATATGTGTTTGCGCATCGCCGGAAAAGCGAGGTGTGCAGGCTCCTGCTGGTAGGCACTTACTGGAAGAACAAAGGCGCCGACATTGCAGTCAATGCGCTGCATGCCTTACGGAAACGGGGCATTAACGCTCAGCTCACGGTAGTGGGCTGCCAGCCCGAAACGCCCCTCAACGACCCGGAGGTGACGGTGATCCCCTTCCTCAACAAAAATACAGCGGAAGGCCGCAGGGAACTGGAGAACTTATTTCTGAGCCATTCCTTTTTTATCCTCCCTACCCGCTTCGACTGCACGCCGATCGTATTCTGCGAAGCCAGCATGTATGGCCTGCCCGTCCTCTCTGCCAATACCGGCGGTGTGGCGGGGCATGTGAAAGAAGGAAGCAACGGTTATTTAGTGGATTACCACGATAAAGGAGAAGGATATGCTGCGCTGGCAGCAGAAATTTGGAAAGATGAGGATCGTTACTTAAAATTGCAAAAGACCGCCCGCGAATTATTTGACAGCGAATTGAACTGGGACAGCTGGGTGCAACATCTTGAAAGCGCATTAATCCGTATTTGAACATGGAGAACATAAACATTGCAATCATCGGCTCCAACGGATTTATCGGAAGGCATCTCACGGAAAGGCTTGCGGCAGAAAAGAACACTCGCTTGTTTTTATTCAGTAAGAATGATGCAAGCGCCTTCGGTTCCTCCTTCCCTTACAAAAAGCTTGACCTTGATAATAAAGCGCAACTGGCTGCTGATTTCGCTCACATCGATTTCATCTATTACCTCGCTTCCGAAACCATCCCGTCTACCAGCTGGGAAAACCCGGTAATGGATATCGAGAAGAACCTCCTGCCTTTCATTCATTTTACAGAAAGCATTTCGCAACTCTCCGTCAAAAAGATCATCTTCATTTCGAGCGGGGGCACGGTGTATGGCGCCACAGACCATATGGTCGATGAGCATTCCTTCACCAATCCCTTTTCTCCTTACGGCATCGTGAAGCTCACGATGGAGCACTTTTTAAATTACTTCAAGGTCAAATACAAACTCAACTTCGATATCTACCGGGTTTCCAATGTGTACGGCGAAGGCCAGAATACAGGCAAGGGTATCGGCCTGATAAATACCTTCATCGAAAAGATCATGACGGAGAAGAAGATCTATATTTTCGGGGATGGAAAAAACGTGCGCAATTACCTATATGTGAAAGACCTCGCAGAGCTGATGCTAACCTCGCTCCGGGAGGATGTGGGTGCCGCCGAAATTTACAATACTTCTTCCAACGCCACCCTCACCGTCAACGAGATTGCAAAGATCATGAAAAAAATTCTCCCGGAATCGTTCGACATTGTATACAGGGAGGCGCGCCAAAGCGACAACTCCGCCATTCACCTCGATAATTCCAAAATCGTTCAGCTAAACCCGGATTTCCGTTTCACGGAGATTGAAGAAGGAATTTTAAAGACCTATCAGCATATTAAAGGCCTAAGCTTCTGATGCAGGTAACGGGCAAAGACGCAGATGATCCAGCAATGGTTCATAAAGAATATGGCGTACCTACGGCATGCCTGTTACATGTTCCACATCTTTTTTATTAATGTTAAGCCCCTACGGGGCTAAAACAAAGGCGTAACTTGATTTATCTTATGTGTCAGCGAATCGCATGTGTCTCCGCCCTTGTTGGTGTTCGTACCAACAAGGAATATAAGGTGCAAATATCCAAACAGAAGACTGAAACTGGTGTTCCGCCCTTGTTGCTGTTCTCACCAACAAAAAATACCAGGTGCAAATATCCCAGGCAGAAACTCAAACTGATACTCCGCCCTTGTTGGTGTTCCCATCAACAAGGAATTTTCCAGTAATGGTTCATAAAGAATATGGCGTACCTACGGGACTTAAATAGCTTTTTTTGATAAAATGCCTATTTACTTCCTGTTCCTTTATTGACAAGGGATTCAGGAGATTTTACCAATTTCTTTACTTCTGCTTTATTTCTCATTTTTGAGACAAATTCACCCCTGATTTCACCCCACTGAGGATAACATTTTTCCTTGCATAGCCTTATCTGATCTAACTTTATAGTAATAAAATTAATCACTATGACACTCAAAATCAGGTTGAAAAGACCCAATGAAAAAACCTCTGCATTATACACGGAATTTAGCCGAAATGGCACTCCTTTTAAGTTCTATACAGGAAAGACCATACAGTGCAAAAATTGGTCTGAAAGTAAGCAGGAAGTCCTCTCAAAAGAGGAGAACTATGACTTAATAAACAGTTACCTTGAACAATGGAAAACTGAGTTAAAAAGGATTATTGCCGAAATGGAGGCAAAAAGGGAGAAGTTGAATAAAGACATTATACAGACGAGGCTGGATAATTACTTTAGAAAAGGTAATACAAGATCAGATTCTGAAGGAGAAATTACCGATTTCATTTCTTTTATTGAACACTATTACACCAAAACCGTAGAGAGACAGATTGACACTTACAGAATCCCGCAAACCAAAGTACACATTATTCTCGCTTTTAATCTACTTACTCAAAAGCATCTCAGTGATCTGAAATCAAGGGAATCAAAAGACAATATGAGTAAAAATCTGAAAGCAGATTATAAGCTGCCTTTTGAAGAGGTAAACCTCAAACTTATTGAAAAATTCAGGGAATATTTCATCAAAGCTACCTACAGCCGGAAAGTAAAAGGCAAAATGGTCATCAAACACTACGCTAATAATTATGTTTGTAAGCAACTCAAAACTATTAAACAGCTTATTATTCAGGCTATAGAAGCAAAGTATGTTGAGCCCTTTACCTGGAACACCATCAAAAATGAAAGTAATGAGGTTGACAGTGTTTATACTGATTTAAATGAGATTCAACAAATCTATGATGTTTATTTAGAGGATGAACTGGAACAATTAGTAAGGGATAAATATGTTCTGAACTGTTTTTTAGGAATGAGGTATAGTGATCTGAATAAACTGGAACCTCACTGCTTTTCCAAAAAGGCCATTTCGGGGAAAGATTACCTGGTTTATACGGGTAGGATGAGGAAGACAGATCATCGGGTGGAATTTGCACTTCATAGCATAGCGCAGGCTATTTTAGAAAAGTATAATTACAATCTCCCCAAAATTAATGCTCTGACCTTTAATGCTGCTCTTAAACGCATAGCTTTTAAAGCAGGCTTAATAGGTTTAGAAAGGATTAGGGAAGTTCTGGCTGGGGGTAAGGTTATTGTAAAGGATGTCCCCAAGTATGAGCTGATGAGCAGCCACGCAGGCAGGCGAAGCTTTTGTACCAACTTTTATAATGAAGGAGTTGCCATTGCAGCTATTATGAGTATCAGTGGACACTTGACTGAGCAAGAGTTCCGGAAATACATCAAAAAGGCTTCTGTAAGGCTTGAAATTGTAGCTGAGCAGATTTCTGCAATACAAGGGATAAAGATGCTAAAAGTAGCTTAAATCCTCAACTCAAGCTTATGCCCTGATGTTTTCTCAGTTCATTCCTCAGGGTCCCCACATCTACCAGCCAGTGCCTGTTTTCA
>DGQK01000035.1 GCA_002390745.1 Bacteroidetes bacterium UBA4416 | reverse complement strand
GTGCCCCAAAGAAATAGCTCCGCCGTTGACGTTGACTTTATCGGGGTTGAGCTTCAGCTCGCGGATAACCGCCAGCGACTGAGAGGCAAAGGCCTCATTCAATTCAAACAGGTCGATATCGTCGGTTTTCAAGCCTGCCTGCTCCAGCGCCTTCGGAACCGCAAATACAGGGCCGATGCCCATGATGCGCGGNNGCCATCGCTGGTTTGTGATGAGTTGCCCGCAGTGACGCTGCCGCCGTTGGCAAACACCGGTTTCAGCTTAGCCAATGCTTCAATGGAGGTGTCGGCGCGTGCGCCTTCGTCGGCATCTACAATATAATCTTTGCTTTTCTTCTTACCATTCTCATCCACGAAGGTTTCCGTTACTTTCACCGGAACGATCTCCTCTTTGAACTTGCCGGCTTTGATGGCAGCAATGGCTTTCTGGTGCGATTTATAAGAAAATTCATCCTGGTCTTCGCGCGACACGTTGAATTCTTTGGCAACGGCCTCCGCCGTTAAGCCCATGTTCCAATACCAGTCGGCATGCTCTTTGGCAACCTTAGGGTTCGGCACAACGCGCCAGCCGCCCATCGGGATCAGGCTCATGCTTTCCACACCGCCGGCAATAACGCAATGGGCGTATCCCGCTGCAATTTTAGCCGATGCGAGTGCAATGGTTTCCAGGCCTGAGGCGCAATAACGGTTCACGGTCATGCCCGATACCTTATCGGTGTTCAGGGCGAGTAAAGAGATCAGCCTTCCGACATTCAATCCCTGTTCTGCTTCCGGCATGGCATTCCCTACCATCAGGTCATCCACGAGGGTATGTTCTATTTGCGGAAGGGAGCCCATCAAATGTTTGATCACATCGGCTGCGAGATCGTCAGGACGGGTAAAACGAAATCCGCCTTTGTTGGCTTTGCCTACGGCGCTTCTGAATCCTGCTACAATATATGCGTTCATGTTCTATAGATTTTGAGATGTGAGTAGTGAGATATGAGATCTGCGCTACGACACCGGATTAATTATTTTATTGATTTTTAAAATTGTAAGTTAGATTTGAGATACAAGCAGTGAGATGTGAAACTTCTGTGCTTTACCGTTTGTTGCTTATTGTCTTTTGAAAACTGTAATTCATTTTTTGAATCTCGTCTACCTGGCTTAACAATATTGCTGTTGTTTCTTCTGTTAGGAGATTGAGTTTATTTGAGATGACAATTTGAGTTTGCAATTCATAAGATGAACCATTAGCTATGGATAAAAAGTGCCGGAACTCGTGATTGGAATTCCTTCCAGCACCTTCTGAAATATTGGAAGGAATTGAAACAGCAGATCTTCTGATTTGAGAAGTCAGACCATAAGTTTCTTCCTTAGGGAAACTCTCAGTGGCTTTGTAAACATCCACAGTCAGGCTTATCGCTTTATTCCATAGTTTCAGCTCTTTAATATTATGCATTGTTATTGGGTTTTCGATTAAATATTCAGATCATATTCTCATTACTCTCATCTCAATACTCAAGTCTCATCGCTAGTTCCTCAACACTTTGCCTCCGTTAATAATGCTATGCAAGCGCTCCATTGTTTTTTTCTCTGTGCAGAGTTGCACGAAGGCTTCTCTTTCTAAATCCAGCAGGTATTGTTCGCTTACCATGGTTGGTTGCGAAAGATCTCCTCCTGCAATCACATAGCCTAGTTTCTGTGAGATCTTCAGATCGTGCTCGCTCATGTAGTTGCCGCTGTACATGGAGTTGGCGCCGACATATACCAGGCCCAGGGCCTGATTGCCGAGCACCCGGATGTCTTTGCGGGGAGCCGGTTTGGTGTAACCTGCATCCGCAAGCAAGAGGCATTCTGCTTTGGCTTCTGCCAGCTGACGTGCGCGTGAGATCACCACCTTATCGATTCCTTTTCTTAAGATACCGAGGTCAAAGGCTTCGTAAGCAGAAGTGGATACTTTGGCCTGGCCGATGGTCAGGAATTTTTCGCGGAAAATATTCAGCTCTACATCGCCTTCGTGCAGGGAGTCGGATAGGCGTACGGCAAACTCTTTGGTGCCGCCACCGCCCGGGATCACACCTACGCCAAACTCCACCAGTCCGATGTAACTTTCGGCATGCGCCACTACCATATCGGCATGCAGGCACATCTCGCAGCCGCCACCCAGCGTAAGGTTATGGGGCGCTACAACAACCGGGATCGAAGAGTAGCGCATCCTCATGGTTGTGTTTTGGAACATACGTACCGCCATGTTGAGCTCGTCCCATTCCTGTTCGGCAGCCATCATAAAGATCATACCCACGTTGGCACCTGCTGAGAAGTTCGCGCCTTCGTTGCTGATCACCAATCCTTTGTAGTCTTTCTCCGCAATGTCGATGGCTTTGTTGAGGCCTGTCAGCACTTCACCGCCGATGGTATTCATCTTGGTATGGAACTCTACGTTGAGGATGCCGTCACCCAGGTCGATGATGGAAACGCCACTGTTTTTCCAGATGGTATTGGTGCCGCGCAGGGCTTCCAGGGAAATGAACTCTTCCGTTCCAGGGATCGTTTTATAGGATTTGGAAGCGATGTCGTAAAATACTTTTTTGCCATTTTCTATTTTGTAAAAGCTGGTATTCCCGGCTTTCAGGAACTCATACACCCAGGCATTGGGTTTCACATTTGCTGCTTCCATCAATTCCACGGATGCTTTCACACCAATGGCGTCCCAGTATTCAAAAGGCCCGAGGTCCCAACCGAATCCGGCTTTCAGGGCATCGTCGATTTTATACAGCTCATCTGCAATCTCAGGAATACGGTTGGAAACATATTGGAACAGGCCGGCGAAGGTAGCACGGTAAAATTCTCCGGCCTTATCTTTTCCTGCCACCAGCATTTTTAACCGGTCTTTTAAATTCTCCACCGGTTTGGTCATTTCGAGCGTAGGGAACTTCGCTTTTTGCTGTGGCCGGTACTCCAGTGTTTTCAGGTCGAGCGCCAGGATCTCCGATTTGCCATCCTTGCCTTTCACTTTCTTATAAAAGCCCTGTCCGGTTTTGTCGCCCAGCCATTTGTTTTCCACCATTTTTTTCAGGTAATCCGGAAGTGCGAACAGGGCATTGGCTTCGTCGTCAGGAACACCTTGCTTTAAACCATTGGCAACGTTTACCAGCGTATCCAGGCCAACCACATCGGCTGTGCGGAAGGTGGCCGATTTAGGGCGCCCTAACACAGGGCCTGTCAGTTTATCAACTTCCTCTACCGTGAGCTCCATTTTTTCTACCAGGTGCAGCAAGGACATAATTCCGTACACACCCACGCGGTTCGCAATAAAGGCCGGCGTATCTTTGGCAAGCACAGTTGTTTTTCCTAAAAACTTCTCGCCGTATTCCATCAGGAAGGAAACGATCTCCGCTTTGGTGTGCGGAGTAGGAATGATCTCCAGGAGTTTTAAGTAACGCGGAGGATTGAAGAAGTGCGTGCCGCAGAAATGATCTTTGAAGTCTTCGCTTCTTCCTTCCGTTAGCAAGTGGATCGGAATGCCCGATGTATTAGAGGTGATCAGGGTTCCCGGCTTACGGAATTTCTCTACCTGTTCGTATACTTTTTTCTTAATATCTAAATTCTCGACGACGACTTCAATTGTCCAGTCATAACCGGCAATCTTAGCCATATCATCTTCAAAGTTTCCGGTGGTGATGCGTTTGGCAAACTCTTTTTTATAGATCGGTGAAGGATTTGATTTGAGCGCAAAAGCCAGTGCATCATTGACAATGCGGTTTCGCACGGCTTTGTTTTCCATGGTGAGGCCCTTCGCCTTTTCGGCATCGTTGAGCTCCTTCGGGAGAATATCAAGCAACAGGACTTCGCAGCCAATGTTGGCAAAGTGGCAGGCAATGCGGCTGCCCATGACGCCTGAGCCAAGTACAGCAATTTTTTGAATCAGTCTTTTCATATCGGTATAGTTATTGTTTTTGAAATTGGAATAGCTTGTTTCCGGCTAATTATTGTTTCAGTAATCGGTTGCGTTGCTCGGCCAGCTCGGTGATCTCGTCAAGAACCTTAAAAAAAACGTTGATTTTTTCTTTTCCTATTTTCAGCTCTGCCATGTGGTTGAAATTTCTTACCGTATTTTTGGCAAGCTCTTTTTGCTGAACGCCTTTTTTGGTAAGCATGATCTTGGTTTTACGCTTGTCGTTCTTGTCGGGGATGCGCTGGATCATTTTTTTCTCTTCCAGGGATTGGATGATACGCGACAGGGAGGTACCTTCCATTCCAAGCGCGGGCGCAATTTCCGAAGCATAAGACCCTTCATGGCTATCCACGTTCAGCAGGAAATGTCCCATCGCAATGGTAGCATCATGCAGCAAAGCTTCTGCATTGTACATGCGGCTAACGACCTGCCAGGCAGTTTTTAATTTGGAATCTATCGTTTCGGTATGCTTTTTACTCATGACGATAACAAATATACATATTAATAGTATGCATGCATAACAAATGCCTGGTTAATTTTTTGTTAATTTTCCTTGTAGATCTTATCGTAAGCCGCCTTGTTGGCTTCCATGATGACCTTGCGTTTCAGGGAAAGCTTAGGAGTCATTTCACCATGTTCGATGCTCCATTCTTTGGGGAGCAGTGCAATTTTTTTGATCTTTTCGTATTGCGCCAGGTTGGCATTGGCAGCATCCACCTCACGCATGATGCGGTCGTGTACTTCTTTGTTTTTTACAATGTCTTCATTGGAAGTATACGCAATCTTGTGGCGGGCACACCATTCTTTCAGGTAGGAGAAGCTTGGGACAATGAAGGCTGCCGGGAATTTTTCATTTTCTCCGATCACCATCACCTGTTCTATGAAATGGCTTTCCTTAAGTTTGTTCTCGGTGATCTGAGGCGTGATGTACTTGCCGCCTGAGGTTTTGAACATTTCTTTTTTGCGGTCGGTAATTTTAAGGAAGCGTCCGTCTTCCAGCACACCGATGTCGCCGGTATGGAACCAACCGTCTTTATCAATGGCTTCTGCCGTGAGCTCAGGCTGTTTGTAGTAGCCCATCATGACGTTAGGACCTTTTACCAGGATCTCACCGTCCTCTCCGAATTTTACTTTCACATTGTTGATGATGGGCCCGACGGTCCCTATTTTGATATTCCTGGGGTCGTAATTGTTGACTGCTATCACAGGAGAGGTTTCCGTGAGGCCGTAACCTTCGAGCACTTTGATCTGTGCTGCATGGAATACGCGTGCCAGCCGTGGTTGCAGGGCCGAACCACCCGATACGATGCCGATGATGTTCCCACCTAATGCTTCGCGCCATTTGGAGAAAACCAGCTTATTGGCCAGAGCCAGCTGCTTTTCGTAGAGCCAGCCGTTCTCGCCATTTTGCTTGTAGCGCAGGCCCAGGTTGAGCGCCCAGAAGAACATCATTTTTTTGATGCCGCTCAGGGCGGTGCCGGCCCCTACGATCTTATCATACACTTTTTCCAGTAAGCGTGGCACGGTAACGAAAATTTGCGGCTTTACTTCTTTCAGGTTATTGGCAATCGTATCAATGCTTTCCGCATAATATACCGACATGCCCTGGCTGATGTATAAATACGACAGCATGCGCTCATACACATGGTTGAGCGGCAGGAAGCTCAANNGGTGGTGCCGGAGGTATAGATCAGTGTTGCCAGGTCCATCGGCCTGATAGACGCTTTTACCTCTTCCAGCTGCTTTTGCTGGGGCTTTTCTATTCCGATAGCAATAAGATCCTTAATGGATCGGAGTCCGGGTACGGGCTCAATCGAAAAAAGTTCTTTAATGGATGAGCCTTCTGCGCAGGTTTTCACCTTTTTATACATGGCCTCATTCGATACGAAAAAGTATTTGATGTCAGCGTCGGAGATCACATGCTTCAGGTCGTGCTCGCTGATGGTTGGATAGAGTGGGGTATTGATCGCCCCTGTTTGCAGGCAGGCATAATCAATGAAGTTCCACTCGGGGCGGTTGTTGGAAATGAGGCCGATCTTGTCGCCTGGCTTGATCCCGATATCAAGAAATGCATAGCTTAAGTTGTTGACTGAATCAATGTATTCTTTTGTGCTGTATTTTCTCCATGTGCCGTTCTCCTTGGCTGCGAGGGCGTCTTCTTTGAGTGGCATCGTCAGGAGATTGTGCAGCAGATCAAACAATCTCAGGTTTTCCATGGTTTCCATAACTTTAAGTTTGAGGGTAAAACAATTCAGTAAAAACTCTTATGCATGCATAAAAATAGCATATATTTGTAATAATCCAAAGAAACAGGTAACATTTTAATGTATTTTTAATCTTTGAGCCATGAACAAATCCAATAGCATCCTTCCTTTATTGAATATCGAATTTCCACTCATCATGGCGCCTATGTTCCTGGTGAGCAACGTGGAGATGATCAAAGCCGGCATGGATTCCGGGATCATGGCCACCTTTCCTACGCTCAATTTCCGTAGAGAGGGAGAGCTGGCAGCGGTCCTCGACCAGATCAACAGCTATAAGTCCGGATCCAGGGGGAGCTACGGCGTGAACCTGATTGTTCAGCAATCAAACCCGCTCTATAAAAAACACCTGGACATCTGCGTTGAAAAGAAAGTGCCGTTTTACATCACCTCCCTTGGAAATCCTAAAGAAGTGATTGCCGCTGCCCGTACCTACGGCGCAAAAGTGTTTTGTGATGTCACCAATGTGGCGCATGCCCAGAAGTGCTTTGATAATGGCTGCGATGGCTTTATTGCGGTAGGTCAGGGAGCCGGCGGGCATGCGGGGCCGCATCCTCTGCATATCCTCGTGCCGGCCCTCCGGAAAAAATTCCCGGGTTTGCCGGTGATCGCTGCCGGAGGTATTGTTTCCGGAGAAGGCTTACTGTCGGTCCGTGTTCTGGGAGCCGAGGCTGTTTCGGTGGGGACGCGCTTTATCGTCAGCAAGGAATGCAAGGTGAATAAAGAATACAAAGATGCCATTATTAAATCCGGGATGGATGATATTGTGATGACCACGAAATTATCCGGCACGCCCTGCACCATCATCGATACACCGGAAGCGAAGAAGATGGGCTACGAGCAATCCTGGTTTGAACGCTTTATGAGCAATAATCCCCGCACCAAAAAATGGTTTAAGATGTTTGTGCAGGTGCGCGGTATGAAAAAGCTGGAGGAGTCGGTATTGCCCAATAACTACAAACGCCTCTGGTGCGCGGGCAAGTCATCGGAACTGATCACCGGCGAGCTGAGCTGCAAGGAAATTATCGATAACCTCAAAGCAGAGTATATGACTGCCCTGGCGGAGGTGAAGAAGCTGGAGTTGTAGTTTCTAAACAGAGATTAAACCATTTCGGATGCTATACTTCATGAGTTCGGCGATGTTATGTGATTTGGTTTTTGAGTAAATATTGTTTCGGTGAAATCCCACTGTATTAACGGATATATGAAGCCTGTCTGCAATTTCCTGATTGGTTCTGCCATCGCAGAGTTCTTTTAATACAGCCATTTCCTTATTGCTTAATACAGGTTCGTCAAAGAAGGGATTGCTCTTTTTCTCTTTTCGAATATTTGTGAGCAGGGCTTTTGAGAGTTCCTTGCTGAAATAACTGCCTTCCCGGTAAACAGTGCGTATAGCGGCTAAAAGATCCTCTATGTTTGCATCTTTATGCAAATAAGCAGCAGCGCCGTTGGCCATATATTCACTCATCAACGCAGGATCTTTATGCAGGCTGAGCATGATCACTTTTACTTCCGGGAACCTGGAGCGAATAAGGCCAAGGCATTGCCTTCCATCCATGACAGGCATGTCGATGTCGAGTAATACAATGTCGGGCTGATCCGTTTTGATCAGTGACAGGAGTTCTTTGCCGTTGCCGGCCTGGCCAATCATGTGTAGGTCGGGTTGTTCTTCCAGTAGCGAAGCAAAAGCCATGCGTACCAGTTGGTGATCATCAGCTAACATAAGCCTGATGTGTTTCATGGAGTACCGGTTTGGGGAATTAGGACAGCAAAGCTAACTATATAAACATCTAATATCAACTACCTGTTCAGGTGGTTTTTGGTCAGGGTTAATTTTTCAATTGGTTTGTTGACAGTGTCTTATGCTTTTTGATGTTCCCTGTCATGATAAAAGTCAGTAAACTAAGACTCCTTAATTGTATTAGATTTAAACCAAATTCTTACCCCGGATTTTATGAAATATTTTGTAGCTTTTATTTTGATGGGAATTTGTTTTAAAAGCAATTCTCAATCCTCAACTGTCGACGTAGTAGAAAATACACTTAAGATAAGCGGGCTTAGTGAAGAAGTTTTTTACTATGGATTTGCAGAGGGAGATCAAGTTGTTTTCAGTTTTGAAGAGTTGAATGGTAAAGAGTTAAAAGAAGTAGAAATTGTAGAGTATCCGGCTTCCTCAAAATTTATGGATTATAAAACTAAAAAGATTGAAAATAAGACGCTCAATGTTTTAAGAACCGGTGTATATATGTTTCGATTTAGTAATAGTGCTATAACCGGAAGAATCTGTAAAATTAAAATTCAAAGAATTCCATCATCAGATAAAACAAAATTTTTTAATACATCTATAAAATGGATCAACAAACCCGATACAACCTGGAACGTTTATACTAAAGATGTGGTCATAGGGTATGATACTTTGCTTGTTCCTAAAACAAAAAAAGAATTGATTGCAACTGAGTTATATGAAGAGTTGATTCTCGAAAAAAATGAACGTGTTAATTCAACAATGAATTCTAACGGAAATAAATCTGCAGTCTTCTTTACACTACCTGCAAGTATTTCAAATGAGCTAAACTCACAAAAAGTGATAGGCTGGGCTTATTGGGTTGGCGTAGGAGAAGAAGCTAATGATGCTTGGAAGCAGAATGCGCAAATAGTAACAAGTATAGTTAAAGGTACAGCTAGTTATATGATGAGTCCTTTAGGAGGGTTGCTGGCAGGTAAAGTAACTGAGTTATTGCTTCCTAAAACAGGTGAAGATGTTAGTTATGCAGTTGTTGATGAGCAAAATAAAAGTTTGTTTATGCAAGGAGCCGCGTATGAAGGTTATGATTTTGGTAGAGGTATAGCAGGATACAAAAAGTTTACAAATAGAAATATGCTGTCTGGTACTTGGCACATTGTATTGTCCAATGATAATGTTGTTACTGGTATTAATACAAATGTTAAAGTAATTGCTTTAATAGAGAAAAACAAGTTTGAGTACCGCTCTTACACTGAACAAAAAGTTACAGCGCGTTACGCAAAGCAAATAATGAGAGATCCTGTAGTTAAAGTTAATAAAGTACCAGTGATAATAAACTGATGAAACCCTTTCTGATCTCTCTTCTCGCATTAACACTATCTTCCGCATTCAGGACGTCGGAAAATTCTGTCTATATCTGCGATACTAAAACCTCTGAAGTATACCATATTACCAAATCCTGTAATGCCCTCGGCCGGTGCAAACATGAAATCATTACCGTAACTAAGGAAGAAGCGGAAAAGAAGCTTGGCAAACGCGCTTGTAAGGTTTGCGGTTAAGCATTATCGTTCAACATATTAAAACTAAAGAAAATATGGATTTTAAAGATCAGATCAAACAGCTGGGAGACCGCGTCATTAAGCTAAGGGACCAGGTAAATACCGAAGAAGCTACAAAGAACGCTTTTATTATGCCTTTTATACGTGAATTGGGCTACGATGTATTTAATCCATTAGAAGTAACACCGGAATTAGTAGCGGATATCGGTATGAAACAGGGAGAGAAAATTGATTATGCCATTATGAAAAACGGCTTGCCGATTATCCTCATTGAATGTAAGCATCATGCTGCGCCCCTTAATGTCAATAATGCATCTCAATTGTTCCGTTATTTTCATACAACTAAGGCTAAGTTCTCCATTCTCACCAATGGAATTGAATACCGCTTTTATACAGATCTGGTAGAAACCAACAAAATGGATGAAAAGCCATTCTTCGTGTTTAACATTACCGACATCAGGGATAACCAGATTGAAGAATTGAAGAAGTTTCATAAAGCTTATTATGATTTTGATAATATTGTCAATACGGCCAGCGAACTCAAATATACCAATGAATTAAGGGCTCTGTTGACGGCTGAATTTGGGAATCCCAGTGCCGATTTTGTCAAGCATTTTGCCAGGCAGGTGTATCCCGGAAAAGTTACTGAAAAAATACTGGAGCAATTTACCAACCTGATTAAAAAGTCTATTCAGCAAAATATCAGTGATTTGATCACAGAGCGCTTGAAAACAGCGCTTACTAAAGAGGATGAGGTTACCAAAGAACAGGACGCTATTGAAGCAGCTGCTAATCAGCAAAAAGCAGATGAAAGCAAAGTGGTGACAACTGCCGAAGAGTTGGAAGGCTTTATGATCGTGAAAACTATGCTACGCCAGAAGATCAGTGCGCAGCGTATTACATACAGAGATGCGCAATCGTACTTTGCCATTTTATTGGATGACAACAACCGGAAGCCTATTTGCCGTTTGTATTTAGATGGGACAAAAAAGTACCTTGTCACTTTTGATGAAAGTAAAAAAGAATTAAAAAATGAAATTTCAATTCTTGATGATATTTTCAAATACGAAGCGGTACTGATCTCTACAATTGATCATTATGATAAGACTAAGGAGATTATATAAATTATATAATCAGTACTAATCTCCCTGATCCTCTTTCTGGTGGTTATCGCCTCCTAAACTGTAGAAGTTATTCTCTTCATCTTCGCTGCCCAGTTCTTCCTGCTCATCGTCGAGCTCTGAGCCGGGAACATCCAGGTCATCGCCCATGAGGGTTTCATCGAAGTCCAGTTCGGGCACCAGGTCGCCTTCGTCCCCCTGAGGTTTGAGCTTGGCAGGATTTTCAGGATCGAGTTCTGTTTCCTCTTTATCGGCTTTGTAAATGTCCTCGTTTTGAGAGTAGTGCGGGTAGCCGGGGAATTGGTCTTTATCTTTATCGGGTGTTTTCATGATTTCTGTGGTTAGCATTACCCGGTTACTATAAAATTTCATGCCTGTATGGTAGTGCTGAACTCCTCAAATGATTGCAACCGCTTCACACAGAGCTTATTTCGAATTAATATTGTTTTTTATTTGCATTATCCATAATAAGCTGTATCTTTGCACCCGTTAAAACAAAGTTCTTTATTCAATATTGAAATGACCTTTAACTGCCTCGGCAGTTACAGCATATATTGCGGGATAGAGCAGGGGTAGCTCGTTGGGCTCATAACCCAAAGGTCGGGTGTTCGAATCACTCTCCCGCTACTAAGAACCGCCAGCGATAAGCTGGCGGTTTTTTTATTTTTACACTGAGCCGAAAGCTTGCTTCGGGCGAAGAAATAAAAAATATAAAGGTCTTGCGGTAGCAAGGCATGCTTAGTTAAGCCTGTTCTGAATTGAAAAGGTGTTTTTTCTCTGAATACTATCCCCCAACTGATTTATACCGGCGTTTTCCTCTTCAGCCATGCTTTTTCCAGCAATGCAATGTACTGATTTCGGTTGATCACCTTTTGCGCATAGCGCGTCATCACAAAGAAGCAAAGCGAAAGAATGAAACTGTACAGCATAGCTTTGTATTTGATCGGATCAAAGTAATTCATCAGAATCTCTTCCACATCCTGCTGGCTTAGCTGGTACCGTATCGCTATTTGCTGGCTGGTTTGAATAATGAACAGGTATTCGGCTACGCTCCTGGTGATAAGATAAACCGTATTGAAAAACAGGATGATTCCCAGGGCTAAAAATACCCAAAGCAAAAACCGCTGAAAACCAAGCCATGTATAGGCACGTGGCCGGCGGGCAATAAGCATGTCAAGTTCGTCCATAGTCCATAAGAGTGTGTGCTAAAGCTACTGATATCCCATCAGAAAAACACTACGGTTTACCGCCCTGTTATGCCGGCTCCTGATAACCTTGGATGTGGCCAAAGTTTTTTTTGAGCTCATGCCGGGCCTGTCATCATTCTTTTGAATCCCCTGTTTCTTAGGGTTTTCGGGATAAATTTATTTCAGAGATGACACACTAAAACGGCAAAATAAACGTTCTTTTAGTCTCTTTTCCTCCCCCGGAAAAAAGCCCCTTACAAAAAACAAGATGAAGCCGTTGTAGGATACTGCCCGGCATCTTGCGTCCTGTACGAAAATCACAAATCACGTATTTATAACTCCCCTAACACCCATTCATTATGGCAACTAAAGACAACATCGCCGATATCAAATTCAAAAGCCTCAGGCATTGTATCGGCCTCCTCGGCCTGGCACTTCCTTCCGTTATCGTGCTTCATCAATACATCTTCGGAAAAAATCACTATTTGCAGGACTCCATCAGTCACTATTACTATACCATGTCGGCGCCCTGGTTCATAGGCATTCTCTGGGGGTTGGGCCTGGTGCTCATCTTTTATCCGACACCCGACCCCAACAGCACGCCCTATTCCACATGCAGCTGGCGCATTTGCAGGCTCATCAGGCCCGGCTATGATGGCACGCTCACTGCTGTTTCAGGTATCCTTGCCATCTGCGTGGCGATCATTCCCACAAACGAAAACAGCAGCGATTCCTGTGCCCTGTTTTGTTACGAGGACTCCACGCTCAGGGCCGGCATCCATTATTTCTCCGCGGGTGCCATGCTGCTCATCTTTTCCTATATGAGCATTTGCATCTTTACCCGCACCAACGATCCTTACTGGAAACACAACACATGGAAAGTACGGCGGAATCAGGTATATATCTGGTCGGGGATGATCACCTTTTTGAGTGTTGTTACCGTTGGTATACTGGCCCTCATCGATGCTTTCACCGATATACAGGTTCCCTCCAAATCCACCTACTGGCTGGAAGTAACAGCCCTGGTGCCTTTCGGGATCTCCTGGCTGGTGAAAGGTGGCTTCATGCTCACCAACGATGGCGACCCAAGCACCCTGGAGCAGGCCAGGCAGGTGTTGGCTACAGGAAAGGTCATCCGGAAGAATAGCAGGAAAGCAGGCACGAAATAAGTCGTGCCCGGACCATCTTATCTCATATACGGTTCCAGTGAATCGACATAGCGGTCGAAGGTATCGCTGTGAAGCAGCTGTTTGCAATAAGCAAGCAGGGACCGGAGCAGCAGGGCTTCATTCGAGCCCTCTTCAAATTCTTTGAGGCTGAGCCTGAATTCTGTTTCCTCATGCCGGTAATGCAGGCTTACAAGCATGCCATCGAGGATGGTAATGCGTGTTGGACTGTGAGGAGAGTGATGGCATTGGAGGGCCAGGCGGCCTATGGCTTCCACAAGCTCTTCGTTACCACTTTCTCCATGCCATGCCGTTCCGGGATCTTTCGTGTAAGCGCTTCTGGAGCCGATGACGAGCAGCCTGTAGAGGTCACCGTGTTTTTTGAGTTCTATGTCCAGCTCACGGCCCAAGGTCTGGATCTGCACTTTCAGCATCATAGGTTTCATGAAATGGCGGTTAAGGAAGTAAAGCGGATCGTGCTTCTCCGGCAGATGCGTTCGCTCAGGACTTCAATCAGCTCATAGCGGTTATTTTCTAAGTCTTTCAATTCGGTGATCGCATCGCCATGGATCTCATAGTGATCATCTTCTCCCATGAACATCATTTTGTTTCCGCTGAAGCGGATCGCAAAATCAGTAAGCATGAATCCGAAGCGTGCAGAGGCTGAAACGTGCCGGTCATAGGTATTACCGGCCGTAGAGAGCTCCTGCTCGATGCTTACCTGCATACCGATGAAGCTGCGTTGAGCCTTTTCAGCAAAGGCGGCGATCTGTGCGATGAGTGCCTTGTCTTTCATGGATATTCTGTTACTTTCCTGCCAGGTACTTTTTTAGATACATGGCTGTGAGGCTTGTTTTATGTTTTGCTACTTCATGCGGCGTGCCTTCAGCCACAATGGTTCCTCCCTGGTCTCCGGCGCCGGGCCCCACATCGATCACCCAATCGCTGTTGGCAACAACGTGCATGTCGTGCTCCACCACGATCACCGTATTGCCCGCATCCACCAGCGCGTTTAACTGCGTCAGGAGCTTCTCCACATCCGAAGGGTGCAGGCCGGTGGTGGGTTCATCGAGGACATACACCGTATTGCCGTTCTGGATGCGCTGTAATTCCGTCGCCAGCTTGATGCGCTGGGCTTCTCCACCCGATAATTCCGTGGCTGGTTGGCCTAAGCGGAGATAACCCAGTCCCACCTGCCTGATCACATCGAGGATCCGGCTCAGGGCTGGCGCATCGGCAAAGAATTCGTAGGCCGCATCCACCGTCATGTCCAGCACTTGGGCAATATTTTTTTCATGATAGGTCACCTCCAGGGTTTTTTCATTGTAACGTGTGCCTTTGCAGGTAGGGCAGGGCGTGTATACGCTTGGAAGGAAGAGCAGCTCCACCATTACAAACCCTTCGCCTTCGCAGTGAGGGCAGCGGCCTTTGGCTACATTGAATGAAAAGCGGCCGGCATCGTAATGGCGCGCCCTGGCCATTTTGGTAGAGGCAAACAGTTTCCTCACCTGGTCGAAGAGGCCCGTGTAGGTTGCCAGGTTGGAGCGTGGCGTGCGGCCAATCGGTTTCTGGTCGACGGTAACAAGCCGCTTTATCTGGTTTATACCTGCGGAAATTTTGCCACCCAGGGGAATCGGGGCCTCTTCCAGCAGATCGGGCTCCTGCGGACCTGGTTGTTCGGTACTTTGTCCCAGTGCTTCTGCCAGCAGCTGAACCAGGGCCTGGCTTACGAGGCTGCTTTTTCCGGATCCCGAAATTCCCGTGACGCTTGTAAAGGTGCCCAAAGGAAAAGACACATCCAGCTTGTCGAGGTTATTGCGGCTCACGCCCCGGAGCTCCAGCCATCCGGAAGGTTTGCGGATCGGTCCTGGTTTGTGAATGTGTTGGCTGAAAATATAACGGCGGGTTACAGAATCTTTGGCGCTGTCGAGCTTTTCCAGCGGACCGCTGTAAATGATATGCCCGCCCTTTTCGCCGGCAGCAGGGCCTACATCCACGATCCAGTCGGCATGGCGTATCACATCCACTTCATGCTCCACCACAAAGAGCGAGTTACCCGAGGCCTTGAGCTTATCCAGCGCTCTCAGCAAAGCCTGCGTGTCGGCAGGATGCAGGCCGGCCGAAGGCTCGTCGAGCACATACACCACGCCGAATAAGTTGGAGCGTACCTGTGTTGCTAAACGCAGGCGCTGAAGTTCTCCCGGCGAAAGCGTCGGTGTATTCCGTTCGGGCGTGAGGTAACCGAGGCCCAGGTCAAGCATCACATTGAGCCTTGCGACCAGGTCTTCGGCGATCCGTTGAGCAGCAATTGCTTTTTCGGGATGATGTTTTTTGAGTGTTGCCAGCGCCGGCGCTTTGCCACTGGCATAAGGGGAAAACAGCTGCGCGAGCTTTCCCAGCGTGGTAGCTGACATGTCGGCAATGTCGAGTCCGGCGAAGGTGACGGAGAGCGATTCCCGCCTCAGGCGTTTGCCATGGCACGTGGGGCATTCGCTGCTCAGCATGTACTGCGACACGCGCTTCTTCATGAGCTGGCTTTGCGAGTTGGAAAATGTCTGCATCACATATTTTCTGGCTCCGGTATAGGTTCCCATATAGCTCGGCTCCAGTTTTTGCTTCATGGCCTTTTTCATATCTGCCGCACTCAAGCCCGAATACACGGGCACTGTAGGCTGCTCATCCGTAAAGAGGATCCAGTCCCGGTCTTTTTGAGAAAGCTCGCGCCAGGGTTTATCCACATCGTAGCCCAGCGTCATTAATATCTCGCGCAGGTTTTGTCCCTGCCAGGCCGTTGGCCATGCGGCAATGGCCCTTTCCCGGATGCTTAAGGAATCGTCGGGGACCATGGATTTTTCGGTGACCTCATACACGCGCCCCAGGCCGTGGCAGGTAGGGCAGGCGCCTTCCGGTGTGTTGGAAGAAAAGGCCTCTGCGTAAATGATGTCCTGTCCTGCCGGATAATCACCGGCCCTGGAATACAGCATCCGCAGCAAATTGGAGATGGTGGTGACGCTGCCCACGGAAGAACGTGTGCTCACGGCGCCGCGTTGCTGCTGCAAGGCTACGGCCGGAGGCAGGCCTTCGATGTCGTCCACTTCCGGCACCGACATCTGGTTGAACAAGCGCCTGGCATAAGGAGATACGGATTCGAGATAGCGGCGCTGGGCTTCTGCATACAACGTTCCGAAAGCCAGGGATGATTTGCCGGAGCCGGAGACACCGGTAAATACCACAAAGGCATCGCGCGGGATGTCGAGGCTCACGTCTTTGAGGTTATTTTCGCGTGCCCCGCGCACACGCACGAAGCCTTTCAAGTGGTCGGAATGTTGGTTTGCCATAGGTGTCAATAATAGCAATTAGTTTGATACCAGGCAATATGAGAATTGTGTGCCAGAGCAGGAAATAGTCAATTCAGTACCTATGCTCTTACCACAAAGCAATTCCTGCTTTATCACGGTGTGGCATCACCACGCGGATGGCTTCCAGTGCATTTTTAATTCTGAACTCCAGGGATTCTTCGTCCATGGATGTTTCGGCTGAAAGCTGTGCTATATTCTCCAAAAGTAGTTCCAGTTCCGCTTTCAGAGTCGGGATATCTTCATCATACACATAGGCGTCGCCCTCTTTTAAGGAGTAGAGGATGGCACATTCGAACACGCGTACGATGTCGTGGCCACAAACCCGTTTGCGCCAGCTTTCCACACCAAAGAGGTTATTCTGTATGGGAGAAATCATCGCTTCCAGCGTTTCCGCAATGGGATCATGTTGTTGTTTTGAAATAATACTGACCAGGAGGCTCATGAGTTGATCGTGCTACAGGCTACTAAGATACCTTTAGGAAAGAGAGAAGCCAAATAAAGCAAAAACGGCCGCTGATCGGCGGCCGTTTGTTTGGGCACAACTTTAAAAAACGATAGTAATCCAGGAGCTTCTTATCTGGGCATTCGGGATTTCCACGGCGCTAACCCGTACGGTAGCGCTTCCATAAGCGGCCTTTAAGCGCTTGCCGTAATAACATTCCCAAATATCATACTTTCTTGGCTGTTCTGTGTCCTCGGAAAGTTCGTCGAGAATTTCAAGATCGCCGGCATCGCGGTGCGTTGCATCTTTGCATATTCCCTTGTATTCACTGTCTCCAAACTCTGCCTGCCAGGTCAGGCCCATCGGAATATTGTCTTCATTAAATTTGTGTTTCTGTACCCAAACAGTCATGCTTCCTTTGAAGATATGTTTTTTATATCTCAGATAAACCCTTGGCACATCTACCATAATTGGCTTCGTACTTCCAAAAGGCGTTATCAGGATGCCGGGATCTTCCCATGATACCTCCGACCGGTCGCCACAGGCATCTTCACCGCAGATGAGCACGTATTCCGGGATCGGAGTATCGTTGAGCAGCTTTCTGTGTATGACCAGCTTTTCCAGTAGCTCATCATTGAACGAAAATTCAAATACGTTTTCATTAGCCACATAGCGGCAGGCTCTTACGCGTTCAATCTCAGCTTGCAGGTCGCCGTCTGAAAATCCGAGCCGGTTGATGGCCACGAATTTTTCGCGGCAGGCATCTACTTTTATGGTCCAATCGTCGATATCCAGCATGTAATATTGATCTACTAAGTGATCGATAAAATCATCATGAGTGGCGGATCCGTTTTCCGGGGCGCTGCCAACATCTTTTACGGATTTAAAATCTGTCAGTGTGCGGATGTAATTAAACAGCTCGTTTTCCGCAAGCCTGTCGGCATTCACGGCTTTATTCCATTCTTCACCTGTAAAGTGCAGGCGCCCCGATCGTACGCTGACTCCAAAAGCCGTTCTTGCAGAAGCGTGTTTGTTTTTCACGGTTTGTTCTGCCGGACTTTGAGGTGAGGGAATCTGTTTTTTGTTACAGGCCATCAGTGCCAGGCATAGTAAAGCACTTAAAATTGTTTTGTTTTTCATAGAGAGTTTTTTTATGCCGGAAAGGTAGGGTGACCATCACCGCCAGGCAAGATAGAATGAGCATCTCACTGATTCGGATGATTAACGCCCTGTTTTTATTGCTTATCTATTGTGCTGAATAACATCCGCTATGTAGAATTTCAAATCCTGCGGTCATTTAAACAGAATGACTCAATAGCTTGTCTTTACAGATAGAAAATAATGTGATCGAGAAGCTCAATAAAAACTTTTTTGTCGAACAGATTGTTTAGAATGGAGCTGCTTATAAGTTCTTCTGGTTTATTAATCAGTTCCTGTCTTAGCTTACCAAACTTCTGTTTGATGTCCGGGTCCTTAAGCTGTTGTTTGGCATCCTCCAGATTTTCAGGCCAGAACATAAACGCATCAATTCCGCAGCAAGCGGAAACGCATTCTGTTTCTAATAATTGCCAGAAAGGAATTGTTGGCTTTAGAATAGAATCAATTGGATGTGCGGTCTGGCCGGGGTCTATTTCAATCCAGGAAATTCATTTATCTTTTCCTATACTGATATCATTTTTGTGAGTTGTATCCATATAAAATTGTCCTGTTTAGCAAATATATTAGTAAAACCTCCTGAAAAGCAAAAGTCCTTGAAAACGTGTGTTTTCAAGGACTTTGCGGTCTGGACGGGACTCGAACCCTCTCGTCACGTGTGACGAAACGTGACAGGCTTCATTCTACTACACCCATGCAGAAACGATATTCGTATCTGAATTAATCAGTTTTGACAAAGACCTTGCATTTAACTTCTTGATCTGTTTTTCTCTTTTCAAAGCCGATGCTCTGTCGATATGTTCCTCAACAAAAACCAGGATCCAGGGGCCTTTATTTTTGGTGTACTCAGACAGACCCCGATTATGGGCGTCCAATCTGCGTAAAGGGTTTTCAGTTTCACCTTTGTAATAAATCCCGTAGTGTTCCGAATATATAATGTATACGTAATGCATGAAAAGCAAAAGTCCTTGAAAACGTGTGTTTTCAAGGACTTTGCGGTCTGGACGGGACTCGAACCCTCTCGTCACGTGTGACGAGACGTGACAGGCATCATTCTACCTCACCCATGCAGAAACGATATTAGTATCTGAATTAATCAGTTTTGACAAAGACCTTGCATTAAGCTTCTTGATCTGTTTTTCTCTTTTCAAAGCCGATGCTCTGTCAATATGTTCCTCAACAAAAACCAGGATCCAGGGGCCTTTATTTTTGGTGTACTCAGACAGACCCTGATTATGGGCATCCAATCTGCGTAAAGGGTTTTCAGTTTCACCTTTGTAATAAATCCCGTAGTGTTCCGAATATATAATGTATACGTAATGCATGAAAAGCAAAAGTCCTTGAAAACGTCTGTTTTCAAGGACTTTGCGGTCTGGACGGGACTCGAACCCTCTCGTCACCGGTGACGAGACGTGACAGGCATCATTCTACTTCACCCATGCAGAAACGATATTAGTATCTGAAT
>DGQK01000067.1 GCA_002390745.1 Bacteroidetes bacterium UBA4416 | reverse complement strand
ATACGGTAAAGCTTCCGGTGCCGGCGCCATTGCACAAAACGTTGGTGCTGGCGGTCAGGCTGATGCTGGGGCTTCCGTTATTGGCCACGTTAAAGGGCAGCGACAGGGTGCAGGTGCCCGCATCGCGGATCACGACGTTATGCGCGCCCGCTGTTAAGCCGCTGGCACTGCCGCTACCGAAGGCGCCGCCGTCGAATGAAAAGCTGTACGTCGGGGTGCCGCCGGTTACGCTTGCTACAGAAGCCGAGCCGTTGGCGATGCCGCAGCTGGCGTTGGTTGTTGTAATTACCGCCGAAACTGGGCCCGTTGTCCCGCCAACAGTAACCGGGTTGGTAAAGGTACAGCCGTTGGCATCGCGCACGGTAATGCTGTAATTGCCGGCAGCCAGGCCACTGGATAAGCTCGGTGTGGACACGCCGTTGATGCTAAAGGTATAGGCCGGGGTGCCGCCTGTCACGCCTGTAATGTTATAGGAGCCATTGCTCATGCCACAGCCTGCCGCTGTTGCCGTTCCGGCAATAGCAGTAGGGCCCGGGGTCACGGTAATGGCTACGGTTTTGGTAAAGGTACAGCCGTTGGCATCCCGCACACCAACAGAATAAGTACCGGAAGCAAGTCCGGTCACCGGAGGTGTCGTTGAAAAAGCTCCGCCGTTTACATTGTAGGAATAGGTTGGTGTACCGCCGGTGACAGCGCCAATGGCAATGCTTCCGGTACCTGTGCCGCATATAATATTTCCTGGGGTCAGGGCAACGTCGGTAATGGCCGGTGTATTGGCCAGCGTAGCCGAAACGGTATACGTGCACCCGAAGTTATTGGTGAGTGTGATCACATGCGTTCCTGCCCCGAGGCCCGTCACTGTTTGTCCGCTCACAACGCCGGAGCTACTGGCAAAAGACGTGATTGTCTGGCCTCCGCTGGAGGTATTGCTGATCTGGATAATGCCGTTGTTGTTGCCGCAGGTTGGATTGGTAAAGGTGAGCGTGGCCGAAGGGTTCGGGTTCACGACGACACCCATCGTGGAGGTGCTTGTACAGCCACCGGAGCTTACATTGTGGGTAACGACATAGCTGCCGGGCGCCGTGAAGCTTCCCGAATAGTTGGCCGTGCTACCCGCCGCGGGCGCACCGGTAATGGGCGAGAACGAATAGGTGTGCGTGCCACCGGCCGTACCGGTATTGTTGAAGCTGAAGCTGTTCCCAACCAGGCACTGCGTGGCCGAAGGAATGGCAAAAGTGGACGAAACGCTGTTGACCGTTATGTTCGTACTGACGACGTTGGTACAGGCCCCGGCCGAAACGGTATGCGAAACGACATAGGTGCCGGCGCTTGCAAAGGCGATGGAAGGGTTGACGGAGTTGGCCGAGGTAATCGTGACTCCCGTGGCCGGCGATACCGCCCAGTTGTGGGTCACGCCGGCCGTTCCGGTGTGGGTAAAGACCTGCGAGGTGCCCTGGCATATCGTGGTATTGAGCGGCGTAAAGGCCGCCGACAGGGCCGAGACGACCGTGACCGTGACCGCCTTCGTTAAGGTGTTGCAGGGCGTCTGGACCGTACAGGAGTAAGTGGTGGTGGTCCCGGGCGAGACGACAATGCTCGAGGCCGTGGATCCTCCGGGGCTCCATAGGTAAGATACTGTTCCGCATCCTCCTGAAACCCCCGTAGCGCTAAGCGTGGAGCTTCCCGGCGAACAATAGGTGGAAGGCGAGGCCGCCAGGTTGAAGTTCAAAGGCGTAAAGGTGCCCGGCACCACAAAGGAATAGGTTGCAGTAAACGGTCCCGGACTGTTGGAGGCCGACACCCACTCGCGGGCCGCAAAGTAATAGGTCTGACCAGGACACAGGTTCGCAAAAGGAATAAAAACGCTGTTATAGGTTTCTGCCACACAGCCATCGCTGCATAAATTCGGGATGTTGAGCGTAGAGTTATACCATGGGAACTGGTTATAGCTGGTGCCACCACCGGTACAGGGCCAGTTCTGCAATGTTGTCTGCATGGCTGCCGGCGGCACTCCGGACAGTGCGCCGGGCGTACAGCCGATCTCTACCTGCATCCAGTACGGGCCCGATCCGCAGGTTGCGGGGTCTGAACCACCCGAAACCGTTACTCCGGTTGCTCCTATACTATACGAAAAGTTTACAAGGGGTAAACCATGTGTTGCATACATTCTATAGGAGCATAGGACTGTAGCGATAATAAACGTAGCAAGGCATAGAATTTTTTTCATGGGACTAGGAATGAATTGTGGCTATGATAAATTTAAAATAATATTTTAGTTGTGCTATTAAATTTTACTAATTTTAATTTGAACTTCACTCAACGTCATAAAAAATGAAGGGTTTACTCGCCGGCACATTTCTTCTGTTCGTCCTGGTTCATTGGCCGGGTAAGGCTCAGACGACCTGTTCTTCATTTTCTACTTATTTTGGAGGCACACAAAGCGACGAGGTAAAAAGCGTTGCGATTGATCAGGATAAAAATACGTACGTTCTTGCCAATACTTACAGCGCCGATCTGCCTGTGACGCCCGGGCTCATCAACGATTCTTATACAGGCAGCTACGACGGCTACATTGCCAAATTCGACAGCTGCGGAACTTTACTCTGGGGAACGTATATGGGCGGTGCCAATTTCGATAGTGCGGAGAGGCTGGCCATGTCCGCCGACGGGAATGTTGTGGTGTGCGGATACACCAGCAGCCTGAATACGTTTACGACAACGGGCTGCTTACAACCCGTCCACGATGCCAGCTACGATGCGTTTATCTGCAAGATCGATCCCACCGGACACATTCTCTGGAGCACCTTGTTTGGTAAGGCGGGCGGGGATTTTGCCTTTGATATTGCCGTCGATAAGTTCAACAACATTATTGTTGGCGGCACTACCACCAGTCCGGGCCTGTATACTGTTGCAGGAACATCCTTCCAGCCGACTATCAGGGGGAATACCGATGCCTTCATTGTGCGGTTCTCTCCTACGGGAGCGCTGAGATGGTGTACGTATTACGGCGGTAATAATTCGGAAGACATTCACGTGGTGACGACCGACCCCCAAGGCAATGTGATCGGTGCCGGCGAATCTTTCAGCACCAACCTCAACACCAGTACCGGTGCTTTCCAGAGCCTGAACGAGGGAAGCTCCGACGGCTACATCATTAAACTGGATTCGGCCGGCAACAGGATCTTCTCGACCTACATCGGAGGGAACAATGTGGATGATATCCGGGGGGTAGCATGCGATGCATCCTCTTTTATCTATATATCGGGCCATACCAGCAGCACGGATTTCGATACAACAGCAGGCGCTTATCAAAGCACAAACAAAGGCTTGTCCGACCTGTTTCTTACCAAATGGTCGCCTGCCGGGGCTTTGCTGGAGAGCACGCTTTTCGGCGGAAGCCTGACTGAGCGCCTGGGCCGCATGATCCTTTCAGGCAACTACGAGGTTACACTCATGGGACAAACAGAAAGCAGCGACGTAAGCATGCTGGGCAGCAGCAGCCAGGCCACGCTTGCCGGAGCCTACGATGTATTGCTTGCCAAGTTTGATACGGGAAGCCTGGAGCCTTTGTGGAGCAGCTATTATGGCGGCGCGCAGGATGAAGAAGCGATTGATCTCACCGGATACGGCGGACGTTTTATGGTATTTGCCGGAAGCACCAACAGCACGGATTTTCCGGTATCGGCCACTCCATACCAGCCAGCGCTGAACGCCAGCGTAGACGGCTTCCTGGTGAAGCTGGATGTGGGGAACCTGGTTACCACGGCCATTACGGAATACCGCGAAGCACCAGTCCTCAGCGCATTTCCAAACCCTTTCTCCGATGTGATCTATATTAAGTGCCAGGGCATTGCCGCCACGGCCTTGTACGATGTACAGGGAAAAAACCTCTATGAGCAGGTGAAGACCAATGACCCTTACATGCTCTCCACGACCGGCCTGGCTCCGGGGCTCTACTTCCTGGTGGTAAGGGATGCGGGCGGTAGCAGCCACACATTCAAAATGAGCCGCTGATCACTTTTTAGGAGGAAGGTTCTGGCTTGTTTTATGTTTCCCCGAAGCTACCTGCCTAAAAGGGTGGATGAGCTGCTTCATAAAGGTGGCGGGCATGTTTTTCTGATCCGGAACACCGATCTGCGGCTCTTCGTTTTTAGGCAGGTAAAAGGTGCCGAACATCAGGTCCCATACCGACAGAATACTGGCATAGTTGACGCCATAATGCCGTGGAATGTTTTTGGCGTGATGCCAGGAGTGTGTTTCAGGAGTATTCACGATGTAATTGATAAAGCCCCATTTCAGCTTAATATTCATGTGGGTGAAAAAGCCCCACACGTTCTGCACGGTGATCTGGAAGAGGAAATAGTCGGCGGCGGAATAGCCGATCATCGCAAAGGGAATGTAGATGATGGGTTTAAAGATAAACATTTCCACAAAGTGAAAGTGCCTGGCGGAGCCGGCTCCAAGCGTTTCCTGGGCATGGTGGATCTTGTGAAAGGTCCAAAGAAAGTCGGAGCGGTGAAGGATGTAATGCGCCAGGAACTCACAGAAATCCTGGATCACAAACATGATCGCAACCTGCAACACGGGATTCCAGCCGGTAATATCAACCACCCGGAGAGAGTGGATCCCAAAAAGTCCCAGTATCTTCAGAAATATCAGTTCGGTGACGGCGCAGATGGCAAACAGGCCGATGATGTATACCACCACATCATTAAAAAACACATAGAAGGTGTCGAGCCAGAATCCTTTACGGCTTAAAACGCCGTGGAGGCGCTTTTTGGGAAGGATGATCTCAAAGACAAAACAGGCTACATAGGCGATCAGAACACAGTAATAAATGTTGTTCAGCGCGGGATGTTTGAGCTGGTAAACAGTATACTGATACACCATTTTTGTGCTCTCAACGGCTGTTTTTACTATTTCCGGGATCAGGGCCACGTATACGGAATGGTGCTGCTTTTAGAAATTCACTACCTTAGATAGGTCCTATATAATTTTTATGAAAATTAAGAATTATTTCAATAAGCATCGGCTAATATTGCTATTTGTTGTTGCCCTCCTGTATGGCAACGTGCTTAAGAACGGCTATTCCCTTGATGACAGCATCGTTACCGAACCCTCCAACCTCACAGCGAAAGGCATTAAGGCTGTTCCGAAGCTGTTGCACTCCTATTACATCGAGCGCGCCCATAACGTTAAGTTCGAATACCGGCCACTGGCAAAAATATCCTTTGCCCTGGAGCACGAGCTTTTCGGTGTCAACGTTGTTGTTTCCCATTTCATTAACCTGTTGCTGTATGTGCTGGCCTTGTTTCTCCTGTACAGCGCCCTGAAAACCCTGTTCTCGGCCTACGACGATGCCATTGCCTTTTATTGCACGCTGCTGTTTGCCATCATGCCCATCCATACGGAAGTAGTTGCCAGCCTGAAGAACCGCGAAGAGCTGTTGTGTTTTATCTTTTGCATGATTGCCCTGAAGCACTTCCTCCTGTTCTTCGACTCGGGCTTCAAAAAATGGCTGTCGTTTCTTTTCGCGCTGCTGTCGTTCTACCTGGCCTTTCTCACCAAGCTCGACGCCCTTCCCTTCCTCGCAGTGATCCCTACCCTGGCTTATGTTAAAACACGACTCCGGCTGAAACAGCTGATTTTCTTCGGCTTGCTGCTATTCGGTACTTATTTTCTGTACGTCCTCACCAAACGCGGTGCGCTCGAAAAAACAGCTGCCAAGCGGATGTCGGCCTGGTTTGAGAATCCCCTGTTTTTTGAATATGTCCTGAAATACCGCATCACAGCCATGTTCAACTCTCTTGGTTTCTACATTGTACAGGATCTTATTCCCTTTAAGCAATCCTGTTATTACGGCTACGATACCATCCCCGTATTCCGGCTCAGCTGGCATGGCTGGGTAGGAATCCTCGCCTCACCGCTCATCGCCTGGGGCCTTATCCGCTCTTACCTCACAAAAGATGTCCTGCTTTCCTCCGGGCTGGTTATTTTCTGCGGTTCGGTGTCCATGTACCTCAACTTGGTGAGGCCTGCCGTAGGTATTGTGGCCGACCGCTTTGCCTTTCTCTCCTCGCTGGGAGCGGCTATTACCATTGTGGCGCTTCTTCACCGCTACTTCAGACTGGCGCCTGTTGCGCCCGGGCGTTTGAAAATAGCTGCTGCCGTGGTGGCTGTCTTATTCGGAACAAGCATTGTGTCGCGCAACAAGGACTGGAAAAGCCTGGATACCCTCATCCATGCCGATTACCTGAAATACCCCAACAGTGCCTTTCTGAATTACCGTGAAGGCCTCTGCCTTGTGCAGGCCGTCGAACAGAAAAGAACCGTCGTAGCTACTGCAGCACAGCAGCGTGACATTTTCCTCAAAGCGAGAACGCTCGTGGAAAAATCCGTCAGGACCGACCCTGGCTACCTGGTAAGCCGCTCCTACCTTTGCTACATCGACATCTACCTCTTGAATGACTTTAAGGCTGCGCTTCCGCATGTGGATACCGCCCTGTCCATCGAAAAAAATACGGAGCTTTTCTTTTACAAGGCTATCTGCATGCGCGAAACCGAACATCCCGACAGTGCCGAGTTCTATCTCAAAAAGTGCCTGGAACTGGACCCCGGCTATGCCAATGCCTACAAGCTTCTGGCATACGATTATGAGGCCTCGGGGGAGTTTGATAAATCGGTGGCGCTGTATACCAATGCCTTGAAGGCCGGCATCAATACTCCTGAAATAAACAACGGGCTTGGAAAAACCTATTGGCAGATGGGAGATACCGCGCATGCGATTACCTATTACCGGAACGCGCGGGAGCTTGATGCTGCTGATGAAGAGGCTGCTGCGATGCTGAAGCGCTTGGGAAAAGAGTGAGAAACGCCATTCCGGCGGCGAAGACAGGTGGCTGATGCATATGCTGCTCAGATCTCCCGGCGCATGCGGGCAACCGGAATGTCGAGCTGCTCGCGGTACTTAGCCACCGTGCGCCTGGCAATGTTGTAGCCCTTTTCCTTAAGGATAATGCAGAGAGCGTCGTCGGTAAGCGGCTTGCGCTTCTCCTCGTTGGCAATGCAGTCCTGCAGGATCTTTTTCACTTCGCGGGTGCTCACTTCTTCTCCGCTTTCGGTGCTGAGAGATTCGGAGAAAAAGGTTTTCAGCAAAAACGTGCCATAAGGTGTCTGCACGTATTTGCTGTTGGCCACGCGCGACACCGTAGAGATATCAAGGCCCACCTTTTCGGCAATGTCTTTCAGGATCATCGGCTTGAGCTTCGACTCATCACCGCTGGCAAAATATTCCGACTGGTACTGCATGATGGTATGCATGCAGATGAGCATGGTTTGATAACGCTGTTGCAGCGCTTCGATAAACCATTGCGCCGATTCTATTTTTCCTTTAACGAAGGTGGTCGCTTCCTTGCCCGCTTTGTCTTTTTTGCGTGAGTATTCTTTCAGCATTTCTGCATAGTCGTCGCTCACCTTCAGCTCAGGTAGGTTGCGCTGATTGATGCTCAGCTCCGGCACCCCATCGTTCACCGTAATATTAAAATCGGGAACCACCTCCGAGATCTGGCTCTTGTTATCGCCTTCCGAATTTCCGGGGCGCGGGTTCAGGCTTGTGATCTCCGAAATAATATCTTTCAGGTCTTCATCGCCGATATTGAGGCGACGCAGAATTTTATCGTAATGCTTTTTGGAGAACTCATCCATCATGGTTTTCACCACTTCAATTGCCAGCTGCGTTTCGCGGGCCTTGATGGGTTTCTTCTCGAGCTGGATGAGCAGGCATTCCTGGAGGCTCCTGGCGCCTACGCCCGCCGGGTCGAACTCCTGGATCACCTTTAAAACCGTTTCCAGCTCTTCCGTTGTGGTATGAATGTTTTGTGAGAAGGCCAGGTCGTCGGCAATGAGCTCCAGGTCGCGGCGGATATAGCCATCCTCATCAATGCAGCCTATCAGGTAAAGGCCGATGTTGTACTGCTGATCACTGAGATCGCGCAGCCCCAGCTGTTCTTCGAGCTGTGAGTGGAAATCAGGCCCTTCCACCACCACCGCCTGGAAAGTTTCATCGTCGGCGCTGCGGTTGGAAACCTCGTACTTATAGGAGTCGAGCTCTCCGGCATCCATGTAGTCCTCAAACTCATAGTCATCGTCGATCTTCTCTACTTCCTTTTCTTCATAATCGTTTACCTCATCCGAAGCGGAGCTGTCTACTTCGTCGTACTCGTTCTCCGGCTCGCTCTCAAATTCCGCATCACTCTCTTCGAGGGCCGGATTTACTTCCAGCTCTTCCTTGATCCTCTGCTCAAGGGCTACCGTAGGCAGCTGCAACAGCTTCATCAGCTGAATCTGCTGAGGCGACAGTTTTTGTAAAAGCTTGAGTTGATGTATTTGTTTAAGTGCCATGAGACTGGGGCAAATATACAAAAACCACCACTAATTCAACAATTGGCTTAGTTTTTGTTGGAAATGACTTTTCCCCGGTTTTTTTTGTAACGTAAAGATTGGAAATTCTTTACTGTGAGCTCAGAATTCTTTTGGGCTAACAACCGGAATACCTATTATACCCTGCTCCGTTTTATTCTGATCAATCAGTAATTATAATACGGCGAAATGAGGGCATAAACCACGACGCCTGTAACCGTTACATACAGCCAGATGGGATAGCTGAACCGGGTGAGTTTTTTGTGCTTCACGCGGTCGTCTTTCAGGCCGTAGTAAAACGAAAGCAACACAAGAGGCAACACAATCACGGCAAAGAAAATATGTGTGAGCAGGATCACTAGGTATACGGGCCTGATACCAGATACTGCTGCACGCTCCTGATCATCGAGGAAATGAGAATGGTCGGTATCTCCGAAAATGGTATCCGGGATAAAGTAGTGTGCCGTTACATAACAAATGATGAATAAGGCCGAGAGCATAAAGGCTGCCAGGTTGAGGCGCTTATGCAGCCCTATGTTCCGTTTTTTAATGGCCCAGAGCGAGAGGATCAGCAACACACTGCAGGTGCCGTTCAGGATAGCGTTGACCAAAGGAAGCTTATAGATAAAATCAGGGAAGTGCTGAGGCACCGGGATCACTTTCTGATTGAGGAGAATAACGACCAGGCAGATTAAAATGCTGACAAATAAGATGATCTTAAAAACGGTTTTGTCGTTCTGCTTGTTGAGGAGTGATGATGTTCCCATGGGCTGAATTTAGTGAAGTGTAAATGTTCCTTTAAACTTTGTAAAAGTAGTGTTTTCCAAAAAAATCCGGGCTTCCGCAAAGCATTTATTTTCGTCCTCCCTGTAGCTGATTTCGATGTTGATTTCCGGGTGTTGGCCGGGCACGATCATCCCTGTGAACTTGATGTTGTCGCCATTGGAAAGAATCAGGTTCTTTTGAAGACGCTCCTGGAGCAATTCCTTGACGAGTTGTGTTTGAAACACGCCCGGCACTACGGGCATTTGCTCGAAATGGCCTTTGAACACCGGATGAGCCTCATTGAGTAATATGCTTGCCCGGAACGTGTTTCCGGCGCTGTCTTCACGGTGCTTTACCGTATAAAAATCGTTGAGTAAAAAAGTATCAGTCATGGCTTGGAGGAATGGCGTTGAGTTCGAAATAAAATTTAACGAGGCCGTATTGCTTTGTTCTGATCCGGCTGTAAAGGCCGGTTGCTTTATCGTAGGTATACTCTGTTTTTGAAACGCGTTTATGCTTATGAAAATTCTCCTGCAATGAAGCGGCATGGGTGCCCGGATCTTCTATTGTATAATAGCTTTTATCCCTGCCGTTTCTGACCTCAAACACGCGGCGGTTTCCTTTGGTGCATTTTCCTGTTTCATGGTTATAGGCATTCAACAGCAGCAGATCATTGAAATTCCGTTTCAGTGCGTCGATGAATGCCGGCTTGTTCATGGGATCGAACACATAAACCGCCCGCATGTGATTGCCTTGCGCCTCAAAGTCAAACATCTTCATTCCCAGCTCTGTTACAAAAACAATCCGTGTCGTCAGCGAATCGGTTTTTTTGATGATCAAAAGCCCGGTAAGGTGATTGTTCAAAACATCGATGCTGGTCTTGTATTTCATTGCTCCTGATGGCCGTAGCACAGGTGCGAGGTCGCCTTCATTCATAACGATCTTATCGCAGGATAAACGCTTGTATTTAGAGATGGCGCAGCCCGAAAGCAGCAGAATGCTACTTAATAATAAACAGGTTATCAGCGATGGGCGCATTGAGTTTTTTGTTGGAGAAGTCGAGCAGCGTCACATCTTCGCTGGCCTCCACCATTTCCATTTTGGCCACCGAAGTTACGCTTTTATCAAAATACAAATTAATTTTTTTGAAGGTGTCTTTCATGTTCTTGTCCTGCGGGATGAGCTCCAGCTTGTAGAACCTGTCGTTTTCAAAATAATTGGTTTTGAATTTATGGGATTTGAAAATGGTTCCCTGCACACTCGATACCATGATGTCGTTGATCTCCTTGAACACTTTGTTGCTGTTCATATCGTACTTGCTGATCTTTTTTTCATCCTTGATCATCACCTTCTCTTTGTTGATGACGATGAGGTATTTCGAGGGCGAGCTGTATTCCCAGCGAAGCAGGTTGTCTTTTTTAAAGGCGAAGTGCCCTTTGCTGATGATTTTTTCCGATAGCATCGACAGGTTTTTTTCCTGTGTGAAATCCGATTCGATAGAGTTGGTGGCCTTGCTCATGCTCTCGATCTTTTGCTTAAGAGCACTTGTATCCTTTACTGCTTTAAAGGCCTGGGAAAAGACGGTAAGCGGCAGGAGAAGAACTAAAATAAATTTATACATGGCCCAAAAGTAAGTATTTAATGCGGTCCCTGCCCGCCGGGTGTGTTAAGAAACATTAAGCCCCGGTGATGTTCCAGGTTTTTTTCCATTGCTCCATAAAAGGCGGCATGGTGATGTAGAGCTCTTTGCTCAGGGGTTCCATAAACACCTGGGTGCTTTGCCCGGTGCACACCACGTGGCCGTGACGCGCACTTGTAATCGTATACTCGAAGATGAGCTTGGCTGCCGGAGAATCGACGAAGCGCGTTTCGATGATGGCATCGTCGCCATACTCGAGTACTTTTTTAAATTTAACGCTAAGGTCGATCAGGGGCACAGCCAGGTTATGTTGATAGATATCCAGATAACCAAGGCCGTATTTTTTTCCAAAGGCTTCGCGCCCGTCTTCGAAATACCTTACGTAATGGCCGTGCCAGACCACGCGCAGCGAATCGACCTCACTAAATTTAACCGCTTGTTGGATGGTGTGTTTTAACATTCGATTCAAAAGTAACAACTATTCGTTAAAGAGCGTTTTTAGGATTCCCGGAATTAACGATTTTTTTTATTTCTCTATTGCTTTTGTATTATGAAACTATTAACTTTGTTATTATTCACTTAATTTTTCTAACACACTCAAACATGAAAAAGATTTATTTATCAATTGCGGCTTTAGCGGTAGCGGTTGGCGCGGTTGCTCAGACTGCCAAAGCACCTACACCAGGCCTTCACAAGGCTACGTTAGCTCCCGGAGCAAAAGTTCCTTATTCCGTTAACAAATCTACACAGGCCCCGCTTCAAAGAACTGCCGGCGGACCGGTTCATTATCAGCTCGATCCAATCGAACAGGTTATGATTCAAAAAGGTCTGGACCTTACTTCAGCTAATCCTAATCAGGACATCTTCATCACAGGTGTACATCAGGATTCTACTGTTATGTTCTCTTCTTCGCAAGGTACACGTGCTATCAGCGACATGTTCGTTGGAAGCATCCTCGATCCTAAATCCACTTACCTGCAAAACACCTTCCAGCCCTTGTTTTCTGCGAACGACGCTTATACAATTGACAGCGTTTACATCCTGGGCTCATATGTTAAGAAAACATCCGCTATCGATACATTATATGTATGGTTCGTATGGGGTGATACAACATCAACATCTACTGCATTCTCCAAAATCACAACCGGTACTGCATGGGTTGCCCCTATCTCCGGATGGAGAAAAAACATCCTGTGCCCTAAAGTACAAGGTGCTGTAGCTGGTCCGGGAAATAAAGTTTCTCCATCGGCTCCGGCAACCAATAAGTATCTGCAAAAATACGTTCTTCAGCCTGCTGATTCCGTTACTACAAACGGTCGCATTCGCTATATCGAAATTCCATTGACAACTCCGGTAAGCGTTCCTGCTAACAATGTTGTTTCCTGCTTCTATACATTTGCTCCGGGCGGCGCATATACCAGCGGTCAGGTTGCTTACACTTTAGGAGGAAGCCCTCAGGTAATCAACGGCTTTGCCGGCGCTATCTGGGCTCAAAACAACCCTGCTTTGACTCAGTTAAGCGATTACGCTGATCACCAGGTAGATGCTACTTCTTGGAACATGGGCGTGAGCTACGACAAAAGAGCAAGGCATGCTGCCGGTTCTGCCGCTTACAACAACCGTATCAACGGTGACTTAACCCAGTCTCCAATTATCGTTTACGCCGTATCAGGAACTTCTACTGTAGGTATGAAAGAACTGGAAAGCAAAGGTTTCTCTTTAGGCCAAAACGTTCCTAATCCATTCAACGGTCAGTCTACTGTTACTTACAATATCGACAAAGAAGCTACTTCTGCCGTATTTACTGTAACTGACGTGATGGGCCGTGTTATCTCTACTGAGAAAGCTGACGCTTCTAAAGGAACTCACACCATTACTTTAGGTAACCATTCAGCTGGTGTTTACTACTACTCTTTAAATGTAGACGGTAACGTAACCACTAAAAAAATGATCGCTCAATAAGCTGTCATTTCTGAACACTAATGAAAAAGCCCTCACAATCTGTGAGGGCTTTTTCATTTTCTTTCTTTTATAAGAATACTATGCTTCTCCGTAATGGAGCGGCTTGCCGTCAAAGTCGGCCTGGTTAAGCACAAGGCCGTAGTAATAATTTTCAACGAAGCGGAAACCCGCCGTACAGGCGCCTTTGAACATGGCGCATTCCACCAGGCAACGTGTCATGAAGGCACACGTAAGGTTAGCGCCCCGCAGGTCGATTTCCTTGATGTTGCAGTCAATAAACTGAGCTTCGTATAAGTTGCTGTTTCTCATATCAACGTTAAGATAACAGCGCTCGAAAATGACCCCGGAAAAATCTTTCCACGAAAAGCCTTCTTCATATTCGAAATCCAGGGCGGTGAAGTGCCTCTGCCCCGAAGCAAAGGCAGCGAAAAATTGAGCTGCTGTCATCTTGTTTGTATTTATAATCAGGCAGGAACCTGCACCAGGTCGGTAATCTTATCCAGCAGCCGGATGGCTTCATCCACGCTCTTCACCTGCTCAATGGTGAGCCAGAGCTTACTGTTCTGCTCTTTAAGCGCCGTTTGCTTCGGTGTTTTCTGCGCATATTGCAGTACTGCCTTAAACATCGGCGAGTTATAATAATCACTGTCCTGCTTGCTTAAGAAATACGCCAGCATTTTGTTATTCTTGAGCGTGATCTTCTCAAAGCCCAGCTTCATGGCCTTCCAGCGCATACGCACCACATTGATGAGCTCTATCGCCTCTACCGGCAAAGGCCCGAAACGGTCCCTCATCTTCGCTTCAAACAAAATAAGGTCTTCGGATTTGGAGATATTGTCGAGCTCCCGGTACAAGAGTAAACGTTCTGTGAGATTGCTCACGTAGCTTTCCGGGATGAGCAGCTGAAGGTCCGTATCCACGGTTGTTTCGCGCACAAACTGCCGCGAGAACACCGATTTGTCGGTTTCAGAAGATGCATCCTCCACCGTTTCCCTGTACCAGCTTTCCTGCTTCAGTTCCTCAATGGCTTCATTCAGGATCTTCATATAGGTATCAAAGCCCATGTCGTTGATAAAGCCGCTCTGCTCGCCGCCCAGGAGGTTTCCTGCACCGCGGATGTCGAGGTCGCGCATGGCGATCTGGAAACCGCTTCCCAGGTCACTGAATTCCACAATGGCCCTGAGGCGCTTCCTGGCTTCAGTGGTGAGGTTAATGAATGGTGGCGTAAGCAGGTAACAGAAGGCTTTCTTGTTGCTCCGCCCTACCCGGCCCCGCATCTGGTGAAGGTCGCTGAGCCCGAAATTCTGGGAATCGTTGATGATAATGGTATTCGCATTGCTGATGTCGAGGCCCGACTCGATGATGGTCGTTGCCACCAGGATGTCGTATTCCCCTTCAATAAAGCCCAGCATGATGTCTTCGAGCTTGTCGCCATCCATCTGCCCGTGACCTACCGCAATGCGCGCCTCAGGCACCAGGCGCTGCAGAATGCCGGCCACTTCCTGGATGCTCTGGACCTTGTTATGCACAAAATACACCTGTCCGCCACGGCTCAGCTCGTAAGACACCGCATCACGAATGGCTTCTTCGCTGAAAGAGATCAGCTCCGTTTGCACGGGATAACGGTTTGGCGGCGGCGTGCTGATGACCGACAGGTCGCGCGCGCCCATGAGGCTGAACTGCAACGTCCGCGGGATCGGCGTAGCCGTGAGCGTCAGCGTGTCGACCGTCGTTTTAAACGTCTTGAGCTTATCCTTTACTCCCACCCCGAATTTCTGCTCTTCATCAATGATGAGCAGCCCGAGGTTTTTAAACTTCATGTCCTTGCTCACCAGCTTGTGCGTACCGATGAGGATATCGATCTTCCCTTCCTCAATGCCTTTGATCACCTCTTTGGTTTCTTTGGCCGATTTAAAACGGTTGACGAAGCTTACCGTGCATGGAAGGTCTTTCAGGCGCTCTTTAAATGTTTTATAATGCTGATAGGCCAGGATGGTGGTAGGCACCAGCACAGCCACCTGCTTGCTGTCGCATACTGCTTTGAAGGCCGCGCGGATAGCGATCTCCGTTTTACCAAAGCCCACATCGCCGCATACCAGGCGGTCCATCGGGTAGGGCTTTTCCATATCGCGTTTCACATCGGCCGTTACCTTGATCTGGTCGGGCGTATCTTCGTAAATAAAAGAAGCCTCCAGCTCGTGTTGCAGATAGTTGTCCTGCGGATAGCGGTGGCCCGGCTGCGATTTGCGCCTGGCATAGAGCTTAATAAGGTCGTAAGCCACCTCCTTCACGTTACGCTTCGTTTTTTGCTTCAGCGTGTTCCAGGTCGTGGATCCGATCTTATCAATGCGCGGCACATTGCCCTCTTTACCGGTATATTTGCTGATACGGTGCAGGCTGTGAATACTCACATACAGGAAATCATTGTCCTTGTATACCAGTTTCACCGCCTCCTGCTCCTTGCCGTTCACATTCAGTTTCACCAGGCCCCCGAAACGGCCAATCCCGTGATCGATGTGGGTGACATAGTCTCCCGGGTTCAGGGACAGGATCTCTTTCAGCGTCAAGGATTCCGCGGTTTTATAACGTGTTTCTTTCAGGTGAAAGCGATGGTAACGCTCAAAGATCTGGTGATCGGTATAACAGGCCACTTTGAGGTCATGGTCAATGAAGCCCTCGTGGATATTGATGTTGACGTGCTCTATCAGGCTGTCGGCACTGCGGTGCTCTTTCGATAAAATATCGTTGAAGATCGTGTGCAGCCTTTCCGCCTGTTTGGTATTATCGGTTGTCAGATAGTTCTTATATCCTTTGGCTTTATTCGCTTTCAGGTCGTTGATGAGCATTTCGAAGTTCTTGCTGAACTGCGGCTGCACGCTCTGGTTGAAGGTTGCTGTTTGCGAGGCAATATGGGCATTGAGGCCATATTCCAGCAAGCGGAAAGGCTTCAGGATCTTCAGGAAATCATCGCCCTGCAAATAGAGTTCCGCCGGAGGGATATGCCTCACCTCGCCGGTCAGGGCCTCGTAGGACCTTTGCGTCTTTTCAAAGATTTTATCAATGAGCTCACGTGTGTAGAGTACATCGTCGAAGCACAACACGGTATCCGGGCTCAGGTAGTCGAACACCGGCTGGCGCACTTCCACGACCTGGCCCGAACGGATATCGGGAATAATGGTAATAAACTCGTAACTATGGTTCGATAGCTGTGACGCCGGATCGAAGGTTTTGATGGCCTCCACATCGTTTCCAAACAGCTCGATGCGGTAAGGCAGCTCGTGCGCAAAGGAGTACACGTCGATGATGCCCCCGCGGATAGCGTACTGGCCGGGCTCTACCACAAAATCGCAAAGCTCGAAGTCGTAGCTTTCCAGGAACTCGCGGATGAAATCGATGCTCAGCTTCTCGCCCTTTTTGATGATGAGCGTGTTCTTCGTCAGGCTGGTTTTGGACGCCACCTTCTCGGCCAGGGCAGCCGCATAGGTCACCACAATGCCCGAATAATTCTCGCGGCCCAGGTTGCTCAGGCTCTCGGCACGCTCCTGCACCGAAGCGTTGCTGGTTTTTTCCTCTTTATAAGGCAGCTTATAACTCTCGGGGAAGTAGAGCACATGTTTTTCGGGAAGCAGCGCCTGGAGGTCGTTGAGCAGGTATGCCGCGCGTTCCTTGTCGTTGCAGACGATAAAAAAATTGGAAGAGGTGTTCTGGAAAAGGTCGTTTATCAAAAAGGCAAAAGAAGATCCGCGCAAACCCGATAAAAACACATTCGTGTTAAGGTTCACCTCCTTTTTCTGCAGCTCGCTCCAAAATTTACCGTTCCACCACATGAGAGGCTGCAAAGATACAGGATTAATTAAAACGAAGCCTCACAATTTCTCAAAAACAAAAGCCTTCCCACAATGCGATGCGGGAAGGCTTTGCTTCATTCTCTATCTCTGAGGATTAGTCGTTGATGAATGTCATGTAACCGAAGTTCTGAGCATTCTTAATAACGGTAGAATAAACACCGCTTGCGTTCATGGTTCCGCCTGGGTATACACCTGGTTTACCAGTATTCACACCACCTGTGAATTTTACGGTATCGTTGGTAGTAGCCCAATCTGTCGTGTAGATTTTTGCAGCGTTAGCAAAGCCTGAAATACCCATGTTAGGCGTATTTACCACGAAAGAGTAGCGTCCGTTAGCGTCTGTTGTTGTAGAGTAAACTTTTTTCGTTAAAGTCATCGGATCTTTGTCATACTCCAGGTATACCATGCGGTTAGCAGCCGGATAAGTCAGGCTGTAAGTAGCAGCGCCTGTAGCAGCAGCGTGTACCCAGGTTGGTTTGTAAAGCATACCGCTTACTGTAGCAGTGCCCACACCCTGGTTAGATGGCGTTACCAATGGCGTTCCCACGTAATTGTGGTTTTGGGTCAGGTTCACACCTTTGTATAAGGTTGGAGTATACATCGTAGTCGGGTAATCGTAAACGATAGCAGCTAAAGCCGTGTCGTTTTTTGCAGAGAAACCTTTGAATGTAATCTCAGAGTTAACACCTGTACCGTTTGTTTTTACGCTGATCGCATACCTTCCCATTGCATCTGTGCTTCCGCTGTATACTTCGGAGCCAACAGCTGAAGATCCCGGATATAATCCGCCGGTGCCGCTGTTTTTGATTTTTACAGTCACCACAGCGCCTGAAATAGGTGTTGTGTTACCGCCAATCTGCCTTGTAGCGGTACCTTCTACCACAGTTGTGCCGGTCATATCCGTTGCCTGAAAGTTGTTGTCTTCTTTTTTCTTGCAGGAAAATAATACTGCTGTTAATCCGATTAATAAAAATGTATTTTTCATGTGTTGTTATTTTAATGTTATACGTTAGGTTTTAGTTTAGAAATGGAATAATAAAGAGAGTGAAGCGGTACTTCCACCGATACCAGCTTTGTTGAATGTGGAGTTGATGCCGTTGTCTACACCGAAACCACGGGATGTGTTCGGAGAGCGTGTGTCGATTTTCTCTTCAACGACAACAGGACCGTTCTGACCCACCAGGTAAGTTTCCTGTGTTCTTGTCAGATTTTTTGACCTTGCGAAAGAATATCCGAAACCGTATTCTGCAGCGATAGAGATTTTTGCAAACACAAAGTACTCAATGCCTACAAACGCACGGGCGCCGATACCCCATTGTGCATCGATTTTTTCTTCCGTGGTACGGGTTGCTGTACCGGTAGGAGCCTGGGTCGTTGTAGCACCTGTACCGAAGTTGTTGGTAAACACCGTTGAGTATTGATCGGAAAACGCGTTTCCATAAGTTCTGCTGTCTTTTTGAGCGGCTCTTGAAATACCGATCTCAGCGCCATAAACGCCAACCAGTCTTCCGTAACCCCTTCTTTTCTCGAGGCCTACCGCCACTACGAGGTTATTTTGCACAAAGCTTCTTTTATCTTCTACATTGAGGATGCTCGCTGCACGGATATCTTCCGGTGTTCCGCTCAGGGAAGCCTCATACACCGCTTTTGAATCCTGCACCAGGTTCGTTTGAGTTGTTCCCAGTGTGTTGAAGCCAAAACGGGCCCTTACTGCTGTTTTTGCGTCCAGGAAGTATTTCCCTACGATTTGCTGCCCGGCGTTTTGTGTAAATTGCGAGGTTGTACCTGCCGTAGCACCTAAGTTACCCTGCGCTCCTACTTTTACCGACTGTACGAGGAAATCGATGACAGGAACGGCATTAAAACCCAAAGCAATATCACCGGCTTTTGGCAATACCTCCTGCCCTTTCCTGTTCTTCACTAAGGTAGGATCCGTGGATGTGTCCTGTGCATTTGCCAATACCGCAGAGAACACAACGGCTGCAAATAATACTTTTTTGTTCATGTTTTGTTTTGTTTTTTAAGGGTTAAATTTCACTTTACCAACCCATTAAGGGTTTAAAAAGCTGGGCAAAGTTAATGTTTCTGTCGATAAAACAAACATAGTGCCAAATTCTGCTTCTTAAAAAACAGGCGTTATCAGGTATCTAAACGGATACAGGTTGTTTATTGTATCTACAATTACATTTGATTTTCAGATGGATAAAAATTGTATAGAATCTGTATAAACAACCAAACCTGTTGAAAAAATGTCAGACAGCTGTCGCCGGGCATACATGAGTCTGTGTTTATAAGGCTGTTATTCTTTTGGCTTCCTGAACTGTAGGTAGGTGAAAGCGCCGGGAGGAGTAACCGTAAAGGCATTTTCTGTTCAGAGGGCCAGAATTGGCGGATATAAGCGGCAGGGCCCAGACCGTTAGTGTACTGATGGCTGGAGCGGCGGATCCCGGAAGGAACGATTTTCGCGGGGGGTGGATACGAAAAAAGCCCGGAAAATCAGATGATTCCGGGCTTTTAAAATTAAAAGGATTTTTATTTCAGGCTTCCGATCATATCTTCCGGGCGAACCCACTGATCGAACTGTTCGTTGGTCACATATCCCAGCTCAATGGCTGCTTCACGCAGGGTTTTGTTTCCTTTGTGTGCCGTTTTCGCAATTTTGGCGGCTTTCTCGTAGCCAATATGCGTGTTCAGCGCCGTTACCAGCATCAGGGAGTTTTCCAGGTGTTTTTTGAGCTCCGGTAAATTCGGTTCGATGCCATCGCTGCATTTCTCTGTAAAGGATACACAGGCATCGCCGATCAGGCGGGCAGACTGCAGAACGTTAGAAGCGATGAGCGGCTTGAATACGTTCAGCTCAAAGTGACCCATTGTTCCACCCACAGTAGTGGCAACATCGTTGCCTATCACCTGCGCGCATACCATCGTCAAGGCTTCCGGCTGTGTTGGGTTTACTTTGCCCGGCATAATGGAAGAGCCCGGCTCGTTGTCCGGAATGATGATCTCGCCAATGCCGCAACGCGGACCGGAAGACAACATGCGGATATCGTTCGCTATTTTGAATAAGGCCACGGCGCTGCGTTTCAGTGCACCGCTCAGTTCCACCATGGCATCGTGTGCTGCCAGCGCTTCAAACTTATTCGGAGCCGTTATGAAAGGGAGGCCTGTAAGCTCCGCTATTTTTTTAGCCACGAGCACGTCGTAGCCTTTTGGCGTATTGAGTCCTGTTCCTACAGCCGTTCCGCCCAGGGCCAGTTCTCTCACCGCTTCCAGGGCGTTTTTCAGCGCCCGAAGGCTCATGTTGATTTGCTGTACGTAGCCACTGAATTCCTGGCCTAAGGATAATGGCGTAGCATCCATAAAGTGTGTACGGCCGGTTTTGATGATCTTATCAAAGGCTTTTGCTTTTTTATCCAGGGAGTCGCGCAGCTTTTCCATTCCCGGAATGGTTATTTCGACTACCTGCTTATAGGCCGCAATGTGCATGGCAGTCGGGTAAGTATCGTTCGATGATTGGGACTTATTGACGTCATCATTCGGGTGCAGCACTTTTGGCTCGTCGGTCAGTTTTCCGCCATTGATCACATGTGCGCGGTAAGCGATCACTTCGTTGGCGTTCATATTGCTTTGTGTGCCGGAACCTGTTTGCCAAATCACCAGGGGAAACTGGTCATCCAGCTTTTTTTCCAGGATCTCGTCGCAGGCCTTGGCAATGAGATCGCATTTTTCTTTGGACAACACACCCAGTTCGCAGTTCGCCAGAGCCGCCGCTTTCTTCAGGTACCCGAATGCATAAATGATCTCCTTCGGCATGCTGGCCTCAGGACCAATTTTGAAGTTATTCCTTGAGCGTTCGGTTTGCGCTCCCCAATAAACATGAGCCGGTACTTTTACCTCGCCCATGGTGTCTGTTTCTATTCTGAATTCCATGTGTGTAGTTTTTTGCTGTGCCGAATTTACTAAAAATGTCGGCTTGGCAAGGCTGCGGTTTATTTTTTCTTGTGCCGGGTTCATGTTATAAAATGGGGTGGGAGGAACATCTTTCCAGCTTCGAACCAATTCAACAGGACAGAGCCTATCATGATGTACTCTGCGGTTTATTTTGACTCCGGCGGATCTTTCATCAGCCTGAAGTGATTCTGGTATCCTTTAAATTAGTTTCAACGCACCAATATAATTATTGAACCTGAAATTTAACACTTTTTAAAATACCGGGCCTTTGTCGATTGAATAGATAATTTACCTTTGTGGAGTGATTAGTCAGTCATGGTTTCGGATAAACAACAGGAAATATTAAAGGCAGCGCTTCGCCTATTTGTAGAGTCGGGTTTTCACGGCACACCTACCAGCCGCATTGCCAAGGAGGCGGGGGTAGCCAACGGCACCTTATTCCATTACTACAAAACCAAGGATGAGCTGATCGTGGCTTTATACAGCAGCATCAAAGGCAAACTCAACGAGCGTATGCACAACGGCACCCAATCAGAACTTAGCTTCAAGGAAAACCTGAAAATTATCTACGCCAATACATTGAACTGGGCCGCAGAGCATAAAGAAGAATTTTATTTCGTACAGCAATTTAATACCTCTCCTTTTTTGTCCCTTATTGCTCCGGAGGAAATCAGCAGGCAAACCAAACCTCACCTGGAGATCCTGGAATCCGCCGTCCGACAAAAGATCTTTAAGAACCTTCCGGTTGAATTGATGTTTGTTCTTCTTAACAATCACATTTACGGCATGAGCCAATACATTCACAACATAGCTCCTGAAGACGCTCAAAAGAAGCAACTTATCGACGACTCCTTCGATTTGTTGTGGCGCATGCTTACTTAAAAATTTTATCTAAAATAGAGTGATTAGTCACTCTAATAATATAACTCTAATCTAAAAATCAATATATGAAACAAGTTGCTTTAATTACAGGGGCTTCCTCGGGAATAGGAAAAGAAAGCGCCCGCCTGCTTATCAACAGGGGATACATTGTGTATGCGGCTGCTAGAAGAATTGAAAAGATGTCTGATCTCCAGGCTTTGGGCGTTAACCTCATCGAACTGGATATCACACGCGAGGACTCTCTTCAGCAGGCAGTTTCAAAAATTATTTCGGCAGAACAAAGAATTGACATCCTGGTAAATAATGCCGGTTATGGGTCTTACGGATCACTGGAAGACGTTCCTTTGGAAGAGGCGAGGTACCAGTTTGAAGTTAATATTTTTGGATTGGCCCGGTTGACTCAAATGGTATTACCACACATGCGCAAACAAGGCTCGGGAAGAATCATCAATATTTCGTCGATGGGTGGAAAGTTCGGAGAGCCTCATGGTGCCTGGTACCATGCTACTAAATTTGCACTTGAAGGATTGAGTGACAGCCTGCGGATGGAGTTGAAGCAATTTGGAATTGAGGTGGTCATTATCCAACCGGGAGCTATTAAAACCGAATGGAATAAAATTGCCAGGGAAAACTTAATGAAGGTTTCGGGGAATACTGCTTATAAAGAACTTGCAGAAAAGCACTCCAGGTTCCTGGAAAAAGGAGATGGCCGTATGGGTTCTGAGCCTCTTGTCATTGCCCAAACCATCTTAAAAGCGATTACTGCTTCCAAACCCAAAACCCGATATGTGGCAGGAGCAGGGGCGAGGCCGATGCTCTTCCTGAAGAAGATTCTGCCAGACCGGATGTTTGATAAATTACTTTTAGGTTTAATGCGCTAATATGTTTGAAATGATGACAACAACATTCTCCATTCTCCTATTGATCCTTCTGTTTATACTAACCATATACCTTTACATGAAGCTGCCTATGTTCGGTAAAGAGCCTTCGGGGCAACGCCTGAAACGAATTCAACAGTCGCCGCATTACCGCGATGGATCTTTCCAGAACCTGAGGCCCACACCAGCGCTGACCGAAGGCGTTACGTATTCTGCCATATTGAAAGAGTTTTTCTTAAAGGATAAATCGAAGGCAAAACCCGGCATAGCGATTCCTTCTCAAAAAACAAATCTTAAAGACCTCAAACCGGAAGAGAATGTACTGATATGGTTTGGGCATTCTTCTTATTTCATGCAGGTGGATGGGAAGCGGATCCTGGTAGATCCGGTCCTGAGTGGGGCAGCATCTCCGGTTGCTTTTACAACCCGTGCATTTGAAGGTAGCGATATATACACACCTGAAGAATTCCCGGAAATTGATTACCTGTTCATCAGCCACGATCACTGGGATCACCTCGATCATAAAACCATTGTAAAGCTGAAGCCCAGAATCAGGAAGATCATTTGCGGACTTGGTACCGGCGAGCACTTCGAGCACTGGGGATTTCAGACTAATAACATCATCGAAGCGGATTGGAAAGAGCGCCTGATCCTGGAAGATGGTTTCGAGGTACACACCATTCCTTCCAGGCATTTCTCCGGAAGGGGCTTTAAAAGGAATAAAGCGTTGTGGCTGTCTTTTGTGTTACAAACACCGAGCCTCAAACTATTCCTTGGAGGCGATAGCGGTTATGATACACACTTCCTGGATGCCGGAAAAGAACATGGACCCTTTGATCTGGCCATCCTGGAAAACGGCCAGTATGATAAAAACTGGAAGTACATCCATATGAAGCCGGAAGAAGTGTTGATGGCTGCGAAAGATCTTGGAACAAAGCAATTGTTTCCTGTCCATTCCGGGAAGTTTTCCCTGGCCAACCACGACTGGGATGAACCCTTAAGGCGCATTGATGTACTCAGCAAGCAAAAAGGTATTTCTATTATTACTCCCAGGATCGGGCAGAAGGTTTTGCTGGGAAGCAAAGAACAGGTTTTCGGAAAATGGTGGGAAGAGATTTCATAACAAGATTATCACTAGTGAAAGGGCCTGTTACAATAGTAACAGGCCCTTTTTGTTTCACGTGGAACACAGGAAAGAAAACTGCCGGACAGACCTTAATAGCCGCTTTGCTCAGCGATGTCCCTTGATGATTTTGCAAACAAATCTCTAAAGGAATTGTCACCGTGTTTTGAGATACATGCTTCTACAATGCGATAGCCGATATAATATCCAATTGCACCAGGAAGCTTCTCATTAAGCTTAGAACTTCTATCCCTGAATAAATCAATTACTGCCGGATCGGAAGAATACCGATACTTCAGGTAAATTGTTTTTAACGCTTCCTGATTCTTATCACATAACTGCAATTCCTCTTCTGTGTATCCTAAGAGCTCCGCTAAACTATATTTTCCCTTCCAGTAATACATACTCATCCACACCGCAAAGCCTTCACCGATAATAGATGAAATAGCGGTTGTATCTTTATCCAAATTGCTTTCCTCCATGATTTGATGGCAAAGCTCGTGAGGAAACATCCGGCTTATTCTTTCGCATGAAGAGTTGCTTTTATGACTCAAGTCGATGATCATGGCGCGGCTACCCAGGGAACCCAAATCTGTCCAGGCGGGGCCGTAAAAGATATACCAGTTTCCTTTTGCTTTAAACCCGGTCTGACGTTCAAGATCAGCGGCAATATTTACTAAATTCTTCGACAAATCCTCTACATTGAATTCCTTACTTGTTGTAAGCATATCCGGCAATCGCCGCAGGTTTTCATTTGTCCACTTCACAAACTCATCACCATTGCCCATATAGCCATCCCAAAGGACATGGTATGGAGTATAAATAGAATCCTTAAATAAAATGCTTCGACTAATAGAATCGGCTTTCTGATAGTTCTTCATAAGACGCAATTGCAATGAAGAGAGATCATAAATACGAAGACCGCTTTGCCCATAAAATAAAAAAGGCAGGAGCTGAAGCAATAATGTAAAAGAGAAGACATGGTTTATCATATAAGATGTTTTAGTACCGGGACGATACGGGGCTACAAAAAGTTACACTAAGGGGAAAGATTTGTTTCACGTGGAACAGCATTACAAACTACTTGGATTAAGTAAATCTAATGTATACGATTCATTAACGGATGTGCCAGACATTTCTAGCGTAGGGTATGCGCTTTCAGATCCGAATACTAAATGCCGGATGAAGCTATTAATCGTCTCATAAGATTTGCCAGAAATGTTTCACGTGAAACATTGAACAAGAAATAAAGTCTTCCTGTTTCCTGTTGGATGGAGGAGGTCAGCCAATCTAAAAGTACGCTGTAACTAAGTAAGGATCGAGCCAAGTAATACGACATGCGCGTTCGAAATAACGGCTAAGCAACGCTGCTATAGACCATAGCGGAGGAACGTTAAAGCGCAGGAAACGCAAGAAGAGAATAAGGATGTTCCACGTGGAACAAAAGAACAACAAACCTGTTTGGGTGCATTGTTACAACTATGATTCTACCTTAAAAGGAACATATATCAAGTATGATATAGGAGTGTACAAAGCTATATGACCCAGCCTTGGGAAGGATAACTAAGGAAGATATAAGGAAATAAAAAAGAACCCAGACTTAAAGCCTAGCTCCATGCAGTAGACGTTTCATGGAACGGATTCCTATGCGTGAGAGAAAACATAAATGCTACTGGAATAGCTGTCGTGGTTCGCTGTCAGATTGGAGCGGAGACCAACAAAAAAAGCCTTCAAAAGATTCGTCTTTTGGCTCTTGTATTTTTCACTCAGGAGTGAAACATAATAGCTATCGAACTTCATAGGAAGTGTTTCGCGGAGTCGGAAGCCTTTCCCCTCTACCAGTTTCTTAATGGTTTTCTTCTCGAAATGGTGAAGGTGACGGGGAACATCATAAGCGGCCCAATACTCTCCGTAGTGTGTGGCATCAAAAGAAACATGGTTAGGAACAGCGATGATTAAAACACCATTCTTGTCCAGGCGGTTCTTGAAAAAGGACAAAGTTTCCTCCATGTCTGTAACGTGCTCCAGAACGTGCCAAAGGCTTATCACATTAAACTTCTTATCCGTAATATAGGTGTTGATCCTGGCCTTGTCAGAGAAAAGATTCAAGTTAGCTTCCGAGGCAATTTTTCTGGCCTCATCATCGGGCTCCATGCCGTAAGTTTCCCAACCCGCCTTCTTGCAAACATTCAAAAACATCCCGGTTCCGCATCCATAATCCAGGATGGTTCCACGTGAAACATAGGAGCGAACTAAGTTTAGTTTCTTCTTAAGCGTGCGTGTACGGACAAGGTGATATAGCTTATTGACCAATCCTTTCCTGGTATTCGTATGCGAAATATACTCCTCCGCTTTATAGTATTCTCCGAGAACGGAATCGTCGGGGCGTGGGTTGGTAAACTTAAAACCACAGTCGTTGCAGGACACAATCGTAAAATTTTCCTTACTTACAGTATAATCTTTGCAAGTGAGAAAAGGACTGTACTGGGTCGATCCGCAGACAAGGCATTGAGAAATTGTTTTCATAATCTGGTTCTTCTAACGTTCCACGTGGAACTATAAAACAAGTTTACCGGTTTTATTGTTTGATTTCACTTATATCAAGAAAGCAAAGGACTCAAGCTGACTATATGGCTTATCTGCCCAGGTGCACCAAAAGAACAGAAATGTCCGCGGGATTGATCCCTGAAATCCGGCTGGCCTGTCCAATGGTCTCCGGCCTCAATTTGGTGAGTTTATCCCTTGCTTCCAAAGAAAGGCTGTTAACCGACTTATAATCAAAATCGGCTTTAATTTTATAATTATCGAGCTTTGCCACCTTTTCTGCATTTTCTTTTTCACGCTCAATATAGCCCTCATATTTCATGAGAATCTCCGCCTGCATCACTGTATCCCCATCCAAAGAAGCAATTACTTCACGGACATCAGGTGCGTGGTGAGCCAACTGCTCAATCGTAACATCGGGCCTGGAGAGGACGTTGAAATAACGCCATTTCTGTGTAAGCGGAGCGGAATTAATTTCTTCAAGGTAGCTGTTCACCTCAGCCGGATCGGCACTGTTATTTTTGAAATATTTAATAATGCCTTCGCAATTGCTGATTTTTGCTCCGACTTTAGCCATACGCTCTTCGCTGGCCAAGCCAATAGAGTGGGAGAGAGGCGTGAGGCGAACGTCGGCATTGTCCTGCCTCAGCAACAACCGGTATTCGGAACGGGATGTAAACATCCGGTAAGGTTCATCAGTGCCTTTGGTTACAAGGTCATCAATGAGAACGCCGATGTAGGCTTCATGGCGCTTCAGTACGAACGGATCTTTTTCGTTGATCTTCAGGTGCGCATTGATTCCGGCCATTTGTCCCTGGCAGGCAGCCTCTTCATATCCGGTTGTACCATTGATCTGCCCGGCAAAATAAAGATTCTCCACGACTTTGGTTTCGAGTGTCAGGCTCAATTGGGTTGGTGGAAAGTAATCGTATTCAATGGCATAACCTGGACGGAACATTTTTGCTTTCTCAAATCCTGGAATAAGCCTCAGGGCTTTTTGCTGAACGTCTTCCGGTAATGATGTAGAAAATCCGTTTACATAAATCTCTACAGTATTCCAGCCTTCAGGCTCTACAAAGAGCTGATGCCTGTCGCGTTCGGAAAATCGTGTGATCTTATCTTCAATACTCGGGCAATAGCGCGGGCCTAATCCCTGAATACGGCCTGAATACATCGGCGACTTTTCGAAGCCCGTGCGCAGGATCTCGTGCACGTCCTGGTTGGTGTATGTGATATGGCAGGGGATCTGCTTTTTGACAGGCGATCCGTTTACTGAAATAAAAGGCGAAGTTCCGTCGAGGTAAGAAAACTTATCGGTTGCTGCATCGCCTTCCTGCTCTTCCATTTTAGAATAATCGAGCGAGCGGCCATCGATGCGTGGAGGAGTTCCTGTTTTCATACGGCCGCTTTCGAAGCCCAGGGAAACGAGTTGCTCTGTGATTCCGTATGAAGCTGATTCTCCGTTGCGCCCTCCGCCGATTTGCTTTTCTCCGATATGGATAAGCCCATTTAAAAAGGTGCCGTTGGTAAGGATCACGGCTTTCGCTTTGAATTCAAGGCCCATGCCGGTAATCACACCTTCCACGCGTTTTCCGTCTTTGGAGATGATCAGGTTCTTGCACATGTCCTGCCAGAAGTCCACATTAGGGGTTTGTTCCAGCATTTCGCGCCAGGTAGCTGCAAAGAGCATGCGGTCGTTTTGGGTACGCGGGCTCCACATCGCAGGGCCTTTGCTGCGATTGAGCATGCGGAACTGGATGGCGGACCTGTCGGAAACGATGCCACTATAGCCGCCGAGGGCGTCTATCTCACGCACGATCTGTCCTTTGGCAATTCCGCCCATGGCCGGGTTGCAGCTCATCTGGGCAATCGTTTGCATATTCATGGTTAAAAGCAAAACTTTCGAACCCATGTTTGCAGCTGCAGCAGCGGCTTCACAACCGGCGTGGCCGGCGCCAACTACTATAATGTCGTATTGAGAATTCAATTTTTGAAGAGGATAAAAGAGGTAAGATAAAGGATAAAAGACCCGTCTTTAATCTTATGTGTTGTATCTTTTATCGGGATGCTAGATCATGTTTAACTTGGCCAGGAGCTCGTCGCGGTAAGAGCCGCCGATCGGGATGACCTTTTTGTTTTCTTCCAATACAACTGTTTGATTTTCAATTGTTTGAATCTTATCAATGCGTGCAATGAAAGAGCGGTGCACGCGAATGAAATCGCCATTGTCGAGTTTCTTTTCGATGTCTTTCATGGTAGAGTGGATGGTGTAGCGCGTATATTGCGTATTGAGCACTACATAATCTTTCAGGGCTTCCACATAGAAGATATCTTTCAGGTTTACTTTTACCAGTCGGCTGTTCGATTTCACAAAGAGGATGTCTTTGGCTGCATCGTCTTTGTTCTCTACCAAAGAGTAGAGAAAGTCTCTTTCCTTTTGTACTTCGGTATCTTTTTTATGTTTATAGATCGCCATTTCAATGGTGGAATGGAGATCAATTTCTTTAAAGGGTTTCAGGATGTAACCGTAGGGTTCTGTAATTTTGGCTTTTGCCAGCGTACTTTCGTCGGCATAAGCTGTCAGGAAAATAACGGGGATGTTGTATTCTTTTTTAATGATCTCAGCGACCTCAATGCCGGTCATGTTTCCTTTGATCATAATATCCATCAGAACGATATTGGGCTCCAGATCCACAATGTTTTTAATAGCATCTGCTCCGTTATTGCTGATACCAAGTACATTGTAACCCAGTTTTTTCAGACTGTTCTGAATATCCTTAGCTACGATGCTTTCGTCTTCTACAATGTACACGTTGATGTTGTTTTCCATAATCTGAATTTAATTCTTAAACTCTATAATAAATTTTGTGCCTTTGTGGCGTTCCAGTACCAAAGTTCCGTTAATCTGTTCTACGAGCGTATCTACAAGCTGTAAGCCTAGTGTTTCCGTGTATTTGATGTCGATTCCCTGAGGAATTCCCACCCCGTTGTCACCAGCTTCGATCCTCACATGATGATTGTCAACTTTCAAAGTTACGAAGATTATTCCATCCCTATTATCAGGAAATGCATATTTTAATGAATTTGATATAATTTCGTTGATTATCAGGCCGCAGGGGATCGATGAATCGAGGTTCAAGAACAGCTTATCCAGTGTTAAAACCAGCTTGATATTTTTGGTATTGATGGAATAGGTGTGCACCAGGTTTTTCGACAAGGTGGTAATGTATTCAGAAAAATTGACCGATTCAAAGTTCTTGGTCTGGTAAAGGCTTTCATGGATAAAGGCCATGGATTTGATCCTGTTCTGGCACTCTTTGAGCAGGTTGAGGGCATAGGCATCCTTCACATAGGAAGACTGTAAATTCAGGATGCTGGAGATCACCTGCATGTTATTTTTCACACGGTGGTGTACTTCTTTCAGCAGTACCTCTTTTTCCTTAAGTGACTGGGTGATCCGCTCTTCGTTTTTCTTGTTCTCCGTAATGTCAAAGCCGATACCCGAAATTTCGATCACATTATTGTCATTGTCCTTAATGGGATAGAGGATCATCTGGCGAATGATCTTCACACCGTGCAGGTTAACTCTTTCCGAAATAAATTCCACCTGCCTTCCCTGGAAAGCAGTCTCGTATCGTTCGTTCCAGAGATCATGGTAATCGGCGCTCCGAATGCTCCGCATGCTTTTTCCTATTTCCGGATAATAGCCGTAGAGGTCATAAATGGCTTTTGCGTAATTTTGGTTAAAAGAAGTCAGGCGCTTGTCTCTGCCGATAGTCCACATGAGCTGATCACCGCTTTCGAAAATGGCTTTGAGCTTGGCCGATTGTTCCACAATCTGTTTTTCGAATTGCTTGTTTTCGGTAATATCATGTGCAAGGCAGGCTATCTCAATGATCTCTCCATGGGAGTTGCGAATGGGGTTGAGGTAAATCTCCTTGTAATTGACACCACCGTTTTTTTCCTTTTGTTTCCTTTCGAATTTGAGCGAGTTTCCGGCCAGTACCTTGCGGTAGAGCGGATACCAGTAATTTTCGTAATCATTCCGATACTGGGGCAATACCACCAGGTGCAATTGTTTATGCAACACCGGCTCTGTCTGATAGTTGAATTTAAAGGTTTCGATGAAGTTGTTGTTGCAGGAGGTCAGTTTAAAATCGGCGTCTACCGTCCACACCAGGTGGGCCGAGCTTTCAAAAATGGATTCGAGCTTGGCGGCCTGGTCGAGGATTTTTTGCTCGACATTCTTTCTTTCCGTCACATCATGTGCAATAATGGCAATTTCATTCACAATACCTCTCGCATCGCGGATAGGGTGCAGGTAAATTTCGCGGTAATGGATCTTACCGTGGGCGTCGGCGTTCTGAATTTCGAAGAACTCTACGTTGTTGTCCTTACTGTTGAATACCTTTTTGTAGTTTTCTTCCCAGGTGCTCAGGTTGACATTTTTTCCTTTCCTGTTTTTTATTTCCGAAATGTGGATACCGACCTTGATCTCCTTATCGAATATTTTTTTGATATAGTTGTAATAGTTCCGGTTGAAAGAGGTGATCTGCATGTCCCTGTTGACAGACCATATCTGGTGTGAGCTGTTATTAAAAATGGCTTCGTACTTTGTGGTTTGCGTTACGAGCTCATGTTGTATTTTTTTGCGGTAATTGATTTCCTTGATAAGTTCCTTGTTGAGATCTTCTGCTATTTCCGCCCTGATGCGTTCTTTCTCAAGTTTCTTGGCATCCGAAATATTGGAGATGATCGTTTGCACACATTTTTGCCCGTTATAGATAAATGGTACCGTTTTCAGATCCACTTCAATAAGGTTATTTTTTGATGTGCGGATACGGTAGGAGTGTTCTCCCAGCTCTTCGCCTCCAATGGCCCTGTTCATCCGGCTAAAAGCCAGGTCTTTTTGCACCTCATCGTAAAAATAATGCATCAGGGGCAAGCCGAAGAGCTTTTTCGGATCGCCTACCTCCAGGATATTGGAGGCGGTTCTATTGCAATAGAGGCAAATTCCATTATCATGAATGATAATGCCTACAGGCGAGCTTTCCAGTACATTCTCATAATTATTCCATTTTTGTTCGAGCTCCAGCCTGTAGTTTTTTTCGGCTGTAATGTCGCGGCTGATCCCAAGAATGCATTCAATATTGCCGTATTCATCAAAGATCGGTGAATAATTGTCTTCGAGCCATACCAGTTTTCCGGCTTTTGTTTTGTACTGGAATACGGAGGTTTTAAATGTGAGTGTGTTATTTTTTTGCTCACGGGCCAGTTCTTTTTCAAAAGCCTTGTAAGCTTTCTGATCAATAACCATCGAGCGGGTCTTCCCGGGGTCTTTATAAAAATCGGAGGCCGGCGATCCCAGCAGCTTTTTCACGGAAGGGCTGATGTAAATGTATTTTGGCTGCGGGTGGTAAGTAAAAAAATAAATAACATCGTTGGCATTATCGGCAATGAGTTTGAATTTTTTCTCACTCTGCTTGCGCAGTTGTTCTTCCTGTTTTTCCTTGGTTACATCGCGGCTGATGCCGATAAGCGTGGTGATGTTTCCTTCTTTGTCTTTTAAATGCGAATAGCGTGTTTCGAGCCAGGCAATGTTACCATCTTTCTTAACATAGCGGAAAACCGATTTATCGAGTGTTTTTCGCACGTTCTTATGCCCCGCAATGATGGCATTGGAATTCCGGATGATATTCCTGTCGTCGTTGATAATGATCTTATTGCCGAACAAGGGATCTTTGTAAAAATCCTCGGGCGAGTATCCCAGGATCTTCTTCACGGAATCGCTCACATAGGTATAGGCTCCCGAAGGTTTGAAATCGTAGAGGTAGATGATATCTGACGCATTCTGGGAAAGGTGTTTGAAGATGGTCTCATTCTGCTTGAGGTGGCGCTGCTTCTCCATTTCTGAGGAGATATCGCGGGTAATCCCAAGGTTCCCGATATGGTTGCGCTTATCGTCGAACTGCGGAATGATGCGCTCCTGCAGCCATTGGTACTTTTTGGTTTTAAAGTTCCGGAAGCGGTATACGAATGTTTGAGGCTTTTTTTCCTTCCTGAGCTTTTCGCCGCTTTTCAGTACCATTTCCACATCATCGGGATGAATGTGCTTCAGGATATCGGCTTTTCCACTTACATAGGTTTTACCGTACAGTTCCGGCTTCACTCCAAAGGTATCTTCTACCTTGTCGGAGATGAATTTGAGTTTTCTTTCCTGTTCTATATCCAGGTAGTACACTACTTCATCGATCCCTCGCAGAATCACTTTCAGGTTGTTTTCGGCTTCTTTGAGGCTGTTGCGGGCTTTTACCTTTCCGGATATTTCGGAAATGACGGTCTGAATAACTTTTTTACCTTCAAACAGAATGCTGTTGCACTGCACTTCCACGTCAATGACTTCACCTTTGGCATTTTTTATTTTCAGTTCGTATGCTTCCTGGCTTTCGCCCGCCAAAACCTTTTTGTGGCGTTGTTTGCAGCTTTTGTGATATTCGGGAAGAATGAGGTCAAAAATGGAATAGTTGCCAAGCGAGCTTTCAAAGCTTTTACCGGCTTTGAGAATATCAAGCGCTTTTTTATTGGCAAAGAGGATGGCGGAAGATGAAAAAATAACCACACCTACCGGAAGACTTTGAAGAAAAGAATTCAGGGCCTGATCATGAACAGAGGCTTCGAAAGACGCCTTATTACTCGCCGCCTTCCTCATCTTTCTTAACTTCTTTATCTTTGTCCAGGATAGTTTTATCCGGCTTTTTGGAAGTAACAGATGAGTAATCCCGGATGCTTTCTTCGTAGGTAGGTACTACTTTTGTTCCCTGGAATTTTACTTCAATATCATTTTCATAAAAAATTGTGAGGTAATTGTATCCATTCTCATCATAAAACTTCCAGTCGTTTTGTTTCATTCCTCCGGAATAGGCGCCCTGCATCATTTTCCGGCCATTCTCATAATACCAGGTATGAACGCCGTCTTCGTCGCCATTCAAAAATCTCCCTTCAAATTTGAGGCGCTCTTTAGGCATATAGTAGCTTTTCCATAGGCTGTCGGGCTTGTCATCCACATACTTTCCAACAGCCTTGTATTCCGGTGTTTCATAGATCCAGAGGCCCTGCTGCATATCATCCGCAAAGTCGCCTTTGGTAAGCACCTTGCCATCTTCGGTATACTCTGTCATGGTTCCGTCGCGCAGGTTGTTGATATAGGTTTCTTCGCGCATCAGTGCCCCGTTCTCGTAGTACCAGCGCCAATCGCCCTGAGCCTGTCCTTTTTTATCGTACTTTCCTTTTTGCTCGATCTGCCCGTTCGGATAATAGAAAGTCCATTCCCCTACACGCTTGTCGTTCAGGTACAAGCCTTTTCCTTTGAACTCGCCGGTATTATGGTATTCTGTCCAGATGCCCACGCGGTTTCTGAGGCTGTCCACAGCGCCGTAATCGGTTTTAATGCCTTCGAGGTATACAATGGCCGAATCGGGTACGGGCCTGTTGCGGCATACCTGCTTTTTGATCATCACATCGCTGGTATCGTCGCGAGCCACAGGCAGCGAGTCGCACAGGTATTTGAGTTTATAGTGGTAATGGGTACCTACCGGCATACCATTGATGTAGCCGCCTTCGTATTTGAGCGTACCATCATCGTAGTAATCCTTGTACACATCAAGGTGGGCCAGTTCAGGGGCATTTTTCACCTGCTTACCGTTATTGAATTTTTCGGTATTGGTGAGGTTTCCTTTACTATCATAGGTTTTGGCATAGCCATCTACCTGATCGTCTTTAAATTTTTTCTCTTCCTTCAGCTTCCCGTCTTCATAAAAGCTTTTCCAGACGCCCTGCTTTTTTCCATTCTCATCCTTTCGGTTGATACGCTCTACATTGGCCAGGATACCTCCCTGGTATTTGATGATCGAAATGATGGTCGAATCTTCGGCATACTCATAAGCAATGCCATCAGGCCTTCCGTTGACATAAGGCGTCATTTGTTTCGTTCTTCCCGAAGGATAATAGGAAAAGGCGGTTCCCTGCTTGATATCGTTTACAAAAGGCTCCTTGCTGCTGACACGCTGGTTGGTATCGTAATTGAACGTATACCCGTTCTTTTTACCTTCGGCATAGCTTACTGCTTTGGTAATCCTGCCCCTGTCGGTATAGAACTTCCACACGCTGTCGAGCAGAAAGTCCTTGCGGTTCCCTTCTATTTTGAGCTTTCCGTTCTTGTAATAGTTTTTCCAATAGCCGTCAGGCTTTCCGTCGCGCATGGTGCCTTCCGAGGATTTGGCGCCATTGTCGTAATAAAAGGTATTATACCCATTCGGGTTGACTGTTTGTGCTTTTAAAGAACAGGGAATTGCTGCAATTAAATACAGTAAAACAATTCTCAAACTATAAGGCAACCTCTTCTGTAACACTGGAACAAACAATCTATAAAACATCTAATTTACCATTTATAATCGATACCGTAAAATTTATAAGCCGAATTGTGCGGACAGCTCCAGCATGCGTGTGATGGGCTTTTTGGCCTTTTCAATCATCTCTGCATCCATCAGTAATTCGGGCTGTTCGTATTTCAGGGTATTGTATATTTTTTCGAGAGTATTCAGTTTCATATAAGGGCAATCGTTGCAGGCGCAGCTGTTGTTGGGCGGTGCGGGAATGAATGTTTTTCCGGGACTTGCCTTCTGCATCTGATGGATGATACCGGTTTCCGTGAGCACAATAAACTCGCTGGCTTCCGACTTCTTACTGTAGTTGAGTAAAGCCGTAGTGCTGCCAATATAATCGGCATGGTCGAGGATCGCCGCTTCACACTCCGGGTGAGCCAGCACAACGGCCTTCGGATGCTGGGCTTTCAGCTTAATGAGCTTTTCGAGGCTGAAGATCTCGTGTACCATGCAGGATCCGTTCCATAACACCATGTTACGGCCGGTCACTTTATTGATATATGCTCCGAGGTTCTTGTCCGGCGCAAAAATGATCTTCTGATCTTTCGGAAAGGATTCCACGATCTGAACGGCGTTGGTAGAAGTTACGATGACATCTGAGAGCGCTTTGATATCGGCTGTACAATTGACATACGTAAGCACCACATGGTCGGGGTGAGCGGCTTTAAATGCGGCAAATGCATCGGGCGGGCAGGAATCGGCCAGGGAGCAACCTGCCTTGAGATCGGGGATGAGCACCTTGGTCTGCGGATTGAGGATCTTGGCAGTTTCCGCCATAAAATGCACACCGGCAAATAAAATGATGTCGGCCGTTGATTTTTCAGCTTGCTGAGCGAGGCCTAAACTGTCGCCGATATAGTCTGCAATGTCCTGAATATCAGCATCCTGATAGTAATGAGCCAGGATGATGGCGTTCTTCTCCTTCTTAAGATGCGCAATCTCTTTGAACAAATCAAGCGCCGGATCAATTTTTTTTTCGAGGTAACCTTTTTCGAGATTCATTAATAATATTAATAAAATATTTTAAAAATTAAATTAAAGACTATTATTATAGGCTGTTAGTACTGTGTAAAAATAAGCTTTTGTTCCCTTGTTTTTTTGATTAATTAAGGTCTATTAACATTTATTAAACGGGTAATGAACTTATAATAGTTTGATCTGTAGTCCTGTATAAGGTAATTAACAAAACAGGCTGAAACAATGTTTGTGAGTAAGTAAGAAAAGAACTCAGGGATTTTTTCTGTGTGTAAAACTGTAAAACAGACCCACTAGTTTTTGAAAGTAAATTTTGAATTAACGAATCTTGTGCTAAGTAAATTTGATATGAACAAAAGGCGAATTAATTACACAAACTTATTAACGGACAATTATGTTTTACACAGCAAATTTGTTAATTCGGAAGGATGATAACGTACTCAAAACCAAAGGATCTTGTTATGAGTGTTAATTAACGTTGATTACTATTAGTTAACAAAGTTTTGAAATCCCAGATTTATCTATAAAACTATGTACCAAAACTCCATCGTCCGGCAATTAAAGGTAATACGCCTTATCCGGGAAAGCAAGGATGCTAAAACATTTGTGCTTGAACCCCTGAACGGCTGGGAGCCGGTGTATAAGCCCGGACAATTTCTGACCCTCGTATTCCATACGGAATATGGTGAAAAGCGGAGGTCTTATTCCATGTCTTCGGCACCCGGCATCGATAAGGAACTGGCGATCACCGTCAAAAAGCTGGATAACGGGGAGTTTTCGAGGGCTTTATTAACAACGGTAAGTGTGGGCGATATTCTTGAATCGACGGGTATTGCCGGGCAATTCACTTTGCCGGAGAACGATCCGCTGATCAGGCAGTTTTTCTTTGTGGCTGCCGGCAGCGGCATTACGCCTTGTTTTTCATTGATCAAAACCGTGTTGCAAACAACAGATCACCAGGCAACGCTCATTTATAGCAATAAGAGCCGGGAAGACACCATTTTTTATGAGCAGTTGCAGGAGCTTCAGAAGCTATACCCGGATCGTTTCGCAATCAAGTTTCTGTTCAGCAATGAGCATGGAATATACAACACACGCCTGAGCAGCTGGCTGCTGGACCAGCTGATCGATCAATACCTGAGGGTAGGTAGGAACGAAGCGATGTTTTATATCTGCGGTCCGTTTGATTATATGCTCACCGTGCAAATCACCTTACTGAGCCGTTTTCCGGCAAGCCATGTGATGAAAGAGAATTACAGCAGCGTTCCGCGTAAAATCAAGGAACAGCCGCCGGATACGGAGCCTCACCAGGTTATGATCAGTCTTGGAGGAGAAAACTTTTCTATTTCGGCACAGTACCCCGAGTCGATTTTGGAAGCGGCGATCAGGCAGGGAATCCAGCTGCCTTATAGTTGCAAGGCCGGTCGCTGTGCGAGCTGTATAGCTACCTGTAGCAAAGGAACGGTATGGATGGCCTATAATGAGGTACTTACGGATGATGAGGTGGCTAAGGGGCGTATCCTGGTTTGCCAGAGTTTTCCTGTAGGGGGCGATGTGGAGATCACCTATTAAATTGTTGATGGCTTCGGCACAACGCGTTGCGATCAGGCCATAATATAAAGTATTATTTTAAGAACCAACCACAGATATGAGTTACCGGTAGCAGCTTTCCGACTGCGCCCGAAGCGACATAGTAATGTAAAAATCGTATCTTTGTACCTTAACGAAACACATTATGAAATTAGCCATTGGCAGCGACCACGCCGGTTTTGAATTAAAAGAAGAACTCATTGCATATTTAAAGAGTAAACAATACGAGGTAAGCGATAAAGGGACTTACAGCACGGAGCGTGCCGATTATCCTGATTTCGGGCATGCTGTGGCTACGGCCGTAACGGGTGGGGAAGTGGAGTTCGGGATCCTGATGTGCGGCAGTGGCAATGGTATTAACATGGCGGCCAACAAACACCAGGGCATCAGGGCGGCTTTATGCTGGAATTCTGAAATCGCGGCGCTGGCGCGCCAGCATAACGATGCCAACATCCTGGTACTGCCGGCACGCTACATTTCGGTAGCCGAAGCCAAAAAATGCATTGATGTGTTCTTAAGTGAAGCTTTCGAAGGCGGCCGCCATGCCGACCGTATCAAAAAGATCGATTGCTAGGTTTTTACATGAATTAATTCGCTGAAACAGGTTCAGCACGGCCCCAAAAGCCCTACAGATTTCTGTAGGGCTTTCTTCGTTTACTTAACTATTTGGTAACATTCAGGATATGTAAACAAAACAAATCAACTTTTTATTTGCACTCGATTAATATAAAGTTTACATAAAATGAATAAATTATTTACTTTATTGTGTGCAGTAACTGTTTTTTGTTCAATAGCACAAACACCCAATTACAATGCAACCGATAAAAGAATAAATGCTTACCGGAATTCTTTCTGGTTTGAAGCGAACCTTGGTGGAACTCTGGCACGCTATGCAGACAGCGCCGCCAAATGGCAATACCAGTTGGATCTGCAATACAGGCGTATGGCCGACGCTAATTATATACAGAACGGGCAGAAGTGGAATATTTTTTCGGATCCTTACCAGCAGGTATACAGGCCCTGGATCCATTATTGGGTAAAGCCTAAAACCGTGCGTTTATCGCTAAGCCCTATCGGGTACTGGGCTACCTGGACACCGGGTAAGGAAGGAACCCAACAATTTTTCGGAGAGTACAGGATCTGCCCGCAGCTCACCCTTTTTCAAAAAGTAGGGAAGCTGGAAATCCAGCAGCGTTACCGCTATGAGTTCAGGTGGCAAAGCAATAAAGTAACATCGGAGCATAACGGTGGATTGGCGGATTATGGTGCCGGAGACAATTTCGTGCATAACGGCCAGAAAATGCGGATGAGGTACCTGCTGAGGGTCAATATGCCTCTAAACGGGAAAAGTACCGGAACCAGGGGATCGCTGTACCTTACAGCCTGGAATGAATTGTTCCTGGGCCTTGGTGCAAATACGGCCAATACCAAGCTACTCGATCAGGACCGGTTTGTTCTCCTGATCGGAAAATATTTCAAATCGTCTTTCCCGGTTAAGGTCGAGTTGGGCTATACCATGCAATACCTGCCAAAATACGACATTGCGGTTGCAACAGGGCAGCAGGCCGGTGGCGCCTATGATTATGGCAGGCTCAACTGGGAGATGAACAATAGCTTTCAGGTTTTCCTTATTTGCGATGACTTGCATTCGCTGTTTAATAAAAAGAAAAAATAGGACAAATGCGATATTAGTTTTAACTTAACATTAGCTTAACATGGAAAAAAGTAATACATCCTACTTTTGCGTCAATTTTAAATAGAAGAAAAATTATATGACGACAATTATAGTACTACTGGTTATCTGCCTGCTCCTTGCCTGTTTTTTTGAATTTATCAACGGTTTTCACGACACGGCCAATGCAGTAGCCACAGTGATCTATACCAACAGTATGAAACCTACCGTGGCGGTAGTGTATTCGGGGATTCTGAACTTTTGCGGGGTGTTGCTGGGCGGTATTACGGTAGCCATGGGCATTGTAAACCTCCTGCCGATGGAAGTTCTCGTAGATACGAATGTGTACCACGGGGTAGCCATGATCCTTGCCTTATTGCTGAGCGCCATTATCTGGAACTTCGGAACCTGGTACCTGGGTATCCCTTCATCCAGCTCTCATACCATTATCGGCTCCATTTTAGGGATAGGTATTGCGTTTTACTTCCTGCCGGGCGACATGGGCCTTTCGGCCGTAAACTGGGATAAAGCCAAAGATACCGGTATGGCCCTGCTGGTATCGCCGCTTGCCGGCTTTACGCTGGCCATTATTGTGATGTTCATCTTCAAGCGCCTGATTAAAAATGATATTATTTACAAAGAACCGATTCCTGGCAAGGTGCCGCCACTTTGGGTAAGGATGATGCTGTGGGCCACCTGCGGCCTGGTAAGCTTTTTCCACGGGCAGAACGACGGACAAAAGGGTGTGGGCATCATCATGATGATCCTCATCGCGATCCTGCCGGCACAATTCTCGCTCGACGAAAGTGTGAACCTGCAAAGCATCAACGGAAATGTAGATCGCATCGAGAAACTGGTTCTGAAAGCCGACACCAGCAAATTTGGTGAAAAAGAGTTATTTGCTTACCACGATATCATTTCTTACAGCCAGCATTTCAAAACCAGCACGGCGGGAAAATACAGCTCCAATGATGTGGCTGTGGCCGAGAGGTTCAGCCTCCGCAAAGATGTGGTGAAGATTACCAAGAATGCAGAAAAGCTGATCAAAGGAGAGAACTTATCCTTAACGCTCAATGACCAGAAAACACTGAAAGACGAGATCAAAGCTTCCAAAAAGCTGATCGAGTATGCGCCAAGCTGGGTCATCATCATGATCTCTATCTCCCTGGGCCTGGGAACCATGATAGGGTGGAAGCGGGTGGTAAAAACCATTGGTGAGAAGATCGGAAAGCAGCACATGAGCTATGCACAGGGCGCCAGTGCCGAAATCGTTGCCTCCATCGGTATTGGCGTAGCAACAGCTTACGGCGCACCGGTAAGTACCACACACATGCTTTCGTCTGGTATTGCAGGAAGCATGGTGGCCAAAAAAGGCCTGAAGAACTTACAGCGTAAAACCATCATCAACATCATGCTGGCCTGGGTGCTTACCCTGCCGGTAACGATCGCTCTCTCCTGCGGGCTGTTCCTGTTGTTCCGCTGGTTGCTTGGATAAATCATTTTTTAAAACACATACGGAAACCCGTTGCAAAAAAATGCGACGGGTTTTTTGTTGGGTGAATCTACGTTCAGATAAAGATGCGCGGTGATTGAGGCTCTCGAAATCACTGGGAGAACTAATTTAAAACTCGCTGATGTACGACAACAGGTTCTTGTTCTCGCTGATCCAGATCACCAGGCTGTTGTTGCGTGGCGGCAGGTCGAGCTTCTGGCAGATGCGGGAGCGGTAGTTCTCAATGGTTTTTTCGGAAAGGAACAGGAGCTCCGAAATTTCTTTCGAGGTTTTATTCTGGCTTACCAGTTTCAACGTTTTCAATTCCGCGTGGCTCAGGGATTTCAGGCCATCGAGCAATTGCTTTTTCTTTTTGTCTTCCACGCTCAGCTCCTTGTGATGAGGTTGCATGGCAATGCCCATGTACTTTTCGCCATCGAGCACCGTTTGCACGCACTCGGTGATCTCGTCCACGGCATTGTCTTTCAGGATGTAACCCAAAGCCCCGGAAAGCATCGCATTCTTGATCATTTCCTTTTCGCTGTACATGGTGAGGATGATGATACGGGCATCCGGCTTTTGTTTGAGAACATTTTTACAAACGTCCAGACCATTGATCTCCGGCATGTTGATATCGAGGATAGAGATTTCGGGATCGTGTTTCAGGATGCTGTCAAAGGCCTCTGCGCCGTTGTGGCATTCATAAATTCTGGCCTTTGGAAATACCCGGTTCAAAATATCTTTAAGCCCCATTCTGAAAATAGGATGATCGTCGGCGATGAGGATTGAGTTTACGGTTTTCATAGGTCGGTCCGGGAGATTAGGATTTGAATTTGAGCACGAGTTTGAAGCTCTTATTACCTTTATCATCGAAGGAAACGGTTCCGTTGATGATTTTGGCGCGCTCCTTCATGGAGAGGATGCCCAGGCCCTTTTGCTGCTTGCTTCCAAAGCCGCTGCCGTTGTCCTGGTAAATCATGGTGAACTCGCCGTTTTTTTCGATGATGGATATCTTAAGGGCCGTGGCTCCCGAATGCTTAATGGTATTGTTGGTGCACTCCTGGAGGATGCGGTAGAGGTGTGTCTTTACATTGAGGGAGAGGTCTTCCACCTTATCGGTGATCTCGAAGCTGCATTCGATGCCTGTAGAGGACTGCACATTTTCGGAGAGGCTTGCCACCGAGCGCACCAGGCCTATTTTCTCGAGGTAGGATGGATACAGGCTTCTGGAAATTTCACGGGTCTGCTCGATCACCCGCGAAAGCCCGGACTCCAGGATCTTCTCATCCTCTCCACTTTCTGTTTTTACCGAGGCGATCTTCGATTTCAGCATCGACAGCGACTGGCCGATATCGTCGTGCAGGTCCATGGAGATCCTCGACCGGTCCTCTTCGATCTTCTCAATAAGTTGCTGGCTGAAGAGCTCTTGTTTTTCGCGGACCTTACGTGAATACAACACCCACACCAGGCCCAGGATCAGGATCAGGGCGATGGCTGAAACAAAAATGGTGAGGTAGCGGATAAAGCGCTCGTCCTGGTTTTTTTTCTCGAGCACCAGGCTTTTCGACCGTTCCTTTTCCAGCTCTATTTCTTTTTTCTGCACGTTGTATTTCAGCTGAAGGCCCTGCACGACTTTGCTGTTGAGGAGCTCGTTCAGGCTGTCTTTCAGCGATTTGTAGGTTTCATAGCTTTCGAGAGCGGCTTTGTAATTTTTTTCCTGTTTTTCGATCTCATACAGCATCATAAAGCGCGACGACTTATCCTCCAGGTTATTGGTAATATCGGTGAGCTGTGAAACCCGCTCCAGCGATTTCCTTGCTTCAGAAGGCTTTTTGAGCCTCAGGAGCACATCTGTCTTTCCCAGATAAGCCTTGGTAAGCTCTACGTACATGTTGTGGTCTTCCAACACGGTAATTGCGGAATCCATGTAGAACAGGGCCATCTCAGGCCTGCCGGTGTTGTTGAATGCCGCACCTACGTTTACAAAGATGCTGGCCAGCTCGCGGGGATGGTTGTTTTTGCGGGAGTGGCTAATGACATCGTTGAACATGCGGAGCGCCGTTTTTGTGCTGTCCTTGATAAGGTTTACCAGGCCCACATTGATCTGGATATGGCTCATCAGGTTCTTCTCATTTTCTTTTTTGGCGATCACCAGTCCTTTTTCAAAATCCACCAGCGCCTCGTCGAACTGCCCGGCGTAAAGCTTCATGAGGCCGAGGTTGTTCCTGAATACACCGGCGTAGTGCCCCAGGTTATAGGTTTCCGCCAGGTAGAGGCCTTCGATGTAGAGTTTAATGGCATCCTGCAGACGATTTTCGCGTTCTTTTAAAATACCAAGGAAGTTGATGATTTCCAGGGTGTTCTCGTGGTCCTTTTTTTCCTTGGCTTCCGCGAGCATTTCGGTCAGCTGGCCTTCCGCGTTATCGTTCAAGCCCTCTTCATTATCAATAAATACCAGCCTCACGATGGAGAGGTCCTGGATGTGGCGGTTTTTGGTAAGAACGGCCTGTTTGTTGGCTTTGGTAAAATACGCCCGGGCGCGGTCGATGTTGCGCGTGTAGTAAAAGTAGTTCCCAAAATAAAGATACACATCCGAAATAGCGGCTTCCTCGGGTGTTCCCCTCACCAAACGGATTACCTCTTCTCCTTCCCGGAAGAGACCCAAAGAATCGGAATATGCCAGCTCCCGCAGGTTTTTAAGGCGCTGCGTAATTTTATTTGTATACTGGGCACTGGCACAAACAGTAAAAAATAAACCAAGGATAAGGACTAGTTTACGCATTTGGATATTACAAGGTAGAAAAAGAAACGTTAAAAGCCAAATTGGGGGGCTGGCACCCTTCCCTTTTGGGGGGGATTATCTGAAATTTACAATAAACTAACCATTCACCATGAATACAGGTATCCACAAAGGCATTATTATTCATATATAATAACCTTGAAAAAGAACTGCATAGCCTGCTAAGTCCCGTCTTAGCAGGCTTTTTTATGGAGTGCTCTACGGTCAGAAATAAGGACCAGCGGAAAAATACCAGGAGTTTACCTTTACCAGCGGCGGTGCTAACAGAAGCCTGCGGACCTCTATTTTCCTTTTCCAGGGAGCGGCTCAACCTGACATTCTTTCACCGCGGTAAGATGGGACAGCAGGCACTCAAAAATAAGATCGATAGAGGCCGGAAGAGAAGACTCTACGTCATAAAGCATAGCTGGCAAAAGCCCTGCATTTCTTAACCGAAGTTAATGAAACCTGGCAAAACGGAGCCATACCTTGCAGGCCTTAAAACCAACAACTCATGCATTTCAACCAAAAGCCGGCTCGCCTGGCCGGAGCCCTGTTCCTCATTCCGCTGCTTGCTTATGGCATCGGCAGCAACCTCATCGCCTCGCTTGGCAATGGGCCGGATGATCTGCCCTTACTTGCTTCTGCCAGGCCACAGCTCATCACCGGGGCGCTGCTCCTGGTGCTCAACTCCATCACGGTTACAGCGATCGCCATTGTTCTGTATCCTGTATTAAAACGCTATCATCCGCGCGCAGGGCTTTGGTATCTGGCCGCAAGAGTAATGGAAGCCCTGATCCTGATCGTAGGCCTGATCGGCTTGCTGTTGTTGTATACACTGAGTGCAGAGCAAGCCAAAACCAACCTGGCCGATCCAACCTGTACAGATTTTTTCTTTCAAATGGCGACTCAGACAAATTTCTGGGCCTATCAGCTGGCCATGCTTATTCTTGGCCTGGGTAGTCTTCCTTTTTGCCATTTGCTTTTTAAAACCGGCCTGGTGCCGGCGTCACTGGCCATCCTGGGCCTGCTGGGTTATATCCTGCTGGCGCTGGGTTCATGCCTTGAATTGTTCGGATACCCTGTGGGCATTCTCCTGTCGCTGCCCGGTGGCCTGTTTGAGCTCAGCTTCGGAGTTTGGCTGATGCTAAAGGGCTTCCGGCACAAAAGGCGTTAAGTTTCCAAAAGCCCATAATGGAATTGCCGCCGGATCTGAAAAATCGAGAGAATCAACTCAACGGGTTACACCCCGGTCAATGCATCAAATAGTAATTTCTTAAAAACAGAATATCGGCAACAAGTATAAAGAAAACAACGAGGCCTGCTAATCCTTTTCCCATTTCCGTGTAGGTTTTCCTTCGGTACGCACGACGCGGTAGCCATTGGCACTTGCCTGTTTGGAAAGACGCTTTCGCAGGCGTTTCGGATAGAAAGCTGTCAGGATAGTAGCAATCCTGCTTTTTCTTTTGACAATACCAATATGGGCCAGAATGTCTTGGGTGGCAGAGGCGCAACGCATCCCGAAGAAGGCATAATCGTAGGGAGCTATCCGGCAGTAGGCCTTATGGAGGCTGTCGAGCGCCAACAGCTGTTTTTGCGAAACGGGAATTACAATGATCAGGGTTTTGTTTCCGGCGCTATACCGTTCTCCGCCCTTCAGGTCCCGTGCCTCAAAGGCCGATTGCCTGCGGCGTTTCGGAAAAAGGTGTACAGGCATAACCGTAGGGCCGAAGCCGTAATCCGTATCACCGGCTTGTATGGATACGTGCCCCCCATGAAGGCCGCCAAAGGATTTAAACTCGGTGTTTTTGCATGTCCGTTTAGGTTTGGAGCCATAGAGGAAGCATACTTTAATTACGGCTGATGAATCGGCCTGGGAATACGCATTGCATACAAACATCAAAAGAAGAAGAATGATCAGCGGCTTCATACGGGTGCCGGTTAATTGGGGATACCTAAAGGTACGAAGCTTTGTTGAAATTTTTCCCGGTTTTAAGTGCGGGGCATCAAAACAAATGATCAGGCGCCCTGATCCTTCAGGAGCTTCTTCAGGATCGCGATCTGCCCCAGGTGATAATACGTGTGCTCAATAACGCCGTGCAGATTACGGTAGTAGGTGCCGTATGCTTCTTTGACAAACGTTTCCCAAAGGCGCTCTTCGGGCATCTGTTCGAGAAGGGTGGCCAGGGCTTCGGCGTCTCCCAGGCATTTGGCCACGAGCGTGTGCCAGTCGTTTTCATCCCTGATGGGTTGAAGATCGAAGCTAAGGCTGTCGTGGGCGTCGAGCGGGCCGCCCTGCACTACTTTAAGCACGGCGCTGACGTAATAATTGACATGGAATACAAGCACCGCAATGGTGTTGAAAGAACCGATCTTTAAGGTAGCCTGCTTCCAGGAAACATCCGACACCGCATCCCTGAGATTGTTGCCGGTGGTGTTACCTCCAACATGAAGTTCGCGCAGGTGTTTGGCAATATGGGCAGGTGTCGTCATTCAAAAAAATATGAAATGAAGGAAATAGGTGAGAACGTCTATTGTGGGATCTGCTCCGTGAGCATCAGATTGCCTGCCGTGTCGTAATAGCTGCAGGTAAGCGCATCCATAGACACCGCCCATTTTTCGATGCCCGATGCCGCACAGTCGCGGCAAAAAGCCGGGTAGTCCGTCTGGCCTTTCTGGTGGGCTTTGAGATCGCTCCTGAAGCGCTCCACGTCGCTTTGCGGGGCAATGCTGAGCGTATCGTATTTGGCAGGTGTTGAAACACGATAGCTGTCGCTGCCTTTGAAATCGGTGTGGCCGTCGCCGACAAAGGTTTCATAAGAGCTCACTCCTAAAGTGCTGAGGTCTTTGATGTAACGCGGGAAGTCCGCGCCTGATTTGACCTTGGCGTGTGCCGCCTGAATCTGTTCAATGGTAAACATGGTCTTTATTTTTACGTGTTTTAAAGATAGGAATTATTTTTTTTCGCTGTTCCATTCGTCAAGGACCCGTTTGATAGCGACATCCTTCAGCGTGCGCAGAAAGGATTCCTCCTCTTTGCCATACAGGCTCAGCAGACTGGAAGCCGCATTTTCCCTGGTTTCTTCATCAGGCATGGTCAAAAGTATGCTCAGGCAGCTGCGCGTATGCTTATGCCTGAATACACCGAGGGCCAATGCAAGCTGGCGGTTAATATCATCCGACCCTTTATCAAGCAGGAACATCAGGTTCTTCGGGTCGGCGCGGCGGCGGTCTCCCCTGATCGTCCAGAGCAGGGTTTCTATGGCATCATGGTCTTCCTCCTTACGGATCTTTGCCAGGAGCTCCGGGTAGGTTGAGCGCTTCGGGGAAGGTTCGAGTTTTTCCCTCAGTTTTTTGGCTTTGATCTCGCCACGAGGCAGGCACATGGGGCAGGAGCAGGGCATGCCTTTTTCATGGCTTGCCGGAAAATAGCGCCAGCCCATGTTCTGAGGCAGCATCCGGATGCTTTCAATTTCTTTGGCTTCGATCTTCCGGTCGATCAGCAGCTCATAGCCCAGGGGATCTTTCATGCTTCGGATCTCCCGGATGGCTTTTCCCAGCGAAATATGTTTATGCTCTTGATTGTATTTTCCCGCATACACCATCGTGTTGCTGTCGAGCCTGAAGTAAACACCTACATAGCTTCTTACGCCGCGGCGCTTGAGCTCGCGCAGCCACTGGTGAGAAATGTAGAAGCTCTGGGTGACCGGCATGCAGTAAATGCCCCGCCGGCCTTTGCCCGGTTTGATCCCGTTCTTTTTTATGGATGCCGATTCGCGCTCGTCGGCCAGATGTACCAATACCGGCATGCTCAGTCTTCGTCGGGGTATTCCACGTTTACCTGAGGTTTGCAGTCCGGTCCTAATACGCGAAAAGCCATTTCTTCCCAGCGTTTTGTGACATCCGGCACCCAGCGGTAGGCTCCCGAAATGATGATGGGCCAGGTGGTGTATCCGGCCAGGTAGCCTTCCTGCCCGAGAAAATCCACGATCATGTCCTGGTCGAGAATGCCTTCCTCTTCCAGAAATTGTTTAGCCGCCTCATAAATGGCGTTTCTTTTTACTTCGTCTTCTTCTTCGTGAATCTCTTTGATGTTGTGAATTTCGAAACTAAGGTTGACGTTTACGGACATGTTTTTTGGGTTTAGGATTAAGAAAATTTTCCGGCTTCGACAGTTACCAAAGGCAGAAGAAGAGCAGATGGCCGGGACTGTATGGCTTTTGGGAGAGCTCATAAATTATAAAGATAAGAACTTCAACAGATTTCAATAAGGTATTTATGAGATGGCTTCTAAAACAAATTAAGGCTGAAGGTGAGCCTGAGCTTATCGGTAAGGCCATCCTGGTAAGAAGAAACGGGAATATTATAACCCAGGGAAAAGTTCCACCATTCCCATTTGATGCCCGGCTCCAGTGTGATACGGTGATCATATTTCTCGCTGACCTGTGTGTATGAGTGGCCAATAGAAGCGAACCAGGCAAGATGAGGAGTTACTCTTCTTTTATGGGGCATAATCCTCAGCCTGGTCATAGGGGTAAAATACACGGCTCCTTTGTGATACATCAAATTTCCGGTAATGAGCAATCCAAGATTGCTGTGGTCTTTTTTGGCATCCAGCAACAGCATAGGCTGCAGGCCAAAATCGACATTGTGTGTTCCCTGCCAGATATAGCCGCAGACAGGGGCCACAGAAAGCTTTTTTAGTTTTTTACTCTGTGCGGAAAGACTGACGGGGAGTAAAAAAGCAAGACTTATGCATATAAAATAAACAGGTTTCACGCTTTACTTACATGACGCCAGGTGCTTGGTGTACTCACCCATAAATAAATTTCGCTGAGCCTTGTACTCATCAAGCGTTGAAAAGGTCCTGAACTCCGGTGTGAGGTTATTGAAATAGAAATAAACAATGATATTATTTCCCGGAAACATCACAAAGGTTCCAAGCGTGCTTCCCTTCTCGATGGAGCCGCGGCTCAGGCCATAAATCTTATAACCATTGTAATCGAGGCTAATGAGCTCTTTGCTCTCCATGCCCTGAGAGTTTGAGTTCATGTAGTTCAAATGCTCCAGCAAATTCTTTTGATCCTGTTCATAAGAATTAGGGTCGGAAAGCTCCACTTTCAGATTCACGAAAGGCGCATTCTTTTTATTGTAGTAGAGGATGCGGTAGCCGTCGGCCTGGCTGATCTTCACTTCACCTGCGCCGGTTTTTACCAACCGGAATTTCTCGGCATCGTCTGGCAGCCTGTCGGGCTTTGCTGCCCTAAGATCCGTAGCGGATTTGAAAGAAAGGTAACAGGAGCCGATACTGTTGTTCATGGTAAAGCTTAAGCAAAAAGCTGCCAACAAAAGTGCAGGGAAGAGGAGTTTTGATTTCATGTGGTGTAATTTATAGATAGTTATCTGCAATTCACATAGTAGAGTCAAACCTGTTTTGCATATCTACAGGCACTCAACGACGGTTGTAAGATAATAGATCATCTTCAAGTGCCGGAATATATTCTTGGTGAACGGTGTTTGTCTTCCGTCTCAATCATCTCATAATGAAAGTCGCAGAGAGTTGTTTCCCATCCGTTAATGATGGTGTGCCCGCCGCTCATGCCACAAACCTGGCAGGTCTTTTTGCTGATGTATCTGATATGATGAATAAGTTCTCTAAAAGCGTCGTCAAACCCCTCATAACGCAGCTCTAAGGTCGCATATTTTTCCCAGACATCTGTAATGTCGATGTGGTCCGGCTTATAGTCATAGATGATATCTATGAGGTTAAGCCAGCCCTTATCGCCATTCATCTCAAAACGGTGCCTGGCATCTTCCCTCTCCATATTTTACTTCCTTTTCTTATACCGCTTTGGATTCCGGATCTCTTCCCTCTTAGGAGCTACCTGCTCGATGAATTCGAAGTCCAGCTGCTTTTTCACCAGATCGGCACGTTTTACTTTGATCATCACCGGGTCGCCCAGCGAGTAGATCCGGCCTGTGCGGCGGCCTACCAATCGGTAATTCTCCTCATCGAAGAAATACTGGTCATCCTTCATCTCGCGGGTCCGGATCATTCCTTCGCATTTGTTCTCGATGATCTCCACAAACACACCGTATTCTGTGACACCACTGATGACGCCTTTGAAGATCTGCCCGATCTTATCGCCCAGAAATTCCACCTGTTTGTATTTTACCGAGGCGCGCTCCGCGTCGGCTGCCAGCTTCTCCATTTCCGAAGAATGCTTGGCCAGCTGCTCCAGCTCGTCGGCTTTCAGGTAATGCGTGTGGTTCAGTTTGGCCTCCAGCAAGCGGTGCACCAACACATCCGGATAACGGCGGATCGGTGAGGTAAAGTGCGTATAGTACTCGAATCCCAAACCATAGTGCCCCGTATTTTTGGTGGTATATACCGCCTTGGGCATGCTACGCACCGTGAGGAGCTCGATCATGCTTTGCTCTTTCTTGTCTTTTACATCGTGCAGCAATTTATTGATGGACTGGGCCGTTTTCTGTTTGTTGCCAACTGCTACAGAGTAGCCAAAGCGCGCCACAAAATTGTTGAGGTCCATCAGCTTGTCATCTTTGGGCACATCGTGAACCCGGTATACAACAGCATCTTCCTGCTTTTCGTTTTGTTTCTTACGGCCATGGTTTTGCTCTCCGGCCTCACGTTTGGGTTTGCCCAGGAACTCCGCCACTTTTTTATTGGCGAGCAACATGAAGTCCTCGATGAGCTTATGCGCATCTTTTTGTGTTTTGAAGAACACGCCCAGCGGCGTGCCGTTCTCGTCCAGCTTGAATTTCACCTCGGCCTTATCGAAGAAGATAGAGCCCTTGGCTGTACGCTCTGCGCGCAGGATCTTTGCCAGGCGGTCGAGTGTGAGGATCTCGTCTTTATAAGGGCCTTCTTCCGTTTCAATAATCGTTTGCACCTCCTCATACGTAAAGCGGTGGTTGCTGTAGATCACCGTTTTGCCAAACCACTGGTTCTGGATCTGGGCCTGGTCATCCATTTCGAACACCGCGCTGAAACAGTATTTCTCCTCATGCGGGCGAAGCGAGCAGGCAAAGTTGCTCAGCACCTCCGGAAGCATCGGAATGGTTCGGTCTACAAGGTAAACAGAAGTTGCGCGGCTCACCGCTTCGTTGTCTATTATGGAATGCGGTTTCAGATAGTGGGTCACATCGGCGATGTGCACGCCTACTTCCCAGTTGCCGTTTTCCAGTTTCCGGAGAGACAAGGCATCGTCAAAATCCTTGGCATCCACAGGGTCGATGGTAAAAGTGGTAATGCCACGGAAGTCGCGGCGCTTCGCAATTTCTTCCGGTTTGATTTGTGTATCGAGCTTTTTAGCAGCTGCTTCCACCTCCGGAGCAAACTCCATCGGTAAGCCGAATTCCGCCATGATGGCGTGGATCTCTGTTTCGTGTTCGCCCGGGTTTCCGAAAACCTCTACCACTTTCGCGTTCGGGTTATCCGATCCTTTTTTCCACTCCGTGAGCTCGATCAGTACTTTCTGCCCGTTTTGCGCACCGTTGATGTCGCTCAGAGGAACGAAAAAATCCACATGCAGTTTGGAGAAGTCGGGAACCACGAATGCAAACTTTGGATTGATCTGGATCGTGCCGACAAACTTTGTTTTCCGGCGCTGGATCACCTCTACCACCTCGCCTTCGGGTTTTCCTTTGCCGCGCTGCGGGAACACATTTACCTTCACCAGGTCGCCGTGCATGGCATCGCGGGTTTTGCGGAACGGAATAAAAATATCGGGTTGGTCCGGAGATACCACCACAAAGGCTGTTCCTGTGGAAGTGAAATCAATCGTTCCGGATACGTAGTTTTTCGTTTCTTTCGACTGGTATTTCCCGATCTCCTTTTCCACCACAAAGCCCTGGTGTTTCAGCTCCTCCAGGGTTTCGAGCAGCGCAAAGCGGTCGCCCTCATTGTCTATTTCCATAGCGGCGCCCAATTGTTTGTAGTTGAAGGATTTTTCGGAATTATGTTTTAAGAACGCCAGTACTTCTTCGAATAAATAGCGTTTGGGTTGTTTCTTTTTAGATTTTGCCATAATTGGTAATTAAGCACATGATGTGCCTATTGTAAATGTAATTAATAAATAAAATGTGTGGAATGGTAATAACATACTAAACCCACATTGGGTTGTTAACAGCGAGAGGGAGTTTGTTTATTGTAACCAGGGTTAAACAGGAAGGATTTTTAACCGTTTTAAGTTACATGTAAGACTAACCGGGCACAAATATACAACTAATTATTTACAAACCAAATGCTGTGAGCGGCAGTATACAGAATACGAGGCGTAACTGTTTTTTCTCAGATATCGGCTGGTAAAAAAGAAATAATTTTTTGTAACTTAGGCTGTGAACCCTAAAACTATGCCTTCATGATTAAAACACATTTACTTTTTCTTTTTGTCATTTTCTTTTTTTCTGCTTCCAGGGCGCAATTTTCAGGCAATGCCCTCGATTTCGACGGCAGCAACGACATGGTAGAAGTCGCAAGCGTGCCATCGGTTTTTGCAAGCCCGGCAACAAATGATTTTACGATAGAAGCCTGGGTAAATCCGCGCGGATCGCTTTTCACGCGGATCTTCTTTGCCCAGTCGAGTACCAGCAACTTTGTTTCGCTTGGTACCAATACGGGCAACACGATCTATTTTTACGTGATCAAAAACGGCACAACGGTATCGGTTGCAACCTCATCAACCATTCCTCAAAACCAGTGGACACACGTGGCCGCCCGCTGGACCTCCGCCACCAGCAGCGCAGAGGTCTTTTTTAACGGGGTGCTGCAATCGACCGGCAACGGCGGAAGTTCTTCCACCGGCACCAGCGGCCTTGTAACGATCGGCGCACGCACGGGAGGAAGCCAGCATTTCAATGGCCAGCTCGACGAACTTCGTGTGTGGAACAGCGCAGTGAGCTTGTGCGGGATCCTGGCCAATATGAACAATACGATTCCCGGGGCGCACAGCGGCCTGCTGATGAACTATGATTTCAACCAGGGTGTGGCCAGCGCAACGAATGCTACCGTCACAGCTTTGCCCGACCTTTCAGGAAATGCATACAATGGCGCACTCACTAATTTTAGCCTGACGGGTAGCACCTCCAACTGGGTGAGCTCAGGCGCCAGCGTAACAGCCACCGGTTTTTCAAATACCTCAGTATCGGCTGTGGCGAGCCAGACCAACATCAGCTGCAACGGCGCCGCAAATGGCATGGCCTCGGTTACGGCAAGCGGTACAGGCCCTTTTAGCTATACCTGGGCACCGACCGGAGGAAATGCGTCAACAGCCGCCAGCTTAAGTGCGGGTGTTTATACGGTGACCATTGCCAACACCTGTACAAATACCACTCAAACGGTCAGCATTACCCAGCCACCGGCTATCAGCCTCAATGCCACAGCCGGCAGTACGGCTATTTGCGAAGGAAGCTCGAGTATACTCACGGCTACGGGCAGCGGAGGCACCGGAACACTAAGCTATACCTGGTCAACGGGAAGCCAGTCCAATACCATCAGCGTGGCCCCAACTACTGCAAGCGTGTATACCGTGAATGCAACGGATGCCAATAACTGTCCGAAATCGGCAACGGTCGGTGTGGCGGTCAATGCCCTGCCATCTGTTTCTTTAATGGCTGCCTCAGGAAATGTGTGTGTGAACAGTGGCAGCATCTCCCTGACGGGCTCACCGGCGGGAGGAAGCTACAGTGGCACTAACGTTTCGGGAACTGCTTTTACGCCGGCCACAAGCGGAACCTTTACACCTTCCTATTCTTTTACCAATAGTACAACCGGTTGCTCCAACACGGCTACAACGGCTATTGCCGTGAGCCTCTGCACAGGAATAGATGCCATCACCGGGCAGGACGATGCGATGATCTACGTGTATCCCAACCCGACCAACGGCATTGTAACAGCAGAATTAAGCGCAGCCGCAGAAATCGTCGTGATGAATGCTATCGGGCAGGAAGTGATGAGAGAGCGCCTGAATGAAGGGAAACATATCCTCGACTTCAGTGAAAAAGTAAACGGGATTTATCTGATCCATGTAAAACAGAATTCAACCTGGCAGACGATCAAAGTCATCAAGTACTGATATCTGAATTAAATAAGCTTCATGTCCTCATGTATTTTCCTTTAAACATGACACTCTAAACAAATCAAAATCAACTATGAAAAGAAAAATCTACAAGGTATTATCCGGAGTAAAGCAAAGCTTTTTTACACTGGCAGCGACCGTGATGTTTGGTACGGCGCATTCACAGACCTACACGCTGAATTACACGGGAAGTGTACAAACCGTCACTCTTGCGGCGGGTTCTTACAGTATACAGGCGTGGGGAGCCGATGGCGGTGATGCACTCCGCGGCACGGGCGGAAAAGGCGGTTATTCAGAAGGAACGTTAACGCTTGGTTCTCCTACAACCTATTACGTTTATGTTGGGGGAAAAGGAAGCACCGCAACTGCGGCAACAGCCGGCGGTTGGAATGGCGGCGGCGGTTTTACCGGAACGTTCAGCAGCGGTTATAATGGTGGTACCGGCGGTGGCGGAACGGATATCAGAACGACGATGAACACGACTTATGCAAACAGAATTATTGTTGCGGGCGGTGGCGGCGGCGCTACCGGTTATAGTACATATACCGGAAATGGCGGTAACGGCGGTGGCACTACCGGAGTAGCCGGTGCCAGCAGCCGTGGTGCGACTTATGCCGGCGGCGGCGGAACTCAGACGGCGGGCGGTACAGCAGCAACGGGTGGTATCAATGGCTATTCTTTGGCCGGTGGATTAGGGATCGGCGGAGACTACGTGGGAACCCTGGGCGGTAGTGCCGGCGGCGGCGGATATTACGGTGGCGGAAGCGGACACTGGGGAGGAGCCGGTGGCGGCGGTTCGGGCTATACAGGTGGAGTTACAGGAGGCATCACCGCTCAGTTATCTCAACCCGGTTTTGTAACCAATCCTGATCCTACAGGAAACGGCATGGTGATCATTACCTCACTTTGCAATGTGAATGTAAGCTCAACGGCCACCTCCGCAATATGTGCCGGAACAACGGTAACCTTAACGACCAGTGCCGTAAGCAATTATACATGGAGTACAGGCAATACCACTTCGGCTTCTATTGCCGTAACCCCGACAAGCACTACTACCTACACGGTTTCGGGCACAGGAAGCAATCCGGCAGGCTGTACAGGTTCGGCGGTGATAACGATAACAGTAAATAATACACCAACAGTATCTATTGCTGCCAGCTCAACGACGGTATGCCCGGGTGCGGCTGTTACCTTAACGGCCAGCGGCGCCAATACGTATACCTGGACCGGCGGAAGCACCAATACAGTTGTTTCCTATACTCCATCTGCTACAACGAATTATACGGTAGCAGGCACGAATGCCTGCGGTACAGCCTCAGCAAACCTCGCCGTAACCGTCAACACCGTGCCTGTCACAGCCTCTGCATCTTCGACATTGGTTTGTGCCGGCTCCTCGGCAACCTTAACGGCTGGCGGCGCTACAACATATACCTGGGCGCCTCAGGGAGGCCAGCTTGCCACAACCGTCGTAACACCGACCGCAACTACGGTATACACCGTATCCGGAACGAGCTTTGGCTGTATCCGTACAGCTACGGTGCAGCTAACGAGTGTGGCTTTGCCAACGGTAACGGCCGTTGCATCTACAACAGCAGCAGTATGCGCCGGCACACCTGTTACTCTGAACGCCTCTTCCGGCACAGCAACCAGCTACACATGGATGCCTGCCGGCGGAAATACCGCAACAACAACGGTTATGCCTTCTGCCAATACAGTGTATACGGTTACCGGATCTAACGGAACCTGTTCGGCTAAAGCGACGGTGACGGTCAATGTTCTTGCCAGCCCTACCGTTACAGCCATTGCATCAAGAACACTTATTTGCGTGAACGAAAGCGCTGTTATAACGGCTTCTACTTCTGCGACATCGTATACGTGGTCAGGCAACGCAAACTCAGCGAACACCATGAGCGTTACGGTAAGCCCTACAGTAACATCCAACTACACGGTAACCGTGAGTAATGGCACTTGTACCGCGCAGGCTACGGTGAGTGTTTCTGTGAGTCCTTGCACTGGTATCGAAGACCTGGATTCGGCGACTGAGATCTCCGTGTTCCCGAATCCAACCAACGGAATGGTAAATATTGCGATCACCAGCGAATTATTAAATAATTCGAGTATTGAGGTGTATGATGCCGTTGGAAAACTGGTGCTCAGGGAAGCGTTGAGTAAACAAAGCACTTCGGTTAATCTTAACAGGTTAGAAGAGGGAGCTTACTTTTATAAAATAGCCAGCAACGGCCAATACGTGAAAGTTGGAAAATTGATCAAGCACTAGAATTCCCGCAGTCGCATAGTGGCCTGCATAAAAAAAGTCCCTGGAAATTTCCCAGGGACTTTTTTATTTGTGGCGGAAGATCAAATCCCGAATTGGTTGAAATGATGGTCGAGGTGTTTGTAGAACTGAACACTCCATTGCCTAGCCGTGAGCTTTCCGAAAGCGCTGCTCTCTTTTCCTTCAAAATAAGAGGAGCCTTTGGCCTCTGTTTCTTTGATGTTGGCGATCAGCCGTGCTTTTTCTTTTTCGAAATCGCGTTCGTCGGCAATGATAAAGTCAGGGGCAGTTCGTGAATTTTTAGGGTATGCTTTGCTTTCGCCCACAACCAGGTCTTTTACAAAGAGATTCAGCATCAGCTTCGAGAAAAAAGAAGGCTTGTGCTCTTTTTTGCCATAGGCATAATCATAGGGAATGCTGAGGTGGGCAAGCATTTGTGCGGCATTCATTTTTCCCCATACGGGTTTTGTGCTGTTTGACAGTTTCTCTAAGCGCTCCAGGGTTTTGGTGGTTGTTCTCGGATCAAAGGTGTTAAGCAAATTCATGATGGTGTGTTTAAAGGTTGTTGTTTTAATTTTTTGGATCTTGCGATCATAAAGATTCCGAGGGCGATAAAGGGAAGGCTGAGGATCTGGCCCATATTGATCGGCAATGCGTCTTCAAAAGCGGATTGGTTCTCTTTCATAAACTCCATCAGGAACCGGAAGCTGAACATAAGCACACAGAACAGGCCGAACATAAAGCCCGGACCGACGGCGTTGCGTTTGTGTTTCCAGAGCCAGTAAAATAAGGCAAAGAGCAAAGAATAAAATAAGGCTTCATACACCTGGGTGGGATGCCTTACCGGGATCTCTGTTCCGAATTGCGCCAGGTTTGCCACATCCTCATCATTTTTCAGGAATTTGAAACCCCAGGCAACGTTGGTCACTTTACCTACGATCTCGGAGTTCATTAAGTTGCCGAAGCGGATACACATACTGGCGAGAGGCACTACTACCACCAGCCTGTCAAAGAGCCAGAGCCAGCTTTCTTTGGTTTTGCGGCAGTACAGCCACATCCCGATGACGATACCGATAGCGCCGCCGTGGCTGGCCAGGCCGCCCTCCCACACTTTCAGGATCTCGAGCGGATGTTTGGAATAGTAGCTGAAGTCGTAGAAAAAGCAGTGTCCGAGCCTTGCGCCCAATACCGTAGCAATCACGATGTAAAGGGTGAGCAGGTCGAGCTGCTTATCGGTACGGCCCTCTTTTTTGAAAATGCGGTTCATGAAAAAATGTGAGCCGATAAAGGCCAGGGCCCAGCTCAGGCCATACCAGCGCACAGGCCAATCGATGCCCGGAATGGTAAATACTTCGGGGCTGGCGTTCCATGTAATAAAAAGTGAGAGCATGTATCTGTCTGTTTTGGGAGGTGCAAATTTTGTACGAATATAGGATTTCTCCCCTTCAAAAAGACCTAAAAAACAATAATTTAAGCTTTAATCAATGGCTTTGGAAGCGGCCTGTTTTTGCTGCCTGCACAGGAGAACAACCATCAACACCTGAAGCGCTGCCGGAACCAGGAACCAGCTGTGATCACCGATAAAACAGGACTTCAGATCAAAGCCTTCAAGTGCGCGGGCATTACCCATGAATTTCTTATATGAGTTCCATGTTCTAAACTGGGCTTTTACAACAATACTGTATAAAATAAGAAACAGTATCGCATAGATCCCGGTAAAGGTGATAAAAAACCGTGAATATAAACGCTTATAGTGGGAGGTTAAAAGAACGCCGGTCTGTACTAAACAAAGTATCATAACCGACCAGTATACCAGGTTGATAAGACTATCGGAAAAAACAAATTCATTATCCGATAATTTGTCAATGATAAAAACACACAGAGCGTTGATTGCAGCAACCAGAAGGATCGACAATAGAATGTGTAATATCCTTTTCCTCAAAGCGTATCCAGCTTAAAGCAACAGTATTTAATATCTTCTCCCTTTTCCGTGAAAAGCTTTTCGTAATAGGTTTTGATGCGGGTCAGTTCTTCGCGGTCGGGAGGACAATTGTTGTAAAGGTCATTGGTGGCAAATAACAAAGACAGGTTGCGCTCTTTGATGACCCCCATCGTATAGTCGTAGAAGCCTGTGTTATCGGTCTTTAAGTGCACCAGGCCGCCCGGTTTCAGAATAGCTTTGTAACGCTTCAGGAAGAAATCGGGATTGGTTAGGCGCTTACGCTCGCGGGTCTTTTGAGGCTGCGGGTCGGGGAAGGTAATCCAGATCTCCGACACCTCGCCCGGAGCAAAGCAATATTCGATAAAGTCGATGCGTGTGCGCAAAAAGGCCACATTGGCGAGCCCATGATCGAGCGCATGTTTGGCACCGGTCCAGATGCGGTTTCCCTTGATGTCCACACCGATGAAATTTTTTTCAGAATGGTGCTCGGCCAGCCCAATGGTGTATTCGCCGCGCCCGCAGCCCAGCTCTACCACTATGGGATTCCCGTTCTTAAACACCTCGCTGTGCCATTTTCCCTTCAGCGGCAAGCCGGCAGGAAGCTGTTCAAAAAACAGGTCAAAGCTATTGGAAAAGGTATTAAGTTCGGCAAATTTTTCGAGTTTACTTGGCATGCGCGTTTAAGGTATAAGGCGCAAAAATACTAAAATTGGTAATGAATTAATAATGCAGTTTTTCCCCCGAATTTGCTACATTCGTGCTAACCAAAATTGACTTATGGATTTTAATTACAACAAAACAAAGATTGTTGCCACAATGGGCCCTTCAACCGAGAACATTGCCGTTTTAGAGCAGATGTTCCTGGCGGGCCTCGATATTTGCCGCATTAATTTTTCGCATGGAGACTATGAACCGATCAAGCATGTGATCGATAACATCAGGACCTTAAACAAAAAACTGAACCGCCACGTTGGTATCCTGGGCGATCTCCAGGGCCCGAAACTCCGTATCGGCAAAGTGAAAGACAACGCCGTGGAACTGATCAACGGCAACGAAATTACCATTACTACCAAAGAGCAGGAAGGCACTGCCGACAGGATTTATATTACCTATCCCCAGTTTCCGCAGGATGTGAAAGTAGGTGAGTTTGTGCTCATCGACGATGGCAAGATCACGCTGAAAGTGGTTTCTACCAATAAGAAAGACGAAGTCGTGGCAACGATCATTGCCGGCGGAACACTCTCTTCTAAAAAAGGCGTGAACCTGCCGAATACGAAGATCTCTTTGCCCTGCTTAACCCTGAAGGACCTGCGTGACCTGGACTTTGCACTGGAGAATAATTTCGAGTGGATCGGCCTGTCCTTTGTGCGGAGCGTGACCGACATCGTGGAGCTGAAAGACATTATCCGCTCCAAAAAGAAAAAAGCGCGCGTGGTGGCCAAAATAGAGAAGCCGGAAGCCATTAAGGAAATCGATAAGATCATTGAAGTAACGGATGCGGTGATGGTGGCGCGTGGCGACCTCGGTGTGGAAATGCCGATGGAAGAAGTGCCTTTGCTTCAAAAAATGATCGTGAACAAATGCATCATCGCTTCCAAACCGGTGATCATTGCTACGCAGATGATGGAAAGCATGATTACTGCTTATACACCGACCCGCGCCGAAGTAAACGATGTGGCAAATGCCGTGCTCGACGGCGCCGATGCCGTGATGCTGAGCGCAGAAACGTCTGTGGGACGCTATCCTGTGAAAGTGATCGAATACATGCGCCGCATCATCACACAGATCGAGAACGACGGACGCATTTATTTCAAAGAACATGAGCCCGAGCTCAAAACCGTGACTTATATTACAGACAGTATTTGTTATAATGCCAGCGTCATGAGCAAACAGGCCAATGTGAAAGCCATTATTTCGATTACCAATTCAGGTTATACAGCCTTTAAGCTGAGCAGCCACAGGCCAAAAGCCAATATCTTTATTTTCACCGACAACGAATCGCTGCTCAATGCGCTGAGCCTGGTGTGGGGAGTGCGCGGCTTCTATTACGATAAGTACGAAAGTACCGACCAAACGATCGCCGACCTTAAAGACCTCATCAAAGAGCGTGGCTTCGTCAAAGCCGATGACCTGGTGATCAACCTGGCTAGTATGCCGATGAAGGAGAAAGGACGCACGAATATGCTCAAGCTTAGCTATATTCAGTAAAGATAAAATGACAGATACTATAACGGGCGGTATGTTATCGCCCGTTTTTTTATGGATGTAGCCATGGCGACAATGTGATACGTTCTTTTCAGAACAGCATCAGCGCTTCACCGACTCATATAAAAGACAGTTTTGTGTTTCCTTTTTTAACCGGAAGCGCTGCAGAGCCTGGTTTTTCAGGCTATCCGGAAAGGCATACTTGTTCAGCACAAAGACATAATCCACGCGATCAAGTATTTGCGGGGGCATAAGGAGGATATCATTAAACTTCAGATAAGCCAGGTCTTTGATGCGCTCGTCACAATTCCATTTTAACGGAAAATAAGGCGTATTGGCTTCGTGATTTTCGGGAATGACTACACTCTTACGGATTCCAAGGTAATTGGAATTGTGATGTTCCAGCCAGTTTTCGGAATAGTTTAACGGCAAAACCAGACTGTTCTCTTTTAACTCCTCTTCGATCGACAGGATTTCTGTGATAACTTTATTCAGTTTTTCAAAAGAGCCGGCATGCAGCTTCAGCAAATGATATTGGGCGTAGAACAAGATGGCAAAGGCGCTTAGCGTGATCCATTTCGGAAATTCAAAATTGGAGATCCACAGGATCATGAACAGAAAGATCATCAGGTTAAGCCTCACGGAAACAAACCCCGCTGAAGAATCGGAATCCGGCAGTTTAAAATACAGGAATACCATCAGAACCATCATGACCAGAAAAACATCCCTGAAAGACCGCTTCATGATAAGCGAATAGACCGTCTGCCTGAACCCGCCGGGGCTGGCCTGCATGGATTTACCATAGCAGTACAGGGCGATGGAAAACAGGAAAAGTACGACCAGTACGATTTGTGTTGTATACAGAGGTTCTTCATCCGGCAGGTACCATACGATGCTCCGTCCGCTTATCAGCCATTGAAACAGATCTTTCTTAAGCAGGTAAACTTTTCCGTCACGGCTTCCGGTTTTCAGGTAATAGATAACGGTGAGGAAGAGAGGAACGGCAAAAACCAGGATCATCCGGCCAAGCGGCTTCAAAGATCCTTTGATGCTTTTTTTAGAGAGGATATCCTGCAAAAGGTCCAGGGAATACAGGCAAAAGACAATCATGCCCAGGCAGAGAAACACAAACAGATGACTCAGGTAACAGCACAAGGCCATGAAAAGCAGAAGCAGGAAGGAGGACCATCGAAAGGGAGAGCTTCTGTACCGGATCAGAACTCCCAAAGTAGCGAACAAGACAATCAGCCCAAAGATAAAATTGTAAAAGCCCATGCACAGCATAAAGGAATAGCTGAACGGAAATATAAGGTAAGCCGTAAAACGGGCCTCCGGATTTACCGTTCGCACAAGGTAACGGAAACTCAATGGCAGGAAGAAGAGGCAAATGCCGATAAAGAGCCGCGAAGCTATTGAAGGAGAGCATACAGAAAGAAGAGCGCTTAGCACAATGTGTCCGCCCCAGTTTGGCACGATCCAGCCGGTAAAGCCATAATAGCCTGATAAGAAATCCGATTGACCGGAAGCAAGCTGATGAATAAGGTTGGCATTGTATAAATGGGTCGGGCCATCGACCGAAGGGAAGAAGGGTTGCTGTATGGCAGGTATTAAGTTTAAAACAGCGATCAGGCAGAAGAGCAGCCATTCATAACGAAGAAAGCCCTGATACCATTTGGAAATATACATATACCAAATATAATCGAAAAAGCTGATCGCAGCCATTACGGCCCATAAAAAGCCTAAGCCCCGTCTTTGCGGAAATCGTTCATGTCGCGGCGGTCTTTTTTGGTTGGGCGGCCACTGCCACGTTCCCGCTGGATATTCACTTTGAAGAACATGGATTCCAGCTTTTCGGTTTTTTCGACAGGAGGCGAGTGATCGATGTAATGCAGTTTGGCGATTTCAAAACTCTGGCGCTTGTCGATCAGGCCCGAAACCTCAATGATCTTTTTCACACCCTGTGGCATCGATAAGGTATACCGTTCCCCGATCTTCACCAGATGCGCGGGCTTCACCAGCTCGTCGTTTAGCTTCACCTTATTGCCCTTAATGGCATCGCTGGCCAGCGAGCGCGACTTATACATGCGGATGGCCCACAAATAGCTGTCTAAGCGGATCTCTTGTTTTTCCTGTTTCTCCGGCATGGTTTACAAAAACAAAAATACAAAATAAATAGATGTTGCGCTCAGCAGTTCGAACGAAGCCCGATAGCCATTCCTGATTCTGACTGAACCGGCACTTCAAAGAGGAAATAAAACCTACTTCTGCTTAGAGATCACCTCCTGCGCGCGTGCACTGTAGAAACCTTTTGCATTCACAATGGATTGCAGCTTCTCCAGGGCCTTGTCGGCTTGTTTGGTTTGCAGGAGGCACATGGCCAGGTAGAAGTCCGACTCCTGGTGGAAGATATTATTTTCATTGTCGAGGTTCTTCTGGAAAAAGACCTGCGCGGTGCTGTATTTTCCGGTCAGGTAATAGCACATGCCCAGGTAGAACTGCGCGTTGGCATCGTTTTTATTGAAATCGTACAGCATCGTAAGCTCTTCGATGCAATTGGTGTAATGCTTACCGTTGAACAACTTCATGGCCCGTTGAATGATCTTGTGGGCAAGGTAGCTGTCCGATCGGTTGATATAGATGTTCTCCACATGCGCCTTGCTCTCGTATTGAGCAGGAAGGCCGCTATTGACGGATAAATCAATGGACTCGTTTCGCTTGAAGTAATACAGGCGGTAATTAGTGACCTTTAAGTTGCTGATAAAGACCACCGGCGCATTGGGAGAAAAGCTCAGGATGATGTCTTCCTCGGGGGCCGGAGCGGTTTCCGGAAGATCAACCGTTTTGATGCTCATCGGCTCCGGGCTTTCCATAACTACCGCCGGCTCCTGCGCCTGATTCACTGTAGAACTGTAATGCTCTTCTTTTTTCGGTAAGGCCTGAAGCACTTCCGGAAATACCGTGTCGGTAGTGCTTACATGGTTCAAAGGCTCTTTAGGTTTATCCGGCTCTATGGCCTGAAAAACAGAAGGATGTGTTTTGCTTTTATGGAATAGCACAAAGAAAACGGAGATGCCGATAAACAGCCCGCAGAAAAGGCTGATGAGGATCGCCTGAAGGGAAGAGGCCCTCCCTCCGGCGCGCTTATCGATCCGGTCATTCAGGCTTTCGAGTTCTTCTTTGCCGACCCCGAACTGCTCAAAAGCAAGTCCCGACAGGTAGCTCAGTTCATCCTGCTGCATGGCTTTCTGGATGCGCATACGCTGCTCTCCCGTTAAACCGGCCTCTTGGCGAATATCATCGGGTGTGATCATGCTCTGGGAATTGTACGGGTTTGTTCTTCAATCATTAATTTCAGGTTTCGCTTGCCATTCTGAATATGGCTTTTTATCTCGTTCAGGCTGTAGCCTGTTTCATTGGCAATGTCCTGGTAGCTTTTGTTTTGCAGATAAAAACGCTCTACGCAGATCCGCTGCTTGTCTTTCAGCCTGGGCAGGCAGTTTTTCATTTCCAGCAGCAGCACATCATCGCTCACGCTTTGGATCTTTTCTTCCGCCTCATAACTTGTTTCCTCCATCTCAAACTCATAGTACGACTTCCTGTTTTTGGAAGCGGTCTTATGCTTACGGATCAGGCTGATGCAATGGTTACGCACCACAAAGCTCAGCCAGGCCTTAAAGTTGTTGATCTCCCGGGTGCTAATATCCAGCATCAGCTTTTCAAATAGTACCATCGTGGCATCCTGGGCCTCGTCCTTGTCCTGCAGGTAAAAGAGGCAGGTTCCGTACACGGTGGTCACATGTTTTTTAAAAAGATCGGCAAAAAGGTCTTTATCACCGCTTTGTTTATACTGCAGCAGCAAGTCCTCGTCACTCACGTATTCTTTTTTCTTCCTAAAAAGCCACATACACCGGTATGACGCAGCGCAGGTTTGGATTCCATAAAAATTATTCCTGATTTATTTTCCGGTCTTTTTTATGGAAGGTCCCGTGAGCGACGTCTTAAAGTTAAGAATGCATTTGATATAATTCAGTTTAATCATTAAAAATCCAAGATTATGAAACAGTTTAAATTAGTATGCCTCGGCCTTTTACTGGCGGGTCATGTGGCTTTGGAAGCACAGAACGGCGCCCTGAAAGGCCAGATTCTTAACGATGATCATCTGCCCGTATTCGGAGCTACCGTTAAGATCATACAAGGCGGTGTTTTAATAGGCGGCACAGTAACCGACGAGCAGGGAAAATATACTTATAAGCCACTTAACCCTGGAAATTATGAGTTGCTTATCTCCAGCATGGAAACTCAGACCAAAAAGGTGACTAATGTGCGAGTGAGCGAGGAGAAAACCACCTATGTGGATGTGGCAGTAACTTCTCATACACTTGAAGGGATCGATGTGATCGTTTATAAGCCGGCTACCATCGAAAAAACCTATATGCACATCAAAGAGATTAGCGCTGAGGATTTCACGCACATGGCCATTGACCGCGGAAATATCGGGCAGGCCGTATTAGCGGTAACCTCTGAGGCAACAGAAGATTCGAACGGAGAAACCCACTTTCGCGGGGCCCGTGGGGAAGCCAGCGCCTACTATGTAGATGGCGTGCGATCGCCGGGCATCAGCGGTGTGGCGGCACTTTCCGTAGAGAATGTGTCGGTGATCACCGGCGGTATTCCGGCCCAGTATGGCGATGTGACCAGCGGCGTGGTCATTGTCACCACCAAAGATTATTTTGGTGGTATCCAGAGTGCCCGCATGCGCAACAGCTATATTACCGAGCACAAGGAGCGTATCCAGCGTGAGAAAAACGCCGTAGCGGAAGAGAAAAAACGCAGGAAAGAGATCGAAGAGGAGTTGAAACAAGAGGAAGAAACAAAACAGAAAAAAGAAACGAAGTCAGAGTAAATTTTGATGCTGGTTGCCGGGTTGTCAGCCTGAGCGGAGTCGAAGGCCATCCAAAGCACACCAAAAATAAAAAGCCCTCCTGATAACATCGGGAGGGCTTTTTAACGGGATAATTTCTCGGGTTGTCGATTTCGACTCCGCTCAATCTGACCAGCAGTGTTCTTACTTTTTATACACCATCACGTTAAACACGAAGGGTTGCATTTTTTTGATCTGCTCGCTGCGCTTCATGCCTTTCAGGCTCGATTTTTTGGTAGACAGGGTGAGGTCTTTTTTCAAGGAATCGTCTTGCAGCTTGTCGATGATCTGCTTGATGAAGCCTGATTTGATAGCAAAGCCGGTGGCTTCGGCAGAGCTTTGTTTTCCGCGGATAAGGCCGATCACATTTCCCTGTTCGTCCATAATAGGGCCGCCGCTGTTGCCCGGGTTGACCGGGATAGAGATCTGGTACATGGTGGTATCGTTGCTGAAGCCGCTTAAAGAGCTTAAAGAGCCCTCACCATACACAATGTCGCGGCGCGGATAACCAAGGGTAAAGATTTTATCGCCGATCTCCGAAGCGTTGTCTTTGAAGGAGAATGGGAACGGAATGTTTTTGATGGCCTCGATGTTGTCGATCTTATAGATGGCGATGTCTGTGCTTTCGTCACTGGCTACCAGTTTCGCAGGTGCCCTGTCGAGGATGTTATTGGTCACAAAAACCGAGTCTGCGTTTCTTACCATGTGGTAACTGGTAATGAAGTAACCCTTGTTGTTGAGAGCAAAGCCCGTACCTTCGATATTTGCCGGTGCGTAGGTTTTGGCCGGTTTTCGGGCGGCCACCTTAATACCTTCAATGATCGCGTCCTGTGAATATTTTAGCCGGGTGACTTCATTCCCGAGGTCGGTAATGGCATTCCCCTGCTGTTTCAGCAGGTAGCCTCCGGCGCTCAGTACGGTGACGGTGCCCAGCACAGCGAATACAGCCACAGAAGCCGCCACGGCGAACGTTTTGCCGTGTTTTTTAATGAATGTTTCTTTGATTGGAATGATCTTAGCCTCGCTGCCAAATTCCTGCTTATGAATGGTAGACAGGATCTGTTTCAGGTTATTGCGTTGCTCGTATTGATTCAGGCTTTCCAGCAGGGTTTTATGCCGGTCGAAGGCAGCGGCAAATTCCGCATCTGTTTTTAAGCGGGTTTCAAATTCTGTTTTTTCAGCCGCACTTAAGCCTCCAAAAATGTAACTGTCAAATAATTCTGTTGCTCTCATTTCCTTTCTCCTTAATTTAATCTTCAAAAAAATTCCGTTTCAAGCGTTGTAAGCATTTATACTTTTGTGTTTTCGCATTATCGGCATTGGTATATCCGAATTTTTCGGAGATCTCTTCCATGCTCAGCCTGTACACATAAAAATCCTTCAACAGCGTTTTGCAGGGCTCACCCAGCTCTTCCATGCAGGCGTTCATTTTTTCAATGTCCGACTCCTTTTTCAGGTGGTCGCTCAGCTCTTCGCTCACATCTACCACTTCCTCTTCCTCCTCATCTTTGAGGCGAAGGGTGTGCCCGTTGTTCCGCAGCTGTTTCAGCCACAGGCGCTTGGCAATGGAAAAGATAAACGTTTGCAGCTGGCAGTTGAGCTCAAAACCCGGTTTTTGCACATTTTCGTAGAGCACAATAATGGTTTCCTGGTAAATATCGGCTGCCGCTTCGCTATTGCCGCTGTTGTTTACAACATACTTAAGAACGAGGTTGTAATACTTCTTGTATAAAGCCCGTAATACCACATCCTGGTTATTTCGGAGTCCCTCAATAAATTCAAGGTCGGAGTACGTTGCTTTCGACATAAAGTCCTTACTTAAGTTAATACCTCAATGGGGCAAAAGTAACCCAAAAAGATGATTTTACAACACTAAGTGGTTGATTTTGAGAGGTTAAATGCGCTGCCAGAATCCGTTTCACCCTGGAGGCGCAGCAAATTTAATCGTGGGGCACCGGCTTTGTTACACTCGTTATAACAAATAATCAGGCGTTCATCAGGGCCTCAATCTCGTCGGCTTCCAGAGGAATGTTTTTCATCAGGTCCTCGTTGCCTGTTTCCGTGATCAGGATATTATTTTCCAGGCGGATGCCTAAACCTTCTTCCGGAATATAAATGCCGGGCTCGCAGGTAAACACATTCCCGGCTTTCATCGGTTCATAGAAAAAGCCCACATCGTGCACGTCCAGTCCCAGGAAGTGGGACGTGCCATGCATGAAGTATTTTTTGTAAGCAGGCCATGCCGGATTCTGGTTTTTCACCTCATCCGGTTTCAGTAAGCCCAGCTTCAACAGTTCTTCTGTCATAAGCTCGCCCACCGCTTTGTTGTAGTTCTCAAAGGTATTTCCCACTTTCAGCATGGCGGTAGCGGCTTTCATCACGCGTAATACCGCATTGTATACCTCGCGCTGGCGTTTGGTGTATTTCCCGTTCACCGGGATAGCGCGGGTCATATCGCTGGCATAGTTGGCATATTCGGCCGCCACGTCGAGCAGGATCACATCGCCGTCTTTGCAGGCTTTGTTGTTCTCCACATAGTGCAGCACGCAGGCATTGGGGCCGCTGGCTACAATGGGGCCATAGGCAAAGCCACGGCTGCGGTTGCGTACAAACTCATGGATGAGCTCGGCTTCAATTTCATATTCCATCACGCCCGGCTTCACAAAGCCCAGTAAACGGCGGAAGCCTTTTTCGGTAATGTTGCAGGCCTGCTGAATCAGCTCTATTTCGATGGGGTGCTTCACGGCGCGGATGCTGTGCATGATGGGCGCAGCGCGCTCGATGCGGTGCAGCGGGAACTGCTCCATGATTTTTTTGTTGAAGCGCATCTGTGCCGTTTCCATATCGATGTAGCGGCGGGTATGCTCATTGCTGTTCAGGTAAAAGGCTTCTGCCTGGAAGGCAAAAGTCTTGAATACCTTCTCAAATTCATGGTGCCAGTAGATGTTCTCAATGCCGCTCACTTCTTTGGCCTGCTCTTTTGTAAGCTTGGCGCCTTCCCAGATGGCAATGAGCTCGCTGGTTTCCTGGATGAACAGCACCTCTTTGTGTTTTCCGTCTTTCACGTCCGGGAAAATCATCAAAATGGTATTTTCCTGGTCGACGCCGCACAGGTAAAACAAATCGCTGTTTTGAACGAAGCCGAAAGAGCCGTCGGCATTGGTGGGGAGGATATCGTTACTAACAAATAAAGCCAGTGAATTTGGTTTTAAATGCTTTACAAAATTCTTACGGTTGTCGACGAACAAGTCTTTTTTTATGCTTGAATATTTCATTTTGTCGATTGAATTGTTATATTTGTTTTTACTAATATATGTATTTTTTGACATGCCTGACCCTCTCATCATAAAAAAATCTGAAACGGATTTTGCGGTTGTAAGCCTGGGAGACGATCAAATTATGAGGGTTATGTTTAGGAAAAAAGCAGAAATCACCCAGGAATCCTTCCACATCCTGTTCGACGTTTTCAGGGGCATGATCAATGGGGTGCCTTATGCTTATATTTATTATGCGGAAGACGGCTCGGTGACGGTTACCGACGATGGCCGACGCTTTGCCAAAGACGAGGAGTTCTCCTTTCCCAAGATCTGCAATGCGGTCATTGTGAGCAACCTGGCGCATAAACTGATCGCGAACTTTTACCTGAAATTCAACAAGCCCAACCATCCGTTTAAGGTTTTCAGTAAAATGGATGATGCGGTAAAGTGGTGCAAACTGCAGCAGCAAAGGGCCTCTACGGTGTAAGCTCCACGTAAATAGCGAGGTGATCGCTGTAGCCGTTGTAATACTTGTTTTCCGCTCCATAGGTGCGGTTCGGGCGCTCTTCGCCGGTTTTCGCGTTTTTAAACAACACAAAATCCTTTCTGAGGATGTGCGCGTTCTTCGGGTCGAAGGAGTAGCCTTTTTTAGCGCCCAGCAAGCCCTGTGATACAATGATCTGGTCGAGCACGCGCCACTCCTTGTTGTAGTAATGGGTGCCTTGTTTTTCCTTGTCGAGTGTGTAAAAGGCGTTGTACAGATCGCCTTTTTCCTTTGGCGTATCGTTGGCTTTCAGGGTATTCAGGATGCTGTTATTGTCGGGGTGGTCGTTGAAATCGCCCATCACAATCACTTTGGCCTTAGGGTCTTTTTTCTGCAGCTCATTGATCTTGTTCCTGACCTGTTCGGCAGCATAGATGCGGCGAGGCTCGCTTTCCTTTTCGCCTTCGCGGCGGCTTGGCCAATGGTTGACAAACACATAAAACACGTCGCCGTTGGTTGCTTTGAGGGTGGCAAACAGGATGTTGCGGGTCTTGTAATCGCCCAGGGCGCTGTTGGTAGCGTTGAGCTCTTTAAAGTCGAGCAGACTGAAAACGGATTTATCATAAAGCAGGCCGCAATCGATGCTGCGCTCGTCGGGGCTGTCGGTTGCCAGGCTGCCGTAGCTTTTGGTGCTGAATTGTGATTTGGACAGAAGGTCCTGCAATACGTCGTTGTTTTCAATTTCTACCAGGCCTACCAGGTTGGGCAACGCCGGACCGGCAACCGTAGAATCGAGCACCTGGGCTACTTTCTGGATCTTATTGTTATAGCGGGTTTCGTCCCATTTGGTGGGGCCTTCCGGCAGGTATTCGTCATCCTTTTTCTTAGGATCGTCTTTGGTATCGAAGAAGTTTTCGCAGTTATAGAAAGCTACTGTGATCGGGGCTTTGGATTGTGCTACATTCACCAAAGAGCACAATACCAGGGCAGAAAAGAAGAGGGGTTTACGCATGGCCAAATGTAATTAAAAAAGCAAAGGCCCATGATTAGGAAATTGTTATTTATTCTTATTTGGGAAATGAATGAAACACGGATTAGCAGGGATCGGGCGGATGAGCGCGGGTTTCAGAATAAAATAGCACGATAGGTCAGGCTTGTTCGCCGTTTAATCCGCGGAAATTCGAGTTCTCTTGGTGCCTGTTTCAATCAATTGTAAAATATCCGTAATTTAGGCTTCATGAAAAAGAGATTCACCAAACGCAACATCCTGATCGGGATCCTTGCCCTGCTCTTCGTGATGCAGTTATTCAGGATCGATAAATCCGTAAAGCCTGTTGATCCTCAGAAAGACTTTATCGCCATCACACAGCCGAATGACGGAGAGGTGAGCTCCCTGTTGAAAACAGCCTGCTACGATTGCCATTCCAACCAGCCTTCGTATCCATGGTACACGAATATCGCACCGGTTTCCTGGTGGGTGAAGCACCACATCGACGAAGGACAGCATGAGCTCAACTTCTCGGAATGGGGGAGCTACACTGAAAAGCGGAAACGCCATAAGCTCGAAGAATGCATTGAAATGATCGAAGAAGGGGAAATGCCAATGGCCTCTTACACCTGGATGCATAAAGAGGCCAAACTGACGGATGCGCAGAAATTAAAGCTTGTGGAGTTTTTCCGGGCGTTGAAAAACGCTCAGTAACGGATTGCCCGGAAGACCTACTCTTTCTTTTTGAAGATGTGAAAATGGCCGGTAACGCCAAATTCAAAGCATACACCGCCCATTTTCCAGGTANNAGGTGGAACCATCGAAAACTTCTACCTGATTGAACAAATGTTTGTTGTAGGAGAAGCCCATGAACATGCCCACGTATTTTCCAAAGTAAAGGTGCGGCGTTACATGGATGTTCAAGATGCCGCCTTTGGCATTCAGGTATTGGGTGGTACTTTGAGGGCCTTTGAAATTGCTAAAGCCGTAGCCTGCGCCAATTACGAGGTCGAAGGCATCCTTTTTATTTGCGAGGTGAAAATTTGCCCTTACCATGAAATCCGTTCCACGGAGCTTGCCACCGCCACCTTTTCCATAGGTTCCCTTCCTTAAAGAAACACCTACACCCAGGAAGCGGGCCACTCCGAATTCAGCATTCACCCTTGGAAGAGTGCCTACCGCACCGAATCCTGAAACGGTGCTTTTATTGACCGGCGAATAGCCACTGATGCCATAGAAGCCACCGCCGAGGCCTACATCGGCTGCTACCGTGCCGAAGCGGAACGATTGGGCTTTGAGGCCTGTTTGTAACAAGAGAATCATAAAAAGGAAGAAGAAGGTCTTTTTCATAAGCTGGGGTTTCATAGATTTTACACCACAAAACTCCCGCTTTGAAACGGTTTGCAGATACCCTGCGTTGGGTATTTTAGTGATCCAGCACCATAATTTCCACGCGCCTGTTCTGTACCTCCTGGCTCTCCGTTCTCATGGGCGTATACGGAAATAGCATTTCAGAATCCCCTTTCCCTTCGGTTTCGAGCCGGTCTTTCTCTATGCCGAGTGTTACCAGGTAGTTCTTAAGAGCCTCAGCCCGTTCTTTGGAGAGGGCGTCTGTACTGGCATGTTTAGGCCCGTTTATACCATTGCAATGGCCGATGATCCTGATTTTGAGCTGCGGGTTTTTCTTCATCAGCTTGTATAAGTTTCGCATGGCTGTTCTTGCAAGGGGCAGGGTTCTTGATTCGTTCGGATAAAAATGAATCGTTCCTACCGAGTACTTGTTTCCTTTTTTCAGCGAAGGCAACAGGGTTTTCAGGCTTTGTATTTCGGCGGTATCCTTTATGGTGAAGGACCTGGTGTACGTACAGCTGCTGTCGTTATAGAAGTTGAGAGAATAGGACTGGTTTGTGATGATGGGATGGGTAAAGGCATAGCTGCCGTCGCGTCGTGTTTCTGTTTTTAAAAGCACATCGCCGTTCTGGTTGGAAAGAGAAACCTCCGCCATTACTGGCCTGTTCTCTTCGTTTTTTAAAAGGCCCTTAAACGAAACGAGCTCTGAGATCCCGAAGTGCATCACGTGCCCTTCGCCATGATCGTAGACATTATCAAGGACCAACAGATAAACCTCACCGGTCTTTACCTCCAGCGCTTTGGCATAGGCAGAGCCTGGCCCCTCTTTCACCAGTGTTTCTTTGGACTGATGGTTGAGACCTGTTTTTCCTTTCAGGTCTTCCCTGGCTCTCGAAATGCAGGCGCGCACAGGCTGTATGTTATACGTTCGCAAACTGTCGCAGAAATTCTTCGAACCTGCTTTGAAGATCATGAAATCGTAATCATCATCGGCCTTTAAGGGTTCAATATCCAGGCATAATTTGCCGGAAGCAGCGATGACGAGTTTGTACCAGGCGCTGTGGTGTTCTTTTTCAAAAGCGAACCGCGTTTTCTGTTTCGAAGGGCTGATCTCATCGACAAGCCCTGCCCCCGGTGGGGCAATGGTTTTTGAGCTTGTGGTTTTGCCATTGATGGTAATTGTGCGGGCCAGCTGGCAGTCGCAAAATACGGTATCGTATCTCTGTGGCAGAGGCTGTGTCTTTGGGCCGGACTGTGCGCAAAGCCGGATCGCACAACTGATCAATAGCAATGTTCGGATCATAGCGTTATAATACTTAAAATAAGTAAAGGAACAAAAAATCCTCCCGTGTGTTCGGGAGGATCGCTGCCATGATCCGGTACGGGAGCTCTAAAAATTGACGCCGAGGCTGATGTTGAAGGAGTTAAAATTCCGTCCGCTTGTAGCGAAACTCCGGGTATCGCTGTAATAGCTTGATTGGTAGTAGCTGTAATTCGACATGGTAATGGATTCATTATAGAGGGCCTGGTCTATTAAGCCCAGGCGGAAATCAAAGCCGGTAAACAGGCTGCCGTACCTGAGGTTCAGGCCAAAGCAGGGCCCGAATTTAAAAGTCATTTTTTCGCGGGATGCCGTTACGGTAATGTTTGTTTCATCCTTGGCGTAGGTATCCACTTCATATTTTCCGCCCCAGATCATGTTCAGGCCCATCCGGGCGAAGGCGTCAATAAACAATCGCCTGGATTCCATCGGATGATAAGTAAACGATGGCCCTATCCCCCAGGAGGTAATTCCAAAAGGCCTGTAGCTGGCGTCATTGAACAGGTATTCCTGGTCGGCATTGCCAAAGGCGAGATCTTTCCAGTTGTAAAAGTAAAAGGCCTGGTTGAAATCCATGGAAATGCCGACGCCTATTTTTGAGGGCAGTATGGCATTTAAGCGGTGAAGGGCGGCTATGCCCGTGAAGCCCAGCATTAAGCCCCGTTTCAAACCGAACTCACCATATTGGAGCGGGCTTGCTATGGGATCGGTGATCCCTGTTTTCCATTGCTGGGCAGACATCACTTCTTTGGAAGTAGCGCTTAGCGGAATCGCATAGCCTATCCGGAAGGCGCCGAAGCCCACATTCCGCAGGCGCTTGATCCTTGCCTGTTCCTGTTCCTTCAGCTGCTTCTCTTTTTCCTCCTGTATCCTTTTGGCTTCGGCCAGGCGTTCGGCCTCTTCCTGTTTTTTGCGCTCTATCTTCTCCTGCTCCTGCTTTTTCAGCTCCGCATCGAAGGCTTCTTTGTTTTCGGGGTATTTTTTCAGGAACTCCGAAACTTTATAGATATCTCTGTAGCGGTCCTCGTTGTTCGGTATCTTCTCGTAATCTTTCAGGTATTTGGCCGAGCCCTTCCTGGCGCTTTCGATCATCGCATAATTGCTGTACGGGTTTTTCTCTATGATTTTGGATTGCGCCATCAGCTGCAGGTACAAAATTTTTGGATTGGTTGATTTCAGCATCTGCTCAATTTCCCTGAGCTTATTTACCGTAAGCTCGTAGTTGCCTTGTGTATAGGCCTCTTCAGCCTCTTCGTACTTTAGCTTGGCAATGGTTTCCTGGGCCAAAGCCTGTTGGAAGAAAGCCATCAGCAGGATGGAGAATAACATCAGTTTTTTCATGTGCGGGAGTTATTAAGGATTAGTCTTTGACAGGATTACCCCAAAAGTCGACCTTTGCTTCGGCTTTATCGGAGCTTGTTTTTGGATTGGTTGTTGATTTTGTGTCGGTGTTGGCATTGCCCCAGAAATCGGTTTCTCCGGAGTCTGATGCCACAGCGGGTTTCTTTGGAGTATGAGAAATGGATTTCAGGATAAAGCCATACTCGCCGGCTCTGGACGATAAGTACTGTTGCTGGTCGAGAGCCGAAGCTTTGTCGGTATAAAAGCCCGAGAGTGTCAGGCTCAGGCCTGCTGCGGATTTCTGAACCTGCTCCATGAGGTTTGCTTTAAAAGGCCAGGTGCCGTCCTGGTGCCTTGTCATGGAAAACACATTCGACACATGGAGCACCGGGTTCTGATTCCCGATGGATGCCGGCTCGTGGCTGTATACAAAGAAAAACACCTCTTTGATCGCTTTTGGCTGTGAGGAAAGAGGCGTTTTGCCGTCCGGGAAAGAGGAGATCAGCTTTTTACGGTTAGCGATCAGCTGCATCCATCTTGCTTTCGCTTCTGCCGCCGCCTGCTCTTTTTTGAGCTGCTCCAGCCTTTGGCGCTCTTCTTCTTCCCTGCGGGCCTGCATATTTGCGGAGAGCTGGTTGATAAAGGGAGTTGCAGCCTCTATAAACTCTGTTGTTTTGTTGAAGGTTTGATTATCGCTATAGGAGCTGGACGGAACTTTGTAATTGGCCGGAGGGTTCCCGGAGCTGAGGCCCTGGCTTGTTCCTTCGGGATTTATGATCTGGTTGAGCAGGGGCATGGCCGCTTTCACCAGCTCCGTTGCCTTGTCAACGCTTTCATCGCCGCTGCTGCCGGAAGGCGTGGCGTAATCCAGCGAAGGGCTTGCCGGTTCGGGAGAGCCGCTGCCAGAGTTCACTGTGGCCGGGGAACTGTTTCCCACCATACTTCCCCATTGGGGTTCCCTGGTCACCAGCTCGGGGCAGCAGTAAGGCTGTCCCATGTTCTGGATGTTGCGCTTGCAGGCGCTGATCATGGCACCCACTTTTCGCTTGTCCTCTGCGGTAGCGCAGTATTTGGCGGAGCAGAAGTATAAAGATAGCATCGCGCACTGCGAGCATCCCTGGGCGTCCTGTGTTTCGGTGAGCCGCTTGTATTTTGCCATGTCCGCATCTTTGGCTTCTGTGCATTGCGCGAAACTTTCGCCGGCAGCGGACAGCAGGCTTAAACAAATCAGGGACCTAAGGATGTAACGGTGTTTCATGTCTGCAATGCGATTACTTATCCGGAATGTTCTCTATTCCAAGTTGTTTTAAGGCGGAGCGAATATCCCTGCCATCGTATTTCATGGCTTCGTTCAGGCTGTAAATCCGGTATTTGCCACGTTCGCAGATGAAGTTGAGGTCGGCATCACCGTAAAAGAGCGAACCGATGGCCTGTTTTTCGGTAGGAAAGGGGTCGCTGGTCATGTAAGGGCCCATGGCGATCCAATTTCCGTTTGCATCTCTGTAGGTTGCCAACAGCGGCTTCTGGCCTGTGCCGGCAGGCTCTCTTTTCACCACAGGGTCGACAGGGATTTTCGGGTAGAGCTTAATATAATAGACGGTGGAGCTGGGAGAGAAAATCCCGCCGGTTCCTTTATCGGGAAGCAGGGAGTAGAACTGGCAGGTGTTATAATCTACGGTAAGGATATAGGGCGATTCTCCGGTGATGCGGCTCATCTCCTTTTGCAGAGCCTCTTCGATAATGGGGTTCATTTTTTCGAGGCATTGGATGCTGGCGTATAAATTGGCATATTTCCCTACCTCAGACATCAGGTCCTCGATCGCGGACAAGTCTGCCCCTCCGGACACAGCGTTGTACTGCTTGGAAGGCACGCTGATGGTATATTTTTGCTGAGAAAACATATGGGAGCAAAACACCAGGCTAAGGATGACTAAAAAATGCTTCATGGTTCTGAGCGCGAAACTATTGACAGAACCGGCGCCCGGCAATACCCCTATAGGGTGATTTTCGGCCATACGTGAAAAATACCCTTCGTAGCCTCCGGGAATTTCCCGCTTTTATTTTTATTTTGAGTTCTGCATTTTTGAACGTCTCCCGGCCCTGCAAATCATGGGCCTTGCGGCGTGTTTTAAAGAAAGCTTATCGAAAAACTATGGTCACTGATACGAACTGTTCTGTCACAAAAAAAATTGCGGAGATCCATGCGGTAGCGGATGATTTTCCGGGCATCATCATCATCCATAACATCCAGGCAGACTTTAATAAAGTAGAGTATATGTCGCCCCGTGGGCTTGCGATACTTGGCATCAGCCTGGAGGAGCTGAGGGCGATGGGAGATGCTTATTTTCCGCGCTTCTTCAACATGGAGGATGCAAACGAGTACCTTCCAAAATTTCTCGAGCTCATGCAGCAGAACGACATGAGCAAGGTCTATTCTTTTTTTCAGCAGGTGCGGCGGTCGCCATCCGAGCCCTGGCAGTGGTATTCGAGCAGTGTGAAGATCCTGGCAAGGGATGAGGCCGGGAAGGCGTTATTAAGCGTAACCTTTGCGGTACCAGTGAATCCGCTTCATCACCTCAGCCACAAAACATCGCGTCTTCTGGAGGAGAATAATTTTCTCCGCAGGCATTTTAAGGAGTTCTCTTCGCTTACGCTCCGCGAAAAAGAAATTGCCCGGGAATTGGCACTAGGCCTGTCGGCAGCCGAAGTTTCCGAAAAGCTGCACATTACTTTTGATACGGTGAAGACACACCGTAAGAACATTTACCGCAAACTGAACATCGGCACCGCGCACCAGCTCCAGGAGTACGCCAGAGCCTTTGACCTGATTTAGGTTAGGCCAAATTAAAAATCCCCCTGAAAAGCTTCAGGAGGATCTTGTTTCAAATAGAGATATTTTTAAAGGCCCAGCAACACCTCTTCGGCATTCTTGCCGCCAAATAGCATGCGGGTCGGGTTCTCCAGCATTTCCTTTACTTTCACGAGGAAGCCTACACTCTCCCTGCCATCAATGATGCGGTGGTCATAGCTCAGGGCGATGTACATCATGGGGCGGATCACCACCTGGCCGTTGACAGCCATCGGGCGCTCTACCACGTTGTGCATGCCTAAAATAGCGCTTTGCGGAGGGTTGATGATCGGTGTGCTCATCATAGAGCCGAAAACGCCGCCATTTGTGATGGTAAAGGTTCCGCCTTCCATGTCGGCGATCGTTAATTTTCCGTCGCGGGCTTTCACCGCCAGGTCTTTAATGCCGGCTTCGATCTGCGCCAGGCTCATGAGTTCGGCGTTGCGCAGCACAGGAACCATCAGGCCTTTCGGCGCGCTCACCGCAATACCGATATCGCAGTATTTGTTATAAACGATCTCATCCCCGTCGATCATGCCGTTCACTGCAGGGAAGTGGTATAACGCTTCGGTCACTGCCTTTGTGAAAAAGCTCATGAAGCCGATGTTTGAACCATATACTTCTTTGAATTTGTCTTTGTATTTTGCACGGATGGCGTAGATCGCACTCATGTCCACCTCGTTGAACGTGGTGAGCATAGCTGTTTCATTTTTCACAGACACTAAGCGCTTCGCTACGGTTTTGCGCAGGGAGGTCATTTTAGTGCGGTCCTTGTCGCGGCCGCCTTTCCATGAGTTGGAAAGCACTTCCTGTGCATTCGGCAAGCCATTGGATAAAGCAGCCAGCACATCCTGCTTGGTGATGCGCCCGTCTTTACCAGAGCCTTTTACCTGTGAAGATTTGATGTTGTTTTCTTCCATCATCTTGCCGGCGGCTACGCTTGGCGTTCCGGTGGCATAGGTGGATTTCTCAGATGGCTTTTCGTCTTTTTTATCCCCGGCGCTTGAAGTAGCAGCAGCTTCTTTCTTAGGCGTTTCTTTTTTGTCATCGGCTTTTTTCTCCTCTTTCGGAGCTTCGGCTTTTGCTTCCGGCTTCACGGAGGTGTCGATCTTTACAACAACCTGCCCTACTTTTACCGTATCGCCTTCGGCAGCCAGCACTTCAATTTTTCCGGCTTCTTCGGCATTCAGGGTCAGGGTTGCCTTGTCGGAGTCGATCTCCGCGAGCACGTCGTCTTTTTCAACCACATCCCCGGTGTTCTTTACCCAGCGGGCAATAACCACTTCTGTAATGGATTCTCCCGGGCTTGGTACTTTTAATTCTACAATTGCCATACGATATAAATATTGAGTGTTAAATTATAAATGTTGAATGTTATTTTACAAGTACTTTCGAAAAAATCCCGGTCATGATCTCCTCGTTCTCCATGGCGTGACGCTTGGCGAAGCCTGTTGCAGGGCTTGCGGCCGCATCTCTACCGAAATATTTCAGGTTGAGGGAACGGAGGTTCTGATCGACAAAACGCCATGGGCCCATATTTTCGGGCTCTTCCTGAACAAAGAGGTATTCTTTGGCCTTGCTGTATTTTTTCAGGATGGCATCTACCTGTTTATGAGGGAAAGGATAGAGCTGCTCGAGGCGTATGAATGCGATATCGGTGGCGCCTTCTTTTTCCCTGCGCTCAATGAGGTCGTAGTAGACCTTGCCGGAACAGAATGCCAGTCGCGTTACTTTTTTAGCGTCCACGGTGATTGAGCCTGGAGCCATATCATCGAGTACTTCTTCGAATTTTGCTTTGGTGAAATCCGCGAGCTTGCTCACGCAGCTTGGGTAGCGCAATAATTTTTTAGGAGTAAAGCATACCAGGGGCTTGCGGAAATCGCGTTTCAGCTGGCGGCGCAATACGTGGAACTGCTGTGCAGGCGTTGTGGTATTCACGATCTGCATGTTGTTTTCGGCGCAGGCCTGGAGGAAGCGTTCCATGCGTGCGCTGGAGTGTTCCGGCCCCTGGCCTTCGTAACCATGTGGCAGCAGCATCACCAGGCCGTTCATCCGGCGCCATTTGTATTCTGCCGAGGTGAGGTATTGATCCACGATGATCTGCGCGCCGTTGAAGAAATCGCCGAACTGCGCTTCCCAGATGGTTAAGGTATTGGGTGCGGCAAAGGCATAGCCGTATTCAAAGCCCAGCACACCGTACTCGCTCAACAGGGAATTGTAAATTTCCAGCTTCACATTTGCATCGATGTTGTTCAGAGGTGTATATTCCTCTTCGCTGTCTTCGATCTTCACGATGGCATGGCGGTGAGAAAAAGTCCCACGCTCCACATCCTGTCCGCTGAAGCGTACCGGGTGGCCTTCCCTCATCAGGGAAGCATAGGCGAGCAGTTCGCCCATCGCCCAATCGTAATTGTCGTTGGCGATCATGGCCTTGCGGTCATCGAACAGCTTCTGGATCTTATTGAAGAATTTTTTGTCTTTTGGCAGTTCGGTGCTTTTCTGAGCGATCTCTAAAAACAGCTTCTCATCGATGGCTGTTTTCGGAGACTCTTCGAAATCCTTATCTGTCGCCATTTTGATGCCTTTCCAGTTTCCTTCGAGGAAAGAGGTGATCTTGGCTTTCTCGGTTTTTTTAGCCTCATCGAGGTTGACATCCAGTTCCGCTTTGAAAGCCGATTCAATTTCTTTGGCTTCTGAAGCAAGCTCCGAGCCATCGAGGCCCAGGCGTTTCACATAAATATCTTTCACATTGGGATGAGAGGCAATGGCCTTGTACAATACCGGCTGGGTAAAACGCGGCTCATCGCCCTCGTTATGGCCGTATTTGCGGTAGCAGAGCACATCTACAAACACATCGCGGTGGAAGGTCTGGCGGAACTCCATCGCCAGCTTTGAAACAAAGCACAGGGCCTCCACGTCGTCGCCGTTCACATGGAACACCGGGCTTAGCACCACTTTGGCCACGTCGGTGCAATAGGTGGACGACCGTGCATCTATATAATTGGTGGTAAAGCCCACCTGGTTGTTGATCACAAAATGGACGGTACCGCCTGTCTTATAGCCGTCGAGCTGGCTCATCTGGATGAGCTCATACACGAGGCCCTGGCCGGCAATGGCCCCATCGCCGTGCAGGATCACCGCGCAAGCTTTGGCATTATCGCCGCTGTGGAGGGAGTCTATTTTGGAACGCACAATGCCCTGAACCACCGAAGCAGAGGTTTCGAGGTGGGAAGGATTTGGCGTTAAGCTGATGTGTACGTTTTTGCCACTGTCACTTTTCTGGTCGGAAGAGTAGCCCATGTGGTACTTCACGTCACCGTCGAACAGGGAATCTTCGCTTGGCCTGCCTTCAAATTCCGTAAAAACGTCTTTATACGTTTTGTTCATGATGTTGGTGAGCACGTTGAGGCGTCCGCGGTGGGCCATGCCAATCACATAATCCTCGATGCCCAGGTTGGCGCCATGCTCCATGAGGGTGTTGATGGCCGGTATCACGGCTTCGCCGCCTTCCAGCGAAAAACGCTTTTGGCCTACGAATTTGGTGTGAAGGAAGTTTTCGAATACTACTGCCTGCGTCAGTTTTTTCAGGATGGTCCTTTTTTCGTCGGTCGAGAAAGACGGAGTGTTCCTGGTTTTCTCCATGCGTTCCTGCATCCATTTCAGGACCTTAGGTTCGCGCATGTACAGGTATTCTACGCCAATGCTCTGGCAATAGGTGTGCTCCAGGTGAGCAATGATATCTTTTAATTTGGCTGCGCCGATGCCGATCTCGTTCCCGGCCTGGAACACGGTATCCAGGTCTTTGTCGGAAAGTCCGAAATTCTCGAGAGCGAGCGTTGGCTCGTAGTTGCGGCGCTGGCGCACCGGGTTGGTTTTGGTAAACAGGTGCCCGCGCTGGCGGTAGCCGGTGATAAGGCCAAGCACTTTAAACTCTTTGGTGACATTTTCGGGGATGGCATCGCCGGAAGCGGCATCGTAATTGGTTTGCGCAAAATCAAAGCCTTTGAAAAAATCGCGCCACGAAGGGTCAACCGAGTTGGCATCTTTTGAATATTGAATATACAATTCTTCAATAGCGTTTACATCGCTTGTGCCAACATAAGAAAATTTATCCATTTTAATTTTGTTAAATCAAGGCACTAATTTAGTGATTTTAATCCGGCCGGGCCTAATAAAATTTGGTTTTTTAGGAGCATAAAAAGGCCCTCCGGTACAGTAAAATATTTATATTCGGCGAAACCGGAAGTATGAAAAGTCGTGTATTTTGTCTATTTTTACAAGGTGAAATCTATCCTACTCATTTCCATTTTTATCGTACAGGCGCTCCACATGTCTGGCCAGGAAAATCAAACCCAAACACTTCTGAAAGTGAAAGCGCTCCAAGAGAAAAAAGCGGAGTACCACCGCCGCACCAATGGTGAGGTAGAGGGTTACCGGGTGAAGATCCATTTCGGCGCCGACAAATCGAAAATGAAGGAGGCCCAGAGTAGATTTTCCAGCAGGTACAGTGATGTAGCAACCTACGAAGATTACCAACAGCCTAACTGGGTGGTGACGGTAGGGGATTTTAAAACCAAGCTCGAGGCACAGGAACTTCTGAAAACGATCAAAGGCGATTTCCCCTATGCCTTTATTGTCAAGAGCCGGGTAAGGCCAGCGAAACTCAATTAAACACATAATAACATGGATGCCAGGGATTTTTTTAAGTTCAGTGCAGGTGTTCTGGTGGTTGTTTTATGCACGGTAAGTGCTTGCAAAAAGAAAGAGGCAACCACAACGAGGTCGTGCGACAGTTGCCCTGCAGGGGGTGGGCTTGCTCAGCCGCCAGATGGATTTACCTATACCAAAAACATGGGAGCCGCCATCACCGCGGATTCTGCTTTTATCCTGGGAAATAATGTGATTGTTTGCTATTACCACGGGGGAGCACACCGCGTTACGCTTAAACTAACGTCTTTACAGCCCGGGGTCTACCAGATCACAGATCCTCCCACCGGGAATACCGTCAGCTATTATGAAACGCCCGGCGCTACCTACAACGCCCAGAGTGGAAACATCACCATTACCGATTACAAGCTCAAAGGCAACTACAGAGTTGTTTCCGGAAGCTTTATCACATCAGGCGATGGCGGCGGCTTTGTAAATATCAATGGCCAGTTCCAGAACGTGATGCAGCACAAGTAGGCCGCCGGAGTGGCGCGCCGGCCCGGGAGATTCTCTCTCTTGTTTACGTTTAGCACAGTATCGGGTGCCAGAAATTAGGTGCCGGCAGGATTTCGTGTGCGATTGTTTTGGTAATTCCCTTATTTTTGCAGCCAGCAAATCCGTTTTTGAAATTTTATACCGAAACTATTCTAAGCCATGAAAACCATTGACAACCTTTCTTTTGAGAATAAGCGTGCCCTGATCCGCGTAGACTTTAACGTTCCATTGAACGAAGCCTTTGAGGTAACAGACGACACCCGGATACGGGCGGCAGCCCCAACCATTAAAAAGATCCTGGAAAAAGGGGGAAGCGTTGTCCTGATGTCGCACCTTGGCCGCCCCAAAGAAGGGCCAACGAATAAATACTCCCTGAAGCACATTGTGGCCGATGTGAGCAGATTGACGGGCGCAGAAGTAATGTTTGCCGATGATTGCATCGGGGCGGAAGCCTTCGCCAAGTCGGCGGCGCTGAAGCCGGGCCAGGTGCTGTTGCTGGAAAACCTGCGTTTTTATAAGGAAGAGGAAAAAGGCGATGCGGGCTTTGCGGAAAAGCTGAGCAAGCATGGCGATATCTATGTTAACGATGCGTTTGGCACCGCGCACCGTGCACACGCATCCACAGCTGTGATCGCGCAGTTCTTTGCGCCGGAAGCCAAATGCTTTGGCTATGTGATGGCGGGAGAGGTAGCCAGCATCGATAAAGTGATCCACGGCGCCGAGCAACCCTTTACAGCCATTGTAGGAGGCGCCAAGGTCAGCGATAAGATCCTGATCATTGAGCAGCTGATGGGAAAGGCCAACAACATTTTGATAGGTGGGGGCATGGCCTTTACCTTTGTGAAAGCCATGGGCGGAAGCATCGGGAAATCGCTGTGCGAGGATGATAAACTAGACCTGGCGAAAGAGTTACTGCAAAAGGCGAAGGCCAAAGGGGTGAATTTATACATTCCTACGGATGCTATCATTGCCGATAATTTTGCGAACGATGCCGCCACGAAACACAGCGCGATCAATGCTATTCCGGATGGCTGGATGGGCCTTGATATTAGCACGGAAACCATCAAAACCTACCGTGAGGTCATTAACAACTCGAAGACCATTTTATGGAACGGCCCGATGGGTGTGTTTGAAATGAGCAGCTTCGAAAACGGGACCAGGCAGGTGGCGCTGGCCATTGCGGAAGCCACTAAAAAAGGGGCGTTCAGCCTCATCGGCGGCGGCGACAGCGTGGCAGCCATCAACAAGTACAAGCTCGCATCGGAGGTAAGCTATGTGAGCACGGGCGGCGGCGCTTTGCTGGAATACATCGAGCAGGGCAGCTTACCGGGCGTGCGGGCTATCGAAGCGTAGATCACGACGTTTACAGGGATACACCTTCTGTGCTATAAGGCACTGGCAACGAGGATTGGTATATTCGAGCCTGATTCGTAATCACAAAAAATAATACTATATTTGAAACTTATAACAAACTAACGAAAACACATGGAATTATACCTGGATTCAGCAAACCTTAAAGAGATCGAAGAAGGATTTAAATTAGGGTTCTTAAACGGCTTAACGACCACGCCTACTTTTATGCAAAAGGAAGGCATTACCGATATCGACGGGACAATTGTCAAACTGAGTAAAATAGTTCCTGTATTACAGATCGAAGCCCTTGGAAATACGGCAGAGGAAGTGTTGGCAGAGGCAGAGCGCCAGCTGGCTTTGGGCCTGGATCCGAAAAAGACGGTATTTAAAATTCCGGTTTCTTTGGAAGGTGTGCGCGCCTGTAAGATGCTGCGCGACAAAGGCTATCTGGTAAACGTTCATTTGGTATATACCTTGCAGCAGGCGTACATGGCCATGCAGGCGGGAGCTACTTACGTGTGCCCGCTGGTAGGACGCTTACAGGATCAGGGGCATGATGCCCTGGCACTGGTAGAGCAATGTGTAAACGCCGTAGAGGTTTACGGATACGATACCAAGATCATGTTCTCTTCCGTGCGCCATGCCGAGCACGTGCGCAACGCCATCAATTTAGGTGTTCACACGATCACGGTTCCGCTGAAAGTGATGAAGCAGCTCACCGAGAATAATTTCACGACCTTAGGCACCGATCAGTTCATCATGGATACGCGCTTAATGATGGTGAAGGTAAAAGAAGCCATCAAAGGCATCAATCCATTGGTTCCGGAGAACACGTCCATTACCGATGCGATCGTAAAAATGACCGAGTTTGGTTTTGGAGCGATCACGGTTACCAAAGCCGACGGAAGCATCAAAGGTGTGTTCACCGATGGTAGCTTGCGTAAACTGATCGGCGAAAAAGGCCGTGACATTTTAGGAAAGAATTTATCGGACCTGGAATACCGCGAGCCAATCACCATTGACGGCAACGTGTTGCTGAACGAAGCAAGCGCCCTGTTCAAAAAAACCAACGTGGATACCATCGTGGTAACGGATGGCGGCAAGCCGGTAGGCATGCTCGATATCCAGGATATGAAAGGCTAAGAAATAATTAAAAAATGATAATAAAACCTTACCGGCGATCTGACGGTAAGGTTTTTTCTTTTTTAAACGATATATTTATGCTGAACTTGACTCAGATCTCATGAACCCGGTGAATTGTAAAATCGGGTTTCAGGAAGAGCGCATTAAAACCATTTTACCATGTCACACATCACGGAATTATTTCTAAAAGGCGGCGGACTCTTCAACACCTCCGAAGCGGAGATCATTGAGAAACTGAGAAAGATCAAAGCCTTTGTTTTCGACTGGGACGGGGTATTTACCAATGCCGGAAAAGACCACAACCTGGACAGCAAGTTCAGTGAGGCCGACAGCATGGGCACCAACCTGCTGCGCTTCTCCTATTACCTCAACAACGGGCAGATCCCACTGACGGCCATTATTTCCGGCGAAAAGAATACGGCGGCTTTCACCTTTGTTGACCGGGAGCGCTTTCATTATTCGTATTCCAAGTTTGCGAATAAGATGCAGGCGGTTCATCATTTATGCGCATTGAACAACATTCAGCCCCACCAGATCTGTTTTGTATTTGATGATGTGCTTGACCTCGGCCTGGCAGAAATCTGTGGTCTGCGGATCTTTATTCCGCGCAAATCGAATCCGCTTTTCAATGAATACGTCACCAGGCACCAGCTTGCCGACTATGTAACAGGTGCAACAAGCGGAGAGCATGCGGTACGGGAAGCAAGCGAACTCCTGATCGGCCTGAATGGCAACTACAATGAAGTGATCACCGGGCGCAAAAATTTCTCGGAACAGTATACCTCTTACCTGGCTTTAAGAAAGGCAACGACTACGTTTTATTATACCACGCTCGACGGCGAGATCGTAGAATCGAGGCAGCAGTAAAGCGGTAAAGCATTTCGAAAAGGAAATCAGGTGCTTAGCATCGCCAGGAGCAACACAGCCCTGGCCCCTCTTGATAGAGGGGAATAGAGGCACGCAAGCCAAAAAGCTGAACCTATGAGCAGAAAAAATCTCTGGTTGCTGATCATGAGCCTCGTGTATGTGAGCGCGGGGATCAACCACTTCCTGAACCCGGCGTTCTACCTGAAAATCATGCCCTGGTACCTGCCTTATCCTTTGGAATTAATTTACATCAGCGGCGTATGCGAAGTCCTGCTGGGCCTGGGAGTATTGCCGCTTACCACACGAAAGATTTCGTCCTTGCTGATCATTGCAATGCTGTTGCTGTTCCTCGTGCTTCATGTGCAAATGCTGATCGACACCTCTTCTGCCGGCGGATTTCTTTTCTGGATCGCGGTGCTTCGCCTGCCTTTGCAGGTTGTGCTGATCCGCTGGGCCTGGCTGGTGTATAAAACCTACAATAAGCCCTTTCATTTTAAGAAACCGGTGTATCACTAATCGTCTTGCGTTGGCTTCGTAAGCCTCATCCAGCGTATGCGTTGCCGCAAACCGCCCCATATCAATTCATCTACTCTGTGCCATCTGTATTTATTCTAAAAGGCTACCCACAGCTGCTTCGGATCGATCTTTCCTTTTTTCTTTAAAAGAAGAATGCCCTCACGGGCCTTTGCAGCATTTTCGGCCACAACAACGATCACCGGCCTGTTTTTCTCATCAAGAAAGCCTGCGAGCATGTTTGGCTGCTTCGGTAGTCTCTTCAATTTTGGGAATAGCGTTTTCAGCAGCCTGAGGTTCTTTGCCTGGTTTTTATGAACGATGAAGACCTGCGTATGCTCCGAGCCTTTGATGTTTTCAATGGAGGAAGGATCGTCTATCGGAATTGCCGTATTGCTCATATAGATCCTGAAAGAGGAATGCAGGGTATTGATCATCGGGTCGATGACGCTTTCATGATCGTCTTCAAAGTAGGCATCCGACTGCATCATCAACGCATCCATTTCATACAGGGCATCCGGAAAGGTTTGCTTGAAAACGGCAATGGCTTTTTCAACGAACTTCCCGTCCATCTGCCTGTGGGCATTAAGGTATTCCTGCACGGTTGGGTAAAGCGCTTTGGCATAATGGTCGATATAATAGTCAGCATACCAGGAACCGGTATCCGTTTTCGTGGAGAGGGATTGGTAGGCATAGCCGTTTCCCAGAGCGGTGGCGAGGGCCTCGTCGATATAGCGGTAAGCAAAAGCCGCGAAAGGGTCTTTTCCGGAAGTAAAGCTGCTGTCGAGGCTTCGTTGCAGGGCCAGGGGCTGCTCTTCAAACAGCACATGGCACATCTCGTGCATGCCCACTGCCAGCATATCATAAGCGTCTTCATGCTCCAGCAGGAAACCCATTTCAAGGCTGTTGGCGTGCGGTGTGGCTGTGGTTTCTCCCTGCTTTCCAAAAATAGGGTAGATGCTGAGGTTGAAGGGTACGGATTTGTCCCAGCTGCTGCCGTAAAACACCTTGAACTGGTCGAAGAGGCCATTCAAAGCCGGGACATGGCTGCGGAGCTCCGTCACTTTGGATTGAACAGCCTGTTGCTGTGCCGTAAAGAGGAAGGCATCATAAAAGGGTTCTGTTTCGGTAATCACCTGTTTCAGTTTCAGGTAATCGTCGTTGGGGATCACTCCGATCATGCGGCTGAAAAACTCGGTATTGGTTTTGGAAGAGATAGCCTCTACACAGATGAGGTCCCAGGTAGATGTGGTATGCTTTCGCTTCTCCGGATATTGCTGCCTGGAGTAGCTATAATCCAGGTGCAGGCTGTTATACGTTTGTTTGAGTGCTTCAAAACCCGGCTGTTGAAGTACTTTGGCGCTGTCTATCTGCTTTCTGAATGTTCCTGATGTTCCATGGTGCCCGGTTGTGGTTTCCAGGAACTTCAGCAAGGCAAAGGGTTTGCTGTAGACGATCTTCACAACTTCCTTATCCGATCCGGAAGTAAGTTGCTCAGGCATCGCAGCTTTCTCAGAAAACTCCGGATGGATGATCTCCTGCGCAAAAGAAAAGGAGCAGAACACTAAGCTTAAAATAAAAAGATGGTAAGGCTTCATAGCAAGGTTATAAATGCAGGACTAAAGTAAGGAATTTCCAGGATGAGCTGATGCTTGTTTTCAGAAGCGTTAAAAACCGGAATGCTACAAATCGTAGCGAAATTCTGCTTCAAAAACAGGTAACTTAGAGCGCTATTTGTCCTATGAAAACATCCGAATCCCGTATCCATGAAAAGCTTGGTATCCTGGCCGATGCCGCTAAATACGATGTGTCATGTGCGTCGAGCGGCAGTAAGCGTAAGAACGACAACAAAGGGCTTGGCGACTCTACCGGCATGGGCATTTGTCACAGCTATACCGAAGACGGTCGTTGTGTGTCCTTATTGAAGATCCTGCTTACCAACTATTGTATATTTGACTGCGCCTACTGCGTGTCGCGGAAAAGCAATGATATCAAGCGCGCGGCGTTTACCATTGAAGAGGTCGTGGAGCTTACCATTAATTTCTACCGCCGCAATTACATTGAAGGGCTCTTCCTGAGCTCGGGCATTTTCAAGAATGCCGATTTTACCATGGAGCGCCTCGTCACCATTGCCAGGAAGCTCCGAACAGAACATCACTTCAACGGATACATTCACCTGAAAACCATTCCGGGGGCCAGTGAGGCGCTGATGAAAGAGGCGGGCCTGTATGCCGATCGCCTGAGTGTAAACATCGAACTGCCTACAGAAGCTTCTTTAAAAACCCTGGCTCCTGATAAGAACTATGAAGAGATCTTCACGCCGATGAGCTACCTCAGCGAAGCGATTACCGAATACAAGGCCGAAAAAGCCCTCATCAAATCCACGCCTTTATTTGCACCCGCCGGCCAAAGTACGCAGATGGTGATTGGTGCCACACCCGAAAGCGACAAGGATATTATGTTCCAGGCCAATACGCTTTACCAGCAGTTCAGCATGAAGCGCGTGTATTATTCGGGCTATATTCCCATTGGTGGCGATGAGCGTCTGCCGGGAATAGGGACACCGCCTCCGCTCATCCGCGAGCACCGCCTGTATCAAACCGACTGGCTTATGCGCTTTTATGGCTTTAAGGTGAATGAGATCGTGAGCGACGAGCACCCCAACCTTGATGTGGACGTGGATCCGAAGCTGAGCTGGGCCCTGCGGAACCTCCAGGAGTTTCCGGTAGACATCAATACGGCTGATTATGCCATGATCCTGCGGGTTCCGGGCATTGGCGTGGGATCGGCGCAGAAGATCATCGCGGCAAGAAAGTTCGGAAAGCTTGATTGGCACCAGCTGAAAAAGATCGGTGTGGCCATGAACCGGGTGAAGCATTTCGTGGTATGCTCCAAACAGGATGTGCTGTTTGGAGACCTCACGCCGGGCGCTATCCGGCATCATATCCTGTCGCTTGGAAAAAGTAAATACACAGCAAGCTATTCGCCGCAACTCAGTTTATTTTAGATTTTATCGCCGTGTTGACATCAGGAGTTTCAGTCAACAACCGTGGTGAAGGCTCCTGAAACCATCTTTGAACCATGACCCAATTCATCTACGACGGAACATACACCGGTTTATTCAGCGCCATTTTTGAGGTATATGAGCGCCGCTGCGAAGATGCAACGATCATCAAAGGGCAAAACCTCCAGGCACTGGTGTTTTCGGAAAATATGGAGGTATGTACTGATCCCGCAAAAGCGGAGCGTGTGCTCAAAGGCCTGCGCAAAAAAGTGTCGCCCGAATGCTTTGCCAATATTTACAGCTGTTACCTTTCGGAGATCAGAGGCATGGAGAATACGATCCTGAAATTTGTACAGTACGTGTTTGCCAGCCGTAAAAACATAGAAGACAATTACGGAAATGCTGCGGTGCTCGATATTGCGCAAACAGCCCGGAAGGTAGGGCGGGAGAAGCACCGCTTCGAAGCCTTTGTGCGTTTTGAGAACATCGGCGACCGCTTGTTTTATGCGCCCATCGATCCCGATTACAATATCCTGCCGCTCATTGTACCGCACTTCAGGCGCCGTTATGCCGACCAGGATTGGATCATTTACGATACCAAACGGAAATACGGCGTACACTACGACCAGGCCACAGAGCAGGTGCATGAGGCGGTGATTGATTTTACAGCAAGCGGTACAGACCTCGCGCCCACAGGCATTTCCTTCGATCCGGATGAAACACTTTACCAGGAACTCTGGAAGAATTATTTCAAGAGCACCAATATCCCGATGCGGCGAAACATGAAGCTGCATTTACAGCATGTGCCGAAACGCTATTGGAAATACCTGGTGGAGAAGAAGTAAGGTGATTTACGCCATCATAGCACCAACGATCATAGCGCCGTTTTATTGACCATAGCTGGTCGAATGGTAATACATATAATTCCGGTTCAATATCCTGTACGATATTACATTGCGATACAGCTCATAGTTATCTACAGCCGAATTGGTCACAAACGCCGTTTTGCCATTTTGAAATATTTTTAATTTTCCCTGCTGGTCCAGGTAGGCGATGGTATTGAAATCAATTCGGTAATCTGCAGGAATATAATTTTCAAGCGTATAAACGGTTCCTCTGTAAAAAACTTTAAATCGTTCGCCTTCATTATACACCAAAAGGCTATCGGTCACTTTGTAAAAGGGTGGCTCATACTGGCATAATACCCGGCTGGTTCCCTCATAGTAAACTTTAAAGAGGTCGTTTGAGGTCACATAGGCAGTCAGATCATCGCCCACAGCAAAGGACTTTGGCTGAAAAGTTTCCAGATTATATATAAGCCATTTATGAAACAGAGTAAAGCCATAATCAGGATTCACATACGCTACGATATTTTTTCCGGCAGCGTAGGGTAAGGTCAGGCTGCTGCTGGCCAGCGTAATGGTTTTGCCCCTGTAAAACAATCTGAACTGGTTCAGGTAATTAACATAGGCAAAAATATTATCACCCATTTGAAAACTTTGCAGGGGAGAATTCAGGCTTCCGCTTTCCAATAGTGTCACAGAACCTTTATAATAGATGTTGTAAGCCATGTTCCGCTCATCGTAAAAGGCAACCAGACTGTCGCCGGTGCTGTATTGGCTTGCAAAGTTGCTTAATGTTGTTCTTTTTCCGCCCTCAAATACATCCAGTACCTTGAAGGTGGAAAAAGTCAGGAGATAATCGGTAGCAGTATACTTTGTGATTGTGTTCTCAGAAAGTGTGGCGATAGCACCTTTGTAGTAAATTCTGAGATTCTCATTGTTATCAATATAAGCGATGGTATTGCCACCTACCTGGAAAGATTTGACAGGCAGGTATTCCGCTTCTGTCCTTGCGCCATTATCAAAAATGCAAAAATAATTTTTATAGTCTACAAAAGCAGCCAGGTCCTGTGCTTTTAAATAAAAACAGCTGGTTAAAAAACCAATCAAAAAGAAACAATGATAACCCATAATATAATCTTATAAAGAAGATACACGCATCGGAAGCTAAATTAACCGAAAAACTAAAAAACGCATGATGTTTTCAGATATTGCCTGTATCGCTTTAGGTAAAAAGAACCGCTGATCAATCAATCTCTACCGCAAACAGGGTGGCATCATCAATCTGCTCGTAGTCACCTTTATAGGCTATGAAAAACTTCCCTAAGGATTCCATTTGTGCGTGTAACGCAAGACCAAGCGTCGCCTCTATTTCACGGACCATATTGCCTTTGAACATTTTTTTACCCTGAGGGCTTTTCTGATCGTAGTAGCCGTCCGAATACAGGAAGAAACGATCGCCGCGCTCTACAGGAATAACAGTATCCGTCATGTTGTCGGAAGCCTGCGCCAGGAAAGAGCAGCTTGTTTTTATTTCCCGGAGGCTGCCGCCCGAAGCGGCATGCACCGACTGGCTGATGCTGCCGATGTATACATTCCGTTCGCCGGCATGGTAGATCATCAGCGAAATGGCGAAGCTTTCCCTCACATCTTTTCCCTTCATATAGGTTTCCGTGAATTTTTCCAGCAGCTCTTTCATGATATCGGAAGGCCGGCGAAAGGCTTTGATGTTCTCAATGATGCTGTGCAGAATGGAGTTCACGGAGAAGGAGAGAAGGGCGCCCGGAACGCCATGCCCCGCACAGTCTACTACTGCAAAGTAGTGCAAGGGGCCGTTCTTGTAGGTATAGAAAAAGTCCCCGCTCACAATGTCTTTTGGCGCATAATAGAAAGCCGTTTGTATAGAACCAAACTGCTTGTTAAGGTAGGGTTGTGAGGGGAGGATGCTATCCTGGATCTTTTTGGCATATTCAATGCTTTCGAGGATCAGGCGGTTCTTCTTACTGAGCTCCTCGTTACTCAGCGAAAGCTGGCTGGTTTTATTCTGCAATTGCGCGGTGCGTTGTTCCACCTTCGCCTCGAGCAATAGGTTTTGTTTCTTCACAGAACGCAGGCGCATGCGGAACAAGCCATAAACCAGTAAAAAGCCGCTACCCAGCAGCAGGGAAATGAACCAGCCGGCTTTGTAAAAGGGAGTGGCAATGTGTATGTTGAGAGAGGTTATGCTGGCAGGGTTTCCCACCAGCATAACCTCAAAGGTATACGTGCCCGGATTCAGGTTGGTATAAATTGCTTTGGTATCGCCGGAAGGAACGGACCAGTTACTGTTTAAGCCAATCAGGCGATGTATAAAAAACTCTTCTTTCAGGCGCCGGTGATTCACGGAAACAAACGAAATAGTGAAGTCATTTTCCTGATAGCGAAGCTCCACCGGTTTTGAAACATCAACAAACGCCTGCAGGTAGTTTTTATGGTTGCGGAACACCAGTGAGCTGGAATCCCTGATAATATCGGTGATCAGGATGGGCGACTGTTTTCCGAAGCCTGCATAGTTAGCAGGCCTGTACCTGAATACCGCATTGGTGCCTCCGATCCAGATATGTGTGGAGTCCGAAAAGAGAGGCTTGTTGGTGAGATCACTCTGAGTGAGCCCGAACTTTTCATTGATAAGGATGAAACGGTTTTTGCTGTTTTTTTCCCGTTGGATGCTGAGCTGGATGAGGCCTCTGCTACAGCTGGTGAACAGGAGTGTATCGATGATCTGAAGGCCGAAAAGCTCATTGCTCACAAAGCCGTTTTTCCGGTAGTTGGTATACACGTGCTCTCCTTCCACGCAGATGAGCCCTTTGTCTGTTGCCGCCCATATATTATTGTATTTGTCAGGAAATACAAAATTGGTCACCATTGGGGGGAAATCTTTATGCGTATTACTGTTTACAAGAAGTATGTTTTGACCGTCGTAGCGGATCAGCCCACTTCCGCTTCCGATCCAGATGTTTCCGTTTTTGTCGGGCACCATGTCCTGGAAATAAGTTCCGGGGATGCGTTGCCGTAAGGTATCCATGCGGTCGGCAACCGGGTCGTATACCGTGACAATCCGCTTGAACGCCAGGTACACCTTATCGCCAAGCACTAAAGAATATAAAGGAATATTATCGGTCTCTTTCATTTTTTTAACCAGGAGCGTTTCCTTTCCTTTAGGATCCAGCTTCACGAAGCCCTTGTTGTATACCGCTACATAAAAATTCCCAAACCTGTCCACGCTGAAGTGCCTGGCAGCGCCCTCAGGCAGGCCCGAAAGGCGGCGAACCGGCACAAAGCGGTCCGAGTCTTGGTTAAGCCTGTAGATGATGGCTTTATTGGTGAGGGCATAGATCGTTTTCCGGTGATCCATTGTAACGGAGTTTACCGTGCCCGGCAGATCGTACCTGATGATGTCGCTGCTCAGGAGCTTGAACAGGCCGTTGGATGTTGTACCTACCCACAGGATATTATCCTTGTCTACCGCCAGGCACCTGATCTCTGTTTCATCTATCCCATTCTTCTCATCGTATTTTTTAAAGGAAACCAGGTCTTTGGTACTCACCAGGCCATTGCTGGTTCCCAGCCACAGCACTCCCTTTTTGTCGACGGTCATGCACCGGACATTCTCCTCCGGAAGGCCTTCTTTTTTGGTAAGGTGCTTTACATGATTCAACCGGTCTATCAGGTAAAGCCCTTTCGGCGTGGAGGCAAGAATTTGCCCACGGAAAACTTTCAGGTCGGTCACGGAAGCCATGTCCGTCAGGAAATCATTATTAAAATCAATAATGCTTCCGTCGGGCCTGATAATGAAGAGGCCGGCCCGTGTGGCAACATACTCTCTGCCGTCGGGCGCCTGGTAATAAGCCGTGATCATCTGGAATTTTTTGATGGTACGCACCACGCTGTCATTCACCAGTGTAATAAGGCCGAAATTGGAAGAAGTCTGTACGGTATTCTGGTTAACAGCCACAAAGAGCACATTGGGCGAAATAGAATCGTGGAACAGGTGGTTCTTGTTATAAATACTATCGGGCGTAATGATGCTGATGGCACCCTGGGCCCCCACATACATTTTATTTTTTTGCCGGTTGAGGGCGAGGCAGCGCACCAGGTCGGAGCTCAGGCCGTTATCTTCATTCAGTACCTTAAAGGTTCTGCCATCGTAACGGCATATTCCGCTGCCGAAGCTGGCGATCCAGATAATGCCGTTATCATCCGGCTCAATGTCATAAATGATGGAAGAGGGCAATCCATCCTTCACCCCGATCTTTTTAAAAGTCTGAGCTCTTAAAAGAAGGGGGAACAGGAAACAGATCAGCAGAAAAAAACATCCCGGCGCTTTCAGAAAATTAATCTTTTGTTATGTAATTAAACGTGATGCCGCAGAGCTCCTCCATTTCCCTGCCGGCGTCCAGCATGTCTGTATCTTCGGCATGGTAGTACCAGTCGATCTCAAAGTTGATCTTATATTTTTTGGCACCGGTGTTTACCAGCATGCTGAATAAATCGAACAACACTTTAGCGGAAGTGGAGTTAAAGTAATCGAGGTCGATCTTTAAGCGTTTAGTAACCATTTTGTCAGAATCCATCAGGTCATTCAATACATAGAAATAATTGAAATACTCATTGAACCATGTAAATACCGGTTCATAATATTTGAGAGGATTCTCCGGCCTGCTTTCGCCGCTGATGGAAAAAATATTGTCGAAATGGTTGAGTACAATATCCGGACTTATATCGTCACCTTTGATATTAAGTGTTTCCATACTGCGTTGAATTTATTTTAAAATTGATATTGAATAAAAAGTCCGAGTCGTAAGTTTTGAAATGATACTGGTAGCCGTCCGATTTGAGGATCATATCCAGCAGGCCCAGCCCGGCCGTCGATACTTCCGAATAGTGCTTGTTGGAAATAATATCCAGTTTCATGCTCCTGAGGTCTTCCTTGTTTTTGGAAGTCAGGTGATCCAGCTTTTTGTGGATGGACTCCTTTTGCCTCAGGTTCACAATATTGATGGTATCTACCGTATAGTGATCGGCTTCTTTGGAAATGAGCAGGAGGGATTTGTAATCCACTGCAGCCTCATCCGGAAAAAAATTGTGCTTGATGATGTTCTCTACACACTCGTTGACGGTATTGTACACGCGCCTGGAAACGAGCAGGGATTCCTTGTTTTTTTTCAGGCAAAGGTTGATGATCTTTAGAGCCTGGTTGAGAATATTCTTATCGATATGCCCGTAATAACTGAACAGCACATTGTGGTTATAAAAGAATTCCGGGAATGAAGCCTGCACAATCATATATCACTAAGATATAGGATTTTCGCGAAAAAGCAAATTTCAAAAGGTGCGTAAAATTACCTATTATGCAAAGCCCACTCTTTGGCAAAGTAGCTCAGGATCACGGAGGCTCCGGCACGCTTCATGCTCAGTAAGACTTCGTCGCGCACACGCACGCCGTCGATCCAGCCTTTGGCAGCAGCAGCTTTTACCATCGAGTATTCGCCGCTTACGTTATAGGCTGCAATTGGCAGATCGAAATTATTGCTCAGGTCCTTAATGATATCAAGATAGCTCAACGCAGGTTTAACCATCAAAAAGTCAGCGCCTTCCTCTGTATCCAGCTGCGCTTCGATCAGCGCTTCACGGCTATTGGCAGGGTTCATCTGGTAAGTTTTTTTATCACCGAATTTTGGGGCGCTGTCCAGGGCGTCGCGGAAAGGATTATAAAAACCACTGGCATATTTAGCAGTATAGCTCATGATCGATACCTCTTCGTGGCCGGCATCATCCAGCGCTTCGCGGATAAAGCCCACGCGGCCGTCCATCATATCGCTTGGGCCGATGATGTCGATCCCGCAATCGGCTTGTGCCACAGCCATTTTGGCGAGAATATCGAGAGTTTTGTCATTCACAATCTTTCCATTCTCTACCAGCCCATCGTGGCCGTCGCTGCTGTATGGGTCCATGGCCACATCCGTCATGATGCAGGCCTCCGGAAATTTCTTTTTGATAAGCGCCAGCGTTTTCAGGTAAACCCCTTTTGGGTTAAGGCTTTCCGTCGCTGTTTTATCCTTCAGCTTGTCGGCAATGCTCGGGAACACATCAAAAGCCATGATGCCAAGCTTCATGCAGCTTTCGATTTCTTTCAAAATGAGATCGGGGCTCCAGCGGAAAATGCCCGGCATGGATTTTACCTCACTCTTTTTATTCTTCCCGTCTATCAGGAACAGCGGATAGATAAAGTCGTTCACCGAAAGATGATGTTCCTGTACCATGTTGCGGATGGCTGCCGATTTGCGGTTTCTGCGTGGGCGGTGTGTAATCATTGTTATTATATAAATGTAAATGTAAAAGGGTCGAAGATTATCTCCGTTTGCCCTCTTCCATGTTACATGGTTTGTTCGTTATTGTACTTTACTCCTCGGTACATCACATACATGGCCACACACATGATGATGTGGCTGAGGTCCATGTGGTTGAACCAAACGGAGCAGGCCAGTTTGAAAATATGCACCAGTACTGCCAGCACAGCAATGCCAACACCGATGAGCATATTTCTGCTTAACACGGATCCTGTTTTTTTGTAATGCCTTATTTCGAGCACGGTTACCATGCCCAGTAAGCCGTAGGCCGTATGGATCTCCACGACGACGAATGAAAAAACGACCGCCGTCAGAATCACCGCCAGCGGTACTTCCAGGTAATTGAGGATAAGCAGGCGCTTAAAGCCGATTTCGCTGATGCTGCTTTTTGTGTGGTAAACAGCCGCAAACTGCGCCAGGGAAGCCCCGAGCACATTGGCCTCCCAGCCGATGATCTTGGCGCCGAAGCCAAAGCGGTAAAGGAAGGCATGGCCAATGATAGCGGAAATGAGTGTGGAAATACCCGTTCCTAAAAAAAACCAGCGGTACAAGTTTGGCCCTTTCAGGTGGCGGAACTCTTTGGTATTGAAATACGCAAAAAGGCAAACGGCAGCAAACAGAAAATCCGTCAGTGTCGTCACCGGCTCATCAATGCGAAGGCCGCCAATGTTTACGCTGGGATTTTGAAAAGGAACAACCATGCAGGTGTTATGACATGTTTTTTATTAAATGTTTACTTATAACGTATGGAGGATTGCCCGGAATAACCCCATATCATCAAAGGCATAAGGCTTATGGATCTGCTCTGCCTTCACGCCGGCCTTCAACAGGGATTTTTCGGTTGACTCGCCCATGGCAATGACCTTCTGATGCGGATGTATCCTGTTCTTTTCCAGGAAAGATTCGGCATTACTCGGGCTGGTAAATACCAGGATGTCCGTTTTTGGAGACACCTCATAAGGCACCTTCAGCGTCGCGTAGATGGGAAGGTCGATCACGTTCTGCGGCTTGGCAAATTGCCATTGAATCGTGCGCATGCTGTCGCGGGCAATAGGGAACACCACTTTACCCGGCCCTACGCGGGCTGCAAATTGCTTGCCTACCAGTTTGGTATCGGTGCTGGTGCCTATAAAATCGGCGCGCTTGCCAAACTCGCGCAAGGCCTGCGAAGTACCTTTCCCCATGCAGCCGATCTTCGTGTTTCCAATGTCGGGATTCTGCATAAAGAAAAATTCCACCGCATGCTTGCTGCTGAAAAATAACCAGTCGCTTTTCGGAAGCTCTTTGATCGTCAGTTTTTTCAGATCGATCAGGCTTTTGTTTTCTACCTTGAAACCCAGCTTCTCCAGCCAGGCATTCAGGTGGTTGTTCTCAAAGGCTTCACGCGAAATGAAGACCGATTTGCCTGTAGTAATGCGGTGGATATGCTCCACGATCTTTTCCGGAAGGTCTTCTGTATTTGTCGTTTCGTAGTACAGCTGCTTAGGCTGTGTATTCCAGGCATCTGCCACGGCTACCGATACTTTGAATAATTTCCGGTCGTGCTCGTTCATCTCCACATCGCAGTAGGCGCCAAGCGGGAGCTGGCAGCCACCGTCGAGCAGGTTCAGGATGCGGCGCTCGATGTTGATGTTCACCAATACGTCGTAATCGCAGATGGCATCAAAAATATCCGTCAGCTTATAATCGTCTTCGCGGATCTGCCAGGCCAGCACGCCTTGTGCCGGCGCCGGAATAAATTCCGTTGGCTCCAGCTGCTCCACATGAAAATCGGAAAGGTCGAGCTCCAAACGCTCGAGACCCGCTGCTGCCAGCAAAATAGCATCGTACTGGCCTTCGCGCAATTTGTTGATGCGTGTGGGCACATTGCCCCTCAGGTCCGTGATCTCTACATCCGGCCTGAACGCCAGGAACTGTGATTTGCGGCGTGCCGAAGAAGTTCCCACCTTCGCATTTTCCTTTAACGAGAATTTTTTGCTTTCATCCATGCACTCTTCGCGCATCACCAGCCAGTCGGCAGGATTCTCGCGCCCCGATACACCCGCAATGATGAGCCCCTCCGGGTTCTCGGTAGGCAGGTCTTTGTGCGAATGCACAGCCACATCAATGGTGCCGGCCAGCAATTCCTCTTCCAGCTCTTTCGTGAAAAAGCCTTTGCCTTCCAGCTTATCGAAGCTGGTATTCCACTGCTGGGAGGTATCGCCTTTGGTCGCAATGATTTTTATCTGAACCTCGTGGCCTTGTTTTTCCAGGAGCCCTTTTGTGTAATTAGCCTGCCAGAGGGCCAGTTCGCTGCCGCGTGTACCAATCGTTATCATACAAATTCAGAATAAAAATTAGAGGCTCCAAGATAAGTTATTTTTTGAAATGTTTATGGTTTTTAACCGCAAAGAGCGCGAAGTTTTGTCGAAGAGCAGGCAAATAAAAGTGTATGAAGCCTGGATAATGATAAACCATCTGAGCCTCCGCTTCCTGCGCTTTTGGTTAAACAAGTGTCATTGAAACAATAAAGCCAATAGATGCGAGAATCAAAGCCAACCCACCACGCCAGGCGATTGTTGGCTTTTCCCAGATCATCTTGTAAGGAATCCGGCCTAAATGAAAGAGCCACAACAGGGAAACCCACATGCTTTTTAGAGTCATTAAAACGATCCGGAAAAGAATTTCGCCGAAAGCCTCACCGAGTATCTCTCCAAAAAATTCCGTAGCCGTAAGATTTAAGATCGTTTAAGGATTCTCTTCCAAAAATACTTTTTTCGCGGTTTTGATCGTCAGCGCGTTGTATTTTTTCTCCATGTAGCTCAGCACTTTTTCCAGCACCTCTTTGCTCTCAGAGTCAAGCTGGTTGAGGTCTTTGGCAAACACCTCATTGATGGCAGTTTCCTTAATGGATTTGATCTGCTTCGGAATTTCGCCGAAAGCCAGCTCAATACGGCGCTCCTGGAACAGTTGTTTGAACTCTTCTACTTTGGCATTGATGATGGCTTTGCAGGCATCGATTTCCCCTTCACGCTTCAGCAGGTTTTCGACCGCTTGTTTCTTCAGGGATTCAATATCAATATAGGCCAGGTCGTATTTGCTGAGGATAGCAGCGTCTACATCGGCCGGCAGTGCCAGGTCGATCACTACTTTTTTGGAAGTGCTGTTGTGTAGCAGGGAAGTATAAATAGCCTCTGTGATCACAGGCTCCTGGGAAGCCGTGCAGGTGATCAGCACATCGAAGCCTTCTTTGAAATCAGCAATCGCAGAAAGCTCAAAGGCTTTTCCGTTCAGTTCTTTTGCCAGCTTCTGTGCGTTGGCCAATGTGCGGTTGAACACGGTGAAGTTGGCATACTCATGCTTCTTCAGGTATTTGGCCATGTTCGCGTTGGTTTCGCCGGCACCCACAAATACAATGCGTGCATTGTTCTTAATGCCCAGGTTGCGCAACTGCCTGTAGGCAAGCGAAACAATAGATACCGGGTTTTTAGCAATGTTGGTTTCGGTGTATACTTTCTTGGCGGTTTCAATGGTATGTTTCACCGCCAGGCGGATTGTATCGCCTGTAATGCCGAGGCTGTTGCAAAACTCGTAAGCCTTGCGCACCTGTGTAATGATCTCGCGTTCTCCAACCACCAGCGAATCGAGGGAGGCGGATACGTTGAACAAATGCCGCATGGCATGTTCTCCCTGATGAATGTTGAGCTTATCTAAAAGAGAATCTAATTCGGAAGCAGAGAGCTTTGGATTAACAGAAAGCAACAGCTCCGATAAAAATTCGCGGTTCGTTTCGGCGGAGGTATTCACCACCAATTCCACGCGGTTGCAGGTGCTTAAAAAAAGCAATTCCTTCAGAGCCATTTTTTGTTTGATGGCGTCGAGAGATGCTGCCTGGTGAACCTCATCCAAATGTAACTTACCGATCAATTCAAGGGGGGCTGATTTATGGGTAAGGGATATAATTTTAAAGGACTCCATAATACGTATACAAAGTACGGGATAAGCTCTTTTGTGTGTGTCATAGTAGTGTCATTACTCAAATATTTATATGAATTCTAAATAAGAGAAGCAGTTATTGCAGGTATTCATTGAGCTTTTCAGGCGAAACATCCGGCAGTTGCGGTTACCGCCGGCCAGGAAAATGACGAGGTGTTTCTACAAAACCGTTTGATTTTCCAAACGAATCATGGGATGGCAATTTTGGCCAGGAGGGCAGAGCGTTTGTAAACACGATTGCTGACGCCCGTTAACATTACCCGCGACGACCGGTCTACGTAGAAAAAAATTTATAGGGGAAAATCCCGATGGAGGCGAGTCAACGTACAGAAAGAAATTTGGTAACCAGGGTTGATCGGTTTTGAAAAATCAGATGGGAAGTGAAAAAGGGCAAACAATTATGCCTGATCTCCCGAAAGCCTTATTTTACTGAGCTTACAGCGGATACTTCTGAGGCAAAAAAATGTAACGGCCTTTATTTTTAACAATTGACGATTAAACCATGAGTACCCGGATGGCATCTTAATGGTCACAAATCAGTTATAGGTCTATCAAAAAATCAGTTTAGGCATAATACTTGTTTGTTGTAAAGAAAGCGGCATTTTAACAATACGGAAGTGTTTGCTCTTTAAATTTTACTATATTAGTTTATTAAAAAAACTAAACAACAGAATGAAAACAAAAGGGTTATTATTTGGGATCTCCGGTCTTATGCTGGCGTCAGTCCTCACATTTACAGCATGTAAAAAGAAGCAGGAATTCAAGAAAGAAGACGGGCAGGCATCGGCTGATAACCGTACCGTACAAAGCGAGAACGACGCAGCCGTTAATGATGTAAATACCGAGATCGGTAACAATACCTTCCTTCATGGAAGAACATCGGGCACGGCCAGCATCAAAAATGCACTGGGCATTACGGCTACAGGCTATACCATTGATACCACAGGCGCCCACCTGGGAACCATTAAAATAAACTACGATGGCACGACCATCAACAACCGCACAAGAACAGGTTCCATCCGTTTGACGATCCAGAATTATGCCTCCGGAAAACGCTGGAAGCAGGCAGGCTGTGTATTGCAGGTGGATTACCTGTCTTATAAAATCACCCGCGCTTCTGACAGCAAAAGCGTACAGTTCAACGGGACCCAGCTCCTCACAAACGAAACCGGCGGAAGCTGGTGGGAGCTGCTGATCCTGAAAACACAATCAAGCCTGGCCACTTCCGTCACAGGAACCAACCTCAACGTATTGTTTGAAGACGGCAAAACAGCGGTATACAACATCAACCGCCGCTTCACCTACACGTTTCCTAACAATATCCTCACCTGCACCGGCGAAGGCATTGGTTCCTCCAACAACCTCAGCAGCCTGGAAAACTATGGCACTACCCGCGATGGCGACGCATTTACCAGCCAGGTATCCACACCGATCGTCTGGAATTTTACCTGCGGCTGGTGGGCACCGATCCAGGGAGAGGCCGTGATTAAAGTAGACAGTAAAGATTTTTCGCTGGACTGCACCTTTGGTGTGGATGCCAGCGGCAACCCGGTAAGCGTAGGGGCCAACCAATGCCCTTATGGCTGGAAAGTGGAGTGGAGCTATAAAAATAAGACCAGCAAAAAGATCTTCGGGTATAGCTAATTACTCAGAACCCCCCTCACGAAAAGTCCCCGCGAAATACCGCGGGGATTTTTTGTTTTCCGGAATGCAGGCAGAGATCCTTTAGCGGCACCGGATTTAAGTTCATAAAAAATCCCACTACACTTCTGCATAGTGGGATTTCTTAAAATGTAAAGGACAATTAATTAAATGCGTTGAATCCGGTGATGTCCATGCCGGTGATCAGTAAATGGATGTCGTGAGTTCCCTCATAGGTAATCACCGATTCCAGGTTCATCATATGGCGCATGATTGGGTATTCGCCTGTAATGCCCATACCACCGTGGATCTGGCGTGCCTCGCGTGCAATCTGTAAAGCCATGTTCACGTTGTTGCGCTTGGCCATACTGATCTGTGCCGGCGTCGCGCGGTTTTCGTTTTTCAGAACACCAAGCCTCCAGGTAAGCAGTTGCGCTTTGGTGATTTCGGTGATCATCTCGGCCAGTTTCTTTTGTGTGAGCTGGAAAGCACCGATCGGCTTGCCGAACTGGATGCGCTCCTTGCTGTAACGCAGCGCGCTGTCGTAGCAATCCATGGCAGCGCCGATCACACCCCAGGAGATGCCGAAGCGGGCGCTGTTGAGGCAACCCAAAGGACCTTTTAAGCCTTTGATGTTCGGGAAAATATTTTCTTTAGGAACTTTGACATTGTCGAATACCAACTCACCGGTAGCGCTGGCGCGTAAGCTCCATTTACCATGGGTTTCAGGCGTGGTGAAGCCTTCCATGCCTCGTTCCACTACCAGGCCCCTGATATCGCCGGCTTCGTCTTTGGCCCATACCACAGCAATATCCGCGAACGGAGAGTTGCTGATCCACATTTTGGCACCGTTCAGGATCACATGTTTGCCGTCGCCCGCATCTTTGAAGTTGGTGAGCATGCCGGCAGGGTTACTGCCATGATCCGGTTCTGTAAGGCCAAAGCAGCCCATGAGGTCGCCGGAAGCCAGTTTCGGAAGGTATTTCTTTTTTTGCTCCTCGCTTCCATACGAATAGATCGGGTACATCACCAAGGAGCTTTGTACAGATGCCGTAGAACGCAGGCCGCTGTCGCCGCGCTCCAATTCCTGCATAATGAGTCCATAGGAAATCTGGTCGAGGCCGGGGCCACCGTACTCTGCCGGAATATAAGGACCGAAAGCGCCGATCTCGGCTAATCCTTTGATCCATTGTTTAGGAAAGGTCGTTGTCTGGCAAGCCTCCTCCACAATCGGAGTGACTTCCTTTTTTACCCAGGCGCGGGCGGTTTCGCGGATCAATTTCTGTTCATCGGTCAGCAATTCATCCATTAAATAATAATCGTGAGCCTGAAAGTTATCTGTAGCCATAGTAGTAGGGTTTTTAAAGGCTGTAATATTACAAAAAATCCCTTGTTTACCGAAACTAAATATTTGTACGCAGAGGCCGGCTTTGAAAGCATTGGCCCCGCGCAACCGGCAACTGAGTTCTATAATCGCATGGCTGAGACTTCCGGAGCCCTATCTGTCATAAAAAAAGCCCTCACGGCTGTGAGGGCTTTTGCAAATGATCTGGTCAATATTAATTAGTGATGCGCTTCGGTAGCATGCGCTTCCACTTTCACAGTCGTATCGGCTTTAGCAGCGGTAGAGTCTGCTGCAACGGCAGCCGCTTCTTCGTGTTTTTCCGCATGCTCCTCATGGCCTGCTTTTTCATGGCCACCATGTTCACCATGCCCGCCGGCATCCTGTTCGCATTTAGCGCCGTCTTCGCAGCAATGGTCTTTCTTGTCGCAGGTGCTTACAGCCAGTACAATGATCAGCATCGTCACTAAGCCCATAATCAAAGGCGTACGGAAAGAAACGGTTTTTGGTTCTTTGGAATGGTTGTCGTGGTGATCGTGACCTGAGCTCATGAGATAGTTTTAAAATTAATGGGGTAAAAATAAATGATTTATTGATTATAAAAAATTATTGTATCGAAATTTTTAAAGACTGCCTGCCGGTTTTTCCGGATACATTTAAAATGTAAAGTCCTTTAGCCAGGCCCGACACGTTTAGTGTATGCTGGCTGACCGGCCCCTGGCCTTCGGCGCTTAGCTGCCTGACCTGTTTTCCCTGCAGATCGGTGATCTCTATCACAAGCGTTTCCTGCTGAACGGTGGTAATGGTCAGCTCATCTACCGCCGGATTGGGAAACACGGAAATGACCGGGCTGAAGGCTTCCTCGGGCATGGCCGTGATGACGCGGGCGACGTCGCGGTACCTCACCTGGGTGGGCGTAAAGTTTCCTGCCACCACATTGCCCATGACTTCCAGGTAAGGGATTTTTTCGCCGGTGGTGAGCCATTGGTAGCTTCTCATGTAATTGGGAAAGCCAAATTTGTTGAATCCTGCCGGTAATGCGGAGATCGTGATGGTGTCCATGGAGTACTGCGTGGTAACCACCCTCAGGCAGGATGCGGTGCCATAAGGCGTGGTGATGGTTCCCCAGCCGTCGGCCGTGGTAATGCGGTAGCCTTGTTTTTTGTAGGTGAAAGGGATCATGGTATTGGATGGGGTAGACAGCTTGAACGTCGTAGAATCCCTGTTTCCGTATGCTAACGGGAATTTATAGAGCTCGTCCTCATCGCTGTAGGTAGCGCCAATGGGAATCCCCGACATGGTAAGGCCCAGGCCTTCGGAGTTGAAAGAGGAAGGAGTGGTTACCTTTTTGTAGAAGCTGTAGATATTGCGGATGCTGATGGGGTTTCCGGGAATGTTGGGAATAGGCACGGAATCCAGGATCTTTTCGCCGTATTTCGGGAACAGGAAGTAAAAGAAATAAGGTGTTTGCGCCGAGGCCTGGAATTTGCGGACATCCTGCCCGGTTGGGGTCAACGAAAAGCTCCAGCTGAAATTGGTGCCGGTGGCGCTGTAGTTGCCAACGGCAGACACGTTGGCTGTGCTATAGCGACAGGTGTCGCCCGACACAGGCATGTTGGAGGATGTAATGCTGATCTGGGCATTGATAAATAATGGGAGAAAACTGATGAGGGTGAGTAATCGTTTTTTCATGCGTCTATATTTTGAATATTAAATATACGACAATTTCTTTTCAATGAAAGGATTTGTCACTTCGGGTGCCGTGACGGTAAGTGATGAGAGGCGTATCGAAGTGTACCGATAGTTTGAGTTGTCTTTAATAGTATTATTTGCAAAGAGGCAGCAAACATCACCCGAACAGGCAGTGCTTTCTTTTAGCCCGGGGCACATGAAAAACACTTACCAGCTGCCGCCGGAACCGCCGCCGCCGCCACGTCCTCCGCCAAAGCCCCCGAAACCGCCGCCGCCGGAGAAACCGCCTCCACCGCCCCCGAAGCCTCTGCCAAAGCCGCTCCCGAAATAGGTGATGCCGCCCAGGCCTCCGCCTCCGCCGCTGCGGAAGATCAGGTACACGGCCAGGATCACCAGGATCAGGAAGATAAAGGGATGCTCCTGCACCCAGTTGGCTTCCGGCTGCCTGTGGCGCTTCTTCCCGGTATTGTACTCGCCTTTGGCGGCCTGCATGAGCGATTGCACGCCGGATAGGAGGCCCTCGTAGTATTGGCCTTTTTGAAAGTAGGGAACGATATCGTTTTCGCGGATGTGTTTGGTTTGAAGATCGGTGATGGCCCCTTCCAGGCCATAGCCTACAGAAATAAAGAGCTTGCGCTGCCCCTCGCCACCGGTAGGTTTTACCAGGATCACCACGCCGTTGTTGTTCTTGCGGCTACCGATCCCCCAGTCGTTGAGAATCTTTGTTGAGAAAGAGGCCTCGTCCATTCCGTTGAGGTCGTCCACGATCACAATGCAGATCTGGTTGGAAGTTTCCTCGCTGAAGTCGCGGAGCGTACGCTCAAGGCTTTGTTCCTGCTGCTGCGACAGAAAGCCGGGCTGTTGTTTGGAAAGGTTATTGACAAGCTTCGGCGGCGAAGGCCTGGGCGGGATCTGCGCCACCAGATCTGTGAAGAGGAAACCTGTAAGGAGCGCGATGACCCAAAGCGTCCGGCCCCAGTTAATACGAAATCTCGTTCGGAAGCTCATCGGTATCGTCATGCTGTAAAGGGAAATGCTGTTTCAGTTGCTCGCCGCAGAGCTCAATGGATTTTTCGAGGCCGGTGATATAATCACCCTGTTTGAAGTATTCGATGGCACAGTCGGTAATGGTTTTCCAAAACCCGTCCGGCACGACTTCATGAATGCCCTCATCTCCCCATACGGCAAAGGATTTGGATTGATAGGCCAGGTAGAAGAGAATGGCATTCCGCTGTTTTGTGTGTTGCATGTTGAGCTGGTGGAACTTGGCTACGCAGGCGGTTACGGCCTCCTCCCTGCTTTCTTTCTCGATGTGTACGCGGATCTCTCCCGAGGTTTGCTGTTCGGCAAGCTCTATGGCTTTGATGAGCCGGGCTTCTTCCTCTTTCGAGAGCAACTTCTTATCGAAAAACATGGTTATTTGATATTGATATCAAACTTAGGCGCTTTCTCGGCACCGGCCTCCGCCTCAAAGTAGACCGCATCTTTATAACCCCAGGCAAAGAAGCTTCCCGGAATTTTTTTGATGCCAACGTTGAAGGCTTTTACGGTTTCGTTGTATTTCATACGCTCCACAGCGATGCGGTTCTCGCAACCTTCGAGCTCTACCCGCAGCTCGCTGAACGCCTGGCTCGATTTGAGGTTCGGATAATTTTCGGAAACCATGAGGAGCCTGGAGATGGCAGAGGAGAGCTCGCCCTGTGCCTGCTTGAAGCGCTGCATATTTTCCTCGGTTATATTCGTTGGGTCGATGGTTACCTGTGTGGCTTTGGCCCTGGCTTCCACCACGGCGATCAGCGTCGACTTTTCGAAATTGGCTTCCGCCTCTACGGTTTTTACGATAGAGGGGATGAGGTCGGCGCGTCGCTGGTACTGGCTTTCCACCTGGTGGAGCTGTGAGGCGACTTCTTCGTTCAGCACCACGAATGAGTTTCGTTTGCTGCAGCCATAACCCAGAAGGATGACAAGGAAGAGGGCGATTCCGGCAATAATGATGATACGCTTCATAGGAGTAGTTGTTTTAGCGGCATTTAGCCGGTCATTTTGTATTTTTGTGATGGTCATTTAAAGCTGTGTCCCGCAATATAATAGGTAGAGATCGCGTTTTGCAGGGGCCGCAATTATTTAGTGAAAGTAAAAAATAATTACTTTAGAAAAAGGCTTATTGGTAAAAAAATTAACATATTTTCTTCTTTTACTGGGCTGCTTCAATGCGGCGTTGATGGCCCAGAAGCCCTACCAGCTTCACATCATCAATACCGATAGCCAGCGGATCTTCAAAAAGATCACCTACAAAACGCTCTTTGCCAACAAGGAATTTTTGCAGAAGGAAGTGAACCAAGTGTATGTGTCGCTGATCAACGAAGGCTTTATTACCGCGGCAATCGACAGCCTCGTATGCGATTCGGTGGGCTGTAAGGCGTATATGGTTGCCGGGCCCAGCTACAAATGGGTGAAACTGGACTATGATAAAAAGGACCAGGCCATTGTGAGCAGGCTGGGATACAATGAACACTTCTTCAGCAACAGGCCCTTTAAGTACCACGAGCTTTCGGGCTTTATGGAAAAGCTGATCGTGTATTACGAAAACCACGGCTACCCTTTTGCCACCGCCAGGCTCGACAGCCTGCAGGCCGGCGAAGGAGTGCTGCAGGCCAAACTGGTGATCGACAAAAAGGAATTCCTGAAGCTCGACAGCCTTCTAACGGAAGGAGAGGGAAAGGTGAACCGGAAATTCCTGATGCGCTACCTGGGGATCAGGAATGGCATGCCTTATAATGAGGCGGCATTCCGCTCGGTATCGGATAAGATCAGGCAGCTGCCTTTTGTCACGGAGAGCAAGCCGCCGGTCATGCGCCTCACGGATAAGCAGAATAAGCTTTACCTGTTCCTCGACAAGAAAAACGCGTCGCAGTTCGACGGCATTGTCGGCATCCTGCCGGGCGATAACGGCAAGACCATTTTTACAGGCGATGTCAAGATCAGGCTGGTGAACACGATCTTCAAAAGCGGGGAAACCTTCGATATCAACTGGCGCCGCCTGCAATCGCAAACACAGGATCTCAGGGCGCAGGTGGTATATCCCTATATTGCCGGCCTTCCGCTGGGCGTAGACTATAACATCAAGCTCTATAAAAAAGACAGCACCTTTATTGATGTGACCAATGGGCTGGGCCTTAACTATTATTTCAGCGGGCTTAATTTTTTCAAGGTGTTTTACAAGCAGCGCAATGCCAACCTCATCGCCACGTCTTACCTGGCCAATGCCACGGTTCTGCCCGATTATGCTGATGTGGTTACGAAATCGTACGGTGTGGGCGCATTCTTTGAAAAATTCGATTATAAGTTCAATCCCCGGAAAGGCTTTCACATCAATTTGCAGGGTTCTGTCGGGAACCGGGAGATCAGGAAAAATCCAAAGATCAACGATGCGGTGTACACCACCGTACAGCTGAAGAGCACGCAGTACCAGGTAGACGGCGATGTGGTGGGTTATATACGCCTGGTAAAGAACCATGTGCTCAAACTTTCGGCGCAGGCGGGCAGCGTGTTCGGCAATGTTATTTACCGGAACGAGCTGTTCCGGATCGGTGGCCTGCGCACCCTGCGTGGTTTTGACGAGGAAAGCATTTATGCGTCTTCCTATGTGATTCCGACGGTGGAGTACCGGTTTCTCTTCGAAAAAAACTCCAACCTCTTTTTATTCGCAGAAGGGGCCTGGTATGAAAGCAACAGCGTGAGCGGTTACCTGACCGATACCCCCCTCAGCGTGGGTGCGGGCATCAATTTCGAAACCAAAGCCGGGATCTTTAACTTAAGCTATGGGCTCGGCCAGCAGATGGGCAACACCTTCGACCTTCGCACAGGTAAAATACATGCCGGTCTTACCGCGTTATTTTAGACGAAAACCACCAATTTATCTAAAAATTTAGCTAAACTTGTATATGCCATTGTGCCAGTGAAGTTAAAACTCTACATCTTTTTATTATGGATCATTGCGTTTGGAGGTTACACTCAAAAAGTGAACCTGCAAAAGTTCACTGTGAAAGACGGCCTGGCACAGTCTACGATAAAGTACATTGAGCAGGATGATTACGGAAACCTGTGGCTGGCCACCAACAATGGCCTTTCGGGCTTCAACGGTAAATCGTTTACAACAATCACTACCTCCAACGGCCTGCCTGTCAACGAAATCAACACGCTCCTGTTTGCCAACGACCAGTTATTTATCGGCACCAAAAAAGGATTTTGCAGCTATAATGGCAGGCAGGTAGACCTCAATCCGCTGTACAAACATATCAGGGGCAGCGTGAAAAAGATCCTGCGCAAAAAGAGCATGCTCCATGTGATCACCAGCCAGGGCTATTATTTACTCGATATTTCCAGCAAGAGCTACCAGCTCGATTCGGTGGCGATCCCGAACATCACTTCGCAGAACCCGACGGATGCGGAGTTTGACGAGGATGGCAACTTGTGGGTGTCTACCTTGCGAAGAGGTGTGTTCTTTTTTGAAACCACGATCTCCACAAAAATTCCGCGTTTTGTGCTGGTTCAGCATTCCACATCATCAACGACGATCAACAAGAAGCTGGTAAGGATTGCGAATTTCAACTCAAAGAACCTCCTGAGGAGTGATGTCGTATTCTGCATCGAGTTCGACCGCCAGAACAACCTTCTGGTGAGCGACTGGGGCAATGGCGTGGCGAGGCTTAAATTCGATTTCCTCAACAACAGCGGCTTCTCGGTGAGCTACCTCAACTTTGATTCGCTCTCATTGGGAAACAGGAGCTTTGTAAGGGTGGTGAGCATGTATAGGGACGATGATGGAAATGTTTACCTGGCATCGGACGGTTCGGGCTTTATCAAGATCCCCGTGGACAAGAACCTCAATGAGAACGACTATAGGCTCAACGACCAGTGGGTGATCAACTCCGAGCAGGGATTTTTCGGAAAAAATCCCTTGTGTTTCAGGCAAGACAAGTACCACAACCTCTGGATCGGCACCTTGTACGATGGCATGGTGGTGATGAATAGCAAGAGCTCAATGAGCTACAATAAGCAATCGGGCCTGATCGAAGAGAACCTGATCAGCATGTTCTATTCAAAAAGCGACAGCTCGATCTGGATGGGATCGTACGGTGGCGGGGCCTTCCGCTATAAAAACGGGAAGTTTACACGCTGTTTCTGGGAGCAGAAGCTCAGCGAGTCGATCATTAAATCCATTACCGAAGATAAGAACGGCAATATTATTATAGGGACAATTGGGGGCGGTATCAATATTATCAGCAAGGAAAACGCACGTAAGAAACTGGAGGTTTCGAAATCGATTTCCGTTGCCCAGGGCCTTCTCTCCGAATATGTAAGCTTCCTGTATACGGCAAAGAACGGCGATATCTGGATCGGCTACCAGGCGGAGAACCGCGTCGACCGGCTGGTGCTGAATAAAGATCTTTCCTTTACGCTCACGCCTTTCAGCATTACGGAGCTTTCATTTTTCAATGTGACGTGTATGCTCGAAGACCAGGAAGGAGACATCTGGATAACTTCCAGCGAAGGTGTCTGGAAGCTCAATCCGAAGACGGGCTATGTGAATAACGAATATGCCGTTTTCAAAAACATTCAAACCATTGCGGAAGACTGGAACGGCAACATGTGGCTGGGGACCTCGGATATGGGTGCGATCATTCTTAAGAACAAACTCAAGGTACGTTATTTTGAAGAAGGCTCGGCCAATAATTTCAGGAAGATCACGACCGAGGACCGGATAAGCAGCAACTGCGTCAACACGATCCTTTTTGCAAAAGACGCAGTATGGTTCGTTTCCAACAATGGCCTCAACGAATTGAAGTTCGACCCCTACCTTAACCGCATCGGGGAGATCAAAACCTATAATGCCGGCCAGGGCTTTGCTTCCTACGACAATAAGCCAAACACCGCTGTCTTCGATTACAGGAATTCCATCTGGATAGGATCCATCGAAGGGCTTACGGAGTACAGAAACAACAAAGAAGATATGCAGGATGTAAGCCAGCAGAAGAAGCTTCCGGTATTCATCAACAACGTGATGATCCAGAATAAAGCGCTTGACTGGACGAAGGACACCTTGTTTTCTTCCGGCGAATATTCCTCGCTCAAGTTCGATGGCTTCTTCAACTGGTATAAGATCCCGAAAGACCTGGAGCTTGACTACATGCACAACAGCATTAGTTTTTTATTGAATACCGACGATATTGCCGAGCAGAAGCAGGTGAGCTACCGTTATAAGCTGATCGGTTATGAAAAGGACTGGGCCATGGTGTACAATTCGAATGAGATCACCTACCGCAACCTGCCCTCGGGCGATTATAACCTGGTGGTGATGGCCTCGCTCAGCAACGACTTTACGAATGCCGAGGAATACACGTATCATTTTACCATTACGCCGCCATTCTGGAAAACCAAGCTGTTCTACTTCATCATCGGCCTCAGCCTCCTGGCCTTCCTGTATTTCTTCATTGGCAGCCGAGAGCGGCGGCTCAAGCGCGAAAAGCTCAAGCTGGAGCTGATCGTAAAGGCACGTACGGCTGAGATCGAGAAAAAGCATCTTGAGATCGAACGGCAGAAAAACCTCATCCAGGGCATCAACAATGACCTTACGGACAGCATCAAATATGCCGAGCGGATCCAGCAAACCATTCTGCCGGATACGACCATTCTGCTTCGCTATTTCATGGATTACTTTGTATACTACAAGCCCCGCAACATTGTGAGCGGCGACTATTACTGGATCAGGGAAATGAACGGCCTGATCTACGTGGCTGTGGTAGACTGCACCGGGCATGGGGTTCCGGGAGCCTTCATGTCGCTTATCTCAAGTAATATCCTGAACGAAGCGGCCAATATGGAAGAGAACAGCGCTTCAAAAATGCTGGAGTTCCTCAGAAAAGAAATTAACCTGCGCCTCAGCCAGAACTCCACAGGACAGATCAACGACGGCCTCGATATCGCACTCATCTGCTATGATAAAGAAAAACAAACGATTGAGTATGTGAATGCCAACAGGCCACTGTACATTATCTCCAATGATGAGCTCATCACGCTTACCTCAGAAAACGTAAACATCGGAGGCTATGCCGATTTTGAAAGTGTGATCCCGGCCAAGATCCTGTCAGTGAAGCCCGGGGACCGGATCTTCATGTTTACCGACGGCATAACCGACCAGTTTGGAGGCGAAAGGAACAAGAAGTATAACCCGGCGCGACTCAGGCAGTTTTTACTGATGAATAACCATTTAATGCTTGCCGAGCTCAAAACCAAGCTGAGCGACGAAATAAGCGACTGGCAGAGGCATTATGAGCAAACGGATGATATTCTGGTGCTGGGATTAAAAATCTAAGCGGTTGTAAGGCATGCATCATAGATAAGGAGCGAAAAGGGCGGTTTACCGCCCTTTTTTTGTGCCCACCGTCCTGTATATTTGGTATAAAACAACGACGATGAGTTTAGCCGATAATTTTTGGATGTTCGCAGATGATTTTAAAAAGCACACCGGATTAACAGCCCATTTCAATCCGGAACTCTACGCGAACTATGTAAATGCCCGTCTGGCAGAGATGAATATGCAATTATTGCAAAACATCTATAGCAGAATGCCTGAAGCGAAGGCTTAAGATCCTTTCGGGAAGTCAGACCATTTGTAGCGTCTTTAAACGATTCAATTTCATTTTTTACCAGACAAGATTTAACCGGAGTGAAAGGCATTCCCTTTATAAGAATCCTGCTTCCTTATGTGATAGGCACGCTCTGCCTGTTGGGAGGCGTTGTTATACCGCAGCTACACCTTCTTTTCGGCCTGTGTTTTGCCGGCTTGTGTGTTGCGTTTTGGCTACGGGCCAGGCAGAAGCAGGCAGCTCCTGCCGGCAACAGCTTCTTTTTTATCAGCCTTTGCTGTTTCCTGTTTTTATTGCCTTTTGAGGCGGCAAGGCTTTACAGCGCCAAAACGCAGAGGAGCCACTACACGCACTACATCAGCCAGGAGGAGCAGCGGCTGATGGTGACGGTTGCCGACATGCCCGTTGCTACAGAAAAATTCCTGAAGCTCAGTGTGCTGGTGGATGCCATTGAGCAGAACGGCGTGTGGCATTATGCGACGGGGCCGATGCTGGTGTATGTGAGGCAGCCGCTGGCAAGGTCACTGAATACGGGCGAGTCACTCCTGCTGAGGTCGAAGCTGACGGCCATTACAGGAGCGCAAAATCCCGGTGAATTTGATTACAAAGCATTCCTGGAACGAAAGAACCTGTTTCATGCCGCATATGTGGCACCCGGATCGCTATGGTCTGCCGGCAGGTCACAAAGTGCCTGGTCGCTGAGCCGTAGCGGAATTGCGATCAGGGAGCAGGTGGTGAAAACACTGAGAGAGGCAGGCTTGTCGCAGGAAGCCTTTTCCATTTGCACGGCGCTACTGGTAGGTTACGATGACGAGATCAGCGCTAATGTCATGCAAAGCTTTTCACATTCCGGGACACTGCATATCCTTTCGGTATCGGGCATGCATACGGGGATTCTCTACATGATGCTGATGCTGCTTTTCAGGCTTGCCGATCCGTATAACCGCTATTCTGAATGGCGCTGCGCGGTTGTGATTGCCGTCATGCTGCTCTTTGCGGCCATTACCGGCTTTTCGCCCTCCGTTATGCGCGCCGTGCTTATGCTGGTGTTGGTGCTACTCGGAAAAACATTCCGAAGGAACGGGAACCCTTATAATACGTTAGTATTCAGCGCGTTCTTATTGCTGCTCTACAATCCCTACCTGCTTGCGGATGTGGGATTCCTGTTGAGCTACCTGGCCGTAGGCGGCATTATGTACCTTTATCCGCTCATCAATGACCGCTGGAGCCCCCGGAACAGGATCCTGAAATTTGCCTGGGACATCAGCCTGATGTCGGTAGCCGCTACGCTGTTTACGCTACCCGTTACGCTGTATTATTTTCACCAGTTCCCGCTTTGGTTCCTGCTTTCCAACCTTGTCATTATTCCATTGAGCACTGTATTGATGGGGGCTGCCTTCCTCTTGCTTTTATGCCACAAGGTGCTTTTCCTGAAACACTGTCTGGCGCTGCTTATCAATGGCATTACCACAGCGATGCTTCGTACCGCTCAGCTCACCGACAATCCCATGTACGGCTACATGGATAACATTTCCTTTGGCTTGCCTGACGTGTTGTTCTGCAGTTTCTTTACCGTCCTGATCTTATGGTTTTTAGCTTCCAAAAGCTATAAAGTGCTGGCGACCGCTTTGGTCTGCGCCATTGCCTGGACGGGTAGCTCCGCCTGGAGGGTCTACCGGCAATCCTTGGAAACGGAGCTTGTTGTGTTCAGCGTGAAGCGGAAGGCGGTTTGCCTGCTTCGCTCGGGCCGGGATGTGTATTTCCGGGACGATTCCCTCACGGAAGGGGAATTCCGAAGAAGCGTAAAGCCTTACCTGCTACGCTATTCCGGAATCCGCCTACAGGAAAGTCGTGGCGGGAGTTGGCAGCTTGGCCGGAAGCGCATCGTGAATACCGGCAAGGCCTTCCGCCTCCCGCCCCAAGGCTGCGATTACCTTATCGTCAGCTACAACCATTTCCCGGACCTCGACTCCCTTCCACAAATTAAACCCCTGGTGATTGCGGATTGCTCCAACAGTTATACCTTTGTAAAAAAACTAAAGAAGCGATGTGCCGGGCTCGGTATTTCTTTTTATTCGGTAAAAGAGAAAGGAGCGCTGGTCATTTCATTTTGAAAGAACATAAGACAGCCGGGTTTACCATACCGGAAGCACCAAGAATATAAGCGGCTGTACTTTAATGGCCATTAAAAGCAATATATACTGCACATGAAACTGCGCATAGGAGATAAAGTAAGATTTTTGAATGAAGTGGGCGAGGGCACGATCGTGAGCTTTAAAGATAAGGAAACGGTGTTTGTGGAAATGCCCGATGGCTTTGAAATTCCTTACCTCACCAAGCACCTGGTGCCCGTTCATACCGAGCTGATCCTGAATCCGGAAGTAGAGAACATGGACATGGCCGTGGAAACGGTGCTGTCGGACTCCATTTATTTTATCATCGAGCCCGATCATGAAATGCCCTTGCTGGTGAGCGATTATAAGTTCTATTTATTCAATTCCTCCTCCTACAACATTACGTTTACCTACTCGGTGAAGGATGAGGCTTACTTCCAGACGCTGAAACACGGCGAGCTGGGCGCTTACCAGAAAGTATTCCTGAAGCAGGTGAAACGGAATTTCTTCCAGGAGTATGCCTATCACAAGATCGAATGCCTTTTCTTCAAAAACATGCATTATAAATCGCAGATCCCCCTGGCGGAGATCCTGTTCATCAACGACAGGATCATTTCCCAGGCGACGCTGGTGAAACACACGGAGTTCAAGCACTCGGTCTATGCCTTTATTTTGAAGGAAGATTTTCTCGATACGCAGGTGGTGGAGCAAACGCTGAGCCCCGAAGACCTCACACGCCTCAAGGCCATCAAGGAATTCAAGCAGCCGGTGAAAGCATCGGTAGCCAAGCAAAAGATCAAAGACCTCACACGCGAGATCGACCTGCACATCGAAGAACTGGTAGACTCCTACAAGAACCTCACGAATGCGCAGATCCTGAACATACAAACCGAGCGCTTCGAGCGGGAGATGGAATATTGTTTAAGCAACGGCATCAAAAAGCTGATCGTGATCCACGGTGTGGGCAATGGCAAGCTCAAGCAGGAAATCCTGTCTATCCTCAAATCCATTGACGGTGTGAGCTACTACGATGCTTCTTACAAAAATTACGGCTTCGGCGCTACGGAAATCTCTATTCATTGAGAGGATTCTATTCCCCCCTGAATGGGTGGACGTAGGCCGGGATGTTGTTCTTTCATTCCTTAGTGCTTAACCATATAAAGTACGTTTTTTTGAACAAGGCTTGAATCCTTTGGGATCGTTCCCGATGCATGTTGTATCATGCTGCACGTATTATACAGGACACCTGAACTGACGTGTCACAAAAAAAGCAGACCGAAGCCTGCTTTATAAAATAGATGCGATTAAGATTATTTAATCACGCCCAACTCTTTTCCTACTTTTTCAAAAGCCTTTAATGCTTTATCCAAATGGTCCTGGGTATGCGCTGCCGAGAGCTGCACACGAATGCGCGCTTGTCCTTTGGCAACCACAGGGTAGAAGAAGCCGATCACGTAAATACCTTCCTGTAATAACCTGTCGGCAAATACCTGTGAGAGCTTGGCATCATAGAGCATTACCGGAACGATGGCGGAATCGCCTTCCTTGAATTCGAGGCCGATCTGCTTCAATCCTTTTTTGAAATAGTTGATGTTGTATTCCAGCTTATCGCGCAGCTCGGTTGTTTCACTCAGCATATCGAATACGGCGATGGATGCGCCTACGATGCTTGGTGCGAGGGAGTTTGAGAAGAGGTAAGGACGGGAACGCTGCCTTAAAATTTCGATCACTTCTTTTTTGCCGGTGGTAAAGCCGCCCATCGCGCCACCCAGGGCTTTGCCTAAGGTGCCGGTGATGATGTCTATGCGGTCCATCACATTTTTCAGCTCTACCGTGCCGCGGCCTGTTTTGCCGATGAATCCGCTGGCATGGCTTTCGTCTACCATGACGAGGGCATTGTATTTGTCGGCGAGGTCGCAGATCTTATCCAGGGGCGCTACGAAGCCGTCCATGCTGAATACGCCGTCCGTCACGATGATGCGGTAGCGCTGTGCCTGTGCTTTTTTCAATTGCTCTTCAAGATCGGCCATGTCGCAGTTCTTGTAGCGGTAGCGTTGCGCTTTGCAGAGGCGTACGCCGTCGATGATGGAGGCGTGGTTGAGCTCATCGCTGATGATGGCATCCTCTTCACCGAAGAGGGGCTCAAATACACCGCCGTTGGCGTCGAAAGCCGCAGCGTATAAAATGGTGTCTTCCTGTCCGAGGAAGGTGGCGATTTTCTTTTCAAGGGTTTTGTGGATATCCTGCGTGCCGCAGATAAAGCGTACCGACGACATGCCGTAGCCGTGAGAGTCGAGGGCTTTCTTGGCGCCTTCCACCACTTTGGGATGGGAGGAGAGGCCCAGGTAGTTGTTGGCGCAGAAGATGATCACTTCCCTGCCGTCCTGTACCTTCACGGATGCGCCTTGCGGTGTCACGATCACGCGTTCTTTTTTGAATAAGCCATTGGCTTCGATCTCGTTGAGCTGTGCCTGTAAATGCTGTTGGAATGTTCCGTACATAGTGTGTAGAATAAGGCTCCAAATTATAAAAAAATATTCAGGAATGCTGTGTTTTTTTAAGATAAAAAGAGGCGCTTCCTATGAGCAAAAAACAAAAAGCCTCCCGTTTCCGGAGAGGCTTTTTTGTGCGGATGAAGGGACTCGAACCCCCACGCCGTGAAGCGCCAGATCCTAAGTCTGGTGCGGCTACCAATTACGCCACATCCGCAGCTTTGGTATTTCAGGGTTACAAATATACTAAAATTATTAAGATTGGCAACGGGGAGTTGTTCTTTTATTTTCCCCTGGAAAACTGCGGTTCAGTTCGTTATAGAACCGGCCTGGCTGTACAGGTTCAGGCTGACGGCGATGTACATTGAAAAATTGATCACCGTGAAGAAAAAGTACAGGATACCGGGTGTTGTAAAGCCCTTCAGGCGCCTGAACCCGGTGAGCAACGCGGCGCAGTTGATCAGGCCTACAGGAACAGCCAGGATGGCCAGGGTGTTGTCTGATAAGATGAAATGATGGTCGAGGTATACCAGCAGGCTTAGAATGCCCAGGTGGAGGCCGGTAAAAGCAATATACCTGATGATGACAAAGACCATCGGGCCCGGTTTATGGCTATTGGCATTCATGCTTTACGAAGGTACAGCTCTTTTCAGTTCTACAAAAATATCCGCCGCACTTAAGGTCTGGAAATCCTTTAAAAACAGGCTTTTTTCAAAATAAAAAGAGCGTAAATACTGTGTAAAAACCGGTGTTTTTACTTGTGGTTCCGGCCTTTTTTTGCTATCTTAATAGGGTAAATGAATTCTATGGAATATAGCATATACCAGAAAAATCAATGGGTACAGCACATCCGGATGCGTCCCGCCATGTATATCGGAAACGTCCGTCAGGAGGGCTTAACGGAAATGCTTCAATATCTGTTCGAGGAGCTTTTACGCTATGCGGGCAGCGATCCCGTATTCGATCTTGGCATTTATCCGGATAACCACATTGTGCTGGAAGTGAAAAACATCAGCTCTGCATCCCTGGCTTCTTACCTCTCCTCTCTGGACAAGGTTTTTGAAAATTACCAAGTGGGCACAAGGGCGATCATCAGCCTCAGTGAAACGGCCAGGATCACAGCAGGCGCCATGGTGCTGTCGGCTGTACAAGGCCATTATGAAACGGCGGTTTCCGAAGAGGGATCGGAAGACGGTGCACGCTTTGAGTTTACGCCGGATCATGCCATTTTTAAGGAATTGGAGATCCGTTACGATCTGCTGATTCCCTTTCTTCAACAGTTCGCTTACCTCAATCCTTCTTTAAAGCTGATCGTTGCGAATCATGGCGGCGAAGGCTTGCAACGCAACCTGTTTCACTATCCGCGCGGGGTATTTGAGCAGCTCGAATCCGCGATGCGTTCCGACTACCACCATGAGGGATTGCTGCGGTTGGAAATAGAGTCACAGGTAGGCGCCTATCACTATCAGATTGGCATTTACAACAACTATTGGCTGGATGGAGGCTTAACCAAAACCTTTGCCGGCAACCTGGAGCTGTATTACGGAGGCTCTCTGGAAAAGGGCGTTTACAGCGGGATCTCCGTGGCAACGAAACGCGTTGCAAAGAAAAAAAACATCAGGCTGAGCATGGAAAGGAAGGCCATGGAAAAGCATTTTACGTTTATGGCGGTGATCAAAGGAGAGGGTTTTTCGTTTGAGGGCTGCACCCGCCGTAAGCTTGGCATGCCACAGGTGCAGAGCGATGTAAGAGATATGGTCTGTGAACATCTTATGGCGTTTTATGAGCGCGAGCCGGATAAAGCGGAGCAGGTGCTCACCCAGTTCACCGTATATGACGACGACGATACGCCGGGAAATTTATAGCATGACGGGGCTTCCGTTTCGCCGCCTGTTCCGGTAGTCCTTAAGCCTGAAACCCTTGATATAAAAGGACTTTGAAAGGATCAAAAAACGGCATAGGATTGCCTCCCCGGCCTGAATTTTTTCTCTCTGAAAATCAGGCAACTATCCAATTGCTATAAAAAGTAGCATTGTTTTGCTACAAAAACAAACTATATTTGTAGTGTAGAAATGAAACAGGACGCGTGTGAAAAACATGATCGATCAAACGCCTCTCCGTCTTCAGATATCTCAGCTTAATCCATCAACAGGCGTTCCTGCCTGCACATACCAGGGGCCACCCGGTCCTTATGACAGAGGGCCCGGCAGGCGCTCTGCGTCATAAAAATTCCATTGCCCTCAGGAATGATCGTGGCAATGCATACAGTCACCAAAACCACTGTGCCACTCCCCCGGCACGTGGCTTTGGCTCACTGTAGTTCCTTTTGTGATATTCTTTTTTCCCTGCAAATTCTTTTGCATGGGATGCAAGGCCCCGGACAAACGTTTTTTACATGACACAACAATTCATACCATCGGTAAACAACACCAGGTGCAGTAAGCAAAGTCGCCTGCTGCAAGGCTTTTGGAGAAACACGCTCGGCTTTCCTTAGTCTGCCTGTACCTGAGATTTTTTAACAGCCATGTTTTTTTATAAACCCAAATAAATTATCCTCCAATGAAACAAACAATCGCACTTTTGGCATGCCTGCTTACAGGCGGCATGCTGCAGGCACAAGCCGTGCCTATGGCTCTGGAAGACTGGAAAACCACCCAGGGCACCCAGAATTTCTTTTATAAAAATGTTACCAAAACAGATGCTTCCGGAAACGTATATGTAGCCGGAGCAACCATGAATAATGGCTTTCCGGACATGCTGGTGGCCAAGTACAACGCCGCCGGAAACCTTCAATGGATCAGGCAGATGGCCGGGACAGCGCCCAACGGCGTGGATGCCATTGCCGGCATGTATGTTACCGGCACAGATGTGTATGTTACCGGTGCGGTGTCCAACAACTCTGTCACTCCTGAAACGGATTGCATTACCATGAAGCTGTCGGGAAGCACCGGCTCTGTACTTTGGAGCGCAACCTATACAGGTGCAGCTGGCGGGCACGATGCCGGAAAAGACGTCACACTGGACGGCTCAGGCAACGTCTATGTGTCGGGTGCATCCTACAACAGTAGCTTCAACACCGATTACCTGGTGCTTAAATACAACAGTTCCGGCGTCCAGCAGTGGGCCTCAGGCTGGGATTACACAGGTGCCGATGACGGCGCTTACAAAATCGCACTGAGCGGCACGAATGTCAATGTTACCGGGGCTGTCACCACCACTACGCCCGGCACCTACAGGATGTCTACGATCAAGCTGGCGCAGGCCTCCGGCTCTATTACATCCGCCAACACCTCGACGGCAGTGACAACCAGCAGTGTGGAAGCTGTGACAGATATGGCGCTCGACGGATCGGGCAATGTGATCCTGGTTGGCAGCCAGTACACCGGCGGGCAGCACGATTTCTATGTGCAGAAGCTTAATGCCTCGACCTTGTCGTCGGTGTTTGTGTATACCTGGGACGGTGGCTCCTCGCTGGATGACTATGCCAAAGCAGTCACGACCGATGCCTCGGGGAATGTGTTTGTAGCAGGCTTTAGCAGTACGTCTTCTCTTGGCAGGGAGCTCACACTCATCAAGCTCAACAGCAGCGGCACGCATCAATGGACGCAAACCAGCGGCTTCGGCGGCGACGATGAAGCTGCGGATCTGGTAACGGATGCGAGTGGTGATGTGTATGTAACTGGCTTTAAGACCAATAGTACCAAAGATTATTATACGGCAAAATATAGTACTGCTGGCACCAAGATCTGGGAGATCGAAGCGGATGGAAATGGCGGATTGGATGATAATGCTACCAATATGGCATTGGACAGTTTAAATCATGTCATCGTAACGGGCCAGAGCAAAACAGGATCTGGCGATTATGAATTTATGACGCTAAGGTATGCGCAGAAAGAGGTGACTACACCAACCGATTTTGACGGAGAGTCACCAGCGCCCAACTTCATGTATTACCGAAACAGCGGGCAGATTATTGCGGCTGATACTGTTATTACCCAGGTGCCGGAGGTGAAGTTCTATACCAATAATACATATCCTTCCTTTTATTTCGGAAACCGTAAACAAAGCTTTGTGTTTGCCAGGATGGATACGTCGTCAGTAAGCCCTTCTGATACGCTGCACCGCATCGACCTGGATTTTACCGCATCGAATGAAAGCGCGGAAACCTATCCTATGAACGAGCAGGAAAACGGCTATCTGAACTATTTCCTTGCGCATACCGGAAGCAATGGCATTGCTAATGTAAAAGGCAATCAACGTTTGATTACTCCGGAGCTCTATCATAATATTGACCTGATGTGCAGCAGCAACCAGAATGGAATCAAATATTATTTTATTGTTAAACCGGGAGGAGACATGCGGGATATCCAGATGGAGTTCACAGGAGCCTCATCATTTAACCTGAACGGTACGACGAATGAGCTGACGATCAACAGCAGCATTGGCAGCATGACCTTTGATAAGCCGATTGTTTATCAATTGACTTCCGGGAATGTGATCGTTCCGGTAACAGCCTGGACAGCCGACTGGCAAAGCAATGGAGCAAGCAACAAATATAAATTCAATGATGGTGCTTATAATACGGCTCAGACCCTGATTATTGAAGTGGATCAGGGGAATACTGCACTTTCAATAACAACTAATTCATTGAATTGCACATGGTCTACTTATGTAGGAGGGATGAACTTTGATACACCAACTGAGATGAAGACAGATCACTCAAGTAATTTATTTGTGTCCGGTAGAACGACGTCATCTGATTATCCCTTAGTTTCTGGTGCAAATGTATATCAGAACTTTAATGCGGGTAGTGCTAATGGTTTTATGGACAAGTATTCTAATCAAGGAGAACGATTATGGTCAACTTATGTTGGTGGAACTGCAGATGATATTGTGTTAAGCTTTGACTTTGCTCCAAATGGAGATGTATATATTCTTGGTCAGGCTTCGTCTGTCTTAGTAACTCAAGCAAAAGCAGGAGCATCTAATTCATTAACACCTCTAGGCGCTGAGGATTTCTTCATTTTACAGGTATCTTCTTCTAGTCAACAAAAGAAATGGCTTACTTATTACGGTGGAAACGCAGAGGAGGTTACTGCAAAATGTAAGTTTGATGTTGATGGAAATTTTTTTATTGTGGGTAGAACAATCTCTAAGAATTTGCCTATAGTAGGGAGTTCACCACAGTATACTAATACAACACACGATGTTGCTGCGACTAGCGAAGGATTTATAGTAAAGTTTAATACTTCATCCCAAATCGTATGGGCAACATATCTAGGTTCATCCATTAACGGTACACTTACAAGTGCATATGATGGATTATTGGATTTGGATTTTGGCTCCAATAAAGATTTATATGTAGTTGGATATGCTAATGGAACAGATTATCCGAGTATGAATAACGGAAGTTCTACAAATTTTTCTCATTTTAATGATGTTGTTTCTGATGCAACGATAAGTCAATTTTCGAATTCAGGCCAAATGAAATGGTCTACCTGTATGGGTGGGTCGAAAAACAATGCTTTTAGCGCCATCAAAATTAAGAATGACAAGATTTATGTGGCTGTGTAAGCTTACCTTATTTTCG
>DGQK01000022.1 GCA_002390745.1 Bacteroidetes bacterium UBA4416 | reverse complement strand
TTTTTCTGGGTGGCGCGCATGATCATTGCCGGTAAAGAGTATACCAACCAGAAGCCTTTTACGAATGTGTACCTCACGGGCATTGTCAGGGATAAGCTGGGCAGAAAAATGAGTAAGAGCCTGGGCAATTCGCCGGACCCTCTTGAGCTCATTGCAAAATACGGCGCCGATGGCGTGCGTGTGGGCATGCTCCTGTCTTCACCGGCCGGTAATGATTTGATGTTTGATGAGAGTTATTGCTCGCAGGGCGCGTTTTTTGCTAACAAAATCTGGAATGCATTTAGGCTTATCAAAGGCTTTGAAGTTGCTGATGTTGAACAGCCGCAATCTTCCAAAGCAGCCATTACCTGGTTTGAGAATAAGTTATCGGAACAGCTGGTTATTATTGATGACTATTACAGCAAATACCGCATGAGCGATGCGCTGATGGCAACGCGCGCCCTGATCTGGGACGATTTCTGCTCCTGGTACCTGGAAGCCATTAAGCCGGAGTTTGTGGATGGCAAGGCCTTGCCGATAGACCAGGCGACTTATGATGCGACTATTCATTATCTGGAAACTGCCTTAAAAATCGTTCACCCCTGGATGCCGTTCATTGCAGAAGAGATCTGGCACCTGATCAAAGAGCGCGAGGAAAAAGACTGCGTGATCGTTGCCGAATGGCCGAAAGCGAAAGCTGAATTGAATCAAAGGCAACTCGCGGAATTTGAAGTAAGTAAAGAATTAGTGACAACAGTCAGGAACCTTCGCGCGCAAAAGCAAATGTCGCCAAAGGAAAAGCTGGAAATTATTGAACGTTCGGATGCTACCCGCTCCTACTTCGACGAGGTGATCATCAAGCTGGCTAATTTATCCGCCTTCAGCTACACGAAAGATAAGGTGGATGGCGCCTTCTCATTCCAGGTTAAAACCACGGAGTTTTTTATTCCGCTGGCCAACAACCTCAATAAGGAAGAGGAAACGGCCCGACTGACCAAAGACCTCGAATACAATAAGGGATTCCTGAAATCGGTACAGGTAAAACTGGCTAACGAAAAATTTGTGGCCAATGCCAAACCAGAGGTTCTTGCCATCGAGCGGAAAAAGGAAAGCGACGCGTTGTTAAAAATAAAAACGATCGAGGAGCAATTAAAAGCTCTGTAAACCGTTTTTAGATTGGCGGGAATACCCTAAATGTGGTAGTTTATTGAAATTAAAAAAACAGCATCTTGCTAATTAGCAGGATGTTGGTTTTTGTAAATAAATCTAAAATACTCATTTATAGTGTTTGTTAACATTAGGAGAATTGTTAATTTCACAATTTGTTAACACGAATGTTATTCCCCGCGCTTAAACGCTTTTTATGAAGTATTTGTTGTCATTAAACCTGATTGGGGAACTCTTAATCATCACGCTGAGCCTGTTTTTTATCGGCGAGTTGTTCTGGCAAACGGATATTGTCGTTTTTTGTCTTGTTTTATGGTTGATCGGGACATTTGTTTCACAGAACTACTACATCAACCGCCTACCGGGTGTGCTGATCAACCTCATTAACCTGGCGAAGTTTTTTGCGATCTATTACCTGATTATCTTCCTGTATTCCAAATTGTTTCATGAAGCCGACTTTTCCAATTACGGGCTGATCCGTTTTTCCCTGCTCCTGTTTGTGTTCCTGCTCTGCTGGCGCACGATCGTATTCTTTGCTATCAAACAAGCTTACAAAAGCGCCAAAAGCAAGCATAAGATCGTGATCGTGGGCGTGAGCGTGAACAGCATTCACCTGAAAGAGTTTATTGATACCCGGCCACAATATGGCATTAATGTGCTTGGTTTTTTCTCCGAAAAGCCCAACGATAAGATAAACGTGATCGGCGGCTATGATGATGTCATGAGCTACTGCCTCGAAAACAAGGTGTCGGAAATCATCTGCTCGATGGATAAAGTAAGCAAGGAATATCTCTCCGCCCTCATTGATTTTGCAGAGAACAACCTGATCCTCATCAGGGTTATTCCGGATTCATCGGGCGTTTTTGGCCGCAATTTTGTGACGACCTTCCTGGAGTATATTCCACTGTTGGCGCTGCGTAAGAATCCTTTCGACGAGCTCCCGAACAAGCTCGCCAAACGTATCTTCGACATTGTTTTTTCGCTGGGTGTGATCGTGTTCATTTTGTCGTGGCTGTTCCCGTTGATCGCCATTCTGATCCTGATTGATTCGCGCGGGCCAGTGCTCTTTGCGCAGGAGCGTACAGGCCTGCTCAACAAGTCTTTCAAATGCCTGAAGTTCCGGACAATGGTGGTAAACAACAGTGCCAATACGGCGCAGGCGCAACGCAACGATCCGCGGGTGACGAAGATCGGCGCTTTCCTGCGCAGAACAAGCCTTGATGAACTGCCTCAATTTTTCAACGTGCTCTGGGGCACGATGTCGGTAGTGGGGCCGCGCCCGCACATGCTGAAACATACGGAAGAGTATTCGCAGCTGGTGGATAAATACATGCTGCGGCACCTGGTAAAACCCGGCATTACAGGCCTGTCGCAGGTAATGGGATACCGCGGTGAGACGCAGCACGATCTGTACCTGATGAAAATGCGTGTGCGTATGGACCGCTTTTATATTGAGAACTGGTCATTCTACCTCGATCTGAAAGTGGTATACGCCACGGTGTTTTCGGTGTTCGGCTCGACTAAGAATGTGTACTAAGCTTCTTTTGGGTTGGCTATTTGGAGAATGCCAGCGGTTAAAAAACAATTCCCCGTGTCAGAAACAAGATTTATTTATTATTTTAGATCGCTCTTAAAACTGCGACACACCGGATAGGGCGAAACTACGAACGTACATTTATGGACACAAATCAGACGAACACGACTAAACGGGAAGAAATTGACCTGTTATTTATTTTGAGAAGCCTTAAACAAGGTATTGCCGGACTTTTTAATGGCATACTACGTTTAATCGATTTCTCTGTAAGAAATATTGTGGTATTGGCTGCATTTGTTTTAGTTGCCGCGGGTATTGGTTTGGGTATCTCTTATAAAATGAGGCCCTATTACAAATCGGAACTTTCAATATCCCATAACCGTCTTGATAATTATTACTGTGCGATCATGATTGAAAATCTGAATTTCATGATCGATCCGGGTAGCGACAACGAGGCGCTGGCCAAAACGTTGCACATGGATAAGAAAGATGCCAAAGAAATCCGTCAACTTATTTACAAGCCACTGAACACGAATGTAGCCAAACAATACTCCGATTCGCTCAAAGTATTGATCCCGTTTAAAGTTGAGGCAGAAGTGTATTCCAATTCGGTATTACCGGCGTTGCAAAAGGGTATTATGGACTACCTCGAATCAAACGAGCACGCCCAAAGAATCAAGGAAATCGAAATGAAGTCGTTGGAAAAAATCGAGTCGAAAATTCAGGATGAAGTGAAGGAGATCGACAGCCTGAAACAGATTGTGAATCAATCAATCGTAACCCGGGGAACAGGGAATGGTGTTGTTTACGGAGAAGCCGTCGACCCTGTACCCATTTATAACCGCGGTATGCTTTCTTACGAACGCCTGATCGGGATTAATACAAGAAAAATCATGAACAACAGTTTTGAGGTGATGGTTGGCTTCAATGCTTCTTACATCGTAAGCCACAGCAGGCAATGGTACATTCTTATGGGTGGGCTTGCGGGCTATCTTGCAGGCCTGTTGTTCCTTATGCGAAAAAAGCGCATCAGCTGACCGCCTTTACTTTCCGGTATTGATCAGTTTTTGAAAAAACGCCTCATGCTGGTCACAGATGACCTTCCATGTATACAAACGCTCTATTTTTTGTTCGTTCGCGGTTAATTTTGCGTGTTCCTTTTCGTCTTTATGAACCCGATCCACAATTTGCGTTACCTCTGCGGCCGAGCTGAAATAATAGGCATCTGATCCCAGGATAGAAGCATTAAACTCATTGTTGTGAGCTGCGATGAGCGCCTGCGAGGCCATCGCTTCGAGCAACGACGGGTTGGTACCTCCAACAGTATGCCCATGAAAGTAAAGGTTGGAGAAAAAGCGCAAATTATTAACGGTATCTATGTCGTAGATGCCACCGGTAAAGCGGATGTTCCTGTTGTTCTTATACTTTTCCAACAGATAGTTCCCAAAAGCCGTTTTGTAATTTCCTACCACCAGGAAAGGGCGGCTGGTTTGTGACTGTGAAACACCATCGAGGATCATTTCAATGCTATTCTCAGGTTCGAGGCGCGCCATCAGCATGTCATAGGCGTAAGCTTTAAGCTCATGCATTCCGACAACAGCGGGGTTGGGTGTTTTGAACAGGTGTGCGCCATAAGGAATATATTCCGAAACAGCATCATAAGCTTCATGCAGGTATTTTTGAATGCCCAATGAATCGGCAATAAGGTAATCGCTGTTTTTTACAGCGAGCTTTTCAGCATACTTTAAAAAGGCACGGGTGGATTTTCCGTATTTTGTTCTCTTCCACTCCAGACCATCCATATTGGTAACCACTATCGCTTTACGAGGCATTAAAAAGCCAAATATTGAGCTGCTGGTGTAACCAAGCTGAAAAATAATATCGAATTGCCGTTTCCTCGCATCGCGGATACAATTAAGGTCGTACACAAACTGACCGGCAGTTCCGATCCTGTATTCGGGGTCATAGCAGTGAATGATGTTGACCGACCGCCAGGTGTTCTGCTGGTATACATGATTGTGCGAATTGTAGACGTACAGGTCGTGGCCGCGTTCGGCCAGACCAACGGAAAGGTACTCGGCAAATTGCTCAAAGCCACCGTAATTATTAGGAATTCCCCGTGTTCCCAGGATTGCTATTTTCAAGATGTGATGGATTAATTAAATAAACGGTTTGAAAGAGGATAACGGAAATAAAAAAATACAAACCCGTGGCGCGTTGCATAACCGATTCTGTAAGCATAGCTATCACGAATATCACAAGCGTAACAAGCAGTAGCCGGCTCCTGTGGTTGATTGCCTGTTTGAGAATATAAGCGCAAATTGCCAACAGCAATAAGAGGCCGACCAAACCGAACTTATAAAGGGTTGTGATGAACTGATTGTGCGGGTCGTATTTGACATGCCCTGCTTCCACACCACGGCCGGCGAGTTTTTCTTCCAGCAACTTATCCGCGTTCTGATCTGTTCCCTGGCCCCAAAGTATATTGCCCGCCCGATCGAAGGTTGCCAGGCTTTCCTGCCAGATGATCAGCCGAAGGGTAAGGCCTGTAAGTCTTGGATCGTGTTTGGACAAAATCGGGTTTTCATGCAGAATGCTAAGGCTTTGTGTATTGACGATTTCCTGAAAACGTTTTCGGGTTGGTGAGAATATGAATATGCAGCAGATCACAAACAACAAAAAAACCAGGCCCAGATACCATTTTTTCCGAAAATAGCGCCCTATATAAAAAAGCACAGCAAGGGATATCACAAGTTTCGAGCCGCAGCATAGCAGCGCGACGCCAAACAAGGAAATAAACAAGAGCCTGTTAAACTCCCGTGATGCATCCAGCTCGACATATACTATCGAAAATAAAAGCAAATAGCTGAAGTATACCGGGTGGACATATTTTGTAAATCCGTCAAACGAAAAATAGTTGAGATTATGAAAAACAGCAAAGTCCACCACCGATGTGCTCATTAATCCTAATGACACAAGGGCTGCCGCTACAGGAAAAAACTTCAAAAAGTTTTCTTTTGGCACACAGGCCATGTAAAATGGCAGAAACAAACAGGTTAACATGGTTTCCAGCAATCTTGAATTGAATGTTGTATTGACCCATACGTTGTTGAGGAGAAACCAGAAAAAATACAGCAAAAACAACAAGCCGGTTATATGACGAAAAAAAAGCCGCTGAGAAAAATCTTTGACAACCCATGCAAATGAAAGGATAAAACCCACATTGAACCATGGCTGGGGCAAAAACATCATCAGGATGAACAGTGCGACAAATAAGGATGAAAGGCGGCTGCGAATGGCATAAGGACTAATGTATTGCCTGTACAAAAACACTATGAGTCTTCCCGCAAAAAAAGAGACCAGCAGGATCAGAAACTCGGCAAACAGCAATTCGAACCGGCTGATCCTGTTATAGGGAAGCTCAAAATAAGCGCTGATGCGGTTGGAGAAGTTTCCGTTTCCTTTAAGATAGGTGACGCCGCTGCTTTTTAGGTCTGTCAGGGACAGTGTTTCCGTTCCATCTGTATAATCTACTGTCAGATTTCGGATGTAGGCATGATCAGCCGTGTTGCCAAGATCGATCCGGAAGTTCCGTATCCTGTCGTTAATAGTGAATACGTAAAGCGCCGTATCGCCATTTGCAGGATGAACAGGCCGGCTGAAATCTACTCCAAAGCTTTTACTCCCGGTCGGGTAGACCAGAATTTCATAACGGTCGTAATTAGTGGAAAACGAGATGGTTTTGACTTCTGTTTTTCCCAACCTGTATTTGCTAAAAAGGTAAGCGCTGAGCCCACCAACCAACGCCAGATACAACAACACCTGAAAGATACTTGTTTGCAGCTTCCTTTTTTTATGTCCGGATTCAGTGTTCAATAGATTGAAAATGGGATTTGATTTTTTCTGCAAAATGATCCGCAATCGTTTGCCAGTTATACGTTTCCGTCACCGCCTTCCTGATCTGTTCAAATGGATAGCTGTTGTCGCTTAAAATGGCCAGCGTTTTCCGTTTCCACTCTTCCATATCTTCGGGATTGAACAGGTAATTTCCGAAGAATGTGAAATCGGCCATCGCCGTTTTGTCGGAACACAACACCTTACAGTTCATTAAAACTGCTTCCAGTGGAGGAATCCCAAAACCTTCTGCCAGCGAAGGATATACAAAAAGGGATGCATATTTATAAAAGCCAGCCAACTCATCATAAGAGATATTTTCAATGTGCTTTACCGCATTTTTTATTTCCGGCGAAAGGCCTGCAAGGTAAGTGTGGTATACGTCTGCGCCTACATCGTTGGTACGGCCCACAAATACAAGTTTGTAGCCTTGCCTGTATAATTCCAGTTCTACAAAAACCTTGAGCATGCCGTAATGGTTTTTCCTCGGTTCCATGCGGCTTACAAAAAGAATATACTTATCCAGCTGATGCTTTGCTCTTATATCAACGGCTGTAGTTACCGGAAGGTCTACCGCATTGGGTGTTACAGTAATTTTATTATGAGAAATCCCAAAATGTTTTACCAGGGCCTGCCTTGAATACTCCGACACGGTGCAAATGATGTCCGATTTCCGGGCAGACATTTTGAAAATATATTTTTTTGTGAAGCGGTAGCTGAACGGAAAGTAGTCTGGAAAATCGAGAAACAACAGGTCGTGAATGGTGTTGATATAACAGCATTTGTGAAGCAACGGTGTAATATACTGGAAATGCGCGAAGTCAAAGCGCTTTGCCCGGATCAATGCCGGGAGCTCGGAGGCAAGACGCTTGTATTTTGAGCCCGCTGTCAGCCGGTGAAATTTAAAAGCCGGATTCGTAAATACTGTCTTAAGATGCTCAATGTTATGCGCTGCCAGCGTGATCTCAAAGGCATCATCTTTAACCAAAGCGGAATAAAGACCTTTCAGGTAAGTGGTTGTTCCCTGATAGCTGTCATCGAATACATGTGCGTCAACCAATAGCTTTATCTTATTCATGTTTTGGAAGGGATTAGGTCCTGCAACTGGCTTTTCTCGATGTGTTTACATGCCATGATAGAAAAGAGAATAAAAAGAAAGATCTGCGTATTGAAATCGGCATTGAATAAAAACAGGAAAAACAGGATGAAGAGCAAAAGCCGGTGACGGGGGAATAAGCCCAAAAATAGCAGGAAACACAAGGCCGTACCGATCAGCCCATAGTTGTATATAAATACCGGAATAAATCCCAGGAGGGTTGTATTGCCTTCATAAAGCCTGGAAAAAAAAGGTGTGGCCTGCCCTGCTCCCCGGCCAAACAGCACGTATTTCCACTCCGACTCCCTGAAGTTTTCCACCAGGTGCACCGATGGAACGAGCCGCATGCTGGCACTGCCGTCCACATATTTGGTATTTGTGATCTTATCGGCAAACCCACCGTCAGAGGGTTCTGTAAAAGATGACACCAGTGTTACCAGGCGCCCGATCGATTTACTCTCGCTGAGATCAAGGGAGCCAACCACCAGCACAACAGCCATTGCCATTATTACAAACGTGATGCCCAGCTGCCTGGCATTAAGCACCTTATTAAAGATAATGGATTCAACCTGCATCTGAAGCAGGCGGCTTGTGATGAGAAAGTATAGCAATAACATCGCCAGGAGCATATAGCCATAAGATGATCTGCTAAGTACAATAGAAATAACGGCGCAGGCATACCACACAAAATCGTCCTTACGGTACCGGAAGCTTTCGCTTTTGAAGAGTACAAATAAGGTAAAAACCAGCGTGATCGCAGCATAGGAAGGCTCATCGGAAAAACCGTAAGGCCTGATCCTGCCGTCAAAATTATAAATCTGGAAGACATCCGCCCAAATGCCCGCAGGATAGTGCTTCGTCGCTATCATGAGGGTTGCTACCACAATATTACACGTGTAGAGCAGAATGATAACCTTGCAAATGCTGCGAATGTTCTCTACCGACAAACGCTTCACAACATTATACAGCAAGAGCAATTCGAGGAGAATAACCAGAGTATAGATGAAAGACGTGAGCTTAATGCTGTCGAGGTTGCACAGGTTGACGGCACAGATGTATGCGAACACTGCAAAAAAACCAACCGGATATTTCACTACCATATGGCGGTTTTTGACAGCAAGAACTCCCAGACAAAGCGTTGTGAAAATAGCCAAAGCATGAAACAGGGTAAACTCCGCCAGGCCTATCTTAAAAAAGGCGATGCTTGTCATCGATAAGCTGACACATAGCCAAAAAATAATAGTCCTGATCTTAATCACTCTATTTAACAGTTACCTGGTTTATGCATATTTTTTGATCAGCTCCATAAACACGCCTGCCAGCTTTTCGATGTTAGCATCATCCATTACGGTTGGATCGGTGACATAATCGCTGATGTAACCGTCAAACGTGTTTTTCAACAAATATTGGCTAAACTCCAGGCGATTATCCGGCTGGTTCCTCAGTTCGTCACAAAGATCGGCCAGGCTGTTGTATTTCAGCAGGTCAGAAATCGTTAACTGCCTGCAATAGTTAATTCGATTAAAAAAGGTCTTGGCAAAAGTGATGGCGGGCACTTTCATCAGGGCTGCCTCGTAGGCAATGGTGCCGGTGACGGTAGCCACCAGCCTGCTCTTTTCGATGATCCGCTTGGAATCTGTGGTTTCATTTACCATCAGGATACCCGGATAGGCCAGGAGCTTTTTATAAAAGCTGTACGACCTGTCGCCAATGGCATTGGTATGTTCTTTTACCAGGATTTTCCAACCGTAGGGAAGCATACGCCACAGGTTGATGATATTGACATGCTGGTCTTCGTAGTACCTGCCGCTGACATCGATAGACGACTCCGGCTGCTTATGAAAACCGACAAAAACGTAGGGATCGTTCTCCACGTTCTCAAAGTCGACGCGCTCAATCTTATTGTAGGTATTTTTATTGTATTCTTCTTTGCTGTTGACTTTGAATCGAATCGCTTTGTTGATGATCACATTCGGATCGTTCGCTTCGATGTTCTCACCACTAATAAAACGTTTCACCCTCCCCAAACGGCCTGACAGCGATTTGCTCTTATTCACAATTTTATCGTTCAGCTTCAGATAGCTTGGTTTTTCCAGCTTAATGATTTCCGTCGCTGCATCCTTGCCGTCAAACTCGAGCATATCTCCCTGACTCTCGTCCGTAAAAAACGCGATCCTGTTATTCGGGATCCTGACCAGGCTACAATCCAGGTAAAGACAATTCAACTCTTTGCGTTTTTTGACGATGCGCTGAATCAACAGTTCGTGCGCCCAGGTAATTTCCCCGATCACAAAGCGAACGTCGTTCGTCTTCAAAAAGCGGTACAGCGGTTCCTGAATATTCGTCAGAAATTGTAAGCCGTTTGCGACCTCATGTTTCCAGACACGATCGCCATACACCAGTTCATTCAGTTTAAACTCATCCACAATTGGGTTAGGGCGGCTCACATCAAGCCGGCTGATATAGAGTACTTTTTCCGTTCCGTAATGTTGTTTAAGGAACGTGTATTGATCTGCTTTGGTAACGATCCAGCAGATGCTGACACCATTTTTGGCGAGCTTTTGCGCTATTTCATGAAACAGGTACGTCTTGTAAAAATTAGCGACAAAACATACCGTTGATCGTGTATTCTCCATATTCAATGTTCTCTTTTGGTCAATATGTTCAGCTTATACAAGCCAATGACCACGAGCGTTAAATTGACCGCAGCCGATATTACCATGCATAAAGATAGCTTTAAAAGGTCAATATTTTTAAATGCCAGCAAAAGAATTGTGTAAATAAGCGAAGACACAAGGGAGTAATACAGGATCCGTTTATTGGCATTCATCACCCCGAAATAAATTTCCAGGTAACCGATGTAGCACCACAAAACAATATAGAAAAGCAAGAGGAATGTGGATAATGTAAAGCGGATGTGAATTTCATCCTCAAAAAAATAATTGGTGCCCGCTACAACGCCTATTACCATGAACGCCGACAGTAGCAACACCGCATTGTATTGCCTGAAGATTTTATGATTGAATTTGTTATCCGTTTGCATAAACAGCGATTTGGAAAAAAAGGAGGAGAAGGCGCTGTGTGTGAGCTGGATGACCAGGCCCACGCGAAGAATATAAGAGATCTGTACGGTTTCTTCCTGCGACAGGTAGCCGTACGCATAGATCTTCGCATAATTATTAATGTAGCTCATGGCGAGCACATTCAGGATTATAGGCCAGGAAAATTTCAGGGCATGCCCGAGGAAGCTCATAAAGCCGGAAAACCGGAACCGGCCAAGATCCTTCAGTATAAATTTAATACATACATATAAAATCAGGGCAACAGATGGGATTGAAAAATACAAAATGGTGTGCTCCCAATGGAAAAAAGCTGCCAGCATGAGCAACAGGAACGAACAGATATTGACAAGCAGGGAAATACGGTAAACGCCTGAAGGGTTATCTTTCAACCGGTATATATTTGCATAAAAGCCAAGGTATAAGGTAAACAACGTCCTAGCTACGATGACACAAAATAACAAAATCAGGGTTTCATCATAGAGCCTGAGCCCGGCGAATACGATGAGCGAAAAGACTGCATATCCCAATAGCAAAAACCGGAAATACAGCTGTGCTTCGTTTATAAAATGCTCCTGGTCCTTTGATTTTTTATAGCCGTAGAATAAGTAGTTGCTAAAGCCGAGGTCGATGATCACCATCAGGATGGTGGCATAGGAAAACGCCACCTCTACCGTGGTATACAAGCCTTTATCCTTAATGATGAACAGAATAGACAGCGGCAGGGCAAATGAAATGACTTTATCTAAGTAGGTTAGAAGAAAATAATAAATTAAATTTTTTGAATTCCTGTATGTTCCCAGTACGGACTTTAGCATGAATAGTTATATTTTCTTCTCGTAAACGTCTTCGCATACCGAAAAACCTTCGATTTTATGGTACTTTTCCCTCGCATCCACAGATGGATCATATGGAATGAACCGCAGTGGCTGGCTCACATACGTGCCTGCTTCCAAAAGTGATTTGGACACACTGCTATTGGCTCCCACTGCTACTTTATCTGCAATTTTAACCCCGCCGGTGATGACGCTCATAGAGCCTATATACACATTGTCGCCAATGACGATCTCACCGTCGACCCTATAACGTCCGGGCCCTTCCTTATCGTGTGTATAGGAATGTGTCCATAGCTGGCTGTTGTGGCCGGCCAGGATACTGTATTTCCCCATGGTGATGCTTCTTGTACAATCTATCCGGTGATTGCCTGTAATTTTCGTTAATACGCCCAGCTTCAGGATGGCTGTTCCGTATGTAACGCCGATAGGCGCGCGGTAGATCCTGTTGCTGTTCCCAATAGCAGCANNCAGTTTCCTCCAGAAAAACCTCCAAAGGCCCCGTTATCTTATTGTACTTTCCGATGTATCCCTCTTTTTCAAGACGAAGCTTACTTACCTTTATCATATTGAAATGCCCTACTCTTGCGCCGTCGCGCAACATGATCTTACCGTTTACCATCAACAAAGAAAAGCCTATCCTTGATTTAGAATGAACTTCATGCCCTAACAGGTTCAACAACCAGAAAGACAACCTCACCGGGAATAAAAAACAAAGAATGGCTGTTATGAATTTCATGACTCCGTTTCAATAAAATTTTCATTTAAAGCAGTCCCTTTTTTCAGATCCTGGCTAACCTTCTTCCCTAAAACATCCTTATAATGCCTGGTATGCATCCCAAAACCCGGGCGCACCGATCTTACATTTTTTTCTGTCAGCAGCTCGCCTGCTTTCACATCTTCCGCGATGTACAGGGAGCGCGAGAACTCCCGGCTTTTTAATTTTTTATCCGTGAGCTCGTAATCCACTTTACCCATCATTTTCTCCGCCAGGCGTACAGCGTCCACCATCTGCTTAAACTCCTGCTCGTCGAGCGAGAAGTGAGCATCCGGCCCGCCGATGGAACGGTTCAGGATAAAATGCTTTTCGATCACCTTTGCCCCGAGGGCCACCGCCACCACGGGCGCTTCAATGCCCATGGTATGATCCGATAAACCGACATTTACATTGAAACGCTGTTTCAGGTCGGGAATGGTGATGAGGTTCGCATCTTCGGGAGCCGCCGGATATGCGGATGTACATTGTAATAAGGTAATGTCGTTGTTTCCCGCTTTCCGGCATGTTTCCAGGGCCAGTTCAATGTCTTCGATGCCGGCAATACCCGTGGAAATGATGACCGGCTTGCCTTTGGATGCTACGTACTCGATCAAAGGAATATCTGTGATCTCAAAGGAGGCGATCTTATAAGCCGGAACATGAAAGGTCTCCAGGAAATCCACCGCCGTATTATCAAAAGGCGATGAAAAGCACACCAGGCCTTCTTCCTTTGCCGTTTCAAACAAAGGCTTGTGCCATTCCCAGGACAGGGAAGCGTCCGTATACAGGTCGTACAGGTACTGCCCATCCCAGTGCGTGCCTTGCTTGATCCTGAAATCATCCGTCTTCACATTGAGGGTGATCGTATCGGCTGTGTAGGTTTGTAATTTAATGGCGTCTGCCCCTGCCCGTTTGGCGGCGCGAATGGTTTCTTTCGCAATCTCCACATCGCCGCCATGATTGGCGGAAAGCTCGGCAATGATAAAACAGGCTTTGTTATTGAACATCATGTTTCTCTAATTTGTAAATAAAACTGTCGGCACCATGTACCACTTCTTCTCTTGTTTTTTTGTAGCCGGCCTTCTCGAAGGATTTGACAGAAGCCAGGTTCTTCGTTTTTATAAACGCTTCCACCGGTACGCTGTTTTTCTCAAAATACAGCCTGGCCGTCCCTTTCAGGAATTCCGGTGCCAGACCTTTGCCTCTGAACCGCTCTGCCACAGAAATGCCTGCCACAGCGTGATCTTCCAGGACATCGTAACGGATCATGCCCGCAGGCTCTCCATTATACTCTGCAATAAAGATCATGGAAGCAGGATCCGCCAGCTTCTTTGTAAACCAGGCCTTGTGTGTTTCCAAAGGTATGGCCTCTGTAAAATAAGAATTCTCACGCGACACCTTGTCGTTGGCCCATTCGTAGATGAGCAGCACATCCTCCGGCTCTGCCCTTCTGTAATTCAGTTCTGCAAAGAGCGCCAGGAAACGGTCTTTGATGTGCGCATCGAAAGCGGCAGCCTGTGCCTTTAGTTGTGACGAAAAATCGGTTTGCCGGAGAACGCTTTTTATCTTTTCCCTGAAATCATCGGGAGTACTATGTTCCAGGTTCCCGGCCCCGGTAATAAGCTGATGGTCGAGAGCGCCCTGGTAGAGGCCTTTCTGGTTCTCCACATAATAACCGGATAATACCGGCATCTTCACGGAGCACAGCTCATACAGGATCGTGCTGGACGAAGCGATCGCAAATTCACAGGCCTTCATCAGGCCTGCCATGGCTTTTTCCGAAAGGTTCTGATAAATGCGGATCCGGGGCTCCGATTCTCCCATTTCAAAAATACCACGATGCGTATACGCTGCACCTGCCACAATATGGATCAGCCTGATTTCCGGGAAAGCAAGCAAAGCCCGGGTAGCTTTGAGCGTGAGGTCAAGCGGATCAGCACCTCCAAAACACACCAGGGCCGATCTTAGCTCCGTGATGTGTCGTGTGTGACGGGCTGCTTCCAGGAAAGACGGCCTCAGGATGGCGTACTTCGTTCCCAGCGCCAGTTTGGTATAAGGTTCGCAGCTGTAGTCGGAAGCGCGTACTGAGAGAGAATGGTTGATGACCACATCGGCATACATGTGCTCTTTGCAAAAATCATCGATATAGCTGAGGTGATAGCCTTTTGCCTTTAAAGAGCGCTGCCAGTCAGCATCAAACCCGTAACCGTCCGCCACGATCCTGTATTCGCTTGAGGGATAATTTTCATGCAGCCATTCCGGCTCCTGCCTAACCGAAACCGTTTCCGGAATCAGGGAATAGCTGCAACCTTGCGGAATCGCACTTACCGTTGATTGAGCGGATGTCACCAAGAGAACATCGTATGCTTCTTTGAAAAGCTCCAGCAGGGCAAAAATACGGTACAGGTGGCCTAAACCAATCTCACTGTTACCGTCTGCCCTGAATAAAATGCGTTTCATCGTCTGCATTAAAAAAACTTAGTTGTATTTTCTGAAAACCGGCTTGATGGGCTCTCCCACAAGGTATTTTTCATATCCTTCGTCTACACCCCTGGCATACACTGCCATCGCCTTATCAAAAGCTGCGAAGGTTTTTTGCATATCTTCTTCCGTATGCGAAACGCTTAAGTTGAAGGTTCCGCGGAACAGAATGCCATGCTTAATCACTTCCTGATAGAAGAGCGTTTTCAACCCGTCGCTGGCAATACCGTCTTTATCCCTGAATACCATCAGCTGCCAGCAGGGATGCCCCTTCAGTTCGAGGTGCTTTTCCAGGTTGTGTTTTTTGATCAGTGCATTCACTTCTTTATTGATGATCAAGCCTTTTTGCTTGTCAGATTCAATCGTATTGTTATCGCGCGTATACGTGATAGAAGCGATTGCCGCCGCCAGGGCATGGGTTTCGGCTCCGTGCGTGGTGGAAATTAAAAACACGCGCTCTTTGTCGTGGTTAATTCCTCCGAGGTTCATGATCTCTTTTTTACCGGCAAGCATACAGGTTGAAAAGCCGTTGGCTACGCCTTTACCCCAGGTGCTCAGATCCGGCTCAATGCCCAGCTCTGTATGAATGCCGGGAAACCCAAGCTTAAAGCCTGTGATCATTTCATCCAGGATGAATACTGCACCGTTCTGATGACACAGGTCTTTTACCTTATGTAAAAAATTATCAACCGGGAAATCGAACTCCATCGGCTCCAGGATCACGCAGGCGATCTCGCCCGGATGCTGCCGGAACAAGGCTTCCACGGAAGCGATGTCATTGTATTTAAACGTTAAGGTGAGGCTTGCCAGCTCCGCGGGCACACCCGAATTACATGCTTTCACGCCCATGTACCAATCGTCGTAAGAGAAAAACCCATGGTCGGCACAAAAGGCCACATATTTTTTACCGGTATACGCACGGGCCAGCTTTACAGCGGCAGTGGTCACAGTAGAGCCGTTCTTCGCAAACTTTACCATCTCGGCAGAAGGGACAGACTTTAAAAAAAGCTCGGCCAGCTCCGACTCGATCGGCGAAGGGCACTGGAAGTTAACGCCTTTTTCCAGCTCGCTGCGCACAGCAGATAATACAGGTTCAAAAGCATGGCCCAGGCTAACTGCTGTTAAGCCCATAGCCCAGTCGATGTATTCATTGCCGTCCACATCCCATACATGGCTACCTTTGCCATGCGAGATCACTTTAGGCCCCAGCAAAGGCGATTGGTCCGGCCCTTTACTGTAGGTATGGCATCCCGCAGGAATAAGCTCCTGCGCGCGCTTGATCATGCTGTCCGATTTTTCAAAATTTGTAATCATGTACTGAAGTATAAAAATTTAGTTATTTTTTAAAGAATTCTGATAGCCTTCGTTCCGGCCAATATGCCTGTTAATGCCCTTGACAAGATCGTTCGCTTTATAATAATCCGCGTAGGTCTTCCAGTCCTTATCCGCTCCCAGTCTTTCAATCAGTAAGGCGATCACCTCAAAATCCGATGCTTCATCCACCGTGAGCCTCACATCCCCATAGTTCCCGGCATTGGCAATATTCACGGCGCGAAACAGGTCTTTTCCATAAAACGAGGAGTTCTGATGAATGTATGGCGTTACATGCTCCTTATCGGAAGCGGATGTCGCTTCGTGCCATGCTTTTTCAAGAGCCTCAAAGGTAAATACTTCCACATCCATGCCATCCGGGAACATCGGATCCAGGGTGTTCGAGCAATAATCCACCTTTAGTTCCATGGCTTTTCCAACCACCATATCAATCAATGCAGGATCGATCAACGGGCAATCAGAAGTGAGCCTCACCACCCACTGCGGCTTATGCGCCAAAGCAGCCTGATAAAAACGGTCGAGCACATTCTGCACACTGCCCCTCGAAAACAACAGGCCATGTGCAGAAGCCAGCCCGGCAATCGCATCATCTTCAGGTGCAATTGTGGTTGCCACAAGGAGTTTATCTATACGATTTGATTTTAAAATCCGTTCAACATGAATTTCCAGCAGCGTTTTATCTCCTATCTTTTTAAGAACCTTTCCCGGTAAGCGCGAAGAGCCTGTACGGGCCTGTGTAATGGCTAAAACGTTCATGAGTTCCAGGTTGAAGGGTTTAACAACGTATTTTCTTTAACAGCAATCTGATCGATCTGAGTCAACAGTTCCGCAGGCACCGGGCGGTTCAGCGACTCGAAATTCTGTTTCAATTGGGCGACGGTGTCTACTCCAACAAGCACCTGGTTAATGTGCTCCTGCTGAACAGCATAGTTCAGAGCAATATCAGAAAGACTGACCTTATATGTTTTGGAAAGTGCCGCGACCTCGTCCAGATAAGGTTTCAGAGCTTTTAACTTTTCAGGCAGGCTTTCCATAAAAAACAATCCCTGCAAAAATACGGAGCGCGTATGCACTTCCATACCTTTCTGCTTTGCCGCCGCGATCAGGGCACCACGCTGTGCCCAATTGTCAAGCATGTTAAAAGGCAATTGCACCAGGTCGACCGGATAAGCCAGTAAGTGCTCCAGTTCCGCATTGGTATACACTGATACACCGATTTTTTTGATCAGGCCTTGTGCTTTCAGCGCTTCCAGGTCTGCCCGGTATCCCTCGTAATAAGTTTCAAAATCTTTGTAAGAGTGAAACATGTACGCATACAAATGATCGGTCTCTAATGTTTTCAGGTCCTGCGCCACTCGCTCCGGCAGCTCTTCCGGCAGGTCTTTACGGCCTGCGCTGAATTTTGTCACGATCTCAAAACGATAGGAAGACGTGCGGTGATAGCCACCGATGACTTCCTGCGCATCACCATAAGCTTCGGCAGTATCCAGGATCCTGACCCCTTGCTGAAAGGCAAGGTCGAGCATGGCGGCTACACTCTCCGCGTTGGGCTTTCCGGCCTTGTTGTTGATGCCGTATTGAAGCCCGAATTGTACCGTGCCTAAAATCAGTTTATGATGCATTGACAAACTCCAGGATGTTTTGGATGACAAAGTGCTGCTCCTCAGCGGTCAGTGTCGGATACATCGGGATGCTGATGCAGTGTTTGTAATAATTCTCCGCTTTGGGAAAATCACCCGGTTTCCAGCCAAACTGCCTGTAGTAAGGCATAAGGTGTACCGGTACGTAGTGAATCTGTGCAAAGATCCCCCTGGAGATCAGGAAGTCATACAAGCCTTTACGATCTTCTACTTCGATCACAAACAAGTGGTAGGCATTGAAATGCCCGGCTTTATCTGCCTGTAATTTGATCTTCGCATTCCCTGCAAAAGCATCGCGGTAGGTTTTTGCGATCTCATGGCGCCTGGCAATACCGGCATCGGCTCGTTTCAATTGGCTATTGGCCAGGGCCGCCTGTATATCGGTGATCCTGTAATTATAACCCAGCACCTGCATCTCATAATACCAGGCCCCTTGCTTTTCAGGCTCCGGAAAATTGTATTGCAGATTCTCTTTGGTAATTCCATGAGTACGGAGCATCATGAGCTTCTTATACAACGTTTCATCATTCGTGGTGATCATCCCTCCTTCTCCCGCAGCAATATGCTTTACCGGGTGAAATGAAAAAGCCGCCGCGTGTGCATAATTCCCATTCCCGCAATTCTGCCGTTGGCCTTTGGAATCCGTAAAATAACCGCCGGGAGAATGGCAGGCATCTTCCAGGATAAACAAGTCGTATTCGTCCGCTAAAGCGCGGATCGCTTCCAGGTTCACAGGATAGCCTGTGAAATCGACTGGCACTACTGCTTTGAAATATCCTTTCGGATGTTTTTGCAGCAAAGCTTTCAGGTCATCGACCGACATCACATAGGTATCGGGATCGATGTCCACAAAATGAACTTCGGCGTCACAGTAGCGCGCGGCATTGCCTGAGGCCGCAAAAGTAATCGGGGTGGTGATGATGCGGTCGCCTTTTTGCAATCCGATAGCGAGCAAAGGTAAGTGCAGGGCTGCCGTACCGTTTGATACTGCTACGGCATATTTGCAACCGATGTAGCTCGCAAAATTCTTTTCAAACTCCGCGATGCGCGGCCCCTGGGTCAAAAAGTCAGAATGCAGGGCTTGTACCACTGCATCTGTATCTTCCTGAGAAATATATTGTTTTCCGTAAGGAATTTTATAAGCCATAATTGTTTAGTTCACTTCAAAGTTTGGATCTACGTACTCTTTAATTTGTTTGCGCAGGCTTTCGATCGTTTCCCATTGATCATTGGTGCCTGAGTTGTAACAGAATTCCTCGGGCACAGGCTTAGCGTTGAAATGTCTTTTGTAAGCCTCTACATCGAAGATCGGCTGCTGGGGAAGAATGGCGTAATACTTGCCAAGATCAAGCGTATTGAACGAATCAGAAGCCGTGATCATTTCCTCATGAAGCTTTTCGCCGGGCCTGATGCCCACTTCCACCTGCCTGCAATTAGGATCGATGGCCGTGGCAACATCCACGATCTTGTAAGAAGGGATTTTAGGCACAAAGATCTCGCCGCCCCATGAATTCGCAATAGCATTGAATACCATCTCGCATCCGTCTTCGAGAGAAATATTGAAACGCGTCATACGTACATCGGTGATCGGCAAAACGCCTTCATGCCTTTTCTTCAGAAAGAAAGGCATCACCGAACCGTTAGAGCCCATAACGTTGCCATAACGCACTACGGAAAACGAAAGGTCTCTTTTGCCTTTGATGTTATTGGCCGCAATAAAAAGCTTATCGGAAGCCAGCTTGGTAGCACCATAGAGATTGATCGGAGCGGCCGCTTTATCAGTGGACAAGGCTACTACTTTTTTGACAGATGTTTTAAACGCAGCATTGATCACATTCTCCGCCCCAAGGATATTCGTTTTCACACACTCCATCGGGTTATACTCCGCAATGTGTACATGCTTCATCGCGGCGGCATGGATAACGATATCAATTCCTTCAAAAGCACTGATCAAACGGCTTTCGTCCCTGACATCGCCCAGAAAATAGCGGATCGCCGGATATTTGTTCTCCGGATACTCCATTGCCATCTGGTAATGCTTTTGTTCATCGCGCGACAGGATCACCAGCCGCTTCACATTGGGATATCGCTCCAGGATGAGCTTGGTGAACATCTTTCCAAAAGAACCGGTCCCTCCGGTAATTAAGACACTTTTGTTATTTAACATATTCAGATCACAGGTTTAAAATAATTGACTATCAGCCATTTAAAAGAGCTAACCCTTTTCAAATGAGGATAACAAATATACTTAATAAACCCACACCAAATGTATTCTGTGTAAATAATTTATTAAGTCCCGGCCCCTGAAAATGAGCTTTTTAAACATCCCTCTCAGCCTGTAAAAACATCCCGGGACCGATGTGGTTTTCCGCATTCAGCAAACTATTTTTTTTATTTATGAAAGTACTTTTATAAATTTGTGAAAGTTATTTCATAAACATAGGCACATTGAATACGATCTCAAAAACAGGCTATCTTGGCGGAGCCACACGATTAAGAAGGATTGGAGAAAAACTCCAGGCCGAGGGTGATAAGATTTACAGCGACCTTGGGATCAACTTCAAGGCCAGCTGGTTTGCCACCTACCATACATTGGTGCAAGCCAACAAGCCGCTCACCATGCAGGAGATCACCGCTTCCATTGATTTTACGCATATTACGGTCAAAAACATTGTGAGGGAACTTGAGGAAAACGGCTATGTGAAAATTAAGCCGAACCCAAATGACGCCCGTTCCAAGCACGTGAGTCTGACGGTGAAAGGAAAGAACCTGTTGGCAAAATTGCAGCCTGTCTGGAAATCCATCGCCTTCAACCTCCGGATGCTCCTCACCAGCGCTCATCCCAATTTCATTGCCATCATTGACCGTGTTGAAAAAGAAATGGAACAAAGGCCCCTGCGCCAGCGGGTGTTGCAGCAGCAGGCTCCTGAGCAGATTACCGTCTGTGATTACCGGCCCTCTCTAAAACCTTATTTTACCGACCTTGTAGGGGCCTGGCTAAAACATCTCCTGAACGGCAAACTGGAAAAAGAGGATACATTGGCGCTGGAGCACCCCGAAAAAGTGTATCTGAAAACCGGCGGCTTTATCTTTTTTGCACAGAATGCAGCCCAGCAGGTATTAGGCTGTGTGGCCCTGAAGCGCCTGAATGAGCACACCTTTGAGTTCTGTAAATTGTATGTACACCCGGAGGCCCGCAAGCAGGGCATTGCAACCCGGCTGATTGAACGTTGCATCGATCGTTGCAGGGAAAATGCCGCAAATGAGTTATGGCTTCAAACGACCAACAGCATGCCTGAGGCCCACCGGCTTTACGACAGCCTGGGATTTAAAGATACTGCGGCTCCTCCGGAGATGCTCGTATTAAACCGTACTCAAAAAATAATGCGCCTACACTTATAATTCAAATCGATATCCTTATCTATAAAAATACCCTGCATGAAAAACCAGAACGACATCAGCATTGTTGACTATTTGCCCGAACACCGCCTCCGCTTTAAGGAGATCAATGAGCAATGGATCACCCGGTCCTATGTCATGGAAGAAGAAGACATTAAAACCCTGGAAGATCCGGAAACCTATATTTTAAAGAATGGCGGAAAGATCTACATTGCCTTATACAACGGACATCCTGCAGGAACCTGCGCCTACCTGAACATGGGCGACAAGGTCTATGAAATGATCAAGTTTGCGGTGGACGAAGATTTTCGCGGATTGAAGATCGGAAAGGTGCTGCTGGAAGAGTCGGTGGAACGCATTAAGCAGTTGGGTGCCGACAGGATCATCCTGTTTTCCAACAGAGAGGGCTCTACCAAAGCCATAGAGATGTATCACACCATGGGCTTCAAAGAAATTCCTTTAGGTAATTCTGAATTTGCGAGGGCAGATATCAAAATGGAACTGATTTTTTAGTATCCTTCTTCCAACAGGCTTTCTGCATCTTATAAGCATGAGAGCCTTAAACAAGCTCGGGGCAAATCCTGATTTTTTTTTGTAACTATTATTGAGGGTTTCGTTATGAATGGAAACGAAACCTCATGAAACGATATCTACGATTTGGAATGCTTGTGATCCTGATTGCATCGTCCGCAAAGCTGAATGCGCAATCTAAAACCTATGTGAAGCAACTACTCCATTTTGAAAGCGACGCATCTGCTCTCACCAGGAGCCATAAGAAAACCATCACTAAATTTATTGATACCTTATTACAGAAACATACGCTGGTAAAGGTCTTCATCAAAGGAAACACGGACAATGTAGGTGACAGCGCGTACAATAAAAAACTATCGCAGCTCCGGTCGAAAGCCGTGAAGGACTATCTCCTGCAAAAACATGTGCCGCCGGCAGTCATGCGTATTTCCAACTATGGGGAAGACATGCCCATTACCAGCAACGACAATGAAAACGGAAAGTTCAGGAACCGACGCGTGGAGATTGTGATCCAATACGCTCCAAAACTCGTTACTGAGGAAAAACCGGTCGCCAAACCTGTCACAGAAAATCCCGAAAAAAAAACGGACCCCTGTGGCGGAGATACAACGATCAAGCTGGCGCAGGGATCTACAGTACGCATCAATAAATGCGATTATGCCCGTATGAAAGACTGTATCACCATCTCCGAATTCAACAACCAGCAGGCGCTCATCAACAGCGATCTCACTACCATGACCACCGATAATTCAGCCCTGATCAGCGGCGGCATGTTCACCATAAACCTGTGCTCCAAAGATACCTGCCTGAAAAAACCGATCATCATGCGTGTGCCTTATAATGACTCCTGCCTGGGCGATGCCCGCCTCACCTTATGGGATGTAACCATCGGGAACCGATGGGGCAACAGCACCAGCAAAGGCCTGAAGCTTATTAAAGAGAACGGCAAAAAATATTATGAGTTTGAAGTATACTGTTCCGGAGGAAAGAACCTGGACATTAAGATCAGTAATTTCATTAAATACAATGTGAATATCAACTTCCGGATGAAAAGCAAACGCGTGAAGTTATTGGAAGTCCGCCTGGCTTATGATTGCCCGAATGCGGTGATCAGCGGCAGCAAAAAACATCCTTCCAGATCAGTCACCGTCAAAGGATTTTGCCCCGATAAAGAGCCTTTTGTATACGCCAAAGCAGTGACCAAACGGGGCGACACCCTGCAAATGGAGTACACACCCATCCGGACCTTAACGCATAAGGATGCCTATTGCCATTGCGAGAAATCAACAATTAAAACAGGGAGCCGGAAACCGGCGACAGGTGGCACGGCAAATAATGCGAAGCTTCCGAAATTCCCCTTGCACAAGCGCTATTACCTGAAGAAAAAAGATTTTGAGAAAGTGCCGCGCAGGCAGGCCGTTGTAAGGAACTGATGACAGCTTCCCGGCTATGACACAGGCTGCCCGTGCTTTTCCGGTATCGACAATAGGGTTTCCCGGATCTCATCGATGTGCTCGGTGGTTACGAGCTTCATACGCGTTTCCTTGAAATGATCGATGCCTTTAAAATAATTGGTATAGTGCGGGCGCATCTCCAAAACTCCCAGTTTAGGGCCTTTCCATTCGATGGATTTATTGAAATGAGCCAGGGCTACTTCCACCCTGTTTTCCAGGGTAGGTTTCGGAAGATGTTCTCCCGTTTTCATAAAGTGTTTGATCTCGTTGAAGATCCATGGATAACCAATGCTGGCGCGGCCGATCATGATACCGTCAACGCCGTATCGGTTCCTGTATTCAAGCGCTTTCTCGGGTGTGGTAATGTCGCCGTTGCCAAAAACGGGAATATTGATCCTTGGATTATTTTTCACGGCAGCAATGTGCTCCCAGTTGGCAGAGCCTTTGTACATCTGCGCGCGGGTGCGCCCATGAATGGTCAATGCCTTGATACCTACGTCCTGCAAGCGTTCGGCCACCTCCATGATGTTGATCATGTTGTCGTCCCAGCCCAGGCGTGTTTTCACCGTTACAGGCAACGAGGTTGATTTCACGACGGCTTTTGTGAGGCGCACCATCAGGTCTACATCTTTCAGCACCCCTGCTCCTGCTCCTTTGCACACCACTTTCTTCACCGGGCAACCGAAGTTAATGTCGAGCAGATCGGGTTGCGTGGCATCCACTATTTTAGCGGAAAGCGCCATCGCTTCCTCATCGCCACCGAAGATCTGGATGCCGATTGGCTTCTCGTAATCGAAGATGTCGAGCTTCTGGCGGCTTTTAATAGCATCGCGGATCAGGCCTTCGCTGCTGATGAATTCCGTATACATGAGGTCAGCCCCGTATTTCTTACATACGTAGCGAAAGGGCGGATCGCTTACATCCTCCATCGGAGCAAGCAGGAGCGGGAATTCTCCCAGTTCTATGTCGGCAATTTTTACGATGGCGCAAAGGTAGGCATATTTTCGGGATGGAACAAACCGGCCTCGTTAACCTCACATAGTAGACCCTCCCGTTAAAAATAACATTGCAACGGCATTTCCGCCGGTAGCCCGGCAAGGCCAACCATATACAAAGTTGCTACTGATAAAGCTACAGAACACCGGATCTATCTTTTTTTCTTTTTCAGTATAACCTTTGCTTTTGGTAATTTTTGAAGTTTCTTTAATGTAGGGTTATCGGGATTTGTTGAACCACTTTCCTTGTCTTTTCCCTTTCCTTTCTTTGGTTGAAAATCCTCTCTTTTTTGTTTTCCTGCACGCTCTCTTAACTGATCTATCCTCTTTTCTGTCAGACTACGTTTATCTTCTGTTCCACTTTCTTTATTTTCTGGCGTCGACACGTCTTCCTTCGTTTTCTCATTTATAGTTTCTCCCTTTCCTTCTTTTGACTGAGAAAGATACTCCTCTACAGAAGCATAAATAGAATGCCCCAGTATTTTAAGTACAGTAACGCCAGCGTTAACCGTCTCTGCACTAAATATGATTTCAACCCCAGGATCTATTGCCGCCTCAATGGCTCCTTTTGCATCCGCTTTCCAGGGAATGTGTTTCAACACACGCTTTAATTTTCCCCACAAAGAATTTTTCTTCTTCTCTTCTTTTGCCCATAATTCTATGCTTTCCTCCGCTATCGCAATAAAAAGCAGCGGATAAGCACTGTCTTTCCCTGTCATATCGGAGTTCAGGATTTCCTGCTCTAATTTTTGAAGTTGATGGCGGGTTTCAGCCATGTCCTTTCGCAAGGTTGACAAAGAAAGTAATGCTTTAAGGTAGTCTTTCGATTGTTTACTAATATCAAGCGCCTTGATTTTGTCACTATCCAAGGCACATTTTTTATTAAGCAATGACGCTAAGGAAGCATAGTTAATTGCTGAATCAACTTTTGAAAGCTGCCCCGTTATTTGGAGGTACTCACAGACAGCGCCTAAAATCTGCTCGCGTGAAGGCTCTGATTCCTGCGAAATTTTTGTGATAACGTAGTGTACCCCCTCGTTATGTAACTGAGCGATTGCTTTATATGGATTAATTTTTTTCCCAGGCATGTGGATGTGCTTTTAGTAAGAATAACTAAAGTATAGAAAATCAGATCTTAAAACAAGGCGGTTTACCGTCCTTCCATGCCAGGCCGATGAAAAGCAAATGTTGTAAATAAATTGAGAAGAAATACTCATTCCGTTTTTTTCATCCCTGCCTTCTATCTTAGCGCCCCGAACCAATAATCCGCTCCCTAAGCTTCATAAACGGCTTTTCAATACAGAGATGCAGGATGTAAGCCCCCAGGAAACAGGTAACAAGACTGATGGCTAGCAGTGCATTGGCGTCTGTGACATGATCTTTTAAAAGCTGATGCGTGATGTGAATGATGCCTTTATGCGTCAGGTAAACAGCGTAGGACAGTGTGGCAATGAAGGTTGTTACCTTCGAATTCCATTTATATAAAATACTGGTTGGGCTGATGGCCCCGATAACCATAAAGCCGTAACCAAAAGCAACAAGGGCAAATCCGAAGACGGAAGCCTGAAAGCTTTGCTGATCGTCGCACAGCACATAAGCAGCGCCCAGAACCAACAGGCCCAGTACCAGAAAATGATTTCCGAATCCCGAGATCACCGCCCAGGCTCCCGGCAGGAACTGGTAAAGCCCCGCGATGGAAACGCCCACCAGGAGGCCATCCAGGCGATTGTAAGTTGGGTAATAAATATCCTTATACCAGTACATCCAGCTATTCTCCTCCCCGCTCTTCGGAAGATACAACTCATTAAAGCAATACATCCTGACCATAAAACCGGCTAAAAACAGAACAACCAGGATCCACCAGGCTCTTTTGGTGAGTTTTGCAAGCTGCAGCAGCAGTAATAGCAATGGCAGAAACAAGTAGAAATGCTCTTCCACGCAAAGCGACCAGGCATGGGAAAAGGTTCCAAAGTCTTTCAGGTTCAATCCGAGGTTTTGGGTAAAGGTGATGAATTTCCACAGGGGCGGCAGGCTTTCTTTCTCACGAAAAAACGGGAAACAAAAATAAAGCCCGACAGTGACTAAAAAAGCCGGCACAATTCTAAAAAAACGCTTCAGAAAAAATTGCCGGAATGAAATGAGCTGTCCTTGCTTCATTTGGGCAAACAGCGACGAGGAGATGAGAAAGCCGCTCAGCACGAAGAACAGGTCAACGCCCGTCCATCCGAATTTGGCAAAATCAGGTAGCCAGGCAGGCGCTCCTCCGCTAAGAATGAAATAATGGAACAGCAGAACATAGGATATGGCCAGTGCCCTTAAATGATCGAGGCCATATAGCTTTTGTGGGATCATGGATCAACTTTTTTAAAGCGCATTTATTCCTCCTCGCCTTCCGGCTTAGCGGATGCCGACAAAGGCCCGTCGATGGCATTGTAGATGCGCCAGGTAGAATAGACGCTGCGGTTGAGCCGGTTGCTCAGCACCACAATGGTGAGACTGTCTTTAAAGCGCCTGTGGAATGAGGTCCGGTAACCATGCCACCAGCCGTTATGAAACACTTCCTTGTCGGGGGCATTCATGTTCATGCGCCAGCCCAGGCCATAGTTGGAAAGCTTTTTTTCAGGGCTGTAGGCTGTATATGCCTGGCTCTGCATTTCGGGGCTTAACAATTTATTCTGATAAAGCGCATTGCTCAGCAGGAACAGATCGTAGGTGGTGGTATAAATGCCCTTATCTCCCAGCACGCCGTCGGTGCGGTCGGCTGCCACTTCCTTATATTTCATCGTATAGCCATGCGTCAGGTTCGGATCTTTGGGATTCAGGCCTGTGCGTGTAAAGCTGTGCTTCATTCCCAGCGGCGTAAAGATCTCATCAGCCAGGAATTGCGGGTAGCTTTTACCGGATGCTTTTTCGATGATGAGGGCCAGCAGCGCATAATTGGTATTGCAATAGTTGAAGCGCGTATCCGGCTTGAGCCAGGCTTTGGGCTTGTCTTTGATCATGATACCGAGCACATCCTCCCCGGTGATGAGGTCCGGCTTTTCGGGCAGCAGGCCTGTGCAGAAATAGATGTAATTGGGAAGGCCGGAACGGTGGCAGAGCAGTTGCTTCACCGTCACCCCCTCATAAGGAAAGCCACTCAGGATTTCACTCACCGGCGATTCGAGCCTGAGCTTGCCCTGCTCTACCAATAACAGGGTGGCTACACCGGTAATGACCTTGGAAACCGATGCCAGCTGAAACAGGGACGTATCGCTCAGCTTCACATTACGCTCTTTGATCCCATAGCCGAAGGACTTCCGGTAGATAACGGTGTGCCCCTTCGCCACAAGCACATTGCCATTAAAGGCGTCGCTGTTGTACAGTTTCTGAAAAAGGGTATCGAGGCGGTAGATCTCGGCCCTGTACTTCAGCGAATCGGTAATAACCGGCTCCGTATGCTTCTGTGCAGGCGATGCATTCGATACTTCCGTCTGATTACAGGTAACAATTAAAAACGAACATATAACGAGTGATAACAGGTATTTCATGCTTTAATCAGTGCTTGCGGACGCGCGCTTCCCGGCCGGGACCTCCTCTTCCTCGTCGTCCTTGTATTTATTATAATCCAGCTTATTGCCCCAGAAATTCATCTGCTGCTTGATCCAGGCCTTACGGCCGGTAATGTAAGAGCTCGGCGGATTGGCCTTGTACTGTAAAGGGTTGGGCAGGATAGCAGCAATGGCGGCAGCCTCGTCTTTGCTAAGCTTGCTGGCGGATTTATGAAACCAGTGCTGGCTGGCAGCTTCCGCCCCATAAATGCCCTTGCCCATTTCAATGCTGTTGAGGTACACTTCCATGATGCGTTCTTTGCTCCAGAAGGTTTCGATCAGCAGGGTAAACCACACCTCCAGCCCTTTGCGGAGGTAGCTGCGGCCAGGCCACAGAAACACATTTTTAGCGGTTTGCTGGCTGATGGTGCTGGCGCCTCTCGTCCGCTTCCCCTTCTCGTTTTCCTTCATTGCTTTTTCGATGGCACCAAAATCAAGCCCGTAATGCTTCAGGTAGTTCTGGTCCTCACTGCAAACCACGGCCAACTGGAGCTTTGGAGAGATCTGTTCCAGGGGCACCCAGTCGTGCTTCATCACCACACCCTTATTGCCGCCCATCTGCTCGACATTGCGGATAAGCATCAGGGGCGTGATGGGCACAGGCACCCAGCGGAATGCAATGACGGAAACAATGGAAAGGATGATAAAGATCACGCACGTTTTCCACAAAATAGTCCAGGTTTTGCCTAATATTTTTCTAAGCATTCCGTAAAACTATTCTATAATTTACTGTAAGTTTACAATCTCGTTATTTTTTAACAACAATCTTTTTTTAATAACATGAAACAGCGCTTTGGTCCCGAAGCCTGAACGGCCACGAAGACTCAGCGCTGCTCATGATCCGGCAAGCTAAACAAGGCTTATCACTTAACGCAAACATACCCTACCATGAAGGCAAAACACATTTACACCATCCTGATCGTCCTGGCTTTAGGGGCTCTCGGACTTTATTTCTATCAAAAGTACAGGGTGGCGCCTGCTATCGACATTTCCAAAATCCAGGTAGTAGACCAGGACACCAACCTTTTCGACATCCGATCGCTGAAAGGAAAAAAAGTGATCGTGAGCTTCTACGCCAGCTGGTGCCCCAACTGCCTTGTGGAGTTGAAAGAGATCAACGCCGTAAAAGCCAGCAGGCTGGACGACGTGACGGTATTGTGCATTACCGATGAGAGCATTGAGAAAATGGTGGCTTTCCGCGAAAAGACGGCTTACCCATTTACCTTTGTGACCCTGGTGAGCAACTTCCGTGATTTTGGCATTCACTCGATCCCCACAACGTATCTGCTCAACACCAAAGGCGAGGTGGTGTACGACAATGTAGGCTACATCGATTGGAAAGATGAATCGACCTGTGAGCACCTGAAAAGTTTAATGCAATAATTACACGGGAATAGCGTCTTTTTAGCTATTTTCAACTATATTTAAACCTGTTTTTTTTTATAAACTTATTTTTATGACAAAGATCAAATTCGGAACCGACGGCTGGAGAGCGATTATCGCAAAGGATTTTACAGTAGAGAATGTAGCACGCGTGACGGAAGCCACTGCTGCCTGGATCAAACAAAATTTTAAGGAGCCAAGCGCCGTGGTGGGGCATGATTGCCGTTTTGCCGGCGAATTGTTTGCCGAAACAACCGCAAAGGTATTTATCGCCAACGGCGTGAAAGTATATTTAGCCAAAGACTATGTTTCGACCCCGATGATCTCCCTGGGCGCTCTGAAACTCAATACATCCCTGGGCATCATCATTACAGCGAGCCACAACCCGCCTTCTTATAATGGTTATAAGCTGAAGGGACATTACGGCGGCCCGCTGGTTCCGGAAAAGATCCAGGAGATTGAAGACATCATTCCTGATAAAGCCAATCCCAACTACGAGTCAATCGACCTGAAAGAAGCGGAAGCCAGGGGCATGCTGGTGTATACCAACCTGGAGGACATGTACCTGAAACATGTGGAAGAATCCTTTGATCTGAAAGCCATTAAATCATCGGGCTTAAAGCTGGCTTATGACAGCATGTTCGGTGCCGGCAAGCGCGTGATGAAGCGCTTGTTCCCGGAGATCATCCACCTGCACGATGATGACAATCCCGGCTTCCACGGGCAGGCTCCCGAGCCGATCCACAAGAATTTACTGGAGTTCAGCGAGCTCATCAAAAAAGACGGGCACATCAACTGCGGACTCTGCACCGACGGGGATGCCGACAGGATCGGGCTTTACGACAGCAAAGGAAATTTCGTGGATTCGCACCACATCATCCTGTTGTTGGTGAAATACCTGGTGGAAGAAAAAAAATACGGCGGAAAGATCGTGGCGGCCTTCTCGGTAACACCGCGCATCCACAAGCTGGCAAAGCATTACAACCTGCCAATCGTCATCACGCAGATCGGCTTCAAGCACATTGCAGGCTACATGATCAATGAAGATGTGATCATGGGCGGCGAGGAAAGCGGCGGTATTGCTATCAAAGGGCATATCCCTGAGCGCGACGGAATCTGGATGGGGCTCACCATCTGGGAGTACATGGCCAAATCAGGAAAAACCCTGGAGCAGCTGATCGAAGACCTGTACAAATTAACCGGGGCTTTTGTGTATGAGCGTAATGACCTGCACCTGACAGAAGAGGTGAAACAGCGCATCATTAAAGGCTGCAAAGACGATATTTATAAATCCTTCGGGCCTTACCAGGTAGAACGCCTGGAAACCATCGACGGCTGGAAATACCATTTTGACAAGGACCAGTGGCTGATGATCAGGGCCAGCGGAACGGAGCCAGTACTGCGCCTTTACGGCGAAAGCGACACGCTTGAGAATACACGCAAATTGCTGAAAGCGGCACAGGACACATTATTGGGATAACCCCCCTATGACCGTCATTGCGAACGATAGCGAAGCAATCTGCTATAATATGAGATTGCTTCGTCGTTCCTCCCCGCAATGACAGCACATTGCTGACTCTACGCTTGACAGAACAATCTCATGTTATTCTGTTACACCTTGCTTAAATAGTGATTCATGAAACTGTTTTTCTTCCTTTCTTTTGTCGGTATAATTACCACAACCTTCTCCCAGAACATCAGCCTGGAAACCAAAACCGGGAAGAGCGGCACTACTTATACTTTTTTCAGGAAGAATGCCTGTAAGCTAGCGTTTACCGATGTGCGGCCCGATAAAAAAGACGCGTCGGTGCTGCTTTGCATTCCTGCTGCCTTCACCAATACAGGTAATGACCACATCGACGGTATTTTTGCTGTAAAAGGCAAGGTGGGAAATACCGGTGCGATCAATAATACCCTGGGCGGAGTATGTTACATCGAGAAGAACAGCTGCCGGATCTTTCAATCCGCCAGGGGGCGCCTCTTCAATGACAGCCTGCTGCAGATAGCCAAGGCAGGTAAAGCTTCCTTTTTTCAGCAAATCCAATGTATTCAGAAAGGAAAGGCGGCGAGCTTTATCGACAAGAAAGTATTCCAGCGTCGTGGCATCGCGGTGTTGAAGGATCGCTCCATTGCCATCATTGAAAGCACAGAGAACATTACACTGAAAGTATTTTCGGAAGACCTCGCCGCTTTGGGTGTGGTCGATCTGATCTACACCGACATGGGCGCCTGGGACGAAGGCTGGTACCGGAATCCGGATACAGGCATGCCGAAGACAATCGGCAGGGATCTTTCACAAACGGCACGTCAGAGCAACTGGGTGATTTTTCAAAAATGAGATCAAACCTGCGGGTTTTTACCGTCTGTCACATTGCCCGCTAAACCCTGAAAGCCAATACGTTAATTTTACAAAAATTCTACATCTTTATTTAAATTTCATTAAGTTTGTGATCTGACAATGTCATTAGAAAGCAACATCAAGGCAGCGATCCGCGATATTCCCGATTTTCCAAAACCGGGCATCATGTTCAAGGATATTACTCCTATTTTTGAGAATCAGCAGCTCTGCAATGAAATTGTAGACGGTTTTATTGAGCGGCTGGGCACAAGACCCAATGCCATTGTAGGCATTGAAAGCCGGGGCTTCTTATTTGGGATCCTGCTGGCCAATAAGCTAAATGTGCCTTTTATCCTGGTACGCAAAGCGGGCAAATTGCCTTACAAAACCATCAGCCACGAGTATGCACTGGAATACGGTACCTCAAAAATAGAGATGCACATTGGCAGCGTACAGAAAGGCTGGAACGTCCTGATCCACGACGACCTTCTGGCAACAGGCGGCACAGCGGCGGCAGCGGCCAACCTGGTAGAACAACAGGGAGCGCATGTCAGCGGTTTCAGCTTCGTTGTCGAACTGGGATTTTTAAATGGAAAACAAAAACTAAATATACACTCAAACAACATCACATGTCTAGCGCAGTATTAGAAAACCCGGTTGGAATGAGCTTCCAGACCAACGAAAATCAGCAAATGATCGCTGATATGATCCGCAAATTCGGTAAGGAGCATATCTATCCAAAAATGATGGAATGGGACGAGGCACAAACTTTCCCGGTAGAAGTCTTTAAAAAATTAGGTGAGCTTGGCCTCATGGGTGTACTGGTTCCTACGGAATACGGTGGATCCGGATTCAGCTATACCGAATATGTCACTGCTATTATTGAGTTGAGCAAGATCTGCGGATCGATCGGCTTATCGATGGCGGCCCACAACTCGTTATGCACAGGCCATATCCTGGCATTCGGCAACGAAGCACAAAAAGCAAAATACTTACCGAAACTGGCTACCGCCGAATGGATCGGCGCCTGGGGCTTAACAGAAACAGGAACAGGTTCTGATGCCGGCGGAATGGCCACAACAGCTGTGAAAGACGGAGACTATTACGTTCTGAACGGTTCCAAAAACTTCATCACACATGCTATCTCCGGAAATGTTGCCGTAGTGATTGCACGTACCGGCGAAAAAGGCGACAGCCACGGGATGAGCGCTTTCATTATTGAAAAAGGAACACCTGGCTTCAAATCAGGTAAAAAAGAAAACAAACTCGGGATGCGTGCCAGCGAAACAGCTGAGCTGATCTTCGAAAATTGCCGCGTTCACAAAGACCAGATGATGGGTAAAGAAGGTGAAGGCTTCATCCAGGCCATGAAAGTACTGGACGGAGGACGCATCTCCATTGCAGCTCTGAGCTGCGGCATTGCCCGCGGCGCTTACGAGTGCTCACTGAAATATTCCAAAGAGCGTGAGCAATTCGGCAAGCCGATCTCTGCCTTCCAGGCCATCAGCTTTAAGCTGGCCGATATGGCTACCGAGCTGGAAGCTGCTGAGCTGCTGACATTCAAAGCGGCTGACTTAAAAAACCGCGGACAGAAAATGACCAAAGAAGGTGCTTTCGCGAAATACTACGCGTCTGAAGTGTGTGTGAAAAACAGCACGGAAGCCGTTCAGATCTTCGGTGGCTACGGATTTACAAAAGACTTCCCTGCCGAGAAATACTACCGCGACAGCAAACTCTGCACCATCGGTGAAGGTACCAGCGAGATCCAGAAGGTGGTCATCGCCCGGGAATTACTGAAAGACTAATCTTTTATTTTGTTCTTAAACAAAGCCTGGTCGCATGACCGGGCTTTGTTGTTTTCTGTAAATCATAACTCAGAAACGATAAGGTTCACAGAAGCTTTCTCATACAGGGCTTGACAAGCAGCATAAAATAATGTAAATTAAATAGACCGGACTTCTCTCCTTAAACGGTTTCTCATGAGCAATGCTATCCCGCATACCACTGTCAGGATCATCGCAACGGAGGTTTGCGAAGCCTTTACACTCCGTTTACGAAGCGACGGGATCCTGCACTCTCACACGTCAAGCAGCCTGGACTTCAACGTCGATTCGTTGAAACAGTTCAGCCTGGTGATGGGGCGTATGCTGAACTACCAAAAAGCACCGATGCTGGTTACCCTGGATGAGTTTGCCATACCGCCGGTGGAAACGCGTGAGTTCTGGGCGCAGGAAGGCGCCTGTCCTTATGCCTCGGCAGATGCTTACATCGCCACAAATTTCGGGCATAAGTTCATTGGAAATTTTTACCTGAAGTTCAACAAACCCGGGCGGCCAACCAGGGTATTTTCGAATGAGGGCGATGCTGTCAAATGGCTGCAAACCTTTTTATAACCTCCCCTACTCGTTCACCACTTTCTGAGCCCTGATCTGCCCGCCGCTATTCACAAGGAGGGTATAGATCCCTTTACCGGATCCGCTGAGGTCAATGTTCAGCGGCTGGCCTGTGATGTGTTTTTCCAGCACGGTTTGCCCCAATGCGTCGATAAGGCATATCAGGGCTCCTTCTGCCGCTTCCACGGTAATGCTGCCGGTACTGGTGGGGTTCGGAAAAACCCGCACACTGTTTTTTGTCCGGATCTCCACTGCTTCTATTGCCGAGTAAGTCACAGCTCCGGTACGATCTGTTTGTTTCAGCCGGTAATAGGAGATCCCGTCCAGGGGCTGCGGATCCTCCTCCCCGTATTCGGTTTTACCCGATGCGTCCGTGGCGCCTTTTACCTGCATCAGCTCCTCGAAATCGCTCCCGTTGTGGCTCCGCTCAACCGTAAAATAACCGTTGTTTTTCTCAGAAGCCGTTGCCCAGCGCAGATCCACACCTGCTCCATTGTATGCGGCTTTAAAGTACAGAAGCTCCACCGGCAAAAACACCGCGCAGGTTCCTCCGGTCATATCAAATGCCACTTCGATGTCGTCTATAGCCATGTGATGATCGTTATTACTGTCATCCGTATCGCGCCACCGGAGCAGGATATAGGAATTGTTGGCGATCGTCACCGGTATGCAGGCTGATTTCACGGTGCTTTGCGTGCAGGGATACCAGTTGATCTGGGTGCCACCGGTTGTAGCCGTGCTCTGAAGCTGCTGGAAATTTAAAGCGGAAACGCCTGTGCCGCCACCGGCAGTAATAGCCGGAGATGCAGCAGATACAAGGTAATCAAAGCTTATGGTGTTGACAGCATTTCCGTTTGAGGCCAGGCTCATCTGATAGCCGGTATAAGACACCCGGATGCTTCGGATGGTTTGGCCCGTTGCATTTTGCAATACCACACCATAATACAGGTTGGAGGCGCTGCTGCTGGCCCGCGAACCGATCTTGGAATCGCTGCCGCAGTTATAGGAATAAAACCCACCCGAATTGAAAGAATTTGCAGAGCCCGAAAGGTTGGCCTGGCCTATAAAGGTCCCGCTGATGTACCAACCGGGGAACGTAGAGTTATTGGTCCAGGAAGTAATATTCGCTGTTCCGAAGTTTTGAAAATAGGTACCTGTTGTGATGTTGACCTGCGCCTTGCTTATACCGCAAACAAAAGCCAGAAAAAGAAGATAACGTGTTTTCATTTTAAAAAGATGGAGTTTTTAAATGAAAGTGGTTCAGGCAATTTGCTGTTATCCGAAAGGCCTGTAGGATATTCACTTCCCTTGTGATACAGACAAAACTAAAACAGCAATGATAATTTAATCTATTGCCTGTATTAAGTTTTTCTCAAGGATCCGCGGGTGAAAAGAAAAACACTAATCCTTTACTCAAAAAAAACTAAATGACTGTAAAACAACAGAATGAAAGCTTTCAGGTAAGGCTTATTGTTATTAAAATGCAACGGTTTCTTAATATTAACAACATGTAAGGTTCTCATAGATTGCCTAACTTTGCGGCAGATTAGGCGAACATCCTACAGGAGTTTTGATCATTCCCTTCCGGGAGCAAAATAGTCCGAAACCGCTTAGATGCTTTAAATTTGATACTTTAAATTTAAGACGTAGATGAGGGCATTCTCCGCTATAGTTATGATCATCCTGAGCCTGACATCCCTTGCTCAGGTGCCTGTTTCCACAGGCTCGTATTTCCAGGATTTTGGTACCGTCGATATCAATTCCTGGACAAACAATGTCACTTATCCGGGATGGTATATGGTTGGTACCTTTCAATCGCACCAGGACATCACAAGCTCTCCTCCCAGCAATACCGGCGGCTTTTACACTTACGAATGCAATGGCAATAATGATCAGAAAATAGGCTCGAGGGCCAGCGGAAGCTCTGGTACTTTGCGTTACGGTGTAGTATTGCAGAACACCACCGGTTCGGCGGTAAGCCACGTCCGCGTCAGCTATAAAGGTTACCAGCTCTCCCTGGCGCAAAACGGCGCTGTCAACGTGATAGGCTTTGATTACATCGTTGGTGCCACGCCACCGGCAATCGGCGCAGGAGGCGGAACTAACGTGACGGCACTCAACTTCACCCAACTTCAAAGTAACAGTACCAGCGGAAGCTCCCAGGTGATGGGCTATCCATGTACCCAGATGGCTAACATGTCGGCCTGCATCACGGTTACCATTCCTAATAACTCCTATATTTTATTACGCTGGAATGATCCGGATGACAGCGGCAATGACCACCATATGGCCATTGACGACGTGGATGTTCAATTTCTCTCTACTAACCTGACGGTTAATTCGGCGACGATCTGCAGCGGCAGCTCTGCTACCTTAACGGCAAGCGGAGCATCTAATTTTACCTGGACACCTGCCGCCAGCCTGAGCTCTGCCACAGGCAGCATGGTCACGGCCAATCCTGCTGCAACAACCGTGTATACCATTTCCGGAAGCGTAGCCTCATGTCCTGTCAAGACCATCACCTCTACCGTAACGGTAAATCCCGTAACGCCATTAAGCGTTAACTCCGCAACCATCTGCAGCAGCAGTGCCGCTACCTTAACGGCAAATGGCTCTATCAGCTACAGCTGGACTCCGGCATCGGGCCTCTCTGCTACAAGCGGCAGCGTGGTCGTTGCTAGCCCCGGCAGCACAACCGTGTACACCATTACCGGCAGCGGCGGTACCTGCGCTGTATCTCCTGCAACAGCCACTGTTACCGTATTACCCAGCCCTGTTCTTGCGGCCAGCTCACAAACCATTTGCAGCTCCGGCTCAGCCACACTAAGCGCCAGCGGTGCATCATCCTATACCTGGAGCCCTGCCGGCAACCTGTCTTCTGTGAACAGTGCCACCACAGTTGCCAATCCTCCTGTCACTACAGTGTATACACTCAACGGAAGTAACGGCTCCTGCGCGGCTTCACCAATTACCGTAACCGTTAACGTCGTCACCACTCCGACCGTTACTGTCAACCCGGCAACGATTTGTCCCGGCGGAACAGCGACGTTAACAGCCACTGGCGCTACGACATACACATGGGGCCCTGCGACCGGCCTCTCCTCTGTCAATGGCTCTGTGGTTATTGCCAATCCGGCGTCCACAATCGTATATACAGTGAGCGGCACTATCGCCGGCTGCGGAGGAGCCATCGCTACATCCACGGTAACGGTACTTTCCGTTCCTGTCGTTTCTGTAAACTCTGAAAGCATTTGTCCTTCAGGAACAGCCACGCTAATCGCAAGCGGCGCAGCGAGCTACAGCTGGGCACCTGTGGCCTCGCTTTCCTCTTCTACAGGCAGCATCGTTACAGCCAATCCGGTTTCTACAACAGTGTATACTATTACGGCTACTTCCGGCGCCTGCCCCATTGCTCCGGTAACAGCCACTGTGAGCGTTGTAGCAAGCCCGGTGATCACTGCTGCCTCACAAACGGTTTGCGGCACGGCTTCGGCAGTGTTGACAGCCAGCGGCGCCGCAAGCTACACCTGGAGCCCGGCCACTGGCCTATCGGGCACCACCGGCAGTGTGGTAACAGCTAACCCGCAGGCAAGCATGGTATATACCATTAGCGGAGCCAGCGGCTCATGCCAGGCAACACCGGTAACGCTTACCTTAACGGTGATCCATCTGCCGGCCTTATCCGTAAGCTCCGCAAGCCTTTGCGCCTCCGGTTCGGCAATCCTCACGGTAAGCGGCGGTACCAGCTACACCTGGGCTCCGTCCCTTGGCTTAAGCGCCTCCACAGGAAGCATGGTAACAGCCAACCCGGCAAGTACAACTATCTATACCGTCACCGGAACGATCAATACATGCAGTATTTCAGCAACCAGCACGCTTACCGTGGTTCCCCTGAATAGCGCCGGCTTCAGCTACCCGTCTTCAGTGTATTGCCTTTCCTCTTCTGCCGATCCTGCCCCCCTCATCAGCGGCGTTACAGGAGGAAGTTTCAATGCCTCTCCGGCAGGCCTGTCCATCGACCATGCAACCGGCTCCATCAATATGGCTTTAAGTTCACCGAACACTTATACGGTAAGCTATACTTCGCAAGGCGTATGCAACGAAACGACCTATTTTGCCCTGGAGATAAACCCTACACCTTCCCTGTCGGTGAATTCAGTAAGCGTATGCGAAGGAGAACATGCATTGCTTACGGCAATACCTTCTTCAGGCGGCGGCTCTTATAAATGGCAACCCGGCAATCACACCGCCGGCAGTATTGCCATATCACCCTCTGCCAGCAGCACCTATACGGTGACGTATGTTTTGAACGGATGCACCGCAAGCGAAACCTCCCGGGTAGACGTGAAATCAAGTCCTTCGGCAACGATCACGCCATCATCCACCTATGTGGCAGAAGGCGACGAGCTGACGCTGACCGCCTCCGGCGGCGAACATTTTTCATGGAGCGAAGGCAGCTTCAGCAGCAGCATCCGCTTACACCCTTCCGAAACAACGGAGTATTGCGTAACAGCATACAACGGCAACGGATGCAAGAGCGATGCCTGCCTCAAAGTAGATGTGGTAAAGGAGTCTTCCCTGTACGTGCCTAATACCTTCACCCCCAATGGCGATCAGCTGAACGACGTCTTCCTGATTCCCACGACTAACATGATCGAATACAACATTAAAATATTCGACCGCTGGGGCGCCTTATTGTTCGAATCCAACGATGTGGCCATCTCCTGGGACGGCACCTACAAGGGAAAACCCGTGGCGGAGGATGTATACGTATACGCCATCACCGGTAAGGGCATTGATAAAGTGGAGTATGAAAAGCGCGGTCACGTCACGGTGTTAAAATAATTCCGTCTCGTGTAAAACTGCTGGTAGTCTCTGACAAGGCTACAACTCCACCAGGCTATACATCAGAAAAACAAAAGTGCACTTCTGCCGGTATCGGTTGTCAAAGGCTCTGTTAAGCAAAAAGATTTTTGATTTTTTTATTTCACATGCCGGCTGCACATAGGACGCATCAAAACATTTTTTTATCATGTTGTAAGATCTGCTGAGAAATGGTGGGGCCCGGAGGAAATCTTACCTGGAATCCGGCGCCAGCTTCAGGATGTCTTCGGTGGTTCGGGCATAGCCTTTCAGCTGGTTTTTCTCATCATAAACCACGAGGATCGGGTAATCGGCTTCTGTTAAGTTAAACTGTTTGAAGATGGACTTCATGGGCGTGGAATAGATCTGCGTAGGAATATCCGACTCAAAATCCTTAGAAGCTTTTTTGGTGAGCTGCCCCGAAAAATAAATTGGGAAAATAGAGGCGTCCTTGTCGAAAATGAATTTTGCCCCGCTGTACATCAGCTCTGCCCAGGCTTCCGACTTCACGTCATAGAATAGGAAGATTTTTTTTTCTTTCCTGGCCGGGGTATACTCTTCTACTGCTCCTGCCTTATTTTTAAATGTAAAGCCGGCTAGCGACAATTCCTGAGGAAATGTCTTCTGCGCTGTGAGCAGAGAGCTGAGGGCTGTAAACGCGATACTATAGGCCAGTTTGAACATGGTTGCCGTATTATTTCGATGTATAGAACCGGAATTCTGTTCTCCGGTTTTGAGCCAGCTCTTTTTCTGTACAAGGCACCCCATCCGTACACTGGTTCAGAGGCTCTTCTTCGCCCCTGCCGATGGCTTTGATGCGATTATTGGGTATGCCTTTGCTGATGAAATAATGAGCCACTGATTCGGAACGCTTCAGGGAAAGAGCCTGGTTGCTTTGATTGCTTCCTCGGCAATCGGAATGAGAAATGATCTCTACGGTAGCGGTAGGATAATTTTTCAGCTTCACCAATAAGGCATCCAGCCTGCTCTTTGATTTTTGGGAGAGGATATAGCCTCCGTCCTCATACAGGTTTTCACTAAAGTACAGGTCTTTCACAAAGGATTTTAATTTTACTTCCGGTTCCTCTACCGGTTTCAGGACAGACAACTCCAGGGCGAGCAGGCGGTATTGGAACTCATAAGTGCCTCTGGTAAACCCGGCTACCACCTTTCCTTTCTCATTAGCCAGCACTACATCATCTCCCGCACCAATCTTTTCGGATTGATGAATATTGAGCGTCATGCCCTCCAGGTTCTCGTTACTCAGCGTAAACTTCCCATTGCCATTCGTCTGAGTGGTTTGCACGGTATCTTTCCGATCATTGATCACATAAATTTTCTCATTTATCAAAGGCGACAGCATCGCATTTTTGAGGAGGATCTGGCCGCTGACCTTTGTCACCGGCTTGTCCTCGCCGGCATAATTACGCCTGTCGTCCAGGATGCGGATGGTGGTACTCGCATCAGGATTCACGGCAATGATCTTCCCCTGCTCGTCTATCAGCAGAGTGGCCGGTGTTCCGCTCAGCTTAAAATTTTTCACGTAAAAATCATCGATGCCTTTTAAACAGATCCCGTTTTTTGCCTCCTGTAAATTGAATTTAGCAATATCGGCCAGCCAGGCATTTTTGTCGTTCTGCAAGGCGACAAGGATCATATCAAAGCCGTTGCCGGCTTTATAATCTTCCGATGCATATTTGCTGTAAATTAAAGAATAACGAAAAAAGTCCCTGACTGATTCGGGATTGGAAGAAGACCAGAAATGAAGCAGGGTGATTTTCCCGGCATTGGGGAATACGAAGCTCTGGATGGAATTATCGGAGGTATTGGCAACTATGGATGGGCATTGTTCTCCAACGGTTAATCCCGTGGTGGCAGTTTGCGAAAAGAGAGTAAATGACCCTACACAGGCCAGAAGAAAAGATAGAAATGAGCGCATATATTACTTTTTTAAGGATTGGATCTTGGTTGGCAAATCCTCACCCCGAAGGTTCTTAGCAATAATTATTCCATTTCCGTCGATCAAGACATTGCTTGGGATACTGTTTACTTTATACTTCAATGCGGCGGCATTGTTCCACTGCATCATATCGCATACATGGTAAGGCCAGCTGAGCTTATCTTTTTCGATAGCATTGATCCAGCGGTTTTTATCGCTGTCGAGCGATACACTGAACACTTCGAAACCTTTGCCTGCTACAAACTCACTGTTGTGATAGGTGGCGTAGGTTGTTACCAGGGTGGGGTTTTCCATGCGGCATGGGCCGCACCAGCTGGCCCAGAAATCGATCAGCACCAGCTTTCCTTTTAAAGAAGATAACTTAACGACTTTGCCCGAAGGGTCGGCCATCTCTATCTCCGGCGCTTTGTTTCCAAGGTTAAGGCCTTCCACCACATCTATTTTCACCGAGCCTTTGTCGTTCTTTGCGTCTGTTTTTTCAGGCTTGCCTGTCGTGGACGAGGTAGCAGAAGGGCTTTGTGTTGCCTCCCGATGGTGCTTACAATTAGCGAGTGCCAGGCTGAGCAGAGCCACAACAGTTATCCGGCAGTAGAGTAAGTTCATAAGCTTAGCGTTGTTCTTTACGGATAATCTCGGCACCAATGGCATTGAGGCGCGTATCGATCTTCTGATAACCACGATCGATTTGGTTAATGTTGAAAATGGTACTTTTTCCTTTTGCGCTCATGGCTGCTATCAGCAAGGCCACACCTGCACGGATGTCGGGCGAAGCCATCTGGATGGCTCTTAACTGCACCTTGCGGTCAAGGCCCATCACGGTCGCTCTGTGAGGATCGCATAAAATAATCTGTGCCCCCATTTCAATGAGCTTATCCACAAAGAACAAGCGGCTTTCAAACNNGTTACCAGAATGATGCTCAGCAAATCGGGCGTGAAGCCCGGCCAGATGGCGTCGGCTACAGTAAGCATGGAACCGTCGATAAAGGTATCGATCTCGTAATGCTCCTGGGATGGAATGTAAATATCATCACCGCGGCGCTCCATCTGGATACCGAGGCGTGAGAATACTTTAGGGATACAGCCCAGGTTATCGTAGGACACATCCTTGATGGTGATCTCGGATTGCGTCATGGCAGCCATCCCGATGAAAGAACCGATCTCGATCATATCGGGCAGCATACGATGTTTTGTTCCTTTCAGGGAAGTCACCCCTTCAATGGTCAGCAAATTGGAGCCCACGCCGGAGATCTTAGCGCCCATGGCGTTGAGCATTTTGCAAAGCTGCTGCAAATAAGGTTCGCAGGCCGCATTGTATATGGTGGTGGTGCCTTCGGCCAGTACGGCGGCCATCACGATGTTGGCGGTTCCTGTTACGGAAGCCTCGTCCAGCAGCATGTATGCGCCTTTTAATTTGGTGGCCGTTACTTTAAAATTTTCGGTTTCCGAATCGTACTCGAATTTGGCCCCCAGGTTCTCAAAGCCGATGAAGTGCGTATCCATGCGCCTGCGCCCGATCTTGTCGCCACCCGGCTTTGGCATGTAGGCCCTGCCGAAGCGCGCCAGCATGGGGCCGATGATCATCGTAGAACCGCGCAAACCGCCGCCTTTCTTTTTGAACTCGTCGGATACCAGGTAATCTACTTTAATTTCGTCGGCCTGGAAGGTATACTCCTCGTGCCCGGTCTTCTCTACCTTCACTCCCAGGTCGCGCAGCAGATCTATCAGCTTATTGATATCCACAATGTCGGGGATATTGCTGAGTGTAACTTTTTCCGGGGTGAGCAACACCCCGCAAATAATCTGCAGTGCTTCGTTCTTCGCTCCCTGGGGAATGATGTCTCCCTTTAATTGCCGGCCACCTGTAACTTCGAAAATTGCCATAGAATACGGTTCGTCTTATTTATTGTTATTATTTCGGTGTTTGAATTTGTTCTTGTTCTTTTTGTTGAAACGGTTCTTGTTGTTTCCTCCGCCATTGTTGCCCGGGTTGAGGTTGATCGGCGTCTGGTTGTTGTGGTTCTTGTTCTTCAGCTCGTTGGCATGCGTCAGCGCGGAGTTTTCGTCAATGATCAGCTCGTTGTTGGTCATTTCCCTGAATTGCTTGAAGATCACATCGTCGGTTACTGAATCCTTGTTCCAGTTGACATAGGACTTTTTTAAGTGGTTGGCGATCAGGCGCGACAGCTCGCGTTTCTCGGGCCCCTCTTCGTAGGTCTTGGCCACATCAATGATGCGCTCTATGGTTTTGCCATAATGCTTGTAGCGGATCTTATTGGCCGGGTAAGGCACCGTTTTAGGTTTGGTCGTAAATGTTTCTGCACTGGGGCGCGGATACGGCGAATCCACATCCAGTTTGAACTTGGAGATCACGAATAAATGGTCCCAAAGCTTGTGGGTGAAATCGGCAATATCGCGTAAATGCGGATTCAGCTGCCCCATGATCTGTATAATGGCCCTGGCACAACGGTTGCGCTCATCACGGTCTTCGATGGTGATGCAGTGATCGATCATGATCTGGATGTTGCGACCGTATTCGGGTATTTGTAAATGAGGCAGTTGGGTGTTGTATTCCATAGTGTTTATAAAAGTTTAAAGGTAATTGTTTTTAGTAGTTGATATCATTGTTTTTAAAGAGATATAAAGAATCAAACGTTGAAAACGGGAGATTGTATTAAAGCATTTTCATGGTGGTTTCGAGAGCCTCAACCACCATTCGTTGACTGAGGCTCCCGAAGTCAACAAAGGTTTATCGTCTCAGATGCAGCAAGTTTACAGACGCCCTTCGACTCTACCGAATCATCACGACGTGTCGTGACGGAACAGGCTGCTCAGGGTGACATCTCATAGCCCTGACCGGAAACAAGAAACATTTTTAAGCATCAAACCTTCTCTCCATTATAAAATCATTCATCTGGTAACCATTGCCAATGTCGAAATCCTCCACGCTTTTGATCTTAAATCCATTTTTGAAATAAAAATTGATCGATTTGTAATTCTGACGGTTTACAGTGAGTGTCAAACTCTTAGGCTCCGTCATCTTGATCAGCTCCTGAAGCACTTCGGTTCCGGCTCCGGCATTTGCTTTCCGGCTGTAAATATACAATTTATGCAGAAAATAATCCGCTTCCCCGCTTTTACTTACCGACAAAAATCCCAGCGTTTCATCCTCCCGGCGGATCAGGTAAAAACGGTGGCCTTTGCGCTGCTGCTCCACCAGGCTCTGATGGCTGTAGAACTTACCAAGCATATAATCAACCTGCTCCCGGCCGATCATGGGCACATAATGCTGGTCCCAGATCTCACGGGCCATTGCGGCAATCGCGTCCAGGTCGCTTTCATTGGCTAAAATCAGGTGTATCATCAAGCGTATTTTATGTATCTTTGCCCCGGAAATTAGTATAGGACAAGCGTAGAAGAAGAATCGGATTGTGAAACCAAATATACAGCAAAAAATATCAATCAAAAACCGCCGTGCGGGTTTTGACTATATATTCATCGAAAAATTTACGGCGGGCATTGTTCTGCTCGGCACCGAGATCAAATCCATCCGCGAGGGTAAGGCCTCTCTGGTAGACAGTTACTGTTACTTTAAAAACGACGAGCTCTATATCCGGAGCCTGAACATCAGCATCTATACGGAAGGAAACCTCTATAACCACGAGCCTACGCGCGAGCGCAAGCTGCTCCTTCATAAGCAGGAACTGACGAAGCTGAAGAAAAAAATGCAGGATAAAGGATTAACCATTGTGCCAACGGTGCTGTTCACTTCCGACAGCGGTTACGCCAAAGTGGAGATTGCCGTGGCCAAGGGCAAAAAGCTGTATGATAAGCGCGAGGACCTCAAAACCAAAGACCTGAACCGGGAAATGAACCGGAAATTTAAATAAGGCATCAATTTTGTAAAATCCGATTAAACCTATTCCATTTCTATGAAAAACATCTTCATTCTTGCCGCTATCGCCAGCCTGTCATTGGCTTCTGTAGCCTGCAAATCCCAAAAGAACAGCAGCACTTCGGGGTCAGCCACAAGCTCTTCCTCTACTAATACGGAAACAAGCACTTCTTCTTCCGAACAAACTTACCGCATGATCGTATCCTTTACCAGCAAGGGCGCAGGCACCAGCGCCGAAAAACGCGAGGCCTTTTTAAAATATGTGGAGTCGCATCCCAAAAAACCGGCTTACAAAGAAGTGCTCTGGGGTCGCGAAGGCGAAACAGATTATTGCCTGACATTGAGCGAATTATCTAAAAAAGAACAACTTACATTTGTGGAAGAGGTCAAAAAAGCGATGGCGGGAAGCGACCAGGTAATCATCACTGAAAATGCGGTTTCGCAGCATCGCGGGCGCTGATTCTTTTAACAAAACAGAAAGTTTTCACCCCTAAATTGTGGAAAATCGGGCCCGTAAAAGCCCGATTTTTTTCGTACTTTTGCAGCCTAACTTTAACTAAATTCTTTTTATAATGAATGAAATTGGATTGAAAGCACAAGATGCTTCTGTTGCCCAATTAGGCTTAGGGAACGTAGAAATGGCTTATTGGAATTTACACCCGTCTGAGCTGATCGAAGAAACGATTGTTCGCGGACAAGGTGAATTAACTGATGTGGGTGCTTTAGCCATTGATACCGGCGAATTTACTGGCCGCTCTCCGAAAGATAAATTCGTGGTATACGATGAGAATACCAAAGACAGCGTTTGGTGGGGAGATGTAAACAACCGCTTCGAATCGGATAAATTCGACGCCCTTCACAACCGCATGTTGGCCTATTTAGGCAATAAAGAAGTCTGGATCCGTGATGCTTATGCCTGCGCTGATCCTGCGTTCCGGATCAATATCCGCGTAGTAAACGAATACCCGTGGAGCAACCTGTTCGCTTCCAACTTATTTTTACGTCCTACTGCTGAGGAGATCAAAACCTTCAAACACGACTGGGTAATCCTCAATGCTCCTGGCTTCAGGGCCGATCCTAAGATCGACGGCACACGCCAGCATAACTTTGCCATCATCAATTTCACAAAGAAAACCATCCTCATCGGTGGCACGGGCTATACCGGTGAGATCAAAAAATCGATCTTCGCGGTACTGAACTATATTTTACCTCACGAGAAAAAAGTACTGTCCATGCACTGCTCCGCCAACATCGGCAAAGACGGCGACACCGCTATTTTCTTCGGCTTATCCGGAACAGGCAAGACCACCTTATCTGCCGATCCTAACCGTAAGCTGATCGGCGACGATGAGCACGGCTGGGCTGAGAATTCCGTATTCAACTTCGAAGGCGGATGCTATGCCAAGTGTGTGGACCTGACGGCTGAAAAAGAGCCTCAGATCTTCAACGCCATCAAATTCGGATCTCTGCTGGAGAACATCAATTATTTTGAAGGCACTACAACCGTTAACTACGCTGATATTTCCCGTACCGAGAATACCCGCGTGAGCTACCCTGCTACTTACATCGACAATGCCGTCACTCCGGCTGTAGGCGATGCTCCTAAAAATATTTTCTTCCTTACCTGTGATGCTTTCGGTGTATTGCCTCCGATCTCCAAACTGAACAGCGCGCAGGCCATGTACCACTTTATTTCAGGTTACACGGCTAAGGTTGCCGGTACCGAAATGGGGATCACCGAGCCTACAACAACGTTCTCGGCCTGCTTCGGCAAAGCGTTCTTACCACTGCACCCAACGAAATATGCGGAACTGCTGGGCGAAAAGCTGAAAGCGCATCCGGAAATCAACGTTTGGCTGCTGAACACCGGATGGGTCGGCGGTTCTTACGGCATCGGAAACCGTATCAAATTATCTTACACGCGTGCCCTCATCACCGCTGCTTTAAACGGTGAGCTGGACAACGTGGAATACGGCACGACTCCTTTCTTCGGATTGCAATTCCCGAAATCGTGTCCTGGTGTTCCGAGCGAAATCCTGGAACCGAAGAATGCATGGCAGGACAAAGAAGCCTTCAAAAACACGGCTCAGAACCTGGCAGGCCAGTTCATCAAAAACTTCGAGCAATATGCTTCTGCGGCCAACGACGAGATCATGTCGGCTGCACCGAAAGCGGTTGCCCAGACAGCCTAAGCTTTCATACGCTATCAGACAAAAGCCTCCTGACATTTTCAGGAGGCTTTTTTATTTTAAGGGTCGCCCTTTCGGATATCCTTTGCTTCCTGCAAAACATGTATCAGGAACAGATACATATAATAAATCTTAATTTTTTTGCCGGAGAGGATTAATGGCTTATTTTTAGAGAATTGCGAAGGTGCCATCGGGATCCCTCAACTATGGGAAGCGGCAGCTGAGGATCATGGGACTACCGGCGCGGATAACAACTATGAAACGTATTTTATTAGTGGAAGATGAGGCCAACGTGATCTCTTTTATCAAAAAGGGATTGACTGAGGAAGGCTATGAGATGTCGGTGGCGCTGGATGGCGAAACCGGCCTCGGCATGGCGCTGGCTCATCACTACGACCTGATCATCCTCGACATCATGCTCCCGGGCAGGAACGGGCTGGAGGTATGCAGGGCGATCCGCAGTGAGAACAATCAAACGCCTATACTCTTCCTTACCGCCCTGGGCACGGCAGAAAATGTAGTGATCGGCCTGGATACCGGCGCCGACGATTACCTGGTAAAGCCGTTCAAATTCATTGAGCTGCAGGCCCGCGTAAAATCCCTTTTGAGAAGAAGCGTGATGGTGACACCCGCGAGCAACCTGCCGGAAGAAGAGGTTTATACCATCGACGATTTGCTCCTGAACGATACTTCCAAAACCGTGAAGCGCGGCGGAGAGCCGATCACGCTCACCTCGACGGAATACCGCTTGCTGCTGCTTTTCCTGAAGAACAAAAACCGGGTGCTGTCGCGCATGGATATCCTCGAAAAAGTATGGGACGTTAATTTTGATATGGGCACCAATGTGGTGGATGTGTATGTGAACTACCTGCGCAAAAAGATCGATAAGGATAAACCGGCGAAGCTGATCCATACTGTTGTGGGTATGGGCTATGTGATGAAGGAATCGTGAAACAGCCATGCTCCGGAAATGCAGGCCTGCAAAAGACAGAATGGCTACGCTTATAACCATTAAAAACCAACGATACTGAGGATGAAAAGCCAGACCAAAATAGCCCTGATCTTCATGGCAGGATGCCTGTCGATCATTTTGCTGTTGAGTGCGTCGGTGTACTATTTTTCGTCACAATACTCGTTTACCGATTTTTACAAGAGGCTGGAGATCCGTGCTATCTTTACGGCGAAATCCACGCTGGAGCCGGAAGATACCAAAGCCACCGCCTTCAGGGAGGTGCGGGACCAGCACCTGGAGATCCTGCCGGGAGAGAAAGACTACCTCTTCGAGATAAAGCCGGGAAAGACCTTTGAGGCGGAAGCCAGAGAGCTTAACCTCCCGGTCTCTTTTTTCAGGAACATCACCGAAAAGGGAAATGCGACTTACAATCGTCACAACACGTTTTATACAGGTGTAAAGTACCGGGTCGGGAATACCAATTATGCGGTCATCGTATCGGCAACAAATGATTACAATACCCAGCAACTCGCTCACCTAAGGAACATTCTCCTGGTGGGCATCCCGCTGGCATCCCTGCTGGCCTTACTGGTGGCGGTGTTCATCTCCAAAAAGGTGCTCACCCCGGTGAAGGAAATTACAGACCGAGTCAAGCAGATCAGCTCCGAGAGCATGCACGTGAGGCTGGAGAACCTGACGGATAACGACGAGCTGAGCAAGCTCATCGTTACCTTCAACCACATGCTCGATCGCCTGGAAACAGCGTTTGAAACGCAGAACAATTTCATCAGCAATGCCTCACACGAACTGGGCACACCGCTCACAGCCATCATCGGCGAAGCAGATGTTACCCTCACTAAAGAAAGACCGGCAGAAGAATACCAGGCTTCCCTGAAAATTATCCTCAACGAGGCCGAGCGCCTGGAGAAGATCACCAAATCCCTGCTATTCCTGGCCCAGACGGGCTTCGACGGTAAAAAGCAAAAGCTGGGCGTGGTGCGCGTGGATCAGTTGCTGTGGGACGTCAAGGAAACGATCGACAAGATCACTCCTAACAATGCCGTCCATATCGACCTGAGCCTGATTCCTGAAAATCCCGAAAAATTAAAGATCACAGGCAACATGCAGCTCCTGCACCTGGCACTGAGCAATATCGTCAGCAATGCCTGCAAGTACTCTTCCAATAAGCCCGTGCAGGTGTCTATCGGCGCTACCGATGCGCATGTCATCATCATCGTGCGCGACGACGGTATCGGCATTCCTGAGGCTGAGCTCAAATACATTTACGACCCTTTTTTCAGGGCCTCCAACACCAAGCACCACGAAGGCTATGGCATCGGTTTGCCGCTGGCCCGCAACATCATCCGCATTCACAACGGTACGCTTGTCGTATCTTCCAAAAAAGACGAGGGCACAGTCGTGCAGCTTAGTTTTCCTTCCATTGCTTAACCCGGAGAGTGCAAAGACGACGCGGAGAGCGCGAAGTCGTTTTTTTAAATTATGAGGCTATTATTTGTCGCAGAGTCACGCGGAGTTGAGCGCTGAGTTTCACAGAGTTTTATTTAAAAACTGTTTCTTCTCTGCGAGCCTTAGCGTATTCATCTACGAAACTCTGCGAGACTATTCTTATTTTTCTCTCTGCGCGCTTTGCGGAAAAACTCCGCGTCCTCTGCGCTTACATCTTAAAATTCACATCTCTTAACAGCTTTCGCTTAATTCTAATGCCGTTCTAATCCCATTCTTAGACCGTCTTAAGAAGTGTGTCCTAATCTTGTAAAAAAAACACAAGCCATGAAAAGAACCATTCTGATACCCACTGATTTTTCGATTGAATCCCTTATTCCGGTAAAACAGGCTGCATTGCTGAACAGCTACGACGAGATCGAGATTGTCCTGATGTTTTGCGAGCTCTTGCCCGGCTCTATCTCCGATTTGCTGTTCTATACACCGGCAAAAACCATCGCGCAGCACTCCAACAAGGAGTTTGAAGAGGCCTGTAGTATTATTATGAACAAGTATGCTTCCAGGATCAGCAACATGAGAACCGAAGTATTCCACGGCACCAGTGATGCTGCTTTCGACAATTTCATTTCCGGAAACAGGATCGACGAGGTGATCTATCCGAAACATTATGTTCTTAAGGAGCATAAAAACGGATTCAATCCTCTGCCTTACATAAAAAACAGCTACCTGCCCTGCCGGGAGGCGGAATGGAAACTGAACAACCCTCATGAAACCGCCAGCCTTTCCACCCTGTTCATGGAAGGCATGAATACCAGAACCCATAAATTAGCCGATTATGCTCCTCAAAAATAACATTCCCTTGTCCTATATTTTCGGGCAGATCAAATACGAGCTGCTCCTGGTCATGTGCTACGGCCTGTCCATTGAACTGGCCTACTCCTATTTCAACATTCATGTCACCGCTGTATCCATTCCGATTACCGTGTCGAGCGTGTTCGGCACCATCCTGTCGCTCCTGCTGGCCTTCCGGTCGAACCAGGCCTATGACCGTTGGTGGGAAGCCCGGATGATCTGGGGCGCGATCGTGAACGATTCCAGGAGCTGGGGGCGGCAGGTGCTTACGATGATGGAAAATCCGGAAAAAGAAGAGATCAAAGCTTTCCAGGACCGGATGATCCTGCGCCAGATCGCCTGGTGCTATGCGCTCGCCAAAAGCCTGCGTGGCAGCGATCCCATGCCCTTTATGCGTGAGTTCATCAGCAACAAGGAATATGACTATATCAAAAAATTCAGCAATAAGCCGGTGGCTCTGCTCGACCTTCATGGCAAGGACCTGCAGTATGCCCTGAGAATGGGCTGGATCAATACCTTCCAGCAGGTAAATCTTGATTCAACCCTGAGCAAATTTTCCGACTCGATGGGAAAGGCGGAGCGCATCAAGAAAACCGTTTTCCCGACTACCTACGGGTTGTACATCAAATCGGCGGTTTGGGTATTTATCCTGCTGCTGCCTTTCGGCCTCGTAGACTTATTCGGCTTCCTGATGGTGCCTGTATTAATGATTGTGGCCACCTTCTTTTACCTGATCGAGAAAACAGCCGTGCAGCTCCAGGATCCTTTTGAGAATAAAGCTACAGACATCCCGGTATGGGCAATCTCCCGCACCATCGAGATCGACCTGAAGGAGATGATGCACAGCGAGGATGTGCTGATCCCCAAGCCTTATGTAGCGAAGAAATTCTACCAGCTCTGATACGATCCGTTTTAAGTAGTGCCGCCCACACATGATTTGGTCCCGATAATGCTCATTCTCTTTGGCTAAATTTGTGTGCGGCGGCATTCACAATTCTTAAAACTATTCTGTAAATTCATGCCGCAAACCCAGGCGGCATGAATATTATAGAACAATACATCAAAGACAACCATTTCGGCAGAGTGCTGGGCATGAATTTTAAGATCGTGGAACCGGGCCTCGTGCATTATTTCCTGACGATCAACGAAAATCACCTGTCCACTCCGCGGGCCACACATGGCGGTGTGATCGCGGCCATGATGGATGGAGTGCTGGGTGTAGCGGCCTTATCAAAAACCGTTGCCGACAATCGGATTGTGTCCACGGTTGAATTTAAGATCAATTACCTCTCGCCTTCCCTGCTGGGGGATGAGTTGATGGGCATCGGAAAAATAGAAAGCCAGGGTAAACGCATCATCGTGACTTCCGGAGATATCATTTGTACCAATCGCAACAATGTTTCTATTGCCAAAGCCATGGGTACTTTTAATGCCTATCCCCTGGAGAAGGCGGGGTATTCTCTGTAAAATACCTTTCTCACAAAAAAAGAAAAGATGCTGAAACAAGTTCAGCCTGACGATAGCACGAGCGTAGCGCGGCACTCTCACCGAAGGGTAGATTGCTTCACCTCCTGACGTCGGTTCGTAATGACGTTCTTATCTTAGAGTGATTTCAACAAACTCTGCATACTTGTTTTCTCCGTGAGAATGGCATGTAGCTCACTGATAGCGACCCTGTCCTGCTTCATGCTATCGCGGTGACGAATGGTTACCGTTTTATCTTCGAGGCTCTGGTGATCAACGGTGATGCAGAACGGCGTCCCGATGGCATCATGCCTCCTGTAACGCTTGCCTACTGTATCTTTCTCATCGTAAGCCACCATGAAATCGAATTTCAGGTCTTTCATGATGCTTTCCGCTAATTCGGGCAAACCATCTTTTTTTACTAAAGGAAAAATAGCTGCTTTGTATGGTGCTAATGCCGGAGGCAGGTTCAATACAGTGCGTGTATCGTTATCTTCCAGTTTTTCTTCTTTCAAAGAAGCTGATAACACAGCCAAAAACAAGCGGTCCAGGCCCACGGATGTTTCCACCACATAAGGTACATAGCTGTGGTTATCTTTCCAATCTTCCGGTGTTTGCGTTTTAGCGAGCAAAGAATTTAACGGGCCTGTATATTCGGGATCAAAATACTGTAGTTTTTTACCTGAATGTTCTTCATGCTGCCTTAAATCGAAATCGGTGCGGGAGTGAATGCCTTCCAGCTCTTTGAAGCCAAACGGGAACTGGTGCTCGATATCGGCTGCCGCATTGGCATAATGGGCCAGCTTGAGGTGATCGTGGAAACGGTATTTCTCGGCGCCAAGGCCTAAAGACAAGTGCCAGTTGAGGCGGGCTTTTTTCCAGTACTCGTACCACTCCATCTCCGTACCCGGTTTCACAAAGAACTGCATTTCCATTTGTTCGAACTCACGCATCCTGAAAATGAACTGCCGGGCCACGATCTCGTTACGGAAGGCCTTACCCGTTTGAGCAATACCGAACGGAATTTTCATCCGTCCTGTTTTCTGCACATTGAGGTAGTTCACAAAAATACCCTGCGCGGTTTCCGGGCGCAGGTAAATGATGTTGGAATCGTCGGTGACGGCCCCCATCGAGGTGTTGAACATCAGGTTGAACTGGCGCACATCTGTCCAGTTGCGGGTTCCGCTGATCGGGCAAACGATCTCGAGGTCTAAAATAATTTGCTTGACCTCCTCCAGGTTGTTATCGTTCAGAGCCGTTTTAAAGCGCTCGTTGATCGCGTCGATCTTTTCCTGGTATTCCTTCACACGACCGTTCGTGGATTTGAACATCTCCGCATCGAAGTTCTCAAAGCGTTTGGCGGCTTTCTCTACTTCCTTGTTGATCTTCTCTTCGATCTTCGCCACATGGTCTTCAATGAGCACATCGGCCCTGTATCGCTTTTTACTGTCTTTGTTATCGATCAAGGGGTCATTGAAGGCATCCACGTGGCCGCTGGCCTTCCAGGTAGTCGGGTGCATAAAGATGGCGGCATCAATGCCCACGATGTTCTCATGCATCTGCACCATCGCTTTCCACCAGTATTCCCGGATGTTCTTTTTAAGCTCCGCTCCCATCTGCCCGTAATCGTATACGGCGCTTAATCCATCATAGATTTCGCTGCTTTGAAAAATAAAACCGTATTCCTTACAGTGGGAAATAATGTTCTTAAAAAAATCTTCGGGTTTGATATTGCTCATTGTATGCTGGTTAAGGTGATGTAACGTTTATAAATACAGGCATCAAAAATAGCAAATTTATAGCACCAAGTGGACGGTAAATGTTCATTACAAAAATAATTTTATCTTAGAGCCGTTATTCATCTATGGTTTTCAGCAGCATTGTCTTTTTATTATACTTTCTTCCCCTCTTCATGCTGGTTTATTTCAGCGTCGACCGGAAGTATAAAAATGCAGTGATCCTCCTCGGCAGTATTTTCTTCTATGCCTGGGGAGCTCCCAAATTCATCTTTGTCATCCTTGGCACCACGCTCCTCGATTTTTACCTCGTTACCTGGATGGACCGTACTGCCAGCGAAACCAAACGAAAGCTGATGCTCACGCTCTCTGTATCGGTGAATATCGGCCTGCTGTTCTATTTCAAGTATTCCAACTTTTTCATTGAGAATGTCAACCAGGCTTTATCGGTGTTTACGGATAAGCAGATCCACTGGACGAAGCTGGTGCTGCCTATCGGCATTTCCTTTTATACCTTCGAAACCATTACTTATGTGGTGGATGTGTACAGGCGCGTTCACAAGCCTTTGACAAAATTCTGGGATTACCAGCTTTACATCATCCTGTTCCCGAAGCTTATTGCCGGGCCCATTATCCGCTACCACGAGCTGGCCGACCAGATCACCGATCGCACGGAAAGTACCGATGACCGCCTCACAGGCTTTTACCGCTTTGCCCTGGGGCTCGGCAAAAAAGTGCTCATTGCCAACCAGATGGGCGCTGTGGCCGATGCTATTTTTGGTGGCGATTATGCTCAGATGGACACCCTCACGGCCTGGGTAGGAAGCCTGGCTTACACCTTCCAGATCTATTTTGATTTCAGCGGATACAGCGACATGGCCATCGGCCTCGGCAGAATGATGGGCTTCCGCTTCCCGGAGAATTTCAACAATCCTTATACCTCGCGCAGCATTACCGAGTTCTGGAGGCGATGGCACATGACCCTTGGCAACTGGATGCGCAACTACCTCTACATTCCCCTGGGAGGCAACCGCGTGTCTACGGGGCGCCTGTATTTCAACCTGTGGCTGGTGTTCCTGGCCTCGGGCCTTTGGCATGGCGCCAGCTGGAGCTTCGTGTTCTGGGGGGCCTATCATGGCTTCTTCCTGGTCATCGAAAGGGCCTTCCTCGGAAAAGCCCTCGACCGGATCGGAAAGGTCCCGGCCATGCTCATCACTTTTTTTATCGTTAATATCGGCTGGGTGTTTTTCAGGATCGAACATATCCGCGATGCCTTCCGATACATCGGTCGCATGTTTAGCCTGCACAGCAATGCCGCCACCACCTTCGACGTTGAGTTCCTGACCTGGTTTGCCATTGCTGTCCTGTTCTCTTTCTTTGCCGCAAACCGTTGGGGACAGCGCCTCCAGGATGCCGTTTACCTCGACCCCTACACCCGGCGCAGGCACCTGCTTGTGTGGAGCAGCAGCATCCTCCTGTTCGTACTGTCGGTGAGCTCTATCACCTCCTCCGGCTTTAATCCCTTTATTTATTTCCGCTTTTAATGAAGGGTCGCGACACATACAAAACATGGCTGTTGGCGGGAATATTTGCCGTCATGCTCATTCCGATGATCCAGGAGAACCTGCACCTGAAGAAAGAGCATCCTCTGAAGGGCGACATCCAGCTCCCGGAGAATATTGAGTTTGACAAGGAGGATTGGTTCAGCGGCTACTACCAGGAGGAAAAAGAGAAATACATCAACACGGCTTTCGGCTTCCGGAGCCAGTTCGTAAAACTCAATAACCAGATCGCTTATAGCGTTTTCAGAAAGGCCAAAGCCAATGGTGTGATCATTGGCAAGGAAACCTACCTCTACGAAAAAAGCTATATCGACGCCTATACGGGCACCGATTTCCTGGGGAAGGACAGCATCGATCATACCGTCCAACGCCTGAAATTTATTTCGGATACGCTCGGCAAGCTGGGAAAACAACTCATTGTGGTATTTGCTGCCGGGAAGGCATCGTTTTATCCTGAATACATTCCGGACAAGTACCTGCCGGTTCGCGGTCCTACCAATTACGGCTACATGTCGGATGAAGCCAAAAAAGCCGGGCTGAATGTCATTGATTTCAATAAGTGGTTTGTTGATAACAAGCATCGCTCGAAGTACCCCTTGTATCCGCAACACGGTGTGCACTGGAGCACTTATGGCACAGCGCTGGCTGCCGATTCCCTGCTCCGTAAAATTGAGGAGCTGAGGCATATCGATGTCCCCGAGCTGGCCTTCGATGGAGTGAGCCTGGAGCCGCCGCATGATGTGGATTATGACATTGCCGATGGCATGAACCTGTTGTTTCGATTCAAAAGCTTTGATGTAGCCTATCCGCACATGCTTCCCGTAAAAACGGAAGGCAAGACACGGCCCCGGGTGCTGGTGATCTCCGACAGCTTTTACTGGGGCATGTATGGCCTGGGCATTGCCAATTGCTTTGAAAACGACCATTTCTGGTATTACAACAGGCAGGTGTTTCCCGAAAGCTCTTCAAAGGAATTGCTGGTGGAAAACGTGGACCTGGGCGAAGCGCTGGCCGGGCACGATGTGTTTGTGATTATGGCCACGGAAGCCACCCTGCGGAAAATAAGCTGGGGCTTTATTGAAAATGCTGAGCACTATTACAAGGGCCTTGCTTCCCCTGCAAAAAAAGGCGAAGATGCGGAGTATCAAAACAAAGTGAGAGACCTCGTGAACTACATCCGCCACGATGAGAAATGGTTCAGTGATGCCAAAAAAAGAGCCCGTGAGCGTGGCGTTTCCCTGGATTCCATGCTTATACTGGAGGCCCGCTGGAATATCGATCACCAGGGGAAATGATTTACCCTGAACCTGTTTCAGGGACTTTTTAATTTTCTGAAATCATACAATGCCGTTTCCGACTTCGCCCGAGCTGACATCCTGATTTTACATTGACTTCGGCTTCCGGGATCAGGAAATTAAAAACCCTAAACCGGCCAGTTGTCGATGAGGCGCACAGCACCTACAAACACGGCTATGAGGCTTATGGCGGGCTGTCCCGGCTGATAATCCGCCAACAGCTCCAATGTATCTGCCTTGCACACTTCATAGTAATCGAGCTTCATCAGGGCTTGCCCGGCCACTTCCTGAGCGATATACTCTTTGGCAGCTGCAATTCCTTCGCGCTTTACCAGTTCTCTGGCTTCCTGCATCATCAAAGGAATCCGGGCTGCTACCTTTCGTTCCTCTTCATTGAGCCGCACATTGCGGGAACTCATGGCCAGGCCGTCGGGTTCACGTAAAATAGGACAGGCAACGATTTCCACAGGCAGTTTCAACTGCTTTGCCAGCTCTTTGACAACCATTACCTGCTGGTAATCCTTGCTGCCAAAATAGGCTTTATCTGGCTGTATGCCTTCCAGCAATATGCTAACCACCTGCCCTACACCATTGAAATGGCCGGGCCTGTGAGCGCCTTCGAGGATGGTATCGAGGTAGCCGAAATTAAATGCGCGGGTATCGTTTTCGGGGTATACATCCGCCACATCGGGCATATAAAGCACATCGCAGCCGGCAGCGCGCAGCATGTCCATGTCTTTTTCGGGTGTTCGCGGGTATTTGGTGAGATCTGCCTGGTTGTTGAACTGGGTGGGATTGACGAAGATGCTGCACACCGTGATGTCTGTTTCCCTCCGGGAGATGGCTATGAGCGAGATGTGCCCCTCATGCAGGGCTCCCATTGTAGGTACAAAACCAACGGTTGCCTTGTCTTTCCTCTTCTGAGCGAGATATTCCCTGACATCCCTGATTTTGTCAAATACAAGCATAAAATGGCGCCTAATCTATAAATAATCGGCTCCAAAGCTAAATAATACTTTGATATATGGTTTTTTTTTTATTACTTTTGTAGTACGAAATCCTAAATCCATTTTATGAGAAAAGCAAGAGTTCTTTTTGTGTCGCAGGAAATTACCCCTTATTTAGATGAAACCCATATCGGAAAAATCGCCAGAAGATTGCCACAGGCAATCCAGGAAAGGGGAAAAGAAATCAGAACTTTTATGCCGAAGTATGGCAACATTAACGAAAGACGCCATCAGCTCCATGAGGTCATTCGTTTATCGGGGATGAATATTGTGATCAACAATGCCGATCATCCCCTGATCATTAAAGTGGCTTCTATACCTACTGCACGTATGCAGGTGTATTTCATTGATAATGACGATTATTTCCAAAGGAAATCGGTGCTTACCGACAAGGCTACCGGAAAATACTTTGATGATAACGACGAGCGCGCCATCTTTTTTAACCGCGGCGTTATCGAAACGGTAAAAAAACTGGGCTGGGCTCCGGATGTGATTCACTGCCATGGCTGGTTTACAGGCCTGATGCCAATTTACATCAAGAAAGCGTTTGCTGAAGATCCTTTGTTTTCCGATACTAAAATCATTTTTACGGTATATGACGAGGAATACACCAAAGCCCTGAATAAAAAAGTGGTTGACAAGGCCATTATTGACGGGATCAGTAAAAAAGACCTGAAACACCTCGAAGATGCGTCGTATCTGAACCTGATGAAACTTGCAATCGATCATTCGGATGGGATTGCCTTCGGAAGCGAAAGCATTAATGCCGAGGTTGAGAAATATGCTAAAAAATCAGGAAAACCGGTTCTGGAATTTAAAGGCGAAGCGGTATATACCGATGCCTACAACGAATTTTACGACCTGGTACTGGAAGATACTGAAGTGCTTGCCGACTAACAGGCTACAGCGATAAATTTTGTAATTTTAACTATTAAAAACGCATAATTTTGATTAATTATGCGTTTTTTAATTCCAGTCTATGAATCAGGTCCGAGCCGTCATTTTTTTGAGTTTTGTCGTTTTACTTTTTTCCTGCAAGAAAAAAGATACGCAAAGTATGCTCGGCCTTGATGTGCAACCGGAAAATGACCTCCTGGGCATTACCGTAACCGATACGGCTTCGGTATTTATGCACACGCAGCGGGTAGATTCGGTAAGAACCTACAACGATCAGTACAAGTACCTGGGCAGCATACAGGATCCCGTTTTCGGCCAAACGCATGCGGGTATTTACAGCAATTTTTCCATCATCAATAATTTAACGAACGTGTCGTACGGTGCCAATCCGGTGCTCGATTCCTCGGAAATTGTACTTCGCTACGCGGATCAGTTCATGGGCAGTTTTAACCCGGAGCTTACCTATGACATTTACCTGCTCAGCGAGGTCATCAGCCCAACTACTGCTTACTATACGACCCAACATTTTTCGAAAACAAAAGTAGCTACTGTAAAAGCGAGGATGAGCTACAGGAATAACGGCCTGTGCCTGGTGCTACCTTTCGACGATAACCTGGGGCAGTATATCCTTCAGACGCCTGCCAATCTTACAACCAACAGCAACTTTATCAACGCTTACAAAGGCATTTACATTTCTTCGGCCAACTCGGTATTGTCGCCTCTTAACCAGGGAACCATTGCCCGCTACAATATGGAGGACGATATGTCCGGCATAAACCTTTACTACCACGATGGAAACTCCGTGAGTTCAAAAATAAAAACTGCCCAGTTTACTTTTAAGGGGAACGATGCGCAAAGGCTCAACCACATTGACCACAACTATTATGCTGCTGCATCGACCAACCTGTTTGAGCAGGTAATTGATAAAGACACGACCAAAGGCAACGGCAGCGTTTACCTGAATAGTTTCGGGGGGACGCGTGTGAAGGTTTACCTGCCTTTCTTAAAAGCTTTTTCCGATTCGCAGAATGTGTCTATCAGCCGTGCGGAATTGATTGTGAGGGTCAATAAGTCAACCATAAGCGCCGAGTACTCCGTGCCCGATCAGCTGGCACTTATTGCAACTGGTGCCGGAGGCGTGGAGGAACTGGTATACGACCAGGTTGAAACCACCGACTTTATCAAATACGGCGGCAGCTACGACCCTAATTATAACTACTACAAGTTCAACATTGCGCGCCAGATGCAAAAAATCATTACCGGTAAAATCTATAATTACGGGTTCTACCTGGTAAATGCACTTCCGAGCAAATCGCTGGCAGGAAAAAGGGACAACCGCATGCAGCGCATTGTGATGGGCGGCAAGGAAGACCTGATGTACAAACCTGTTTTCAAAGTTACGTATATCAAATATCCATACGATAAGTAAATTTCTGGAAGTGAGGCAATCGAGTTGTAGAAAATTCATAACTTGCTTCTCTTAACCAAAACCTGACCGACTCTTTGGAAAACCCGAAACATATCCTGCTGGTTTCTTATGTTTTTCCTCCGTACTATGGCATAGGTGGCAGGCGCTGGGCCAAACATGCTTCAGAGCTTACCAAGTTAGGATATGTGGTGCATGTTATATGTGCTAAAAATCCTTTTGATAAAAACTCCTTATGGTGGGATCTTGTGAAGGACAACCCGAACATCAGGATTCATCAGGTATCAGGCATGTATCCGAAAGTTCTGGTAAAATTCGAACATCATTTCATACAGAAAGTACTTTACAAATTCTGGATCACTGTTCTTCCTCTTTTGACCAAAGGCTCTTTCCTCGACAGGGCTATTTTCTGGAAAGGCACGATGTTGAAAAAAGCGAAAGAAATCATTTCAGAGTACAAGATCAAGCATGTGGTATGCACAGGCGCTCCGTTCGGAGCCATGCACCAGGTACTGGAGCTAAAAACCTGGTTCAAAGATATCTTTATCCTCAATGATTTACGCGATCCCTGGACCTGGGGACCGAACTGGGGTTTTGCTGACCTGGAACCAAAGCGCATGCAGCATGAACTGAGGCGTGAGGCCTTTGTGATGGAACATTCAGATATCTTGTCCGTGCCTAACGTGGAAATGGAAAAGCACCTCCTAGCAAGATACCCACAGCACAAGGATAAGATAAAGATCATCCCGCATTTCTATGATGAGAAAGAGCTGTGTGTATTACCTAAAAGTGCCTCGGCGGTCAGGCGGTTGGTGATGTATGGCAACATCTATCACGGTGTGGAGGACCTTCTCGATAAAATGGCGTCACTCTGCGCCAGGTATAAAAACGAACTCATGCTCGATATTTATACAGATAAGAAGCAACATGAAAGAACATTCAAAAAGCATGACGCATTAAACGTCCGCTTCTTGGACCAGATGCCTGCACGCGAATTGTTCCGGAAATTCGATCGCTACGATTATGTACTACTAATCCACCCTGAGTATGGCATTCATAACATATCCACCAAATTTTTCGAGATCATCTATACCCGCACGCCGATGATCCTGCTTTGCAATGAGGGCAGAGGCCCGCAATTCATCAAGGCAAACAGGCTCGGAGTTCATGCCGACCTGAATAGCATGGATGCACTTTTTGAAAGTATTGCCAAAGGCAGTCCCTTGCCCGATTATAATGATGCTTACGATATCAGCGAATATTCCATAAAAGCCGTTACTGAACAAATCAGCGGGTATTTTAAACAATAGCATCAGGATCGGTGCTATATTTGGAATGAGATGCTTACATTTATGTCATCATTTTTACCAAAGTTCTAATGACTAACATTACTTATTTATGTTGAAACCAAGGAATATACTTGTTTTAGCTCCCCATACCGACGATATGGAATTTGGCTGCGGCGCCACAGTAGCCAGGTTCATCGAAGAAGGCCATAATGTATATTGCGCCGCATTCTCGGCCTGCGAACAGAGCGTCTTAAAGGATTTCCCCAGTAACATCCTCATCACCGAAATTAAAGAGGCCTCGCAGAAGATAGGACTAAAAAAAGAAAACCTGATTCTGTTCGATTACAGTGTAAGAACCTTTAACTACAGGAGGCAAGAGGTCCTCGACGACATACTGAAATTAAAAAAAGATATTTCGCCGGAGATCGTTCTCATTCCTTCGCTCAACGATATTCACCAGGATCATTACACAATTGCGCATGAAAGCTTCAGAGCTTTTAAGTTCAGTACGCTACTTAGCTATGAGCTTCCATGGAACAATCTGAGCTTCGTGACTTCCTGTTTTTATAAAATATCTGAAAGCCAACTGAAGAAGAAAGTAGAGGCGATCCAATGCTATAAGTCTCAGGCGCACCGGAACTATGCCAACGAAGAGTTTATCAAATCACTGGCTATCGTGAGAGGTGTGCAGATCAATGAAAAATATGCCGAATGCTTCGAGTTGATCCGTTGCATCAACTAATCTATTTTCCTGGCCATGAAAAAAATCAATATCGACGATATTCTTCTATGTATAAAGCCCGTCGGCTACACTGGAAAAAAAAACATAGAAATCACCCACTTGATCGACTTTCAGAACAATGTTCCGCAGTCGCATGAGCAGCTGTTCTGGAGCAACGATAAAAACGCGTATAAACTGAATGACTTGTCTGGCGGTACTGTGATCCTGTCGGAGGCCAGCTTCGCTTCCGTTAAGAACGAACGCCTGAATTTTATCGTTGTGCAAAAACCCAGACTGGCGTTCAAACAGGTACTGGAGGCTTTTTTTCTTTCTGAAACAAAAAAGGCCTTTATCAGTCCTTCTGCCAGGATCAGTCCCAGCGCCAAATGCAGCGCCAGTGCCTACATCGGCGAAAACGTAGTGATCGATGATCATTGCGAGATCGGCGAAGGCGTGTCTATTGGTCACAACACTGTTATTCACGCTCATACGATCATTAAAAACAATGTATCGATCGGATGCAACAATACCATTGGCTCTGTAGGCTTCGGCTATGAAAAAAACGAGGAAGGCCTGTGGGAAATGATCCCTCATATTGGCAATGTGATCATTCACGAGCATACCGAAATCGGTAATAACAACTGCATCGACAAAGCCGTGTTAGGCAGCACTGTCATCGGCCGCAATGTCAAGATCGATAACCTGGTGCATATTGCCCACGGCGTTAAGATCGGGGAAAATTCCCTGATCATTGCGCATGCTATGATCGGCGGCAGCGCCGTAATCGGAAAAAACGTATGGGTAGGCCCTAATGCCTCCGTGATCAATCACGGCTCCATCCACGACGATGGCTTCATTGGCATGGGTGCCGTGGTGATCAAGCCTGTGGAAAAGAACAGCGTTGTAGCAGGCAACCCGGCCAAGCACCTTAGAAACAATCTATAAAATACATTCATGAGCAATAAAAACATACTGGTCGTGATCGGCACGAGGCCGAATTTCATCAAGGTGACTCAGTTCAAGCGTGTCGCAGCAGCTCATCCGGGGCTGGCGCTGAAGATCGTCCATACAGGACAGCATTTCGATGAAAAAATGGCCGACGTGTTTTTCAACCAGTTCGGCCTTTTGCCCGATTATTTCCTGAATATAGCTACAGGCGCATCGGCCAATACGCAGATTGCCGAGATTATGATCAAGCTTGAACAGCTGGTTACTTCGGAATTCAGGCCAGATCTGATGATGGTGGTGGGCGACGTGAACTCTACCATGGCTGCCGCTATCACGGCCAATAAACTGAACATCCCGATAGCCCATGTGGAGAGCGGCCTGCGCAGCTACGACAAGAGTATGCCGGAGGAACATAACCGCGTCATTACCGACAGCATTACGGATTATTTCCTGGTGACGGAGCAAAGCGGCTGGGACAACCTGATCAAAGAAGGCGTGGATGAGAAAAAACTGTTCTTTTCAGGCAATACCATGATCGATACGATGGTGGCTTTCCGCGAGCAGATTGAAAACTCTGCCATTTTAAGCGAGCTTAACCTGGAAGCCCGGAAGTATGTGCTGATGACCATGCACCGCCCGGCATCCGTGGATAACAAAGAGGGTCTGCTAAAGCTTCTCGACCTCATCACTTACATTTCCGGCAATTATAAGATCGTATTCCCGGTTCATCCGCGGACACTTAAAAACATGGAACGCTTCGGGCTGAAGGCAGAGTTCAGCAGAATAGGCTCCCTTATCTTTACAGAGCCCTTGGATTATTTCGCATTTCAGAAACTGACCAAATACAGCAGGTTTATCCTTACCGACAGCGGAGGGATTCAGGAAGAAAGCACCTTTTTAAAAATACCTTGCCTGACCCTGCGTGAGAATACCGAACGGCCCGTGACATGCACGGTAGGAAGCAATACGCTTGTTCCTTTCGACCTGGAGATCATCAAATCTTACCTCACACAAATAGAGAACGGAAGCTATAAACAAGGGAACATCCCTAAGCTTTGGGACGGTAAAGCCAGTGAACGCATTTTTAAACATTTGTCTGAGGTTTTGGCATGATCTACCTGACTTATAACGATCCACCCTCAGGCATCTATCACTCGCAGGTGATCGACGTGGTGAATTACATGAACCATCTGACACCCAACCGGACCAGGCTGATCGCCCTGATCTCACTCCGGAAATTCTTTTCCAATAAACAGAAGATCACGGCCAGATGCCAGCACGCACTCGTGTTGCCGATGTTCCCGAAAGCCGCTTACTGGTATCTTAATTTTTATACCCTCGCATTTATCCTGATTTTTCAAAGAGAGCGCACCATCATGGCGCGCGGCCCATTCGCCACAAATCTTGCCCTGAGACTAAGAAAATCCGGTTTCTGCAAAAAGGTCATTTTTGATGCACGTGGCGCTTACTACGCCGAGCTTAACGAGTACAATGTTGTTGATAACGCCGGACTGAAGGACCAGATCAGGGATCTCGAACGGAAAGCCCTCGACAAAAGCGACTACAGACTGGCTGTATCGGCTGCCCTGGTAAGTTACTGGCAGGAAGTTTATCACTATCAAAAAGCTAAGCATGTCATCATTCCCTGCACCCTGAGCCACGATTTCGGTACATTTTTCCCAAAGAAGGAAGAGATACTGGCACGACGCCTGGAAATGGGCTACGACAGCGAGGACATTATTTTTATTTATTCGGGATCTTCGGCAGGCTGGCAGTCTTTCTCCCTGGTGGATGAGATGATGTGCGGGTACCTGAAGCATCCGAAGGCCAGATTGATTGTACTTTCCGATCACTTCGACAATTCCTTTAAAGTGATGCAGGCCTTTCGGGATAAGATAACCGTTTTATTTGTCGAGCCTTCCAAAGTAAAAGATTATCTGTTTGTTTCGGATTATGGCATCCTCTATCGCGAGCAAAGCATGACCAATCAAGTAGCCTCTCCGGTAAAGTTTGCCGAATACCTGAATGCCGGGCTCAAGGTCATCATCTCCAGGAATCTTGGCGATTATAGCGATTTTGCTTCTTTCGAAGACCTGAACTTCGACCCCGATACTTTAAGTCCCGTTCCTTATGCCGAAAAGCTCCGGATCCATAACCTGAGCCTCGCCTGTTATACCAAAGAACACTTCAAAGAACAGTACGCAGAGCTCCTGAATGTATGAAGCAAGTTAACATCATTGATAGTTTACGGTCTTTCGCTGCCATCAGCGTATGTCTCTTTCATTTTACCTGTACCGTCACAGGCCTGCAATATCCGGCATTGATGAGCAAAATATTCTCTTACGGGCAAAACGGCGTGCTGGTATTTTTTGTCATTTCCGGATTCATTATTCCCTGGTCGATGTATTACAAGAACTATCACCTGGGCTCCATGTTGAAATTCATGGCCAAGCGCCTGATCCGTCTCGAGCCTCCTTACCTCGCCTCCATTCTGCTAATCCTCATCATCGCCTTTATCAAAACGAGGTTCCACATAGGTATCCATTCTCCGGAAGAGATCACAGCTGCCCGGATTGGCTTGCATTTTGGCTACCTGATCAATTTTTTCCCGGAGTATAAATGGCTTAATAACGTCTACTGGACGCTGGCTATCGAATTTCAGTATTACCTGCTTATGTCATTTATGTACTTGCTTTTTGTACACAAATCTCTCTGGCTTCGTATAGTGGCTTATCTGCTTTGCTTTGGAATGGCCTGGGCTATACCTGCGGCTTCGCATTTTCCCATTTACGCTCCTTTGTTCCTGTTTGGCATCTCTGTCTTCCAGTATAAAAGCAACCTCATTGGTATGCTCGAATTCGGCATCGTTATGATCGCCTGCTTCGTGTACAATTATGCTGCCATGAGTACAGTAGCTGCTTGCTTTGGCCTGGCTACTGCATTGGTAATCCTGTTCTTCTCCGAACTAAAAATTCCGGTGCTCCACTGGATGGGAAAAATGAGCTATTCCATTTACCTGATTCACCCGGTGGTAGGTGCTGCCGTTATTAATATTTTAAGCCGTTACGTGCATACAACCGCTCAGAAACTCCTGATCTTACTTGCAGGATTAATTGTTACATTTGTCTCTTCTTATATCATGTACCTGCTGATCGAAAAACCCTCCAAAAAACTGTCTTCAAAAATCAAACTCTAATGCATGTTGCACTGGTAACAGACGGAATTACGCCCTATGTGATAGGAGGAATGCAAAAGCACTCTTTTTACCTTGCTAAATATTTTGCGAAGAATAAGGTATATGTCGACTTGTTTCATTTCAACGATTCAGCGCTTGACATCAGTCAGCTTAACTGTTTCAGTGAAGAGGAAAAGTCTTATATCACATCCGTTGTACTTGAGTTTCCAAAAAATTTAAAATTTCCAGGGCATTATATTCTTTCTTCCTGGCAATATTCCAAACGTGTGTATGAGGCCCTGCTTCCGAAGCTTGGAACCTATGATTTCATCTATACGAAAGGATTTACAGGCTGGAAGCTTATCAACCGGAAATTCAAAAATAAAATTCAATGCGCTCCGGTTGGCGTTAAATTTCACGGTTATGAAATGTTCCAGATTCCTCCTGACTTTAAAACCAGGCTCCAGCACTACCTGTTACGGCCTTTTGTAAAAACTATCAGCCGCCGTGCAGATATCGCTTTTTCATACGGAGGAAAGGTAACCGACATCATCAGGGCGATAGGTATAGATCCGCGAAAGATCGTTGAGATACCATCGGGCACTGAAAAAGATATGATTGCCGATGCCGTCGCCGGTCACGAAAAAGGGCCGCTGCAGTTTGTGTTTATGGGGCGCTTCGAACGCCGGAAGGGCGTGCCGGAGCTAAATGATGTTATCCGCAGCCTGATATCCGAAAACATTGCCTTTCGTTTTGAGTTCATTGGCCCTATCCCTGACGAATTCCGGGTTAGCCATCCTGCCGTCAGCTATCATGGCGAGATCAGGGATTTTAACAGGATCAGGGAGATCCTGCAGGGGGCCGATGTATTGGTATGCCCAAGCTGGAGCGAAGGCTTTCCGAATGTGATCCTGGAAGCTATGTCCAATGGCCTGGCAGTCGTTGCTACCGATGTAGGCGCTGTAGCTGCTATGGTGGATCAACAGAACGGATGGCTGATACAACCTGGCGACACCGAAGGCTTAAAGCAGGCCCTGAAAGAAGCCGTAGACTCACAGGACTCGCTCGGTCAAAAAAAGCAACGCTCACTGGAGCGTATGAGGAATACCTTTAACTGGGACAGTATTTTTGAAAAACTTGCTCAACATCTCCGTTAATTTTCATGCTGGATAGAATCGCTTCATTTAGGATATTCTTAGTATCTTCATCGGGTAGAACATGCTAAGCAAACTTATTGACGTCGCCATATTTTCCGTTATTTTCATCAGTTCTATTGTTCTGTTCAAAACTCCCTTTGAGTTTTACATTTCTTACATCGGCCTTCTTCTCCTGCTGGGAGCCTTCGTCTTCAAGTACCGTTTTCCAATCCGGCTCTTGTATCTGTTCCTTCCGCTACTCTTTTTTGGCATTATCAATATCCTTTACGGAAACAACACCTTTGGCTTTTTTATAAAGATCTATGCCAATCTTTTTGTATCTACCCTGTTCTTCTACTATGTATTTGAATACTATGAACGGGATATTGTGCGCTTTTTTTCCATCTATATGTCCTGGGCCTACGTTGCCGCGGTTATAGGCGTCATACAACTCGTCTCTTACCTCATCGGTTTTGCGCCGGGTTATGATTTCAGGATCCTCTTCGGATTTAATAAATGGGGTGTCACCCTTGGTGGCCTTGGCATCCGCGTCAACAGTATTTTCTGTGAGCCCTCGTATGTTGGTGCTACTTTAGGACCGGCTTTTTTTATCGCCTGTTATAATCTTGTGTTTAACAAAAGCTATTTTATCACCCGGTTGCAGGGCCTTGTGATCATGTTTACCTACATGATGTCTACCTCTTCGGTTGCCTATATCGGTGTTTTCTTCGTGTTGATTTTGCTACTGATCAATTACGGCGTAGTTCGTTATATTTTTATTGCTATTCCTGTAAGCCTTATCCTTTTTTATGCGCTGTATAACAATGTCAAAGAATTCAGGCTTCGCGTAGACGGCGTCCGCGCCCTTTATGTGGAAGGCATGCTGGAAAAGGAAGCGGATAAAGACGAGCGTGGCGGAGCGATGGTGCAGGTGATGCGAAAAAGACACTTGTTACAAACCATACATGGCTCCAGTTTTGTGCAGTACAATAACTACGTGATCACCAAAAATAACTTTTTGCATAACCCGCTGTTTGGCACCGGCTTAGGATCACACCAGTATATTTTTTCGAAATACGACCTCAGCTACCTGCTTGGCGGCGAGTATGACAACAACATGTCCGATGCCAATTCCATGCTCCTGCGCACCATTTCCGAAACGGGGCTTTTCGGGCTCATTTTCATCATCCTGTTCATCCGGAATAATTATGTCAAAAGGGATCCCAATCATCCGGAAGCCGACTACCACTGGCTGATCTCGAATGCCGTGCTGGTAATTATCCTGTTGCAGCTGGCCCGGCAGGGAAACTACACCTTCGGTGGTTTCATCGGTTTTATGTGGCTCTACTATTACACAAAGCTGGATTATGTGAAATTCCTGGAGAAGGAGAATCCGGAGGAAACATCCGAAACCGATGAGCCCGGGCTTTTAAAAATTGATCCTGCCCTAAGCAAATAGTTTTTATATTTGCTCCTCAAAAAAAACACATCACCATGCAAGCTCTTACCTCTACCCGCTTCGCTCTTCCGGGCCAAACCAGTTTTTACAAAGGAAAAGTCAGGGACGTTTATACAATTGGCGATAAGCTGTTGGTAATGGTGGCCAGCGACCGCATCAGCGCCTTTGATGTGGTTCTGCCTAAAGGAATTCCCTACAAAGGGCAGGTGCTTAACCAGATCGCTTCCAAATTCCTGGAGGCTACCAGGGATATTGTTCCGAACTGGATTATGGCGGTCCCCGACCCGGTAGTGAGTATGGGGAAAATGTGCGAGCCTTTTAAAGTGGAAATGGTTATCAGGGGCTACCTGGCGGGACATGCTGCCAGAACTTACAACAGCGGGCTGCGAACGCTTTGCGGCGTCTCTCTTCCGGAAGGCCTCAAAGAAAACGACAAATTACCGGAGCCGATTATTACGCCTACCACCAAGGCTTCCGAAGGGCATGATGAAGACATCAGCCGCGAAGAGATCCTGAAACAGGGAATTGTGGAAGAAAAGTATTACGTGCAACTCGAAGAGTATACACGGAAGCTATATGCCCGCGGACAGGAAATTGCCAACAAGATGGGCCTGATCCTGGTAGATACAAAATACGAATTCGGGTTATACAACGGTGAGGTAACCCTGATGGATGAGATCCATACGCCTGATTCGTCGCGTTATTTTTACCTTGAAGGTTATGCCGAAAGACAGCAAAAAGGAGAAGAGCAAAAGCAGCTGAGCAAAGAGTTTGTTCGCCGCTGGCTGATCGAGAACGGTTTCCAGGGCAAGGAAGGGCAACGTGTGCCTGAGATGAGCGATGCCTGGATCAACGAGATCTCGGAACGCTACATCGAGCTCTATGAAAAAGTAACAGGCGATACCTTCGTGAAACATCCTACCGAAGAAATTGCAACCCGCGTGGAAAGCAATATCCTGAGGGCTTTGAAAGACCTGAATCCATAGATTTCTGTAGAATATGCGTAGAACTGCATAGCAACAAAAAACGCCATCCGCTTTTCCGGAAATCATTCCCGCCCTTATCCGCCCTATCTGCGGCGTTGTATTGCCTTGCCCTTTCACTGCTTCCTGAAAAGCCGGAGTTACCAACATTTTTGCACAGGATTCCGATAATACGGGCTGTTTTTTTTATCTTTACGGCACTAAATCAAACACACGTATCCATGTACCAGAAAATCAGTAAAAATATCCTCGAAACTATCGGAAATACACCTTTAGTTCAGATCAATACCATTACCAAAAGCCTGCCTTGCACTGTTTTGGCCAAAGTGGAAACAACCAACCCGGGCAACTCCATCAAAGACCGTATGGCATTGAAAATGATCGAGGATGCTGAAAAGGACGGGCGCCTGAAACCGGGCGGAACCATCATTGAAGGAACCAGCGGCAATACAGGGATGGGCCTGGCGATAGCAGCTATCATCAAAGGCTACAAATGTATTTTTACGACAACGGATAAGCAAAGTAAAGAAAAAGTAGACGCCCTGCGCGCCTTCGGTGCCGATGTGATCGTGTGCCCTACCGATGTGGAGCCCGAAGATCCTAAATCCTACTACTCCGTTTCCTCCCGCCTGGTGAAAGAGATTCCTAATTCGTGGAAACCGAACCAATATGACAATTTATCCAACACAGCGGCGCACTATGAGCAAACAGGGCCTGAGATATGGGAACAGACCGAAGGCAAAATCACGCACCTGGTTGTTGGCGTTGGTACCGGAGGTACCATTAGCGGAACAGGAAAATACCTGAAAGAGAAAAATCCAAACATCAAAGTATTAGGCATCGATACCTACGGCTCTATTTTCAAAAAACTGAAAGAAACGGGTGAGATCGATAAAAATGAAATCTACCCTTACATTACCGAAGGTATCGGCGAGGATTTTTTACCGGAAAATGTCGACATCAATTTAATTGACCACTTTGAAAAAGTAACGGACCGCGATGCGGCGATTATGACCAGGCGCATTCCGCGCGAGGAGGGTATTTTTGCCGGAAACAGCGCCGGATCTGCGATGGCAGGCCTCATGCAGATGAAAGATATGTTTAAGCCGGGTGATGTGGTTGTGGTGATCTTCCACGATCATGGCACACGCTACCTTGGCAAAATGTTCAACGACGACTGGATGCGCGACCGCGGCTTCCTGGAAATTAAGAAACCGAAAGCAATCGATCTCATCGCTTCTCACAAAAATCAAAAACTGATTACGGTAGACGCTGATTCTACGATCCATGATGCACTCAATGTGATGAATAAATTTGGCATCTCACAAATGCCGGTGAAACGCGGGAACGACTTTGTAGGTTCTCTCAACGACAGCGCGCTGTTCTCTAAACTGTTTGCGGATCCCTCTCTAAAAACCAAAAAAGTGGAAGAGCTGATGCAGGCCCCTTTCCCGATCGTAAGCGATCAGGCACCCATGGAAGAGATCTCGAAACTGATCAATAAGGAAAATAATGCGGTGCTGATGACGGATCTGGGTGGCAGTGTTCATATTATCACCAAGCACGACCTGATCCAGGGCATTTCTCAAATGAGTCATTAAGCGACCTTTTTTTTTGCAGAAGAGCCGCTCCGCATATCAAAAAATAAGCAGAAACATCCTTGAGACAATTGGCAACACGCCTCTGGTCCGGATAAATGCGATTACAAGGGATCTTCCCTGCACCGTTCTCGCAAAAGTGGAAACGACCAATCCGGGCAACTCCATCAAAGACCGCATGGCGGTGAAGATGATCGAAGATGCCGAAAAAGCGGGGCATTTGAAACCGGGCGGCACCATCATTGAAGCCACCAGCGGCAATACAGGAATGGGGCTGGCTATTGCTGCGGTTGTGAAAGGCTACAAATGCATCTTTACAACTACGGACAAGCAAAGCAAGGCGAAGCTGGATGCCCTGCGTGCCTTCGGCGCCGATGTTGTGTTGTGCCCTTCTGATGTGGAGCCGGAGGACCCACGATCCTATTATTCCGTTTCTTCTCGCCTGGCAGCAGAAATTCCCGGTTCATATAAACTCAACCAGTACGATAACCTGTCGAATTCAATTGCGCACTACAAGCAAACGGGCCCTGAAATATGGGAGCAGACCGAAGGAAAGATCACCCACCTGGTTGTGGGCACCGGAACGGGCGGCACCATTTGCGGTACCGGGCAATACCTGAAGGAAAAGAACCCGGATATCAAAGTGCTTGGCATCGATACCTATGGTTCCGTATTTAAAAAATATAAAGAAACCGGCATATTCGATAAAAACGAGATCTACCCATACGCCACCGAAGGCATTGGTAAAGACTTTTTACCAAAAAATGTGAACTTCAGCGTGATCGATCATTTCGAAAAAGTAACGGACCGCGATGCAGCTATTATGACCAGGCGCCTTCCGCGCGAGGAAGGTATTTTTGTAGGGAACAGTTCCGGCGCGGCAATGGCAGGCCTCATGCAAATGAAAGACCTGTTCAAACAAGGCGATGTGGTTGTGGTGATCTTCCATGATCATGGTACACGCTACCTGGCGAAAGCGTTTAACGACGACTGGATGCGCGACCGTGGCTTCCTGGAAATCAGGAAACCGAAAGCAATAGACCTCATCGCGTTTCATAAAAACCAAAAGCTGATTACCGTGGATGCGGGGTCTACGCTCAACGATGCGCTGAATGTGATGCATCAATTTGACATCTCCCAGATCCCGGTAAGAAAAGGAACCGACTTTGTAGGATCCCTGAACGACAGCGTACTGTTCTCTCAATTATTGAACGACCCGTCCTTAAAAGCTAAAAAAGTGGAAGAGCTGATGCAGGCCCCTTTCCCGATGGTAAGCGGGCAGGCTCCCATGGAAGAGGTTTCGAAACTCATCACCAGGGAAAACAATGCTGTGCTGATGAAAGACCTGAGTGGCAGCATTCACATTATTACCAGGCACGACCTCATCCGGAGCATTTCCCAAATGAGTAATTAACCTTTCATCCCGGCTATTTCTTTCCTGCAAAAATTAACATTTGATTCAAAAAATAAAATGTTAACTTGCTCATACTAATCATCCTGCCTTCGTTTATCAAGGCAGTTAAAACAATAACATCAATTATGAAAAAGATCACCCTTGCCGCTGCCCTATGCTTTGCTCTGATGAGCCAGGCTCAAACCAAACGTCCTGACAACTGGTTTAACCTAGACGCCACAAAGGATGGCGTAAACGGCGTGAGCACTGAAAGGACTTACGAAGAGCTCCTGAAAGGAAAAAAATCGACCACAGTGGTTGTGGCGGTACTGGACAGCGGCGTGGATTATACGCATGAGGACCTGAAAGATGTGATGTGGACCAATCCCGGAGAGATTGCAGGAAACGGTATCGATGACGACAAGAATGGCTATATCGACGATATTCACGGCTGGAGCTTCCTGGGCAACAAGGACGGCAGAAATGTGGAGAAGGATAACCTGGAGCTGACACGTGTGTACAAAGACCTGCATGCTAAGTACAATGGCAAAACGGAAGCAGACCTGAAAACGAAAGAGGAGAAAAAGGAATTTAAATTTTACCAGGTGGTAAAGGCCGATTACGATAAGGAAGTTGCGCAGGCGGAAGCTACTGCCAACCAATACAAGTTTATCCGCGATGCGGTGGCCGGTGTGTTGGATAAGATCAAAAAGGAAAAAGGAGTGGAGAAAGTGACGTTGGATGATCTGAAAGCATTCGATGCCAAAGAACAAAAAGACAAACAGGGAAAAATGATCGCGATGGCGCAGGCAGCTTCAGGCATGGAGCCTGACGAGCTGGTGGAGCAGCTGGACGAAGCGCTGAAAGGCATGGATGGCAGCCGCCTGGATGTGAACTTTGATACACGCTCTATTGTAGGCGACAATTATAACGACATCAACGAGAAATATTACGGAAATGCTGATTGCAAAGGCCCGGGTGCTTTTCACGGTACGCATGTGGCCGGTATTATTGCTGCCAAGAGAAAAAACGGCATTGGCATGGACGGGGTTGCAGATAATGTGCGCATCATGAGCGTTCGTTGCGTTCCGGATGGCGATGAGCGCGACAAGGATGTGGCCAACGCCATCCGCTATGCGGTTGACAATGGTGCCCAGATCATCAACATGAGTTTTGGAAAAAAGTATTCTCCCGGCAAAAAAGCAGTGGATGATGCAGTAAAATATGCCGAAAGCAAAGGTGTGCTGCTGATTCATGCAGCCGGCAATGCTTCTGAAAACATTGACGAGATCGTGCATTATCCCTGCAAAAAAATGGAGAACGGTAAAACCGCTCCCAACTTCATCGACATTGGCGCTCTGAGCTGGAAAAAAGACGACGCCATTGTAGCGCCTTTCAGCAACTATGGTAAAAAAACGGTCGATATTTTCTCGCCCGGAGTGGATATTTATTCTACGGTACCCGATCTGAACCAGTATAAAGATGCCAGCGGCACGAGTATGGCTGCGCCAGTAGTAGCTGGTGTGGCAGCAGTGTTGAAATCCTATTTCCCTGAGCTGACACCAAAGCAGCTGATTAAGATCCTGACCAAATCATCCGTAAAAACCTATAAAAATGCCAAGGTCATCAAACCGGAAGCTTCAAGGAAAGGCGATGAGCTGGTGAAATTCAGCGAGCTATCTAAAACGGGTGGTATCGTAAATCTTTACGAAGCTGTAAAAATGGCCCAGGGCATGGTGAAAGTAAAAGGTTAATGAGTGAACTGCTGTTTTCTAACAAATCCCGCCCAAAAGGCGGGATTTTTTTGTGTAAAGTCAAAAATAATTTTACAATAAAGTACGTTCGAAATTTGTTAGGAATACTATTTTTTATCTATTTTTAGAAAATCATAGATCATTTAATTGATTTTTGATCAGGCTCCTGGTTCCTTTTCCGTTCTTTTGGCTCCTCCGAACTCCCCATGTTCTATACGTTTAACTTATAAAAACCTGTGATCACATGGTCAGGAAATTTATTCTGCTTTACTTATTTACCGTATCTGTTTTTGGACTTTACTCACAAACCCAATTAGGCTCTCATATCACCATTTCCTCATCTGTGCCCGCAGATATGACCATCTGCGGGCAAGCCAAGGTGTTTTCGTTTACGATCAACAACCCCTCTCCGTTCACGTTAAGCAATGTGAGCGTGAACCTGACCATGCCCAGCGGCGTGATTTACCAGGTGGGCTCTGTGACCAACGCAACCGCAACGAGCATTGTCCCTTTAAATGCTCCTACCTTTTCCATTGCCAATATCCCGACGCTTTCTTCCGTGGTGGTTACCTATACTGCTTCCGTAAACTGTGATGTGCTGGCATTCCTATCTGCCGGAAATCCGATTGAGAACACGATCAAGGTTAACTATACAGCTAATTCATCCGCCTATTACAACACCCATACAACCGGCAACTATGTCATCAAACAGCCCAATCTTTCTATCACCACCATCACCAACCAATCGTACGCCGGTGCTATCGGAGGTACATTCAACCGCTGTATTACGATTATTAATGGCGGACTGGGAGAACTAAGCGCTGTTACTCTTAAAGATATTCATGGCAACGGCGTGCAAATTACCGGGGTGAGTGCCGGTACCTGGACCAGTTCCGGTGGTACAGAGACATTTTTATTAGGACCTGCGGATTTTGCATCTGTGGGCAACAATAACGGTCTATTCGAATCGGGAGAAAGCATTACGATCTGTGAAACCATTTCCATTCTCAATTGCTCCTCGGTTCTGTCGAGCTTTGAAGCCAGCTGGGGCTGTGGCAATCAGGCCTGTCAAACCACGTTATCGAATGCCAACGTGGTATTCCCGAACTTTATTCCCAACCTCCAGATCACACCTCAGGGCAGCCAGGTGGTGTGCCTCATGCCGGGCAACATCAGCACCCAGCAGCTGAAGGTAGAAAACACCGGTGCTGGCCAGGCCATCAATGTAAACCTTGAGATCTTCCAGGCCACCGGCGCAGGTTATAATTCAGGGCTGCAATCGGCTATCGATATTTCCAGCATCAGGATCAGCACCAACGGAGGGGCGCCTGCTTCTTACACGCCTTCAGCCACTCAGAACAATGTTGCTTTCGGGTGCCTGCCGGCCAATCCGAAAGGAGCCTTCACACTTCACATCCCCAGCATTAATGCAGGCGATGTACTCATCATTACCTGGGATGTGACCTCCTGCTGCCAATCGAGCGTGATCAACGGATGGCGCTACAAAGGCGATTACCAGAGCATCTGCCTGAACAACTACCAGGTGGTGGAGAACTGGGGAAAAGTATACAACCACCTGGCCTTTAACTCGGCTGTTTCCAATAACGGCTCGCCTTCGTCACTGGTATCAGGCTCAACGGCAACCTTCAACTATTTGCTGTCGGGCTATAATTTCTCTTACCCGGTTGGCTCGGATGCATACTGGAAGGTAAAGTATACCCTGCCTCCCTGCGCCACTTATAATCCGGGGACCGTGAAAATAATAGCGTATAACAATACCTCAACATGGCTGCCTGCTTCTGTTTCCCAAAGCGGCAATGTGATCACGGCCATATTCAACGGAGGTGCCCCCTTTACGCTCGAGCAGGCACAAATCCTGATAGGGCTGACAGCCAATTGCAGTTCCTGTGCGGGTGGTCCCGGGAATGTAGGCATTGACGTGTTTTACTCTCCTTCGGCAGCATGTGGCTGCGAGATCCTGACAACCAACAACACTTTCCCGCTCGACATCCTATGCCCTATTACCTGCGTGGGCCTAACTTTCAAGGATTTTTCGATCCAGCGTACCTCCTATGGCCTGCCTGACAATGATAACAATGGGCTTCCGGATGCTTCCGGCTCCCTGAATTTCAGTGCTATCCGTACAAACCGTGCTATGTACGGGGATACGATTACCTCAAAATATACCGGCGTTATTAAAACAGATGTGACTCATCCTTTCTGGCAATACTGTTATGTAAGCTCAACGATTACCAACGGAAATTACCTGACAGCCCTGGGGGGCAACTTAAAGATCTACCGGGCCAATGCCTTATTTGCCACCTGCAACATCCCGGGCGGGGCATATATCAACCCGGTAGCAACATACACCTACAATCTCAGCAGCACCGCATTGATCGCCTCAGGAGGGGTTTCGGCAGGTTTTGTATTTCTGAATAACGATTCCCTGGTATTTGAGCCCAAATACAGGGTATCATCCAATACAGGAGGAACTATTTTACCTGCCGTATGCACCAATGAATTTTATACCTCTGACATTGCTTTGCCAACAAACGCCGTCAATAAATTCTCCTGTAATAATTTCCAGGGTAACTTCAGCATCATTGGTTATTACTATACCAATTACGGGCCCGACAGTTATACCGTGAATAATTGCAACATCGTCAATATCACTCAGAACTATTACCTGAGTATAGGCCCTTGCTGCAGTAACTACGCCGGCGGCAACCTTTTTCCGTTCGAAGTGAGGCGCTGGGCTACCATTGATACCCTGGAAGTGATTGTGCCGGTAGGTTACCGGTTCGTCTCTGCTGATTTTTCAGAAGTAAGAACCTCCGGAACCCTTGCAGGATCGGGCTCTCCGAGCTTCACCCTCAGCCCGTTAAGTACGGCCACCAACGTATTTAAATTTCCTGTCGGGCAGTTTTTCACAGGCTCTAATCCGCTCATCACACCAAGCGATGATGGCTTCTATGGCGTTCTGAATGTAAAGATCCAGCCAAGCTGCCAGGTAGTGCAAAATATACAGCAGCCCATCACCTATAACTGGAAATTCAAGCCAGGGCCTTTCCTGATCCAGAACCCGGCCTCCAACATATCATCTACCGTCGGGCAGGACATTATTCTGTACAATGGCCCTGATATTTTCCTGCAGTCTCCCCTGCCCAATATCATTGCCAACACCAACATGGCGACCTGGGACATTTCCTTATCCAACACCTCCAACTCTACAGCGGCAAACACCTGGTTTACGGCTCCCCAGATATCGGGCGTAACGATCACACAGGTGGTAGACATTTCTACATCGGCAACCTTAACGCCTGTCGGCGGTATCTACCAGGCCGGTAATATTGCTGCAGGCAATACCAAAACCTACCGCCTGACGGGGACCTACACGTCCTGTGGCGTAGATAGTATCATCGTGCATGCCGGCTGGAATTGCCAGGGCTACCCTACCAGCCTGGCTAATTACCCATGCACGCCGAAAACCATCAAATTAAAACTGACGCCCCAATCGCCTCTTCTGATCACCAATGTAATCAGTCCTCCTGCCAACATCAACCTGTGCGATACAGCGGCTTATACGGTAGAAGGCATCAACATCCAGCTCGGCAGCGCCTATTCGCTGACCTTAACGGTGAACCTTCCGGTTGGCGTATCCATTATTCCCGGCAGTTCCTTGCTCTCCTACCCTACCGCATCGCCTTATGTTACTATCAGCAATCCTGTTTATATAGGCGGTACGCTTTATCAGTACAATGTTTCTGTATTAAGCCCTTCCATTGCGGCAAACGGCTTGCCCGGCATCCTTGATCCCACACTGAACTCTGTGAAAATTAAGTTTAAGGTCATTACGTCCTGCGGCTATACTTCCGGAAGCCTTGCCAGCTTCAGCTTCCAGGGCAAGAGTGCCTGTGGCTCTCCTACCGGCCAGCTGGTATCGCTTTCATCGCAGCTTGGTATCAACGGCGCAACGGCTCCTTATTTTACCGATACCCGGTTAAAGAGTACCTACATCTCTCCCTGCAATAGTCCTTCCATGCTTGAGGTTTATGTGAAAAATTCAGGAAGCCTGAACTTTGGCAATACCGATTCCGTGACAGTGGTCCTGCCTCCCGGGGTTTCCTATGTTGGTGGCTCTTTCACAGGCCTGCACAACGCCCCTGTCAATACAACACCGACGATCTTCACCGTCAACAACCAGCAGGAGCTTTCCTGGAAGCTCCCTCCGGGTATTGTTGCCGGAGATAGCGTTAAATTCAACATCAATTACAGAGGCGATGCCAATACACTAAGCTGCAGCATTTTCAACTTTATAGCAAAAACCACCAGCAGCACAAATTTATACTGTACTGTTTCCGGCAACAATTGTGGTGTAAAAGTATATACCGGTGGCGATACGCTCCCTGTGTTCACTTACAAAGGCTACCTCACCCTCAGTAACCAAAGCGGCTATGCCGTTCCAAATCCACCTTCGGGAGAAATCGGCTATATCAGCTTCACGATCAATAATACCGGCGAAGCCATTAACCCGGGCAATAAAACGAAGATCAGCTACTACCAGGATGTCAACAATAACGGCATCTATAATCCAGGTGATGTCCTGATCGGCATAGACTCCATCAATGCCCTGATTCCGAATAACGGATCGTACAATTATTCCTATACGTTAACGATTCCCTCGGGAAGCGCCTGTAATCTTATTGCCGTGGTAGACACCGCCATTAACCCATGCAGCTGCAACCCGGCGCAAATCCCGGTCATATTGCCGCTTCGGCATTTTGCCAGAGATACAGTCATCTGCTCCGGACAGACTGCAAACATTGGCTATCCGGCGATTACAGGCTACACGTATACCTGGACTCCCGTTGGCAGCCTGAGTTCTGGCAGTATTGCCAATCCTGTTGTCACGGGAACCAATTCAAGCGGCAATCCGGAGACCACGCAATACGTCGTCACCGTGAACCGGAACACCTGCCTGTCGAAAGATACGGCGACGGTGATCGTAAACCTCACGCCTACAGCCAATGCCGGTCCTGACCAGATCTTATGCAATACCTACAGCGTAACCCTGGTAGCCTCCGTACCACCGGGCATCCTGACAGGTGCCTGGACACAGCTAAGCGGCCCTAACACGGCGGTATTCAGCAATTCAGTTTCTCCGGGGGCTTCAGCAGGCTCACTGATAGAGGGAACCTACCGCTTTATATGGACGGTAAGCAATGGTAACTGTACGCCGGCAAAAGATACCGTAGAACTCCGGATCTACAATCCACCTATTGCCAATGCCGGGCCGGACCAAAGCCTCTGCGCCACCTACTCCGCTACTTTAGCAGCCAATACACCGACAGGCACTGCCACCGGCGCCTGGACACAGGTGAGCGGACCAAATACAGCCGCTTTCACCAACACCACCAGCGCTACATCATCTGTTACAGGCTTAGCGGAAGGTACTTATAAATTCCTCTGGACCATGAGCAATGGCAACTGCGCACCGGTGAATGACACGGTGATCGTGAAGGTCTACAATACGCCAATCGCCAACGCCGGGCCGGACCAAAGTTTATGCGCGACTTACTCCGTTGCTTTAGCAGCCAACACGCCGACAGGCACGGCCTCAGGAGCCTGGACCCAGGTGAGCGGACCAAATACAGGAGTCTTCACAAACACCACCAGCGCTACATCCGGCGTGAATGGCTTAGCGGAAGGCACTTACAAATTCCTCTGGACCATGAGTAACGGAACCTGTACACCGGCGAAAGATACCGTGATCGTGAAGGTCTACAATACGCCAATCGCCAATGCCGGGCCGGACCAAAGTTTATGTGCGACTTACTCTGTTGCCTTAGCGGCCAACACGCCAACCGGAACATCTACCGGTGCCTGGACACAGGTGAGCGGGCCGAATACAGCCGCTTTCACCAATACCACCAGCGCCACATCCTCTGTTACAGGCTTAGCGGAAGGAACTTACAAATTCCTCTGGACCATGAGCAATGGCAATTGTACTTCGGTAAACGATACGGTGCTTGTGAAGGTCTACAATACGCCTATTGCCAACGCCGGGCCGGACCAAAGCCTCTGCGCTACCTACTCCGCTACTTTAGCGGCCAATACACCGACAGGAACGGCCACAGGCGCCTGGACACAGGTGAGCGGACCAAATACAGCCGCTTTCACCAATACCACCAGCGCTACATCTTCTGTTACGGGACTGGCGGAAGGCACTTTCAAATTCCTCTGGACCATGAGTAACGGCAACTGTACGCCGGTGAATGACACGGTGATCGTGAAGGTGTATAATACACCGGTGGCCAATGCCGGGCCGGACCAAAGTTTATGTGCGACTTACTCCGCTACTTTAGCCGCCAATACGCCAACCGGAACATCTACAGGCGTCTGGACACAGGTGAACGGACCGAATACAGGAGTCTTCACAAACACCACCAGCGCTACATCATCTGTCACTGGCTTAGCGGAAGGAACTTACAAATTCCTCTGGACCATGAGCAATGGCAACTGTACGCCGGTGAATGATACCGTAATTGTGAAAGTATATAACACACCTGTGGCCAATGCAGGGCCGGATCAAAGCCTCTGCGCCACTTACTCCGTTGCATTAGCAGCCAATACGCCGACAGGTACTGCCTCAGGCGCCTGGACCCAGGTGAGCGGACCGAATACAGGAGTCTTCACAAACACCACCAGCGCCACATCATCTGTTACTGGCTTAGCGGAAGGTTCTTACAGATTCCTTTGGACCATGAGCAATGGCAGCTGCACACCGGCGAAAGACACCGTAATTGTGAAAGTATACAACACACCGGTAGCCAACGCCGGGCCGGACCAAAGCCTCTGCGCTACTTACTCCGCTACTTTAGCAGCCAATACGCCGACAGGCACTGCAACCGGCGCCTGGACACAGGTGAGCGGACCAAATACAGCCGCTTTCACCAACACCACCAGCGCTACATCATCTGTCACTGGCTTAGCGGAAGGAACTTACAAATTCCTCTGGACCATGAGCAATGGCAACTGTACGCCGGTGAATGATACCGTAATTGTGAAAGTATATAACACACCTGTGGCCAATGCCGGGCCGGACCAAAGCCTCTGCGCTACCTACTCCGCTACTTTAGCAGCCAATACGCCGACAGGCACTGCCACAGGCGCCTGGACACAGGTGAGCGGACCAAATACAGGAGTCTTCACAAACACCACCAGCGCTACATCCGGCTGTGAGCTGGCTTTAGCGGAAGGAACATACAAATTCCTCTGGACCATGAGCAATGGCACCTGTACACCGGCGAAAGACACCGTAATTGTGAAAGTATATAACACTCCGGTGGCCAACGCCGGGCCGGATCAAAGCCTCTGCGCCACCTACTCCACTACTTTAGCAGCCAACTCGCCGACAGGCACTGCCTCAGGCGCCTGGACACAGGTGAGCGGACCCAATACAGCCGCTTTCACCAATACCACCAGTGCCACATCCGGCGTAAGCGCTTTAGCGGAAGGCACTTATAAATTCCTCTGGACCATGAGCAATGGCAATTGTACTTCGGTAAACGATACGGTGCTTGTAAAGGTGTATAATACGCCAATTGCCAACGCCGGGCCGGATCAAAGCCTCTGCGCCACCTACTCCGCTACTTTAGCAGCCAATACGCCGACAGGTACTGCCACCGGCGCCTGGACCCAGGTAAGCGGACCGAATACAGCAGCTTTCACCAATACCATCAGCGCTACATCATCTGTCACTGGCTTAGCAGAAGGCACTTACAAATTCCTCTGGACCATGAGCAATGGCAATTGTATTTCGGTAAACGATACGGTGCTTGTGAAGGTATATGACGCCCCTGTTTCCAATGCGGGCACTGACCATACGGTGTGTGCGCAAAGCTCTGCATCGCTGGCAGCAAATAATCCGGCGGGCACCTCTACAGGCCTTTGGACCGCAACTGGTGGCGGAAGCTTTACAACGGCGACTCAATACAACACAGACGTCAATGGCCTGGCCGGTGGCAATGTCTACATGTTTGTATGGACGGTAAGCAACGGCACTTGTCCTGTCGCGCGCGACACCGTTATCGTGAATGATTATGAGCTGCCTACCGTGAATTTTTCGGCGGATAAAACGGAGATTTGCGAATACAGTTGCATCGACTTTAAAGACCTTAGCGTGGCTTACCAGTCAGATCTTATAGTTTCCTGGTACTGGAACTTTAATAACGGAACAGGCTCCAGCCTGCAGAACACCAAAGTTTGTTATGGCACGCAAGGCGTATACCCTACCCAGCTGACGGTAACATCCCAGGCGGGCTGTGTAAATTCCGGAACACTGCCGGGAGGCATTACGGTGCACCCGAATGCAGTAGCCAATTTCAGGGTAGATCCGTCAGAGATCGACCTTACTACCATTGTACAGTTTACCGATCAATCGGCTCACACGGATAACTGGAATTGGAGCTTTGGTGACAGCCAGGTGGATTTCAACCAGAATCCAACGCACCTTTACCAGGACACAGGCCTGTTTGTTGTGACCCTGATTGCCGATAACCAGTATCAATGCCCGGATACAGCCAGCCTTACTATTCATGTGAAGGAAGTGCCTTCTCTCTTTATTCCGAACAGCTTCACGCCTAACGGCGATGGATTAAACGATATGTTCCTGGTCGTGATCAATGACTATGATCCTACGGAGTTTGAGTTGAGAATTTTCGACCGTTGGGGCCAGCAGCTCTTCATGAGCAACGACCCTCTGGTTGGATGGAACGGTACTTTTAAAGGAGCCGATGTGAAAATGGACGTGTATGTGTACATGGTAACAGCCAGGTTCAAAGGAGGTCCTGATAAGCGCCTCCGGAAATATACCGGCAACGTCAATGTGATCCGGTAGCCGACAGGTATATCGGGCCCCGGCGCCTTTGTTATTAACAATTCCTGAGGAACCCGGATTATGAAAACTTTTTTGTTAATGTATGGTTAACATGATATCTTTATGCCTGAATGCTCACCGGAAAACAACTTATACTGGCTACCAAGCCATTTGCCAAAGAAGACCGTACTAAAAGCTGGATATTAACCATTTCCAGTTTCCTGATCCTGATAGCATTGCTGGCGGGCACTGTATACAACATCCATTGGTCGTTGAAACTGCTCTGCAGTATCTGCGCCGGCTTTGTGATCGTCCGCATCTTCGTGATCTACCACGATCACCAGCACAAGGCCATTCTCGACAAATCAAAGCTGGCAGATATTCTGTTCATGATTTTCGGTTTTTATGTGCTTGCTCCCACCGGTATCTGGAGCGCCAGCCACGACTACCATCACAAAAATAACTCCAAGCTGTTCAGCGCCAGCATAGGTTCTTACCCGATCTATACCAAGCAGAAATTCGAGCGCATCAGCCGCGGGGAGCAGCTTCATTACCTCTTCATCAGGCATCCGCTCACGATCATCTTCGGCTACTTTTTCACCTTCATGTATGGCATGTGCATTAAATCCATTATCAACCGCTTGTCTAAAAATGTGGATTCCCTGATTGGCCTTATCCTGCACTTTGCCTACCAGTTCTGTGTGTTTTATTTCCTGGGCTGGCAAACCTGGATCTTTATGTGCGCCATCCCGCATTTTATATCAGGTGGTTTGGGTAGTTACCTGTTCTATGCCCAGCATAATTTTCCAACGGCAACGTTTGCGGGTAACGAGGAGTGGACTTATGAAGGTGCGGCCCTCGAATCTTCCAGCTACATGGAGCTAAGCGCCCCTTTACGCTGGGCCACGGCCAACATCGGCTACCACCACATTCACCACATGAATTCCAGGATCCCTTTCTACCGGCTACCGGAAGTGATGGCTGCGATTCCTGAATTGCAAACGCCTAAAAAAACATCGCTGAGGCCTAAAGATGTGATGGCCTGCTTTCGCCTGAAAGTATGGGACTTTGAGCAACAGAAAATGGTGGGACTTTAGAAATTAAAGCAGGTCTTAACGCTGATTCAGGAAGCCTCAATCAACATCTTGCATAATACCTGAAATTTCAGAAGTTACCTGATGTCTATCGTTTGGAGGAAACCTGCCCGAACTCATCTTTTGTGAGTAAGAGATCGTTGATGAGCTTAATCACAAAATCAAGCTGCTCTTCCTTGCTGAGATCTGTATTATCGAGCACGATGGCGTCTTCTGCCTGCACAAGCGGGCTTTCCTTGCGTGTGGTATCGTCGTGATCCCTCTTTTCGAGGCTGCGCTTTACATCTTCAAATGTATGGTACTCGCCCTTACTGCTTAGCTCATCGAGGCGGCGCTGCGCACGCACGGCATTATCAGCTGTCATAAACAATTTCAGCTCAGCGTCCGGAAACACGTGGGTGCCGATATCACGGCCATCCATGATCACACCTTTGTCCTTACCCATCTTGCGTTGAAGGCTCACCATTTTCTGGCGTACTTCCTTAATGGAGCTGATAGAACTCACATGGTTGGCGACTTCCATCGTGCGGATGATTTTTTCCACATGCTCTCCATTGAGCAGTACTTCCGATGTTTTGGTCTGGGTGTTATAGGCAAACGACACTTCCACTTCGTTCAACGAAGCCAGGAGCTTTTCCTGGTCCACTTTTCCATCGGCAATGATCCCGTTACGCAGGCAGTAAATAGTGACTGCCCTGTACATAGCGCCGGTGTCGATATAATTATAGCTGAGCTTTTGCGCCAATGCCTTTGCCAATGTGCTTTTCCCGCAGGAAGAATAACCGTCTATAGCAATGGTAATTTTGGACATCGGGCAAAAGTAGGATTTTTTTACGGGCCGTGAAACAAAAAAATGTTATAATGTACAATGCCGTTAAGGTCTTTATCAACCCGTTGACTTCGGGAGCCCATCTACAGTTGATACGGATATTACCCTGCCGCTCTCCGCAAGCGGTCGTTGATGGCAAGGCCCAGGCTCATGCCGGGTAAGAGATCACAAAGGATCACGTCTGCATCTGATTCGTCGAGCTCCCGCAGGTATGCGAATAAGTTGGCGGCCGCTTCTTTATAATCCTGTGCAGGCGACAGGTTTTTCACCAGAAAGCCATTAAGCTCCGGAGCCTGCGCTCCAAAAATGAGGAAAGCGGCTTTTTGCCCGGCATGCTTTTTTTGCAGTTCTACCGCATTGCCCACAAACAATGGTTTTCGCGGTGCATAATGGCTTTTCAGCTGCCCGGGCGCTTTGGGGTTACTGGATTGATTCAATTGGATCGACACATTTCCAACCACGCTTTCGATGGCATCAACCGATAAGCCACCAAGGCGGTAAATAATGATCTTATTGTCCTCCTCGCCCACAATGGTTGATTCCAGGCCTACTTCGCAGGGGCCTCCATCGAGGATGTAACTGATGCGGTCGCCGAGCTGTTTTTGAACATGAGCTGCGGTGGTGGGGCTGATGTAGCCAAATGGATTAGCGCTTGGCGCCGCCAGTGGAAAATCCAGTTCCCGTAATAGTGACAGGCTCAGCAGGTGCGCCGGGATCCTGACACCTACCCTGCCCAGGCCGGAAGTTGTTAGATCCGGTATGATGTCCTGCCTTGGGAGAAGCAGGGTTAATGGCCCGGGCCAGTAGCTTTCTGCCAGCTTTAGCAATTGCGGATGAATATCGGTTACGAAATCGTACACTGCTTCGAGGCTGTGGGTGTGTACGATGAGCGGATCGAATTCGGGCCGGTTTTTGGCTTCGAAAATTTTTGCTACGCTGGCCGCATCAAAGGCGTTGGCTGCCAGGCCGTATACGGTTTCGGTGGGAATAGCCACCAATTGCCCCTCTTCCAAACATTGTTTCGCTGTAAAAATATCGGTTCCGCTTTGTGCCACGGTGCAAATGTAAGAAAGTAAATCGTAATGTGTCATACCTGAAATGGGCTATCCGATCATGGAATCCGGAAATTTGCATTTCATAAAAAACCTGCGGTTTACATTTGAAACATTTTTGCGTTTCTTTCCACCGTAAAAGATCTCCCTTTAATCATTAAACATCATTCGTGAAAAACAAAAAAGAGGCAGAATGTTTGGCTCCTACGGAGCCAATGTTGTTCCTGCCGGATCTTTTAATAACATTTTGCTCCTACGGAGCAAGCCATTAATCGTTAGTTGCTCCAAGAGCCAGACAATCAGTCTAATCATAGCAAAGCCTTGCGAAGCCAGAGAATATATACGTAAATGCAAATCATCATTGCTCGGTAGGAGCAACACATTATTAAAAAGAGATAACGTTGTACATCTGGCTCCGTAGGAGCCAAACATTTCAGAATGGTCATATAGAAAAAAATAAGGAAATAGTCCGCGAAGCTGCCTGAATGACTGTAACATCAAAAATGAAGCACAGAAAAATCAGTCAGATTAGCTTTCCACAGGGCATTTAAGTACATTAATTTTTTGTATTTTTAAAGTCTTGAAAATTATACGACAACAGAAGACCATCAACTAAAAATCCATATACATGAGAAAGCTGCTTCAATGCATTTTCTACGTGCCTACATGGTAATACATCATTATGAAAATATCTTACAACTGGCTGAACACACTGATCAAAACAGACCTCTCCCCCGAACAAATCTCCGAATACCTCACAAGCTCGGGCCTGGAGGTAGAAGGCATGGAAAGCTTCGAGAGCATTAAGGGCGGCCTTCAGGGCATTGTGGTCGGTGAAGTGGTGGAGAAAGAAAAACACCCGGATGCCGATAAATTAAGCCTTACAAAAGTAAATATTGGAAAACCGGAATTGCTGAGCATCGTATGCGGTGCGCCGAACGTGGCAGCGGGCCAGAAAGTACTGGTGGCCACCGTTGGTGCTAAATTATATCCGACTACCGGCGAACCTTTTGAGATCAGGAAGTCGAAGATCCGCGGAGCGGTGAGTGAAGGGATGATCTGTGCCGAAGATGAGATCGGTCTTGGCAAAAGCCATGACGGTATTATGGTACTGCCTGAGGATGCGACTCCCGGCATGCCTGCTGCTGAGTTCTTTCATTTGGATAAAGATACGGTATTTGAAATTGGCCTTACGCCTAACCGCTCCGATGCCGCCTCTCATTATGGCGTGGCGCGCGACCTGCAGGCCATCCTCAATACTAAAAACAACAGCTCTGATTTCAAAGCGGAGCTTCAGGGCATTCATGAATTGCCGGAAGCCAGCAATATCAATACGGTGAGTGTAAGCATCGAAAACGCAGAAGCCTGTAAACGCTACAGTGGCCTCGTTATCTCGGGGATTACCGTGGGGCCTTCGCCCGACTGGCTTAAAAATTACCTGTTGGCAATTGGAGTCCGCCCGATCAACAACATCGTGGATATTACCAATTTCGTGCTGCATGACCTCGGGCAACCGTTGCATGCTTTCGACCTCGAAAAAATCAAAGGCCATCAAATCGTCGTGAAAAGCGGCCTGGAACATCAGACGTTCAAAACCCTGGATGGCGTGGAGCGCAGGCTTTTTGCCAACGACCTTATGATCTGCAACGAATCGGAGCCGATGTGCCTGGCGGGTGTGTTTGGAGGCGAGGACAGCGGCGTATCGGATACAACAACGGCTATCTTTTTAGAAGCGGCTTATTTCGATCCGGGCTATGTGAGGCGTTCGGGCAAGCAGCATGGGCTCAAAACCGACAGCAGTTTCCGCTTCGAGCGCGGAACAGATCCGGAGATGACGGTAACAGCCCTGAAGCGCGCCGCCAACCTGATCTTTGAACTGGCCGGCGGTGTATTGAGCATGGGCCTTGTGGACCTTTATCCCGAAAAGCTGGAGCCTTTCAAAGTGGCTTTTTCTTATACCAATTGCCAGGAGCTGATCGGCAAAGACATCGACCGCAGTGTGATCAAACACATCATCCTTTCTTTAGGCATCGGGATCGAACAGGAAGGCAACGACGGCATGCTGTTATCTGTGCCACGTTACAAAACCGACGTGACCCGCGAGGCGGATGTGATCGAGGAAGTGATGCGCATTTACGGTTACAACAATGTGGAGGAAAGCACGCAGATCAAATTCAGCGCTCATTTTGCCGACAGGGAAAAAGCCACAGCGGCGGAGAATAACAGCGCCAACCTGCTGGTGGGCTTCGGATTCCATGAAATGATGGGACTCTCCTTAACCAAAGAATCGTATTATCCTGAAGGCACAGCCTTGGTGAAAGTACTGAACCCGCTAAGCTCCGACCTGAATGTGATGCGCTACAGCATGTTGTACGGCGGCCTGGAATCGCTGGCCTATAACATCAACCGCAAACAGAGCGACCTTAAGTTATTTGAGTTTGGCAAAACCTATCAAACCGTAGAGGCTGACTTTAAATACAGCGAGACGAAGCACCTGTCCATGTTCGTTACAGGTCGTAAGTATGCCGAAAATCCTTTCGGCAAAAATGAGAAAGTGGATTTCGCCTTTTTGAAAGCCTGCGTGGAAGCGGTATTGAACAAACTTTCCATTAAATTTAAAACGGCAGAGCTGAGCGATGAATTATTCAGCTACGGTTTGTCTTTTGCGCATAAGAACAAGCCGCTGGTAAGCCTTGGCCTGGTCAATAAGGCCATCTGCAAAAAAATGGATGTGAACGCCGAAGTATTTTATGCGGATTTCAACTGGGACCATGTGCTGTCGCTGCTTGGAAAAACAAAACTGGAGTTTACGGAGATCCCTAAATTCCCTGCTGTACGACGTGATCTTGCGTTGCTGATCGATCAAAAAACGAGCTACAGGGAGCTGGAAGAAATGGCTTTTTCAACAGAGCGTAAGCTTTTGAAAGCCGTAAACCTGTTCGACATTTATATGGGCGATAAGCTGGAAGCCGGCAAAAAATCCTATGCATTGAGCTTTACGTTGCAGGATGAGGAAGCAACGCTGAATGATAAACAAATCGATGCGGTGATGCAAAAACTCATCAAAAACTATACGGAAAAAATGGGTGCTACACTGCGCTAAATTGCTTACTCTACCCGGGAGCACCGGAAGAAAAAAGAAAAGCTCCGGAGATGGGGCTTTTCTTTTTTGTTTGCACCATGATGTTTCTTTAATGCTCGTGAGCCTGTTCTTTAAACGATATCATACCGGATGCTCAACAAACCCACGCAGTTGGTAAACCAGCGCATACACATGAACATTCTTACCTGTCCTTCTCAAAATTCCATCTACTTTCGGAGGCAACTCCTTTTTTGTTGAACCAGGATATGACCGGAAGGCTTATGGCGAAACACGCAGGCAGCGCTCCGTTGGTTAATTCACCCGGAGTTCAGTCTGGTAATTTGCCCCTTTAGACCTGCCGGTATATTTTTAAACAAAAAAAGCTTTTGTTTCAAATTATTATTATTTTTAACTCAATCCTATTTTTTAAATTATGGCAATTAATTTACAAAAAGGCCAGAAGATTGACATTGGCCTTACGAAAATGAGTGTGGGTTTAGGTTGGAACCCCAATGAAGGAACCGGAAGCGATTTTGACCTTGATGCTTCTGCATTTATGTTGAACGCAAAAAAATTAATTCCAGCTGACGAGTATTTTGTATTCTATGGCAATACCGATTCGCCCGACAAAGCGCTGCACCACACGGGCGACGACCCTACCGGCGGCAACAGTGCTGATGGAGATGATGAAACCATCCAGGTGGATCTTTCGGTGGTAAATCCGGATATTGAAGAAATTTTATTTGTGGTGACCATCCACGAGGCCTTGCAAAGAAAACAGAATTTCGGCCAGGTGCGCAATTCCTATATCCGGATCGTAGACGAGAGCAATAACAGCGAGATTGCGAAATATGAGCTTGGCGAGGACTTTTCGGTGGAAACGGCAGTTGAATTCGGCAGGCTGTATAAGCGCAATGGCGCATGGAAGTTTGAAGCCAGCGGTATCGGCTATAAGGAAGACCTTTCTTTCTTTGTAGGCAAATACTTCACAGGCGACATCATTAAATAATTTTCACCAATCAACACCTAACAATTAAACCTAAACAACTAACATTATGGCAATTAACTTACAGAAAGGGCAAAGAATTGATTTAAGAAAATCAGGCGGCGCCACATTAACTGAATTCTGTGTGGGCGTAAACTGGGGCGCTATCGAGAAAAAAGGCGGATTCCTGGGCTTCGGCAAATCCGTAACACAAGTGGATCTTGACCTAAGCTGCGTCATGATCGATTCGGCCGGACAGGTATCCGACCATTTATACTCTCCGGACTACAAGCCCGATTTCTTAGCGAAATTCGGATTGCCTCCCGGAAAATTATTATCACGCAACAACGCCCTAAGGCACTCCGGCGACGACCGCGCAGGCGACAGCGGCGGAGATGACGGACTGGATAATGAGGTGATCACCGTGAACTTAACGGCTGTTGAGCCTAATATTTCCCAGATCTTCTTTTTCCTGAACAACGTTGGCCAGGAAGATTTTTCGATGATCCCTTACGCGAAGATCCGCATGTACGAAGGCACTCCTACCAAAGTAAAAGAGGTGTTTGCCGACTACAACGTGGCTGCCGAAGCGCAATATGCCGGGAAGAAAGCCCTGATCATGGGCAAGCTCTACAAAAAAGACAATGAGTGGAAATTCAACGCCATCGGCGATCCGACGGAAGATGTGTTCTTAGGACAAACTATTCACCGTATCGTAAAATCATACCTGTAAGAGTAAGGTTTAATTTTATATTGTAAAATTGTTTATCGCTTATTTTTGAGCGAAATGAGGCAAATTTTGCAGGCATAATGTTCTTCATTACGTCGAAAAAATTTAACGAAATTGAAGCCAAACAAAAAGCATAAACAAATTATTAGATAAATTTAAATTTACTCTGTAATGATCTTTTCCAATGTTCGTCACGTTTCCTTTGATTTATGGTTAACCCTCATCAAATCGAATCCTGTTTTTAAGCAAAAACGCGACGAATTATTGAAATCTTACTTTCAGATCCCACACCCTGTAGAGGCTGTTACGGCCCGGATCAGGATGTGGGATCTTCGCTTTAATGCCATCAACGAGGCCAGCGGCAAAAACATTGATGCCGACGAAATGGTGCTCATCATCCTCGCCGACCTGGATGTGAATGTGAAAGCCATTACATCTTCCATGCTGGAAGAGTATTACAGAGCCATGGAAGAGTTGTTCTTCCGGCACCACCCGGTATTATACGAGGAAAAGCTGATCGATTACCTGACTGCTTTAACCAGGCAGGGCATCACCCTGAGCCTGCTGAGCAATACGGGATTCATCAAAGGGTCTACCTTAAAGAAATTACTCGACAAACTGGAAATCGCGCCCTTGCTGAAATTCCAGATCTATTCGGACGAGATCATGTTCTCCAAGCCTTCGAAGGAAGCCTACCGGCATGTGTTCGACAACATTAAACAGTTTAATACCATCGAGGCAAACGCTATTTTACACATCGGCGACAACGAACATGCCGATTTCAAAGGCGCGCAGCTTCAAGGTATGCAAAGCGCACTGATCAATTCAAACCAGGTCTCATTACTGAACTTAACCATCCACTACTAAATGTATCATCATTATGCCCTGCATCACATCGAAGATGATACCCAACTCAGCTTCGATCCGGCCGACTACAGCAAATTCAAATTCGGCGATCCCGACGCCACCGGACGTTTCGGAAAAGCGCTGGCAGAAGGTTTTTTAAAGCAATATGGCCACTTGCTGCTAGAGCATCATGACATTGTGTTTCTGCCAAGCCCGTTCAATTACATTCCAACGGCTTCCTATTATTTGTCGCAGCGCTTTAAAACGGAGGTCAATAAATTCCTGCATCTCCGGGATAAGAAAGCCTTGCTCGAGTCGAAGATCCACCGCTATAAAACTTACAGCGAAGATTACGGGAACCTGAATTTCGAGGAGCGCCTTAACCTGATCTCTACCGATACCTATCATGTAGACACGCGCTTCCTGACCAACCGCTTATGCATTTTCCTGGATGACATCAAGATCACAGGAAGCCATGAGCTGGTGATCCGCAAGATCCTGCAACAAAACAACATTGAAGGAAATTTTATGTTTGTGTATTTCGCGGAGCTCATCAACCGGCAGATTTCACCCACTTTTGAAAACTACCTGAATTACTACTACGTGAAAGGAATCCCGGAGATCAGCAACCTACTGAGCCGCAGCGATCTGCAGATCAATACACGGACGATAAAATTCATTTTAAATGAAAAAAATCCAATAAATTCCATTATTTTAGACCTACCAAAGCACACCCTGGAAAAGATTACGGACTACGCTATTGGTAACAACTACCATTTAATGGACGAATATAAAAGCAACTTAAGTCAAATTATTAAACACATCAATTATGGCAATTAACTTACAAAAAGGACAACGAGAGAACTTAAACGCTCAGAAATTCACCATCGGCTTAGGCTGGGATACCAACGCCAGCTCTACCGGTGCAGCCTTCGACCTGGACGCTTCCGTATTTATGCTGGGTGCCAACTCCAAGCTGGTAGCCGACGAGTATTTTGTATTTTATAACAATGCCAAATCGCCGGACGGCGCTGTCACCCATACAGGCGATAACTTAACCGGCGATGGTGATGGTGACGACGAATCGATCCTGGTAGATCTGTCGAAGATCAACTCCGCTGTGCAGGAGATCTGCGTGGTGGTAACGATCCACGATGCTGCCGACAGAAAACAAAATTTCGGACAGGTGCGCAATTCCTTTATCCGCGTGGTAGACGAGAACAACAATGTTTTGGTGAAATACGAGCTGGACGAGGATTTCTCTGTGGAAACAGCGATCGAGTTTGGCCGCATCTACAAAAAAGACAGCCAGTGGAAATTTGAAGCGGTAGGTGCCGGCATGAAAGGCGGACTGGAAGATTATCTAAAAAAATATAACTAGACCAAGGTATGAAAAAATTTCTCTTCGTTGTTGCATTTGTAGTAACAGCAAGCATTGCGTGTGCACAGGATAAATATGAGTTTATGACGATTAATTATGAATCACTCTATAATGATGTCTGTGTTTCTATCGATGGTGAAACGCTCTTGACCGAAAGAGCTGATTTACCAAAGGAAGAGGATAAAAAAAATCTTACGACAAATCCTTTATTGAAAAAAGTAAAGGAATATCAGGATAAAGGCTGGGAAGTCATGACCTTTGATACATACTGTGTAGGTATCTATCCTTCTTATATTGCTTACTTAAAGAAAAAGAAAAACTAATTAAACCTAATTTGACAACAGCAGATTATCCAGAAACCATGGCGAGCCACAGCAATGAGTCGCTTGTGAAAATTCTGACACTCAAAAGAGACCATTACCAGCCGGAAGCCCTTGAAGCAGCTGAACAGGAACTTGAAAAGCGCGGCCTGAAGCTGTCCGACTTTGCCACGCCTTCCCAAAAACCAATCTATTCGGAAGTAAACTTCGCCGGACACTACAACATCAACGCCGGCAATTCTCAGACAGGTGGGCAACCGGATATGGATTCGGTGTTTGAAGCAGAGAAAAAGAAACAGGCTGGAAAAGATATGCTGTATGGCGGACTTTGGTTCGCCGGAGGCCTTATCGCCACGATGGCCGACGTCGGCGCGATTTTTTGGGGAGCGATGGTTTTCGGTGGGATCCAGTTTTTCAAAGGGCTGATCAACAGCCAGTCTAACTAACAACACAATAAACGGTATGGCTATCAATTTAGAAAAAGGACAACGCATCAACCTCGAAAAAAGCAACGGCGCTAAGCTCAATAACATCTGCGTGGGTGTGAACTGGGGCGCGATTGAACGCAAAGGAATTTTCGGAACCAAAAAGGAAGCCGTTGATCTGGACGCCAGCTGCGCCGTGTACGACGCCAATAAAAAAAATATAGATGCGGTACACTTTCGCAAAAAACGCTCCGACGATCAGGCGATCCAACATAGTGGCGACGACCTTACCGGAGATTTGAACGGAGATGATGGACTCGACAATGAAGTGATCAAACTGGATTTTTCGAAGCTCAATCCAAATGCCAATTACGTAGCCTTCTTTATTAATAGTTTCCGAGGACAGGACTTCAAAGACATTCCGTTTGCGAGCATCCGCATTTACGAAGGCACGCCAGCCCAGGTAAACGAAGTGTTTGCCAAATACGATGCCGCCAACGATCCTTCCTTTGCCGGCAGCGTATCGATGGTGCTGGGTGTTTTTTACAAAAAGAACAACGACTGGAAGTTCAATGCCGTGGGCGTTCCCACCAAAGACCGCCGCCTGGAAGAAACCATCGTAACCATTCAACAAAACTACTTATAACCACATCATGGAAAACAACACAGACCTCACCGTCAGCGGCAGTAATAACCCGATCGATAAAGACGGGAATGTAAGCCTCGAGAAAATCCCTCAGAACGATCTGGCGCAATACACCAACCTCTCAAACCAGCTCAATGAAAAGGACGTGAACTCCATCATGAATTACGGCGCGGAGATCCAGAATTCGATTGCCAAGCAAAGTGACACCTTCCTGTCCAACGTCCGTACTTACAACTCCGGCGATGTAGGCAATTACATCAACGAGCTGTTGACGGAGCTGAACTACATCGACGTGGACCAGTTGAACCAAAGCCCTTTCAAACGCTTTTTGTCCAAAGTGCCTTTGCTGAACAAGCTGGTGGTCGACATCAAAAAGCTGTTCCAGCAATATGATAAGATCACTGCCAATGTGGACAAGATCAGCAACAAGGTGAAAGCGGGCATGATCAATTCGGTGAAGGACAACTCATCCCTGCAAACGATGTTTGACGGAAACGTGAACCTGATCAAGGAAATTGAAAAGTACATCATTGCCGGGCAATTGAAGTTCAAACAAGCAAGCGATGAACTCGCTGCGATGGAAGCGAACGCCGCGCAGCACCAGGATTACGAGATTGCCGACAAACGTAACTTCGTGAACCGACTCGACAAGCGCCTGGCCGACATGAAGGTGGTACGCTTTATCATGATACAGTCGCTGGCGCAGATCCGCGTAGTGCAAAACAACAACACGTCTATTGCTGAAAAAGCACAGTCGATCTTAACCACAACCATGCCTGTATGGAAGAACCAGCTAACGCTGGCGGTGGCACTGCAACGCCAGAAAGCCAATATCGAGATCCAGCGCAAGGTATCGGAAACCACCAATACCATTCTGCAAAAGAACGCTGACATGTTGCGCCAAAACAGTATTGAGGTAGCCAAAGAAAACGAGAACACGATCGTATCTTTGGAAACATTGAAAATGACCACCAAATCATTGATCGATACCTTAACAGAAGTAAAAGCAATCCATGAGCAGGGTACACAAACCCGCCGCGAGCTCGATGCCGGCCTGCAAAGCCTGGAAGCCGAACTGAAAAAAGGTGTGGTGAGCTAGTCTGGAAAAACAAACGACATCGTTAGAACGGATAAAATCTACAGAACAGAAACCTGACGGGCTTCAACTTATCATAGAAAACATTAAATTCGTTAAACACAACCCTTGAAAGACTTGAATATCAAAAGGACCATAGACATATGGTCCTTTTCTTTTGAGACAGATTCGGATTCATAATTATCACAGCAGCTTATGTTTGGCTCCTACGGAGCCAATGTTGTTTTGATACGTGTATTCATAACGCTTTGCTCCTACGGAGCAAGCTAGTATTAATCGTATTTGCTCCATAGGAGCAACACATTATTACAGGAGGCCTTAACTGGTTCTATGATTACAGCGTAGCCAAACATTTCTTATGATATCGCATAAAGCTTAACGCAACAAATAACATTAGTCTTTGTGAAATCTCCTCAAATTTAGTAGATTTGTTAGGTATGGATTCCGGCAGAAAGGCCGTAACAGAGATGGCAGATAACGCAGACTTAGAAACATTTAAACAAATCATCGGGGACAGTCAGAAAAAACTCTCGACACTCAAAGTGCTTTCCAATTTTTTCAATCACCCCACACTCATCGCGATCGCTATTCGCACCAATATCATCCACAATTTATTTGAGAATAACCAAAAGCTGGATATTCACAAACTCGACCTGTTCCATATTCAGTATACCAACAACCTGATGGAGCTGTTTCAGAAACTAAAAAAATCGAAAGAGCAGAAATACCTGATTATCAGCGACGAGATCAATATCAATGACGATTTCATTGCCAGGCTTAAAGCGGAAACGGAAGCGGTTCCGTTCGTGGATGAGGTGCGGCAGCACTCAGCCAACATGTCGCGCAAAGCAGAAGAGCTCTACAGGCTGTTTGCCGAAGATGGCCAGAAACCCTTCGACTGGTCGGCGATCACTCAGTTCATCAATAAGCGGAGCGGCGAATTTTACAGGCAGCTGACGGTTCAGCAATACCAGCAGCTAACAGACCATGAGGAAAAAAGCACCTATGAGAATGCTTATGTAACGATAGAGAAAAAGCTTCTGGGCAAGCTGAATATCCAGAAGTTCCGGGTGAAGCTTATCTGCGGATTACGCTATGAAGCAGAAGAGCTGGAGATTTACGAATTTGTAAATTCTAATGATAAATTTATTTTCATAAATGACGAAAAATCCTTTTATTTAATAGATGATTCCAATCTTTCGGGAATTGATCTGTCGCGGAACGTATCGTATAAGACGGAAACGATCAGTCGCTTAATGAGTAAGAATGAATTACTGAAAGACCAGCTCAGCGCCGTAAAAACATCCATGCCCAAAGACGTGGAAGCGGTGATGGAAAGCTACCTGGAAAAAATATCGGGTGTTGAGTTTCTAGAGGATTTGCAGAATGTGGATGAACAAACCAATATCTTAAAAGCAATGTTAAACATTAATATAAAATAACGTATGGCAATTAATTTAGAAAAAGGACAAAGAGAACCGATCTCAGCACCAAAGTTTACCGTTGGCCTTGGCTGGGACAGTAATTCAAGCGCTACCGGCGAAGCCTTCGACATGGATGCTTCGGTTTTTATTTTGGGTGATAATGGCAAGCTGTTAAGCGACAGCCATTTTGTTTTTTACAACAACCTCAAATCTCCCGACCAGTCGGTGATTCACTCGGGCGACAATACAACAGGAGATGGCGATGGTGATGATGAAAAAATCCTGGTCGACCTTTCTAAAATTTCCGGCGATGCCACCGAAATCTCTTTTGTAGTAACCATTCACAAAGCGCAGGAGCGCCGTCAGAATTTCGGGCAGATCCGGAATTCGTTTATACGAATTGTCGATGGCTCATCGAATACAGAGCTTGTGAAGTATGAGCTCGACGAAGATTTTTCGATCGAAACCGCCGTACAATTCGGTAGGATCTACAAGCGTAACAACGAATGGAAATTCGAAGCGGTAGGAAACGGCATGAAAGGCGGGCTCCAGGATTACTTAACAAAATACAATTAACCCATACTTAAAAAAAAGTATCGCATGGATGAACTTCCTTATCGAAACCATCATTCATTCGGACACCGGAGAGGACAGTGATATCCTTTCTACTAATAATAGTTCTGAACCAAATTAAACGACCTTATGAGAAGATTACCCGTTTACTTATTACTGGACACGTCGGGCTCGATGAACGGTGAACCTATAGAAGCCGTGAAGAACGGCGTGCAGATGATGATCAGCTCCCTGAGACAGAATCCACAGGCCATCGAAACGGCTTTCCTGAGTGTGATCACCTTCAACAGCACAGCTACCCAGCTGATCCCACTGACCGACCTGGCATCTTTCCAGATGCAGGACATCAAAGCCGGCGGGACCACCGCTTTGGGAGAGGCCCTGCGCCTCACCGCACAATGCATCGACCGCGAAGTGCAGCAAACGACCAGTGAAAAGAAAGGCGACTGGAAACCGCTTGTGTTTATTATGACAGACGGCATTCCTACCGACAGCTGGCAAAACGGGCTGGCGGAGTTCAAACGCCGTAAGGTAGCCTTCACCGTAGCCTGCGCAGCGGGTGCATCGGTAGATACCAATATCCTGAAGCAAATCACGGAAAATGTGGTAAGCCTCGATACGGCTGATGGCGGAAGTATTGCCAAATTTTTTGCCTGGGTAACAGCTTCTATCGGCGTGAGCTCTACAAAAGTAGAAGACGCCGGGAAAGAAGTCACCACGCTCAACGAGCTGCCCCCACCACCATCCGAATTAAATATTGTTGTTTAAACCGAATTCCTAAACATGAGACGATTACCTGTATACCTGCTGCTAGACACCTCCGGCTCTATGTACGGAGAACCGATTCAGGCGCTGAACAATGCCCTGAGCGGCATGATCAATACCCTCCGATCTGATCCCCAGGCCCTGGATTCTCTGTGGATCAGCATCATTACCTTCGATCGCGAGGTGAAAGAGCTGGTGCCGCTCACAGAGCTGGTCAACTTCCAATTGCCGGAGATCGTATGCCCCCAAAGCGGCCCCACCAATATGGGCGAAGCATTGATGCTCCTCAGCAAAACGGTAAAAGCCAACATGAGAACAGGTACGGAAGATCAGAAAGGCGACTGGAAACCCCTGCTCTTTATTATGACTGACGGCAGCCCATCGGACATTGCCCTGTTCCGGGAAGCGGTACCCGTCATCAAAGCCGTCAACTTCGGAGCAATCATTGCCTGCGCAGCCGGACCAAAATCAAAGGACCAGTTCCTCAAAGAAATTACCCCCAATGTGGTACACCTCGACACTGCCGACAGCCTCACGCTGAAATCCTTCTTCAAATGGGTATCCGACACCATTGAGAATGGCAACAAGAGCGTAGGTGTTGCGGAAGAGCTCACCCTGCCTACTCCACCGTCGGAAGTACATTTAGTGATCTGACCATGCGCCTGTTCTTTTCCTTACTCACGCTTTTCATCAACGTACTCGTGGCCGGACTGTTCCTGTATTCCAAATTATTGCCTTACAAAGACAGGCTCACCGGAAATTACAAGTCGATGTTTGATTTTTTCGATTCGATCTTCGGCCCGCTCCTGAAATGGCTGAAGCAACGCGTGAAGCCACACCAGGTCGGAAACGGCCTGTTCATTGACATGTCGCAGTTCATTATCCTGCTCATTTTATTATTTTTAATAACCGTTCTACACTAAAGACCCATGATCAAAAACCTGAACCCCCAGATGACCACCGCTGAGCTGAAACAAAAAGTTGCAGCAGGTGCAAAATTCGTTTATTTCGAATACACAGTTTCCATTGTTGTTGCCACCTTCAAAAGGCCAACAGACATTTATTTTATCGATGCCCACGAAAGCGCGGCTAAACACAGCTGGCACCTGTCGACCTTAACGGGAATCCTGGGTTGGTGGGGCATTCCCTGGGGGCCAATCTATACCATCGGCACCTTCGTCACCAATTTTGGCGGCGGAAAGGATGTAACTGCTGAAGTGATGGGAAAGCTATTGGCCAACGAACGCTTAAATGCCACCAACAACAGCCAGACAGCCACCGGTGCTTATGGTATCAACAGCAGCAATGCAGGATCCGGAAATGCAGGCTCCACAAGCTCCGGTGCAGGGCAGTATAATATCCCGAGGTAGTGCCGTTATCTGTTACAACGCTTGACACCAAAAAACTCAGACACCATTAATACCTCTTTTATCATGAGAAGACTACCCATTTATTTTTTGATCGACATTTCTGAATCTATGGTTGGAGAGCCGATTCAGCAGGTAGAAGAAGGCCTGGCAACCATCATCAAAGAGCTGAAAACAGACCCTTACTCGATCGAAACGGTATGGGTATCGATCCTTGTCTTTGCCGGCCAGCCCAAAACCCTGGTGCCTTTACAGGAGATCATCAATTTCTACCCTCCGAAATTCCCGATCGGCAGCGGAACCTCCCTGAGCAAAGGGCTTGGCCACCTGATGTACGAATTACGAAAAAACCAGGTAACAACCACCATGGAGAGAAAAGGCGACTGGAAACCCATCGTGTTTTTATTCACCGATGGCGTTCCTACCGACGATACCTCGCAGGCCATTAAGGAATGGAAACAAAACTGGCAGCGCACCGCCAACATGGTAGCCGTGTCTTTCGGAGAAGAAACAGATATGCAGATGCTCTCCGAGCTTACGGAAAACGTGCTGCACTTCAAAAACACAGACTCTTCCTCTTATAAAACATTTTTCAAATGGGTAACCGATTCCATTAAGACCAGCAGCGTGAGCGTGGAGAACAACACAGGCAGCTTCGACCTGGCCAAGCTGGATGGCGATACCCTCTCCCCTGCCGACCTGAAAAACGAGCCGGGCGCAGCTTCTTCGCCCAAAGGGATCTATGCCAATTTCTTTGACTCCAACTTCGTGGTGCTTTCGGGCAAGTGCCAGAATACCAAGCGCCCTTACCTGATGAAGTACCGGAAAACCACTGCGGACTCCGGAATTTATGCAGGCCTTGAAACCCGTGGCTACAAGCTCGTGGGTGCTTTCCAGGTAGATAATACGTACTACGAACTAAGCGATAACAATGAAGGCAGCTTCCAGATCAATACCAGCGAGCTGATGGGCTCACCTACCTGCCCTTCCTGCGGTAACCAATACGGCTTTGCGATGTGCAGCTGTGGCAAGATCCACTGCATTGGCAATGAAGAAGAAAGTACCTGCCCATGGTGCAATACCAAAGGAAAATATGGTGTGGGCGGCGCAGGAGGCTTTAATGTAGACCGTGCGCAGGGGTAATACATTGGTGGCTTCGTTCGAGTGCCTCAGCCACCATGCGATTCACACTCCCTTACTGCATTGAACTACTATTGGTTGACTGAGGCTCTCGAAGTCAACTACAGCATATTGCCCAAAATGGATAAAACAACAGTATACTTAAACAGCCTTTTCCTGAGCAACAACCTGCCCGTAACCGATAAGCGGAAAGAGTTGTTCGAGGCCTTCGCGGGCGATGAGCACAACAGGGAACTGGTAAACATAATCCTTCAAAACCAAAAGAAGATGGTCACAGACTGGAAAATAAAGAACAGGATTGAAGACATTAAACAGCAGCCCTTCATGATCCCCAATGCCACGGTAGGAAAGGCTTACACAGCGGTGATCGACTTCGAAAAAAATAACTGGACAGACTTTTCCTTCTACCAGCTCGACCACCTCGATGCTGTGGGTGGAATAAACTACGACAGGGACAGCAAAACCATTTCCGGCATCCCCGAAAACAGCGGTGAATACAAGCTAAGCCTGAAGTACAGGCTCAGTGAAGAACCGGAAGGTTCGGAACTGCACGAAAAGATTATTCCTTTCATTATCAATCCGGACCCCAAGTCCTTATGGAAAAACATCCCGAGCGATCAGGCTGATGAGTACTGGAAAGAAGACACTACCACGGCTTCGGGGCGTATTGCCAACAAACACATCGTGGTGGCTTCCAAACGCGGCAGAAGCCACGCCAATGCAGGCTCTTTCAGGGACGACGACTTCGCATTTACGGATCTCGGTAATACGGGCTGGAGCATTGTGGTGGTAGCCGATGGCGCCGGCAGCGCCAAAATAAGCCGCCAGGGATCCCGGCTGGCCTGCGAATACATCATCGATCACTTTAAAAACGTACTGTCCGGAGAGATGCATCGCAAGCTCGAATCCCTGATCCTGAGCAACCAGGCCGAATCCAACGATGCCATCAAAAAAGAACTGAACCTTTGCATTTATAACCTGATCGGCGGCGGTGCGAAACGGGTACACGACAGACTACTGGATTTTGCCACAGCAAAGGGTTACACGATCACAGATCTCAACAGCACCTTTATTTTTACATTATTCAAGCCTTTTGATTTTGGCACGGCGGTGCTCAGCTTCGGTGTAGGCGACTGCCCGATTGCCGTTATCCCCAAAGACTTCTCGGAAGTGAAGCTCATGAACTGGCTTGATGTAGGCGAGTTTGGCGGAGGCACACGCTTCATCACCACCACCGAGATTTTCTCCTCACCAAAATTTGCCAGCCGCATCAATTTCAAAGTATTCCCCGATTTTTTATACATGTTCCTGATGACGGACGGTATCTACGACCCGAAATTTGTGGTGGAAGCCAACCTGGAAAAAGTGGAAAAATGGAAAGAGTTTGTGGAAGACCTGAAAGGCAACAACGACGCGGGAACGGCCGTAGAGCTCTCGGCAACAAATGAGCATATTGAGCAACAGCTTTCGGACTGGATGGATTTCTGGAGCCCCGGAAATCATGACGACAGAACGCTGGCGATTGTTTTTTAATTACGATACACAACATCAGGCAGAGAGTCATCCGCAGATGCTATGCTTGTCATAAACACACTATTGAAACGAGAAGTATGAGTACAATCACCGTAAGATCCATTATAGACAATACCAAATCCTACCAGTACGTTGATAATGGCGAACCCATGCGCGGCGGCATGAAAGACGTGTTCTTCAGCCCCGACAAATCTTATGTAGTGGCCCTGTTCCGCGATCCGCAGGATTTTAACTCCAAAGAACGGCTGAAGAAAATTGCGACAACCTACCGCGAAGCGTTCTTCAACAAGGAAGGCGGCGCCTATTACAAAACACTCTTTTGCTGGCCGACGGATGTCATCGAAAAAGGCACGCAGATAGGGATCATCGTTCCTACCTACGATAAAAAATTCTTATTTCAGAAAGGCTATGCTACCAGCAACCTGATCCAGGGAAAGGAAAAGGAAGGCAAATGGTTCGCCTCACCCAAATTCCGGAACAAGCAATTTCCGCTGCGCCTCGACGATTCGGAACTGGGCAACTGGCTGAGCTATTTCCAGATCTGTGTAAACATCGCACGCGGTGTGAAACGCATGCACGCAGCAGGCCTGGCGCATTCCGACCTTTCCTACAAAAATATCCTCATCGATCCGGTCACCAAATCGGCCAATATCATTGACATCGACGGCCTGGTGGTTCCCGGGATCTTTCCTCCCGACGTGATCGGCACGGCCGATTTTATTGCGCCGGAAGTACTGGCTACCAAGCACCTCAAAAAGGACGACCCCAACCGCAAGCTACCGAGTCGCGTCACCGACCTGCATGCCCTCGCCGTGCTGATCTATATGTTCCTCCTGTACAGGCATCCGCTCAAAGGCGGTAAGGTGCACGACCTCGATACGGAGAAGGACGACCTCCTGTCGATGGGCGAAAAAGCCTTGTTCATTGAACATCCCACCAATCCCGAAAACCGCCCGAAAGTCAACCAGCTCAATCCGAAAGAGCTTCCCTGGGCCGACATCAACAAACTTCCTTATACCATAACCGGCCCCTATCTGACCGATCTTTTCAACCAGGCATTCATCAACGGACTGCATGCTCCTATGAACCGCCCTACTGCCGACCAATGGGAACAGGCCTTGCTGAAAACCACAGACCTCATGCAGCCCTGCTCCAATACCAAATGCGACCAGAAGTGGTATGTGTTCAATAATACAACGCGGCCTGCCTGCCCGTTCTGCGGAACACCGCATGTGGGAACGCTACCCGTGCTCGATCTCTATGCCCAGTTTACACCGGGTGTGTGGAAGCCCATCAACCATCGCCTGATGGTTTACCACGACCAGTATTTGTTCCAATGGCATGTGAACGGAAATATCATCCGCAACGAAAAACTGACAGACCAGCAGAAAGTACCTGTGGGTTATTTTAAGCTGGTGGGCGATAAATGGATGCTCATTAACCAGACACTCACCGGCCTGAAAGACCTGACGGAAGATAAGCTCATCCCAACGGGCTCTTCCGTGGAGCTGAGTGATGGAAAAAAACTGCTGCTGTCGCCCGAAGAAGGTGGCCGCGTGGTGGTAGTGACCCTTGCCAACAAATAACATCATGTATTTTATTCTGCGAAACAACCAACGGTTCGGGCCTTACTCGCTGGATGCGCTGCGAACGTATGTGGAGGACGGTAAGATCCTGATGAGCGACCAGGCCAGCCCTGAGCATGCTCCGGGCATCACGCAAACCGTGAGAGATGTACTGAAACAAAAGCGCATCAAGGTCCGGATCAGGACCAACGGCTCCATCATCAATCAAATCAGGTTGATCGGAAAAGAGCTGATTGTGCCGGGTTTCGACTTCATCAAAAATGACCTGATCAAAGATAAAAAGCTGATCTGGCTTGCGTCGATAGGCCTGGCGCCCGCGTTCCTCATCACCTTCACCTTCGGCACGCTCCTCACCTATTATGCCATTTCCCTGTATTTCTCGGTGATCTGGGGCATCTTCTTCTATTATATGTTCAGCACCAGGCAAGTGACCACACGCCATACCATTATCCTGTTCTTCCTGACACAAATCACCGCTTTCATTCTGGTGAACCTGCAAAGCATTCCGCCGCTGAGCTTTTTGTATGCCATGACAGAGTCCGGAAATTTCTTCGGAAGGCTCATTGGCTATACCCTGGGCGTAGGCCTCACAGAGGAAACCATCAAGGCCCTGCCTCTCCTGTTTTTAGTGCGAAGGGCGAAAGAACCGCTGGTACCGCAAACGCTGGTGTTTTACGGGCTTATTTCGGGGATCGGTTTCGGCGTGCTCGAAGGGGTGCACTACCAAACTACGACCAACACCACCTTAAGCTATGATGCCGCTTTTTTTATGAATGTAGCAAGGCTCACCTGCCTTCCTTTCCTACATGCCATCTGGGCGGGCATCGCCGCTTATTTTATTTCCTTTGCCAACATTATTCCCAAATACAGGCAGAGCCTTTACGCCCTTGCCATTTTAATCCCTGCCGTTTTACATGGCGTGTACGATGTGTTGGGGTGGAGCCTGCCGGGCCTGGCCAGCACCCTGTTCTCTGTTCTGCTCCTGATCTACTACCTTAAAAAAAGCCGCGACTACCAGTCAAAATTAATTCAGATCCGGTAGGATGCCCATGCAAAATAAAAACTTATATTTATCGAAATTTTTAAAACTATGAGTATTTACGAAAACTTCCAGGAAATCATCAACAACCCTTTGGTATCCGGTGGTATTATTTTAAACCTGATCGTTATTGAAAGCTTGCTTTCTGTAGATAATGCAGCCGTGCTGGCCACCATGGTTATGGACTTGCCGGCCGAGCAGCGGAAAAAAGCCCTGCGTTACGGCATTATCGGCGCTTATGTATTCAGGGGCATTGCACTGCTCTTCGCAGCCTTCCTGGTCAAATTCTGGTTCCTCAAACCGATCGGTGGCTTATATCTGTTGTACCTCGTGTGGGATTGGTGGAAAGGCAAACAAACGGAAGATAAAGAAGACGACATCCTCGATAAAAAAGGAAACTGGCTTTATCGTTCCACAGTTGGTGCCTTAGGAAATTTCTGGGCTACCGTAGCCCTGGTAGAGCTCATGGACATGGCCTTCTCTATCGACAACGTGTTTGCTGTTGTAGCTTTCACCGATAACATCGTACTGGTATGGGGCGGGGTATTCATCGGTATTCTGGCCATGCGTTTTGTAGCACAGGGTTTCGTCACACTGATGGAAAAAATCCCTGCCCTGGAAACAGCGGCCTTTGTGGTGATTGCGTTACTCGGCGTTAAGCTCATCCTGTCCCTGGTAGAGCACTTCATGCCTGAGTCTGCTTTAAGCAAGTTCCTCGAAAGCCCGGCTGCCGATTGGGGCACCTCTATCCTCACTGTTCTGATCTTCCTGGTGCCAATCATTATCGGCTCCCTTCGTAAAAAAGAAGCGTCTGAATAAACGATTTTCCGATCCTGAACAAAAAGCCTTTGCGATACACTGCAAAGGCTTTTTTAGTGTTATGACACTTATTGAACAGAATAACCGTTTATCGGATTTACCTCGCCACTTATCTAAAATCCGTTGCCAGATATGAAATTAAATAGTTGCGTTCTATTAAATATAAGTAAATTAGATGCTAAATAATCTAAAACTTGGGCTATGGTAAAAATCTACATCTTCATTCTGTTATGTTTTTTCAATGTGCTGGCAATTGCACAGGTAAAACCAGCCAAAACAACAAAAGCACCTGTCCGGGCAGCCGGCACGGCTTCCATCGTCCCTAAGGAGCGCCAGTATACCAAATGGAGCGCAAAGGCAGGGGCCAACATCAGCGTGGTATACCTAGCCCGCAACATCAAAGATAACAACAATGCTCCGGGCTATTGCGGAGGCCTGAACTACGAGATCAATAATTTCATCCGCGTATCTACGCTTTACAGCTATTTCCGCCCCATCAACATTGAACCAACCTGGCTCGATGTGAGAGCAAGCACTACCGAAATAAACCTGGAAATGGTTGCGCATTTTCCCAACAAAAAAACCCTGCTCTATCCTTTTCTTGGCCTAAGCTACAACACTTACGACGGCTTTTTTACCGGGCAGCTCGATTACCTGAACCTGAAAGAATATTATGCCGTGAACACAGTGGTGAAGAACCGCTGGCTGGGCCTTAACCTGGGAACGGGCCTCGAACATAACTTCGGGATCCTGGGCGTATTTGTGGATTACAGGATGCGTATCGGCAAGCAGGACGACGCCGCAGGCATCAACATCATGGATGTGTGCTATACCGGCGGCTTAAAAGTACGCTTTCCGTATGGTAAATCCGCTAAACGCTTCGCTCAGAAATTCAGGACCAACGATCGCTTCAACATCCAGTCACGCTAAAGAACATCCCTGGCTGGCATTAAACTTTATGTAAAAACACGCATTCCCCGGGGAAGCACATAATTCGTTTACATGAAGAGGCTGATCATCCTATTATCTGTTGTTTGTCTTTCCTTTTCCGGTTATGCCCAGCTCGACAGCCTGGCGCGAAACCTCGTGGATACAGTGATCCACAAGCTGATCGTTGATGATATCCCTAAGAAAACATTTGCAGACAAATTCATGTACCCTCACCGCTGGTATGTGAAGCAACTCCTGGCTCCAAAGGTACCGGCCTACGATACCAACTACATCAAGAACCAGAAACACAAGCTCACAATTACCGTTCCTGTTGCCAAAAAGTTTTATGGCTTTAACATCACCGACCTGGAAAAAAAACGCACCATGCGCTTTTCTCCCAACAACTATTACCACGTTGGCTTCAACTTCAGTAACATCATCGTTACCTTTGGTTTCGCACCGGGCATTAAGTTCGGTGCCAAACCTGACCGTGGCACCACCAAAAGCAGGGATTTCCAGCTCACACTCATCGGCAGAAAAGTGATCACCGATCTTAATTACCAAAGCTATAAAGGCTTTTACATATACAATACCAGCGATTTCAGAGCAAACGAAAACAGCAACGATACGATCGTGGTGAGACCCGATATCAACGTCACCTCTTTCGGCATCAATACTTTTTATGTGTTCAACAGCGAAAAGTACTCTCTGCGAGGGGCATTCTCCTTTACGGATGTTCAGAAAAAAAGCGCCGGCTCTTTTATGGCAGGTATCTATCACTCGCATGTGGTCTTCTCTTCCAACGATTCGTCATTTATCCGCTATCCCTTTATCAACAATTTTTCTCCTGCCCTGAGCGAGATCAACCAGGTATCACAGATCTCTGCGGGAGTCAACGGCGGCTATGGCCACACTTTCGTGATCTACAAAAAATTCAGTTTCGCCATTGCGCTCAATGTGGGTGTTGGCGGTCAAAAAACCTATTACCGCACCATCGACGGGCAAGACAAATCATTCAGGATCAATCTGGCCACAGCCATCAATGCCAAAAACGCCCTGCGCTATGACAACATGCGCTTCTTTGCCGGCGTGCTTGCTACTTACGACGGAAATTTTGCCTTCAACGAAGTGATGTTCAACAACACCAAGTACATCGCCCGCGTGGTAGGCTTTGCAGGCTATCGCTTCAACATCAAGCAAAACGGGCGTAAAGTCTTGAGGGCCTTAGGACTGGTAGATTACAACCGCAAAAAAAACAAAAAGTAAATGGTTGGAGATCCGAAATCCGCGGCAACCCGTACATACCTTGGCATCATTTTTCCTTCAGGCCTTCTGTATGAATCATTTATTTCTCTTTCTGTTCTCCCTCTGCCTGCTCTTAACGGCCTGCTCCATCAAGCCCGTCAGCAAGACCAAAAACGTGACCTACAGCGCGGCTCACAATCTTCAGCTCGATGTATATGCCCCGCGAAAGATCAAAGAACCTAAAAAGATCCTGATCTTCGTGCACGGCGGCAACTGGGTACACGGCAAAAAATCCATTTACCCCTTTTTCGGCAAGGGCATGGCACGTAAGGGCGTGATCGGTGTGGTGATTAATTACAGACTCAGTCCCGCAGCAAATTATGACGGCATGGCTACCGATGTAGCCGAAGCCGTAAAATGGGTCAAAGACAACTGTCCCTCTTTCGGCGGCGATCCGGATAACATCTATATTTCGGGGCACTCGGCCGGAGCGCAGCTCGCAGCGCTGGTAGCAACCGACACCAATTACGTTGAAAAGCTCGGCATGAAAAATCCCATCAAAGGCACTGTGCTTATCGATGCTTTCGGACTGGATATGTACCGCTATTTTTCGCTGTCGCAAAATGAAAAAGACACCATGTACCGCCGCGTGTTCTCCGACGATCCTTCCACCTGGAAAAAAGCGTCGCCGGCGCATCACTTAAATAAGAACATGCCTCCTTTCATCATTTTCGTGGGCGGAAAAACCTACCCGGTGATCAGGCAGATCAATGAGGAGTTTTACGCGGCTGTCACAAAATACCAACCTGCCACGCCTTTCATCATCGTGAAACGAAAACGCCACGTGTCGATGATCTTCCAGTTCATCAACCCCGGCGCAGGCGCTTATAAGCAAATTCTGCGTTTTATGAATGCTATGCCGAACGACGCAGGTAATCGTCCTGGGAAGAAATAAGATGATGGATAGAGCACTGCTCTGCATTTCCCTTGGCGGTAATATTCAGCAGGTGCGTTTCGCAGATGATCTGCTTGCGCACTTCGCCATGTTTCTCAGGGCAGTTTTCAAGGATCACCTGGATGGTTTCCTCGATGAGCCAGGTAAACACGCTTCCCGTGTTATGGTTGATGACCGGCGTTTCCTGCTGGATCTTGGAAAACGTTTCATTCAAAAGCCTGATCGCCAGCAGACGGTCGTTCACAATGTGATGGATGTAACAGAATACCTGGTCGGAATAGGATTTGTAAAGAGCATCAAAGCCCTCCTGCTGGTGCTTGTTGAGTAAGCGGATAAGGGTAGCGGATTCCATAGGCAAAAGATTTACCTCCTGCATAAAATGTTATGCCTCGCTCTTATTTCCAAAAACTGAGGATTAATCCCTCAGAGTTATTTAAACTCCAAAAATCAAACAAAATGCCTGCGGAAATTTTTCTACATCATTTCATGCCTTTAGGTAATCGGCTCTTAAGAGCGAGTAGATCGCCGTATCGGTAAAACGGCCATTCTGAACGAAGTTTTCTTTGAAATGAGCTTCTTTCACAAAATGAAGTTTGTCAAGCACCCGTGCCGATGCCACATTATCCGGGTCGATGATGGCCTCGATGGAATGAAACCGGAGACCCGTAAATCCATAATGCACTGCTGCTGCTGCTGCCTCCGTTACCAGGCCTTTTCCCCAATAATCCGGATGGATCATATAACCGATTTCCCCGCGGTGATGCTCCTTCTCGATGCGGTGAAAGGAGACACTGCCAATCACTTTTCCACTCTCTTTCAACTCCACTGCCCAGCCAATGGCGGTATTCGCAACAATATTATCAGTGATCTGCGCAATCATTTTCAATGCATCTTCCGTGGATTGATGCAGTGGCCTTGGCACAAAGTGCATAGCCTGCGGGTTGCTCCGGAAAGAAAAAAGCGCTTCGGCATCATTATCCGTATATTGTCTCAGGATCATGCGCTCTGTTTCAAGAACAGGAAAAGGATTGAAATTAAGTTCTAATGGGTTCATAACAGCCTAAAGGTAAACATAGTTTTCCATAAAAAAGCCGTCACGGATAATTGTGTATTCTTCAAGCATAGAATGAGTTCGGCTTAAAAAAAGCCGGAGTATTTATGTTTGTCATCTCATTTAAGTAAGCTGCGCCGCGACATGGAAGAGGTCAGTTCTTTTCAGGCGCTACTCATTCGCCCAGGAATTAAAGGAACCACGAATGGCTATATGCAAAAAGCCACCCTTATGCAGGATGGCTTTTATGATAATAGTAAGATTACTTATGTGCAGAGCGTAATACAGTTAACGACTGGCAATTACGCTTTGTTCTCTTCTGCTGGAGCTGTTTCAGGCTTAGGAAGCGTTGCTTTACGCGACAGCTTCGCTTTTCCGTTTTTAGGATCCGTGCCTACATATTTCACTTTGATCACATCTCCTTCTTTCACTAAACCGTTGAGGCTTTCGATGCGCTTGTAATCGTACTCACTGATGTGCAGCAAGCCCTCTTTACCAGGCAGGAATTCCACGAATGCACCGTAAGGCATAATGGATTTCACGGTAGCCTCATATACTTCACCTACTTCCGGAATAGCCACGATCGCTTTGATACGTGCTACAGCCGCTTTCAGATCGTCGAGCTTCTCAGCGAAAATCTCCACGCGTCCTTCTTTTCCTTCTTCAGAAATAGAAATAACCGCATTGGTTTTCTTCTGGATATCCTGGATTACTTTTCCACCAGGCCCGATTACCGCTCCAATGAATTCGCCAGGGATCATCATGATCTCGAAACGAGGCACATTGCCTTTGTAATCTTCACGAGGTTCGGAGATCGTTTTCAGGATCTCGCCCATGATGTGTAAACGACCTTCCCTGGCTTGCAGTAAAGCTTTCTCCATCACTTCGTATGGCAAGCCATTTACTTTCAGATCCATTTGTACAGCGGTAATACCGTCTTTGGTACCGCATACCTTGAAGTCCATATCTCCTAAATGATCCTCATCGCCCAGGATATCGGATAAAATAGCGTAGTTGCTGTTATCTGCAGAGGTAATTAAGCCCATAGCAATACCTGTTACCGGTTTTTTCAACTTAAGGCCCGAATCCATCAGCGCCAGTGTTCCTGCACATACAGTCGCCATCGACGATGAACCGTTTGACTCCAGGATATCGGAAACCACGCGAATGGTATAAGGCGTATCGGTAGGAACCATTTTGGATAATGCACGTAAAGCCAGGTTACCATGCCCTACTTCCCTGCGGCCTACACCACGGTTTGGTTTCGCTTCGCCGGTTGAAAAACCAGGGAAGTTGTAATGTAAAATAAATTTGGTCTCTCCACGATAGAAAGCACCATCGATCAGCTGTGCGTCTTTTCCGGTGCCTAAAGTCACAGTCGTCAACGATTGCGTTTCTCCACGCTGGAAGATGGCCGAGCCATGAGCCGCAGGCAGGTAGCCTACTTCGCTCCATATCGGGCGGATCTGGTCGGTTTTACGGCCATCCAAACGAACTTGGGTATCGAGCGTCGCCTGGCGAACCGCATCGTACTCCACACCGTGGTAATATTTATTGATCAGCGCCTCTTTCTCTTTCAGTTCTTCCGGACTGAAAGTCGCTTTGTACTCTGTCAATATCGCTTTGAAAGCTTCTTTGCGCAGGTTTTTGTTAGGATTTCCTTGTTTGGCAACCGCATATACCTTATCGTAAGTAGCCTTGGCAACCGCATCGCGCAGGTCGAAATCATTGGTTTCGTGATTGTATTCGCGTTTTGGTTTTGCACCGACTTTCGCTACGAAATCGTTGATAGCCTTGATCTGTACTTTAATCGCCTCATGCGCAAACTTAATAGCCTCCAGCATTTCAGCCTCGCTCACTTCGCTCATCTCACCTTCCACCATGGTAATATCGCGCTCCGACGCGGCCACGATCATATCGATGGTAGACGTTGCCAGCTCGTCGATATTCGGGTTGATCACCAGCTTGCCGTCAATTTTGCCGACACGCACTTCCGAGATCGGTCCGTTGAACGGAATATCGGAAACTGCTACAGCAGCGGCTGCAGCCAAGCCCACTAAGGCATCCGGCATCGTTTTTTTATCAGAAGAGATCAGGGATAACATGATCTGTGTATCGGAGTGGTAATCTTCCGGGAACAAAGGACGCATCGCACGGTCAACGATACGGCTGATCAATACTTCATAATCCGATAATTTTGCTTCCCTTCTGAAGAAACCTCCCGGGAAACGGCCTGTAGCCGCATATTTTTCCTGGTAATCTACCGTTAACGGTAAAAAATCCACACCCTCTTTTGCTTCTTTGTTACTAACAATGGTAGCGAGGATCATCGTATCCCCTAATTTTACCACCACTGCACCGTCGGCCTGCTTGGCCAGTTTTCCCGTTTCCAGGGTAATCATTCTCCCGTCTCCGAGGTCGAACGAGTGTTGTGTTCCGATTTGTGACATCTTGTTTTTCGTTTTGTGTACCAACGTTTTTGGTACGGTTTATATATTTGTTTGTATTCTCTTCTCAATGGCTATACTGTCACGGCGTTTCGTGGCAGTCTTAAAAAAAACGGAAAGAGCCTGCTCAACAATGCAGTGCGGCAGCATGACGCTGATATGGCAGGGCTGACTTTTAAAAATAAAAAAGCATCCCGATTACTCAGAATGCCTTTGTTTTTAAATGAGATCCATTTTATTTACGGATATCTAAAACTTTAATAACTGCACGGTAGCGCTCAATGTCCGTATGTTTCAGATAATCCAGTAATGCACGGCGTTTACCTACGAGGTTCAATAAAGCACGCTGTGTACCAAAGTCTTTTTTATTTTTTTTCAAATGGTTGGTCAAATGGTCGATACGGTGTGTAAACAATGCGATTTGAGATTCAGCACTTCCGGTGTTTTTATCACTTCCACCATGTTTTTTGAAAATGTCCTTTTTTACTTCTGATGTTAAATACATGTTATTTCGTCTTTTTGAATTATCCTTTAATACAGGGTCACAAATATAATACTTTTTATTCTACAAACAAGTTATGAACCATTATTTAGCTAAAAAAACGTCCTGCCTGACGTTTTTACCCCCTTTCGCAATCCTATAGCCCCTCCCGGTATCATTAATTTAAAAAAAAGAGTTCCATCAGGACCATTTGGCTGCCTCCTTCCGCAAGGGGCAGGCAGAAGGCCCGCTGCGAAATTTATCCCGTCGCATGCCAGGAGGCTCCGCTGCGCTCCGGTTCTTTAGGTCCAAAGATCAGGCACCGTAAAGAAACAGGCTCTCCTCACCCATAGCTCAACGTCGCACCGGTTTAATGGATCAAAATATCTACTAAGCCTACTCTATAAATGGAAAAAATCCTTCCAAAATTAAAGGAAGGATTTTTTTCAATACGGATGAATCGTCTGTGAAAAGACAATGTTATTTCTGGATGATGATCTTTTTCGTCACGCTGTCACCTTTCGCAAAATGGCAGGTTAAAAAGTACATGCCGCTGTTAAGTTCTGTGGTATTCAACGGGTAGATCGTAGAGCTCACATGGGCAAATTGACCGGTCTGTACTTCTTTTCCAGATACATCGGTAATAGAGTAGCTCACATCCTGGTAATCGCTCACATCAAACAGGAGGTTCACCACAGAAGAAGCCGGGTTGGGAAACGATTGGAAAGTATTCACCGCATTTACGGTTTCTTTCACACCCAGTAAATAGCCCACTGTAAAACGCTCCTTGATCTGGCAGCCGAAATCACCGTTGAAAGTTTTATAGGACTGCGGAGAGGTATTTGACGAAAATCGCAGCGTGCCTGTACCACCGGCACTGTTCGCCCACCACGAAATACCATCGCAGCCATCGTCGTTGGAAACAAATGTATAACACCCCGCAGGCAGGTTAATGGTATCCCTGTAAATTTTATTGTTCAGGTTATTCACGCGGCTTGCCACCACAACTCCGGCATCGTTCAGGATCTGCCAGCTGCTTTCATTATAGCCCGGGTTCGCGGTGCTAGAAGAAGAGTTTGTGCTGAAATACACCACCATCGGCATCGGGTAAGACCTCACATCTGCAAAAGTACTGCTGTAGGTATTGTTGTACGCATCCTGATCAGCAGTGCCATTTACCTTGTTAATGCTTACCTGGAATTGGTTAGACTCATTTCCGTTGAACATGGCAATGCTTGGACCGAGGTCTACAATGGCTTCCTCCAGGAAGTTTAGGGTACCGTTCCAGGTGTAGCTGTATGTCTGCCCGCCTGCCAGCTTATAGTCGAATAACACGCTGTTTACAATGGCAGTTCCTGTGTTTTTGATCTTCACCTTTGGGTTGGAGCAGATATTGTTGGAACGGAAATAATTAGGATCATCGCTAGGAGCAATAATGTCTTCCAGCGACACATCCAGGTTATAGTTTGGTGCCGAGCAGGAGATGAGCTGGGAGCTCACGCCGAAACCTGCCTGGGCATTGCCCTGGTTAGGCGCCGTGTAAGCCTCCATATCAATATCTACCGAAAAGGTAGAACCGGCAGATGTATTGGCGGAAATGTCGTGCGTGATCGGGTTCACTACGTTGCCAGGGCACCAGTTGGCACGTTCATATACCCAGGTCCCTGTCTGCGGATACACATCGTTCATCCCGCAATCGCTTCTCCACAATTGTTTTTGCGACACAGAGCTGCCATTGATCTTAAGATCATAATACTTGCTGCAAAACTCAGAGCAATAATTATCGTCGGATCCATGGCCGCTGATCACATTTTTCACGAAAACCTTTGCCACGGGGTTGCTGTATTGGAAAGGCTTTGCCGTCAGGTGGCTCTCGATAGGATCAGCTGTTTTACCATAGGCGTAATAGCCATCGTAAATGTTTTTTACCGATAGCGCATTCATGGTTGGCGTTCCCTCGATCATCTCCATTTTCAGGGTCAGCGTAAACCCCCAGGAATACCCATCGTAGGCATACCTGAAGGCCAGGTTTCCTTTTAGAATAGAGGCATAATCGGTCACATCCACAATGTAATCGTGCTTTCTGTTTTGCGCCAGCCAGTCGGTGGCGTAAGGGGTGATCACCCTGGCAATTTCCACGCTGTCGGCACCCGCAGGCCTGGCGTACACCCGTGTTGTGTAATCCCACGAGCCGCAGTACTGGCTGCCGGAAGGGCAGGCATAACGCCCCAGGATGTAATGCAGGCGGATTTTACGGTAGGTTTTCCCTGTTGGCAATACCGCACTCGTATCGTAGTTCCCGTATTGAGTGATTTTTCTTAAATTGTAAATGGTGACCCAGGTCGTATCTCCGGGATTGGCGGTCAGATCAGAGGCAAGTAATGCCGTAAGTAACAATGCCGGTAACAGATTTCTCATTTTTCATTGCGTTTTCTAAATTGTTTTAGCAAAGGTAGCAAAATAAATTCTTAAATAATCATTAAATTTAACTCAATTATAAAATACAATGGTCGTTTTACTGGATCAGCGTAATATGACCTGATTTGCGGTATCCCGTGCCATCGTTCCCTTTAGCTTTCACGATAAACACATACACGCCTTCAACTGTTTGGCCCTTGTAACTACCATCCCAGCCTTTGAGAGGATCGTTGGTCTGGAACAGGAGCTGCCCCCAGCGGTTAAAAATTTTGAGATCAAATTCGCTGAGGTTATATCCTGCTACATGAAACTCATCGTTGACACCGTCGCCGTTTGGCGTAAATACATTAGGAATGTATAGGGTGGATTCCGCCCTTACCAGTACTTCCACACAGGCTTCCCGTTTACAGCCATCGGCATTGGTAACCGTGGCGCAATAGCTTGTAGTTTCAAGAGGTTTCATCACGATCTGCGGCGTGGTAGCGCCTGTGCTCCAGAGATAGGAAGTGCCCCCGTTGGCCACAAGAGCGACTTCATCGCCCGGAGCCACAGAGCCTGCCGAAGCAGTAACGCTTGCATCCGGATCAGGATAAATGCCGACAGAAGCGATGGCCGAAGCGCTGCAACCATTAAGAGTATAGCTAACCGTATAGCTGGAGGGAACCGAAGGGCTTTGAGAGACAGAAGGGCTTGTTTCCCCTCCGGGCTGCCACACGTAAGTACCGCCTGCTATAGAAGCATTGGCAAGCAAAAGAAGAGAGTTACCTTCGCATACAGATCCCGAGTTAACCGATAGCGAAGGAACCGGCTTCAGGTTCACGGCGGCAATAGCCGAGCCACTGCAGCCGTTTACGGTATACACCACGGTATAATTTGTAGAAACCGAAGGCGACTCACTGATCGAAGGGGTCGTTTGATTATTGGGCAGCCAGGCATAAGTTCCTCCCGGAATGGAAGTCGTGGAATTTAAGACAGCCTGTTCTCCCGGACATATCACAGCAAAATTTGTGGTCACTACCGGCAGAGGATTTACCGTAACCGTGGTCGTTACAACGTTGCTGCAGCCATTATCAGTACCAGTGAGTGTATAAATGCTCGTTGATGCTACATTGGCGCTCACCGACTGGCCGGATACAGCGCTCAGGTTGTTCCCAACCCAGGCATAAGAAGTGCCGCCGGAAGCCGATAAGGTGGCTGTTTCACCGGCGCACACCGTCGGGCTGTTAACAGTAATGGTTGGCAAAGGAATTACCGATAAGGTATAATTCGTAGATAAAGGACAGGCTCCTGTGGTGGTATAGCTCACCGTGTAGGTAGCCGGCGTGCTGGCCACGAGGTTGATAACGCCGCTTGCTGCCGACATGCTTAGTCCGGCAGGGCTGGATGCATACGTACCACCACTGGCACCTGTCAGTGTTGGTGTAGCGCTGGCCCCACCCTGGCAAAGTAAATTACCGTAGGCAATAGCAGGCGGCGTCACATTGGCTGTAACGCCCGATACAGCGAGCACATAGCCTCCGCCACCTGAAGGATTGCTGGAAACGCCGTTCACTACGACAGAAGCTACCTGCTTTTGCTGGTTAGCACAGGAAAGCGGGATGTCAATCCCGTAAAGCCTCGGGTTTGTCGGGAGGCCGTCGGCAGTAACGCCGGATACCACACGCTTACAACGTCCTATTCCCGTAATCACTGCACCTGTTCCGTTAAACCAATCCTGAACGGTAAAATTGCCGGCATTGGTAACCGTAAGGTCTGTATACCGGATCGTGATGTTAATAGTGCTCGATCCCTCGGTAGAGAATACCAGGAAACTGAGGTTGCTGTACGAGGCCGGCGTGGCAAGCGTTAATGTGTTAGACGAAGATGCCGGAGCAAAGAGAGCGTTATTGCCATTGTAAGGCATCAGCTGAAAGGTTTTTGTGGCATTGACAATCGTGCCCGAATTGGGTAAGCCTCCGCCAAAAGACGCGGCACTTGCAAAAGCCGCGTTATACATCACACTGTTACCTCCAGCCACTACCTGGTCGAGGGCCTGCGTGGTACAGGACAGGGAATTCGGATAGGTTTCGGCAACCGCATCGAGATTGAAGCCGCTCACTGTAATGGGCGTATACGTCTGCGAAAAACAATAACCTCCCCACAGCAGGCATAAACACATCACTGTTTTTTTCATCGTCATCAGTTTTTAAAATTCAACAAGTGCTTAGTGTATCAACGTAACATGTCCCCTTTTGCTATAGATCACATCATCAGCTCCTTTGGCCTCCAGCAGGAACAGGTAAGTTCCGTCAGGCACCTCTTTCCCGTTGATGGTTCCATCCCAGCCCTTCGAAACATCATTGGTCTTAAAGACAGATTCTCCCCAGCGGTTAAAAATAGCTAAGCTATAGCTTGTAATGTTGACGTTGCGTGTGTGAAATACATCATTCACCCCATCGCCGTTAGGTGTGAACACATTCGGGATCTCTATTGCAGAAGCATTCAGCACGATGATGTCCAGACAGGCCACATCCATGCATCCGCCACTTGTGGTTACAGTAGCACAGTAAGTTGTTGTTTGCTGAGGAGCTACGTCAATCACTGAGGATGTAGCGCCTGTACTCCATACATAAGAGCCACCGCCACTGGCCGTAAGGATCACGTGATCGGAAGGAGAGATCGAGTTCCCCGAGGCGGCCAGGGCCAGCACAGGTTGCGTATTGATCTGCACGTTGGTGGCCGCAGTAGCTGTACATCCGTTCAGCGCATAGAGTACGTTGTAGTTGGAAGTAGCGGTTGGAGAAACAGAAATGGAAGAAGTCGTTGCTCCCGTAGGTTGCCATAGGTAAGTACCGCCCGAAGGAGAGGCCGTTGCATTCAGGGTCCCTGACTGGCCTTCGCAAAGTGCCAGTGGCGTGATGCTTACGGTTGGAGTAGCATTCACGGTAACATTCGCTACAGCCGTCGCTGCGCAACCGTTAACCGTATAGCTCACGGTATAAGAAGTACTTGTGGATGGTGCTACAGAAATAGACGGGTTTGACTGATTACCGGGCAACCAGTTGTAGTTTCCTCCGGGAAGCAATGAACTTGCCGCCAGGTTTGCCGTTTCTCCCGAACAAATGGCGGAGCCGGCCGTCGTGAGGTCTGGCATAGGATTCACGGTGATGGTATACGAGCTTGGTATTCCCGGGCAACCCGTTGCAGAAGGCGTTACCGTGATCACGGTGCTTACAGGAGTATTATTGGAATTGACGGCAGTAAAGGCAGGCGTATTCCCTGTTCCGCTGGCTGGCAGGCCAATAAACGGATTGGAGTTGGACCATGCGAATGTGGCGCCCGCAGGACTACTGGTAAAGGCCGAAGCAGGTATAGAAGCATTATTGCATACCGTTGTGCTTGATGGAACAGAAACCGTAGAATTCGATCCGAAAGTAATGTTGAGCACATCGCTGAACGTACACACCCTTTCGAAGTCGATGTCATCCAGGGCGAAATCGTTGGCACCGCCGGAAATGTTCTGATCCACAATGGTGATCACCGCGGTTGTGGCTGTTCCTGAGTTCCAGTTTACAAAAAAGTTGGCCCACGTACCCCCGGTCAGAGGCGCATGATACACCGGGCCGATCAGGTTTCCGTTAATGGAGAATTGCAGTAAGGCTTCGCTTCCCGAAGATGTATTTTCGGTAGAGGCTACCCAGGTTGAAAAGTTATAAGACGTGTTGGCTGTCACCGTAATTGTTTGGCTCCACACGATATCGTTGGCAGTAGAAGATCCGTTACATACCAGCATGTTGCCGGTTCCGGTTGTATGGTCGCCGAACGAGTAAAAATTCGTATGGGCCAGGTTTGCATTGGAGGTCACAGAATATGTTCCGGGATTGCTCAGAGCTCCGTAGCTGCCGCCTGTACCCAGGATGTAATTGCTTACAAAGCCCGTATTGCCCGCGCTGAAATCGCCGTTGGTAACCAGGCCACCGGTAATGGAAGTCGCCGTGCAGGTATAGCTCCCCACAGTGTTTACTGCCAGCGTTGGCGTGGTGGCGCCACCGGGGCTCCACAGGTACGAATCGTATCCCGGTGCAGCCGTCAGCGTTTGCGTAAAAGGTCCGCAGAACGCCATGTCGTTGCCCAGGCTGAAAGCGCAGGGACAGGCAACAATGGTCCCGCTTCCTACCGGATCGGTATTGGTGGGTATATGAGGGCTACCCGCAACCAGAAGCTGATTGCAGGATCCGTCAATAATGTCCCCGACAGAAGAGCTGTTATTGATGTCATAAGTCACCCAGAAATAGTTGGTAACATTTGGCAATAAGGTTTGAGAACCTGTAATGGTATTGGAGTTGGCTGTCGGGATCGTTCCGCCTGCCACAAATTCATTAACCGGCGCATAGGAGTTGCTGGAACCTGTGTAAAAGATATGGATCCGGCTCACATCGGCCAGTAAATTGGTGCTGGAACCGGCCGCCAGCTGAAATTCAGTTAAAGTACCGGCATTACAGCCTGCCCCCATAACCACAGGGATTGAGAGAATTTGCTGTGAATTGGCGCATTGCGACACCTGTCCATTGACGAGCTGCAAGGCATCGCTGCTCACGTATGGCGCCACACCGCCCGAGTTGGTAATATTTACGTAATAATCTTCCGTTTCGCCCCAGTTATAGGTGCCGCAGGCTACAATGGTGGATGGGATCCCTGTTTCAACACTCACTACGCGCATGGTGGTGTTTCCTAAAACTGCTGTCACAGGGATATTGATCGTTCCCGTTTCGGTATGCGGCCCGATTGTGCTGGCTGCCGAAAGATATACCTGCTCTCCCGGGTCGTTAAAGTCAAGATCGGCATTCCAGTCAATAAAAATAGCCACGGCATTGTTATAGTTCCCTCCGCAGGTACCTACCTGAACACTGAATGAGAGGGAGCAGCCCCTGTCAAAGCTAGGGATCGTAACCGGGGAACCTGCGTATGCATAGTTGGAATAAAGGTTTTGAACGGAAGAGGGTCCGCCTGCCAGGCTGGAACAGGTGGAAGTATTGTTCAGGCTTCCGATACTCACGTTCAGGATATCCTCGTCGCCGGTATACGTAGCGTTAGAGGCACAATACTGTGCCTGTAAGTTATGGCCCGCCATTAATAAAAATGCGCTCGCTGCAAGCGAAAAAGAAGGGCGAAATATACCTGAAAGTAGCTTTCCGATCATCATATAGTTACTAAATTATTTTAGTAAAGTTAAGAAAGCATGTTTTAACAACTATACAAAATCCGGAGGATTATCATAATCCTACATAAATCGTTTTAGCAACTGAGTAAAAACACATATGCAGCCGGTAAGGAAGCATACATATTTAGGTAAGCTTTACACTAAAGTGGCACGGATTTTTTCAGGATAGCTGTTTCAGTGCCTGACGGAGATTGGAAATCACATCCGCAACATCGGTCAATTTGCAGGTGCCCACCGACATGCGGTACCAGGGCGAATTATCATCGGCTCCGAAGGCATAGAAAGGAACTACTGCCAGTTTGGCTTCATCGAGGATGAATTTGGTAACATCCCTGGTAGTGGCTAGTACCGCGCCCGACACTGTTTTCAGGCCGTGCAGATCAAATTTAATGGTGAGGTAAATAGCTGCCTGCGGAGCAATGGCATCGACTTTAAACCCCTCGCTCTTGAGTGCCTGGAAGCCCTCGTAAAAACCGTTGAGCCTGGCGCTGATGGCCGTTTTCTGATGCTCAATGAAACTGTCATATAAAGCGAGGTTGCTCAGGTATTTGGCGCTGGCCATCTGTTCTGCCTTCGGCGCCCAGGCGCCTACGTGCGTCAGAATAGCTTTCATTTTATCGATCACCGGCTTTGGTCCCATACTCCACCCTACCCTCACGCCGGTAGCGGAAAGTGATTTGGAAATGCCATCAACAAACACCGTGTAAGCTTTCATTTCCGGACGCAGGCTCACCGGATTGTAATGTTTGGTATTGCCCAGCGTCAATGCCCAGTAAATCTGGTCGTACATAAGGTATACCGGTTTTTCGTCGGGACCGCGGCGCTTATTTTCCTCGAGGATCATGTCGCAGATCTCCTCCAGGCCTTCTTTGCTGAACACCGTGCCTGTTGGATTTTGTGGAGAGCACAGGGCTAACAGCGTAGCCTCGCGGATGTATGGCCTGATATCGGATGCCAGGGGCATAAAATTCTGCTCGGGTTTCGCTTCAATAACCACGGCTTTGGCAGAATTGAGGTATGAATAATGGTTGTTATTCCACGAAGGCACAGCAAAAATAACCGTATCGCCCGCATCTACCAGAGCCCTGAAAATACTGTAGATCACAGGCCTCGCTCCACCGGCAATGAGGATTTCGTCGTTCCGGTAATCCAGGCCGCCGCGCTCCTTTAACAGGTTGGAAACCGCATTCCTTAATTCCAGCATACCATCGGCTGCCGGGTAGTTCGTCTGATCGGCAAAATATTCGTCTACGATGTACTGCTTCAGCTCCGCAGGAATCGGGAATTCCTTCGGATTAAAGTCCCCGATCGTCATATTATAGATCTTCTCTCCCTGCTTTATTTTCTCATTTACTTCTGCGGCAAGCTTGATAATCTCTGAGCCGATAATATTTTGGGCGAGTTTGGAAACTTTTGGTTTTTGGGTGGCAGTAGTCGTCATGATTGTAATTTTTGCTTGAAAAGTATAGATTATCTCCATCACTACAAAATTTTGTTTAAACATAAAACTCCGCATTATCTTTTTCCTGAAAGTCCTCGGCGCTCATTCCCATTTTACTACCTTTGCCACCATGACCATAACAGACCTTTCCTCACTTACCAGCGGGGTGATCGACATCGCCAAAAGCGTAGGTGCCTTCATCCGCCGCGAACGCCAGACCTTTTCCTACAACAAGGCAGAAGTCAAAGGCCTGAATGACCTGGTGAGCTATGTCGATAAGTCTGCCGAAGAGCAGCTGGTAGACCTGCTTGCGGCCCTGCTTCCCGGGGCCGGATTCATTACTGAGGAAAACACACGCACCGAGAAAAAAGCGTATAACTGGATCATCGATCCGCTGGACGGCACAACTAACTTCATTCACGGCATCCCCTGCTATGCGGTGAGCGTTGCGCTTGAACATGAGGGGGTTGTTATTTTGGGGGTAGTATACGAAGTGGCTCACGACGAGTGCTTTAGCGCCTGCAAAAGCGGCGGTGCTTTTTTAAACGGAAAGCCGATTGCTGTTTCGGAACGGAAGAACCTTTCGGAAAGCCTCATCGCTACAGGCTTCCCTATCTATAATTTCTCAAGGCTCGATGCTTACCTCAAAGCGTTGACCCTGTTGATGAAGAGCACACACGGCCTGCGCCGCATCGGCTCTGCCGCTACAGACCTGTGCTATGTGGCCTGCGGGCGCATGGATGCCTATTTTGAGTACAACCTCAATGCATGGGATGTGGCTGCCGGCGCACTCATCGTTACGGAAGCAGGAGGCAATATCTGCGATTTCAGCAAAGGAAACAACTGGCTGTTTGGACGGGAAGTGATTGCCACCAACAAGTACCTGCAGGCGGAATTTGAAACCCTTGTTTCTGAAAGTTTCTCAGAGAAAAATTAGAATTTAGACCTGAGCTTGGTCTTGCTGCGCGTAGGTGGGAAGAAACGCCCAACCGTAATCTGAACTCCCATGAAGGAATCTTTTTCCTTATCGCCCCTTTGTGCAGGGTTGCCTGCAGCATCCGGTGACGAAGCGCCCGGTATATTTCCTTTGCTTGGATCAGACATGGCTACGGATACAGGGCCATAAGCATTGTTCAGGGCGTATTTATCGTAATAAGTAGTGCTTACATCATCGATGTAATCGGTAAATGTTTTACGGTAATTGAGCTCTGCGCCTATGCTCCAGTATTTATTAAGCATCATCCGGTAAGAGATGCCAACCGGTATGCTTACGGAAAAGCGCTTGTATTGTTTCGGCCCGCCCGGCAAGCCCTGCCCTTCGGTATGAAGTGGTTGCAGTTTTACCCATCCTGCGCCCTGGTTTCCTTTGGGATTGAAATAGAACATCCCCACACCTACAAATCCCAGCACTTCCCAGGTACGGCTTTTATGCCGGGTTCCGGATGTACTCCTGATGCTGTAGCGGTGCCCGGCCCTGTGCCTGAAAAAGGCCAGCTCGGCGCGGGTAGACAGTTCGAAAATATTGGATTTGAAATTGAGGTTACGGTTGTTACGGTAAGGCTCGGTCGTCAGCTTATCGTCCCCCGCTACCAGCAGGTAATTGAAGCTGCTGAACCAGTTGAAATTTTTGGTTAGTTTATAACGGTAACCTATGGATACCGCCGGCCTTGTCATGCTAAACTCCAGGTCCACCGGACTGAAATCCGTTCCTACTTTATTAAGGCCGCCCAGGTCGCCCAGGAATTGAGCAGCACCAACCATCAAGGTTACCTCCTTACGGTATTTTTTCCATTCGTTAACCCTATTAAAACCAGCGCCCTGGGAATATGCCAGGCTAAAGGGAAAAGCAAATAACAATATGAATGCAGGGATATGTAATTTCAATTTCAAAAAAAGTAATTCGTAGGGCTTAGGACAGCAAAAATAGTAAAAAAGTATTCAAAAGAAACAGCTTATCGTTACTAAATTGTTAAAATCGCAATGTTAATTACCCAAAATCCTCGTTAGAATAATACAATTTATAAAATTTCAAGCCTCTTTCCTCGTCATAGCCTTTTTCCACATAATCGTGGCGGCCATGGACATAAATATGGAAATTTTTATCCAGCTTTACCACGCTTTTCATAAATTTCTGGTTCTTTTTCACGGCTGTCGGCGAAATTTCGAAATCATCAATAGCGGTAAGGTCCATCTTATCGTTAAAGGTTTTTCTGTAATCCCGGAATGCCTCCTGTAATTCGGGTTGCGGCAATACCTCGCGCTCAAAATCATTCATATTGAAATTTTCCTTCTCCTTGAAGAACCCTGTGCTTTTATTCAGCATCATCATCTGATCCTGCTTGCTGACATTGTTCTCTTCCGTCAGCACTTCCTCGCAGAAACCGCGGCAGGTGTCGATGAAGTTAGACGTATGGAAATAGGCATTTTCCTTGAGCTTTGTATTGAGAAAATCCTCGACCCAATAATAGGCACAATCTGCTATTTTATTGTTGGTATCCACTACGCTTATCTTATAGCCTTTTTCGGTATCCGTATTGTAAATCAGGCATCCTTTGTCCAGCTTGTTGATGTTGATACCGTTGTCGCATTCGATATCGAAATTGTCCATATGCTGGAACACTTTCAGATACGTTTCCTTATTCTCGGTTTTGAAAAGCCCTACGGCATCGCAGATCACGCCATCCACATTCACATCTCTGAAATAGCAGGTATAGAACTCCCCGCCTTTGATTTTAGGATGCATCGACTGGTTATAAAGGTGCTCGGCAATGTGCTTGCTGCTGTCCACAAATTGTTTCTCAGAGCCGAAAATATCCCTGGCATAACTCTGCACATCGTGGTAGTGCATTTCGTTCTTCGCCTTGAACTGGTAGTAGATGTCGGTTTTGAAAGGCGCTGTCAGGTAGCGCATCACCGTATCCCTTAAAAAATCATCGCTGATCCTGATCTCTTTCTCGCTAAGCGTGAGCTCTTCGCCCAGGCCTTTATTTCCAACGTAATGGATGACAAAATGTGTTAACTCGGCACGTGTAAAATCTATCATGGCACAAAATCTGTTCTAAAAAAATGAGTTGTAAATATAGCCCTTGTAAGCGGGTTTCAATTAACAAACTTTAAACAAATAAATATTGTTACTAACGGCCATAATCCATTATAATAAGTACATTACATTCACTTTTTACACATAAATTTGCTCTATTATGCAAAAGAAATTCCTTCTTCCTTTACTCGCTGTTTTTGTTCTTACTATCAGCTCGTTCACCTTATTCCAGTTTTCCAGGAACCAGATCCTGCTTGATATGCTGATGTCGGCGCTTAACCAGGCGCATTACAGCCCTCTTACCATCAATGATGATTTCAGCGAGAAAGCCTTTAAGCTTTACCTGAAGAACCTTGATTTCAGCAAAAAGATGCTGACACAAGCCGACGTGGATGCCCTGTCGAAATACCGCAAACAGATCGACGATGAGGTGAACAACGGCACCTTTGAATTTTTTGAGCTTTCCTACAACCTGATCTCCAAACGCATCAAGGAAAAGGAACAATGGAGCAAAGAGATCCTCGAAAAGCCGATGGACTATACCATTGACGAGGAATATGAAAGCGACGGCGAAAAAATAAAATACGCGACCACCGAAGCCGAACTGAAGAATGAATGGCGCAAATGGCTAAAATACCAGGTGGTGGCAAGGATCGACGAATCGCTTACCGCCCAGGAAAAAGCGGATACTGCCGGCGCCAAACCTGCTGTAAAAAAAAGCTTCGACAGCCTGGAAGTGGATGCCCGTCGCAAAACCCTAAAAGCCAACCAGGACTGGTTTAAGCGCCTGAACAAGATCACCTATAAAGACCGTTTTTCGGCCTACATCAATACCATTACCGGCTTATATGATCCGCACACGGAATATTTCGCCCCGAAGGACAAGAAGAAGTTCGACCAGAGCATGAGCGGGCAGTTTGAAGGCATTGGCGCCCGGCTACAGTCCAAAGACGGCTTCATCAGGGTATCGGAAATCATTCCGGGATCGCCGTCGGCCAAACAGGGCGAGCTTAAAGCCGGCGATGAAATTCATAAAGTGGCGCAGGGAAGCGCTGAGCCGGCCGATGTCACCAATATGGAAATGGACGAGGCCATCGAGCTCATCAAGGGCCGTAAAGGCACGGAAGTGAAGCTGACGGTGAAAAAGCCGGATGGCAGCTTTAAGGTGATCCCTATTATCCGCGACATCATCGAGATCGAGGAAACCTACGCCAAATCCGCTGTTCTGGAAAACAAGAAAAAGATCGGTTACATTTACTTACCAATGTTTTATGCCGATTTCACCAGGAATGGGGCACACCGCTCTGCAGCCGATATGCGCAAGGAGCTTGAAAAGCTGAAAAGGCAGGGTGTGGAAGGTATCATCGTCGATCTGAGAGATAATGGAGGCGGCTCGCTTCAGGAAGTGGTGGAAATGGCCGGATTGTTTATTCCTAAAGGCCCTATCGTACAGGTGAAAAACAAAAAAGGAGAAGTAAATGTGATGGAGGACAAAAATTCGGATGTGGTATGGGACGGGCCTCTGGCTATCATGATCAACCATAACAGCGCCTCGGCATCCGAGATCCTTGCCGCTGCTATCCAGGATTATAAACGCGGAGTGATCGTAGGCACTCAAAGCTTCGGTAAGGGCACGGTACAATCGTTTATTGAGCTCGACCAGTACTTATTGCCGCAGTTTGACACCATGCGCCCGATCGGGTCGGTGAAAATCACTATGCAGAAATTTTACCGCATCAACGGCGGCGCCACACAGCTCAAAGGTGTGATGCCGGACGTGAGCCTGCCGGATATCTATGCCTACATCGACATGGGCGAAAAAGACCTGGAATATCCAATGCCATGGGATGAGATCTCGAAGGCCGCTTATGAGGAATACAAAACCATTAACTACGATAAGGTGAAAAAAGCGAATACAGAGAGGCTGAAAAGCAGCAATGCGTTCAAGCTGATCGAAACCGAGTCGAAAGAGTTCAAAGCCCGCCGCGACGATACGAAGTACAACCTGAAACTGGCCACCTACCGTGCCGAAACCAAAGAAATGCGTGAGAAAAACAAACGCTACGAAGAGTTGAAGCACGACATCAAAGGTTTCGATGCCGCACTGACAACTATTGATAATGAAGCGATTGCCTCCGACACCGTGAAGCTGAACCGTGAGAAAAAATGGGCGGCCAATCTCAAAAAAGACAATTATATCTACGAAACATCCAACATTCTTCTGGATATGAATGATAACTCCATGACAATCAAAAAATAATTCTCTCCCTGCGGAAGAAAACAGCTTTGTGATTGTGAACCTTTTATTGTGTGTAATTATGTGCGGAATAACCTGTTTATTGATGTGATATGAGCAATAATTGAGTACTTTTGCATAAGATCTTTTTTATGCTGGTACAACAATTATACACAAGCTGCCTCGCGCAGGGGGCTTACTATATTCAAAGCGGAAACGAAGCCGCAGTTATTGACCCCTTAAGAGAATACCAACCTTACCTCGATCTGGCTGCGCAAAACAAGGCTACCATCAAATACATTTTCGAAACGCATTTCCATGCCGACTTCGTATCGGGTCATCTCGACCTGGCAGCCAAAACCGGCGCCGATATTGTATTCGGCCCACAGGCGCATACTGATTTTAAAAGTATCAACGCCAGTGACGGACAGGAATTCAAATTAGGAAACCTTACCATTAAGGTATTGCATACTCCGGGCCATACGCTGGAATCGACCTGCTTTTTACTGCTGGATGAGAACAGGAAGCCCCACTCTGTTTATACCGGCGACACACTTTTCATCGGAGATGTAGGAAGGCCTGACCTTGCCATCAAATCCGACCTGAAACAGGAAGACCTTGCCGGCATGCTTTTCGACTCGCTCCGAAACAAGATCATGCCGCTTCCGGACGATGTGATCGTGTACCCGGCTCATGGCGCGGGCTCTGCCTGTGGCAAGAACATGAGTAAGGAAACTTACGATACGCTTGGCAACCAGAAAAAAGTGAATTACGCCCTGGGAAATATTTCCAAAGAGGATTTTATCAAGGAACTGACCACTGGCATTTTGCCGGCGCCACAATATTTTGCAAAAAATGCCAGTCTCAACAAGTCTGGCTATGCCGACTACGATGCTGTAGCAAAACAAGGCAGCAACGCGCTGAGTGTGGCGCAGGTGAATGAACTGATCAATACGCGGAAAGCGATGATCCTGGATGTGCGCAAGCCCCAGGAATTTGCCAAAGAGCATATTCCCGGTTCGGTGTTCATTGGCATCGACGGGCAGTTTGCTCCCTGGGTAGGATCCCTGATCACCGATCTGCAGCAGCCGATCATCCTCGTGACGCCGGAAGGACGTGAAGCCGAAACGGTGATGCGCCTGAGCCGCGTGGGCTACGACAATTGCCTGGGCTATGTTGACAAGGGTATCGAGGCCTGGAAACAAGCAGGAGAGGCCGTGGGATCCATTCCCAGCATCGATGCCGCCGAATTCATCACGCGCTTCAACACCGGCTCTATCCAGGTGTTGGATGTGCGCAAACCCGGCGAGTACGAGTCGAGCCACCTGGATCATGTGAACTCTTACCCACTCGATTTTATAAGCAACTGGCAGGATTCCCTGGCTAAAGATGCGCCGTACTACATTCACTGCGCGGGCGGCTACAGGAGTATGATCGCCGCTTCGCTGCTCAAAAAACAAGGCTTCCAAGACCTGACGGATGTGGCGGGCGGTTATGCAGCTATTCAAAAAACAGGGATTTGCACCATCGATAAAGCCTGCTCCTCTACAAAAGCCTGATTACACTATGTTGAAAGGAACCAAACTCTATTCGATCCTTAACAATAAGTGCCCGAGATGCCATCAGGGCGATTTTTTTGTTTATAAAAACCCGTTCAGGAAAGACTTTGCCAAAATGCACGACCATTGCTCTCATTGCGGCGAAACATTCAATAAAGAGGTCGGTTTCTATTACGGCGCCATGTATGTGAGCTATGCACTCAACATTGCGCTGGGAGTTGGACTGTTCATCCTGTTGGTGCTCATACTGCATCTGGACCTGCTCATCTACCTTTTTTCATTTTTCGGACTAGTGTTGGTTTTATTCCCATGGATCATGAGAATCTCAAGACTAACTTACATAAATCTGTTTGTAAAATTTGATTCTTCCAAAAAGTAGATTACTTTTAGGTTGTGGAAATCATAAAAAGTATCGGCCTTGATTTTGCTTCTGCTGAGCTCCTCGAAAACGGTGTGATCAGGATCGAGTTTTTTGATAAGCAATCCATAGGAGTGTCCGAGAGCCGTGCGATCAACAACGCCATCGGTTCCCTGAGCGATGGGAAACCTGCCCGGATCATGATGGTGGCGCAGCCCAATACGGTATTTGACCACGGCGCCCGCGAATTTTCCTCCAGCGATGAAGGCCTGAAGTACACGATCGCAGATGCCATGGTTGTTACCAGCCTCGGTCATAAGATCCTGGTAAGTTTTTACCTCAAATTCAACAAACCCAAAAAGCCAAGCAAAGCCTTCGATACCGAAGAGGCTGCTATGGCCTGGCTGCTAAGCCTCGAAGATCCGGCTTAGGTCCGGGCTTTAAACCACAACAGGCTTGGCTTTTTGTGCCGGCCTTCATTGGTGATGAGCAAATCACCGTTCTCCAGAAACGTTATGCCTTCGGGCTTGTTGAATACCTCCGGGTCGAGCCTGGCGACCTGCTCGGGCCGGCCCTGCTCATCGAATATGAATAGCAAATGATCGGTGGAGGAGATCAGGTACAGCTTATGGCTGAAGGGATGAACAGCGATGGCCGAAGGAGCGAACTTCAGAACCTCTTTCTGCTTTCCGTTCTTCTTTTCTTTCAGCGGAAACGAAATCTGCTGCGCTTTCACAAATTGCCGGATTTCATTCACGTCAAACCCGATCACGGCACCCGCCGACCTCTGGCCGGTATTCAAATCAAAGGAATAGAGCTCGCGCTTATCCTTGTATTGCGGCCCTTTTCCCGGTTTGGCTTTAGAGGCAATCAGCAGGCGACGCCCCGCTTCATCGTAACAGAGGCCTTCGTTATCGGGTGCTGGAATAAACGTAGCTATGGATAAGGCTTTTGCTCCGTATGTACTTTTAAATAAAACGCCGTCGCTGCGCAATACATAAAGCGTATCGCCCGCCCTGGCAATGCCCTCGTAATCGCCATCGGCGGCAAAGGTATACTGGCTTTCAAGCCTGCCCTTGAAGAGGTCGTAGATAAAAATGATGCCATTCTCGTCCTGCACACAGGCTACGCGGCCGTTTCCAAGCGCTGTGATGCCCGATACTTCACGCAGGGTATCCGGAAGCGTGAGCAACTTGTACGGCGCATGAAGATCGTAACCCGCAATCTGGGCATGCGTTTTCCACGCGCCCGAAATCCCAAGCACCAGAAAGGCGCTGATCAAAAACGACTGTAAGTTCATTGCTTTAAAATACGCTTTTTTATTATAGATCTGTGAGTGTGGAAATTCGGGCGCAGTCGATACCAGTTCCCGGCTCCAGGACTGACAAGGCTTATAGAACCCTTACCTGCTAATCCGCGGTCTTTTCCAGCAGCTTCCCGTTTTCATCAAATACGACCTTCCACTCCTCCGGTTTTTTCTTTAGCTCCAGCCTGTACGTGGTTATCCCGGCCGCTTCTATTTTCTCCACGTCATCGGTTTTATACTCCGGAAATTCTTTGGAGATGGCATTGAGTACAGCTGTCGGGAGTTCGGTCTTAGAGATATCCTGCTTATGCGAGATCATTTTACCGGTAGGATCAATGAGCACGGTATGGTCTTTATCCGCCACTCCGACTTCAAATTCCACTTCATAATTCACGCCTTTTTTCTCCCACTCCACATCTGTGGCTTTAGGGTATTGCTGCTGAAAGGCGTTGACGACTACGGCAGGCGCCTGCGATGGATGGATGTTCTGCGCACAGGAAAAACATGTGATACAAAGGGCTGCGAGGGCAAATGATACTTTTTTCATGATGTGATTGTTTTATGGGTTCATACAGATACAAAGTAAAAACGGGATTTGGGAAACAATTGGGAATGCTTAATTCGACTTCAGCTCATAGATAAGCCGCGCCATGAAACTCAAGCCTTCCTGCCGGTGATCCACAGGGATACCGGTGGCTACACCCAGGGCGAAGCCGGCATTCAGCTTTAGTTTGAGCTGCGGCCTGATCACTGTTTCAACCGATTCAGGAGCCCATTCGTGGTTTACTTCCACTCCCAGCAAGTGGGCCGAATGCGGAAGCTGATAATGCACACTCACATTGGTTTGCAACGTCGCCAGGCTTCGGCGCTCTTCAAAATGACGATGAAATACGGGCCCCGTATATAGCAAAGAGTGAAATTGCCTGCCCCAACGCTTTGCCACGATGAGGAATGGATTGAGCTCATTTCCCTTCATGATCTTTCTGCTTGCCGAAATGGTTTTAAACGAATGCAGATCGAGCTCGTAGATTGTCCCTGCCGCCATCGACATCCGGTGCTTTCCGGATACCAGGAAGGTGTATTGCACCGCGAATTTAAGGCCTTCGATCTTTTCATTCGGGAGCTCTTCTCCTGTATGGATCCGTTCGGCATTGTAATAGTTAAACGGTACCTCTACCTCGAGTCCTAGCCTGTTGAGTGGAGAAAATTCATATTCTACAAAGCCGCTGTGCTCTATATAACGGCTGTGGTCATTCATTTCCCATCCTACATTGATCTCCTTTTCTCCTTTACGGGCACCAAGGTCGCGGATCAGATCGGTATACACCGGCTCGGCGTGGCTTATCTTCAGAGGCAGGCGCTTTGCCGCCAGGCTGTCGGTTTGTGCGTAGCCCCATGATAGCGGGCAAACCAGGGCGAATGTGAGAACGTGTTTTACCATGCGTGTCGTTTTTTTGTGCAAGGTATTTCGGCAATCGGGAAAGAATTGGGAAGGGGCGACTTTTATTGTGTTATCAGAAATATCTTGAATTAGCTTTGCCGGTTCGAGTGAAGTGAAGGAAAAGAAAGACCACGCGAAGAGTTCAGACTGCGCCCGAACCGTGAGATAGTCTAACATGATACTCAGGTATTACGTTTTCTCAACAAAAAAACCATGCATCCCGTCGAAAGAATAAGACACTTGCAGATGGTACAAATCCGTGATGGCTTTCACGATGGAAAGTCCCAGGCCAGTGGAATTCTTATGTTCAGCCGAACGGTAGAAACGCCGGAAGATCCGCTCCGGATCCAGCGCCTCTGCGGAGCCGGTGTTCTTAATACAAATGCAACCGGGTTCGATATGGATCTGTAGTTTTCCTTGCGGAACATTATAGGTGATGGCGTTTTTCAGCAGGTTGCTCACCAGAACAAAAGCGAGGTCCTTGTGAAAGCTTTGCCTGAAATGACCGCNNGACCGCTCTCCCGGAGCTGAACGCTGATCTGCTTAAACTCCAGCAGTTCTGAAAAATCGTCCAGCTGTTGCCGGATCAGCTCATTAAAATCCACGACTTCTTCATCCGCAAACTGCCGGTTCTCTATCTTCGTGAGCAGTAGCAGGGACTTGTTGAGCCGCGTCAATCGTTCCAGGTTCCTGATCACATCACCCAGGGCCCGGGCTTTTTCCTCGTCCAGATCGTTCTCTTCCAGCATGAGCTCTATTTTATTAATACTGATGGCCAGAGGTGTCTGCAGCTCGTGCGAGGCATTCTCTATGAATTGTTTCTGGCTGTTGTACACGTCGATGTTATTCCTCAGCAAGTCAAGGATGGCCTTATTCAGCTCTCTGAATTCGCTGACTTTCGTTTCGGGAACTTCCAGCGGTTTAGGCTGCCTGAGGTTAAAGTGCCTGAGGCGCTGCATCAGCGTATAAAAAGGCTTCCAGGTACGGTGCAGTACAAAGAAGTTAAGCAGGTAAATGCTAACAAGCAGCGCCAGGTACAGAAATACAAGATAATAGGTCAGGTCTTCGATCAGGTCATCCTCTTCTACCATCGAGGAAATGACATCCAGTTTATAGTAAGCGTCTTTGATGCTGAACACTGTGGATAAGATCCGTACCGGCTCAAAGTCTTCTTCATTCTGCATGTACATCAACGTATCCGAATAACGCTCCACCGATTGTAAAGCGCGTTCCCGGCTGATGGGTATGATGGAATAATTACTTTCCTCGAAACTGTGCTTGTTGAGGATCGTACTATCACTGCCTGCTTTCTGGATGATGAGCATTTTGTAGTTATCAAGCCCATCGTCGATGCTGTCATACACTTCATCCAGCATGCTGTAATAAAAGATCACCGCCCATACGCCAATGATGAGAAACAACGCGCCCGACAGGTACAGGAGGGTATGATTGACGAGTTTCATGATACCACGAGCTTATAACCGACGCCATACACCGCCTGGATCTCCAGGCCGGCTTCTGCATCTTTCAGCTTTTTACGAAGGTTTTTGATCTGGGAATACACAAATTCGAGATCGTCCGATTCATCGGCATGGTCGCCCCACACATGCTCTGCAATGGATGTTTTACTGATCAGGCGGCTCCTGTTCTCCATGAAATACATCAGCAGGTCGTATTCCTTGCGGTTGAGCGCTACGGGCTTTTCATTTACCGTGACGCTGCGTTCCGACAGCTGTATCCTGACGTTGGCGGCCGACACGTCATTTTGCCCATCGAAAGATTTGCGCCTGAGCACAGCTTTGATGCGGGCATTGAGCTCTGCGAGGTGAAAAGGCTTGGTGAGGTAATCATCGGCTCCTTTATCGAGCCCGGTCAGCTTGTCATCGAGCGAATCCTTTGCAGAAATAATAATGACGCTGTCTGTTTTCTTCATGTTTCGCAGCTCTTCCAGGATCTGCAGGCCGCTACCGCCCGGCAACCCAATATCAAGAAGGATGCAGGTGTAATCATAAGCAATGATCTTATCCATGCCGGAAGCATAGCTATCAGCAGTTTCTACGGTATAGTGTTCTTTTTTAAGCGATTGAACCATGTTCTGCAAGAGGTCCGGCTCATCTTCAATGATCAGAATTTTCATCTCCCAAATTACCAAAGCAATTTAGGAAAGATTTGGGAAAAGCATTTCCGGGCTAGCCGGCGATGCTACATTTCTTAGGATTTTTTACCAGTTCCTGATTCCATTCAAAATCAACCCGCTGCAATTTTTTTATTAAAATATACCAATTGGTATATTTTTATTACATTTGCCCGATGAAAGATACCTTGTCCAAAGCCGAAAAAACGAAAGCCTACATCATTGAGCGGGCGGCGCCTTTGTTCAATAAAAAGGGATACGCCGGGACATCGCTTTCTGACATCATGGAGGCCACTGCCCTGACCAAAGGCTCTGTTTACGGGAACTTTGAGAATAAGGACGAACTGGCGGCAGCGGCCTATCACTATAACTTCTATTCTCTGCGAAAACGCATAGCACAGGAGGTGAGGCGCCATGAAAAGGCCACTGAAAAGCTGCTGGGCATTACCCGTTTTTACCGCAACAACTGGAAGCTGATATGCGAGCGCGGCGGCTGCCCTATCCTGAACGCCGCTGTGGAAGCCGACGATCACCTGGGCTACCTGAAAAAGCCGGTGCAGGAGAGCATCCGGGTATTTGTGAGGGATATTGTGGCGATCATCGAACTGGGACAAAAAAACAAGGAGTTCAGGCGCAATATCGACCCCACGGAATATGCCTATGTCATTATTTCGATCCTGGAGGGAGCCGTCATGATGCTTAAAACGATGAATAACCAACAGATTTTAGTTTCGATGCTCGACCGTATCGACGCCATCATTCACCACGAAATCAAAAAATAATTTTTTTTAACCAAAAATATACCGACCGGTATTTAAAATCAAAGACCTATGAAACCTGCTTACATTGTATCTGCCAAACGCACGCCTATCGGCGGCCTTCTGGGCAGCCTGTCGCACCTCACAGCCACGCAGCTTGGCGCAATAGCCATTCGCCATGCCTATGAACACATTGGCCTCGACCCTGCCGCTATTAACAGCGTGTACATGGGGAATGTATTAAGCGCCAACCTCGGGCAGGCTCCTGCCAGGCAGGCCGCTGTTTTTGCCGGCATTCCGTACGAAACGGATGCCACCACCGTCAATAAAGTCTGCTCTTCGGGGATGAAAGCGGCTATGATCGCTTCCCAGCAGATCCAGCTCGGGCAGGAAGGCATCGTCGTAGCAGGCGGCATGGAAAGCATGAGCAATGTTCCGCATTATGCCATGCTGAGAAGAGGCAACAAACTCGGCGATATGACGCTCACGGATGGAATGACCAGGGACGGCCTGTGGGATGTGTACCATAACTTTCATATGGGAAGCGCCGCAGAACTGGGAGTCAAAAGATACGGCCTGAGCCGGGAGGCACTTGACGAATACGCTATCGGCTCCTACCGGAAAGCCGCGAAAGCCACACAGGACGGTAAATTCGCCGCGGAGATCGTCCCGGTGCAGGTCGAAAGCAAACACGCTGCGCTCAGCATCCGGAGCGATGAAGATGTGGACAAAATCATCATTGATAAAGTGGCCAGGCTCAAACCGGTATTTGAAGCAGACGGCTTGCTGACGGCAGCCAACTCCAGCAACCTGAACGACGGTGCTGCCGCACTCATCCTGGCTTCTGAAGAAAGCGTCAAAACATACAACTTAACACCGCTGGCGAGGATCGTGGCTTATGCCGATGCGGCGCAGGCACCTGAATGGTTTACCACTGCTCCTGCACTGGCCATGCCCAAAGCGCTGAAAATGGCGGGATTGAGCCTGAGCGATATGGATTATTTTGAGATCAACGAAGCCTATGCGTCCGTGATCCTTTCCATCCGTCAAATCCTTGACCTGGATCCTGCGAAAATCAATGTGTATGGCGGCGCTGTCGCCATGGGGCATCCGATCGGGGCATCCGGCGCCCGCATCCTCACCACGCTTACTTCCGTGCTGAGGCAGGAAAAAGGGAGGTATGGCATGGCAGCCATCTGTAACGGCGGCGGCGGCGCATCAGCCCTCATCATTGAAAACTTAATTCACCACTCATCATGAAACAAAAACTGGCCTTTGCCTTCCTTATGGGGATTATTACTACCTGTATCATTTCCTTTACACTCGTTTCTATAAATGTTGGCTACACGGAGGACTTTCTGAGGATCTGGCTACGCTCATGGCTCATTGCCTACCTGGTAGTGATCCCGGCGATCCTGGTGATAGGGCCTTTTGTGCAATCGATCGTAGACAGGCTGTTTAAAGAGGAAAAGAGTATGTAAACATTGCTTTCTGCCGATTTAGTTTTTGGGGTCGTGAGGCCTGTCCTAAACTCTTGCAGTCTCATCAAACCACCGGTTTGCTGCCCTCCAACTCTTTTTGCAAAAAACAAGTAATTAGGATTCCCACTCTGATCCCTGATGTATACATCGCATACCAATTAACAACGTTATGAATACCAACGAACAACTGAATGTCCTGCAATCTTTTATCGGAAAAGAATTTACAGCGTCACCCTCCCCTTTTATGCATTGGCTCAAACCCATTGTTTTATCGGCGGAAAGCGGGAAGCTGGCCTTCCGGTATACGGTCAGGAAGGAAATGACCAATCCCATCGCGGGGCTGCATGGCGGCGTCACGGCAGCCATCATGGATGACATTATCGGCGCAACGATGTTCTCGCTGAACGAAGAACATTTTTACACGACCGTGAATAATGTGATCGACTATTTTTCGCCGGCACGCGAGGGCGACCTGATCATAGCCGAAACCAACATCATCCGCAAAGGAAAGCAAATCGTGAATACCCAGTGCGAGATCTGGAATGCCGATAAAACCCGCCTGATTGCGAGGGGATATTCCAACCTGCTGAAAACGACCCTGAAAAAAGAATAAATCTCCATTTGCCAAATCTCTGATTCTAAGGGGCAGCTTTGCCGAACAAGGCAAATTTACCTTTGACACTCAAAAAAATACAGTTTTTTTTGCTTGTCGCGTGCAGCGTTTTCAGAAAACCGCGGTCTTGTAAGTAAACACTTACTTATGAAACCATTTACATTACTAGCTCTTGTATATGCCTTAGGCATTGCATGCCCGATGCAGGCACAGGTTCAACCGAATGATGCTGCCCAACAAATAGAACTGGCAAAGGCCCCTTCGGGCACAAAACGATGGAACCGCGAAATTGGCTTGACTATTTATTCATCGACCATACGCGGTGGCAATTTTTACAGCGACTATAAACCCCTTTATGACCACTACGCGGCAAGTGGCCTATCCCTGAAGTTTTTTCATGGCAAGAGCGCCATCCGAAGCTCTGTGGATTATTTCCAGAAAATCATCCTGAACAAGGTACGTTCTGTCCACGAGAGAGACCTGTCTTTTAAAACCCTGCAAGTCGCTACCGGTTATCAAAGGTATTTCGGCAATAAAAGACTTATGCCTTACGTTTTCACAGACCTGGCCTACAGCTATGGAAAAGAACTCACACATACTCCCTATTACGATGGTCCTTACTACGACACCAATCTTCCTTATCCCGGTTATTACGGCTATAAACTGACAACCATTACAAGCCACGCCTGGAGCGCAATCCCTGGCATCGGCCTACGGCTGAGGTTTGGAAAGAGCATCATCCTGAACATTGAAACAGCGGCAGAGTTTTTCTACATGAAAGAAACTTCCACCTATAACTACAAATACGGCAGGACAAGCGGCGTGAACCTGAAACCTCTGAAATGCACCTTTGGCTTTACCTTTTAAAAACATCCGGTTATGAAACACCTACTCGCTTTTTTGATACTCGCCGCCTTATGTGCCAATTGCAGGAAAGGCGTCGAATCCTGTAAAGACTACCAGAAAAAGAATGTGCAGGAATACCCTCTGGATCTTAACGTGATCGAGGTTCCTGAATTCAAAACACTTCTTGCCCAGTATGGGTACCTGCGCCCTTATGCCTACAGCAGCGACCAGTATTCCTGGACAATGAAATGCAATGTCTTCTGCAAAGGCCTTCCTGTGCTAAATGATCAGTATATTGTTACCAAAGGCAAACCAAGCAACCAGATCATCTACCCGGATACGCTTCCTGCCTATGACTTGGCTCTTTCCACTGATCCCGGCATTTCTTATACCGATGCCATCCAAGCGGCAAAACACGTGATGAACTTTGACCACACCTGTATTTTTTACAGCCTCGGAATCTTTAATACCGGTTTATATGGGGCTTATCACCCCAACAATTACGTGCTTGCCTGGAAAATTGAAGGAAAGGACAAGTATCCTGTGGTCATTATAGATGCCAGGACCAAACAGATTTACAGGAGCTACGATGGCATTATCATAAATTGAATTGATTAATTTTAAGATCTGAGGCGAACACCATTTGACGGATTTAGAAACGATACTGGAAGGATGCATAAAAAAAGACCGGGCTGCTCAGGCCGGTCTTTATAAGCTGCTTGCCCCTAAGCTGCTGGGCTTGTGCATCCGTTACCTTCAGGACCGGGAAGAAGCGGAAGATGCCATGCAGGATTCTTTCGTCAAAATTTTCACCAATATAACTTCCTTTAAGGGCAATGGCAGCTTTGAGGGATGGGCCAGGCGTATCGCTGTGAATACAGCCTTAACGGCCTTAAAGGCCAGAAATAAACTTTCTTTCGAGCGGCACACAGAGGACATGGAGGATATCGGCATTCCGGAAGAAGAGCCGGTTACCTTAAGCAGTGCGGATATTATGGACTGCATGAAAGCGTTGCCTGTAGGTTACCGCACCATTATCAACCTTTTCCTGGTCGAGGAATTTTCTCATAAGGAAATTGCGGAGAAATTAGCTATTACCGAAAGTACAAGCCGTTCGCAATATACAAGAGCAAGGCAGGCATTGATGAAACTCATTAAAGAAAAAACAGAGCCAATGGTAAAACATTTATAGAGCCAAAGAACATGGAAAACCAATTCGACACAGATGAGCAATTAAGAAACGCACTCCGGGATTTCGAAGAAATTCCCGATGACGGCTCTTTTGATGCTATCCTGGAAAAGATGACCAGGAAAAAAAGGCGTCGCTTTTTTATCATCTTCTTCTGGACGGGCCTGATTGCGCTTTCGGGAATAGCGCTCCCTTTGCTTTTCAAATTCTATGATAGGGAGAGCACTTCTGCTGCCCATCATACCAATGCCGGGGCGCTAACCCGGGCAAAACACGAAGCCGATACCCTTACACATGCTATAGGCACAGTTTCCGGCGAAAGCACAGACCGGTTACTGCTATCCTCTGCCGTGAAGGCAGGATCTCCTGAAACAACGACTCCCGAAAGGCAGGCAGGGCCAGCAGGCTCGTACCACGCACAGTCCGATATATCTGAAGTAATCTCCTCTTCTGCTGTACAACATTTCCCGTCAAAGAAACCGCCTGTACAGGGAGATAAGCAATATGGTGCGGCTGCCGCCACCGATACCGGCCTGTATCAGGAACAGACTTCCGTTCCGGCTTCTTCTTCTCTTTCTTCTGCCGGCACCCAAAGCCCGTTTGCCAGCGACTATGCGGCATCTGCACCACCGGCTTCTGAAGTAATGTATATGAATGTCATTTACATCCCGCTGCCAAAGGATTCCAACCGGCAGGACATATGCGCTTCTCTCTACGAGAGTTCTTATCCTGCACGTTTCATCGCTCCGGAAAAGAAACACAGCTATTCATTTTACCTGGGTGCCCAGGCCAGTCCTCAGCTTAACGGCTTTGCCTTTTCAAAAAACCCCAACAGGGATGGCCGCTACAATACCACTGAAATCGATTTCTCTGATTTCTACCTGCACACTAAAAGGCAGCAGCGCAATTTTAATTTCAGCCTTCCATTCGGGGTGAAAGCGGGTGTACAGATCAACGGTAAATACGAAATCCTCGCCGGCTTCGGAATGCAGTCGTTCCGCGAAAAGGAAAAACTCTATGCCCTGAGCCCGACAACCATAACACCTACGGTAAACCCTTCCACTGCCTATCATTCCGGCGCCGATTTATCTATACCTCATAAAAACAACTTCCGCTATTTGTATTATTCACTCGAAGCCAATCGCCTTTTTCAAACGGGTAAAGCCATGGGTTTCAAGTTAGGGCTTGGCTTGTATGGCAATCGGTCGGTCAAATCAGGCTATGTCTATGTCAACTCAGCCAATAATTATGGTTCGACTTTCACCGGGCCGGAAAACCTGTCTTCCTGGTTATTGACTGCAAAAGTAAAGGCAGGCGTGATCTTCAACGCCAACAGGAGGCTCCAGCTTCACATCAGCCCAGGCTTCTTTTACTCTCCTACATCTGTCTTTAATAAAACGTATGTGATCCGGCAAAAGCCCTATGGTGTTGATATCGAATGCCTGCTGCTGTTCAGGTTATTTAAAATTCCGGGGACATAACCCGGAAACTGGCATCAAACTTTAGCGATTGTCCATAAACATTCGCTATGAAAGTAAATCCTACTCTACCGTTTTTCGCTGCTGCCTTTCTTACACTCGAGAGCATGGCCCAAACAAGCAGCCCGACAGCAACAAGCTTACCTCTCCCTTATGAGACCAAATCCGTCATGAACCTGAGCAAGGTTGTAGGCTGGGAAAACAATTCCACACCGCTGGCACCCAAAGGATTCAAGGTAACTAAGTTTGGAAACAACCTGAAAAGTCCACGCTGGACATACCAGCTTCCGAATGGCGATATCCTGGTGGCGGAAGTAAAAAAGGAATTCAAAGGTTTAACGAAAGCTGTGGTGGCGGTTGCCGGAAAATTAAAAGCCGACAGCCGCGAAGAGAATATGAACCGCATTACCTTGTTGCGTGATAAAGACCATGACGGTAACGCCGAAGTGCAGGAAGTATTTCTGGAAGGCCTCAATATGCCCTTCGGGATGGTAATGGTACACAAGCATCTTTACGTAGCCTGCACAGATGCTGTATGGAAATTTCCTTACAAGGAAGGGGAAACACATATCAACGCGCCGGGCGAAAAGATTCTCGATCTTCCCGCTGACGGCCGCCACTGGACACGAAACATCATTGCCAACAAAGAGGGCACTAAGCTGTATGTATCCGTAGGTTCGGCCAGCAATGCCGGGGAAGACGGGATAGACAAGGAAGTCAGGCGCGCCTGCATCATCGAGATCAATCCCGATGGATCGGGAGAACAACTATATGCCAGCGGGCTGCGCAACCCGGTAGGCATGGCATGGCAGCCTGGTACCAATATGCTATGGACTGCCGTAAACGAACGCGATGAGCTGGGCGATAACCTGGTGCCGGATTACATGACAAGCGTGAGGCGTGGCGGATTTTACGGCTGGCCTTATTCTTATTACGGAAAGAACATCGACCCGAGAATCAAGGACAAAGATCAGCGCCTCGACCTGGTGGATAAAGCCATCGTTCCGGATCTGGCCCTTGGCAACCACACGGCATCCTTAGGACTGAGCTTTTATGACAAATCAGTTTTCCCTGCAAAATACCGGAATGGCGCTTTCATCGGACAGCACGGCTCATGGAACAGCTCCAACCCTACCGGCTACAAAGTGGTATTCGTTCCTTTTAAAGATGGCAAGCCACAGCCTTATGAAGATTTCCTGACGGGCTTTATGATCAACCCGGAGAAAAATGAAGTACATGGAAGGCCCGTAGGTGTTACCGTATTGAATGACGGCGCTTTACTGGTGGCTGATGATGCGGGCGACAGCCTTTGGATGGTAAGCTATGAAAATCCGAAATAAATGCCCGCTCGCCTTACTCGTATTCTGTTGCTTTACACGGCCTTTGGTTTCGCAGAGCGATTCGGTAAAGCTGGAAGAGGTGACCGTCAGTGTGTATTTGCAGGAAAGGCCTGTACTGAAGCTGCCTGCTTCGGTAGCGCTGATTGATAGCGCGCAGATGCAACAGCAACACGGGCAATCGCTGGTGCCTGTGCTCAATACCGTTCCCGGAGTACGCATGGAGGAGCGCTCTCCCGGCAGTTACCGGCTTTCCATCCGCGGCAGTGTGATCCGCTCTCCTTTTGGCATTCGCAATACAAAAATTTACCTGGATGATTTCCCCCTGACCAATGCCGGCGGCGATGCTTACCTGAATCTTATCGACCTACATGCGCTTTCTTCCATTGAAGTGTTGAAAGGCCCTGATGGCAGCCTGTTCGGAGCCAACTCCGGCGGTGTGGTAAAACTCTCCGCCGTTGATTTCAAAAACCGGAATTCTTATGTGAACATTGGCGGAGGTGTCGGATCCTATGGTTTATTCAGGCAGCATGTAAGTCTGCAACAACACTTCGGGAACAGCAGCTTATCCATCACGGAAGGTTGGCAGACATCGGATGGCTACCGTCGTCATAGCGCCATGGATCGCAAATACCTTCAACTAACGGATGAGCTGCGTTATTCTCCGAAAGGCTCGTTGCGCTTGTTTTTATTTTATGCCGATCTGAATTACGAAACACCAGGGGGCCTCACGCTTCCTCAATTCCAGAACAACCCCAGGGCTGCACGCCCAGCTACAAGCGCAACACCGGGCGCAGAAGAACAGCTGGCCGGAGTGCGTAACCGGACTTTATTCGGAGGCCTGCAACATGAGATCCGCTTTACAAAACGTGTGCGCCATGTGACTGCTATTTTTGCTTCCCGTACCTTATTCGAAAATCCATTCATTACCAATTATGAGCTGCGTGATGAACGTAACGGCGGACTGCGCACCTGGCTCGAATTTGTCAACAAAGGAACATCGGGAATCCGCATGACTTACAATATCGGCGCCGAAGCGCAGGAACTAAGCTCGCACATCACCAATTATGGCAACGCCAGGGGATCAAAAGATATCATCCAGGCAGCCGATGAGCTAAATGTATCCCAGGGTTTTGTGTTTACGCGCCTCACGGTCGATTTTTATAACCGCTGGATAGTGGAAGGTTCCCTGAGTTATAACTTCAATCAATTGTCCTTTATCCGGCAGGAGCCTGTACGCAGCGAATTCAGGAATAAACGCTTTACGCCTCAACTGATGCCGCGGCTGGCGGTGTCGTTCCTCGTTAACCCTTATATATCGCTAAGGGCTATGGCAGCCCGCGGTTACTCCCCTCCTACCTTGCAGGAAATCCGCCCTTCCGACAACACCTTCAATACAGGATTGCAACCCGAAGAAGGCTGGAATTACGAAACCGGCTTCAGGCTTCGGACCAGGAACGGCCGCCTGTGGTGGGATGCTTCCGTTTTCTTTTACCAGCTTAACAGGGCCATTGTGAAACGCATCAACACCGCCGGGCAGGATTATTTTACCAATGCCGGAGGCACCTACCAGCCCGGGGCGGAATCGCAGCTTAATTTACAAATCCTAAAAACCGATAGCCATCGCCTTGTCCGCAGCCTGATTTTCAGCAATGCCTATACCTTTCACTCCTACACCTTTCGCAATTACAGCAACGAACTCGGCAACTTTTCGGGTAATGCGCTAAGCGGTGTGCCTCAGCACATGACAGTAAGCGGGCTGACAATCGGCCTGCCTGCGGGTTTTTATATCTTCTCTCAATATACTTATACCAGCCGTATTCCTCTCAACGATGCTAACAGCGACTATGCCCGGGAGTACCACCTGGTGATGGCGAAAGCAGGCTGGAAATACAAAAGCAAAAAACGCTTTGCCCTTGACATAAATGCCGGCGTGGATAACCTGCTGGATCAGTCTTACAGCCTGGGTAATGACCTCAATGCCATCGGCGGCCGCTATTACAATGCAGCACCTGGCAGGAATTATTTTTCCGCAATTAATTTGTGGTTTTAGAGGCAATGATTTCTACTTATTTCACGGCTTAATCTAAGGCTTAAAATAGCTCGTCATGACATTCTACAGAAACATGAATATTCCCGGGCAATTCATGCCTAAAAAGCTGAAAAAGAACATTGAACCGCTGAAAGGCGAGCTGGAAAATTGATGTCCCTGTAAATGCTGCGCAGCGAAAGGTTTGTGGCTGACCATGTTTTTTTCTCACAATTTTATTTACCTTTAATGAACACAAACCCAAATCCTATGGAACATTTTGGAGATAAAGTAGCATCCTTTCTGAGGAACGCAGCAACAAAACTGGAAGAGCTTCAACTGCAAGGCGCGCTGGGAAAAGCGGAGCTTTCGGATAAAATGGAAGAACTGAAAAAAGATGCCAAAGCCAAAGTACATCAGTTTAAATCGGAAGTCCATTCCTTTGTAGCGGACAACCAGGAAACCATCGATAAGGTAAAAGGAAAACTGGAGCACCTCGAGCTGCAGCTTGCCCTGGCTAAGGCCGACACGATGGACGAGCTCAAAGAGCAGAAGAAAAATATTGAGAAGGCTTTGCGTGAGCTCAAAGACTTCATGAAAAAAGACTAGAAGCCATCTCAAAAATAGNNGCTCATACTCTTGCAGTCTGGGCTAGAAAAGAAACGAAGCATGAATAGACAAGACGCGCAAAGAGGCAACAGGTATTTATGAGATGGCTTCTAATAAGCCCTCTAACCCCAAAAACATGATCCGGTGACTTCGGAAGCCTTCGTCACCGGATGGTTTTTATTCGGAAATAATAAGCTGCCTGCTGAGCTGCCTCAAGCCATCGGAAAGAAGGATGAAGTAAATGCCGCTTTGCAGGCCCGCTGTAGGCAAAGCCAGGCGTTGCTCTCCCGAAGCGTAGAGCTCAGGCTTCAGAATCATAACTTCTTTCCCTAAGACATCCGTGAGCTTCAGGCTCAGCGTTTTTGGTTTCTCCAGCGAGAAAGACAGGTAACTAATGCCGGAAGAGGGATTCGGAAATACATTCAGCAGCTGCACATCTTCGGAGATATCGCGGATACCCGCATCAATTGCCAGGTTAATATCATCGATGTAAATATTATTTCCACCGTTGCCGGTAAAGACAAATTTCATGCGAAAGCCGTTGGTAAACAATACCGAGGGAATAATCGCCGAGGCCGTTTTCCATTCGGAAGCCGTTGGCTGAAAATAGACGCTCTTTGGCGCCGTCGTTTCCAGGGCAGCGCCAACGAGGTTCAGGCGCTGTAAGTTAGTACCTGTACAGCTTTGCGTGCAGAACACCTGGAGCTGATCGCGGTTGCTGGTATCTTTCCTTGCAAAGGCATATTTAAAGCTCAGGTTGAGCGATGTGGCCCCGCTGAGGTTGACAGGCTTGCTCAGAAGCTCATCCTTTCCGTTCAGCGTACTGCTAAAGTTGTTGATCATCACCGACTTGCTGCCTCCCGATGCCGCAGCAGCTGTCAGTTGCCAGGTACCTGAGGTATCCAGGTTGTTGGTAAACCAGCCTCCGCTGTTGAGATCCGCCATCGTTTCAAAGCCTTCGGTAAAAGGATATGCCACTGTGGCTGTTGAGGCTTGCACGATCACATACTGTTGCTTAGCTGTTGTTATGGTGCTGCTGCCGTCGCTCACACTAAGCTCCACACTATAAGTTCCGGGCGTGGCATAGGACACCGTCGGGTTGGCCGCCGCGGAGGTCGCCGGGGAGCCACCCTGGAATTTCCAGCTGTAGGACGACACCGCGCCATGATAAGACGTATTGGTAAAGGCAACGCTGCTGCCGGCACAGATCACTTTTTTGTCGGAGCTGAAATTCGCGCCGCACAAGGTCGCGGTGGTATATACGCCGGTAGCCATGAGGTTCGACGTTTGCCAGAGGTTATTCCTGCCCGCTACGGTAGAGGTCAGGCAGGCCTGCATCCTTGCTTTTTGTCCTTGTGTGAACATGATGTTGCAATAGCTGTAATCCATGGCATTCTGCACATTGTCGACCGTATTGCCGCAGGAAGCACCGGTGAGGTTGCAGCTCTGCCAGCCAATGGTAGGCGGCGTATCGGCCACCAGGTCGTCGATGTTGCAATCCTTATTGGGATCGGCGCATGGGTAGTAATAAAAATTGGGGACGTTGTTGCCGCCCCAGATATGGTGCAGGTTCAGGAAGTGGCCGCACTCGTGCGCAAAGGCGACCGACTGGGTGAGGTTGGAAGTGCCGATGGTACCCACATAATTATGTGATAATACAATACCATCCCAGGAAGGCATGGTATCGGCATCGGAAGGCCACACGGCATGCCCCGCCAGGCCTGCGGCATTGGTTACCACGTATACGTTCAGGTATTTGGTAGGCGGCCAGTGGATCAGGCTTTTCACACGGTGATCGCCGGAGCTGGTCAAAGGAGAAGCGATGCGGTTGATGCCGCTGTGGCAATTGCCGTTGGGGTCTTTGGTCGCGAGGCGAAACTCAATATCGCAATCAGCGTGAATGCCCTGAAAGGCGGGAACAATGGAGGCTGTATTGGGATGCGTTTTATTAAAGGTCTTATTAACAATGTCGAGCCCGTCTTTCAGCTGGGCATCGGAGATGTTTTCGGAGCCGTAATTGTGAATCACATGGAACACCACCGGAATGATGTACGTTGCGGTGGACGGGCTTTTCCCCTGCCCTGCCACATACGTGGCGGTATGCGCCTCCAGTTGCGCATCGCGCGTAATGACGGCTTTTGCAATTTCGGGATGCTGCTTAAGTGTTGCGATCCGCAGCTCGTCGGCTCCACAAGGTTTTAGGTCGTTCTGGGCCTGTGCCGTGCGTATCGTGCCGATTAATAATAACGTATAGTAGAATTTGTTCATAGGCTGTTTTTATATGAAGCAAAATACAAAAAAGAACGCAGAGTTTTATGGCCGGTGTTTTTGGCGGGCTTAGATGAAGCATGAGATAAACCTATCTGAGTAGGTAAGGCCGGATGATTCAGAGCGCAATGGCTGCTACTATTGTGTGTTTGGGCGTGTCCCTGACGGGCCGGGCTATCACTTCAATCTTTTTTGCGAAGTGCAGCAAAAAAGGATTTTCATTCTATCCCTCACGCAGGCCTACACAGCTTATGGGTTTAACGCATGAATCGCATATGCCTTGCGAGAGGGATTAAAACGGAAAGCATCCTCGCTGCTCCTTTGCGGGGACCTGACGTGGAAAGCTCACCCGGGCGCCTGAAATATGCTGTTTAACTCATAGCCGCGAAATTATTTACAATCCTGTTTATTGTCTTTGCTCATATAGTAAAGCCGGTAGTCTTCGGGCAACACAGCATTCATGACATGGATCAATCGCTCAATTTGCGGATGATAATAGCTATGCAGGTGGATTCGCTTTTCTTTCAGCCCTGTTTCCAGGGAAATGAAATACTCATTGCCGCTGGTCGACATCACGCAATCGTTATGGTAGAAGAACTGAAGCGTATCTATCCTAAGTCCCCTGATAGAATCCGATACGCTTTTCCGGATATTTGTGGAGTACAGCGGAATATCTTTTTTATCGAACAGGTTCCTGCGGGTGATTCCCAGGTAATCGTTCGTTAGGCGGTAAGTCATCGTGCCTTTGGATACAAGCTCGGCGTGATTGTAAAAACTATAGGTCAGCACAAAGCGGGAACTGTCTTCCGGCTCCTGGGAAAAGCCCGAAAAGCCCATTACGCAAAGTAAGAAGAGAAAGAGTTGATATCGTGCTGCCTGGATCATAACGCTCAAAAATAAACAATTCAGGCAGATAAGCAATTTCTTCATCGCGGATTTATAATCTGTGACAACTAGTGAAAATCTAGTGAGAGCAGAATCGATTACAATTCATATTTTTTCTATAGTATACGATAACCCTTGCCCAAGTAAAATTCCAGGTATTTTTTCATATAGAATTTTTCTATTATTAGGCTTAGTAGGATTCAGAATTGATGTAAAGCTTTGATGAATCGTGAATTCACAGTTCTCAGGCTTATTGATTTCGATGGTTAAACCAATGATTGAATAATTCGACATATGAGATCCGAATACACTTTTATCAATATACTCATGAACAATATTTCGGGTAATTTTTGCAACTTCTCCCGGCTTAAGCTCGACTGGATATGAATTTGACTTAACCATCCCTTTTACAAGAATCTCCTTTTCAATTTCATCTTTGTTTTTTTCTATAATTATCGTTCCGTTTTTTTCAATTTTAAAAAAATTAAAATAAGACTTACAGCGTTGAGATTCCGAAATACTGACATTTAAAAACTCGTTAACTATTGTTTGACTATTATTTATAAGCTCGTAAGTGATTGTTTGTGTAACAATATAGTTATTCTTTGCCCCTTCCGTTACATCGTATACCCAATGGGCATTTTGCCTGAGAACGTTTTTATTTAAAACATCTTTTTCAATAAGGTTAAAAAGCTCTTCCGGTATAACCTTCTTTAATACACCATTAAATATATTTGAATTTATTTTTTCCTGAAGATTTTGGATATCAAGCTTAAAGTTGGCCCGTTCCTGATCTTCAAGAATCTTAATTTTATCTTTTTCCACTTCATCATACTTTAATTCTAATGCCAATAATACCAAAATTGAAATTGCCAAACCATAACAGAGATTTGTAATTATTTTCAATATTTCATATTTGTATGAAAATACAAACACATCAAAAGTTACAGATTTCCCTGTCATGTCTTTAATTGTCTGAGTTGTTTTAATAGGAACTGCATCTGTAAAAGACAAATCAAGGAATAATCCGATTGCGATTAATAACACACAAATTACAATATATCTCTTTTTAAGAATGTCTAATAAAGTCATAAAAATTTAGTTTTGTTAGTTTGTTTTAATTCGTGATAAAATCTTAAATCATGATTCACACAACATTACAAACAAAAACTAAATCATCGCCTAAGGCTAACCACAGGTAGCAATAAGATTTAACAATTTTCTTGGCTGGATTTGGTGATAAAGAGGGAGTAAATAACAGAATCAGGAGCTTCTTAATAATCCTTAGCCTCTATCCTAAAAAGTAAAGTGGCGCACACTTAGACCGTCCTCAATAAATTTACAGGCTGGTAAAAGCTCAGCTCATAATCTATCGGATCTTCCTGATCCTGATCACCATTGAAAGTCACTATGAATTCCCTGTCGGGAAAGCCCGCCTTTAGTTTAACGCGGTAGATTTCGCAAAGCTTATTTCCTAAAAATCTGATTTGCGCATCTTTGGTTTCCGCATTTTTGTCTGGGGAGAAAAAATCAAGAATATGAATGTGATTAATCACACTTTCTATTTGCGCATAATGTTTTATGTAAGGAGCGCTTACCCAGGCTTTGTAATTATCTTCCGAAAAATGTGATTTGATAAACACACAGCCATCGTACTCTGTAAAATCAGGCCAGAAAACAGAAGAAAAACCGATTGCCAGACTAATGCTTCCTTCACACGCCAGCCAACTATCTATAGAAAAATCCGGGCCGTTATGTTTCCGCCACTCTTTAAGCTCAGGAACCAATGTTTCATCATCCGTCATGCAGGTGTTATTACAAAATCCTAGCTCAGCCTGAAGTAGTCCTTCGCCATGGTGGCAATCTCATTACCATAGGCCAGAGAAGCAGTCGCTGCCGGTGATGGCGAGTTGATCACGTGCATGGAATTTCCCTGGAACTCGATCTTGAAATCGTCGAGCATCTCACCGTCAGGCCCCAAGGCCATGGCCCTTACACCGCAGCGTGCCGGCTCGATGTCGTCCATTTGCAGGTCGGGGATGAGCTTGCGCAGGCGGTTGAGGAAATAGGTTTTGCTGAAGGCGCCGCGGTACTCATCGAGGCCAAAACGCCAGTGCTTGCCGAAGAATTTCCAGGTGCCCCTGTAACCAAACGCTTCGGTGGTATCTCTTAAGCTGAAGGCTGTTTTGCTATAGCCTTCGCGTTTGAACACGAATACCGCATTGGGCCCGCACTCTACCCCACCTTTGATCATCCGCGTAAAGTGTACACCCAGGAAAGGGAATTTCGGATTCGGCACCGGGTAGATCAGGTTCTTCACCTTGCTTCTGCCCTTCTCCGTCAGATCGTAATAATCGCCACGGAAGCCCACAATAGCGGAATCTGTTTTCACATGGTCTTTTTTGGTGATCCTGTCGGCATGCAGGCCCGCGCAGGAAATGATGTATTTCCCGTTGAAGGTGCCCTGCGGTGTGATCACATCCGTGCTGTCGCCTTTTTTCTCGAAGCCTTTTACCATATGGCCGGTGAGCACTTTACTACCGTTGTTCTTCGCGTGGATAAGCTCCACATATTTACGCGCTACATCCGTGTAGTCAATGATGCCCGTGCAGGGCACCCAGATACCGGAAATACCCTGGCAATGCGGCTCAATCTCTCTGATCTTCGCCGAGTCGATCATTTCAATGCCCTCCACATCGTTGGCAAGGCCATTATTGAACACTTTGCTCATGTGCGCCAGTTCACTCTGATCGGTTGCAACAATGATCTTCCCGCAGAGGTCGTGGGCGATGTGATGGTCTTTCACAAACTGCACCAGCTCGCGACGACCTTTCACACAGTTTACCGCTTTATAAGAACCCGGCTTATAGTAGATGCCCGAATGGATCACCCCGGAGTTGTGCCCCGTTTGGTGCGCCGCCACTTCCTTTTCCTTCTCCAGCACCAGGATCGTTTTATTCGGGTTTTGAAGAGTCAGCTTATAGGCCGTTGCCAGTCCTACGATGCCTCCCCCGATCACTATGATATCGTAATTCGTAGAGTTCATGATAATGCTTGTAAATTTGCGCTAAATATACCAATTTAGCCGTGAATTTAATTTTGCCTGATCTAATTTATGGCAAAATACCCGGAACCCGTACAAACCATCCGGGAATGGACCAAACGCAAACCCAACGCTATGAAGATCATCTGCATCGGCAGGAACTATGCCGAACACGCCAAAGAACTGAAGAACGACATTCCTACGGAACCGGTATTCTTTATGAAGCCCGATACAGCTCTCCTGAAAGACGGTGAGCCTTTCTACTATCCGGAATTTACCAAAGACCTGCACCACGAGATCGAGGTCGTCCTCAAAATCAACAAAGTAGGAAAGCACATCGATGAACAGTTTGCGCACAAATATTATGAAGAGATCGGCCTCGGCATCGACTTCACTGCCCGCGACCTGCAAGCCAAAGCCAAGGAAAAAGGGCTTCCATGGGAAAAAGCCAAAGCCTTTGATGGCTCCGCTCCTCTCGGGAAATTCATGCCCAAAACACAATTTGCCAATCTTTCGGACATTGGCTTTGAGCTTAAGGTAAACGGAGAAACGCGCCAGAAAGGGAATACCGGCGATCTGCTTTTCAGCTTCGATAAGATCATTGCCTACGTGTCGCAATTCGTGACCCTGAAAGTGGGTGACCTCATTTATACCGGCACACCCGAAGGCGTAGGACCTGTGAACATCGGAGATAAGCTACAGGGCTACATCGGCGGACAACTGATGCTGGAATTTGAGGTGAAGTGATTTTAGTAAGCCTGATTATGGGATAAGATCAGCATTACAGCATTTGACATGCCTGTGCCATCTCTTCTTTTCTATGACACTGTGGTAATCTGCTGCCTACGATTCCTATGTGATGAGGTTATTTTACCGGCATCAACTCCTTAGGGAATCCATGCTCTTTATTAAACACAAATTCCTGGTCGGAAAGGGTCAGAAGAAAGGCGATGATATCTACCTTATCGTTGGAGCTTAATTCCATCTTCTGCTGGAGTTCCGCAGCCAGCGTAGCGCCCGGGCGGATACCGCCTGCATAATGCTCCAGCACCTGCGAGAGCTTTTTAAAGCGCCCGTCGTGCATGTACGGGTAGGTATAAGCGATATTGCGCAGGGTGGGGATTTTAAATTTCAGAGAATCACTGTGCCGGTGCGTCACCTGCATACGGCCGTAATCGTTCAGCAGCGGATCTACCGGTAAACCATTGTTGGCGAAAGCATGCGTGGTAAATAACGGCTCCGCATGGCAGGATGCACAGTGCCTTTGAAACAGGCTGTAGCCTTTTTGTTCCTGTTCGTTAAAGGTTTCTTCTCCCCGCTTCATGCGGTCGTATTTCGACTGTGCACTGGTGAGGCTAAGCATGAACTGCGACAAGGCTTTCAGCGTGTATTCCCCTGTGGCCAGGCTATCCCCGAAAGCGTCTTTGAACAGGCGGCGGTAGAGCAGTTTTGCCCGGAGCTTGTTGACCACCGTTTGAATAGAGCTACCCATTTCCGCTTGATGAGTGATGGGTGCAAGCGCCTGCATGTCGAGGTTATTGATGGCGCCGTCCCACATAAACACAGGTTGCCAGGCCAGGTTCATCAGGGCCGGGGCATTGCGTGTGCCTATGCTGTCGTGGATGCCATGGCTCAGGGCATGGTCGGTGTGGGCAAAAGCTGAAAAGGGTGAATGGCAGGATGCGCAGGATACCTGGTTATTTTCTGATAACGAAGGGTCGTAGAACAGCACCCGTCCCAGGCGGATCTTCTCCGGAACGGGTTTGTTGCGCGCAAACGCATAGACCGGCTCGGGCCAGCCCGGCGGTTTTTCAAAAAAAGCCCCCGGCACTGTAAAACCTGCAAGAACTCCCAGAGCAACAATTCCCAATGTCAGTTTTTTCATCGCTGCTTCGTCTTAAAACACAGGGAGGCCATTACAGATAATGATACAGCGTCAGGCCCCGGGGACATCAAATGAGAGCGTTTTGCCAGTTCGGCTGCCTCCAGAAACTGCTGCAGATCGAAATTCACATCGATATCACGTTGCGGCTCTACCGATAAGGTCACTTGCCTGAGCGTATTATAAGGGCCTTCATAACCGCCGAGGTGCAGTTGAAATTCTTTTCCGGGGTGGGTGCTCGCAGTGCTACGTCCTTCGGCTTTAAAATTGATATAACCGCTTTGCCAGGTCCAATACATCCCTTTCACCGGGTCAAGGTCCCCACCCATTGCCCCCGATACATTGGTCAGGCTATCGATGCCGGTATAAAAGCGGATACGGTTGTATGTCACAGAAGCCGGCACCTTCAACACAATACCCCTTGCCTCTTCCAGATCGTATAAATGATAACTATTACCTTCCTTCCACACCAGCGAATCGTTCTGCAAAAGCCGGATCCCGGAAATATAAAACCTCAGCGTTTCCAATACAATACGCTCATGCCCCTTCAGCTCAATACTGTCGTTCAGCGCAACAATCTTTTCCCGGGCCACCGGGCTGAAAAAAAGCCTGATGTCTTTCTGTTGGGCAAAGGCAGAAACAGTATATAAAAAGAATATGAGCAGGTGTTTTTTCAGAGGCAATAAATGATTAATACGTGTATGGTTGCTGCTTCGGGAGCTGCGTCCGTTAGCGGGACGTAGCACAGGACCTACTTCACAATGGAAATTTTCCTCGAGATCTTGTGGCCGCTGTTGTCAGTGAGCGTTACAAAATACTCGCCGCCATAGAGCGTTCTGGTATCGAAGTACACAATGGTTGTTCCCTGGTACAGAAAGGCTTTGTCCACCAGCCTGCCTCCGATATCGTATAAAGACACTTCGTAAGTTTCTTCTACCAGGTCTTTCACCTGCACGGCAATGAGCTCGCTCGAAGGATTAGGAAATACCGCGACATTGATCACCTCCGTTTTGTGCTCATGCAGGCCTGTGGCTGATGTGTAGGTTGTTGTTGGTTCCGACACGGAAGTTACTTTAGCCGCCGTTTTGTTCCCGTAATACGTTGGCCCTACCAGGTAAGGATATGCCGAGTTCCAGTTGGCATCCACCGTGGCAAAATAGCAATACGTCCCGTTGGGATATTCCGGCGTTACACAGAAGCGTCCGTTATGCTCATCGAGGTAATCCGGTGTGGCTGCACTCGTGGCAATGTACTCGTAATCTTCCCGGAAAGTACCCAAAGGATAAGTGGAGTTTACCGGCGGGCCGGCGGTTACCGTAGCACCTGTATATAAAGTCGTTCGTGTGGTAATGTTCCTCAGCACCCAGCTGGATTTCATGCGCACAATGCCGCCGGTGCCATCTGCATTTTTATAGCCGTAGGCTCCGTATACAGGGAAACCGTCATAGGCATAGCCGATCAGCGGCGAGTGTGTGCCCGCATCGATACCGTATAAGCCATCGGCATCGTATAAATTACAGACCGTAGAGATCACATTAATATCCAGGTCGAAGGCACTCGGGTTCTGATGATGGTGGTAATTGCCCATTGCGGGATGCCCTTTGGAACAATCGAATCCTCCGCGCTCCGCCACAATAGCGTCCCTGTTCCAGACGCCATCACCCATTCCGCCCAGAGGCCCTCCGGCCATACTATTGGTGGAATTTTTCCAGGAAACACCATCGCGGTAATCGAACATGGCTACACCATTGATAAATACGCCGATATTACCGCCGCTGGTCGGTGTGAGAGAACCGGTATTCTGTGCCGGTGCCAGGGGAAATTTGAAGATGGCATTCTGGCTGGATGCCAGCGAGGGATTACCGTCAAGGAAAGGTCCTGTTACATAAGCCGGAATCCCCTGCGTGGTGATATAAACAGAAGACGCTGAGTACTGAACGCTTTGCACGTTGGCTGTCAGCCCTGCATCCGTAATAGGCGTAGAGTTGCCCGACACATAATGCCTGCCTTTGATGGTCGTATTCTGCAACCAGGAAGTTACAGCCGGACTAAGTTGAGCCTGGCCTGCCAGGATTGCGCAAAAAGAAAGCGCCGAAAAAAATAACCTTTTCATCATTAAATTGTTTAACGGTTGAATAACTGAACTGAAATTAGAGGATAGAAACGACGCTAACATTTTTTATAGACCAAGCCTTTATTTTTAGAGGTATAATATCGGACATTGTGTACCTTTATCAGGTCCTTAAGAACTATCTGCTCTGAACAACAATATGTGTCGACGATTAAACCCATTCAAAAAAACAACACTCATTATTAGCTGATCATTAAAAACAATTTAAAATCATTTTATGAAAAAAATAAATATTGCGATCAACGGCTTTGGAAGGATAGGCCGCGTCTTCCTGAGAAACGCCATCACCAACCCACAGATCAATATCGTTGCGATCAATGACATTACCGATTCTGCGACTCTGGCCCACCTGTTGAAATACGATTCGGTTCACGGGAAATTCAACGGAGAAGTAAAGCATGACACCGACCACCTCTACATTGATGGAAAAGAAGTGAAGATCTTCGCTTCCAAAGACCCCGAAAATCTGCCCTGGAAAGCGCTCGATATCGACATCGTGATCGAGTCCACCGGCTTATTTTTAGATAAAGCTTCCGCTCAGAAGCACCTGAACGCCGGCGCCAAAAAGATCATCTTATCCGCTCCCGCCAAAGACGACGATATCAAAACCATTGTGATGGGCGTAAACGATGCCTTGCTCAGGAACGACGACATCATCGTTTCCAACGCTTCCTGCACTACCAACTGCGCGGCACCGATGCTGAAAGTACTACAGCAGTGGGGCATCGAAGAGGCGTATGTCACAACCATACACTCTTACACCGGCGATCAGCGTCTGCACGATGCGCCGCACAAGGACCTGCGCAGGGCCAGGGCCGCAGCCCTGAGCATTATTCCCACAAGCACCGGTGCCGCCAAAGCCCTCGGGAAAATTTTCCCGGATATGGAAGATAAGCTCGGCGGATGCGGCGTGCGTGTCCCTGTACCTGATGGCTCTCTCACCGACATTACCTGCGTGCTCACACAATACCCGAGCGTTCAGCAGATCAACGATGCCTTTAAACTCGCCTCGGAAACTGAGCTGAAACACATCATGGAATACACCACTGATCCCCTCGTATCTACCGATGTGGTCGGCAATCCCCACTCCGTGGTATTCGATTCCGAATTCACCAGTGTTGTCGGCAACCTGGTGAAGGTCATCGGCTGGTACGACAATGAATATGGCTACAGCAACCGACTGGTAGACCTGGCGGTGAAGATGCAGTCGTTATAATTCATGTGGCATGACATGTTATTCTGTTAGTTCAACAAATTTTCCTTTTTCCGGGAGCGTGCCGGGAGGGCGGGAGATGTGTTCTTCATGGTGAACACATCCTCCGGCCTTCGGCCACCTTTCGGGATCGGGTTTGGGACAGGCTCTTTAAAGGAGAAATGATCGTATTCTCCTGTATTCAATTTATAATCCCATAATCGATCCTCTTTTTCATCCGCCCTCAGCGAAAACAGTGAGAGCGTTCTTTACGGTTAAGATCATACAGGCACCGGGTTTGAAGCATCACGAAGTAACCCATTAATCATTGCCATTATGAAAACTTCCGATCAAACTACCAACCACAAAGACATTGTCATCACCCGATCATTTAATGTCCCTCTGCCAGCCGTTTGGAATGCCTGGACCGATCCGGCCGTCTTAAAAAAATGGTGGGGGCCAAAAAGCTATACCTGCCCGCATGCGTCCATCGACTTCAGGCCCGGCGGAAAATACCTGGCCTGCATGAAATCAAAAGAAGGCGGGGAAATGTGGGGAACGGGAATCTACAGAGAAATCGAAGATGGCCGGAAGATTGTGATGACCGATAATTTTTCGGATAGCGAAGGGAATATCATTCCTCCCAACGACGTGATGCCCGGCAACTGGGGGGATGAGCTGATCATCAGCCTGGAATTTGACGAGAATCTCGGCCATACCGACTTCACCCTGAGGCACGAAGGGATTCCTCCTGAAATGTACGACGACTGCAAAAAAGGCTGGGAAGAATCTTTCGATAAAATGGAAGCGTACCTTCAGGGTTGATTTTCCGGTACAACAAACATGTGTATAGCCAAGTAAAACTACGAGTGCTTATTAAGATTCAATCTAAATTTAAATTTACTTTAACCTTTTTTGTATTTTCCACCGCGTTTTTGCGTTTATAATCTTCATTAATTTGTGGCAACCCGATTTCATGAAGAAATTATACACTCTGTTTTTTATTTCCCTTTTTTTTCATTCCTTCTCGCAGAAGTTGAATATCTCCGGTAATGTACAGGACACGGCAGCCAGGCAACCTTTGCCCTATGCCGTGGTGATGGCCGTGAAGCTGACGGATTCCACGCTTGTGAATTTCACGAGAACCGACGAACAGGGTTTTTTCAAACTGCAGTCGCTGCCGGTAGATACTTACCAGGTCATTATTTCGCACCCCAAGTTTGCCGATCAGGTCTATTTCATTTTTGGCGATAAGAAGAACCTGGACTATGACTTCGGAAAGATCATCCTGCAGCCCAAAAACGTATCGCTCGACGAAGTAACCATTTTTGCCTTTAAAGACCCCATTTATTATAAAGGCGATACGCTTGTTTATACCGCCGACTCCTTTAAGGTGAAAGCCAATGCCACAGTGGAAGACCTGCTGAAAAAATTACCCGGACTGAAGGTGGATAAGGACGGCAAGATCACTTCCCAGGGAAAAGCGGTAGACAAGGTATTGGTGGACGGCGACGAGTTTTTCGGGAGCGATCCCACGGTAGCCACCAAGAACCTCAATGCCAGCGCCATCGAATCGGTGCAGGTGTATGAGAAAAAAAGCGACGATGCGGCCAACTCCAATACGGGTGAGGAAACCCAAAAGATCCTGAACCTGAAACTGAAAGACGAAGCCAAGAAGGGCTACTTCGGAAAGCTGAGCGCAGCCAGCGACTTCCAGAAATTCTACGAAGGCGAAGCGCTGGCCAATTATTTCAAGAAGAAGCTCAAAGTATCAGTATTTGGCCTGGCAAGCAACACGCCGCGCTCCAGCTTCGGATGGGGCGATGTGTTCAAGTACGGGCTGAATAATGAAATGAACATGGGCTCCAACGAGGATGGCGACAATTTCTATTACATGAACAATAACCAGAACCAGGGGATCCCGCAAACGATCAAATCCGGCTTCTATTACTCCGACAGGCTTTCCAAAAAAACCAAGATCGGCTTCAATTATTCTTACAATTACAATCAGCTCAACTCCCGAACGAGTAATAACTCCCAGTATTTTCTGAGCGATACCACCTATTCTACCGCCAACGAAAACCAGTCGCTGCGCAAGAATGAAACACACAACATCAACTTTACACTCGACCAGCAGCTGGATTCCTTAACGGACCTGAGCCTGATCTCGAAGGTAAAGCTGCTGAGCGACCGGGGCTCTAGCCTCGACCAAACGGACTTTATCCGCTCAGACAACATCCGCACCCGGAACACCAGCATTTCCAACAACACCAAAGCCAGTGGTTATGAGCTCAATAACACACTCAAGCTCAACAAACGTTTTAAGAAAAAAGACCGCCTGCTGGTCCTGAGCTATAACAACATGCTTTCCAAAAACGAATCGGAAGGGATACTGAAAACCGACAACAGCTTTTATGCGGATACAAGCTATATCAGTTCGGTGGATCAGCGAAAAACAAACCTTACCGGAAGCCAGAACCACTTTATCAGCGGCGCTTTTACCGAACCGCTTACCAAAAAAATAAAGCTGGAAGTATCCTATGATTTTATGTACTACAACAGCACCCAGGATAAAAAAGCGCTGAATAACATCGGAGGCGAATACACAAAGCTTGACTCCAATTTCACCAACAACTTCCTTACCGACAAGCAGATCAACCGCGCCGGCTTAAAGTTCATCTACGAGGTTAAGAAGCTGCGTTTTGCCGCTGGTACCAAAGCCCGGAATGTAACGGTAAACAACGATAATATTTTCAAGAACCAGCAGATCAAACAAAATTTCAACAACATCCTGCCTTTTGCAGCCCTGAGGTACAAGTTCTCCGATAACAAGAGCATCGACTTCAGGTATACTACCAATTCCAGCAACCCGACGGTGTCGCAGCTACAACCGGTTCCGGACAATACCAACCCTAACTTTATCAATATCGGCAACCCGAACCTGCTTCCCACCTTTAAGAACGAGTTCAACCTCAACTTCAACTCCTGGAAGGCTATCAGCGGAAAATATACCTGGTTTGGCATGAACTACGCGGTCATCAACAACGACTTCTCGGAGCGCACCTATTACGACAGCATTGGCCGCAGCGTGAGCCAGACCATCAACGTGGATGGCAACAATTACGGCAGCTTCTATTTTGGTACCAGCATTCCGTTTTTCTCCAAGAAACTGGAATTGCAGCCCAATGCCAATGGCTCCGTTTCCAACAGCAAAACGATCATCAACAACCAGGAAAACCGCACACAGGACCTGAGGACGAATCTAGGCCTGGAGATCAGGGTTAATTTCGAAAAAGTTACAGCCGGGATCACAGGCTATGCCGAGTACAACCAATCGTCGTCCACCCTCAATACCAACAGTACCAAGCCATACACGGCACAGGGCCTTTCAGGAAATATCGGCATCGACCTTCCTCAAAAAATACGCCTGGAAAGCGATGCTACCTATACCATGAACGGAAAGCGGAGCAACGGCTACAACATCAATTACCTGGTATGGAACGCCTCGCTGGCAAAAACCTTTTTCAAAATGGAGAACTTCATCGTGGGGCTGTATGCCTACGATATGCTGAACCAGAATATCAGCGTGAACAGGACCATCAACAGCAACATTATTTCGGATACGAAAACCAATATCATTTCGAGGTACTTTTTATTAAAAGCAACGTTTAAATTCAACAGCAACAAAGTTAAGGAGGAAGATTATGATTAAGCGCATTATCCTGGCATGTCTTGTTGCAATTTGCAGCAGCTTGGCCTACGGGCAGATCAGCTACGGCAAGATTACCTACGAACGGAAGACCAACCTTTACAAAAAATTCAAGAACAACGGCGACGTCAAGGAGTGGCTCAGGGAAGAAGACAAAAACAAAGTGGATGTCTTCGAGCTTTATTTTAATGATACGCTCTCGGTTTTCAAACCACAGGAAAGCGACCTTGTGGAGCGCATGAGCTGGGCCACCAGCAAGAATGTGGTATACCAGGACTACCGCAGGAATACCCGGCTGACTGAAAAAACGATCTGGGGAGAAAAGTTCCTCGTGCAGGATTCGGTGCGGCAATTCACCTGGAAGATTACGGACAGCAAGCGGAAGATCTGCGGCTACCAATGCCGTAAGGCTATCTGGACCGCCAACGACAGCACGCGGCTCTATGCCTGGTACTGCAACGAAATTATGCCCTCCATCGGTCCCGAAAGTTTTGTAGGATTGCCCGGCACTATCCTGGGCCTTGCCACCGAAGATGGCGGCGTGATCTACTTCGCCAAAAGTGTGGAGGTCCTCAAACCCGATGCTGCAGCGCTCATTCCTAAAAAATCAAAGCTGAAACTTTATACAGTTGCCCAGGTCATTTCCATTCTGGAACAACAATGGGGCAAAGAAAAGTGGCTCAAAACGATGATCCACAACAATTTCGGGATCTGGTAAAAAAGACACAGCCTCACCGCAAAAGGTAGCTCTTCCGCGTTTCTTTTTTTATATTTGTGAAGATGATCCGGTATTTTTTCACCTTTTGCCTTCTCCTGTTCGTTACAGCGAATACCATGGCCCAAATTCCGCTGGCAGCCGATGCCGGTCCCAACAGAAATCTCTGTCCGGGACGAACAGCTAACCTGGGAGGCGCGCCGGCAGCTACAGGCGGAACGGCTCCTTATACCTACAACTGGCAGCCAGGCACTTTCCTGAACTCAACCACGCTTCCTAATCCAACGGCCAGCTCCGTGAATACCTCCATCGAATATACGCTGACCGTAACCGACAAAAACGGAAACACTGCCAGCTCCACGGCCATCTTTTTCGTTGATCTCATCAACGACTTCAACGCCGGCATCGATACAGGCTATTGCCTGGGCAAACAAAACGGCATTCAAATCGGGAGCGCTTTCAACGCCTCCAACGGAGCCAACTATATTTTTGCATGGAACCCCGCTGTTACGCTCGATAACGCCAACTCACCCAACCCCATCGCGTCCAATACGGTTGTTGTGCAGTATACCCTCACCGTGTCCAATGGCGGCGTGTGCCCCGACCATAAAACAACCGTTACCGTCACGCCGTTTCAAAGGCCCTTTGTGGATGCCAGCCCCAGCACTGTGATCGATGAGGGCAATACGATCACGCTCAATGGCACCGGCTCTGTGTTCAATGTGTGGCTGCCTCCCTATAATATCAGGTACGCCAATACGGTGACTCCGGACGTATGGCCAACGGTTTCCACAACCTATACCTTGTATGTGGAAGACTCCCACAAATGCACCAATTTCGACACCGTTCGGGTAGATGTGATCCCGGGTGACAAGCTTTTTTTCTATAGCGCCTTCACACCTAACGGAGATGGTGAGAACGATCAATTCTATATCGGCAACCTCTGGAAATATCCCGATAACAACCTGAAGATCTATAACCGTTATGGTAAGATGATCTTCAGCGCCACCAATTATGCCAACGACTGGGATGGCACCTACCTGGGCAACCAGATCCCGACGGGAACCTACTTCTATATTTTTACCGACGGCGTAGGCCAGGAATACAAAGGAACGGTGACGCTGCTCCGGTGAGGATAATCACGCTTAGTAATGTACATCATAGCGAACCGTACAATCTGATCTATAAGCGAGATTTCACTGCGCCCGTAATGACGCGTTACTTCTTAATGATAAGGGTATCAAAGCTCGGCGAATAACCGCAGAACGAGCCAATAACGTTGCCTCCTGTGACGTTGCTCTGGATATTGGCCGGTGCGGCAAATGGGTTCCCGTTGCTCGAGCGGTTGCTGTAGTACGATCGCCAGAAGAGGTACTCGGTATTGCCAATGGTGCAGAATTTCACGATCACCGTATCGCCTACGGCATAATAACCGGCATTGGGCTGGTCGCCGTAGCCGTCGCGCTCACCGGGCTGAGGCGGGCGCTCATAGGAAAAATCGAAGCTGGTGCCATCCACAAATTTATCATCAAATGCCGAATTGTAAGGCGCTACAAAAAACTGATCTTTCATCCGTTTGGCAAACCAGCGGTAGCAGTTGCCCTGTCCGCGGGGCTCCGTAAGATGCGCCCAGCAGAAGCCGAAGGTATCGCGTTCTGCTTTGAAATAAATACTATCGAGCGGAATAGGATTTAAAATATTGGTAACGCCTGTATACGTTTCATTATTGTATTTCACCGTGAGCAGGTAGGATTTTCCTACCTGGCCGAAGAGCTTGGTACCTAAGTACAAATAGCCCGTGCTGGGATCCAGCTCTTTCAGGGTGTCGGTCACCAGGCCGTCAGTAATCGTAATGAAAGCTCCTTTGACAAAGAACCTGGAAGGATCGCTCAGGTCTACATTTCCGAAATAGGGCGCCGTCATCGACAAGAGGACCTGCGCGGTTTTCCCGGTTTCGATGCTGGCTTCCACCACCAGCTTTTCCTTGTACGCCGGGAGCTTGATATCGATATCCTTTTCACAGGAAGAGCACAGCACAGCCAGTACCATAGCCATACCATAAGCCAGGGAATTGAGGTAGCGTTGAGTTCTGTTGTTCATCGTTCTAAAATTTAAAGTTCCAGGTGACAGTGGGCAGGATCGGAAACAATGACACCTGCTTGCCCTTCACGGTATAATTCCCTTTCAGAAAATCTCCCTGCGCATCGAAATAGATGAGGTAAGGATTATGGCGGTTATAAACATTAAACACACTCAGCGTCCAGCTTCCCTGGTAATGTTTGGCCCATGACCTGGGCAACCGGATCGTGGAAAGGTCTTTTCCTCTCCTGGCATAACGCCTCTCCAGGCGGGCATGTTTACGCGCGAGCTGCTTCTCCCTGTCGGGCGTATACGTTGCAGAAAGGTCGAGGCGGTGGTAATCCGGGAATTTGTAGGAATTGCGCAGGCCATAATCATAGCTCACACTGCCTTCGTATGCAAACAAGCCATTAGGAAGCGTTCCGCGGTTCCCGGTGCCATATACAAATACCAATCCGAAATTCCATACCGGATTAAGATCGTAAGTGATCACCAGGGAACCATCATGCCTGCGGTCGTACTTGGCCAGGTAGCGTTCACCGTAATTGATCTCGTTGAACTGCCGCCAGGTCCAGGAAAGCGTATAGCCTATCCAGCCGGTGAATTTACCTGTGCGTTTCTTTACAAAGAATTCCGCACCGTAAGCTTCTCCCTTTCCATAAGTAAACGCGTTATCCGGATTATCAAACACATTATCCTGTGGTTCTGCCCCTTCCTTGTAGTCGATCTGGTTGGTCATCGTCTTGTAATACACCTCCACGGAGGTTTCAAACATATCCTTATTGAAATTTTTGAACAGCCCCAGCGCATACTGATTGCCAAGCTCCGGTTTGATGAGTTCGGTGGAAGGCATCCACACATCTGTCGGCAGGCTCACCGAGGAGATACTTGCCAAATGAATGTATTGGTAATTACGGGTATAGGACGCTTTCACCGACATCGTTTTGGTAAGGCTGTACCGCACGCTCGCCCTGGGCTCCAGGCCGGAGTAGTCGATCACTTTTTTCCCGGGCTTATACACGTTCGTATCCGATGTGCGGCCAAACTGATCTTTGACGTAGCGGGTAAAAGGGCCGACCTGTGCAAAATAGCTGAAACGCAGTCCCACATTCACTTTCAGGCGTTTGGTAATCTCCCATTCCTCGGAAATATACGCTGCCGCATCGTGTGAGTAGAGGCGGATGATCTTGCCGATGTCAAAGGTCGTTTCGCCCTGTTTGGCACTCACGTTGCTCGGTGTAAACGTGTGATAGATGTAATTGATCCCTACCCTGAGCTGGTGGCGCGGGTTAGGAATGTACACAAATTCATGCTTGGCGCTCCAGTCTTTGATTCCGGAAAACAAGGTAAGCTCGAAGCCCGACTGTGCTGCCGTAAACGAAAAATCGTAGTTGGTATAAGACACGGAAGTATTGGAAAAAAGCCTGGTATTGTACAAATGGTTCCAGCGCAGGCTGCCGACAGTATTGCCCCAGGGCACGTGGGCATTGAATGAGGACTCCGTATCCTTGAAATCAAAAATATCTTTCCCGTTATAGAAGCTCAGGAAAATACGGTCCCTATCGGAAATCTTCCAGCTCAGCTTGGCATTGACGTCGTAAAAATAATAGCTCGACCCTCTGAATTCGGATTTGGGACGGACGTATTTGAAAAACGGCTTCGACAGCACATCGAGGTAAGTTCTCCGCGCCGATACAATAAAGGAAAGTTTGTCTTTGATGATCGGGCCCTGTATCGTCAGCCGCGACGAGATCACGCCGATGCCTCCATCCACCTGGAATTTCTGGTCGTTGCCTTCCCGCATGGAGATATCGAGCACAGAAGACAGGCGCCCGCCGTACTGGGCAGGCATCCCGCCTTTGATGAGGTTGACGTTTTTAATCGCATCTCCGTTGAACACGGAGAAGAAGCCCAGCAGGTGCGCCGCATTGTAAATGGTGGCATCATCGAGCAGCACCAGGTTTTGGTCAGGCCCGCCGCCCCTCACATAAAACCCGGAATTACCGTCGCCGGCCGATTTAACGCCGGGCAGGAGCTGGATGGATTTCAGAATATCCACCTCTCCCATAAAAGCCGGCAGCTTTTTGATCTGCACAATATCCAGCTGCACGGCGCTCATCTGCGTACTCTGCACATTATCATCGGTCTTTTCCCCTGTTATTTCCACTTCCGCCAGGTTCTTTCCCTGGGGTGCCAGGCTGATATTCCGGCTGATGTTACTCCGGAGATCGATGCTGTCGGTATAAGAATCATAGCCCAGGTAGCTGCACACAAGGGTATATTTACCGGCGGGCAGCGTGAGCGAATAAAAGCCGTTGGTATTGGTACTGGCCCCGGTCATCCCCTCCTTTACATACACATTGGCACCGATAGCAGATTCCCCGTTGGATTTGTCGCGAACATAGCCACTGATGGTAAAACTCTGTGCAGCAGCCCACAAAGGGCAACATAAAAGAAGTATCGCTATTTGTTTTAGCACAGGTAAAAATAACAGATTATTCAGTGCTAATATGGGGCGTAGATGCATAAATGGTTAATTTATTCAAATTTCTGTGCCAGTACTGTTTAAAGTTATGGAGTAAGAGTCAGACGGCAAAAGCGAAGCCTATGCCATGACGTTAAAACGTATGTTTGGCTCCGGGGAGTAAAGTACTTCTCATAATCTCAAGGAATCCTGCCGGCCTAATGGTTCAGGATATAATGGCGGATATAGTTGCTACGCCACTCCTGGTTTGCCGGGGCATTCAGAAGCTCCATCACCGGCTTGTCATCCTCATTGACCACGCTGGCATCGCTGATGATCCAGGGATACACCTCTTGATGGAGCCCCACGGTAAACGGCTTTAAGGATGCAACGATGAGCAGGTTACGATAAGCCTCGTCTTCGGAAGAGGCGCAGATTTTCAGGTCAAACCCCGCCTGCCTCAGGGTTGCCAGCAGGCATTGCGTTCCCAGGCCTTTGGTTCCGGTAAGGTAGCCGTGCGTGTTGATGAGAACGACCGCATTCGTATCCAGTAGCGTCTTTAGCCGGTCAAGGCTCTGCTTTGTGATCACATGCGCAGGCTGCTCCTCCGCCTTGAAAATATCAAAGAGCACCAGATTCCATTTGCCCGGAGCCGTATTGATGTAATGGCGGGCGTCGTCGCAAACAGTGGTCACCGAAGCATCGAGGTAAAAAAAACGCTTTGCCATATCAATGATGCGCTGGTCGAACTCCACACCGGTAACGGAGTAGCCATGCTGCACAAGCATATTGGACACCACGCCCCCGCCAAGCCCCAGCACCAGCGCTCTCCCTTTGGGAAAATACGCAAGGTTGCTCTCCAGCAGGCGCACATATTCCGATACCGAGGTTTTGGTTTCCATATTCATTTCCGTTTGTACAATGGTGTTGATCAATAGCTTCCGGATCATCACCCGCTCATCAGTCCTTGAGGGTTCGTCGCGGATCTCAAGCCTTCCGGGGATGCCTTCTTCTTCATATACCAGGTACGGATTTCCGGGCGCCCTTACAAAGCTGTATGCCGTGAGCGAACACACCAGCACAAGCATCAGTAAAGGTGTCCGTGGATAAGGGCGGATGAACAGGAGCAGGCTCACCAAAGCCATTCCCAAAGCAAAGCCAATGAGCGTGGCCCTCACCCCAAATACCGGCAGCAGATAAAACCCGCATAAAAAAGTAGCCAGGATGCCTCCCAGCGTAGAAACAGCGTAGATCTTCCCGCTGTTTGCCCCACTCTCCTTCGTTTCTTTGGTGAGGATGGAGATAATGAGCGGCGAGGTAGCGCCCATGCATAGCATAACCGGAAACAGCAACAGGAAAACACTCACGATAACTGCGGGAATCAACGGCAGGTACGTGCCGGTCAGGTAAAACACCCTTCCCATAAACGTCATGCTGCACAGGCAGCAGGCAGCGCCAATCAACACATACAGCAGGATGCGCTCCCTGGTAGCTGTTCCCACAGCAGACCCCGGCTGTGATGCAGGAGATTCTCTCCGGCTTAGCCTGCCCCCGGAAAAATAACCCGCTGCAAGCCCTGCCAGGGTAATGGCCATTACAGAGCTCCACACATGCAGGCTGCTTCCGAAAAAAGGAGCCAGGATGCGGGCCCCGGAAATTTCGGCCGCCATCACCGAAGCGCCTTCCACAAAGGAAATGATGAGAAACCGCTTATACTTCACCATGATGCGTTAATCCATCAGATATAAAGGTTGTTATCATCATCGTAGCTGGCACTTGCGCTGGTCCCATAGCCCAGGCGCTTGCCGGTGCGCAGGTTAATGCTGCTCACCTTCTCCTGCATCTCATTCACGGTCACGTCCCTCACCGTTTCGTAAGGCGGGGTAAACAGATCGTAAGTGATCACATAAATAATGAGGTCGTTGATGATCTCGCAAAGGTTTTCCTTTTGAAGAGGCTCCGAAGAAAAAGTCGAATATTTAATTCCCATCGGGCCTTTGGCTTCAATAAAAAAACGCATTTCGCGGTTCACGAAGATCCTGCACACCAGAGAGCCAAGATCATTCATGCGGTTGTATTTGATGGAATCGGCCAGGAAATTATAGACGTTGATGATCCCGCAATAGGAATTGTACTCATGCTGCTTGACATAACCGGTTTTAAACATCGGGTGCGACTTGTCGAACTCAAAAACATTGGTATGCATGAAGAACTCGAGGATATCGCCGGCCACTTTCATCTGCGTGGAATACTTCTTCGATTCGGAAACGGCAATGCTAATCCGCTTGTCCACAGATTCTATTTCCTTGATGAGGTCGATGGCAATTTCGTTCACACACAGCTTGATCATTTCAAACGCCTGGATCGTATTGTTGAACACATCCTGCTTCATCACCGATTTTTCAGCCAGCAGCTTGACTATTTTTTGTTTCTGGGAATCTAAGAGTTCGCTCATGGCCGTCATTTTTGAGTCATAAATATACGGATTGTATTAAACATTAGCGGTCACCGTCAAAGCGTTTTCCCCGCCTTGAACGAATCATACAATACCTTATGGATCTTTCCGCGGATACCAAGCTTCGCCAGCTTATTCTCGTCCGCATCCGGATATACCCTGTTGGAGAGGAACACAAAGATGAGCCCGTTCTCCGGATCGGCCCAGGCAAAGGTTCCTGTAAAACCGCTGTGCCCATAACTCGCCAGGCTGCATTCCTCCGTTACCGGACTGTCTTTCTTCGGATCAAATTCAGGCTTGTCGAAGCATAGGCCGCGGCGGTTATCAAGAAAATGTGAAGACGTGTATTGTTTGATAACCTGCTCATCGAGCAGCCTCTGCCCCCCGTAAACACCGTTGTTCAGAAGCATTTGCATCACCACCGCCACATCGGTGGCATTTCCGAATAAGCCCGCATGCCCGCCAACGCCGCCCAGCATGGCCGCCCCCTGGTCATGCACATAGCCGCGCAGAAGCTGTTTCCTGAATTTCGTATCGTTCTCCGTCGGCGCAATCTGCGATAACGGATACGTATCGAGCGGCAGGTAGGTTAAGCCAATGTTCAGGGGTTTATAAAACGTTTCCTGTACATAAACATTCAATGGCATGCCGGTTTTAGCTTCGATGATCTTTTTGGAAAAATAATACCCGATATCACTGTAGAGGTATTTCCCCCTGGCCTCAAGCTTGCTCGCCACCAGCTGCCTGTAGATAGAATCCGTATAGCCTTTTACAAGGTAAAGGTTTTTGGCAACCTGTGTGGGATAAGCGTCAGATGCCGTTGTGCTGTAGAAGCCCGGCTTGTAGTTATGCGCTTTGTCCTGCGTGCGCAGCCATAAGGGCAGAAACGCCTGAAGGCCCGCCTGGTGGGTGAGAATGTCTTTGTAGCTAAGCCCGCCCTTATCGCTGTCTTTGTATTCCGGCAGATAGTGCCCTAAGGTCTGGTTATAATCGAATTGCTTTTGCTCGGTGAGCTTCATCAGGGCCAGGGAGGTCGACAGGATTTTGGTCAGCGAAGCCAGGTCGTAAACCGTTTGGTCCGTCACCTTTTCGGAGCCTGCCTCATACATGAGGCGGCCGAAGCTTTTCTGGTAAAAGACTTCTCCATTTTTAATCGCGATGATCTGGCAGCCGGGATAGGCTTTCTGGCGAATGCCTGACAGTGCAATAGAATCGATCTGCTGCAGTTTTACAGAACTTGCGCCTACCCGTTCCGGCTCCACATACTGCATGCGGATAGCAGGCTTCAGCTCAAGCCCGGAGCCGGCTCTGAACAGGTTGGTGGAAACCGGCAGGGCTCCGTTTACGGTAATGGCTCCGGCAATCGCCTCTGCCGCTGCTTTCTGGCTGAAAGCGTTATACTCGTACATTTCGAGGATAGCGGCCGACTTCGAAAGGTCTTTCAGCTTATTCAGCAGGTATGGATTGGAAAACAAGCAGGTAACCGTTCTATTCTGCAACAGGATTTTTGAGATCACATCCATGCTTCCCTCGCTGCATCCGAAATTTTTTTCGGGCTTGTACGACGTTTTATTCACCTGCAGGATCACAAGGTTATAATTCTTCAGCCGCGACAATAAGGTATCCCTCTCTTTTGTTGTTGCGTCGTGGTCGATCGCAAAATGCTCCGCTTTCATATAGCGGCCAAGGGCCGTAGCAAACACGGTTTTACCTTTGTCCCCAACCGACACTTCCGCAATTTTCAGAGTATCCGGGCGCTTCAGCGGCAACAGGGCATGATCGTTTTTCAGCAAGGTCACCGACGCTTCTGCCAACCTGCTGTTCATCACATCGGAAGCAATTGTGTTCAGGTCTTCATACAGATTCTTCGGGTTCACATATTGCTTCTTGTCAAGGCCGCACCAGTATTTGGCTTTCAGGATTTTTTTGCAGCGGGCGTCTATTTCTTCCTGGGTGATCTGTCCGTTGCTCACGGCAATTTTAATCTGCTCCATCGCTTTAGGCACATTTTCTGCAAACAGCAGCACATCGTTTCCTGCCAGCAAGGCCTTTACATCAACGATCCCCGGCTCATAAAAGCTAGCTACGCCTTTCATGTTCAGCGCATCGGTAAATACCAGGCCCTGGAATCCCATCTGCTTTTTCAGCAGGTCGTTGATGATGTAAGGCGATAAGGTAGAAGCTGTATTTTTGGTAGTATCATAGCATGGCACAAATAAATGCGCCACCATAATGCTCGACAGTCCTTCATCAAACAAGCGCCTGAAAGGATAAAGCTCCAGCGTATCGAGGCGTTCTTTACAGGCAGAAATAACGGGTAGCGCCTTATGCGAATCGGTATCCGTATCGCCATGCCCGGGAAAGTGCTTGCCGTTGGCCATCACACCTTCCGACTGCATGCCTTTCATATACATCACCGCTTTGTTGGCCACATTGTACTTATTTTCACCGAAGCTGCGGGTACCGATCACCGGGTTCTCTGCATTATTATTCACATCGGCTACCGGCGCAAAATTCACATGGATCCCAATACGCTTGCATTCCCTGGCAATTTGCCTGCCCATGTAAAAAATAAGCGAATCGTTTTTGATGGCTCCCAGGGTCATTTGCCGCGGGTATTTGGGAGTGCTGTCGAGGCGCATGGCCAGCCCCCACTCGCCGTCAATGGCAATGAGCAATGGCGTCTTCGACAGGTTCTGGTAGTAATTATTCAGGCGGGCTTCGCGCTGCGGGCCTCCCTGCATGAAGATCAGGCCGCCGATGTGGTAGTTCTGGATCAGCTCGCGGATCTCGCGCACATGCTTCATGTCCTTGTTGCTGTAAGCCGCTACCATAAACAGCTGCGCCAAACGCTGATCCGAATTCAGGGAGTTAAACACAGAGTCGACCCAACGGGACTCCAGACTTAAAAAATCGGGGCCATGCTTCGCCGGTATCGGCTTCACTACAAACGCCATAACCACCGCTAACGACGCTGACAGAACAATTTTTCCAACCAATTTAATCATGTTGTAAGATACACAGGACAAGGCCTTTTAAATTTACCAAAAAGTGATTGTTTTAAACAGGATCGTTTTGATAGATGAGCGTTAAAGAATATTAATTTTGGCCGCGCTCCCGGCGTCAAGGGCATCCTTGCTGATTCTACTTAACTCTCCCCGCACCGTGGTAATATTTCTTGTAGTAGGGCTCATCGAGGTCGCTGATGATAACGCCGCGCCTGGTGGAGGCATGCACGAATTTGTTGTGCTGCAGGTATACACCCACATGCGACACGCTTTTGCCATTGATGATAAAGAAAACGAGGTCGCCTTCCTTCAGGTCGGAAACATTGATCCGCTTGGTTTCTTCATAAATAGCCCTGGAAGAAGCCGATACTTTTTTATTGTAAACCGAAGCGTACAACACGCCTGTAAATCCCGAACAGTCGATCCCGTTCTTATCCTTTCCGGCATATTTATAAGGTACAGCGTACCAATCGTCGATAAATTGATACAGCTTTTCATTCTTAATGTTTTCCTCTGGCACATTAAGCCTTTCTGCATAGGTAGCGCGGAGCACACTCGAACCTCCCTGATTTTTCTCGGGCGATTTCGTTTCTGCTTTCGGGGTTTGTGGCTCTGTATGCTGAGCCGTTTCCGTTTTTTTGGCGGGAGGCCTGGTGCTTTTTACCGTTGATTGGTGATGCTTGCAGGAGGACAAGTAAACAAGAGCGAACAGCAGCGCTGCGCATTTAATATGTAAATGGCCAGACATCTTGCCTTAAAATTACGTTCAAAAAGAATGAAATGGCACAATACCCGCAGGCAGTTAATAACAGCCGGCTGTTTAAACCCCGGACGGAGTGCTTTCTTCGTTGTGGTAGTGTTTCGAGAATTTGGTGATGATGCGATAAGCAATGTAAGCGAAGATCGGTGCAGCCAGCACATCATAGCTGTAATGCACATGCTGCATCACAACACCCACAGACACAGCAATGGCTGCCACCAGGAATACATACTTCAGAACTCTATCCGTCGTAAAGAAAAAGAACAAAAACAGGGTTGCGGCATGACCGCTGAAAAACAGATCCTTCAGATTCTGGTTCCCGGCATAAAAGGTATGCGTGAGCAATTCATCCCTCAACGGAATAATGGACGTCGGCGGTTCCAACGGAATGAAAAACAAGGTGATGATCCGAAGCACCGTGAGCGACCCGTACATCTGGATCAGGTGCAAAAAGCGGTAAGGCGACCAAAAAGCGTAAACCAATGCAATAATGGCTGTGGAATAAGTCACAAAGAAAATAAAATCGGAAACGTCGCGCGGCTTGATGAAGTTAAGAATAGGGTCATAAAAAGAGTGGCCCTGGCGGGTTTCGATATATGCCAGCAGGGTTGCAAAACCCGTAAGAATGATCGACAGAACAATGATAGAAGTAAAGAAACGGTTCCTGAAATAAGGATTAGACAATGCTATTTTCCAGTTATACATCATGTTAGCGCAATATTAAGGATTTTGCAGGCTGAAAATCCTTAAAAATTGCAAAGGTTACGAACAAACGGGGCCGGAAAACACATTTCCGGCCCCGTTTGAAACTTTAAAAAAAACCAGGATGAATTAGGGGAGAGTAATAGGGTAGGTATTTCCATTAATGGTTACCGTTGCCAGGTCATCGCAGTTGCCGTTTCCATAATCCAGGTAACGGGTGGCTTTTCCGGCAGGCGTGTGGGCAATGATGCCTGCGGTGAAGTAGCGGCGGCATCCGGGTGCCATATTCCGGATCAGCGGGCTGGTAATATTCGATTGGAAAGTGCCGCCACCTGCTGAGGTTCCGCTGGCATTTCCAGTAATCGAATAGAGGTCATCCTGCCAGCTCAGGGTAGTTTCGCCGGCAGTCCATTCCCGCTGGCGGTTGCTCTGCCAGGTAATGGTTCCGCCATTGTTGGCCCGCACAATCTGGATATTGGCCTGGATGCTGTACACCAAATGATGAGCGGCGTTATGGCCATTATTGGTAATGGTTTTGGAACCGGTTACCTGGTTGTCGTTCACAAAATAATTCTGCGGTGTGACGGTGATGACGGTAAGCGAATCCCGGTAGCGACCTGTGAAATTCAGGATGAGGGCGCCTCTGCGGTACCTGCCGTCATTACCCAGGCAATTGCTGCTGCCGAAATTAACCGTAACGGTTTTGGCAGCTGCCAGGGTGTCAAAAGATACGGTAGCGCAATTGCTGAGGATAGCAGTGCTGTTGCTCGTGCGGAAGCTGCTAACGGAATTGGTACGGCCTGCTTCGTCGGCAATACTGGTCATGTCGTTTACAATGGAAGAAGCCAGGGATTGATCTGCGGCGGAGCTTGTATCACTATCGGTTTCTTCTTTTTCTTTCTTTTTGCAGGAAGCGAAAAGGCTTGTAAAGACAACGGAGAAAATGATAACAGCGAAGGAGATGTGTTTAGTTTTCATAAGCTTTCTTTTTTATCGGGTTTCTGGTTTCTATGACCCGGCAAAAAGAACAAAGTTTAAAGCCTCATGAAAAAATCACGTAAAAGCGGGCGCTCTGCCAATGCATTACCTTGCGCAGAACCCTTGCCATTCCTGCATTCCAGGGCAGGCAAGAGTTATTGAAAAAAAAATTATTTAACAAAGCTGCCACACCCCATATAAAGCTTGCCGTTGTAAACCATCTTCACAGAACGGCTTTCCTTTTCTCCGGCCATGTTGGTGCAGGGTTTGTTTTGAATGGTAATGCAATCGACCACACTGGAGCCAAGGTCTATTTTGACATCTGCCGTTTGGTCCAGGTCAATGTTCTTGCGTTTCACCGTGATCCTGGCGGCCCCTTGTTCTGCCACTACAAACACCCTGTCGGCATAAAACTCAGCATACCAGCCGGGCTCCGAACCGCTTGCCTTGAAGAGCAATTTGGCAGTTCCCTCCTCTTTCATGTTTGCCAGTTCTTCCACCGCATCCATTTTGGAAAGGGAAATATTGACATCAGAAACCGTATCCTCACCCTGCGTGATGGTTTTTTCGCCATTAGAGTTGACCTGCGTACAGGAAGCCATAAATAACACAAAGACAAAACAAGGAAGGATAATTTTTTTCATGATGTGTGAGTTTGAGAATGCAAAATAAGTAATTATTTGGCACAAACATTTATTGTTGGTTTAATTATACCTTTGCAAAAAATGAAAGCCTATGGATTTGAAATTTGACATCATAGAGATCCTGAAAGTGACCATGGTGCTTTTTGCTGTGATTGACGTGATCGGATCGATTCCTATCATCATCAGCCTGAAGCAAAAAACGGGCGGTATCAATGCCGGCAAGGCTTCGCTGGTGTCCCTGGGCATCATGATCGTTTTCCTCTTTATCGGGCAAAGTATCCTGAGCATCATCGGCATCAGCATCGGCGACTTCGCCATTGCAGGTTCCTTTCTCATCTTCATCGTTGCCTTCGAAATGATCCTGGGTATTCAAATCTCCAAAGATACCATGCCCGCCACAGCCTCGGTCATTCCATTGGCTTTTCCGCTGATTGCAGGCACAGGCACGCTCACCACCCTGTTATCCATCAGGGCCGAATACAACATTGTTTCCATCGTTATTGCCATTATCCTCAATGTCATCATTGTGTATGCCGTGCTGCGTAACCTGAACCGGCTCGAGCGCCTGCTGGGTGCGGGCGGTATCGCTATTCTCAAAAAAGTGTTTGGGATCATCCTGTTGGCGCTGGCCATTAAGCTTTTCCGGAGCAATATATCGGGGCTGTGAGCGTTTAAACGATCCGGTAAGGAAACGCTGGCTCCAGCATTGGTCTACCACCATACAGCATAAAACTAAAAAAGCCTCTCACGGATGTGAGAGGCTTTCTGTTTTCAGATACACTGAAAATTATTTCTTTTTACCGCCTTTTGTAGCTGCAGCTAAAGAGTCAGCCACTTTAATAGAGTCAGCTTTAGCAGCTTCAGCAGCAGCCTGAGCAGCAGCAGCAGCTTCTGCCTCAGCAACTTTAGCTAAAGAATCAGCAGCAGCTTGTTCAACTGCAGCGATAGAATCAGCCTTAGCTTTTTCACGAGCTTCGATCTCTTCTTTAGATGGACCACAAGATACGAATGCAGCTGATAACGCAGCTACAGCAACGATAGATAATACTTTTTTCATTTTGTTTGTTTTAGTTTTATTAATTTGGTTGCAAAAATACATGTTTTTTTTTTCCAACGTTAAAAAATCAAAAAAAATCCAAATTATTTTTAAATGCCTGAAAATGATATCCTGAGATGAATGCTTACCTTTGTAAATATGTATAAATCCTTCCTGAAACCTTATTTATTTAAGTTAGACCCCGAAAAAGCACATTACCTCACATTCGACCTTCTCAAAACCGGTCTGAGAAACGGTTTAGGTCGGGCTATTTTTAAGTCGGCCTATAAGTATGAGCATCCCCAGCTGGAACGGACACTCTTCGGGTTAAGCTTTAAAAATCCGGTAGGCCTGGCCGCCGGTCTTGACAAAGACGCCAAAGTATTTAACGAGCTTGCCAACCTGGGATTCGGCTTTATTGAAATCGGGACGCTCACCCCGAAACCTCAGCCGGGAAACGATAAGCCACGCCTGTTCAGGCTGCCTAAAGACGCAGCCATTATTAACCGGATGGGCTTTAATAACGAAGGTGTGGACGAAGCCGTAAAACGCCTCAGGAATAAGAAAACCAATGTGATCATCGGTGGAAATATCGGTAAAAATAAAGTAACACCAAATGAGGATGCTACCAGGGATTACGAATACTGCTTCAATGCGCTGTTTGACGTGGTGGATTATTTTGTGGTGAATGTCAGCTCGCCCAACACACCCAATCTCCGGGAATTACAGGACAAAGAGCCTTTGACGGCCCTGCTGAACCACCTGCAGGCCATCAATGCTTCCAAACCGAAACGCAAACCTTTGCTGTTGAAAATAGCTCCGGACCTCAGCAACTCCCAGCTTGACGATATCATCGGGATCGTTGCCTCCACCAAAATAGATGGCATTGTGGCCACCAACACCACCATCGCACGTGAGCCGCTCAGCTACCCGAAAGCGGAAGTAGATGCCATTGGTATGGGCGGCCTCAGCGGAAAACCACTCAGCAAGCGCAGCACGGAAGTCATCGCCTATTTAAAGACAAAATCCAACAATGCTTTTCCGGTGATCGGTGTGGGCGGTATCCACAGTGCGGAAGATGCACTTGAAAAACTCAGGGCCGGGGCCGACCTGATCCAACTGTATACCGGCTTCATTTACGAAGGGCCGGGACTGATCAAAGCCATCAATAAAGCCATCATTAAACATCATTTATAGCCAGTCTATGGGAGCATGGGATTACGGAATTTTTGACGACGATACCGCACTTGACATTTCCGGCGAACTCCGGGAAACACAGGATCCGGAAACTTTTTTCAAACTGGCGTTTGAAACGGCCATACATGCCGAATACCTCGATTATGACGAATGCCATGCCGTGACGGTGTCGGCAGCCTATATCGATTACCTCTTAAACGGAACATCTTATAGCGAGGGGGAAAATATGAGTCATTTTAAAACAAAATTCCCCGGTCTGCTGTTGGTTGATCTGAAACCATTAGCGGTAAGGGCACTCGGAGTGGTGATCGGCGAAACATCGGAATTGCGGGAGCTTTGGGAGGAAAATGAAGAGCTATACCCAACATGGAAAGAAAACATTCAATCTCTTATCGGCAGATTGAGCTAATATAACGGTTTATGAAAATTATAGAATGCCCACGCGATGCCATGCAAGGCATCAAAGAATTTATCCCGACGCAGACAAAGGTAAATTACCTCAACTCCTTACTGAAAGTAGGTTTCGACACCATTGATTTCGGGAGCTTCGTTTCACCCAAAGCCATCCCGCAAATGCAGGACACGGCAGAAGTTCTGAAACAGCTCGACCTGGGCACTACCAAAAGCAAGTTACTGGCCATTGTGGCCAATACGCGCGGTGCGGAACAGGCCTGTGGGTTTGACGAAATCCATTACCTGGGTTTCCCCTTCTCTGTTTCAGAAACCTTTCAGCAACGCAATGCCAATTCGAGCATTGCCGAATCGCTGGTGCGTGTGGAAGAGATCCAGAACCTGTGCCTGAAGCATCATAAGGAACTGGTGGTATACATTTCAATGGCTTTCGGCAACCCTTACGGTGATGTGTGGAACAGCGACATCGTGATCAACTGGACCAAAAAGCTGAGCGACATGGGCATCCGGATCATTGCCCTTTCCGATACCGTCGGCGTTTCGGATAAGGAGAATATCCATTACCTGTTCTCGAATATCATCCCTGAGTTTAAGGGCGTGGAAATAGGCGCTCACCTGCATTCTACCAAAGAAAAAGCACTTGAAAAAATAGCAGCTGCCTACAACAGCGGCTGCCAGCGTTTTGATGTGGCCATCCACGGTTTCGGCGGTTGCCCGATGGCCAAAGACGATCTTACAGGGAACCTGGCTACCGAGGACCTCGAACTCTTTTTCGACACCCATAACATTCCTTTAAACCTTAACAGAGAGCTCTTGCAAAAGGCTTATGTGGAAAGCTGGGATGTGTTCAACCGGTACCACTAGGAGATTTGAGTAATGAGAGGTGAGTATTGAGAAACAGTTTCATCTTTAAAAAGGCATATTACTGAAAAATAGTTGGTAAAATGCCCTGTAACCTAAGTGGTATAAGGGATTGAAGAAAGTTTAGTGAAAGTGGTTTCACTAAACTTTTTTTGTATATGAAAAAGTCAAAAAAAAGCGCTGTTGGGCCTGCGGAAGTTTGAATGTTATTCGCTGGGGGAAACAATTAAATAAGCAGCGATTTAAGTGCAAAAACTGCGAGATTCTATTTACACGTAATGATCCACAGCAACGGATTGAGAATCGCTTCATTTGGTTCCAAAAATGGGTTTTGGAGCGCCAGACCTTTAAAACGCTAAGTAGGGACAGTGGTTTATCTATAGATACACTTCAAAGAACGTTTTACACGTTTCTTGAGCAATCGCCGGAAATTAAGATCATAAAAAGACAAGGTGTTAATTTAAGGCTTGATGCCACCTATTTTGAGAAATTTTGCCTGGTATGTTATCAGGATCATCAGGATGGCTATACCCAGCTGATCCGATTTACAGACGGGGAACATTATTCAGAGATAAAAGAGGATCTTGATAATTTAATCAAACTTGGGGTTCAGATAGAAAGTGTAACCTCTGATGGTCATAAAAGCATCTTAAAAGCTATCAAAAAGTCTATGCCGGATGCACTGGCGCAGCGCTGCCTGGTTCACATACAGCGTATGTGTTTGCTATGGCTGACAAGGTTCCCAAAGCATGAATCCGGAAGAGAGCTTAAGGCTTTGGTTCTTATGTTACTGAAAATAAAAACCAATAATGACCGGATTTACTGGACCCAAAACCTGGAAGCCTGGCACCTAAAACATAAGGATTACTTGATGGAAAGAACTTATAATCAACAAACCGGGCGATATTGGTTTACCCACAAGCTCGTAAGACGGTCCTATTATACAATCAAAAGAGCCTTACCAAATATGTTCCATTACCTCTCTAACCCAAAAATACCTGCAACCACCAATGGCATCGAGGGATTTTTTAGTCATCTTAAAAATCACCTTGACCTGCACAGAGGACTAACCTTAAAGCATAGAATTGATTTTATAAAATGGTATATGTTTTTCTCAAACGAGAAGTGAGTTTTTTAAGCCATGGGGCTAAACAGCAAGAAAAAAGGAGCCAATTACTAACTGACTCCTTCCTGCTTTATTAGCATCGATTTTATTACTGGCAGGTTGTTCTCCAACAGAGCCTGCTTCCTCTTCAAATCGACGGGCCCATTTTAATCAATTTATATCAAAAAGCCACCAACTATTTTTCAGTACATTACCTTAAAGTACCTCTCTCAATACTCAAATCTAAATACTCTATACTTAGTTTATCTCAGCATCTCCCAAAGGACAATCCCGACAGACACCGCTACATTAAGCGAATGCTTGGTCCCGAATTGAGGGATCTCGATGCAGGCATCGCTCTGGTCGATCACCTCCTGCTCTACGCCATATACTTCGTTGCCTGCAATGAGCGCGAGGGGTTTTGACGGTTTTTCAAAGCGATTGAGCATCACCGAATCCCTGGCCTGCTCCACGGCGGCAATGTAATAGCCCTGTTCCCGTAAGTCTTTGATGGCTTCTGCGGTACTCGCAAAGTATTTCCAGCTCACGGTTTGCGTAGCGCCGAGTGCCGTTTTTTCAATGTCTTTGTGAGGTGGCACTCCCGTCACACCGCAGAGGTAAACCGCCTCAATCAGAAAAGAATCGGCTGTGCGGAATATGGAGCCGACATTGTTAAGGCTTCGCACATTGTCCAATACCAGGATGATCCTGTTCTTCTCCGACTCTTTGAATTCAGCCTGGTTCATGCGCCCCAGGTCATCCATGCTCAGCTTCTGGTGTTTGCTCATGATCGCCGCCCTTATTCCCGGTTTTTAAGAAATTTTAAATCAATGTGTCCAATATATTCCTCTTATTGGAGGTTAAACCTTAAGCTAAAGCCGGCATTGGTATTGGCTGTAGGAAAGGAGTTGGAGGTTTGCGGACTGGTACGGATCCAATCGTAGAAGAGCCTCAGGTTAATATTCGGAGTGAGCTGGTAATCGAGTGCTGTTTTGAGCGAAACGATGTTTTGTCCACCCGTCGGAGTACTGATCTCATCCACGATCTTACGGATAATAGTAAGGTTTCTGCGGTAAGATAAATCGATCTTCAGGTTCAGGTCACTTTCCAGCGGCTTGCCTTTGATCTGGATAGCAGGGATTTTGAGCTTAGGATAACGGTAACCTACACCCACAATATATTCCTGGCCTTTGGTTTCAATGATCTGAGGGCCGGTAATGTTGAGGTTAACGGTCTTATCCTTCTTGATCTCGAAATTGGCCAATAAGCCCGGTTTGTTGAATTTGAAGTCGAACTTAATGAGCGGGCTGAAAGCTTCCGTAATGGTAGCTCCTGCAATCGTGTACCTCGGGTTGAAGTTAGGCGTACCGCCGCCTGTTGTGCTGGCAATAGGCACACGGTTAGGGCCGCTCTCTTCAAACAATAAGTTGTTGGTATAGCCGCCCAGGGTATAAATAGAACGGTAGGAGTGACGCACCGTAACCGACTGGAAATATTTTTTCATCGCCTTGAGCTTACCCAGGCCATCCCAGCTCACACTCCAGTTCGGAAGCGGAACCTGCTTGAACATCCGGTCGGTCCCTACTCCCTTCAGCTTTCTTCCGGTATAAGCCTCATAGAATGATCCGAGTAATACATCCTGCTGTGTTGTGCTGTAACCATCCACATACGCCGGAAGCCCGCCACCCGGCGATTGCAATCCCGCTGATTTGCCATTGCTGGCATCTGCGAGCTCCTGGGCAATATTCGGCCTGATCAGCAAGAACTCATCAAACAACGCCGATTCAGCTCCTTTACCCTTGTCCTTGAATGAACGCCCGAGCGTGAATACGCTGATGCTGTAGTTTCCGGTATAGGTAGGCGTTTCAAACATGTAACCCCTGTTACTGTTATCCCGCTGGGTGGAATCGTAGCGTACAAACAGCGACTGGCTGAACCCATGGCTTTTGGTTCCGTTCAGCTCGATCTTCAAGCTGCCATGCGGCTCTACATTGGCCCTGTAGGTAAAGTTATCCATTTGGGTAGTGGTGTATGGCAGGCTTTGGTTCGGGTTTTGTGTCAGCCAGTTGTTATTGATCGCTTTCCGGAGAATACTGTCGTTGGAACCACTGACGAAGCTAAATCCCGGGGCAAAGCCGTAACGGCTGTTATTGTCCATCCCCAGGTACTGCGAGCTCGGCATGAAGCCCGGAAGCCCTGTACCGTTGGTTTGCGAGAAAGCCACCGATACCTGCTTGACCATCATGATGCCGCGTGCCAGGAATTCGCCAAGGTCTTTCACGTTATTTCCCTTCTTGGTGCTGTCATTTTTCGATTCCGAAGCTTTAGGCCCTTTGCCTCCCGCTTTTCCGTTACTGCCGGTATTGATCTTCCGGAAATACGGGATCTTATTGTACAATGTCGGCAAGGTGAGAGCCACATTGGCGCTCTTGGTATTGGTATTCTGAATGCTGTTACCGATCTCTTCCTGCGCAAAAGGCCTTCTGGTCCAGGTATAGGTCGATCCGTATTTGACACTGGAGTTCACAAAATCGAAGATCGGGATCTTATTGATCGGCAACTGGTAGTTAAGGTTAGCCTGGTGCCTGTACCCGATGGTTTCCCCGAGTTTTTTCAGGTTGTTCTGGATCTGCACACGCTCCGAATCCGTATCGATCCTGTCGGGTGATTCCAGGATCCTCGCCTCGTTGTTGGCCGTGAAATCGAATTTCAGGTTTTTGGTAAACGCCCATTGCAGATCATAATTCCGGGTCATGATAAAGGTCTTGTTGAACTGCGGTTTTGTAAACTGATCGCTTGTTCCGTTATAGAAACTGGTAATATCCCTGTTCAGCAACTCGCTGTAGGTCCGGTTCACATCCGTATTGAATCCCAGACGGCTTGGCAGTGGCGTCACATTGATGTCTTTCACAATCGCCAGCCACTTGTTATTCAGCACCTTGTTTTTCGTTTTCTTAAACGGTGTCCAGGATTTGGCATTGATCGCATAGTTATAAGACAATGCCCCGCGGTAGGCTTTCACAATACTGTTCGCTATGTTCACATTATGCCGTGTCACCTCATTGTAAGCATACGTTACCGAGAAGTTCGATACGTCCCACGGCATCGGTGCCTTCCCCTCTTTTTTGAAGCCATCGATCCGCACATTGGAGAAATTATAGCCTTTGCGCACTGTAACGTCCTGGGCATTTTTCTTGATCTCATTTTTCAGGGTGGCGTCAATTGCTTTGTTATCGATCAATACGTCAGGGTCGTAAGGGTTGAACATCGGCGTGATGCGTGTTTGCCCATATGCATAATACACCGGCAGGTTGACTTTCCATTTTACCGGGAAGAATTTGCCCAGCTGGAACGTCGTCGCCGCATCCCACTGGAATGTCGTTTCCCTGCTCCGCTCACTCACTTTTTTCTCAATACTTCCAAAGAACGGAAGGCTGTACAATGCCGATAAGGACACTTGCCCGAAATCAGCCAACTTGGCCTGCACACGGCCCGTTGCCGCCCAACCGCCTTTATTCTGAAAATCTGTCAGCCTCAGCTCGTTCACCCATACCTCTACGCATTTAGGCAGCGCGCTGTTATCCTTCGGATTCCGGATCCCGATCATCATACTCTTCACCGTTGCCAGGTTCGGGTTACCTACCACTGTAATGTTGTAGCCGCCCTTACTCTCGGTATAAGGTTTTTGGGTTGCCGAAAGGTCAAGGCCGGTGATACTGTTACGGCTGGTCTTTACCCCTGTAATTTCTTCAAAATCCAGGATGAACTCATTCTCCTGCGGCCATACATTGTACTTGGCGGTTTCATCATTCGGATCATAATAGCCTTTTGGGGTTACTTTCACCGGGATCTCGTACTCATAATAGTTATTGTTGAAATCCGAACCCAGGCGAACGAATACGGTAACGTCTCCGTCGTTCAGAACATCCGAACCCATTTTCTCGGCGTGCATGAACATCCTCATTTTTTTGAAGGAACGCACATCCAGGTCAATATTTTTATAGATAGCGCGGCTGTCGCCGTCTTTCAGGTTACAAGCCCTTAAGGAAAGTGCCTGCTCGTTGAGCAATACCAGATTAGTGGTTTGCACATTCTGCTGCTGCTGAATTCCCGGAGGAATCACATAGTTCACCGGCGTGCGGGTGGCATTTTCCTGTAAGCTTACTGCCGATACGTCGAAGCTGGTGGTGTTATCATCATTGGCAATGTACTCACCCGGTTTCTGAAGATCGTACTGGTACCTTCTCCAATCGCTGCGAACCAGCTCAAAGCGGGCCAAACGGCATACAACGGGCTTATTGAACCCTCTCATAAACACCCTCATGAAACGGATCGAGTTCAGGCCTTCGATGGAGCCGATAGCCGCTTCATATTCCGCTACCGGTATTTTGAACTGGTACCAGTTTACCTTTTTACTGATCCCGTCGATGGTGGTAGTTCCTTCTGTGACGTTTACGAGGTAGTTCTCCCCTACTTTCGAGGTCTGGAAATCCTGCGGGGAGATCTTCACCCGGTACTGGTAATAACTTTCCGTTTCGTTCAGGGTGTTGTCCTTATTCACATCCTCAATATTCGGGGAGTTGGATCCCACCACATTGACGCCGTTCACGGTTGCCAGGTCTCCTGTCGGCGAGTTACCTTCCGAGCCATTGTATTTCTTATAACGGTGCAGCGTGTTTCCGCGGAGCTTATCAAGCCCGTCGTAGGAAGCATCCTTGGGATGCAGGTAATTATCGGAGCTCGGATCCGTGATAGCCTCCTGCACCAGCTTGCGCGACTGATCGAAGGCACCGCTGTTACCGATACTGCTCACAAAAGTGCCGAATTTCCGGCTCTCCGTCGAGTCTATCATCCCGTCATAACCAACATCCTGGAAAGGCCTGTCGTTGACCTCGTTCACAAACGCATTCGAAGCCGGCGTGAGGATAGGATAAACACCGATATTACCACCGCTGGTGGCAAGGTTGGCATTGGGGCCGTTGGGAGCGCCGGGTAAGCCGTTCTCGTAAAGCATTCCACCGTCCTTCACCACATCTTCACTGATATTACCGAGGTTGATGAACATTTCCCCCGAAGGGCCGTTGTTCCTGTCCATGCCCTCATAGGTTTTGGTAGAATCATAATCCTCATTGAAAGGATCCATCATCCAGAACTGGATGTACTCGATATTAGCCGCCTGGAAATCATTGGTTTCCAAACGGCGGGTGATACCACCCCAGCGGCTTTCAGGAAGGTTCAGATCGCCCTTGTTGGAAGCGCCTGCGGAATAACCGCTGATTGGATTCGCATCATAGTTATAAGGTCCACGCTCGTTTGGATAGAAAGCCAGATCCAGCACAGAGAGCACCACCGGCTGTCCGTTGGCCGGTGTTTTGGAAGGGAATAATTCCGTTTCCAGTACCTGGCGCATGAAGTTATTGGAATAGGTTTCCTTAGGAATATTCGAAGGCTTCAGGTTGGAGTTCTGTTGCCCGTAAAACAGGTTATCAATGGTATACCAGTTGAACTGGGCCCTGTTGTTCCCGGTCCTGATATCATTGTTCAGCAACGCTTCCGGGAACATGGACGTTTGCCCCTGAGGAATACTGGCCAGCGACCAGGCCTGCGGGCTCTTGATATCGATCAGGGAAATACTGCCTTCAAAATCGTCGATGTACGATGTCCCGGTTTTCCCGATTGCTTTCGCATTGCCCGGGATCAGCTGGGCAAACTCACCCTGCGTCACGATCGTACTCATCTCTTTGGTATTGATAAGTGGGATCTTGTCCACCAGCCTGGTGAGGAAAGGGGCATCTGTTTTATAGTTGTAATCCAGTCCCCAGATGGTGTTGGATACCGGCTCGTCGCCAATGTTCACCTTTTGGGTCACCGGCTTTTCATTCAGTCGCAATAAGGTACCGCCGAGGATAAGGTCCTTGTTCACCTTATAGTCGAGCCTTGTGCCGAAGAGGCTTTTTTGCTGTACATTGAAGAGGGAGTTGCTCTCGGTGCTTACCTTGATATTGGCGCCCGAGTTGAGAATACTTTCATTAATGATCTTCACACGCCCCAGAGTATAATCCACGGTATAATCCTGGTTTTCAACCAGCTTCTGCCCGTTGGCCGTTACCGATACCGCGCCCTGAGGAATATTGAGGGCATTGAGGGAAATCTCGGCACCGGAAGCGGATTTATACTGCCCTTTCAGCTTATAACGGTTCTTTTCCTGTAGCTGCTGCGCAATGGTTCGCGTGGAGTCGTACAGCTCCTGGAACACATACCTGTTGGCATCCGGAAAATCACCTGGCTGAAACCTGGCAGCCATGTTGTTACCAAAAGGTTCTTTCGACGACAGGTATACACGGCCGTTTGTTGGGTTGATGGTATAATCCTTAATGAAATCGAAGACACCATCCGAATACTTGTCACCGTTTACGCTCAGCTTATCCAACTCCATCACCTGCAGGAACAGCTGCCCGTTGCGGCTTCCGGAAGGCACATAGGGTACGTCCACGCCGGTTTCATTGTTATTGAAGTAGATATCGCACTTAAAGTCCTGTGCATTAAGGTTATAAGCCCCAATGGAATAAACGTTTTTCATCATCAGGTCCCAGGTGAGGTACCTCGGGTTGGTAAGCGTTCCTTTCAGTAATTTCAGGTACAAGGGCCCCGTGGTAAACTGGTCGCTGAACTCACCCACCTGGTAAGTTTTGCCGTTATAGGTGTATTGGTAAGCCACCGCTACCGCCACGTCGTTGTTGATCGACTGGTTAATGGAAATGAAACCCAAACGCGTGTTGATGGTGAACTCGGAAGGATTCAGGCGGCGTGCATTCGTCACATATTCATAATCGCGCGACGACTCCATAAAACCGCCGTTGTTATTACAGCTGTTCGTTGTGGTCAGCGGGCTGGTCAGCTGCGTATTGATCTGGTTGGTAGTCGTATTGGTACGTGCCGGCATCAGGCCATTGGCGGTATTGGTGATGATGCTGTATAAGGTGTTGGCATTGTTATAAGGCTGTATACTATCTGCCTGCGGGCTGTTATCTGTAATGCGGAATGTCGGATCAGCCTGACAGTTGGGATCCGAGAGGTTTGTATTAATGTGCGCTCCGCTTTCACCCAGATCGGAGAAACCAACGAAGCTCCTCACGTTCTCGGTACTTCCCGTCTGGTTGGTAATATATACCTCCGCTTTGGTGATGACGATAGGCGTTGCCACGATCGGAAGCGTTTGCATCCAGGCATCATAATTATCACGGAAATAGTGCCCCAGGAAGTAGTGCTTGTTCACTTCGTAGTTATCAGCCGTCACCACAAAGTTCTGGATCTGTGAGCCACCCTGCACAGTCACCTCCTGTTTCTTGCCACGCTGCTGCGAAAAGATAGTAGTGGCCGTGAGTCGCCCAAACTGTAACTGCATCTTTACACCGAATAAGCTCTGGCTACCGGTAATTAAGGTACTGTTGAGCGGCAGGCTCACGTTGCCCGCTTCAATTTTTTTGATGATTTCGTCCTCGTAACCCGTATACTCCAGTTTCATCTGGTTCTCCCAGTCGAAGGAAGCTTCCGTGTTATAATTGGTCGTAATTTTCAGCTTATCCCCGATCTTTCCGATCAGGTTCAGCTGAATGCGCATGTTAAAGTCGAAATTGGTTACTTTTTGCTGGCGTTGAGGAATCGCCGGGTTTAAGGTTTTATTCCGGTTGAGGGCGAAAATAAGCTCCGCCGTTCCTGTTGGCTTGATGTCCACCGTATTTCCACCGAAGATCCGGTCGAAGATCTCGTTGTTAACGGTTAATTTCGGGATCATGCCCTTTTTATTCTGGTTATTAAGATCATCGGCCTTGATTTTTGAGCGCCAGTGGTCTTTTACCGCTTTTTTGAATAATGCATCCTGGTAATCCTGGAACTCGACATAGGTTTCGGGGCGGTAATCCAGGTCACCCATTTTCTGGGTAATGTCGTAATTGCCTGTTTTAGGATTATAGTTGGTTTCCGTCTTAATATTGGAAGGATCCGAAAGGTACAGGCCGTTGTTGTCTTTATAGACCGGCTGCACATTGCTGTTGTCGTTGAACTCGTAAGGCAGGTCTTCCTTGCTTACTACCGGCGTATCGGGAGGCAGGGCCGCCTCTTCGTAATAATGCGGCTTGCTCAATGGCGATGTTTTGGCCTTGGAGCCAACCACAACGCTCATCAATCCAATGGATACAGAAGCAACGACAAGAAATTTAAACCCTCCTTTTACCACGCTGATTTCTTACATGTTTTTTAGCGCCGATTTGATCAGCAGTTCCACATTATCAGTACCAACACCCTGTTGTTTAATTGCTTTTTCGATGGCTTTTTCCGCTGTCATTTTTGGAAATCCTAAGGTCATGAGAGCCATTAACGCCTCGTCCTTATTTTTATTGTATGATGTCGTTAAAATCTGTGAAATTCCCCCTTCGTGCTTGCCCATTTTGCCCTTCAGGTCCACCACAATCCGTTGAGCAGTCTTCTCTCCAATGCCTTTTATGCTTTTTAACATTGTAACATTGGCGGTGTTGATCGCACCGGCAATTTCAACCGCGGATAAGGAGGAAAGCATCAGGAGCGCACTGCCCCCACCTACACCCGAAACAGAGATCAGCTTACGGAACAATTCCCGCTCCTCGCTGTCGGCAAATCCGTAATACCTGGGGTTATCATCCCTTACATACACACTTTCTACAAAAAGCTTTGCGGAAGTTTTTCCCTGAATGGCCGTATAGGTAGTCAGAGAAATAAGCAAACCATAGCCCACACCATTGCTTTCTATAACTGCATAAGCAGGGTTCAGTTCGGCTATTTGCCCGTTGATGTAGCTGATCATAAGAGGCGTGAAAATAATAAAAAATCAGCCAATAACGTGAAAAAAAGTTAATATAATTTTGAATGCGGAATTAACCGTTTATTGTTAAAATTTAAGTCCCGAACGCCCGGGCATCAACTTTGGTTATTTTAAATAATTGTTATATTTGCGTAACTAAAAACTAAACACAACTAAAGATTTGGAAACTACAATTATCATTTCTCTCTTGGTGTCTGCTTACCTGATTGGATCCATCCCAACAGCTGTTTGGTGGGGGAAGCGTTTTTACGGGATCGACGTCCGTGAATTTGGCAGCGGGAATGCCGGTGCCACCAATACATTCCGGGTTTTAGGAAAAAAAGCCGGAATTCCTGTGCTCATCATTGATATCGTAAAAGGCATTTTGGCAACTTCCCTGGCCTTTTTATCACCTTATGCGTTCGACTCCAACCAGTTTGTAAACCTTGAGCTTGGCCTGGGCATTGCAGCCCTTGTAGGACACATCTTCCCGGTATTTGCGGGTTTCAGGGGCGGCAAAGGCGTGGCCACCATCCTGGGCGTGGTTATCTGCCTCACACCTTTCACCAGCCTGCTGGTACTGTTTGTCTTTCTTTCGGTACTGATCGTTTCCAAATATGTATCCCTTTCTTCGATGCTTGCCGGTGTTTCCTTTCCCCTTATTCTGAACCTCGTTCTGAAAAATACCAACGAAACGCTGATGATCTTCTCCATTTTTGTAGCAGTCATGCTGATCGTCACACATAAGAAAAACATTACACGCCTGTGGAAAAGGCAGGAATCGAAAACCTACCTGTTTGCCAGGAAAGCAGCTTAATCAGAAAACCGGCCGGGCCGGTTTTTTATGCCCTCACGGCAAGCGCTCCGTTAGATTCCGCGCTACGCTAAATTCCCGGCTCAGCCGCAGCCGGTTTCCCTTGTGGATGCACCCGGCCTCCAGGACCCCATACATTCGATTCCGGGTATCAGATAACTAAACAGTAAAGAGTTTCAGGTTCGTAACTGCCGGAATCCGAAAGCTGCACACCATTTTCAAACGTGCGGCTTAAGGCATTAAAACAGGAGCTCGAGGCAGCATCGCGCGCGGGACTCATCGCTATGAACCGGTAGCGCGGCAGGCCCTTACCACTTTGGTGTCCGGCGATTTGCGGTCGTCGTAATTGATGCTCACCTGGATAGTGCTCGTGAGGTTGCCCTGATAGGTAAGTCCCCGGGTAAGCTCCTGATAATACACAGGGGGCCGGCAGAACCGGCGCTAAAAAAGCGGCCCGGTCACGATTAGTCGTGACCGGGCCGCTTTTTAAAAGATCAGCGAATCGCTTATTCGATGATGAGTTTTTTAGAAATTGTTTGGTCGCCTATGTGCATATTGATCACATAGATCCCTTTGGCAAGTGTACCGTTTTTGTTTACAGTGTAATTTGCCCTGTTGCCGTTCGTGTTAAAGTTTTCAGACTCTTCTACCACCCTTCCTACAATATCCATCACGCTTACTTTAAGTTTCGCGCCCGAAACCGTGTTAAAGTCGATCGTAGAAGAAGCATTGGTCGGATTCGGGTAGATCATCATATCCAGGGATTTTTCCAGCTCATTGAGGCCAACAGTTCCTGAGAGGTTGATCTGGTCAATAAAGATATTATTGGAGCTGCCGGTAGCGATATCGCTCTTGAACCAGAAACGGAACTTCACGCTCGGCTTGTTATTCAGAACTGTCAATAAGGTAGCAGGCACTGTTACCTGTTTCCATTGTGCTGCCGTAGGAGAGAAAGAGCTTGCCTGCACACCGCCGGAAGCGGCTGCCATGCTGGTCAGATTCGGTGTTCCAAGCACATTGGACCATGTACCGCCACAATCAAGGCTGTATTGTATTTTGAATGTATCGGCCTGCGCCGTTACTTTTTTGGCATAGGCATAATAGTAAGAGAACGACACATTGGTAGTTGTGGAGAAGTCATAGATCGGTGTTTCGAAAATATCGATATGACCACCTGAACTTGCCTGGGCGGCATTGTTCAGGAACATGCTTTGGGCTGTGCTGTTACCACCTGTCGAAGGATTAACCGCCCATGCCACAGAACCTGCATTGTTATTGATCACGGTGATTCCGCCGGGGATTCCTGTACCGGTTTCAAAATCATAGGTATTTGGCAATAAAACACCGCCGCCGCCTTGCACAACTGTAATGTAAGAGGTTTGGGTTTTGGTATTATTGCCGGAAGCATTGGTTGCTACCAGCGATACGGAATAGGTGCCTGGCGTAGCGTAAGTCACAACAGGAGCATTGGCAGTAGAGGTTGCAGGATTACCGCCTTCGAAGGTCCAGGAAATATTTCCGGAAGTGCCCAGCTCACTCTCGTTGGTAAAGGTTACGGTATTGCCGGCACATACATTTTTTTTGTTAGCGTCGAAATCGGCAACCGGAGCGCAGGTATAGCCCGGCGTAATGCCGGTAGCAATCAGGTTGGCTGCCGACCACAGGTTATTTCTTCCCGCGGTAGCGCTGGCTGCTGCAGCTCTCATACGGGTTACCTGGCCCTGTGTAAAGTTTTTAGGGCAGCTGGAGTAATCCATGAAGTTTTCCACATTCCATAAGTTGCCCGATCCGGAGCAGGAGTTGGAGTTACTTACAGGGCATTGGCTCAGCACCCCTTTGGTAGGAGGCGTATCCGTAACACCGTCATCTCCACAGGTGGTTCCAGGGCTGTTGGTGCTTCCGAATGTGTGACCAAGATTGAACCAGTGGCCGATCTCATGGCTTAAAGCCCTGACGCTCAAGCCTGAAAGCTCACTGGAACGGTATACGATGGCATCAGCGTTAACACCGGGTGAAGAGCCCGGTAAATACGTATAACCTCCGATATAGGTTCCGGAAGTCGTCGGGCAGGTTACTCCTGTACCGTAAATGCAGTTTACGATATACACATTCAGGTATTTTTCACGCGGCCAGCGGTTGGTTCCCGTTCCTGAGTAGTTGTAAGCGCCTCCGTTCTGGTTCCAGTAGATACTTTCATTGTCATGACGAATGATCCCGTTTGTACAGTTTCCGTTCGGATCTCTTTTCGCCAGGGCAAATACCATTTCGGCATCCACATAAATAGACTTAAAGTTAGGGTACACGCTGCCGGTATCGGCGCCTTTTCGGCCATAATCCCTGTTCACCTGGGCGATGGCATCAATAAATACCTGATCGGCAATATTCTGAGGTCCCATGATGTGAAATACCACCGGAATGGTGTAGCTCACGGCTGCGGCCCGTTGGGCCATGTGTGTTTTGGCAAGCTCTGCCTGGTATTCCTGCTCCAATTGCGATTGGATGAGGTTGTATTTGAGTTTCAGATCGGGGTCTGCTTTGAAAGCTTCTTCCATCACCTGATACGTATTGCAGGGCTGCTTGTTACTATTTTCCTGGGCAATACCGGCAAGAAACAAGGCACTACCCATTACGGTCAAAAATTGTTTTTTCATTCGAGCAATTTTTTAATTAGAAAGTGTTTATAAATACGATTACAATATAGGTAAAAATACTTAATTTAAAAAATCCAGTTTTTTTACAATTTCACAACATAGCACAACTGAACTGATTTTTAAATCCGTTTAGGGATTATTTTTTATCGCTGTTCTCTTTTGTATTGAGTGCCATCATCTGGCGCAGTGTCTTTTCCATACCATCCACGCTGCCATCCAGGAAAATCACATTGCCTTTCCCCTGCTCCGCAAAGTTTTTAACGGCTTCAGTCCACATACTGAATAATATAAGGGAGGTGTCGAGGTTCGACTCCTGCATTTGCCGGGCCGCCTCCGCCATACCGCGGGCCACTTCCTGCCGGAAAAGAGCAATCCCCTGCCCACGCATCTGCGCCGCTTCTTTTTCGGCAGTTGCCGATATTTTGATAAAATTGCCTTCTGCTTCTGCCGCTTTGGTTCTGGTGATCAGCAAAGCCTGGCCCTCGTTTTCGGCAGCCGCCTTTAAGTTATTACTGGCCACTACTTTAGCCATAGAACGCATGACTTCTTCATCAAACGTAATATCATTGAGCTGGAGGTCGATGAGGTGATAGCCCCACTCTTCCAGCATCATGTCCAGCTGTTCCTTAACGGCTTCTACAATGTCCCTTCTCAGCGACAGCACTTCCGACTGCTTTTTGGTTGCGACAAAGGCGCGTACCGACCCTTCGATGGATCGCACCAGGGCCTGCATGAGGTTTCGCTCGTCCACAAACTTAAAGGCTACGTTCTTGATGGACTCTTCATTCTGGTTGACCACAGCGTATAGCAGCATGGCGGTAAAATTGACATTGGCCTGATCTACCGTAACCGCCTGGAAGCCCAGCTCCACGCTTTTGTTCTGGATCGAGATCTTCTTATAAACCCGCTCGATGAAAGGGATTTTCATATTCAATCCGGGAGTAAGGATGCGTTTGTACTTTCCGAAAACGGTAATAACCGCCACGGTTCCCTGCTGAACGGTTACAAAAGACAGAAAGATCAGCAGCAAAGCGATAACGGAAAGGGCGATGATGAATGGCATAATTTTATATTTAAAATTGTTTGTGTAAATTTAGTCATCCATTCGTAAAAACAAAACAATCCATTGAAGAACATGTTTAAGTGGCTTAGCCTTACATTACTGATTTTGTTACACATACAGATCAGCGCTCAGAAAGATACCGCCAAAAGCGCTACCCCCGAAGTGGATCTCTACAAAGCGGCTCTGAAATTGATGGACTCCTCGAAATACGAGGAAGCCATTGTGCCTCTGAAAAAAGCAGTGAAGCTCAAAGCCGACTACATAGAAGCCTGGAATAAGATGGCCCAGGCAAAGATCAGGACCAAAGACCTTAAGGGTGCTGAAAAAGATGTGAAAGCGGCTTTAAAAATAGCGCCCGATAATTTTGAAGCCCGTAAGAACCAGGCCATTGTTTACTACGAAAGCCAGAAATTCAAGGAAGCCAAAGCTGCCATCGATTCAGCTTTAGTCCTGAATAAGGACGATGCCGAACTGTTCTATTACCGGGGCAGGCTTATGTTTGATGGCAAAGCTTACAAGCAGGCCCAGGAGGCGGCCAACGAAGCCATCGACATCAGGCCCAATTACCTTGAGGCTATGCTGCTGAAGGCTGACGCCCGCTTTGAGCTGAAGGAATACCTGTACGTGATCCGGGAAATAGATGCGGCTATGAAGCTAATGCCCGCCGACAAACCGGTATACAACGCTTATAAGACAAGGGCCAAGGCCCGCTTCGAAACCAAGGATTATAAAAATGCCGTCAACGACTGGAACGTATACCTCGAAGCCTTTCCGGAAGACGAAGAAGCGCTCATTGCCAGGGGCGCCTGCAAAATAGAATCGGCTGACAACAGCGGCGCTATTGCGGACCTGGATCAGGCCATTAAGCTCAATCCTAAGAACCCTGTAAGCTATAACTACCGCGGCGTAGCCAAAGGCGAGAACAAGCAGTTTGTGGAAGCCCTGAAAGATCTCGATTATGCGATCAAGCTAAAATTCGATTACGGCGCTGCCTTCGTGAACCGTGCTGCCATTAAATTTGCCAGCAAGGATAAACGCGGGGCCTGCGATGACCTCAACAAAGCCGACAGCCTTGGCGACGAAATGGCCGTGAAGCTCATCGAACGCTACTGCAAACAATAACAATTAAAGCATTATTGATTCGGATAATTGAAGAGTCAGGAAATTAAACCGTAATTTTAAGATCGAACTATCATAATATATTCACGCTTCAACTCAATATTTCTCCAATTAATCCATGCGCACTGCAATCTACAGAAAAGCCCATTTTAATGCCGCGCACCGGCTTCATAACCCTGCTTTCGACGCTAAAACCAACGAAGAGGTATTCGGCTTATGCAATAATGCCAATTACCACGGCCATAATTATGAGCTGATTGTGAGGCTGACCGGGCACGTCGATCCTCAAACGGGCTATGTGTATGATATGAAACTGCTCAACGAACTCATCAGGCAGGAAATTACCGAACGCTTCGACCATAAGAACCTGAACCTCGATACCGAGGAATTTAAGAACCTCAACCCTACGGCTGAAAATATTGCGAGGATCTGTTATGAGCTGCTACGCGATAAGATTGATCCCGTCTTCGACCTGGAGATCACGCTTTATGAAACGCCCCGCAACTATGTGGTATACCCGGCCCTTTAAGGCCGTTCTGCTGTGGCTGCTGCTGGCTCCCTGCTGGCTGGCCTGCAACGACCAAGGGGCAAAACAGATAACGGAGCTCCGTCCTGAAGATATAAGCCACCGCCGGAAGGCATCCGCGCCGCTGCCAGCCGATACTTCCGAGCTGGAACGCTACCTCGTGAGCAAGCAACTGGTAAATGTACAGGAGCTGGAGCCCGATATCCGCGTAAATCTGCTCTATGCCACCGACCGAAATTTCCTTCACAAAGTTATCTATAAAGGTCTCAGCAGGTGCTACCTGCCCTGCCAGGTCGCTATTAAGCTCTGCAATGCCGAATATTTTCTGAACCAGGCCAACCCTCAGTACCACATCGTTGTCTTCGATGCGGTACGCCCCCTGCACATCCAGCAGCAAATGTGGGACGAGCTCGACATGCCCGCCTGGAAAAAGATCAACTACCTGGCCAATCCCGCCGACCTCTCCCTTCATAATTACGGCGCGGCGGTAGATGTGGGAATTATTCTTGAAACTGACAGCCTGCTTGATATGGGAACAGGCTTCGACAGTTTCAACGAGCTGAGCCAGCCCAAACATGAAGCGCGGTTCCTGGCCGATGGCAGCTTATCCGAAGAGGCTTATGGCAACAGGCTGATCCTGCGACGGGCCATGCTCCGGGCAGGCTTCAGCATGATGCATACGGAATGGTGGCATTTCAATGCTACCAACAAAACAACGGCGGCTGCGAGGTATGGCCTGATCGAGTGAAACCAGCTGAAGTTTTATAGGGTTCAAAGAATAACCATATAAGACATAGAAGAACATAGAAGAAGAACAGCTGAATTTTAACCCTCATTTCGTTATATCTCCTTCAATACCTTATATGGTTCAAAGAATAACCATATAAGACATAGAAGAACATAGAAGAAGAACAGCTGAATGTTAACCCACATTTCTTTATATCTGCTTCAATGCCTTATATGGTTCAAAGAATAACCATATAAGGTATATAAGAACACAGAAGAAGAACAAATGAATGTTAACCCTCATTTCTTTATATCTCTATCAATGCCTTATATGGTTCAAAGAATAACCATATAAGACATATAAGAACATAGAAGAAGAACAGCTGAATTTTAACCCGCATTTCGTTATATCTCCTTCAATACCTTATATGGTTCAAAGAATAACCATATAAGACATATAAGAACATAGAAGAAGAACAAATGAATGTTAACCCTCATTTCTTTATATCTCCGTCAATGCCCGGATGGTTTCAGGCGCCGAGTTGCTGCGGCTTATCTTTCTGCAGGTATTTATTGATGAGAAAATGTCCGAAATAGATCAGTGGGATCAATGCCAGGGCAATGAGCAGCTTAAAGGCATAGCCCCAGGAGGCATTCACGGCGAATTGTTCCAGCGTCCATTTTCCGGGAATAACGAAGGCAATGAACTGAACAATAAAGGTATCAATGAGCTGGCTCACCACAGTGCTTCCGGTTGCCCTGAGCCAGATATGCTTGTTACCGGTCATGCTTTTAAAAATCCAGAAGATATAAACGTCGACAAGCTGCGATACAAAAAAAGCCGTGACGCTTCCGACGATGATCCACTGGGACTGTCCGAAGACTGTCTGGAAAGCACCGTCAGACACAGGTGAAAAAGCGACAGCCTTTGTATTCATGGCGATGGCGAGCACGATGAAGGTAAAGGAGATAAGCCCTACCGTAATGTAAGTGAGCTTCCTGACCCCGTCTTTTCCAAAATGTTCGTTGATCAGATCTGTTAAAATAAACACCATGGGCCACATGATGATGCTGATGCTTTGCGTAAACAAGCCGAAGTATTGCACTAATTTACCTCCGATAAGCTCGGCTACAATGGCGTTGGTAATGAAAAACCCTGCCAGCACCAGGAATACCAGGTCTTTTTTGCTCTTGAAATTCACCTTTTTCTGTGTTTGTTCTGCAAGATTAGGAAAAATCCATTAAGGTATATACATTTTTAGTAATTTTAGAACGCCTTACATGCTTCTGAAGATGCCTAACATGACCTCCTCCTTTCTCTTATGGGTGCTTCTCCTGCTACCTCTGCTATCAGATTCGCAAAATCTAAAGTTCAAACGGCTCAGTGTTGACGAAGGATTATCAACGGTGAGTGTCCGCAAGATCTTCCAGGATTCACAGGACTTTATGTGGATAGGCACGCAGGACGGCCTCAACCGCTACGACGGCTATCATATAAAAACCTATAAGACAGACCAGTACAACCCCGCTTCCATTTCCTCCAATTACATCAATTGCCTTTACGAGGATAAATTTCAAAACTTATACATCGGCACCGACGACGGCGGCTTATCGGTATTGAACAAGCACACCGAGAAATTTACCAATTACCGACACAGCCATAACAAAGCCTCCATTTCCAATAATTCGGTGTGTGGCATTGTTGAGCTCAATAACAGCGAGTTGTTACTGGCTACTGAAAATGATGTGAACCTCTTTCATATGAGCAGTAAAACGTTCGAGGTGGTTCCCTGCATGGATTCGCTCGATCCGGTAAGCCTGAAATCCATCTACAGGGATTCCCAAAACCGCATCTATATTGCGTCTTTAGGCAATGGCCTGTATGAGTACGACCGGCATACGAAGAAACTCATCCGCCACCCGTTCACCAAAAAGGTTCTGGGAAAATCGAAGGGCTCCATTGTACCGGGAAATAACAGCATGCGCTGCATTAGCGAGATAAACGGCCTGATCTGGTGCGGCACCGATGATGGCATTGTCATCTTTGACCCTAAAACCAATGAATTTGTAGAAGGAATCAATTTTGGGATCAACAACAATTATAACAACAGGATCGTATGCTTCAGCAGTGTCCAGGATTCGAATTATGTATGGATCGGCACCTGGGGCGGACTGGTAAAATACGACCTGACCAACCGCTCTTATACCTTTTCCACAACCGACCAGTCAAATCCGACCTCTTTATCCGACAACAAGATCTCTGACCTTTTTATCGACAAGGGCAAAAATCTCTGGGTTGCCACGCAAGACAAGGGTATTAATATTTATTTTATCTCTTCCAATAAATTTCCGTTGTGGGATTTTCACAGTGGCCTCACAAGTGATTTTACCTGCGCCATTATTCAAACATCCGATGGGACTTACTGGGCAGGGACTGCCGAGGGGCTTTATAAAAAGACACCGAAGGATAAACACTTTGTGAACGTGACGTCCATTATTAAAAAGTATGAAGCCAATGCGGTGCTCAGCTTTATGGAAGACCTGAACGGGCGCCTCTGGATCGGCACATTCGGCCAGGGTATTGTCATTTACGATCCCAAGACTAACGCTTCAAAAAAAATACTCGGTGGCAACGATCTGGGAGGAACCGTTCTGAAGATCATCCAGACCAAAAGCGGCGCCGTGTGGGCAGCAACCTTTGGCGACGGGCTTTATGCCATTAACCCCAATACCCTCACGATCAAACGGTTCACTACTAACCAGGGACTGCCTTCCGACAAGATCAACACCCTGTATGAAGATCCTAAGGATAACAGCCTTTGGGTAGGTACAGCGGGCGGCGGCTTGTGCATCCTCGATTTTGTGACCAGTATCGATAAACCCATCATCAAAACTTACCAGCACCAGGATAATAATAATTCCATCAGCTCCAACAATGTGAACGATATTTTCCGGGACCCATCGGGCTATTACTGGATCTCGACCAACTACGGGCTCAATAAGTTCGATCCCGCTAAAAAACAATTCCTCGTTTATACCGAAAAAGACGGCCTGCTGAACAGCTACATTTATGCAGCTATTATGGACAGCGACGGCAACCTGTGGCTGCCTTCCAATTTTGGGCTTACCAAATTCAACCCAAATATTCCAAACGAGAACGGCTCCGCATTCAGAAATTACAATACAAAAGACGGCATCCAGGCGCGGGAATTCAACCTCGGAGCCTATTACCAGGCCAAGGATGGCACCATTCTCGTAGGAGGGATTTCCGGTATTAATTATTTCAATCCCAAAAACATCAAGGAAAGCACGGTAACACCCAACACCTTCATCTATTCCTTTTCGAGACAGGGCAAGGAAATAAAAACCGACAGCAGCATCCTGTACATCAAAGGAATCAAACTGGAGCATAAGGAAAATTATTTTACATTCGAAGTGGTGGCCCTGGATTACCAGTCGTCGGGCAAAAACAAATTCATGTACAAGCTTGAAGGTTATGACAACGACTGGTCCTCCCCTTCCGATATGCGCTTCGTGTCTTACACCGAGCTTCCCGGCGGTGATTACACGTTTAAGGTAAAGGCTACCAACAGCGATGGTGTATGGAGTGAAAAGCCCTTTGAGCTGAAGATCACCGTTATTCCGCCTTGGTGGCGCACTACCTGGTTTTATATTACCGGCACGCTTCTCCTCTTTGCCCTCATCATTGGCATTTCGAGTTACCGCACCAACGCGGTGAAGAAAGAAAATAAGATCCTCGAAAATAAAGTAGCCGAACGGACACGCGAACTTGCGGAAAAGAACCAGGACATTACGAGCAGTATCGAATACGCCAGGCGGATCCAGGAAGCCATCCTTCCGTCACGCGAGTTTATTTTCTCGAAACTGAAAAATGCCTTCATTTTATACCGGCCTAAAGACATCGTAAGCGGCGACTTTTACTGGTTTGGCGAGAAGGACAATTACAAGATCATTGCCTCTGTAGACTGTACGGGGCACGGGGTACCGGGCGCCTTTATGAGCATGATCGGGCACAACCTGCTCAACCAAATCGTTTCCGAAAAAGGGAATTCCGACCCGGGAACCATCCTCAACGAGCTGCACAAAGGGGTTCAGGCCGCACTCAAACAAGGACAGAACCAGGTGGACACCAACGACGGAATGGACATTTCTATCCTGGCAATTAATACAGACACTCTCGAAGGTATGTGGGCAGGCGCTTTCAGAAACCTGGTGGTGATAAAGGAAAATGGCACGCTCGAAAAAACGGAAGGCAACAAATACCCGATCGGTGGCGCGCACTTCGACCTCCACCGCACATACCTAACTCATAAGCTCAAGTTCGACAAGAACGACATGCTTTATATGTTCAGCGATGGCTACGCCGATCAGTTCGGTGGTGAGAAAGGTAAAAAATTTATGGTAAAGCGCTTTCACGATTGCCTGCTCTCTATTCACAACATGCCGGTTGCCGAGCAGCATAAAGAGTTGCAGCAGGTATTTGAGAATTGGAAAGGCAACTACGAACAGGTAGATGATGTGCTGGTGATTGGTATCAAGCTCTAAGATTTGGCCCAACCAATGCCCGATGTGGTATTCCACAAAAAAAGCCCTGCTCCCGTTAATTCGGGATTATCAAAAACAAGACATATTACTGTGGGATCAGCTCCTTTTTGGGACAAAACAGCAAAAAAACCCGATAAATTTATTTTTTAAATGAATTTATTCTATATTTGATTTTAAAATTTGGCACTTTAATTGCCGTAAAACCGGAATAAACTCAACCCGATGAAAAACAGATTATTTTTATCCTCCGCGCTTCTCATTTCTGCATGTATCCTTTTCGATTCCTGCAAAAAGAAAACAGAAGTGGACAATGAAACCCAATCGGTAGTAGATAACGCTATTTGCGAGCAGCAATTCATGTCTATTCAACCGGTTGTAAATGATAGAAGTATATCTGAAAAAGGCGTTAAACGGATCAATTCCTGCGAAACCTTCAACATCATCTCCGGCGACACCACAGATGCCAACAATGATAAAGTATACGACAGCGGCCCTGTGACCTTCCAGATCGATTATGGCACAACAGGATGCATAGGCAGTGATGGTGTTTACCGCACCGGCAAAATCAACTTTACAACTGCCAAACGCTGGTCGGTATACAATAACCCGGTAACCATCGACCTGGTAGGCTATAAGGCCAATACGGTATCTTACACAGGGCAGATCCGGATTACAAGACCTGATTCTCTGACCATTACCACTGAAGTGATCAACGGGCATTGCACCGATGGCAACTGGAATATTGACTATGCCTGCACTAAAACCATGAAACAGACAGCAGGCTACTCTACCAAAGGAGATGTTTCCGACGACGTGTATTCATTTACAGGCTCTTCTAACGGCAAAAACCGCGAAGGCCGTAATTTCACCACCAACATTACCAATGCATTGATCAAAAAAATGTCCTGCAAGTACATTTCATCAGGCACGCTTGAACTGACCCCGGACGGTTTTAAAACAAGAACAGTAGACTTTGGCAACGGCACCTGCGATGATGATGCCACCTTTACTGTAAATGGCCAAACTGTGTCTTTTAAATTGAAATAATACAAGTACAAGCGGCCCTTATGATTGACGCGTTCAATATATATGATAAAATGGAGAGGCATAACATCCTTCTCTCATTTAAAGGCGATATCACTTCCGAATTGCTGACCTCTATCCTCCAGATCATGGAGAATAAAATGGACAACATGATGGAAGAGCCGAAAACCAAAAAAAAGGTATACAACGTGCTGGTGGAATGCCTCCAGAATCTGTATCACCACATGGACGATGCCACTGATGAAAACGGCGACAAGAATCGCAGCGCGATCTTTATGATTGCAAGAAATAAAGGCTCTTACAACATCATTACGGGAAACTACATCCTTAACGAAAATATACATGGACTCAAAAGCCGTTTGGATGATGTCAATTCTCTTAACAAGGATCAGCTGAAGGATTATTACAAGGCTGTTCTCAACAACGGAGAGATGTCTTTGAAAGGCGGCGGAGGTTTGGGAATGATAGATATAGCCCGGAAAACAGGTGAAAAATTAGACTACAATTTTTTGGAAATTGACAATAAAGTTTCGTTCTTTACACTCATCATAAAAGTCACACAACCACAACTTATACAATAAAACAAGCCACTATGGAAAAATACGCTATCGAAGGTACACCAAAGACACCGACCATTTCATTTGATATTCAAAATGGTGTATTGGAAATTAAAGGAAGGTCTATTCCTGAGAATTCTATTGAGTTTTATAAACCGTTAGTTGACGCGTTAGATAAATATTCTACGGCTTCCAAGCCTGCCACGACCGTAAATATCCAGTTGGAGTATTTCAATACGAGCTCTTCCAAATGCATCCTCGATGTATTCAAAAAACTCGAAGCGATCCATAAAGGCGGAAGCGCGGTGACCATCAACTGGCATTATGAAGAAGATGATGAGGATATGCTGGAAGCCGGCGAGGATTACCAGGCCATCATCAACGTACCTTTCAAAATGGTTCAGGTAGCCGAATAATAACACAGATCATATTAAAAACCCTCACGATAAATCGTGAGGGTTTTTTTATGCTTGTTTTCCATGAATTTTCCTTAAATTTGTTGCCTTATTAAAAAACACGTATGTCTAAAATAACCGACTTATTGGGGGCGCAGGCCGACAGTTTATTAAACCACACCTGCAAAACCATCTCCAAAGAAAACATCGTTATTCCGAATGCTGACTTTATTGATCAGACATTTGCTTACTCCAACCGAAATCCACAGGTGCTTAGAAGCCTGCAACAACTCTACGGAACCGGCCGCCTGGCCAATACCGGCTATATGAGCATTTTACCTGTCGATCAGGGCATTGAGCACAGTGCGGGCGCGTCGTTCGCTCCTAACCCGATTTATTTCGACAGCGAGAACATCGTGAAACTGGCCATCGAAGGCGGTTGCAACGCTGTAGCGTCTACTTACGGTGTTTTAGGCTCCGTTGCCCGCAAATACGCACACAAAATTCCGTTCATTGTAAAAATTAACCATAACGAGTTCCTCTCCTACCCTAACAAGTTCGACCAGATCATGTTCGGCTCCGTAGAAGAGGCCTGGAACATGGGCGCTGTAGCCGTGGGTGCTACCATTTACTTTGGCTCTGCCGAATCCGGAAGGCAAATTGTGGAAGTAGCCCAGGCCTTCGAGCGAGCGCATGAGCTTGGCATGGCCACCATCCTGTGGTGCTATACCCGTAACTCGGCTTTCAAAAAAGACGGTGTGGATTACCACACGGCAGTAGATCTCTCATCGCAGGCAAACCACCTGGGTGTTACCATCCAGGCCGACATCATCAAACAAAAAATGTCTGACAAAAACGGCGGCTATACAGCTATCGGTCATGGCAAAACGCACCCGAAAGTATACTCTGAGCTCACCACCGATCACCCGATCGACCTGTGCCGCTACCAGGTAGCCAACTGCTACATGGGCAAGATTGGCCTGATCAACAGCGGTGGCGAAAGTAAAGGGGCTTCGGATATGGCCGAAGCGGTAACAACTGCTGTGGTAAATAAACGTGGTGGCGGCCAGGGACTCATCTCCGGCCGTAAAGCCTTCCAGAAGCCATTGAAAGAGGGCGTGGAATTATTGAACGTGATCCAGGACGTATACCTCGACAAAACAATTACTGTAGCTTAACCAATTAATGATTTAGAAAATTATTGAATTGATGAGTGATTTATCAATCAAATAATTCTCAAAGTCTGAAACTCTCTAACTATAAAACACTATGGGTTGGTTTAAACGATTAAAAGAAGGCATTACCACTTCCACTACCGAAAAAAGGGAAACGCCTGAAGGTTTATGGTACAAATGCCCTTCCTGCAAAAAGATCCATACGGCGCAGGAACATAAAGCACATCAGCATGTCTGCATCGACTGCGGATACCATGAGCGTATCGGAAGCGCCGAATATTTTGAAATTATTTTCGATGATAATGCGTTTACCGAGCTTCATGAGAACCTGGTGAGCGGCGATCCTCTTGAATTTACAGACACTAAAAAATACACCGACCGTCTTGCCGATACCATCAAAAAATCGGGTCTCAAAGATGCCCTGCGAAGTGCTTACGGAAAAGTAAACGGGCAGGACCTCGTGGTATGCTGCATGGATTTCGGCTTCATTGGCGGCTCCATGGGCAGTGTGGTAGGTGAAAAGATCTCGCGTGCCATTGATTTTTGCCTGCAGAACAAAACACCTCTGCTCATCATTTCTAAAACAGGCGGTGCCAGGATGCAGGAAGCGGCTTTCTCGCTCATGCAAATGGCTAAAACATCGGCTAAGCTATCGCTGATGGATAAGGCTGCGATCCCTTATATCTCGCTTTGCACGGATCCTACCACCGGTGGTGTTACGGCCAGCTACGCCATGCTGGGCGATCTCAACATCTCTGAACCGGGTGCCCTGATCGGCTTTGCGGGTCCGCGCGTGGTAAAAGAAACCATTGGCAAAGACCTTCCAAAAGGCTTCCAAACAGCCGAGTTCGTTCTTGAACACGGCTTCCTGGATAAGATCATCGTACGTACCGAGCTCAAAGCCAAGCTGGCTACCTTGCTCAGGATGTTCAAAAACTAAATTTCTTTCTTAAAACCGCAGAGGTCCCTGTTCCGTAAGTAACAGGGACTTTTTAGTTTCCTCTGGTTGGTTTTGCCTGATTTTTTTTTATATTTGAATAGAATGAACCGAATTCATCCCACCACTGCACTGGCTTCCATTCTGAGCGCTATCGCGATTATCCTGTTGGCAATGGGCTTTACCCTTGTACCTTCTGTTCTCGGGATCCTTGCTTTTTTTGCGGCCCTGAGAGAACTCCCTGTTTACACCAGCACATACCAGTTTGTGATGGTTTCACTGGCCTGCATCATTACAGGTGCAAGCATCGACCTTTCTTACGGGCATTTCCCGCTCACGACTGTAGCCATGCTCTTTTTTGCAGCTGTGCCCGTTATCCGGATCGCCTTCTTTCCTGTTTTTTCCTACACCGGCTATTCCTGGTTTGAGCCGCTGATGACGGCACTGGGTATCGCTTCGCTTGTTGCTTCAAACCTTATCTTTCATCACGACTGGACGGCATGGGTGCTGCCTTTGCCTCTCCTGCTGTTCTGCATCGGATTTGCCTGGGGCACTACCAACGATAAGAACCAGCTATTGAAGAGCGCACGGGGCGGTTACCGCGTGCAAACAGGCAAGCCGGCGGATGAATTCGAGCTGCCCGACCAGGATGGCCACAAGGTGAGGCTATCCGATTTCAGGGGCAAGCGCCATGTGCTGCTCATTTTTGTGCGTGGCGACTGGTGCCCGGGATGCCACATGATGCTGAGGACCTATGAAAAGAACAACGAAAAGTTCCGGTCCAAAAACGTGCTGGTGATGGCTATTGGCCCCGACCCTGTAGGAGTGAACCGAAACATGGTGGAAAAGCTGGGCCTCGAGTTCAAAGTACTGTCTGACGAAGGCCAGCGAACAGCGATGGTATATGGTGTGCAGCTCAAGGAATATGACAACGCCTTTGCCGAAAAATATGAAGAAGGGATTCCGCTCCCGGCCTCATTCCTTATTGATAAAAGCGGAATTGTACGCTATGTATCGAGGCCGGACAAGGTCGGCGAGTTCTTAAACCCATCGCTGATCTTTCCTATTGTAGACCAGCTTGACAGTTCTTTCCGTCGCCATCACGAAACACCGTCAACGGAACTGGCTCCGGCCAGGGACTCTGCGGTGAGCAAGGAAGAGCTAAAGGATTTTGAACAGACCATCAGCAACCTAAAGAAAGAGCTGAACCGCTACGAGAGCATCATTGAGCAGGCCAATGACTCCATGATCGTGATTGACATTGTGGATGGCAAGATCCACCAGAGTAATCCGAGCGCCGAAGCACTGCTGGGATACAGCCGCGAAGAGCTGGGAACACTCACCCTCTTCAACCTGCACCCTGCGGAATTCCTGAACGAGAGCTCGAAAATCGTGGCCGATGTCTGGGAAAAAGGCGGCCTTATCTATACGGACATTCCTTTCATTACCAAATCCGGTGAGCTGGTTCCGGTGGAGTGCTCGGCGAAAGTAGCCCCCTTCGAAGGCCGCCCTGCCATTGTGATCTACGCACGGGATATCCGCGAGCGCCTGGAAATGGAGCGCAAGATCAACGAGCAGCGCAAGATGATCGATGAAAAGAACAAGGACATCACCGACAGCATAGAGTACTCCAAACGCATCCAACGCTCTATCTTCATCGACAAGGAAGAGCTGAAATTACATGCCCCGGAGTCTTTTATCCTCTTTAAACCGCGCGATGTGGTAAGCGGCGACTTTTACTGGTTTTACAATTACGGGATCCGGCAGGACATTACCTCTTCCACAGGCTGGCATTACAAACAAGGTTCACACGTACTGGTGGTAGCAGCCGTAGACTGTACAGGGCACGGCGTTCCGGGAGCGTTTATGAGCATTATCGGAAACACCCTGCTCAACAGCATGACATTGGATTCGGCAGGAACGACACTGGATTATCTGAATACGGAGTTGAAGAAAAGCCTGAATAAGAACAGTGAAGATATCCCCCTGCGCGATGGCATGGACATAGGTTTATGTTATTTCGATATGGAACATCAGCGCCTGGAATTTGCGGGAGCCAATAACCCGGCTTATGTTGTCCGTAATAAAGAACTTATTGTGTTGGCTGCCGATAAACAACCTATCACCGCTTCGACCGATGTGGCTGCCAAACCTTTTACTACCCATGTATTTCAGCTTCAGCAGGGCGATACGGTATATTTATTCACCGATGGCTTTGCCGATCAGTTTGGCGGAGAAAAAGGAAAAAAATTCATGTATAAGCGTTTTAAGGAAACCCTCCTGGAACTACAGGACAAACCGATGGAAGCGCAACGGGAAGCCCTCGACACAATTTTTGAAGACTGGAAAGGAGCGCTCGAGCAGGTGGACGATGTGCTGGTGATCGGCATCAGGGTGTAGCTTTTAGTCTTATTATGGTGATCGTCACCCTGAACTTGATTCAGGGTCTCCAATATCAAATACTAGATTTAATTAAGCAGCGCGAAATAAGCACGTTGAATCGTGATTCTTTAACAAAAAGCGCAGAACAAGCGGGCTGCTCCGCATGATTCAATCATAACTGTTCGGAACCTTAAAAATTGTTTTAAGTCTTGCAAATCCTGCCGGACAAGAATCAGGGTCCAAGATAATCCATTTATCTGCCCTGTCTTTCTTCACTCATCCTGGAGCAGTAAATCACGGTTGAAAGATTACGTAAGCCCATCTTGGAAAATCGTCCTTTGTGGCCTGCGCTGTCGAAAAGTGTGACAGTGTAGGTTCCATTAAAAAAACTGTTCGATGACCTGATGGTGAGGCTGGTCCCACTCATCGACTCAACTAGAGACCATTCTCCCTGCTCTTTATCGCTATGCCTTTCCTCCTGCTTCATCACCGGCAGAGAGCACGAGTAATTGCGATTGATCGTAATGGTATTGGAAAGAAATTTAGCTTTTACATTTTGCCATTCGCAGATACCTCATGAATGATCCATTTACCCATAATCTGGTTTTGAGTTTGAATGATGCAGGACGAAATAGCCCAGGCAAAAAAGAGTAATAATATAACGCGGAGTCTCATAATAGAATTATCACATAAATCACCTTCCCCTACTCCTTTTTCTCCTGAGCGTGGCTTCGCTCACCGGCGGGTTGTATTTAGCAAATGGCAATTTCAGATGTATTGTAAGCTCTTTCAAAATGCTGTTTATTTCATCGGGATCCTTACTGTAGAGCACCAGTAATTTTTTATTGTGCTGCTCGTTCAGCAGCATGATCTTGGCTGTTTGATTGTTTCTTTTCCCGGTAAAAGGCATTTGCGGCAAATCTGTTGTACCGCTAAGAATAACGCCTTGTATGGAAACGTATGCATATAATTCGTACGACTCCCATTTTCCAAACTTGAAAAACAACAGCCGGTAATATTCCCTGTAGACTTTTTTATCAGGATCAAATTCAATCCCCGTAAAGCAAAAGGCTATGGCAAGCATCAGAAGCCCGAAGATGCCAATCAGCCAAAGATGGGTAAAAAGCTGCGTGCTTAGCCCGACTCCAAACAGGCCGCCGGCGATCATGACGCCCAAAGGCGCCAAAGGCCCTCTCGGTATTACCAGTTTAGCTGCCATTACAACGTCGTTATTTCGGATGGCTTATCTGCCTGCTTTTTATGATACAGATCAATGCACAGCAGGATAGCCAGGAAGCCCCAGAACGGCACGGAGGCCTTATCGCTGTCGAGGAAATTATTGAGGAAGCCATGTACAAAATACGTACTGATGCCCATGACAATGGAGATGGTAAAGATCTTTAATGACCGCTCTTTGATCTCATACACCAGCCTGTAGCCCAGGTGCATGGTATAAAATACCAGAGCAATAACCACCAGCAAACCGCCGAGCAATCCCTGCTCGCTCATCGGGCCGAGGTACTCGCTGTGCGCGTTGCCTTTGTTCCCGAAATTGGTAGAGATCTCGGTAATCAATCCGCTCTTCTGGTAGGGCGCGTAAAGAAACTGGTAGGTTCCGGGCCCTGTTCCTAAATAAGGATAATCCTGAAAGATACTAAGGGCGGAGCTCCAGCGGTTGAGCCGCTCCATGTTAGATACATCGGTGGAGATGTTGGTCATGGACTCGATGTTGGCAGCAAAATCCCCATCCGAATCGGTATTATTCCTGCCCAGGATCATGAGGATTTCCGACTGAAAAGAGAGGAAGACCACGATGACGGTAAACAGCGTGACAATGATTGTCCGGAATTTAATCCTGACGATAAAAGTAGCCAGCACACACAGGGAAACAGCCAGGCTCAGCCAACCTGCCCGTGCATAAGACACCACAATGGAAATTAAAAAGATGCCCAGAAGTCCAAGGCAAAGTACTTTTACAAAAAAGGAAATATTGCGCATCAGCAGCATGCCGCCCATCACCGGGATGAACATGGCCAGCACAGCGCCGTACGCCGTATGGTCGTTATAGAAAGGCGAAACGATCCAATCGGCGGTCTTTTCATCAAAACCGTAGGCAGCGTGGCGCACCGTAGTAATAACGGCGACAATGGCCAGCGCCACGGCATAGCAAAGCAGGTAGATTTTAATGGAATTGAAATTTTTAAAGATGCAGGAAGCCATGAAATAGCAGGAAACCAGGAACCAGGTACGCGACAGGATGTATTTGAGCGACACGACCGGCAATTCGCTGGTAAGCGTGGTGAGTGCCATCCACGACAATTGTACGAGGATAATGATGGTGAGGGGATGGTTGGCAATTTCGCGGGGCGTGACGCCGCTGCTCCATTGATTCAATAAATACAGCAGGGTAAGCCCGATCATCAAAGGCTCCGATGGAAGGCTCAGGTTAAGCCCATCCGACATCCCCAGCTCTTTTAAGGTAATGGCCAGCGGCGTGCAGAATGCCATGAGGTACATCACCTTTTCGATATCGGTAATGGCCAGCAGGATAACCAGCAAACACAGCGGGAGCATGTTGAAGGCGTAAAACATGCCTCTGTCGAACAGGAACACATAGGTATTGAGCAGTATATAGGATACTACGATCAGATAGAAGGCCTTTGTGTATGTCAGCTTCAGCAAACGCACGCTTCTCTAGAGGTTTTCGTCTTTCGACTGGCTTACCACCTCGTTTTTGATAGCGACCAGTTTGTCTGCAAATAACAGGAACAGCAAGGCAAGCAGGAATGCGGAGAAGGTAGAGATGATCACAATCAATGCACGCACCGGCTTCGCTTTTTTCTCGTTTCGCTGCGCTTTGTCTACCACAAATTTGGAAGGCAGATGCTTGTTCAGGTTCACAAAAGCCTCATCGTATTTGCCTTTGATCACCGGGTATTTGAAACGGTATTTTTTCAGTTTCTCTGTCAGGTCCACAAAAGCCATCCCGTATTTTTCGAGGGTATCGAGCTTTCCTTTCAGCTGCGACTTGGCACGCTCATCGCCATTGGCAACAGCTTTCGCCATTTCTTTGGAGTAGGCTTTCATTTCACTTTTGTAGTCCAAAACGCCCAGCTCGCGCAGCACCTGCACGCTGTCTTCCATCTCTGCCACATTTTTGAGGTAATTGTTATACTCCTCCTCAACGATCGCAAAAGCCTGTTTGGCTACTTCCCGCGTCATCCGGTGTTTCACGCTGTCGGCATAATCCACAATCGAGTTGGCAATTTTAGCTGCCCTGTCCGACTGGTAATCGTACACATCAATACGGATCGACACATAATCCGTACGCTTAAAAGACACCATTTCGTTCCATTTCAAATTCAGGTAATGCGCTGTGAGATCATTGTCGCGCGGAATTTTCCAGGCCGTGTAAAGGTCGTACTGCTTTGCTGCCATTTCCCTGATCTCCACGGAATTCAGGATTTGCAGGAGCTTTTCGGCATCGTCCTCATCCCCCAGCTCCATATAATCTTCCTGGTTACCGGCATTCTGTTCTACCAGTAGTTTAGCCACCGAAAAGGTACGCGACGGGAAAATAATGGCGGTAGCCTTGTACTGGGGAGAAATAATAAAGGAGGCAATGACAGATAGAACAGCGGCGCTCAGCGTGACGATGATGAGCGGCTTCCTCCATTTGTAGATTTTAGCCAGCAGCTTGATCGTTTCTTTATTCAGGTTAATTGGAGTCATATGAACAGGGATGGATTATTTGAATTTGATGAATTTATAAATAGAGCGGAGGCTTAAAAGCCCCGATACAAAAGCCCAAAGGCCACAGAAAACACACATCACCGCAAAGTTGATGAACCAGTTGCTTGTCATGGTACGGGAAAACAGGTTGAAGCCAACGATACCAGCAATGAACACACAGAGGGATAAAATTAGTTTAGTATTGAAGTGGAATTTGAAAATCTTGATTGAAAAATAGATCTGGATGCCGGCAATAAAGAATTGGGTGATGAGGCTGGAGTATGCGCTTCCTAAGGCTTTGTAATCGGGAATCAGCACAAAATTCAGGATCAGGTTAAGACAGATCCCTACAAAGGATGTAATGTTCAACTGCTTCAGGTTTCCATTTGCTGTAAGCAGGGTCCCGAATATATACGTGGCAGAAATAGCAGTATAACACAGCATCAGGATGCTGAACTCCCGGTAGGAATCGGAGATCTGGCCTGGCTTCACATGGTTGATGAGGCCCGAAATTTCCTGGGCATAAAAGAAACAGCCAAAGGAAACAACCAATGCAGGGGCGATCAATAAAATAAACGAGGTTTTCACGATCTGCTCCACATTTTCCTTATGCTTGATCATGCGGCTGAAAATAGGGATCAGCTGTATGGAAAACAGGTAAGGGATCATGTTACCGGCCTCCAGCAAGCGGAAGCCTTTGGCATAAATACCGGCCTGCTCCGAGCCTTCTGTTTCGGGGAGCAATGAGCCCAGCATAACGCTATCCAGGCGATTGTAGAAGGTCATTAACAGCACCAGCACCGCAAACGGAAAACTTTGCTTCAGGATCATGACGCTGAACGGAAAATTCCAGGTAAGCCTGAAATGCCTGGTTTTATGGTATACCGTTCCGAAAGCGATGATGGCTGTGATCGTATAGCCAATGGTTTGCGCATATACAAAGGACATGATGTCGATCTCCAGGCCAAACCAACGCCCCAGAAGGATCAGGCACAGCACCGTCATAATAAGCCGGTCGGCCACAGAAACGAAGCTGTCTGTTTTAAATAAATGTAATCCCAAAAGGCTGGATCGCAGATAGAGCGTCATACTGATAAGGAACTGGTTGAGGGCCAGGATAGAAAGCAACTTCATGTAACGGAAATCATAGCCCAATACCAGACCGAGAATGACCGTTACTAAAAAGTAGACGAAGCCTAAGCCCAGCTTAAGTGTAAAAAGGCTGCTGAAATGCTTGGTCAATAAATGGTTGTTCTGGGCAATATTCTTGTTATTGAACTGCGTCACCCCGAAATCCAGGAGGATATTGAGGAGGAAGGAAAAATTGAAGAGAATGGCATATTCTCCATAACTCACATTCCCTACCGCATTTTGTACAGCCGGCTCAATACCCAATGGCCAAAAAGGCTTAATAAGCAGGTTCAGGATGATCAGAAATGCAATATTTGTAACAAATTTCTTTTGTTGCATAAAACCTTTTGGGCAAACAGCAAATATATTATTTTTTCGGCTGTAGACTGTTAAGAAAGCGGTGTTTTTAGGAATTGTAAATACCTGTTTATTAGTGACAATACAAAACTTTTTAGATAGTTTTGGGTTCTATTTAACGCAAAGGCTCTGCTTTTAGTACGGGGCCTCAAAACAATTCTTAAAACGATCGAAAACCATGGAAAACACCTTACATAAAAGCGAGGAAGAATGGAAAAAACAACTCACACCCGACCAATACCACGTGCTCAGGGAAAAGGGCACCGAAAGGCCTTTTACCGGTAAGTATAACCTGCATTTCGAAAAAGGCGTGTATACCTGCGCAGGCTGCGGCTACGAGCTGTTCGACGATTCACAGAAATTTGAGTCGCACTGCGGCTGGCCGAGCTTCGACGCCGAGCTGGGCTCCGGCGACCGGATCAGGAAAATACGCGACACCACATTCGGCATGATCCGTACGGAGATCGTGTGTGCCCGCTGCAGGGGCCATTTGGGCCATGTGTTCGACGACGGCCCCACAGAAACCGGCCAACGCTATTGCGTCAATTCTCTGAGCATTGACTTCGAGCCGAAGAAATAAACCGTCATTGCTAGCGAAACGAAGCAATCTCTTGCATGTGTGAGATTGCATCACTACGTTCGCAATGACGCATCAAATAAAAAAATCCCTCACATCTCTGCGAGGGATTTTTTATTTTTTATCGGGAGAAATGAATGAACTGAGAAAAAAATCTCCTTACTCTTATCTCAGTACTCAGATCTATTTCAGCTTCTCCCCCATTTCCTTGCTTTTCTGCTCGTCGCCTACCAGCAGGTACAATTTCCGTAAAGCGACCATGCTCGCACGGTCATCGGGGCGCACAGATAAAGCCTGCTCCAGGAAAGGAATGGCCTTCTTGTAATACTCCTTGCTTTTCGCCTCAATGTCTTTTTGTGTTTTGGATAACTGCGTGATCGTTGCTTTCTCCATCGCTTTATTATACAAGGTAGCGCCATAGTTATTGTAAAGCGCACCCAAATTGTACAGCGCATTAAAATAGCTATCCTGGTTGGAAGGCCTCAGATCGACCGATTTCTGGTAGTGGTCTGCCGCTTTCATGATCAGCTCATCGTAGTTGGCGGGCTTGGTCGAATCTTTTCCGCTCACCATTTTAGGATTGGCCAGGTTGTCGTACACATTACCCAATACGAGGTGCAATTGCGCGTTGTTCGGATCTTTGGCAATCGCAGCCTGCAGGTTTTCCAAAGCCTTTTGCTGATCGCCTTTCTGCAGGAATAATTCCGTTTCCTTGTTCATCAGGTACACATCGTTCGGAAAAGCCTTTCTTCCCTTTGCCAGGTATTCCTGCGCACCCGCATTATCGCCTGCCGCCAGCTTCGCATCATAGATCGTCTGGTAGTTGTACGGAGTAGCGATATTCATGTCGATCATTTTTTTGTTGTATTCGATCATCTTCGCCGGATTTTTGCTTTTCTGTGCGGAGATGCAGGCATTGTAAAAAGCCGAAGTGTCGATCTTTTCTGCCAGCAGCAAATTAAGCGCACCCGAAGTATAGAAGAAATCCGCAGCCTGCTCGTACTGTTTCATTTTGTATTTCCCCACAGCAATATTCGATGATTCCAGCTTCAGCTGCATCGCCACATTGCTCAGCTTCAGGTCGTCGTCGCTGGCGCTCGAAGCGCTGCCGCCTTTCACGATCTCGAGGATGGAGTTAAAGTATTTCGGATCCACCGCTTTGATCGTTTCCAGCGATTTACCGGCCGTTTCAAACTCTTTGGTAGGAGCGCTGCCATAAGCAGCTTCTGCCCTCGAATTCTTATCGCTGATCGTGGCTTCCAGTTTTTTGTTTTCCTCTTTCAGGTTGTACTGGTATATATAATACATGATGCGCGCTTTATAGGCATGCGTCTTGGCCTGGTTCTTCGTGCTTTCGTCGGCCAGAGCCAGGTCGATGCTGCGGTTGGCTTTCATCAGGTAGCTTGTGTCCGGCTTATCGCTTAAGGTGGACTCGTAATCGCTCAGGGCTCTCCAGGCGCTTTGCACCTTATTTTTCTGGGAAAAAGCCGCGCTGCTTAAAACAACACAAGCGCCCAGTAACATGGTTTTAGTGGTCATATACAAAGTATTGAACATTTGCAGAAATAAATTATTTGTATTTATCCGCTTTTTCGGTTTCTCCCAAACGCAGGAATAATTTTCTTAATTGTTGCTTCGTTGCCTTATCAGGACTTACCTCATACGACTTTTCAAAATTTCCTACAGCCTTCCGGAAATAATCATTGGCTTTGGTTTCATACTCTTTGGCCTTTGCTGTCTCCTTTGGAGGCAAGGCTCCCAGCTTCTCATTCCACTCGTTACCCATGTTGAAGTACATAACCCCAAGGTTATAGTTGGCAATCTCATAATCCGGTTTAATTTCCAGGGCCTTTACATATTCCGCTTCGGCCTTCTCGTTTTCATTCGTTTTCTGGTAGATGTTGGCAAGGATCACATGCAGCACTTCATTGTCCGGCGACAGCTCGATGGCGCTGTTCAGCTTGCTCTTCAGCTCGTCTGTCTTGTTCCTCGCCAGGTAAATGTTGATCTCCTGGTTTACCAGCTCCATATTGTCCTCAAACATCTGCTTCCCTTTCCCGATATACTCCAGCGCTTTGGTAGTATCCCTGTCCAGCAACGATAATTTCACCATGTCTGTGTAAATCCGTGGCTCCTTATACTTCATTTCGATCAGCTTATTGGCATACTCAAGCGTTTTTTCCTTGTTAGGAACGGATTTATACATCTCGAACTTGTTATACATCAGCTTTTCTTTCGTGATGTTGTTACGTTTCATCCCCTGGTCGAAATCATAAGGCAAAGCAGCCTCCATCAGGTCGTAGCATTTCACCGCTTTGTCAAACTCTTTGTTGATCCTGTAGGTATTTGCTTTATTGCTTACTGCCGCAGAAGCCTGTACAATCAGGCCTTTTACCTCGTCCTTGTAAATATTATCCTTATCGTTTTTCAGGCAGTTGATATAGCTTTCCAGCGCCTTTTCCTCCGCCTCGGCATCCAGCTTGTTCACAGCCGGGTCTTTATCAAAATAGATCGCCTGGTAAATTTTCCCCCTGTACATCCAGAGCTTGGCGCTGTTCATGGTGCTTTCATGCACTGAAGCCGCATCGGCCGACGCTTTGGCTTTATCATATTCCTTGTTCCTTAAATAGTTCGACGCGTTCTGCACCTGGTTGCTTTGTGCGGAGGCAAGAGTTGTCGCTCCGATACACAAGGCCGTTACAATGTTTTTAATGTTCATGGCGATTTTTTAATTTGTTAAATGTACGATTTTAATTAAAAAAAAACACCAAGCCTTTTTAGAGCTTAGTGTTTTTTAATATCAGGATATTATTGAAGGTCATGCAATGTACAGACGCAAAGATTGTACTTTTACACAACTAGTCTACAGAGATTTTCTTTAATTTAACTTTATTTAAAACCTCTTTATTTTTGGCATCTTTAGAAGCTTTATCAAGCTGAGCCTCGATCATAGCCTTATCACCTACAACCACCGTCGTTAATTTGTTCAGATCGAAGTATTTTTTGATCTGTGCGTTTAACTCATCCTTAGTCATATTTTTCAGGATCTGGTTTTGCTGAGTCGTATAACCTTTATCGAGGTTGTACCTTACAATGTTTGAAAGGAACGAAGCTTTCTGGTAAGGTGCCTCGTATTTCAGTGCCTCTTCATTCAGCAGGGAGCTTTTGGTAAACTCCAGCTCTTTGTCGGTAATACCGCTTGTCTGATACCTTGTAAATTCCTTGATGATCTCCGCTAACGATAAAGCCGTAGCAGGGCGTTTGACTGAGCAGCTGATCTGGAAAGTACCGGTGTATTTCCCGCCGTTGAAACCGGAACGGATACCATATGTATACCCTTTATCTTCGCGCAGGTTCAGGTTCAGGCGGCTGTTGAAAGCACCACCGAATACATAGTTGGCTATACGGTTTTTGTAGTAGTCGCCGGTAGCATCGTATTTCAGAGACGGGTAACCCATTTGAATCACAGATGACGGAGCGCCATACTTGTTATAAATAAAGAACTGCGGTTCAGTAGAAGCCACCGGCTCAGTGATAGGCTGGATCGTCACCGGCTTTGCCTGCCATTTGTTCAGGAAGCCCAGTTTGGCAATAATGTCTTTCTCTTCCACATCACCTACAACCACAACGTTTGTTACTGAAGGAGAATAGAACTTGTTATAATAATCCTTCACATCGGCTAATTCCACATTCTCAATGCTTTTGATGGATGGCTCAAGCCCCATCACCGTGTTACCGTACAGAGCATAGCTAAACGCTTTATTAGCCATAGCGTTGGCGCTGGTTTCAGAGTTTTTAACGCTTTCTTTGTATTGCTTTTTGGCAAGCTTGAAATCTTCAGCGTTGAAGCCCGGATTCAGTAATTTCTCTTCCAGCAATTTCAGGGTAGCATCAAGATTTTTCTTCAAAGATTTTATCTGGATCGTTGTTGCCGATTTGGTAGCCCCGAAGCTGATAGAGCTTCCCAGTTTTTCCAGCTCTGCAGAGATCTGCTCGGTGGTAAAGTTTTTGGTGCCTTCATTCAATACGCTGGCAGTCAGCTCCGCCACGCCCATCTTTTTCAGCTGGTCTGGTGTCAATACCAGGCTTCCTCCATCCATCGTCATCACGATCGTCACTTCAGGAGTTTCTGTATTTTTTGTTCCGATGATGGAGATACCGTTTGATAGCTTGGATGTGAAGTAATCAGGAACCACCACTGTTTTGGCTGCACCTGCTACCGGCCTCACAGCCCTGTCGAATTTATCGGCAGGAGGCGAATAACTCAGTCCGTTGTACTCAGCCGGCGTTTCAAATTTCATTCCGGCATAAGGGTTCACACTTTTCACGGAATCCTTCTGGTTCATGATCGGGTATGTGTTCAGTACAGCCGCACCGGCACCTTTAATGTATTTATTAAATACCCGTGCAACATCCTCTTTCGTTACTTTGTTATAACGGTCGATTTCGTCGGAGATCGTATAGCCCTTTCCTGTTAAGCGCTCCCATTCGGAAATCATGGTAGCTTTATCCTCCACTGTTCCAAGAACACTGTAATAACCGGATTCGATTTCCGCCTTAGCCCTGGTCAAAGCTTCATCCGTAATGCCGGAAGCGCCAAACTCATCGATCGTTGCTTTTACCTTGGCATCTACATCCGTAAATAATTTTTCCAGGTTAAAATCTTCCGGTGGATAAGCAAAGATCTGGATGGAAAACTCGCCCGCCAATTCTTTCGAACGGTGATTGACACCTGCATCGATGGCAATCTCCGGTTTGGATTTTACGAAGTTTTTGTAGAAAATCGAGTTGTTACCGTTCCCCATCATTACCCCTAAGATATCAAGCGCAGGCTCATCCCTGTGGTACTGAGGCACAGTTGGATACACGCGCAGGTTCAACGGAAAATACGTCCGGTCTTTATAAGCCGTGTATTTATCGGTAGCCAGAACCACCGGCGCTACACGCATTTTTTTCACTTCAGGGCATGGTTTCAGGGCACCGAAATATTTATCGATCATTTTCAGAGCTTCAGGAGAGCTGAAATCGCCGGAAATAGTGATGATCGCGTTGTTAGGGCCATACCAGCGCAGGAAGAAGTTTTTCACGTCGTCCAGCGTTGCGCGGTTCAGATCGTCTACATACCCGATTACCGGCCAGCTGTATGGGTGACCTTCCGGGTACAAGGCTTTATTGATCTCCTCCACGAAAGCCATCGCGTAAGGCTGATTCTCTACATTTTGTGACTTTTCGTTTTTTACGGCGTCACGCTGATTTTCGAATTTTTTGGTGGTTAGTGAATCCAGCAAAAAGCCCATACGGTCAGCTTCCAGCCATAAGGCCATTTCCAGGTTGTTGGAAGGAACCGTTTCAAAATACACCGTTCTGTCTTCCGTGGTATTACCATTCATTTCACCACCGGCAGTCGATACAATTTTGAAGTGCTCCTCATCAGCTACGTGTTTGGATCCCTGGAACATCATGTGCTCGAAGAAGTGGGCAAAACCCGATTTCCCCAGGCTCTCACGGTCAGAACCCACTTTATAGGTCACCAGCACGTGAACTACCGGATCGGAATGATCTTCGTTCAACAGGATCGTTAAACCATTAGGCAGTTTCCATTTTTCGTAAGGAATAACTACTTTCCCCTCCTTTGCTTCGATTTTCTCTACCAAAGTAGGCTGGGCTACCAGTGTGGCCAGGCTGAATAAGCTCAGGGCACCGGTTATGATTGTTTTTTTATTCATAATTTGATTGGTTTGGGCTCAAATATATAGTTTATGTCTTAAAGTTAATTTCCGCTTTTAATTATTATCATCCGTTGGTGTAGTATTTTCCTCAGAAGAAGATGTTTCATCTGTATCAGGGCTGCCCACAATGGTCTCGTTATCGGTTACCACCGGCGCTTCAGAAACAGCCACCGAACCGTCTGCCAGCACTTCGGCTTCCTCTTCCTCATGGTCCACCTTGGTTACCGCCGCAATGCGGTCATTCTCCTGGATGGTGATCAGGCGCACACCCTGCGTGGCGCGGCCCATTACCCTCAGGTCGGCCACATTCATCCGGATCGTGATGCCGTTCTTGGTAATGATCATCAGGTCGTTGGCATCCGTTACAGACTTGATACCCACCAGGTTACCCGTTTTATCGGTAATGTTGATGGTTTTCACCCCTTTTCCACCGCGGTTGGTAATCCTGTACTCATCAATATCCGAACGCTTGCCATAGCCTTTCTCAGATACAACCAATACATTAGCATTCATATCGTCGATGCAGATCATCCCGATCACTTCGTTATTGCCACCTTCCTCGTCGTTCAGGTCAATTCCCATCACGCCGCTGGCATTACGCCCCATCGGCCTTACTTTCTCTTCAGGGAAACGGCACACCTTACCTAATTTAGTAGCCAGCATGATCTCGTTTTTCCCGTTGGTAAGCGCAGCTTCCAGCAACACATCTCCCTCGCGGATCGTGATCGCGTTGATCCCGTTGGCACGCGGACGGGAGTAAGCCTCTACCGATGTTTTCTTGATGATACCATCTTTCGTACATAAAATAATGTAGTTATTATTAATGTACTCCTCATCGTTCAGATTTTTGATATTGATGAAGGCCTTGATCTTATCATCAGGCGCAATATTAATTAAGTTCTGGATAGCGCGTCCTTTGCTTTGCTTATTCCCCTCCGGCACCTCATACGCCCTGATCCAGTAGCACTGGCCTTTTTCACTGAACAATAAAATATAGTTGTGTGTAGAGGCAATGAACATGTGCTCCACAAAATCCTCGTCGCGTGTGGCGGTTCCTTTGCTGCCGCGTCCGCCACGGTTTTGTGCACGGTACTCGGCCAGGTTCGTACGCTTCATGTAGCCCATGTGTGAGATCGTGATCACCACATTCTCATCGGCGATCATATCTTCCACACGGAAATCATCCCCTGCATACACAATATCTGTGCGGCGCTCGTCTCCGTATTTATCACGCACTTCTGTCAGTTCTTCCTTGATGATCTGGTAGCGCAGCGGCTCGTTGGCCAATACATTTTTCAGGTGTTCGATGGTCTTCATGAGCTCTGCATATTCCGCATTCAGCTTGTCAACCTCCAGTCCTGTCAACGTTCTCAAACGCATATCGAGGATGGCGCGGGCCTGGATCTCCGATAACGAAAAGCGCGCCATCAACTCGTCGCGGGCAATGTCCGGCGAAGCGCTTTCGCGGATCACCTTGATCACCTCTTCAATATTTTTCTGAGCGATGAGCAAACCTTCCAGGATGTGGGCCCGTTTCTCCGCCTGGATCAGGTCGAACTTGGTACGGCGAACGATCACATCATGCCTGTGATCCACAAAATGGTGGATCATATCTTTCAGGTTCAGCATTTCAGGGCGGCCTTTCACCAACACCACATTATTCACCGAGAACGATGTTTGCAGAGCAGAATATTTGTACAGATTATTCAACACCACATTTGAGATCGCGTCCGCACGAAGCTCATACACGATGCGCATACCCTCGCGGCTGCTCTCGTCGCGGATCTCTGTGATGCCTTCAATTTTCTTTTCGTTGCAGAGCTCCCACTGACGTTTGATCATGTCTGCCTTATTGATCTGGTAAGGGATTTCCGTAACGATGATCCGCTCGCGGTTATTCACCGGCTCGATACTTGCTTTGGCTCGCATCACGATACGGCCGCGGCCGGTATGGAATGCCTCTTTGACACCCTCGTACCCGTAGATCGTTCCACCTGTCGGGAAGTCAGGCGCTTTGATGTGCTTCATCAGCTCATCAATGGTAATTTCGTTATTATCGATGTATGCCAGGATGCCGTTCACACATTCCGTTAAGTTATGAGGCGGCATGTTGGTCGCCATCCCTACAGCAATACCCGAAGCGCCGTTCATCAGTAATTGTGGCACCCGTGTAGGCAGCACAGAGGGCTCCGTCAGAGAGTCGTCGAAGTTAGGACGGAAATCCACCGTGTCTTTTTCAATGTCAGCCATCATCTCTTCCGCGATCTTGCGGAAGCGCACCTCAGTATAACGCATAGCGGCCGGCATATCGCCATCCACTGAACCGAAATTCCCCTGCCCGTCTACCAGCATGTAACGCAGGCTCCATTCCTGGGCCATACGCACCATGGTATCATACACCGAAGAATCACCGTGCGGGTGGTACTTTCCTAAAACCTCCCCTACGATACGGGCCGATTTTTTGTAAGGACGGTTGTGCAACACCCCGAGATCCAGCATGCCGTACAGCACGCGGCGGTGCACCGGCTTCAAGCCGTCTCTGACATCAGGCAGGGCCCTGGACACAATCACCGACATCGAGTAATCGATGTAGGCTGTTTTCATTTCTTCTTCAATGTTAATAGGAATGATTTTCTCTCCGCTCATATTCAATTAGTGATTTGTTGATTTACGTAATTACTGATTTAAAAAATTCGTTAATTTTTTGAAGTTTTGTCAGGTTCAGGAAACCGGTATTTCAGCTAAAAACAAGCCCAGCGGTACCCCTGCTCTCCAACTTCCTAATTCTTCAAACAGGCTTTGAAAATACCATTTTTATGGGTAATTCGGTTGCAGAGTTATCAACAGCTTTTTGGTTTAATCAACAGGCTCTCTACTTACTACTACCTGCATATAACAAGCCGCTCCCGGGCTGTGGCCAGGCCTTTCCGGCAGAGCATAAATTACCTGTAAAAGCAGGATTTTATTAGCTGATTCACTCTCAGCGAAAGTGTTTGAAGGGATGTCTTTTGCAACCGCTTTAAACAAATGCGGGCGAATGCTGTTTTGTCAGGTAGATGGAAAAAATCAGGAGAAAGCTACCTGATTTCCCTGGCCCGGTTTTGAGCAAATAGCTTTGAAAATACTATTTTAATGGGTAATTTACAGGTGGAGTTATCAACAGATTTCCTGTTTAAAAAAAAGAGGCGTTTAATGACAAAACCTGACAGAATCGTTTACTTTTGATTGTGGCATTAAATATGTTTGGAACTTATACAAAGAACTAAGAACTGTAAATTATGGAAGCAAAATTTTCACAACGCGTCAAAGACGTTATTACGTTTAGCCGGGAAGAGGCCCTTAGACTTGGGCATGATTATATTGGGATCGAACATTTAATGCTTGGCATGATTCGCGATGGCGAAGGAGTTGGTATTAAACTATTAAAAAACCTGGGGATCAATATCCAGGATTTCAGAAAGCATATTGAGCAGAGCCTGCCTATTTCGATGAGAAAAGTAAACAACCTGGCCAATATCCCTTTGGTAAAACAGGCTGAGAAAACCCTCAAACTCACGTACCTGGAGGCCAAGCTGTTCAAAGCACCCCAAATTGGCACAGAGCACCTGTTAATGTGTATTTTAAAGGACAATGACAACGTGGTATCCAAAACCCTGGAGCGCCTTGGTGTTGATTACAACGCCGTAAAGACCGAGCTCGAAGGCTATATGGAAAATCCTCATAAAATTGAAAATGCCGCTACCGGAGATGATGACGATTCGGAAGAATCTTCATTCCCGGGTTCAGGCGGTGCTAAAAAGCCTGGGGATTCCAAATCAAGGACTCCGGTTTTAGATAATTTTGGCAGGGATTTGACCAAAATGGCAGAAGACGGAAAGCTGGATCCTGTTGTAGGCCGTGAAAAGGAAATTGAGCGTGTGTCTCAGATCCTGTCGCGCCGTAAGAAGAACAACCCGATCCTGATCGGTGAGCCTGGCGTGGGTAAATCATCCATTGCCGAGGGCCTGGCCCTGAGGATCGTTCAGCGCAAAGTAAGCCGTGTTTTATTCGGCAAGCGTGTGGTTACGCTCGACCTTGCCTCCCTGGTAGCAGGCACCAAATACCGTGGTCAGTTCGAAGAGCGTATGAAAGCGGTGATGAACGAGCTGGAGAAAAATACGGATGTGATTCTCTTCATCGACGAGATCCACACCATTATTGGTGCAGGAGGCGCGAGCGGAAGCCTGGATGCGAGTAACATGTTCAAACCGGCTCTGGCTCGTGGCGAGATCCAATGCATCGGGGCAACTACCCTGGATGAGTACCGTCAGCACATCGAAAAAGACGGAGCCCTGGAACGTCGTTTCCAGAAGGTGATCATCGAGCCTGCCACCCAAGAGGAATCCTTACAGATTCTGAACAACATCAAAGGCAAATACGAAGACCACCACAACGTGACGTATACGCCGGAAGCCCTGAAAGCCTGCGTGACCTTAACCGCACGCTACCTGACCGACAGGCACCTGCCGGATAAAGCGATCGACGCCTTGGATGAGGCCGGTTCCCGTGTGCACATTACCAATATCAATGTTCCGGAAAATATCCTGGAACTTGAGAAAAAAATGGAAGACATCAAGGAGCTGAAAAACCAGGTGGTACGCTCTCAGAAATACGAAGAGGCAGCCAAACTGCGCGATACGGAGAAACAGCTGCAAACCCAGCTGGAAGTGGCTAAAAAGGCCTGGGAAGAAGAAACGAAGCAAAACCGTGTAACGGTAACCGAAGATAATGTAGCCGAAGTGGTAGCGATGATGAGCGGCGTACCGGTGCAACGCATCTCTCAGAACGAGGGCGACAAACTGGTGAAAATGGTGGAAACCCTGCAAGGCAAGGTGATCGGCCAGGACGAGGCTCTGAAAAAAGTGGTGAAAGCCATTCAGCGTAACCGCGCTGGCTTAAAAGACCCTAACAAACCGATCGGCTCGTTCATTTTCCTGGGCCCTACCGGTGTTGGTAAAACACAGCTGGCCAAAATCCTTGCGCGCTACTTGTTCGACAACGACGAGGCCCTGATCCGCATCGATATGAGTGAGTACATGGAGAAATTCGCTGTGACCCGCCTTGTGGGAGCGCCTCCGGGATACGTTGGTTATGAAGAAGGCGGACAACTGACCGAAAAAGTACGTCGCCGTCCTTACTCTGTGGTATTGCTCGACGAGATCGAAAAAGCCCACCCGGATGTGTTCAACATGCTGTTGCAGGTGCTGGATGACGGTTTACTGACTGACAGCTTAGGCCGCAAGATCGACTTCAAAAATACGATCATCATCATGACATCCAACATCGGCGCACGCCAGCTGAAGGATTTCGGACAAGGCGTAGGCTTCGGCACCCAGGCACGCCAGGACAGTGTGGAAGAGAACAACAAAGGGGTTGTAGAGAATGCTCTGAAAAAAGCCTTCGCTCCTGAGTTCCTGAACCGTATCGACGATGTGGTGATGTTCAACTCTCTGGGCAAAGAAGAGATCCACAAAATCATCGATATCGAACTGAACAGCTTATTCGGTCGTGTGAACAACTTAGGTTACACTATCAAAATTACCGACGCTGCCAAAGACTTTATCGTGGAAAAAGGATACGATTCGCAATATGGTGCCCGCCCGTTGAAACGTGCCATCCAGAAATACCTGGAGGACCCGATGGCTGAGGAGATCATTAAAAGCAATTTATCCGAAGGCGACCAGATCGAGATCGACTACGATACTGAGAAAAAAGAGATCGTGGTAAGAACCATCAAGCCTAAGGCTAAAAAGAAAAAAGAAGACAGCTAATCAATCTGACATACTAAAATCCCCGTTACATCTCATGTAACGGGGATTTTTAATTTGGTGTGACCTGGATGGCCTCAGCCACAATATTAATCAGCCCTGTGCCATAAACGATGGCTGCAAGGTTTTTCCTGTTCCGGTTTGCTCTGCCGGGTTCTTTACTTTGTTGAAATCCTCAGGGCTTCGGTATATACCAAGGCAGTAAGCCTATATTGCTCTTTACGCCTGTCAGAAAAGCTTTAAGCGATAATTACAAACCGACAAACAAAAAGGGCCGCCGTTTCCGGTAGCCCTTCCCTGATGACTTAGTTTCGGAATTAACCGAGCATTTCTTTCACGATCTGTGAAACCAGCTTGCCATCGGCCCTGCCGGCAATTACCTTGTTCACAGCGCCCATCACTTTACCCATATCGGCAGCTGATGAAGCACCTGTCTGATCGATTGCTTTTTTCACCTCGGCCCTGATCTCGTCTTCGCTCAGTTGTTTCGGAAGGTATTCTTCCATGACTTTTGCCTGAGCAATCTCGTCGTCTGCCAGGTCCTGGCGGTTTTGCTGAATGTATATTTCCGCCGTTTCCTTACGCTTCTTATATTCCTTCTGGATGGCTTTCATCGCGCTATCCTCGGTCAGTCCTTCCGGCGATGTTTTCAACAGTAAGATCACCGATTTCAGCGCTCTCACAGCTTCCAGGCGTTTGCTGTCTTTTGCCAGCATCGATGCTTTGACGTCGGCATTAATTTTTTCTTCTATTCCCATAATACTTTAATTTAGCATAAAGATAGAATACAGTTCTCAAAATTCAAATTTAAAATCATGCAATGTACCTGGCCACAGAATGATGAGCAAATGCTCGCCTACCACGATACGGAATGGGGAACGCCTGCTCATGATGATAAAAAACACTTTGAGTTCCTGGTGCTGGACTGCTTTCAGGCCGGGCTAAGCTGGAAAACGATCCTGCACCGCCGCAAACATTTCAAAAAAGCCTTTGCCGGTTTCGATGTAAAAAAAGTGGCAAAGTTCGATGAGAAAAAGGTTGAGGAGCTGATGCAGAATGAAGGAATTATCCGCAATAAACTCAAAATTACGGGAACGATCAAAAATGCCAGGGCTTTCCTGGAGATCCAAAACGAATTCGGTTCTTTCGATGCTTACATCTGGCAGTTCACGGGGCACAAGACCATCGTCACCAGGGTGAAGAGCTCTTCGGAAATCCGCGCCACCAGCCCTGAATCGGATGCCATGAGCGCAGCGCTCAAAAAGCGCGGCTTCACCTTTGTAGGCTCTACGATCTGCTACGCCTACATGCAGGCTGCCGGTATGATCAACGACCACCTGGTGAGCTGCACAAGGTACAGGGACCTTACAAAAAAATAATCATCGTTACGGGATGAACGGATGAAGAGGTTGCTGTGATGCGCTTGTGCAACTTATTTCAAAATTTCTGCTTCCAGGTTCTGGAGGTTGATGTCCTCCTGCATCAGACAGCCATTGACGAACACAGCAGGCAGCTTTTTGATCCCGCTTTCTACGCCGGAAGTCATGCTGTCCCTCACATCCCAGGCATAGGTATTATTGGAGAGCGCATTGTACAGCGTTTTGCTGTATATCTCTGTTTCCCTGGCATAAGCTACCAGATCGGTGAAGCTGAGCTTGTTTCCTTGTGCGATCAGTAATCGGTGAATCTCCCAGAATTTCCCCTGCGCTGCCGCTGCTACGGCCAGTTCCGCTGCCTTCTGCGATTTCTGATGAATCTTATTCTGCGGGAAATGACGCCAGATGAACTGAAATTGCTCCGGGTATTTTCCGAGCAGGCTTTCTACTTCCTGAAACGCTTTCCGGCATTTCGGATCTTCATAATCACCATACATTACCAGCTCCATTTTAGCCTCTCTGTTACCAAGCCTTGGCTCATCGGGCTTCACAGGCAATGTGAGATCGGGTTTCTGTTTATTGTTCAACATGTTCTTATCGTGTAAAAGTAAGACAAGCTAAAGGCATTTTTGTTTAACACTAACCGTTCAGGCTATTCATCCGCTTTCCGCAGACTACGGTTTAATGATCAGGGCCGATGGCGTATTGGAAAGCCAGCTGCTTTGTGTTTCCAGGGCTTTGCGCCAGCTATCGATGCTGATGAGCATAAGGTCCTGCTGCTCGAGGAACTCTTTCTCAATTTTACGCTCGTTGTATAAGACAATATGGTTCGGTGCAATCTGTTCGATGGAGCGGATGGTTTCCTTAAGCTCGGGATTCTGCCTGATGATGCCGGACGCATCGAGGATCACCACCCTCACATTGCTGTTATGGATCAGCTTTTGCGCATACACGAACAGGAAGCTGTCGCTGATGGAGAAAACCGGGATAAAGACGGTATCAATTTCCTCCAGGCCCTTATCCAGCAAAATGCCTACCGGCACTTTCGCCGATTTAATGATCTGCCTGGTCCGCTCATCAAAGACGGTATTTTCAAAGAGCTTCTCTTTCCCGGTGATCTTATCGTAGAGGATTTCAGGATTGATGATATTGGATGTAAAGCCCAGGATTTTCCCCAACAAGGTCCCTTCGTATACCGAGCGGCCGATGCCCACCAGCAGGAGGTCGTAGTTGCCTGCATTGGCCGTTTCGCTGATCTCCTTATCAATGTCCTGGGTCGATTTAAAGAGGCTTTCTACTTCCATATTCAGGCGCTGGGCTTCTTTTTTGATGGGCTTGAAACTGTCGCGCTCATATTCTACCGCATTGAACTGGTTGATGTCGCTGCTCGGTGATAAGTGCAGGGCCGTAATATTGGCATTGCCGGGCGCTTTACGGATAAAATAGTTGGCAAGGCGGATCAGCACTTTTCCTCTCAGCGGGCTTCCGAAAGAAACGAGGATATTGTATTTCCCTGACTTTTCGATAGACTCGGGCACATCGCTTGCTTTCGGCTCCGGCAAAAAGCGGTTGATGAGATCCAGCGCGGGGCCGGTCATAAAGGTGGTGACGAGGGCCATGATCACCATCATCGCAAACACTTCCGGCGTAAGCACGCCCAGGTCGTAGCCGATATTGAGCACTACCAGCTCCATCAATCCCCGTGTGTTCATCAGGGCTCCCACGATCAGGCTTTCACGCCAGCTTTGGCCGGTGAATTTCGCGGCAAGTGCGCTTCCCAAAAATTTTCCGATGACTGCGAGAAGAATAATGACTGCGCACATTTGCCATAAATGCGGCTCATTCAACAAGCCTATCTGCGTACGCAGGCCGGTAAAGACAAAGAACAGGGGCAGCAAGAGCAGTGTCGACACGTCCTCGATCTTCTCAATGAAAATGCTTCTGAAATTGGTATTGGAGGGCATGATGACTCCCGCCATGAATGCCCCGAACAAGGCATGAATGCCGATAATCTCTGTTATATAGGCTGAGGCCACGAGCATGATAAAAAAGACGCCGACAACCGGCTTGCTTAAGCCTTCCTTATTGGAATAAATGTCGCCCATGCGTTTCAAAAACGGCTGAACCAGCTTCAGCATCAGGAACACATAGCCAACAGCCATTAAAATGGTGTAGATGGCACTGACTACGCTCCCTGCTTTTACAATGGCAATAACGGCAGCGAGAATGCACCAGGCCGTAATGTCATCGGCGGCGGCGCAGGTAATCGCCAGTGCACCGAGTTTCGTTTTGGTAAGGTTACGCTCCTGCACAATCCTTGCCAGTACCGGAAACGCTGTAATGCTCATGGATATGCCGATAAATAAAGAGAAGGGAAGGAACCCGACTTCCGCCGGAGCAAAGCCGCGATAGATAAAATAAGCCAGGCCAATGCCCAGGGCAAAGGGGAAGATGATGCTGGCATGGCTGATCACAACCGCCTCATGCGCTTTCTTTTTCAGTACGTTCAGGTCGAGCTCCATGCCTACAATGAACATAAAAAGCACCAGGCCGATCTGGCTCAGGAACTGAAGGTTTCCCAGGGACGCCTTCGGAAAAAGGAACGCGGAGAATTCCGGAAAATACATCCCGACAAAAGAAGGGCCGAGCACAATACCGGCAATGATCTCGCCTATTACGGAGGGCTGTCCGATCTTCCTGCACAGGAAGCCGAAAACCTTTGCAGCAATGATGATCGTCAGGATCTGCAGCAACAGGATAGCCAGCGGATGCGTGATGTTATGAAAATAGGTATCTGTGAACTGCTGCCAGTGAGAAACGGAGCTGCTTCCTTTCCCTGCTGTAATTTTACCGGCTTCGAGGCCTTCGCCCATCGAAACGATCACGTACATCATGGCAGAAACACCGCCAACGACAACAACATAAAACAAAAGGTTTTTGATATTCTTCATAAGCGTTTAATTAAGTTGGGTAGTTTCTTTTTTGATTTTTAGGGGGAAGTAGAAGACAAAGCCTGCCGCAGTCCTGATCCCTGCATTGTTTCTCGATATAAAATCCGACACATAAAAAGGCGCTGCTTCGAAAAACAGTCCCGCATTCTGAAAAGGAAAAGGAAAAGCTTCTACTCCGATCGGCACGATCACTCCGTGCTTATGCGTTTCGTTCAGGTTCCAGTCTGCCTTATAACCCAAGCCCACATGGAAGCGCAGCCGCTCCAGCTTTACCACGCGGCAAATGAGCGATAATTCGGTGACAAAGGCCGAGGCCTTGCTTTTTTCATTAAAGATATTGGCGCGCGTAATCCGGGCATCGCCGGCAAAGCGGGTTTCTTTGGATGTCCGGATACCGAAGCCTGTTTCTGTACCGGTAGGATACAGCCCGATGCCAATGCCGGTTTGAGAAACGGCGGTGATACTAAAACATAACAAGAAGATCTGGAATACGGACTTTAGCATGGCTGCAAATTTACATGCTAACTCCCAGACAATACCCTTTCAAAGCCTTGACAGACGCTGATTTGTAATGAAACGGCAATCTTATGTAATGAGTTTGGGGAGCATTGTCCTGATGACTTCCGGAACCTCAGCCGCCAGCTTAAAGCTTACTCATAAAATCCTTCCGGTAAATTTCGCTGAGATTGATCTTACGGTTAAGCCCGTTGCGATCTGTCAGCTGCGTGGTGATCTCGTTATGCACGAAGAACTTTACGGCTTTGAGCGCCACCATGTCTTTTTTGCTCACGCGGCAAAAATCGTTGGCCGGAAACACGGCCAGCAGCTGGTCGAAGGAGGTGTTTTTTAAAATGATCTCTTCGCCGTTTTGCAGATATACGAGCTTATCGCGCTTATCGTTATCTGCAATCGTCACGAGCATCACGTCACGGAAAAAGAGCAGCATTTTGCCTTTGTTGGTATTGAAAGGTGCATAGTTTTTTTCTTCGGCTGGCTTCAGCAGCACGTCGCAGGCCTTCTGAATGGCTTTCCCGAGGCGGGTTCTTTCGATGGGTTTACGGATGTAGTCAATGGCTTCGAGGTCGTAAGCGTCGGCAGCATACTCCTTGTAGGCCGTTGTAAAGATCACGGCCTTTCCGCCCAGCGCTTTTGCTACGTCGAGCCCGTTCATGCCGGGCATTTCAATATCCAGGATACAGAGATCGAAGTCCAGGGCAGGTGCTTCTTTCAGCAGGACCGAAGGATCATTGAACGCTTTCACGACCTCCAGCTCTGCGATCTGCTCACACATCATTTTCAGGTAAGTAAGGCCTGGCAGCTCATCATCCAGCAGTAAGCATCTGAGTTTTGTGTTCAAGGATCTTAATTTTTAAATGGGTGATGTACACGTCGCCTTCCACAAACTGGTCGAACCTGTAGTTATCCCTGTAAGTCGCCACCAGGCGCTTCCGGAAGCTTTCTTTGCCGAAACCGCTCTTCTCTTTCTTCAACGGTGCCTTCGTGCTGATCTTGTTGGTCACGGTCAATTTAAAATCGTCGCTGTCGAGCTCAAAGATGATCGAGATAAAGGCGTCGGGGCTTTGCAGATCGGCATGCTTAAAGGCATTTTCGATCATGTCGATGGTAATAAGCGGCGCCATCAGGCGCTCATCGTACAAGGGATGATTTTGGGGAATTTTGTTTTTCACACGCAGGTCGAATAGCGGGCTCACCTTAAGTCGGTTGATCTCGATGAGGCTCAGCGCAAAATCAACCTCTTCCTTGATAGCGACATATTTGCTATCGCTCTCGTAAAGGATAAAATCCAGCACATTCGATAATTTATCGAGGGCATAATAGGTCTGGTAAGCATGCGACTGAATAGAGTTGAGGGTATTTTTAAACAGATGCGGGTTCAGCTTGTGTTTGAAATTCTCTACTTCCAGCGATTGCATTTTCAACTCCAGCTCCTTGTAACGCTCCTCCTGAGCCCGGCGCCGCTGCTGCTCTTTACGCAGGCGCCACCCTAAAAAGCCGATTGCCGACAAGAGAAGGATCACTCCTACAATCAGAAGGATGCTATCGGGAATAACGACCAGGAGCGAGGCATGGAACATACTGCAAAATTAAGAAAAAGCGGCTCAATCCACAGGATTAATTGGGTGGTAAATCCGTTCGGGTTAACTTAAGACCAACGATGAGTTCACCGTCAGCCAGCTTCTTTGTCGTGAGGCATTATGCTGCTGTTCTTTTCTGGATCAGAAGGTAGCGGCCCGGCTTCCATCAAAGCACACAAGGTCACACTCACTTATAATGCACAGCCCCACAACAGTCCTTGAATTTCTTCCCACTTTTGCAGGGACATGGTGTGTTGGCGCCAATACCGGGATGCCTGGTGAAAAGCTTTTTAAGACTGAGCTTCTGCCCGTAGATGTGCTCCAGCATGGCATACAGTTCGGGATGCTTTTTTTGAAGCAAAGCAGGCCGCTCAAAAAAATACTCGCTTGCCACAGCAAAAAACTCCGACTGATTGGTGGCGCCGTAAGGATTGATATCTGATTTGTTGGCGTTGATTTTTTTGATCTCCGTCGCCATGAGGTTGATCCAGGGAAGTACGTATTGCTTGCCCAGTAGATTCTCCGGAATGCCGTCGATGGCTCCATCTGTTTTATCAATGAGGTGCACAAACTCATGAATAGCGGTATTCTGCTTATCGGTTTCATTCCGGAAGCCAAGATGCAGCGCGTCTTTGGAGAGGATCATGGTGCCGTTCATGGCGCCTGTTCCTACCATGCCGGTAATAAGCCTCTCGTTGCCTTTCTCGTTGCCTGCGGTTTCAAAGCTGGCATTGAAACTGTTCGGGTAGATGAGCACTTCGGTAATGGAGCCGTAATGCCAATCGCGGAAGCCAAAGACGGGAATCACCGCGCTGGCGGCTACCAGAATTTTATCGGTATCGTCGATGCTGGTATCAATGCCGGTGATGCGCGTATGCCTTAGGAAAGCCGTCAGCTCTTGTTCGAAGCGGCTTTGCTCTTCTGTGGTAAGCGTATTGTAAAACGCCACCTTTTCTTTCAGGATGAGCCTGTGTGATGCCGTAAAATCGAATTTCTGATTTCTTCCCTTATCCGGTCCTGACCTGAAGTACAAAACGATCCCGATAAGCACGACACAAAGTATTGCAATTTCCATACGCCTAAGCTCTTTTTGTTGTAAATTTAGAGTTTAAAAATATACAAACGCCATTATCCTTTTACATGCCTAAACTTCACGAGATCATCAGCGAGCTTGAGCGCTTTGCGCCCCTCTCCTACCAGGAATCTTACGACAACTGCGGCCTGCTTACCGGCCACCGCGACATGGAGCTGAGCGGTGCCTTGTTGAGTCTCGACTGCATTGAGAGCACCATCGATGAAGCTCTTGCCAAAGGCTGTAACCTCATCATTGCACACCATCCCATTATTTTTGGCGGACTCAAGCGCCTCAACGGCACAAACTATGTGGAACGCACCATCATCAAGGCAATTCGCCACGACATAGCCATCTACGCCTGCCATACCAACCTCGACAATGTGAAACTGGGTGTGAATAAAAAAATAGCCGATAAGCTGGGCCTGGTGAACCAACGCATCCTCTCTCCCAAAAAATCATTGCTGAAGAAGCTGGTGACCTTTGTGCCGGGCAGCTATCTGGAAGCCTTGCGTACAGCCTTGTTCGGGGCAGGTGCCGGCAATATCGGCAATTACGACCAATGCAGCTTCACACTGGAAGGAACGGGCAGCTTCCGCGGGAACGAGCACTCGAACCCGGTGCTGGGCGAAAAGGGCAAGCTGAGCCTGGAAAAGGAAACACGTCTTGAGCTGATCTTTGAAGGGGTTCACCAGGGCGCGATCTTATCGGCCCTGAGGCAAAACCATCCGTATGAGGAAGTAGCTTATGACATCTACCAGCTGGAGAACAGCTACCAGGATGTAGGCTCAGGTATGATCGGTGAACTGGAAGAGCCCATGCCGGAAATGGAGTTCCTCACACTGCTGAAACAGGTTTTCAACGTTAAATTTTTAAAACATACGGCTTTACGCCAAAGAGCGATTAAAACCGTGGCTTTGTGCGGCGGAAGCGGAAGCTTTTTGCTTAAAAGTGCAATAAACTCGAAATCAGACATTTACATAAGCGCTGATTTCAAGTACCATGAGTTTTTTGATGCAGAGGGCAAAATCGTGGTTGCCGACATCGGACACTTTGAAACTGAGCAATTTACGCCGGAAATATTTTATGAGATAATATCAAATAAATTTCCTAATTTTGCAACCTATTTAACGGAAACAAACACTAACCCGGTAAACTATTTTTAAACTATGTGCGCAAAAATCAAAGAAAAAATTGATGCATCGATCGAAGGGAAACTTCGCGCTTTATACGAATTACAATTAATCGATTCTAAAATAGACCGTATCCGTACGATCCGTGGTGAGCTTCCACTGGAGGTGCAGGATCTGGAGGACAGTGTGGCAGGTTTGGAAACCCGTGTAAACAACCTGACGGATGAGCTGAAAGCACTGGAGGAGCAGGTGAATGAAAAAACACAGGCTATCAAGGATTTCAAAGCAAATATCAAAAAATACGAAGCGCAGCAAGGCAAGGTACGCAACAACCGTGAGTACGATGCCATCACCAAAGAGATCGAGTTCCAGAACCTGGAGATCCAACTGGCTGAAAAACGCTTAAAGGAATACAAGTTCAACATCGAGTCCAAATCGGAAATCGTTGAGAAATCACAGACTGAATTTTCAGAGCGCAAAAAAGATTTGAAGCTGAAAAAAAGCGAGCTGGACGAGATCATTGCTGAAACGGAGAAAGAGGAAAAAGACCTGATGAAGGCTTCTGAAAAAGCCGCTTCGGCGATCGAAGACCGTTTGGTGAATGCTTACAAACGTGTACGTGCCAATACCCGTAACGGCCTGGCAGTAGTGCCTGTAGAGCGTGATGCCTGCGGAGGCTGCTTCAACAAGATCCCGCCTCAAAAGCAATTGGACATCCGTATGAACAAAAAGATCCTGGTGTGCGAGCATTGCGGCCGCATCATGGTTGATCCGAACATTATTTCCGAAGAAACTCCGGCTACGGAAGCATAAGAATAATTTATATTTCATCTTCTTTAAAAAGTCCTTTACAGCAGTAAGGGACTTTTTTTGTGGCTTCGCGCAATGATATAGTTTGTGGAGAGGCTTAAAGCGGTGATCATATCTTCTTAGATACTAATGCCGGGAATCGTCATATCATATACCTGCTGTTATTGCTTAATGAATTTTCCTATTCTTCCATTTACAAGAACGAAGTATAAGCCCGGACTTATTGAAGATACATCAATCCTATCCGATGTTGTTCCTGTCATTATAATTTTCCCGCAGGGAAGCACAATACTATATTCCTTAACCTGCCCGTCTTCTTGTTTTATAGTCAGATGAGTACTTACAGGATTAGGATAAATCAACACATCAACCGCCCGGTCGTTTTCCTGTATTCCAACAGGAGCAAGCGTTACCTTATATAGTTCATTTCCCTGATCACCTTCTGCAACGACGAAAAGATCCGATCCCAACTCAAAGATTTTTTTAGGTTCCGATGAAGCTCCCGAATTTATTTTAACTTTAAGAGAAAGCGTTTTGGTCACCTTGTTAAGACTGTAAAGTTCATTTGAGCCATTGCCATTGGCTGCTCCCAGCAAAATTTCCGCTCCATAATCATACATCCCTACAGGATTTGAAGATCCCGAACCGGGATTGATATCTTTGAACCGGATTGTGCCAGCTGTTGTCCCATCCGTCACCCATAACTCTTTTCCGGAAACTCCGTCATTTGCCGAGAAATATAATTCAGTGCCGGCTATTGTATAGTTTGTGGGATTGCTTGAGCTGGATGAATTTCCATCAATATCCTTCAACATCTGCGTCCCTCCGGTTGTTCCATCCGAAACCCACAATTCACCATTCCCCGCCGTTCCCGGAGCCAAAAAAATCAGTTTTCCATTGACGGTCATGAACTCGCTTGGAAAACCACTTCCCGATGGATTTATTATTTTGAAAAGATTCGTACCAGCGGATGTCCCGTCTGATACCCACAACTGATGACTATTTGTAGCATCATAAGCGCCAAAATACATTTTACTTCCATAAACATACATTTGAGCAGCAGCACTGCCTGCGGGGCCGCTGCAAATATCTTTTACCAGCACAGTGCCGGAGGCCGTTCCATCGCTTTCCCATAATTCGGGACCAGAGGAACCATTGTCTGCCTGGAAATACACTTTATTATTAAACACACAAAAGAAAGACGGATAAGATGGCATGGAGCCGGGCCGGATATCCTTTACCAATACAGTTCCGGCAGTCGTTCCATCACTCGACCATAATTCTGCGCCGTTTACGTCATCGGCCTGAAAAAACAGCTTAGAGCCTACGATTGCGAACTTATTCTCCATGCCGAACAAAGGGGTTAAAAAAAATTGCTTAATCAATACGGTGCCGGAAGGAGTTCCATCGGTTTTCCATAAACCGGTTCCCGATGCATTGTTGGCTAAAAAATAAATGGAGTTATTGAACGCCGTGAAGTACGAAGCATAGCTTGCATTGGCTCCCGGATTAATATCTTTCAAAAGCTGCGTCCCCGATGTCGTTCCGTCACTAACCCAGGGTTCATGGCCTAAAACCCCGTCATTTGCTATAAAAAATGCTTTATTATTGATTAACGTAAGATTGGAAATGGCCGCCCCTCCTGTTCCCGTATTGATATCTTTAAGACAAGTAGCCGTGTATGTGTTTTGAGCAAGAGCGGCAATGCTTGCCCCTAAAAGCACTAGGATAAAAGTCCTTTTCATAATAATTTTGTCAGTGGTTTTATATAAAGGTAGGTTTAATTTTAGAACCTGTTGCCATCATAGAGAGGCTGTCTTCTGGTGATTATTGAACCACCCGACCTTAGCCCAAAATAATGAACCTTGCCGGGCATCGCGAAGTATCGGTTAACCGGTGTGAATAATCACAAAACAGTTATTTATTCTTCTTCAGGAACTCCTGGATGAGCTGCTCGTCGGTTTTTCCGAGGTTCTTGATAGAAGCCGCGGCATCGCTGGCATAAGAGGTTTTAGGATATTCCTTGATGATCTGCTCGTAATATTCTTTGGCTTTCTCTTCGTTGTTCAGCATTTTAGGGTCGTCATAGAGCTGTGCCAGCAAAAACAGAACCGCACCTTTATTCCTGAACTGAGGGTATTTATTAAGGCAATTATTGAGCATGGCCTGCGCCTGGCTGTAGCTGCCGATGGCCTGTGCTACCTGCCCGGCTTTCAGGTAAAACACCGGCGACAACGAATCATTCCCGCAATAAGAGGCATAGCTGCTGAAATCGCCGATGGCTTTCACGGCTACTTCTTTATCGAGCACCAATGCACGCATCAGAACGGCATCAGAGGCTTTGGCCTTTGCCAGGAGTTTGGAACAGCTATCGGAAGAAGCTGCTGCGACCGTATCTTTTTTAACGGCCTCCTCTTTTTTTTCCTCTTCCTTTCCGCCACAGGAAACAAGGATCAGGCAGCTGCCTGCTATGGCTGCAAGTGTTTTGAGCATGGTTTTATTTTTTTGCCTGGTAAACCCTGGTTTTGTAATCCGCCTTGAACTTTCCTTTACTGATATCAGCCAGTTTGCCGCTGATCAGCTTGCGCTTGAAGGCGCTGATCTTATCCGTAAACAGGACGCCTTCGATATGATCGTACTCGTGCTGAATGACGCGTGCAATCACTCCTTCGTATGTTTCGGTATGCTTTTTAAAGTTCTCGTCCAGGTATTCGATCGTGATCTTCGGCTTGCGCAACACATCTTCCCTGATCCTCGGAATACTTAAACAGCCTTCACTGAATTTCCATTCTTCACCTTCCTCTTCCAGGATACGCGCATTGATAAAGGTCTTTTTGAAGCCGTTCATCTCTTCCATCTCTTCGGGCGTGTATTCCGGTTCCTCGTCCTCTTCCACTTCTGCAAAAGGCGAAGCATCAACCACAAACAGGCGGATGGCTTTTCCTATCTGCGGAGCTGCCAGCCCAACGCCCAGCGCGTCGTACATGGTTTCGTACATATCCTTGATCAGCTTATCCAACCCCGGGTAATCCTTGTCAATGTCCTCGCATTTTTTCCGCAGCACCGGATCACCGTAAACAACTATTGGTAATATCATTTTTACTTCTGTTTTATTTTTCCATTCAAAAAAGTAATGAGTAGTGAGATAGGAGATAAACAAATCTCTTTACTCAGATCTCACGACTCATATCTATCTCGTGTAATTCGGTGCTTCCCTTGTGATCACTACATCGTGCGGGTGGCTTTCTTTCACACCGGCAGCGGTGATCCTGGTAAATTTTGCACCCTGTAAGGCTTTGATATCCCGGGAACCGCAATAGCCCATACCGGCTCTCAAACCGCCGATCAATTGGTACATGACTTCCGCCAGGTGGCCTTTGTAGGGAACGCGCCCGCTGATCCCTTCCGGCACCAGCTTTTTGATATCGTCTTCCATATCCTGGAAATAGCGGTCTTTGGAGCCTTTCTGCATGGCTTCGAGTGAACCCATTCCGCGATAGGCCTTAAACTGGCGCCCTTCAAAAATAATCGTTTCTCCCGGGCTCTCTTCTACTCCGGCAAACATGCCACCCATCATCACCGTGCTTGCGCCGGCAGCAATGGCCTTCACAATATCGCCCGTGTAGCGGATGCCGCCGTCGGCAATGATCGGCAGCTTACCTTTCAGTGCATTGGCTACTTCCAGGATCGCAGTGAGCTGAGGAACGCCTACCCCTGCAATCACCCTTGTAGTGCAGATAGATCCCGGGCCAATCCCCACTTTCACGCCATCGGCACCAGCCTTCATGAGCGCAAGCGCAGCCTCGCCGGTAGCAATATTTCCAACAACCACCTGCAGGCTCTTGTGCTTTTTCTTCACATCCTTCAGCATATTGATCACGCCTTTGGAATGACCGTGTGCCGTATCGATGATGATGGCATCCACTCCCGCAGCTACCAGCGCATCCACGCGCTGCATGGTATCGTGCGTGACACCCACCGCAGCGGCTACCCTCAGGCGGCCCAGCTCATCCTTCGCCGCATTGGGGCGCACTTTAATTTTTATAATGTCTTTATAGGTAATTAAGCCGATCAGCTTTTTGTTTTTATCCAGCACCGGCAATTTTTCGATCTTATGATCCTGCAGGATCACCTCAGCCTGCTTGAGTGTAACTCCCTGCTGCGCCGTTACTGATTTGCTGGCGGGAGTCATCACCTCTTTCACCAGGCGCTTTGGATTTTTCTCGAAGCGCAGGTCGCGGTTGGTCACGATGCCCGCAAACTTATTGTCCTTATCCACTACAGGCACGCCGCCTATCTTGTTTTCAGACATAATGGCCAGCACTTCGCCAATGGTTGCCGTTTCCGCTACCGTCAAAGGATCCACGATCATGCCGCTTTCGCTTCGCTTTACCTTGCGCACATGCATGGCCTGGTCCTCAATGGTCATGTTTTTATGAAGCACGCCGATGCCGCCTTCCTGGGCAATGGTGATTGCCAGCTGGTATTCGGTAACCGTGTCCATTGCCGCCGATACAATGGGCGCATTGATGCGGATGTTTTTGGTAAAATAGCTGGAAATGTTTACCTCGCGGGGCAACACTTCAGAATAAGCCGGTACCAGGAGAACATCATCATACGTTAAACCTTCAGGAGCAAATTTAGTTGCTAAAAACGATGAAGCCATAAGATTGAATTTTGTGTTAAAATTCGGGCAAAGATACACAAAAAAACGGTTAAAAAAAGGAGATTGATTTTCCTTTAGGATAATTTGATTTTTGGATGTTGTAAAAGCTACAATAGTGCCAGGTCAATTGTTTTTTGGCGCCTCGCGGCCGTCGCGATGCACTTCCCGCAGCCTTGAGCCTGATGGCCTGCCGCTTGCTAAAGCGCGCATCCGGTGTCTGAAACAAAGGAGCAGATGAGCTTATCCCGATTAGGGATCGCAGCGTAATTCTCCCGTCACGACGCGTGACAGAAAAACCGCTATTCCTCTTTTTTCTCCCCGCCTTCTTCCTCTTCCTTAGGCTTGTAGTGGTACACGATATTCATGGATTGAAGAGCCTGCTGCTCGCGGATTTGCCGTTGCAATTCCTGCTCGTATTCGAGCTGGCGGTTATACTCACCTTCCAGGTCGGGCTCATCTTCCGGATCCGGCCATTGGTAGCGGGCTTCCTGCGGGCCTTCTTTCCTGTAGCTGAAAGCTACCAGCAGGCCCGAGATCGCGCCGAACAAATGCCCTTCCCAGGAGACTTTGGCATCGAAGGGAAAAATACCATAGGTAATGCTGCCGTAGAGAAATACGACAATGGCCGATACCACCATCAATTGCCGGTGCCGGCGGAAGACGCCGCTGAAGAAGAGGAACGACGAAAAGGCGTAGATGAGTGTGCTGGCACCGAAATGGTAATTGGGGATGGCATCGCTGTTGCGCCCTCCCACCCATAGCCACAGGCCGCTGATAAACCAGGTCCAAAGGATCACCGGCCATGCAATAGGCTTATAGAAATAAAAGATCATGGAGCTGAGAATGAATACCGGCAGGCTGTTGTTGAGGATGTGGCTCCAGTCGCCGTGAATCACCGGAGCAAACAAAATACCCTTCAGGCCCGAGGCCGTACGCGGACTCACGCCGAGGCTGTACAGATCGAGGTGAAAAAAGGTGTCGGCCAAAAAGACGCCCCAGCAGAGCGCCAGGAACAGCAAGGGATAGGCGATCACCGAGAGTAATTCTTTTAAGGGAAAGGACTTCATAAGCTGTTGCTTTTGCCGGAATCCGCATCTAAAAACATACCATCCGGAAAAAGACTGACAAAGCAGGTGTCTTAAGCGACAGGCTGTCATTTTGCCGAAGGGTTATATACCGGAAGGTACATGCTTATATCTATAAGGTTACATGTCCCTATCCATAAGGGTACATGCCAATGTACCGAA